>DATGID010000025.1:0-2813 GCA_035307385.1 Ktedonobacterales bacterium | reverse complement strand
GCCGCACATTGCGAGTCGTTCGGTAGAACTCGTCGAGCGCCTGGAGTTGCTCCTCACGCTGTGCAGGAAATTGAGTTGGTTTCATTGCCCCCTCCTTTTCCTACAGTATACACCCTCAAAACATTATCTGATTGTACTTAGTGGTCAGTCCGTTTAGCTTTTGGCAGGTTGAGTGAGGGGTCACTGTACTGTTTTAGAAGTTCAACAGTCGGCGGAGCACCCATGATCGTGCCAACCACGTACGCTTGTTCGCAGTGAGTGATCCCTTGTTTCGTCCTGTGTCTTCTGTTATACTGACCGCCAGGGTACTCGTGTGGGTCGAGAGGGGACCGGTCCCGCGGATTATCCCGATCAGGTGGTGAAGAGGTGGGTAAGCCACCCCTCACCAGGCTAGGGGTTCAGAGCCACACCCAGGCCACCCTCTCTGCCAGGCGCATCCGTTTTGTCTCGCCCGACGCCTCCGAGACCACCAAATCCGTACCCCCGCCGGACGTGTGAGTGGAAGCAGGAAGGAGCGAACCCCATGCCCGCCGACCTCCAAGCCACCTTGTTGCAGTTGTTTACACAGGTGCAGCACGACCCCGACACGGTGCCCGCCATCCCTCTGGATGACTGGCAGGCGGACTCGGACGAGTGGCGACTGCTCTCTCGCTTTCGTGCCATGGCCGAGCAGGTGCAGCAGCGCCTCCAGCAGGTCCGGCAGAGCGAGACGCGCTTGCGCCAGCGAGAAGCGGTGTATCGCGATCTCTTTGAAACCGTCTACGCGGGCCTGGACATCCTCGATCCGGACGTCACCGAGCGAGCGCAGGCGGAGCAACGCCTCCGCGAGCACAAAACGCTCTATCGCAGCCTCTTTGAGGCGACCTACGACGCCTTGTGTATCTTCGATCTGGACAGAGTGTTCGTCGAGGTCAATCCTGCCCTCTGTCAGATGGTTGGCTACACCCCTGAGGAACTGATCGGGGTGCATGCCAGCGTCGTCTTGCTCCAGCCACGCAGGCTCGCCTCACCGCGAGCCTGGAGAACCCGAAAGTCGGGAGGCGCTACCAGGGAACGCTCCTCTTTCAGCGCAAAGATGGGACGACCTTCCCAGTGGACATGACCACTGCCCCGATCATCTATCACGGCAAGCCTCATGGGCTGGGGGTGGCACGCGACATCACTGAGCAGGTCGAGGCGCAGCACTTACTGGCCCAGCGCGTCGAGGAGCGCACGCGCGAACTGGCCTCGCTGCTGGAGATTTCCCAGACAATGGCCGCTGCCCAGCACCTCCAGCCCCTGCTCGGGCTTGTCCTGGAGCAGCTGAAGGGTGTCGTTCCCTATACGGGCGCCACGATCGCTACGGTGGAGGCGGAGGAACTGGTCATCCAGGACTATCGCAGCCCCTTCCCCGAAGCAGTCCAGCGCCACCTGCGCACGCCGCTCACCACGTTGGGGCCACTCTGGGAACGGCTCACAGACTTGGAACCGCTCTTGATGCAGGATGTGCGCGAGCACACACCGCTGGCCCAGGCGGTCCAGGAGGCGCTTGGGGCGCTGGGAGAGTCGGCCTTTGCCGCCATCCGCGCCGCGCTGCTTATCCCGCTCACGCTCAAAGAACACGTGAGCGGCTTGCTGCTGCTGACGTCCAACGAGGTAGGGGCATTTACCCCGCACCACGCCGCACTGGCCCAGGTGATTGCCAATCAGGCTACTATTGCCATTACCAACGCCCGGCTCTATGCCCAGGCGCAGACGCTGGCGGCGCTGGAAGAGCGACAGAAGCTGGCGCGCGAACTGCACGATTCGGTCTCCCAGGCGCTCTACGGCATCTCGCTCGGCGCGCACAGCGCGCGCACCGCTCTGGAGCGTGACCCGGAACATGTGGCTGAGCCGCTGGATTACGTGCTCTCTCTGGCGGAAGCCGGGCTAGCCGAGATGCGTGCCTTGATCTTCGAGCTGCGCCCCGAATCGCTGGAGCAAGAGGGGCTAGTGGCGGCCCTCACCAAGCAGGGAACCGCACTCCAGGCCCGCCACGAGGTGACCGTCCATCTGGACCTGTGCGACGAACCAGCCCTGCCGCTTGCGGTCAAGCAGGAACTCTACCGCATCGCCCAGGAGGCCCTGCACAACACCGTCAAGCATGCCCGCGCCAGGCAGGTGAACCTGCATCTCCGCCAGACAAGCGAGGAGGTTGTGTTGGAGGTGCGCGACGATGGCATTGGCTTTGATCCGCAGGGCGCGTTTCCAGGGCATCTAGGCTTGCACTCGATGCGCGAGCGGGTCAGCCATCTGGGCGGGACGCTCCAGATCGAAAGCGCGCCGGGGGCGGGCGTTCGGCTCTGTGCCCGGGTGCCGGTGCCGCCAACGTGCTGATGGACAAGGCAGATGAGCCAGAACCATCGCTTCACTGGAGGCGAGCACCCGCGTCATCCGCGCCAAGGGCAGCCTTTCCCAAGGCACGAACGCTCCCGCCTTTGATCCCTCACTCAAACTGCTCTGGTGCTTTCACGGGATAGAGCCGCTCCAGCTTGCGACGTGCGTCGCATGAGGTGAACTGCCAAGCAATGCCGCGTCGCTGGGCATTGCGTTCGGTTTCTACGGCGAGCACCTGACGGCGCAGCGCTGCCTCGTTTTCCAAGCGGCAGGAGAGGGCATTGCGCTGCAGGATGGCGATCTCAATCTCGGCCATGTTCAACCAACTGCCGTGCTTGGGCGTGTAGTGGAACTCCAGACGTTGCAGAATCCGGCGCGCTTCGGCAGGGGGGGAGGTCTCATACAAGGCCGCAGCCGTATGGGTATTGAGATTATCTTGCACCAGCCGAACGTATTCG
>DATGID010000024.1:0-344298 GCA_035307385.1 Ktedonobacterales bacterium | reverse complement strand
CTGATGGAGCAGGAAGAGCGGATGGAAGTCATGCAGGTCACGGGCCTGAGCGACCTGCATCTGCTCATCCTTGGCTTACTTGGCCCGCCCTACGAAAAATACTATGAATTAAGCAAGTAGACATGCGGAAGATGGGCTAGAAACAATTGAATCAGGTATAATGCGGTCACAAAACGTTACAGGACACGACGAAGCGATGCTACCCCTCGCTGCTGAGGGCAGTCCCTGCTGGACAGAAGGAGTTATACCCCATGGATTTTCGCCTGACCGAAGAACAACAACTGATCCGTGATACGGCAAAGCGGATTGCCCACGAAGTGATTGCTCCGCGCGCCGCCGAACTTGATGAGACCGGTGAATATCCTGAAGATATTTTTCAAGTGTATAAAGAGGCCGGACTGCTGGGGCTGACGTTTCCAGAACAATACGGTGGGAGCGGCGCGGGCACCATGGGGTTGGCGCTGGCGGTGGAAGAAGTTGCCAAAGTTGATAACGCCTGCTCGTTAATCTTGCTGCTGACCAAGCTTTCGACTTCGGCCATCCTGAAATATGGGAACGAGGAGCAGAAGCAGAAATATTGCCGGGGCACGGCGCTGGGCGAATTGCGCGGCGCGTTTGGGCTAACGGAGCCGGGGGCTGGCTCCGATTCGGCGAATATCCAGACGCGGGCCGAGCGGCGCGGCGATGAGTACATCCTGAACGGGACTAAGCACTATATCTCCGGCGCGAGCGTGGCCGATTTCTTCCTGGTCGCCACCAAGACCAATCTTCAGGCAGGCTCGAAGGGCTTCGGCGTCTTTATTGTGGACCGCGATACGCCAGGCTTCCGCGTAGGCAAGGCTGACCGCAAGATGGGCGTGCATGGCGTGCCAACCTGCGAACTGATCTTCGAGGACGCTCGCGTGCCCGCCTCGCAGATGGTAGGTCAGGAAAACCAGGGGTTCAAGTTGATTATGTGGAATCTGAACTCGGTGCGGCCTGTAGTGGCGGCGCGGGGCCTGGGCACGGCTGAGGGCGCGATTCAATACGCCATTGAATATGCCAAGCAGCGGCATACGTTTGGGCAGCCGGTAATTGAGCATCAGGCCATTCAGATGATGATTGCCGATGTGGCGATGCGCATCGAGGCATCGCGCCTGCTGACCTACCAGGCGGCTCAACTGGTCGATGAGGGTAAAGCCGATAAAGATCACGCGCACTGGCTGTCGCTGGCGAAGTGTTTTGCCACAGAGACGGCGGTCGAGGCGGCGGATAAAGCCCTTCAGATTATGGGCGGTATCGGATATATGCAAGAGTCGGCAACCGAGCGATTCTATCGCGATGCGCGGCAGTTGACCATTGTCGAAGGCACCAGCCAGGTGCAGCGGCTCATCATCGCCCGCGCTGTGGCTGAAGATATGCTGAACTGGCGTTAGCTTTAGCGTCAGGCTTGAGGAATATGGAGCAGTCGGCAGAAATTCGCTGTCGTCTGCTCCGCAATCGTTTCTAGTGGAAGCTGCTTGATTTCAGCGACAGCCTGCCCGATCTGCGCGATGTCGGCTGGCTCGGTGGTGCGGCCAGGCAAGGGATAGGTATCGGTCTCCAGCAGCAGGTGTTCCAGCGGGATAGCTGCAACGGCTTTGCGCAGGGCAGCGTTTTCCGGGCGCGTCACCGGCTTACCAACCGAGAGATGGCAGCTCAGATCAAGCCAGTACGCGGCGCTTGTCGCATCGCCCACGAAATAGTGGACGATCACGTTGTGTGTGTGCGCCCTTTCCTGTCTGGCTGCTCGCAGCATCTCCCGGCATTGAGTCTCTGCCGCCTGGTTATGCAGGATGAGCGGCAGTTTCAGATCATACGCCAGATGTAATTGCAGGCGAAGCGCCTGGCGCTGTGTCTCCAGCGGTGCCTGAGCATCCAGCAGATCGATGCCTGCTTCGCCAATGGCGACGACCTCTGAATGCTGGGCAAGCGCTCGCAAGCGCTCCTCATAATCAGCTATGTGTGAAGAGAAGCCCTCAGCCAGATAGGTTGGATGCAAGCCGATGGCAGCGTACAAGCCAGGATGCTGCCGGGCGAGCATGATGGCACGCTCTGATGAGGCGAGGTCCACGCCGATGGTGAGAAAGCGACTCACGCCTACCTGGCGCGCCCGCGCCAGCAGTGCGGAGGCTTCCTCATCGGTGTAGCGGTCCAGATGAATATGGCTATCAGCGAACATAGCCGGAGTGTATCACGTTCCGCTGACGAGCGTGGAAAAAACCACCAATCTTTTGTTGTATTCCGTGCCAATCCAGGAGCCGTAGCAGGTAATCAGGTTGAGGTTAGCAGAAGACGCCGGGCCAAAGACTCGCTGAATCACCGGGTCATGGGGACCACCATCGGGGTCGGTAAAGGCTTCCACGTTGGTCACGCGAAAGGTGAGCGTTTGCCCTGATTGATTGATGATGAGAATGGTATCCCCTGTTTGAATATCGCTCAGATTCCAGAAAACGGCGCGGCTGCCATCGTTGCGGTCCACATGCCCGGCCAGAACAGCGTTGCCAGGTTGGCCGGGCAGCGCGCCTTGCTTCCACCAGAAGCTGGTGGCCCAGATGGGATCGCTGGCCGGATGCCCCGCGCCGGGAGCTTGCATGGCTCCATACTGGTCGAGGCCCACGGGCATAATCGGCGCGTTCATTCCCAGGCTGGAGATGACCAACCTGCTGGGCTGATTAGCGGCAAGCTCTGGATGGAAACTCTGGCCGGTCGGCGTAGTTGCAGTGATGCCTTGACCGCACGAAGCCAGCACGAGCAGGGCACACAGCAGCCCGAAAACCTTCGCGATATGCTTGAGATTGACACGCAGCAACCTCGGAATATTCATAGTGTTCACCAATGGCATAGACGGGCTATAGAAAAAGCAGATACGCCAGGAGGTTATCCTCCCAGCACATCTGCTTATGGCAAGGAACATGCCATTGGCGTCAGGTTCCTCCGCCGCTTTGCTTGCTCTGCTGGGCGCTTAGCGTGAATCAATGCGCCTGGCCCCGTCCAGAGGTGTATTGCCCGGCAGGTTCAGGTTGCCGGTGGGCGTGGTCGTTGGGGTAACTTGCGGCGGTGGCGGCGTGGGGAAAAGCGCGTTGTCGATGCTGCTCACTTTCCAGGAGCCGTCATTGCCTTTCGTGACGCCAATCGTGACATTGATCGGTTTCTGACCCTTGCGTGTTACACTAAACGTATACTGCTGATTATTGGCGTCGGTCGAGTTCGAGCCTGCCGACGAGTAACTGGTGATTGCCCCTACCTGGTCGGCTGTTTGCGCCTGCTGAACGAAATCAGTTTTATTGAGCGCTCCGCTATGATCGGTGAACGTCTCCTGTACGCTGCTTGCGCAGTCGGCATAGGCGGCTGTATAGTTTTTTTGCTGCATGGCGGCCATAAATTGGGTCGCAGCGGGTTGTCCGGCATTGCCGAAGATGGTCGGGCGCAGTTGCAAGACGGCAATAATCCCAACGATACAGGCGATGAGTAAGACGCCGGTAAGCGGGACGGCGATCCAGACGTTGCGAGGTTTTTGCGGCTTGATCTTCGTCTGGGCGTGGTCGAGAAAGTCCTGGCGCAAGGCGCGCAGCCGCTCGGTGCGTTCGAACTGCTCTTCTCTGGTTTCCTGAGCCGAAGGGAGCCTGGGACGCCCGGGTGGAAGGTCGTTGTGATTGAGCAGAGGCCGCGAGCGTGGCGCTGGGTCTGGCCCTGCCATGCTGGAGCGCCGCGCGGGCGGGCGGGACTGGCCGGTGGGTTGGGGCCTCGGTCTGGGCCGAGATTGGTTAGGCATGGCTCCTGAGGGGTTGCGCCTGGGATACGCTCCGGGTTCGCGCTGCGAATCACGCATGTGGCTGACTCTCCTCGGCTCTGATGATCTTTCTTTGTCCAGATGGCTCGGCGGTGTCGGTACTATAGCCGCAGCATCTCAGCGTTGTCAAGACGCGGGAGCGCGCCACGACCTCTGCCCGTTTGGGCGCATGCGGCGTGGCGACCACCAACCGGCTGTTGGTGAGGGAAGAAGGCGCGAAGGCGGTTGTAGCCAGGATGGGCTATTGCGCAAGGGCACGCAGCGCGGGCGACAGCGATTGCTGCGCTAAATCCTGGCGTAGTTGCCTGATGCGCTCGCGATAGGCGTCTTCAGGCTGCCGGCGTCCGGCTTTGGGCTTATCGCCCATACTGACGTGCCACTTGCGAAACGCCAGCCCGATTTGCGTTTGATAGAGCGCCTTGGCCGTCAGCCAGGTACGCCAGCCGCGCTTGACGAGATAGTAGCGCTCTAGCCGCGTTCTTCGGAACGAGCGTTGGAGCAATACATATTCATCAGGGGTGACCACCCCGCGAATGACCTCATCGGCCAGATATTCACGAATGACGGTGGTCTCGTGGTTGAGCGAGCGCATCAGCAGATAGAGCAGGGTGCCCTGGGCTATGAACGGCGGAATGTAGTCGGCAATGATGGCAATGAGGGCGATGGTTGCAATCACATCATTGTATTGCGCATCGTGGACAGCATGGTTGGCCTGGAAATCAACAAAATCAAACAGGGTATGGAGCAAGACGCCTATGCTGAAGCCCAGCAGCGGCATGGCCCATTTCTGCCAGTGAATCCTGGTCTGGCGCGCGTATCCCAGCCCTGCGCCCAGGCAGGCTGTGAAGGTGGAATGTCCCAGCCAGCCGAGCACAATGCGGCCAATAATCAAAAAGAGCAGCGATTGATTAGAATCGCGTGCGAAATAGACGAAATTTTCCACCATGGCAAAGCCAGCGCCGATGAGCGCACCATAGATGATGCCATCGGTCACGTTATCGAACTCGTCGCGCAGGGCAATCAACAAGATAATCAAGCCTGCCCCTTTGACGATTTCTTCGGTGATGCCCGCATTGGCTCCGAGTAAGAACGAATTCATGACCTCGGCGGCGGTGCGCGAAAGCCAACCGAAGTGAATGGTGGCGATGCCATCGGCAATGGCCTGCTCGATCAGCAGCGCGGGAGGGATAGCGATCAGCGCGCCCCAGAGGAACGCGCCCAGACGCAGCAGCCAGGGTTCGCGCTCGAAGCGGTCAATGATGTTGATGAGCAAGATGATGCCAATGGCAGGCACCACCGGAATAGTAATGGCTGCCAGGACGTTGGGCAGCCCTCCATGCGAAATGACCTGTGCGCTCAACTGTACGTTTCTGAAGAACGTAAGATAGGAGCAGCCAATGAAGAGGAGAAAGCCCAGCAACACAACAGCAATGGTGCCAACTGCCCAGAGCTTGCCCCTGTCGAGCCGCTGGCGCACGGCAAATTGAAGGGTGACGCCAGGACTCATACTAAGCAGCCCGCCTGATTTCTTGCCGCCCTTGGCAAACAGCGCCAGCACCTCAGCATCCACTTGCTTGGTGCTGATATCTGATAAGATTGGCTGTTCTGCTGGGGGTGTTTGGGGTTCCTGAAGCTCAGCTCCCTCGGCGGAGTCAGCATCCTTTTCTTCTGCCCTGGAAATCTTTGCAGGCCGCTCGCCACGCGCGGCTAAAAGCTGCAACGTTGTCTGCCCCAACAGAATTTGCGCTCCAGGCCGGATTTCCTTTTGCTTGCCTGGTGGGATATTGACCTTATCTGCATGCAGCAGGTTCTGCGCGCTCAGATTTTCAAGTACCCAGATGCCGTTGCGCCAGATCAGTCGGGCGTGTTCGCGCGAAACGGTAGGGTCCATCAGGACCACATGGTTGTTCAAGCCGCGGCCAATGGTGGTGATAGATTCAGTGAGCAGATAGAGTGGGTCTGCCAGGCTGGCGGTATTGGCTGGATAGCCCGGCAAATCCCACGCGCCTAACCCGGTGGTTGCTGCGCTGGTAGCAGCTTCCTTGTTTGCATCTTCTTCCGTGTGCACCACGCGCAGCACGCCATAGCTTGAGTTCATCTTCAACCTCTATCAAGAGAGGCAACATCGTGTGAGAGCGCTTCCCTTTTTCATGCTTCTGCCACTATAGCAGAAACCTGCGCTTTGTGCCACTATCCGGCCCGCCGGGTTTTCCGAAAGCAACCTGTTCTCCCGAAAGAGCTATTGCATAGTGAGGGCCACCAGCCCGTGAAGCCCTGGAGAGGCACCAGTGATGCTGCTCGGTGTGCTCAACCGAAGATAACTGCCGGGCACCCATACCTTAGTATACCTCAAACTCTGCCATTCGTACAGCCCACACGCCTCTCTCTTTTCCAGTCGACGTTACTGGTCGAAGTGTTACCCGTTAATCAACAATGAGAGAAGATCACAGAGTGCGATCCCGTAGCGCAGCTTCGTAGAGCAAATTACAGAGTGCATAGTTGTAGCGCAGCCAGGTAGTGCGTCGTTGTAATGTGGGATTGTAGGGTGTTTCAGGAGCGCGTTGGCGTAAGTTGTCCCTGTAGCGCGATCCTCTTCTCTTGTGCGTCCCGTGGAGCGCATTGCGTTGTAGTGCGTTGCTGGAGCGCGTCAAGCTTTTCTTAATTATCTTTTCTTAGCCAGGGGCAAGAAGGGGACCTTCCTTTCTTGCCCCTGGCTTTTTTGTGCCTGCGGGCGCGTATCAGGCTTGGTGTCCTGTTGACACTTGCGCTTCCATGGGGCTATCATACCGCTGGTGGAGGATTCGAGTCGATGAATGAAGAAGCCCTGAGCATCTTTGCGGAGGCAGTTCAGGATATGGCCTCGGCTGGGCTGGAACTGGCGATTGGGCGGCACTTTGCCTGCGCAGACATCTGTAATCAGGTCGCAGAAAAATCTTTCCAGGCCGTCAGCATGCGGCGCGACGGGCATCGCACGACATATAACCATGACCTGCGCGCTCTGGGCGAGGCCGTGGGCGCTCCTTTCGAGATTCTGGAGGATGCCGCCGCGCTTTCGCCCTATCATCCTGAAGCCTACTACGCCGAGACTCCTCCTGAAGTAGCCGACCAGACGATTAGCGCCGAAGAAGCCCAGGCATTAATGCAGCGGGCACGGCGCGTGCTGCGTTGGGCGCGCAGCGTTGTTGTCGAGGCTCCTTGAATATGTTGCTTCTGCTGGTGCAGGCTGCATGCCTGCTCTAGCCAGACCACTGCCGGATTGCCCAAATACCATCATGGCGATCCGGCATTAAAACAGGAGACGGAGTGTCTCCAGATAAGGGAGGAACCAGTGGCCCAGACTACGTATGCGACGTTTGAAGAGGCGGTGCGGCAGTCGCCGCACAAATGGGTCTATCTTTTTAGCGAGGGCAACGCAAAGATGCGTGATCTGCTCGGCGGCAAAGGCGCTGGCGTAGCAGAAATGACCAATGCTGGCCTGCCTGTTCCACCAGGCTTTACGATTACTACCGAGGCGTGTAACCAGTATTACAAAGAGGGTGGCAAGTTCCCGCCAGGCATGTGGGATCAGGCAATTGCCGCGCTGCGCTACGTGGAAGAGCAAACCGGCAAGAGCTTTGGCAACCGTGAAAATCCCCTGCTCGTTTCGGTGCGTTCAGGCGCGAAGTTTTCCATGCCGGGCATGATGGATACCGTGCTGAACCTGGGCCTGAACGATGAGACCGTGCAGGGCATTATCGCGCTTTCGGGCGACGAACGCTTTGCCTATGACGCCTATCGCCGCTTTGTACAGATGTTCAGCAAGATTGTGCTGGGGCTGAAGGCCGAGCCTTTCGAGCACCTTATCGACCAGTACAAAGAGAAGACGGGCGCGGCCACCGACGCCGATATTCCCGCCGACGCGCTCAAGCAGATGACGCAAGATTTCAAGCAGCTTGCCGAGCAGCAGAGCAAAGAGCCTTTCCCCACCGATGTCTATGAGCAATTGAAGAAGGCCATTGAAGCGGTCTTTTCTTCCTGGAATAATAAGCGTGCCATCGATTATCGCAACTTCAACAAGATTCCGCATGATCTCGGCACGGCAGTGAACGTGCAGACGATGGTCTTCGGCAACATGGGCAACCAGAGTGGCACCGGTGTAGCCTTCACGCGCGACCCCAGCACGGGTGAAAAAGTGCTGTATGGCTCGTATCTGGTGAACGCGCAGGGCGAAGACGTGGTGGCGGGCATTCGCAATACGTCGCCGGTTGAGCATCTGTCAGAAGAGATGCCCCAGGTCTACGCGCAGTTCCACGAGATCGCCGAGCGCCTGGAGCGGCATTATAAAGATGTGCAAGACCTGGAGTTCACGATTGAACGCGGGCGGCTGTATATGCTGCAAACCCGCTCGGCCAAACGTACCGGGGCTTCGGCGGTGAAGACGGCGGTGGATATGGTGCATGAGGGCATCATCACGGAAGAAGACGCGGTGAAGCGTGTCGAGCCGAACCATGTCGTGCAACTGCTGCTGCCGCGCTTCGACCCCAAGGCCCAAGATCAGGCGCGCAGTGAAGGGCGCATGCTTGCCAAAGGCGTGAACGCTTCGCCAGGCGCGGCCTATGGCAAGGCCATCTTTGACGCTGACCGCGCTGAGGAACTGGGCAAGGCAGGCCAGCGCGTAATTCTGGTGCGCCAGGAGACCAGCCCGGATGACGTGCATGGGATGCTGGTTTCCAAGGGCATCTTGACCAGTCGCGGCGGCACAGGCAGCCACGCGGCAGTGGTGGCGCGTGGCCTGGGATTGCCTGCGGTGGTGGGCTGTGATGCTCTGGTGGTGGATTACGAGCAGCGCCAGTTCCGCGTGCGCGGCACCGATATCGTTGTGCGCGAGGGCGATGATATTTCAATTGACGGCGCGTCCGGCGAGGTCTTCAAGGGCACCATCCCAACTATCGATGCCAACTTCAGCGAAGATAAAGACCTGCAAGAGTTGCTGGGCTGGGCCGACAAGTTCCGCCGCCTGGGCGTCTGGGCCAACGCCGATTATCCCCGCGACGCGACGCGCGCCGTGGAGTTTGGCGCGGAGGGCATCGGCCTGTGCCGCACCGAGCATATGTTCATGGAGCAGGAGCGCCTGCCCGTTGTGCAGCGTATGATTCTGGCTCCCACCAGGGAAGAGCGCCAGAAAGCTCTGGATGAATTGCTGCCCTTCCAGCGCAGCGACTTCATCGGCATCTTCCGCGCGATGGTCAGCCCCACGACTGGCGAGGGCTATCCGGTCGTCATTCGCCTGATCGACCCGCCGCTGCACGAGTTCCTGCCGTCCTATGAGGAACTGCTGGTGGATGTGACGCGGCTGGAGGCGACCAACGGCGACAAAGAGGAACTGGCGCACAAGCGCAAGCTGCTGGAAGCGGTTGCCAGCATGCGCGAGGCGAACCCGATGTTGGGGCTGCGCGGCTGCCGGTTGGGTCTGCTCTTCCCTGAAATCAACATCATGCAGACGCGGGCCATTTTGGAAGCCTGCGCCGAACTGGCAAAAGAAGGCAAGAAGCTTCAGCCCAAGATCATGATTCCGCTGGTGGGGCACATCAACGAACTGCGCGAGGTGCGCCGCCAGCTTGAGGCCGAGGCCGAGGCGATTGCCAAAGAATCTGGCGCAACGGGCCAGATTGCCTACAAGTTCGGCACGATGATCGAATTGCCGCGCGCGGCGCTGACCGCCGGGCAGATTGCGCAGGTGGCCGAGTTCTTCAGCTTTGGCACGAACGATCTGACGCAAACGACGTTCGGCATGAGCCGCGATGACGCCGAAGGCAAGTTCTTGCTGAAATATGTGGAAGGTCTGGAAGAGCCTGGACTGGACCAGCCGGTCAAGATTTTGCCGGTCAATCCGTTCCAGACGCTGGACCGCGATGGCGTTGGTCGTCTGGTGAAGATTGCTGTGGAAGAGGGGCGCAAAGCCAACGATCACCTGGAGGTGGGTATCTGTGGCGAACATGGCGGCGACCCGGACAGCATTGCTTTCTGCCACGAAACCGGCCTGGACTATGTAAGCTGCTCGCCGTTCCGCGTGCCGGTGGCGCGCCTGGCCGCAGCGCAGGCCGCGCTGGTGGCGAGCGAGCGCGACAAGTAACGCCTGGCGCATTGCACTCAGGTGCGTGCCTGGGGCAAGGCTGTGTGCGATAATAAGAGACGGGGATGGTACTCCTGTGAGCAGGACGCTATCCCCGTTTCTTGTTACTCGCTTTCACAATGGTTTTACACTTGCGGCGGTCTTTTGGGGATTGACAAGTTCCAGGGTTGCCTGCTATAATACAGTCTAATTGTTGCTAGCAGCACCCTCTCCCTTTCCTCAGGTCCAAAAGATTCATGGGACAAGCTTCAACTGAGTCCAGTTTACTGGCGGCAGTTCGTACCGCTATTGATACGCAGCATCTGTTCCCAGACAGCGGCGTTGTTGTTGTGGGTGTCTCAGGTGGGCCGGATTCGGTTTCCCTTTTACACCTTCTGAAGAGCCTGTGTGGCTCCGCAGGGCCATATGCGCGCATCAGCCTTCATGTCGCTCATCTCGATCATGGTTTGCGCGGCGAGGCTGGCCGCGCTGACGCGGCGTTTGTGGCTGATCTCGCGGCCCAGTGGGGCTTGCCCTGCGCGCTGGGGCAGGAAGATGTTCCGGCGCTGGCGCGCAAGAGCCATCGCTCGCTTGAAGACGCCGCCCGCCAGGCGCGCTATGCGTTCTTGCGCCGCGTGGCTGCGAACGTTGGCGCGGAGCGCATTGCCGTGGCTCACCAGGCCGACGATCAGGTAGAGACGCTGGTCATGCATTGGCTGCGCGGCAGTGGGCTGGCTGGCCTGGCCGGAATGCAGCCGTTGGAGGGCGATATTATTCGCCCGCTGCTGCGCGTCAGCCGCGCCGAGGTGCTGCGCTATTGCGAGCAGCGGCAGCTTGCTTATTGTGAGGATGCCAGCAATCAGGACCGCCGCTTTCTGCGTAATCGCATTCGCCATGATCTGCTGACCGTGCTGGAACAGTATAATCCGAACCTGCGTGAGACGCTGCTGCGCAATGCTGCCGTGTTGGCCGAAGATGATGCGTATATGCAGGCGCAGGTGGCTGCGCGCTGGTCCGATGTGATCATCAGTGAGACAGAACATGCTCTGGAGGGGGATGTATCGGTCTATCGGCGTTTGCCGCTGGCGCTGCGGCGCCGGGTGCTGCTGCGCGCCGGATTGCAGGCGTCCGGTGGCGCGGCGCATCTGGAACTGCGCCACCTGGAAGCAGTTGACGCCTTGCTTGCGCGGGCTTCTGGCGCTGGCGTGCTGCATCTACCTGGAGGGCTACGATTGCGCCGCATCTACGAGCGATTCCGTATCTACGAGTGGTCCACGTTGGAGCATCCAGCAGAGTCAGACCAGTCGAGCGGAACATCTGGCGCGTCGACACAGCGCGCAGCCGTCCCTTTAGCCGTGCCAGGTGAGGCACGGCTGCCTCACTCGCGCTGGCTGGTGCGGGCACATGTGCTGGATAAGCAGACCACCCCACCACCAGGCTACGAGCAGCGCGGCAGCCGCGAGCAGTGGGGCTATATCGATCTGGATGCTCTGGAGGCATATCAGCCATTGCATGTGCGCACGCGGCGCGCGGGTGATCGCTTTCGTGGCCTGGGTATGCCAGCGGCGAAGAAGCTGCAAGATGTGCTGGTGGACGCCAAAGTGCCCCGCGCCGAGCGCGACGCGTTGCCGCTGGTCTGCGGGGCTGACGAGAGTATTCTCTGGGTGGCCGGTTATCGGATTGCCGATGTGCTGAAACTGACGCAGTCGACGCGGCGCGTGCTGGCGCTGGAATTGGAAGCTGTTCCGTAACGCAGAAAGGGGAATTTGTGCACAAAGACATCGAAGAGGTCTTGATCACAGAGAAACAATTGCAGAAAAAGGTGGAGGAATTAGGACGGCAGATCACCCACGAGTATCAGGGGCGCACGATGCTGCTGCTCTGCGTTTTGAAGGGTGCCCTGATGTTCATGGCCGATCTGGCGCGGGCGATTGATCTGCCGCTGGAGATGGATTTTATGGTGGTTTCCAGCTATGGCAGCGCCACTGAGTCGAGCGGCGTGGTCCGCATCGTGAAAGACTTAGAGGAACCCATCGAGGGCAAGCATGTCTTGCTGGTAGAAGATATTGTGGACAGCGGCTTGACCTTGCACTATCTGTTGGATGTGCTGCGCACGCGCAAACCTGCCAGCCTGCGCGTTTGCACGCTGATTGATAAGGTCAAGGAGCGCGAGAAAGTCGTGACCCCGGACTACATGGGCTTTCAGGTTGCTGACCGTTTTGTGGTTGGCTATGGCCTGGATTACGCGCAGCGCTATCGCAACCTGCCCTATATTGGGGTGCTCAAACCGGAGGTCTATCAGGATGCGCTGGATGGACCAGACGCCCCCGGCAAAGAGCGATAAGACCTGCTGGTTATGTGACCTGACGTTAGGATAGTTCTTTCTTCGTTCTCATCTTCTATCAATTTTGTCGAATGGCGGACTCGGATTATGGCTCGATTCGGCGCGTGTGACGGTGTGTTTACATTGGATGGTCGGCCCTGGTTCTGGCGAGCGGGCGAGTTTCAATACTTTCGTATTCGGCCCGATCTGTGGCAGCCAGGTTTGGAAAAGCTGAAGGCGGCGGGCTTTAATGCTGTCTCCAGCTATATCCCCTGGGTCTGGCATGAGCCGGACGAAGGCACGCTCGATTTTACCGGGCGCACCCATCCGCAGCGCAGCCTGATCGCGTTTTTAGAGACATGCCGCGCCAGCGGCTTGCTGGTGCTGGCGCGCCCTGGACCGTTTATCTACGCGGAATATCGCGGCTTTGGGCATCCGCATTGGCTGGGCGAACAGTATCCCGATACGGTGATGCGCGGCCCGGATGGGCAACTGATTCGCGGCGATCATTATTTCAACTTTGCCGTGATGCAGGCGACGTATCTGGCGAAGGTCGAGCGCTGGTACGCGGCGCTGGTCGAGGTGCTGCGGCCTTATTTCGATCATCCAGTCATCAGCTTTCAGCTTGATAACGAAACGGGCCTGATGTATGGGGCATCGCTGGGCAAGTTTGACTTCAACCCCGATACCATCGGGCGCTATCGTATCTTCTTGCACGATACCTATGGCGAGATCGAGGATTTGAACGCTGCCTGGGGCACGAACTTCCACGCCTTCGGGCAGATTCTGCCGCCGCGTGGCAGTTGGGAGCGCGGCGAGGCGATTGATTGGCAGCGCTTTCTTGAGGATTGGCTGGTCAGTTATTTAAAGTATCTGCGCAAGATCGCCGGAGAGCTTGGCGTGCCGGTACCGCTGGCAATCAACGAGCAGGCAACGTATTCCAGCCCGGCGCATCCGGGCGCGAAGTCTGCTGTGGCCGATGTATATGGCTTCGACCTGTATACCAAAAGCAGCGGCTCCCCGGCGACTGCCGATTTCCCGTTTCTTTCGTCGCAGGCTCCGGCACTTTTTAGCGCCTATGCCACACCATCGCGCCCAGCCGCGTGCCTGGAACTGGGCGCGGGCTGGTGGGACGAGCGCGCCCAGGTCGCCAAGGAGGCTACGGTACAGGCGATGCTCGGCTGCGTGGCGCACGACACGCGCGGCTATGCCATGTACATTGTCCACGATGGCAAGGACCCGGAGGGCGCGCCATATCGTTATCACACACTGCTGGATGAAGAAGGCCGCGAGCAGCCGCGCTATGCGACGGTGCGCGGCGTGCAAGAGTTTCTGGCGCGGCACGAGCAGCTTATCCTCCAGTCAACCGAGGCGCATGACAGCATCGCCTATCTGCATTATCAGCCCTACAGTCGTTTGACGATAGATGAATATTCGGCCAGAAGGAACGATCTGGAATCCATGCCGTTTTTTGCGTCGTTGGGTATGTTTGGCTTCTATGATCTGCTGGTGAGCGCAGGCTATCAACCGCGCTTCTTCGATCTGGAGCAGGTGACGGATGAGCAATTGGCGGCG
Source organism: Ktedonobacterales bacterium (assembly GCA_035307385.1). Lineage (GTDB taxonomy): Bacteria > Chloroflexota > Ktedonobacteria > Ktedonobacterales > DATBGS01 > DATBHW01. The sequence goes on along the minus strand of DATGID010000024.1, from coordinate 330,498 downwards.
CAGGGCGTGGCTGTGCTGCCAACAAAACAATATCTTGACGCGACGAACCTTGTCAAGCTGCGCCGCTATGTGGAGCAGGGTGGGCAGCTTGTCACGCTGCCGGGGCCGATTCGCCAGGATGCCTATGGGCGGCAGTTGGCCGATGCCGAGGCGCTGTATCCCTATGCCGAGCAAAGCGCGCAGTGGCTGGGAAAACGAGAGATGACGCTGGGATTGCTGAACGGTGTCACGCTGCGCTATCGGCTGCATCGGCGGCGGCTGGCGCAAACGATGCCCACCGCGCTGCACCTGGGCGATCTGGTCGAGCCGCTGCTTGTGGGCCAGGCCATCAAATTGCCTGGCGCTCAACTTACCTCGGCGGGTGGCACAGCGGTACGCGGCGAGTATCGGCTGCTGCTCTTTGGTCCTGAATCGCGTGTGACGCAAGAGCAGATGGTCTTACGGGCTGGGGCGCAGGTTGCAGGCTATCGTGTGCCGGTGGGCCAGGGCGCAAGTACGGTGCTGGGAACCTTGCCTGGCGGCGCGTATGCCACATCGGTCTATTATCGGCTGGCTCCTGAAGAGCGCGTGGGGCTGCGGCGCTTTGCGGTGGGGCTGATGGGGGCTGCTGGCGTGCAGCGGCAGGTGGTGAGCGACCTGGAGGTTGAAACGGTGCGGCGGCGCTTGCCCGATGGAAGCTGGCTGCTGTTCCTGCTGAATCGCCTGGGCGAGCAGCGCGGCGAGATGAAGCTGACGCTGGAGGGGCTGCCCAGCATGCAGGTTGAGACGCTCTACCGCTTCAAGCATTCGAACGCTGAGGTCAGCGGCGCTGGAGCGCTGAATCTGACGCTGGCGGCAGATGATGTGCTTGCGCTGCATGTGACGCCAGCGTGAACTATGCTACAATAGCTGATGGAGGGGCGAGTGGGGTGATCTTTCTCTGGAGGTCAACAGGCCCGCGTGATTGAGGAGCAGCAAGCAGCGCGTCTCTTTTTTCAGTTCGACCATTTTTCACGCTATCCGGCAATGACCCATGCAGTGTTTTCTCGCCAGGGCGGTTTGAGCGCCGCGCCTTATGCCAGCTTGAATACCGGCCTGAGCGTTGGCGATGATCGCCCGACGGTTTTTGAGAATCGGCGGCTGCTTTCAGAGACGCTGGGCCAGCCAGATTGGCTGATAGCGACTTCGTGGATTGTGCATGGCGATGAAATAATCGAAGTTGGCGCGGAATGGAAGCACAATCATGATGAACTTCTCGACCCAGGCTTTCGGCGGCGCGCCGATGCCTTGATGACTAGCGAGCCAGGCGTCTTTCTGTTGATTTCGTATGCGGATTGCCTGCCGGTGTTGTATTTTGACCCGGTGCAGCGCGTGGCGGCGCTGACTCATGCTGGTTGGCGCGGCACGTCGCTGTGCATCGCCGGGAAGACGGTGCGGGCATTGGTCGAGCGTTTTGGCTCGCGGCCCGCTGATCTGCTGGTGGGGTTGGCTCCGTCGATTGGCCCGTGCTGTTATGAGGTGGGGCCGGATGTGTTGGAAACATTCGAGCGCTTGCCGGATGGAGCACACTCGGCAGTGTTTCAGCCGCATGTGGACGGGCGCGTTGACCGTTGGATGCTGGATTTGAAGGAGACCAACCGCAAGCAATTGCTGGCGGCTGGCGTGGCTTCAGAACATATCGAGATCATGCTTTTTTGCACCAGCTGCCGCACCGATCTGTTTTTTTCGCATCGCGGCGAACAGGGCAAGACCGGGCGTTTTGCGGTGCTGGTGGGCTTGAACGTGGATTAGCAAACGATGGATGACTTGGTTGAGCGCATTCGGCAGGTCCGCTTGCAGGTTGCGGAAGCCGCGACACGCAGCGGGCGCAGCGCCGATGATGTAACGATTATCGCCGTGACCAAGACGGTGCCCGTCGAGCGTATCGCGCTGGCATATGAGTTGGGACTGAAAGTCTTTGGCGAAAATCGCGTGCAAGAGGCACGCTCTAAGATGGCCGCGCTGCAATATCCGCTGATACGCTGGCATCTCATCGGCCATCTTCAGACCAACAAAGTGGCGCGTGCGGTGGAATCGTTTGATCTCATTCACAGCGTGGATAGCATCCATCTGGCCCAGGCGTTGGAACACAGCGCTGCGGCGCGTGGGCGGACGGTGGCCGTTTTGTTGCAGGTAAATGTTTCTGGTGAAGCGTCGAAGGAGGGAGTCAACCTGGCTGAACTGCCCGCGCTGGCAGAGGAGGCGCTGCGCCTGCCACATGTGCAGGTGCAGGGATTGATGACCATTGCGCCTTACACTACGGAGCCAGAAGAGGTTCGGCCCGTTTTTCGGCGGCTGCGGAAAGCGCGCGACGAGTTGCGCGAGCGCTTCCCGAGCGATTCCTGGGACGCGCTTTCGATGGGAATGACCAACGATTTTGCCGTGGCGATTGAGGAAGGGGCCACGATGGTGCGCATTGGACGAGCGCTCTTCGGAGAACGTTCCACAGCGCAGTAAGCGTGATGCAGTTCTGCCTAGGTGAAGGAAATAGCTGATAATGGGTGTGGTCGATCTCTTCTTTGGTCGCCGGATTCGGCAGAATCATGCACTGGAGCACGCGACAGTGACCATTCTTTCGGAAAAGGTTGCCAACCTGCGGTTGAGCGCGCGTTCCAGCCCGCGCGGCTTTATCATTTTTGGCCCGGTTGATCTGGAGAAGGTGCGTGAGGCTGCCGCCGAAGCGCTGGAACGTCTCCAGGCAGGTGAAGCTGAACTGGCGATTCATCCCAATTGTGGGACAAATGTTGCAGTAGGTCTTATCGTGACGGTTCTAAGCTGGACACTCGCCCTGGCGCTGCCGCGCTCGCGCAGCAGATGGTTTTCGGCGGCGGCGGGAACGCTGGGCGCGGCGCTGATTGCCCGCCCGTTTGGGACGGTGGTGCAGCGGCACGTGACGACGCTGCCTGATCTGCGTGGGGTGCGTGTTCGTGAGATTGAACGCCGTTCGTACTTTGGCCTATCTACCGTTGAGGTTCAAACCACGCAAGGCCAGGCGCGGCTGCCCGATAAATCAGGGAGGCAATGATGTTTCTGCTTCAACATGATATTGTGCATAACATTGTGAATTTGTTTTTTGCTGCTTTAATCATTTTGATGTTTGTGCGCTTTATTCTCTCATTCTTTAATCTCGGCGAAAGTAATCCGATTATGTTGTTCATCATGCGCTGCACGGAACCTTTTATTGCGCCTATCCGCAGGCGCATTCCACCCGTTTGGGTCGTGAATGTCGCGTTCTTTTTTGCCTGGGCTGCGCTTGATATCATGCGTACCTTGCTGCTTCAAGCGTTGCCGCCTGGATGGTAGTCGTGTAGTGCAAAGGTGTTTCTGCCCATGGACACGCAAGACACTGCCCATCCCGCATTTCTTCAGCAGCACGGCGAGACCCTGCTGGTGCCGGTGCGGGTCTTTCCGCGTAGCAACCGCAACGAACTGACCATCCAAACGGATGGCTTGCACGTGCGGCTTACGGCTCCACCTGTGGAGGGGGCTGCCAATGAGGCGTTGATTGCGCTGCTGGCCGAACGGCTCAAATTGCCCAAGCGCGCAGTGTGTGTGGCGCGCGGCGCGTCGGGCAGGCAGAAAACTATCGAGATCGTCGGGCTTTCCGCTGAGGAGTTTTGGCGGCGCTTGCAATAAAGGGCAGGCGCGCGATAACATATAAAGTTGCGCTAGAATGTGCCTGAATATACGTTGTTGGGCACTGAGGTCTGGAAGGAGAAGTCATTTTGGCTGCTAAGGTATCGTTAGAGGTCGCGCCGCGCACCACGCTGGGAAAACAGGTGAAGCAACTGCGGCGTCAGGGGATTATTCCCGCGAATTTGTATGGTCGTAAGCAACCATCGCAGGCGTTGCAGGTGGACCTCTACACGCTGGATCGTTTTCTGGCAGGCCACGCTGCCACCCGCGTCATTGATCTGCAACTGGGCGGTCGCAAAGGCGAAGTCTACAATGCTCTGATTCGCCACGTTGCGCGCAGCCCGCGCTCTGGCAAAATCTTGCATGTGGATTTCCTGCGCGTGTCGATGAACGAGCCGATTGTGGTGCGTGTCCCGGTGACGCTGAAGGGCACAGCCCCGGCGGTGGCCGTGGAGGGTGGTGTGCTGCTGCACCTGTTGGATACGCTGGAAATCGAAAGCCTGCCGGGGGATATTCCTGAGGCGCTTGAACTGGACATTAACGGTCTGGCGGCTATCGATGATAGCTTGCGTGTGAGTGATGTTCCGCTGCCGCGAGGCGTGACGCTGCTCAGTCCTGCTGATGAGCCGGTAGTGAAGGTTGTGGCCCCACGCGCTGTGCTGGCTGAAGAGGCGGCGGAAGCTGCGGCAGCGGAAGAGAAGGAAGCTGCTGCTCCGGCTGCTGAGGAGGGGAAATCCGAAGAGGGGTCTGATTAAGCGCTGCGCCAGCGTATCGCGCACGCATACAAAAGGCACGAGGACATCAAAGGTGGTGGCTTCGTGCCTTTTGCTGCCTGTCGTCATCCCCCAAAAGTCGTGCTTGAGCGCCCTGGGCTAGCCCGATGATGGTATACTATGGCACAATGGCACAGCTTTGGAGAAGCCGCCATCGGGCGCGTGTGCCAAAGGGTGTTTCAGCAAGAGGGGAATCGATCATGCCGGTTTTGCTGGGGGTGGTTGCAGCGCTGGGAGGTGGAGTGGTTGGGGCGCTGCTGCTGAACCTGCTGGCGGATGTGCTGCCGCGCGACCAATGGCAGTGGCGGCTGGGCAGTTGCCCGAAGTGCGATGAGACCTTGCCGCTGTGGCGCTATGTGCCGGTGATCGGGTTCCTGCGGCTGCGGGAACGCTGCCCGCAATGCGGCGAACCGTTGCCACGGCGGCATCTGTGGGTTGATCTGGCTGCGCCTTGCGCACTCTTGCTTATCCTCTGGCGTGTCGCGACGGATCAGCCTGCCGCGCTGCCAGTTGTGCCGCTGTTTGTGTTGTACGCGCTGGTGGCACTGGTGCTGCTGCTCATTTTTGTGATTGACCTCGAGCATCATCTCATCTTGGATGTTGTGACGTATCCCTCCATAGTTGCGCTGGTGGCGCTGGGGTTGTTGTTCAACCATCGCATCTTCTTTTTTATGCTCGTGGGTGCTGTGCTGGCCGGTGCGCTCTTTGGCTGCCTCTATCTGGCGGCGTATTTGATCTATCATACGGATGCGCTGGGGTTTGGCGATGTCAAGCTGGCGGTGTTGGTGGGATTATTGATTGGCTGGCCGCAGATTTTCCAGGCATTGTTTTATGGCTGCCTGGTGGGAGCAGCCGTGGGCATGCTGCTGTTGATGATGCGCAAAGCAGATCGGCAGACGATGATTCCCCTGGGCACAGGGTTAACCCTGGGGGCGTTTCTCGCGCTGTTTCTGGCTCCGTTGTTGTGGTGAACAAAGAACCACTTGTGCGAGCAAGCGCGACATGGTACACTCTGGCCCAGGGAACGGGCGAGCCTGCTGGAGCGGATGATGTCTACACGAGGAGTGCGTTAACGAGTGCATCAGCCTGGTTTATCTGCCGACCTGGACTCTTTTGATCTGCTCGATCTGGTGCAGGTCATTCAGATGGCGCGCCGCAACCTTTCGCTGGTGGTGCGCTCTGGTTCTCAGCGCCTGGGGATGCTGCGCTTCGCTCAAGGAGAACTCTTGTGGGCTGAGTTTGGGGCGCTGCGTGGCGCAGAGGCTTTTATCGCGCTGGCTGCCCATCACAGTGGCAGCATCGAGGAGCTTGCCTGGGATGGGCACGAGGAACGTAATGTCAGCCAGCCGCTGGCTCGTTTGGTGATGCAGGCGGTGGAATATCGCGATAACCATGAACAGCGCCAGCCCCCGCCACCTCCCGAGCCATTGCCTGACACTCGAAGTCGACCTATCCAGCCTGCCAATCCACCTCCGCCCATCAAGACGTACGGATTCTTCAATGGTTCCAATGGCGTGCCACACCTGGATGGTGCCTCAGCGGCCTCTGAGGCTTTGGCGCTGGATGAAGATGAAGCGCCCGCCTGGGTCCGTGATATTCATCCGGCAGCGGAACGTATTGCTCCCCCTTCGGCGGTGAATGCTCCAGGTTCTGCCGTTGCGTCCAGCCCGTTTTCGCCTCAACCAGTACCATCAATTTACATGACACAGACAGAGCCACTGACACCGACGCCGCCAGGGCTGGGCCAGGCCGCGTTTTCGTCGCTCTTGCAGGAAGAGATGGCTGTGGAAATCCCCGAGCCAACGGTCCCGCTGACTACCCCCAACGGCAAGTTTTCGCTGCCCTCGCTGGCGAATGGCAACCGACCTTCTCTGCCAGCGCCCCGGGAAGAGAAGGAAGACCCGCCGACGGTTCCTCTGCCGAGCGTCCAGGGTGGGCTGTGGAATTATACCGCGAAACGTGAGGCTCCCCTGGCTGATGCCCAGCGGGAGGCTGTCTCGGGCCTGAAACTGGGTATCGATGCGTTGCCGGGGCAGGCGCTTACTATGCGCGCCACCCCCGCCGTTGCCACCCCCCCGCCCTTACCAGCCGTTACCGCGCCCCCTTCAGCGCCGCCTGTGGCTCCTGAGCCGCCTTCGCTGCTTCCGTCGCCAGTGCCGCTTGCCGTTCCCGAGCCGCCGCTGCCCGAGCCGCTTGTGGCTGCCCCTCCTTCCACAGTTGCCCCTTCTGAAGAGCCGAAGCTGTCGAGTTTAGCCATTTTGGAACAACTCGCGTATGGGGGAATGAACCACAACGGCAGCGCCGAAGCTGCTCCGCTGGAGATGGGCATTCCTGCTGCGCCCGCCGTTCCCCAGGCATCTGTAAACGCCGCGCCTGCTTTAAATAGTTCGGTGGGTTCCCCTGTAGCTTCGCCATCAACTGATGGTAAGCGGCCTCTGGAGCAGGCGTTAGAAACCTTTGCCGAGCAGGTTGGGAATGCCTGCGTAGCAACGGCGGTGATTCGTTCAGATGGCAAGCTGCTGGCGGAATATAAGGTGCGTCGCGGCCAGGACCAGGACTTAGCCAGCCCTGCCTATCATATGGCCCAGGTGATGCAGTCGAGCCTGCGTGCGCTGCTGATGGGTGGGTGGGGCGATCTGGAAGATACGTTTATCACTGGCAGCACGCATTCGGTGATGCTGCGCCGCCTGGGCCGCGCAGAAAAAGAGTTGTTTCATATTGCAGTGCTGGAACGCTCGGGGAATCCTGGTCTCTGCCGGGTCAGGATGCGCAATAACGAAGCGGCACTTCTCCAACTGCTCTCAGTAGATTTACCGACCAGGGCCTCTTGATTTTACGGCTGAGGCGCGCTAGAATGGCCGAAAGTGGCTGATTGTTTCTGGCTTGCCTCATCCCGTTCAGGAGGTTTATGATGTCTGATACTTCTCCTACGGTGTCCCCAGAAGGAGGACGAACCCATCAGGAGCATAGTCCTCCTCATGCCACCACCGCTGCTGCCCCTGCCAGCCCACCTGCGCCGATGACGATGGCTGAACGACCCATGCCACCGAGAAAATCGATCAAGCTGGAAGCCGACGCGGGCAGCGCGAGACTGCGCGCTGATGTTGATCGCCTGACGCCCCTGTTTGTGGAAACGCTCGACGATATGGAGCGCGCCGGACTGACCGAGCATTATCAGGTGCCGGTGCGTCAGGCGATGCGGGCCTATATGACGATTATGGATGGCGCATGGGAGGCATTGGCAGAGGAACGCTTGACCGAGGTGGTCGGCGGGCCTGGCTATGAGCTTGAAGTGGCAAAGCTGCAACAATGGCTGCTGGAGCGCAAACAGCGCTGTGCCGAAGCGATCACTGCCCTTCAGGCGAAGGGCGCATCTGCGCCACGTCCCGCGTATTCCTGGCGGAGCCGCGTAAAGCTCTACCGCCAGTCCATCAATGCCTGGGAGCGTACGCTGGACCGCCAGGGAGACGCGCTCAATGCCGGTCAGGGCCTCTTTCGCATGCATGGCTTCTATGGGCTGACGGCGCTGCGGTCTTTTGAAATCTGGGCGCTGACGGTGCTGCGCTGGGCAACTGTTGGCGTAACCCTCCTCGTGTTTCTGGCGTATCTGGTGGGCATTCCGTTCCTGCAAGGGATTTCGCCAATTACCACGATCGGTGTGCTGCTCATTATGCTGCTGGTCGGTTTCTACATCGTGCGCCTGGTTGCGGGAAGCGAGGCCACGATTCTGGTGGTTGTTGGCTACGCGATGGCCCCGCGCCAGCGTGTGACGTTCACTGAAGAGGGCGTCAGTGTCATCGCCACAGCGCATCAACGCCGCCGGGTCCGCCTGTTTCTGGAAATCTGGAGCGCGCTGGTCCTGGGTGCCGCGCCGCTGATCTGGCTGGCGGCTGTCACAGGGGTAGGTGTGCTGCAAAACATTCTGACAACGCCAGGCAACATCGGCCAGGTGCTGCTCGACTTTTTCAGCAAGTTCAGCTTGCTGCTGGCGCTGATTCTGCCGCTTTCCTTTCTGTTCTTTCTGCCTTTTGTGGTCTATACGCAGTTCCTTCTGTCGCGCGATTTGGGCGGCCATTATGACTGGGAGGTTCCGGCCCGTCGCTACGGCCTGCGCTTCTCCTTGATCTTGCTGCCCTTTTTGATTACCGGCTCGCTGGTGGTGAGCATCGGTTTGCAACAGCTTTTGCAGTTGCAAACCTATACCGTGATTGAGATCGGGACGTTCCACTTGACGCTTTCCATCGTCTTATATCTGTTTTCCTTTGCCTTGCCCTATCTGTTTTGCATCGACCTGCCCTATCGCTTTGGCGTGGACCACTGGCGCGCCAAGCAACTCAAGGAACTACGTTCGGCGCGGCGTCTGGCTGAGGAAGAGATTGCCCGCCTGCCTTTGAAGGGCGAGGAAAAGGAAGATTTGCACGAGCTTGAGTATCATCTGGGTTGGTTGGAATACTACCGGGCGGCGATGGAGGAAGTGAGCGATACGCCGGAAACGCCCTTCTCGGTGGAGCGGCGGACCACCGCGATTTTGCTGACGACGCCCTTGCCGCTGCTGCTGGCAGCGCTGCAAGATATTAAGAGCGGCCAGACGTTCAGCCAGGATGTGTTTGAACTGATTCGGACCCTCATCGGCGTGAAGTAACCCTGGATGCAGCCCGGCTGCTGCTTGACAGCGCCGCCGCGCCCGATGATACTGAGCGCAGAGGTGGGCCAATGTGAACAAATGCCCTGGGCCGAGCCTCCTGAGAAGACGACGCTGGCCGATATCCTGCGCTGTGTGAGAAAAGGCGCTGTCGGTGTGTCGCACAGAGCATGAGGAGGGCAGCACGTGTTCGGCCCAACCATTCGTATCGCCAGGCTCTTTGGCATCCCCATTCGTATCGATATTTCCTGGTTTGTGATCTTCGTCATTTTCGTCTACGCCGTGACCCAGGACTTTTTTAGGCCGCTGTTTCCTCAGGCAGACCCTCTCGTGGCTGCTGGCCTGGCCGTGCTGACCATCCTGCTCTTTTTCCTGTCGGTGTTGCTGCACGAGCTGGCGCATTCGGTAGTAGCCATGACCAATGGGATGAAGGTGAAAGGGATTGCCCTGTTTGTGCTGGGCGGCGTATCGCAGCTTGAAGGCGAGCCGCGCAATCCATGGGTGGAGTTTTGGATGGCTTTGGCCGGGCCGCTGGCGAGCCTGCTGATTGGCCTGCTGTGTGGAGTGCTGTGCGTGGCTTTCGGCGGGCTGGCGCTGGTGCGCGCGTATTTTCACCTGGATTTTTTGTACTCCAGCGTTTCCGCTGCCGCTGCGGTGTTGTTCTGGCTCGCACTGCAAAATCTGCTGCTGTTTCTGTTCAACATCATCCCTGGTTTTCCGCTGGATGGCGGGCGCATGGTGCGCGCGTTTATCTGGGGCGTCAGCCGCAATTACAGCCTGGCAACGCGCATTGCTGCCTGGCTGAGCCGGGGTGTCGGCTACCTGTTTCTGGTGCTGGGGGCGTATCTGCTGATTACCGGGAATTGGACAGGCGTCTGGCTGCTGTTGATCGGCCTGTTCCTGTTGAGCGCGGCGCGGGTGGGCATGAACCAGGCGTTGATACGCGAGATGCTTCAGGGCTATCAGGTGCAGCAATTTGTGCGGCCTGATACGCTGGTGGTGCCGGGGCAGTTAAGCCTGGAACTGCTGATACAAGAATATTATGGGCGCTACAACGCCAGCCTCTATCCGGTGCGCGTCGGAGATCAACTTTTGGGGGTGGTGACGCGGGCGCTGGTGCAGCAAGCGCTCAAGAAGCAGAGAGGAAGCCAGCGGGTCAGCGATGTGATGGCTCCGCTTGGGCCAGAATATGTGATCGGACCACAAGCGCCTGCGCAAGAAGCGTTTGATCGGATGGCGGCCAATTCGGCGGGCAGCCTGCTGGTGATGGAAGATGATCGACTGCTGGGGATGGTCACGCAGAATGAGATGCTGCGGATGGCACGCTTGTTTCCGCTGCTGCGGCGCGCTCGCAGCCAGCCACCTCCAGGGCCACCTGCTGCGCTGCCCCCTCCGCCATTGTCTCCACCATCTGCGTCATCTGACCCGCGCGATCACTACGAACGCTTCGGCCCGTAACGCCTGGTTCAGACGGGCGGGTGGCGTTTCTCCTCCAGATCGCGAAGCCTGCTGTATGCGTCGAAGACGCCCTGGGGAAGCTGCTGATTTTCGCCAATGGCTTCAGCGAGCTTGTTCGTGGCGTGGTCCAGGTGTTCTTTATGAATACGCATAGTGGGCGGGCGATGTTCGCGCCAATGCAGGAAGCACCCCAGCAGGACGGGCGCGAAAATGGCGAGCAGCCGAATGGCCCAGCCGGACCATCCCCACGTGCCAGGGCCAGAGGTGTCTGTGGGCAGGCTGTAGGTGGGGTTGGGGACGGTTGTTCCGCCGCCACCTGGGCTGGGGATGGTAATCGTTTTGGGGGTGGTGGCAATGTAATGCGCCAGGGTAAGCTGATATTGGTGTGCTTGCGCTGCCCAGACGACCAGCACAATTGCCAACGCCAGGCCCGCCAGCAGCAGCCCGCCGAGCAGCCAGCGATTGCGTCTGAACCAGGTGTTCTTCTTCATCACTGCCTCCCCTGGCCTGCGTATTGCGTATCTTCTTCTGCTTCATTCTATCCTACTTGCGGCAATCTGGAAAGCGTGTTTGCTGCCAAATCGGATGCGTCGATCATTGCGTTTGGGGGCCGAGAAGACGTAGAATAGAACTGCCTGACCTTGCTATGCTCGTTTGCATTGCAGAGCGAAGTTGGCAGCATTCATGTTTAATCTTGAAATTATACTGACTACACGTCAAAGAGGTGGTGTCTTTGGCTACTCAGATTCCTTCATCGCAGCAAGCAGGAGGGGGAACCGTGGATTTGCAGATGAGCGAGCATGCGCGCGTGCTGCTCCAGCCTGGGAAGGTCATCAAGGCTGACCGTGTTACGGCCATACCCGCGCCATATCATGATCGGCTGAGCGGAGTGAATATAGAGATTACGCATCTCTGGCTGTGGCCGCAGAGCGCGCAGGTGACGGCGACGGTGCGCTATCAAACGGGCCTTTTCAGCAAGAAAGAAGAGGTCGTGCCTTTTTCGGCGGGCGCGCCACGCGAACCGGCCAAGGCGAACGGCGTAGAACTGCGCGCGAGAATGGCGGTGTTTTGCACCGACGAGCATCATCAGCAGACACGTTATCGGGTTGGTCAACTTGAGGGGCTGACGATTGCTGCCCGAACGGGCCTGGCGAATGGCCTGGTGGTGCGCGTGCGAGCGCATCCTGAGGCAGATGTGACCCGCCCGACGGACCCACAGGCGGCGCTGGTTCCGGTGGCTGGCCGCCGGTTGGTGGCGTCTCAGGCGTGGGTGCGCGCCGTTGAGCCGGAGGGGCTGGTTCTGAGCGCGTTTCCGGCGCAGGTTGCCAGCAGCGTGGAATATCTGGATGACTGGCAGGTGCGCGAGCGCATCTGGGCCATTTTGAACGATAACCCGGCAATTCAGCCCTACGTGACCTGGCTGAGCCTCGACGTGAAAGATGGCGTCGCCTATCTGGGCGGGCGCTTGCCGGAGGCGCGTTTGCGCAATTCAGCCAAGCAGGACATCTGGCACGTGCCAGGTGTGGTCGGGATTGAAGATGCGCTGCGCGTGGAAGGCGATTAGCGATGGCTGTGCTTGAATCGCATGTCGATACTCAAAGTGAGGAGTATCGAGAAAATACCGCTTATTTCGAGGGGCTGGTGCAGGAACTGCGCGAACGCACGCGGCTCGTCGAGCAGGGCGGTGGCGACGATGCCGTTGCGAAGCACCGCAAACGCAAGAAGCTGCTGGCGCGCGAACGCATTGCCTTGCTCTGCGACCCCCAGACGCCCTTTCTGGAACTGAGCGCGTTGGCAGCCTGGGATATGTACGAGGGCGAGGCTCCGTCGGCAGGGATTGTGACGGGCATCGGCGTGGTGGAAGGCCAGGAGTGCGTGCTGGTTGCCAACGATGCCACCGTCAAGGGCGGCACGTATTATCCGCTGACAGTGAAGAAGCATTTGCGGGCGCAGGAAATCGCCGAGCAAAATCATCTGCCGTGCATCTATCTGGTGGATTCGGGCGGCGCGTTTCTGCCGCTTCAGGCCGACGTGTTTCCTGATCGCGAGCACTTCGGGCGCATCTTTTATAACCAGGCGCGCATGTCGGCCAAAGGGATTACGCAGATTGCGCTGGTGATGGGGTCTTGCACGGCAGGCGGCGCGTATGTTCCGGCGATGAGCGATGAGACGGTGATTGTGCAAAGCAATGGGACGATCTTCCTGGGCGGGCCGCCGCTGGTGAAGGCTGCGACAGGCGAAGAAGTGACGGCGGAAGAATTGGGCGGGGCGGATGTGCATTCGCGCATTTCTGGCGTGACCGATCATTTCGCGGTAAGCGATGAGCACGCGCTGGCGATTGGCCGCAGCATTGTCGCCAACCTGAACCGGCGCAAGCACTATCCCTGGGACGTGGCCGACCCGGAGCCGCCGAAATATGACCCGCGCGAATTGTACGGCATTGTGCAGCACGATGGACGCAAGAGCTACGATGTGCGCGAGGTGATTGCCCGGCTGGTCGATGGCTCGCGCCTGCACGAGTTCAAGGCGCTTTATGGCACGACGCTGGTCTGCGGCTTTGCGCGCATTATGGGTTATCCGGTGGGCATCATCGCTAACAATGGCATTCTCTTTTCCGAAAGCGCGTTGAAGGCGGCCCATTTTATCGAACTGTGCTGCGAGCGCAAGACGCCCCTGATCTTTTTGCAAAACATCACCGGCTTTATGGTCGGCAAAGAATACGAGAATCGCGGCATTGCCAAGGATGGGGCCAAGATGGTGATGGCGGTGGCGAATGCCGAAGTGCCCAAGTTTACCGTGATTATCGGCGGCTCGTTTGGCGCGGGCAATTATGGCATGTGCGGGCGCGCCTACTCACCCCGGCAACTGTGGATGTGGCCGAACGCGCGTATTTCGGTGATGGGCGGCGAACAGGCGGCCAATGTGCTTCTGACGGTGCGGCTGGAGGGCTTGCGCGCGCGCGGCCAGGATATGACGCGGGAGGAGCAGGACGCCTTCAAGGCGCCAACGCTCGAGAAATACGAAGCAGAGGGCAATCCCTATTACAGCACCGCGCGCCTGTGGGATGATGGCATCATCGACCCACTGGATACGCGCATGACGCTGGCGTTGGGCATTGCCGCCTCGCTGAACGCGCCCATTCCTGAAACCAGGTTCGGGGTGTTCAGGATGTGAGGGTGCAGTTTAAGAGCTAGCTAGTCAGTTCGCGCACAATCTGTTGCACACGCGAGCCATCGGCACGGCCTTTCGTCTCTTTTGCCGCGAGCGGCATGACCTTTTTAAAGTCGCGCCCATTCGCCGCAACCAGATTGCTCACGATCTGGCGCAGTTCGTCATCGGTCAGCCTGGCCGGAAGGTATGCCTGGAGGATGGCGGCTTCGCGCTCTTCCTTTTCGGCCAGTGCCGGGCGATTGCCCTGGCGAAAAAGCGCGGCGGCCTCGTTGCGCTGCTTGACCTGCTTGTCCAGCAGGTTCAGGCGGTCTTGTTCGGTCAAGGCTTTGCCGTGGTTAGGGTTATCCCGGTCAGTACGAGCCACTTCTTCCAGATGAAAGGCGTTGAGTGCCAGGCGCAGCGTGTCTAGCAGCACCTGATCGCGCTGGCGCTGCGCATTCTGGACATCGGCGCGCAGGCGCGTTTCTAGCTCGGATGAGTTGGCTTCAGCCATGGTTATGTTCCTCCTCAATATGCAGGCGGGCATCGGCCCCGCGAACTTGTCTCGTTATGCAGCGTGCTGTATTATGTCGCGGCAAGCAGAGCTTTGTCAATTGAAAGCGAGGGAGAAGCATGCCGCGCTCGGCGGCCAGCGCATCCACCCCATTCACCTATTACGCGCAAACGATGCCAGGCGTTGAGCAGATCGCCTGGCTGGAGGTGCATCAGCGTTTTCCACGCGCCGCGCTCAAAGAATATCTCTTTGCCAAAGAGCGCAATGGTATTCTGGTCTTTGTCTATGACAGCGAGCCGGAAAGCCTGCTGGCCCTGCGCACCACCGAGGATGTGTTTGTGCTGGCGCTTTCCACGGAGATCACGTCGCGTGCCAGAGGCGCGCTGCAAGAGGTGACGCGCGCCATCGAAACCGACCCTTTATTCGAGCAAGCGCTTCAGCTTTTCAGAAAGTGGCGCAAGCCTGGCCTCAGGCCAACCTATCGCGTGGTGACGCGCATGGAGGGACAGCATCAGTTTCGCCGGGTGGATGTGGAGCAGGCCGTGATGCGTGGGTTGGCGCGCCGTCTGGGCGATGCCTGGCGCTTCGTGGAAGAAGAAGCGGACCTGGAAATCTGGGCGAACTTGTTGGGAGGCAGGCTGCTCTGTGGGCTGCGGCTTTCCGATCGGACGATGCGGCACCGCGAATATCAAGTGGCTCATCTCCCCGCGTCGCTGCGTCCGTCGGTGGCAGCGGCGATGGTCTTTCTGACCGCGCCAGAGGCTCGCGATGTGTTTCTGGACCCGATGTGCGGCAGTGGGACGCTGCTGGCCGAGCGCATGCTGTTCGGGAAATATGAGCAGGTGCTTGGCGGCGATATTGCCGGGCGGCACGTGGAGATTGCGCGCCAGAACCTTGAGGGGTTGGGAACGGGTTGGCGCGTCTCGCGGTGGGATGCGCGTAAGCTGCCGCTGGCGTCTGCATCCGTCGATGCGGTGGCAACGAACCCCCCCTTTGGCAAGCAAATCGGTTCTCAACAAGACGTTGAACGGCTCTATCCCGCTGTGGTGGCGGAATTGGCGCGGGTGCTGAAGCCAGAGGGGCGAGCCGTTATCTTGAGCAGTCAGTATGAATTGGTCAAAGATGTGGTGCGGCAGCAGGCTGGATTAGAGATCGTGCGTGGCTATTCGGTTGCGGTGTTGGGTGAGTGGGGACGCATCTATCTGCTGAAAAAGACAGCCTGAGCTAGCCGAGCACCTGCTGAAAAGTAAGCTATCACTGTAGTTGTGCTATACTGGTGTGCTGAAGCTGGTTTTTCAGATGCTCGGGTAGCTTAGGAGGTTCAGAAGTACATGGCAGGTACAACATCCGATATTCGCAATGGTTTAATTATTCGCTATAATGGTGAACTTCAGAGCGTGGTTGAGTTTCATCATGTCAGTCCGGGGAACTGGCGCGCGTTTGTGCGCACCAGGCTCAAAAATATGAAGACCGGGCGCGTTCAGGAAGTGCGTTTTCGCTCCGGCGAAGAGATCGATGTCGTGCGGGTGGAGCATCGCTCTTGCCAGTATTTGTATCAGGACGGCCAGGACTATATTTTTATGAACACGGAAACCTACGACCAGTTCCCTCTGCCGCTTGACATGATGGGGGACAGCGCCCAGTTTCTCAAAGAGGGCATGGTCGTAGAAGCGCTGTTTGATGGCGAGACAGTGGTTGGCGTCGAACTGCCGACGTTTATCAACCTGGAAGTGACCTACACCGAACCGGCGGTGCGCGGCGACACGGCGACCAACGTTTTGAAGGTCGCAACGCTGGAGACGGGCGCAACGGTCAACGTGCCGCTCTTTGTCGAATCGGGTGATGTGATCAAGATCGATACCCGCACCGGCGAATACGTCGAGCGCGTCAAGGTCTGATGACCTGGCGGCCCGGAAGCCTCTCACCTTGCCTTTCCAATCGAGCCGTGTCAAGCGGTGTCGGCCATGCGCCAGACACCGCCGCTGTTTTTAGGGGAAGACGAAGAAAGAAGAAAAAAGATGCGCTCCCTCAAAAGGGCTATGAACGTTACCTGCGCGCTATTTTGTCGTCCTACTTGACAGGTCAGGCTTTGAGATGCTGTCTGCCAGGACAACGCTCTGCCTGCCTCTCCACGAGCAGTGACCAGGCGCGAAAGGGGAAGATGGGCCGGTGCGCAAAGGCTTCGGGTGGCTCAAGCAAGCGTTCATCGACGATTGGCAGGGAACACGTCGGCTCTCTTATGGCCTGATCGTGCTCTGCCTGACTAGCCTGGCGGTGGTGCTGTTTTACCTCAACCATCCCCAGCCGGACGTGAATAACGATACCGTTGAATACCTGGCCGTCACCCATAAAATCCTGACAACAGGCAATCCTATTGATGACCTGCGCACGCCTGGCTATCCATCTTTTGTGGCGCTGGTCTATCTGCTGGCCGGGCAGGGGAACCTGACGGCAGTGGGCATTGCCCAGGGCATCCTCTTCATCCTGGCGACGCTCGAAATCTATACGCTGACGCTGCTGGTGCTCCGGCGTTCGTGGGTTGCGCTGTGCGTGGGGGTGTTGATGGGCACGAGCACCTATCTGTTGGGCTTTGTCAAGCCGATTATTGTCGAGGGCTTGACGCTCTGGCTGACGGTGTCGCTGGCGCTGGTCGTCGTGCTCTGTATTCGGACGATGAAGCCAGCCTATTTCTGGCTGTCGGCAGCCATTTTGCTGGTCTTGTTCATGACCCGCCCGGAATGGGTGTATCTGCCCGTCCCGCTGTTTGGCTATCTCTTGCTGCTGGCCCATCGGCGCGGTTTGCTGCGCAAGATGATGCCGCAGAGTCTGGCGGCGGTGGCGCTGCTGTATCTGGCGCTGGGGCTGTTCGTCGTTGCCAACGCGACAGAAAACGGATATGTGGGCATCACTTCTGTCCAGAATCTGAATCTGGTGGGCAAAATCCTTGAATATCGCATGCAAGCCGAAGCGCCTGCACAGTATGCGGCCATTGTGCAGGTGGCCGACCCGTTTGTGCAGCAGGGTGGCTGGGACCCTAACCAGCTCGCGCCGCTCTATCCCTCGCTGGCAAACCCGCATTGGCAGCTTGGCGGCGCGTATGCCCAATCGATCATCTTGCATCATCCCGTGCAGTTTATACTCGATACTATTCCGCTGCTATTTACCTCCTCGCGGGGCTATAGTTCTGCCTCGCCGATTCAGGCGCAGGGTGCGTTTGCTGGGCCGCTGGCGGCATTGGACGCCATTTCTGCTGATGTCTATCGCAGCTACGAACTCTTCCTGCTGTTTGTCGTCTTCTGGGCCGCGCTGCTGTGCTGGCGGCGCACGACACATCTGCCCGTAGTGGAGATGATGGGAGCCGTGGTGCTGCTGGCCTTCTATGAATTACTCGCCACCTCTGTAGGCGGCTACGTACAGTTCTGGCGATTGCATATCCCCTTTGACCCCTTGATGACGGTAATTATCTGGGGGTCTGTATTGGCAAGTGTGCCACTCTGGAAACCTGCGCTTGATCGGCTGGCGGTGCCCTGGGGACGGCTCTGGTGGGCCTGGGTGGCGGTGCTGGTCGCGGCTGCGGCTGGCGGTCTGGCGCTGGCTGTCTACAAGCGAGGCGTGACTGGCACGCTTGCTCTGGCTGGTAAGGCGCTGGCCGACCATCCCCTGGCGGCGGCGCTCGCGCTGCTCCTCATTGGCGCGTTTACCGTCTATGCCTATCGCCGCAAGGCATCGGGTTCGCTCGCAGGTGCGCTTGAGGAGGAGAAGGAAACCGCAAAGGCGATTAGCCTTCACTGAGTGATGCTGGCTCTGGCTTGCTCCGTGCTACAATAGCCTTTAGACGACAGGATAGGCGCTCGCCGTCCACAGCGCCGGGCTTTGCACGCAGGAGAAGGTGCCATGAAGATTGTTTCAATAGATCAGATGCGTGATCTGGAGACACGGGCAGACCGCGAACTTGGGCTATCGTCGCGGGTGTTGATGGAAAACGCTGGGCGCAGCGCTGCTGATCTCTTCCGTAACTGGGCAGGCGACCTGAAAGACAAAAACGCGGTGCTGCTGGTTGGACCGGGGAACAATGGCGGCGATGGCCTGGTCATCGCGCGGCATCTGAAAAACTGGGGCATGCGCGTGACCCTCTATCTCTGGAAAGAGGGCCAGGTCGTGTTAGGGGGCGTCGGTGGTCTGGCAATACCCGTTCGCGATGACCTGAAGCACCTGCGCCTGGCTCTGGCTTCAGCCGATTTCGTATTTGACGCGATTCTGGGAACGGGCCGTTCGCGCCCGCTGGACCCGACGATGCGCGAGGCATTGGCGCTGGTTCGTGAGGAGCGCGAGCGGCGTTCTGATCTGCGCGTGGTGGCTGTGGACCTGCCCACTGGCGTGAACGCCGATACCGGCGAGGCTGACGAGGGAGCTATTCCGGCTGATCTGACGGTTGCCCTGGCAAATCCTAAGCTGGGCCTCTTTTTCTTTCCCGGCGCGGCGCTGGTGGGCGATCTGCTGGTGGGAGACATTGGCCTGCCGTCTGGAATGGACGCATCCATTCGCCTGGAGATGATGACAGACGCCCTGGTGCGCGATATGCTGCCTGCGCGCCCGCTGGAGAGCAACAAGGGCACCTTTGGCAAGGTGATGGTGCTGGCCGGGTCGCCGCCGTATCCTGGCTCGGCGTATCTGGCGGGAACGGCTGCCGGGCGCGTGGGCGCGGGTCTGATTACACTGGCGGTTGGGCCGGAGATGCTGCCGATCTATAGCGAGAAGCTTTCTGAGGCGACGTTTGCGCTGCTGCCTGCCGAGAGCGCGCCGCCTGAAGAGCGCGCGAGTACGTTCCTGCGCGCCCTGGATGGCTATCGCACGCTGGTGATGGGGCCGGGGCTGGGCCACAGCGATGCTAAACGCGCGCTTGTGACCAACGTGCTGGCGGGCTTGCGCGCTATGCCAGATGATAAGCGGCCAAGGTTGCTGGTTGATGCGGATGGGCTGAATAACCTGGCGACACTTGAGCGTTGGTGGGAGCTTCTGCCCAAAGAAAGTATTTTGACGCCGCACCCCGGCGAGATGGGGCGTTTATGTGGCGGGCAACATATCTCTGGCGGCGGTGCTGATCGGCTGGAGGTTGCCCTGGCGAAGGCGCGCGAGTGGGGTCAGATCGTGGTGCTGAAAGGCGCGTGCACCATCATTGCCGCGCCCGATGGCCGCGCGCGCATCAACTGGCGCGGCAATCCAGTCCTGGCAACCGCTGGGACTGGCGATGTGCTGGCCGGGACGATTGGCGGTTTGCTGGCTCAGGGCATGCTGCCCTACGAGGCGACGTCGGCAGGTGTGTTCTTGCACAGCCGCGCCGGAAACATTGCCAGCGAAACGCTAGGCGATGCCGGGCTGCTGGCGGGCGATTTGCCGCCTTTGCTGCCCCTTGCGCTCAAGCAAATCAAGGCGCGCAGCAGCAGTTAGCCCACGCAGGCTGGTGGCCTTTTCAATAGAGATGTCCAGTGAGGCTTCTAGCCCACTGCGGGTATCTTTCGCGCCCAGGATGTGGTCGCCAGGCCCCCAGGCAGGAAGAATGGTCAGGGTCGTGGTAAAAGCGCCCTGGCCGTCGGAGTTCACTGCCTGCCGCTGTCCGGTGCCGTCAGTCGCTGGCTCGCCGTCGAACAGCAGGACGATGATGCTGAAGTGTGAAAAATGAGCGCCCTGTATGGTCATGACGCTGCCAACGCGGTACGGGCCACTGCTGAGGCTGAGGCTGGGCTGATCGGGGATGCTGGGGAGAAATGGCAGGCGCAGGCCACTCAACCAGAAGCCCAGCGCGAGCAAAATGACGCCAAGGAGCGCGATCAACGCCAGATTCGAGGCGAACTTCACGCCGCGCGGCGTGGTAACAACTTTTCTGACGGGAGCGTATCCTGCGATTTGCGCGCCTCTCTGCTGGGTTTCCTCTGCTGCGTTCCCTCCCTGGATGCGCCCTTCATTCAGGTTCTCTAGCACAGCCGTCCCCTCCCTCGCCGCTGCTGGCAGCGCGCTCTAAATTGCGCCCAAGCTTAGCAGAAGCGCCTGCAAAATGCAAGAGGTATATAAAGAGATGAGCCAGTTGTATGAAAACTGACTCATCTCTTGAGAGAAGCTGGTCTGAATGAAGAAGGACCGTGGGCTAGCGCTCGATGGTTTGCCCAGGCTTCATAGCGGTAATCTCGATGTTCTGCAATCCCAGCTTGTTCATTTCCTCGCGCAGCGCCTGTGGGGTTCCGGTCAACACGGGGAAGGTGCCGAAGTGCATGGGAATGACCACCTGCGGCTTGAGGAGTTTGACGGCATAGGCCGCTTCGCGCGGGGCCATGGTGAAGTGATCGCCAATGGGCAGCAGAACGGTGCTGGGGTGATAGAGTTCGCTGATCAGCGCCATATCGCCAAATACGCCTGTGTCACCGGCATGGTAGAGGATTTCGCCGTTTTCCAGTTCAATTACATAGCCAGCGGCGACGCCGCCATAGATGATGGCATCGCCGTCGTTGATGCCGCAGCTATGGTCGGCGTGAACCATAGTTACGCCGATGCCATCGATGTGCTGCGTGCCGCCGATGTTCATGCCGGAGCAGTTTTCCACGCCCTTGCTGCTCAGCCAGCCGCAGAGTTCCGCGACGCCGATGATGGTGGAGGGTTTGGCCTCTTTGCCGATAGTGACGGCATCAGCGATGTGGTCGAAGTGGCCGTGTGTGATGAGCATCAAATCCACGTGGTCGATCTTTTTCTGATCTTCGGGGCACGCCGGATTGCCCTGCACCCAGGGATCGATCAAGACCTTTTTGCCGCGCGGTGTCGTGAGTTTGAACGTGGCATGGCCGAGCCAGGTAAGCTGGTAACGACTGTTCTGCATGGGGATACGCTCTCCTTTTCCTTATCCGATGATGACAACAGGCTTCCCAACCTCACATCTTCCTGGTGTCTCGTAAGGTCATACTACATCCGGTTACGGCTGGCTGCAAGGGCCAGCAAGGATTTTCCGATTTTTTTGCCACAGACTCACCGGGGCTGAAGCGAATCAAGGAAGGTCTGAAGGTCTGGCGGCAGGACAGCGTGAAAGGCCAGTGGATGACCTGTAACCGGATGGGTGAATTGGAGTTCGGCAGCATGCAAAAAGACTCTCGGCGGCTCCAGAGGCTGCGGGCGGCCATACAGCCGATCACCGACGACGGGATGACCGATGGCCGCGAGGTGCACGCGAATCTGATGGGTGCGGCCCGTGATAATTTGCACGCGCAGCAAGCTAAAGGACTTGAATTCGCATTCCACCCAGAAGAGGGTCTGCGCGTGGCGGCCATGCTGGGCGGTGATGGTCATACGCTGCCTGTGGCGTTGGTCGCGCCCGATGGGCGCTTCGATTGCGCCTTCGGCCAGCGGCAAGCGACCCTCCACGAGCGCCAGGTAGCGTTTGGTGATGGCGTGCTCCTGAAATTGCTGGGCAAGCTGCGTCATGGCGGCGGCTGTTTTGGCAACGATGAGCAGCCCGGACGTATCTTTATCCAGCCGGTGGACGATGCCCGGGCGATGCTGGCTGCCAGGGTTCACGGCCTGGGCAATAGCCGGGTCGCGCGCCAGCAAGAGATCAGCCAGGGTGTCGTCTTCGTGGCCTGCGGCAGGATGCACAACCAGTCCCGCCGGTTTGTTGATAACCAGAAGGTGCTCATCCTCGAAGAGGATGTCGAGTGGCAGGGCTGGCTCCCTGACCACCCTCGTTTCGATTTCTGGTACTGGCGGCTGCACCAGGATGGTATCGCCCGGCTCCAGCTTGTCGCTGGCTCTGGCCGGACGGTTGTTGAGCAGAACAGCGCCCTGCTTGATGAGCGCCTGAACCCTGGTGCGCGAAAGATGCGTCAGATGACGGGCGATGAACACATCGATGCGCTCATCGCCCGCTTCGGTGTAGGTCAGTTCTTCAGCGGAAGTATTGCCCAGATTGCCTGATGCCATGCGAAAGCCCTCGTAAGCGCAAAGCGCCTCAGATTTGCTGAGAGGAGCGCTCGGCTGGGGATGGTTCAACCAGCGTTGGGTCAGGGTTCTGGGTGTCTGGGGCGCGCTTGGCGATGGTGGGCCGCCGCCAGAGGTAGATCATCAGCAAGAAAATGCCGATGCAGATGGAGCTGTCGGCCAGATTGAAGATCGCAAAGGTGAAACCTATTTGCTTGATGCTGAACATCAGAAAATCGGTGACATAGCCCAGGCGGAAGCGATCAATCAAATTGCCGATAGCGCCGCCCAGAATCAGCCCGAAACTGATCTTCAACAGCAGGCTTGGCTGTTTTGAAAAATAGATATAGAGCCAGATGATGACCGCCAGCGCAATCGCGATGAAGGCAAAGAGCAGGAGCGCGTTGCCCTGCGCAAAGAGGCTGAAGGCCGCGCCGTTGTTGCAGACATAAACCAGGCCGAAGTGATCGTTGGGGAAAGGGATGTACGCGCTGGTGTCGCAGATACCAAAATGCTGCCGGATGGCAGCTTTGCTCCATTGGTCAAGGCTGATGACGATGATGCCTACGAGGAGCATCACGACATCATACAAATACGGGCGATTTTTCATCAGGCTCGTGGCTGACCTCCCTGACCGCTTGCTTGCTCGCCCTTCGCCTGGCAATCAATGCACAGCGTCACATACGGCAGTGCTCGAAGCCTGGCTGGCTGAATGGGGCGTCCACAGTTGGTGCATATTCCGTAGGTTCCGGCGTCTATGCGTTCAAGCGCCTCATGGACCTGAGTGAGCAATTGCCGGGTGTGCTCGGCGATGGCACGAGTCCGCTCGTACTCAAAAAGGGCATCGGCATCATCGGCTTGATCGCTTGCCATCCCGGCGCTCTCCAGTACCAGGTCAGCCGTGCCGACAGCTTCATCCCCGCTGGTGAGTTCGTAAAGCTCATGCCTCAGACGCTGCTCCTCATCAAGCAGCCGCTGATGCAATTCTTCTATTGGAAGAGCAGGTTGTTGTGGTGTCTGGGCCATAGGTCTATCACTTTCTTGTGGCTAAAGTGATTGTAACGCAGTTACCCGCAGATGGCAAGCCCACGTGTGCGCTTTTCATTCGCTCGTAGCGACATGGGCCACCTGACGATTTGCCTGTTCTTTGCCGCGCACCAGCGAGGTGAAGACCCCAAGCGCGGCGATTATGGCACACACAAGAAAGGTGGTGTGAAAGGCTGTGGTAAACGTGTCTTGCAGCCCGGCAATTCGCGCTGGGGGCAGGTGCCGTGTGCCTTGAACAAGAATCACGCCCGCGACTGCCCCTCCCAGGCTGGTAAAAATCGCGCCTGCCAGGGCTACACTCACACTCTGCCCGATGACGCGGCCTGTTGCCAGGAAGCCGGACGCGACTCCTTGCCGTTCGCGGGGCGCAGAACCCATCAGCGCGCTGTTATTGGGCGATTGGAAAAACGCCTGGCCCGTTCCGGCTACCAACATGCGCCAGATAATATCCAGAACCGAACTCTGCGCGTTTAACTGGCTGATCAGCACCAGGCCAATGCAGGCCAGCGTTAGCCCACCAGCCGCCAGCCAGCGCGAGCCAATTTTGTCTGCCAGCGCTCCGCTGAAAGGCGCAATCACGGCGATTGCCAGGGGCAACGGCGTGAGCAGCAATCCCGACTCTATCACCGAAAACCCGCGCAGTTCTTCTAGATAAAAGGGCAGCATAAAACTCACCGCAAACAGAGCCAGAAAACTCATGATCAGGCTCACATTGGCGGAGACGAAGACGCGGTTCCGCAGCAGGCGAAAGTCAACAATCGGGTCGGTGGCACGCTGCTCCGCAAAGACCAGCGCGATAAACGCGATCACACTGATTGCCAGTGTTGCAATCAAGCCTGGCGAGGTCCAGCCCCATTCCTCTCCAAAGGAGAGGCCCAGTGTCATCGCAATCAGCCCCGCCGCCAGGAGCAGCGCGCCCGCAGGGTCAAAGCGCCCAATGGTGCGTGTGTGGCGTTCCTTGAGAAGAATCAGACTGAGAGTCACCCCGATGATGCCCAGGGGCACGTTCACATAAAAAATCCAGCGCCAGGAGAAATTAGCCGTAATCAGACCGCCCAGCGTTGGGCCGACGCTTGTCCCCAACGCCACAAAGACGGCGTTCATTCCCAACGCTCGACCGCGTTCGTTCGGTGGGAAGGCGCTGGTCAGGATGGCCGGGCTGACCGACATGATCAACGCGCCCCCGATTCCCTGAAAGGCGCGCGCTGCGATAAGTATGCCCAACTGTGGAGCGGCCCCACAGATGGCTGAGCCGAGCGTGAAAATGCAAAGTCCAGCAGCCCAGAGCGCCTTGCGTCCTGTCATATCTGCCAGGCGTCCAATAGTCAGCAGCATACCAGCTATGGCTATCAGGTAAGCGATAATAACCCACTCGACCGCGCCATTGAGAGGCACCCCAAAATAGCCCGCAATCGTTGGCAGGCTGATGTTGACAATGGAAGAATCGAGAGTAGCCATAAAAATGCCAATAGCAAGAATGCCCAGCACCATCCACTTGTTGGTGCTCGCCTGCTCTTTCGGCGAAGAATGCGCCGCCGCAGCAAGCGCAATTGCGCTGCTCCCTTCTTGTGCTTGAGGAGAAGCGGGTTCCGGGGTCGTTTCCTTATCAGGTTCTTCGGTCTGGCGCATGCGGTCGCTCTCGCTGTCTGCTAGATAGCTTTCGGTAGAGGAGATGAGGCATCCTGTAAGGGAGATCATAAGCTATCTATGCAGTCAACGTCAAGGTAAAGGTTGAGAAGTGGGTGCGGCAGCGGAGGGTAGCGCTACCCTCCGCTGCTCAGGTTTACTCCCAGCGGAAGCTGCGCATGCCAACGAGGAGAATAATGGCTGCCCAGACGGCCAGCAGAATGAGGTCAGAGCCGGGAAATGGTGCCCCGGCGGTCATCGAGTCGCGCAGCACGTTGGTCAGCGCGGCGGCTGGCAAGGCGTTCGCCAGCGCTTCCAGCGGGGCCGGAAGGTGATCGAGCGGCAAAACGCCGCCGCCCAGCAAGAGGAAGATCAGATAGAGGCCGTTCGCGCCCGCCAGGGTTGCTTCGGCGCGCAATCCGCCAGCCATCGCCAGACCCAGCCCGGCGAAGGCGGCTGTGCCCACCACCAGGCCCAGGATGGTAATGCCAACTGCGCCCTGTGGTCGCCAGCCATAGATGCCAGCAGCCACCCCAACGAGCAGCACGATCTGAAGCGCTTCCAGCGCCAGCACCGAAAGGATTTTGGCGGTGATGAGGCCACCGCGCGGGAGCGGCGACCCACCCAGGCGCTTGAGCACGCCATAGTGGCGCTCGTAGGCGGTGGCGATGCCCAGGCTGACCATGCCGGTTGCCATGACGGCCAGCGCCAGCATGCCCGGCAGCAGGAAATCAATGGCGCGCGTGCCTGATGGCACGATGTTGAGCGAAGCAAAAAAGACGAGCAGCACCACCGGCACGATGATGGTTATCAAGACGCTTTCGCCGCGCCGGATGGTCAGCAGCAGTTCCACGCGCGTTTGCGCCAGAATGGAACGCAGCAGTAAACCAGCGCCTGCCGAAGTGGTCTGCTGCGCCGTTTGAGGAGCAGCGCTCATAAGCGCACCTCCTTTCCAGTCAATTGGAGGAAAATCTCTTCCAGCGAGCCATGCCCCACGCGCAGTTCGGTCAAGGTGACATTCTGGTCGCGCAGCCAGGCCGTCAGTTCAGCCAACAGCGCCGAAGCGTTATTCGTTTTGAGGGTGTAAGCGCCGGGGTTGACCTCTTTCGCTTCCTGGGCAGAGGGCAAGGCAGCCAGGGCCACGCAGTCCAGCCCGGCGGGCGCGCTGAAGCGCACCAGTCCCGCTGCGGCCCCGCCGGTCAGCGCGGCGGGCGTATCGAGCGCCACCAATTTTCCGTGATCGATGATGGCTACGCGGTCAGCGAGCTTTTCCGCTTCGTCCATCAGATGCGTCGTCAGCAGCACGGTTGCCCCTTCGCGCCGCAGATCACGGATAATCTCCCAGGTAGCCAGCCGCGCCTGCGGGTCCATGCCCGCCGTGGGTTCGTCCAGAAAGACCAGCGTTGGCTTGCCTACCAGCGCGACAGCCAGAGCCAGCCGACGCTTCTGACCGCCCGAAAGCTGGCGACAGCGCGTTTTTGCCGCCGACTGAAGACCCACGCGCTCCAGCAGCGCTTCGGGGTCGGCGGGGCGTTCGTAGAACTGCGCGTAGAGGCGCAGCGCCTCACGTGCGGTGAGGCCAGGATAGAGGCCATCTTGCTGAAGCATGATGCCAATCTGCTGCTTGAGCCGCCGCCCATCGCGGATGGGATTCAGCCCCAGCACGCGCACGATGCCCCCATCTGGCGCGCGATAGCCTTCCAAAATCTCGACAGTGGTGGTTTTGCCCGCGCCGTTGGGGCCAAGCAGGGCGAAGACTTCGCCCACGCCCACGGTAAAGCTGAGGCCGTCCAGGGCATGGAGTGTGCCATAGCGCTTCGCTATACTTTCAACGGTAATGGCCGAAGGCGCGGAAAGCGAACCCTCTGGGTGTGTATGCTGGGCAGTCTCTTCGACTGTGGTCCTTGCTGGTTGTTGCACGACTTGCTCCTGCTGGCTTAGGCTTGCTTTTTGCTGCTTGCGCCATCTGGGTTTTTGCCGGTTGGCATGGAAAGAAGAGGCGGATTCCAGGTCAACGACTGGTATCACCCATACTATATCTCTCTATGGGCGTCTGCGGCAAATCGAGTTGGCATGCTTGCTGGACGGAGCAAACACGCCAACGATTTTCTTGATGGGAAAGGCCAGAGAAGCGGTGTATAATATCACAATGCAGAGGACGCTGCCCGCTATGCAAGCGAGTCTTTACAAGGGTCTTCAGCAGGGACGCGCGTTCGCGCACTAGGGAGGGCTGCTCATGATGCTTACCGCACGCGATATTATGAGCACTCAGGTGCAGACGGTCACCGCGCACACGTCTATCCACGATCTTGCCCAGTTGCTTTCCGAGCGCCATATCAGCGGCGCGCCGGTCCTTTCCGATGATGGCGCGCTCATCGGTGTGGCGACTGGCGCGGATATTCTTCGCAAAACCGGCACGACGGTTGGCGATATTATGACCGCTAGCGTCGCCAGCGTCGCGGAGGACATGCCCGTTCCGGAGATTGCGCGCCTGCTGGGAAGACTAGGGATTAATCGGGTACCAGTGATGCGCGGCGCGGCGGTCATCGGAATTGTGAGCCAGGGAGATATTGTCCGCGCGATAGCCTATACCGACCACCCTGAGGCGATCATTGGAAGAGAAATGTAGCGTATCCGCCCGCTCGTCCTGGGCCGTGGCCTGACGTTGCCAGAGGTTGCGCTGAAAGTCGGGTATGCTATACTCAACCACGAGTATAGTTGAGCATAGCACATGTAAGGGCGGTGATTTCCATCCTGGCAAACAGCGATCAAGTTGGCAGCGACATCTCTCAAGCGCCCGAAGTGGGCAGCGCAGATGCCACACGACCCGAGGCATTGGTGCGGCGCGCCCCCATGGGCATTTTGTGGAACCAGCTTTATCAAATCTGGTTTTTTGGCGCGAGCTTTTTGCTCACTGAAGTGGTGACACATGGCCTCTCGCCAGAGGCGTATGGGGTCTATTCCTATGCGTTGACCGCTTTTACCACCATTTCATATCTGGCTGCCTTCGGCCTGGAGGAAGCTGCCACCATTTGGGTGCCGCGCGCCCTCACCGAAGATGGCCGGAGCCAGGCCAGCAGTGTCATTCGCCGCCTGATCGCTGTTCGTTTTCTCTTCATCCTGGCAACCTGCGCCTTGATGCTGTTCCTTTTTCCCGTGTTGCCCGGCTGGCTGGGGCAGCTCTCTGTTCCTGGCGCGGCTGGTCTCGCCAGCGCCCTGGGCAAGCCTGCGCTTCAGGCCCATCTGATTTCGCTGGCCTTCTATGTTGGGGGCAGCAGCTTTGTCAGCCTGCTCTTTGCGATCTTTGTTTCCATGCTGCGGACACGGGTGATCTTTGTCATCAGTGGTTGTTCGCAGGTTGCCAACCTGGCGCTGGCCGGAATGTTTCTCAAGCTCGGCTGGGGTGTGGATGGCACCATTTGGGCGCTTGGCATCATTTCCTGGTTGACGGCGGTGGCGTATCTTATCTGGCTTTCTCCGCTGCTCCTGGTGCGCCGCCCTCGCCAGGCCATTTCGCTGCTGCCCGCGCTGCGCTTGAGCGTGGCCGCCTGGCTGACCAATCTGGCCGGTGGCGCGCTGTTTAAGCAAGCTGTCGTTTTCCTGCTTGGCTCGTATGCCATTGCCACGGCGCAAATCGGGTTCTTCAATCTGGCATTTCAACTGGGGCATTCTGCCGGATTGTTGCTGGTGGCGGGCCTGAGCAGTGTCGGCATGGCGACGATGACTGCGGCCTATACCGGTCAGAACCGCGCGTGGCTTTCTGCTTCCTGGCGCGCTGTCCTGAAGGTGCAGATATTGCTGGCAGTGCCGCTGCTGCTTTTTTCGCTCTTGAACGCGCAAGCAATTGTCGATGTGCTTTTCCCCAAAGGTTATGGGGATGTTGGCCCGCTGTTGCAACTCTTTCTGGCCTTTAATATCCTCACGCGCGTTTCAGGGGGTGGCATTCATCAGGCCGCGCTTTATGTGCTGGGCAAACAAGGCTACGTCGTGGTGGTGCAGTGGGCTTCCCTGGGCCTCACCATCCTGCTGGGCATTCTCTTGATTCCACAGACTGGCCCACTGGGCGCGTTGATTGCCACGGGCGTGCCGCCTGTGCTGGTGGAATTGGCCCAACTGGCGTACCTGCTGCCTTCGATTACGCGGCGCTACCCGCTGCACTTTGTCTTGCGCTATGCGGCGGCGCTGATTGCGCCCATTATCGCTGGTGTCCTTGTACATCCAACGGATTGGCTCAAAACATTTGTGACTGGCTCGCTTTTGAATTGGCTGGGTTTGATTGTGGCGGGCCTGCTCTTTGCGCTGCTGTTGATTGGCGCGCTGCTGCTGGTGAAACCGCTCGAAGAGGAAGATGCCGCGATGCTCGGGCAGACCAATTCGTGGATGCGCACCGTTTTGAAGCCGTTGGTGCGCAAATCGGCGTTAGCTGCGGTTGATGTCTCCTCCTCGTCTGGTACTCCTCTCTAGGTGTCCCACAGGCGTGTTGCTTCTGTCTCGTTGGGTGGAATGCTTCAGCCTGCCTGGCAGGTGGCATGAGATGTGCGCACATTTTGACGCAGGTATCCTCTATAGTTGGGGGTATCAGTATCAAAGGAGGCAGAATATGCCTGACAAGAAACATGTGCGCGGCGTGGGCGAGAAAGAACAGCGCCAGTACGAGCATATCAAAGAGGATGCTGAAAAGTCGGGTCGCTACGGTGAGCGGGCCGAGGAAGTGGCCGCGCGAACGGTGCTGAAAGAGCATAAGCAGAAGCAACACAAGAAAGGCCAATAGGGAACCGTACATACTGGAGGTCAGGCGACGAAATGTTTCTCGCCTGGCCTCCAGTATGTTTTTAACTGATAGTAAGCTCTGCTGCTTCCAGCGTTTCCTCACTATCAACGGATTGCGCGGCGGCTTTCTCCTGGGCGAGCAGCCGCTGCTTGCGTTCTATCCCCCAGCGATAGCCTCCCAGGTCGCCGTTTTCGCGTACCACGCGATGGCACGGGATGACAAGCGCAACAGGATTGGTGGCGCAGGCTCTGGCAACGGCCCGTGCTGCCTGGGGATGCCCCAGCGTTTTGGCAACCTCGCTGTACGAGCGAGTGTTGCCTGCCGGGATGGCCCGTAGCGCTTCCCATACCTGCCACTGGAAGGCCGTTGCCTGCACATCCACCGGCAGATGCAGGTCTGGCTGGCGGCCATTCAGATAGCTCAAGAAGGCGCTGACCCATTCGCCCAGCCCGTCTTCGTCGCGCTGAATCTGCGCGGCAGGATACTCCCCACGCAGCGAGGCTTCGAGCGCTGCGTCGGCGTCGCCCAGGCTGACGCCGCAAATCCCCCGTTCGGTTGCTGCCACGAGCAACCGACCCAGGGGAGAATCAACAATTGTATAGCGAATATGCATTCCAAGCCCTCCCTTGCGATAGGCGGTTGGTGTCATTCCCAGGTGTGCGGGCGCGCGCTCATACAGGCGGCTGCTGGAGCCGTATCCCGCTTCGTACATGGCTCTGGTCACGCTTTCCCCTTCCCTGAGTCGGTTTTTGAACTGGCCCAGGCGGTACGTTTCGGCGTATTGACGTGGCGTGATGCCGATGATGCGCTTGAAGCTGCGCTGCAAGTGATGCGGGCTGATATGCAACTGCGCGCCCAGGCTGGCAAGGCTCAGATCATCATCCAGGTGCGCCTCGATGACGCGGCACGCCTGGTGAATTAATGCGACCTGCTCATTCGTATAGCCGTCGAAGTTGCGAGGCTGGCAGCGGCGGCAGGCGCGAAATCCAGCTTGCTCCGCCACCTGCGGCAGCGGGAAAAAGACCACTTGCTCGCGCCTGGGTCGCCGCGATGGGCACGACGGACGGCAATAAATGCCGGTGGAGCGCACACCGTAGACGAAGCTCCCATCTGAGTTTCTATCTCGGCTCAGTACAGCTTGCCAAAAAGTTGCTTCGTTTGTCATTCGGATACCCTCCTGGAACTGGGGCGGTGGCCTCTGCGCATTCGTGCTTTCTGATAGATATGATATGCCGAATGGGGAGCGAAATCTATCCGATTCTTGCCTTCAAAGTACTTTTTTTGAGGATATTTGCGAGCGGTTGTAATAGAGCCTGCCGCGCCAGTCTACGCCTTTGCCTGTGAGCACGCGCCAGGTTGACTGCGCCATGATGCCGGTAAAAAGCGCTCCAGCCAGCGGATGGGTAAAGGCGTAATAGAAGGGCACCTTCATGCCGCGATTTTCCCAGAAGCGATAGGCCAGCAGCGGCGCTAATTCTATCAATCCGGCAGCAATGATTTCCTGGCGCGAGGTGTCCAGGAAGCGGCGTGCGCTCTTGCTCAGCGCCAGCAGCGGGACCAGGAAGGGGAAAATGGTCATGACAGGCAAGCCGATCAATTGCAGCAGCACAAACGCCACGCCGCCGCGACTGCCCAGAAACACGTTTTTGCGCCAGCCGCGCCAGGCTTCGGCTAAGCCTTGATACATGCGCACCCGCACCAGATCGCGACCATCCACGAAGCGCAGGCAATAGCCTTCGCGCTTCACCAGCAGCGCCAGATCACGATCATCCAGCAGGGTGCCGCGCATGTCGGGCCGATCATAGCCGCCCAGCGCGTCATAAACGCTGCGGCGAATCAACAGGTATTGCCCGTTGGCGATGGCGAGCGGGCTTTTGGGGTCGTTGACCAGCTTCGGCGGATACTGCATGCTGATGCCGAGATAGGCCATGGGCATCATCACCTTTTCCCAGAACCCCGGCAGTTCCTGATCTGACCCAAATGAAAACAAATCAGCGCTGCTCTTGTTGGCTTCCGCGAGCGCCGTGTGCAGCGCCTGTGGGGCATGCCAGGTATCGGCATCAGTGAACAGCAACCATTCACCCTGTGTCTGGTGCACCCCAGCATGCAAGGCATGAGGTTTGCCTGCCCAACCCGCCGGAAGATCATCAAGCCGCAGCACGCGCAAACGGTCCGCGTGCGGATGCGAACGGGCGATTTCTTCCAGGATGTGCCCGGTTCCATCCGTCGAGGCGTCATCAACGACCAGCACCTCATAGGTTTCGTTTGCTGCGATTTCTTGCCCCAGCAGCGAAGTGACGCAGCGTCGAATATTGCGCTCTTCATTCCGAGCGGGCACAATGATAGAAGCTGTGGTGTGGTCAGGGACTGGTCCGGGTGTGATCTTGTCCTGCCTGCTTTTGGGTGGTGCGGTGCGTCGCCAGAGAATCAGGTAAAAGCTGAGGACGCTGATGGCGTGCGCCCAGAGCAGCAGGTGCAGCCATTGGCGTGCGGAATGTGATCTTTTCATACTATGGATTATACAAAACGCTCAGCCGCTTTAATGGATATTAGCAAGAATCAAGACAAACACTATCACTATGATGGCAAGAGCAATGAGGCACCCTACGGTATTCGCGTTATTCGAACGTACTGATCGTGTCGGCGCAGCCGGACGCTGCCAGGCTGCTGGCTGGACTGGCGTCTGATAGGGCGCTTGCTGTCTCTGCTGCCATGCTTGCTGTGGCGTAGGCTGCGGCGTTCTGGCATGCGCCTGCACAGCCGGTGGATAGGCAGCGGCCTGAGGTGCGGGCGCGTGTCCAGCAGCAGCGGGCTGTTTGGGCGTAGATGCTGATACAGCAGCCGCAGCCGTGGTAGGTTGTGGCGCTGGCGCATGCGAGGCTTCTTCCAGCGCATCGGCAAGCGCCTGGATGCTCGGGAAGCGTTTGGCCGGGTCTTTTGCCAACGCCCGCATCACTACCCGTTCAACGGCTGGCGCAACGGCCAGTGCGCCCCTATGCAAGGGCGGAGGAGCCGATTTGAGAATATGCTGAGCCAGTTCTACCCCGGACCCCTGAAAGGGCACAGCGCCGCTGAGCCATTCGTAGATGATGATGCCCAGCGCGTATTGATCGCTGGCCGGAACTGGTTTCTGCTGGAGTTGTTCAGGAGCCAGATAGGCGCTGACACGGTTGGGCTTCGCGGCTGTCTCGTTCTCTGCGGGCGGGTATGCCGAGGCCAGATAAAAGCCAGCGAGCACAATCTCATCCTGATGCCCTACGAGCAGCTTCTCTGGCCGCAAGGCTTGATGCACGACGCCCTGGCTATGCGCATAGTCTACAGCCTCGGCAACCTGTTTGATAGAGGGGAGGATGGTTTCCAGAGACAGCGCTTCGCCGCCGGGATGGCGCTGTCGCAGTGTGCCCCCAGGCACATAGTCCATGACCAGATAGCCGACCTGGTTCTGGACATCGAAGCTGAGCACTCGCGCAATATGCGGATTGCCGAGCGCGGCAAGGGTGCGTGCTTCGCCGCGAAAAGCGTCGATCTCCTGCGTTGTTTCCAGCGGGTGCCGCAGCAATTTGATGGCGACATCGATATGGGAATAGCGCTGTTCGCCGCGATAGACTTCGGCCAGCGCATTTTCAGCGAGCAAGCTGGTCAGTTGATATATGCCAAACTGTTGGCCTGTCCGGTCAGCCATTGGCTGCCTCCTCTTGGGAGAGGCTTCAAGCTGCTTCTGCTCTTTCTGGCCTCTCGCCTGTAATATATTGTAGGCCCGCTTGTTAAGAGCATCAAGAGAAGGGTGAAGTTAGAAAGCGAGCGTTTGTTTCACTGTGTCAAGCGCCTGCTGGAAATCGTTGGCCCATGTGACCAGCCCGCGATAATACTCCTCGATCTGACGGGCGGCCCAGAGACTGGCCGATGGCTCGGTGTCGGGCTGGTGTGCCCGCCCAAAGCGCCGCACCAATGCTTCCATCTGTTCCAGGTAGCTTTCGGCCTCGCTGCGCAGCGCCGGAAGAATCTCCAGCGCGGCTTGCCGGACGGTTCCAAGCAGCTTCTGCCGGGCATCATCGGTGAGCAGTGACTTCGTAATCCAGTTGACGAACGATGAGCCGACCAGGCCGGTTTCAAGCACTGTGTTCAGGACCATGCCCGCGCCAACGGCCAGCTTTGCCGATGGGTCTCTAATGGTTCCCACATCAATGGCGCGCCTGGCCCCCGGCTCGAAGATGACCACCGGCACAGATAGCCCGCGAAGCTCTTCCCTGGTTCGGTGATTGACGGTGCTGGCATAGACAGCGATAGCCGACTCGAAGCACACGCGCAGCTTCTCTTGCGAAGCCCATCGCTCGTCGCAGTCGATCAGGTCTTGCACCGATTGCACGCAGTGATAGATGAAATGGTCGCCCAGTTGCCCCAGATTGCTTTT
This sequence comes from Ktedonobacterales bacterium, assembly GCA_035307385.1. GTDB lineage: Bacteria > Chloroflexota > Ktedonobacteria > Ktedonobacterales > DATBGS01 > DATBHW01. The sequence goes on along the minus strand of DATGID010000024.1, from coordinate 296,496 downwards.
GAAGCTGCTGAGGCCCAGCAGCGCTTCGTCGACTTCGCGCTTGAACTGTCGCTCCCGTTGAGCCGCCGAGGCGGTTTCCTGCTTCTCCAGTTCTGATGCCGTTTGCTGCGTTTCAGCCAGCCCAGCTTGCAGCTTCTGGCGCGCCTGCCCCAGCAGATAGGTCAGGGCGCTCAGGCGCGAACGCATCGCCATCTGTTCCAGCGCGGGACTGTCCAGCAGCGCTTCCAGCCAGTGTTCAAACGCTTGCAATCCGGCCACTGCCTCGTCCTGCTGGCCGGTCTTGCGCGCCTCCAGCGCGCCTTTGGCTTCGGTGGCGAATACGGCTGGCTGCCCCACCAGACTGTTGCCGTGGCCCTCCAGGCTGCTGCGCGCCCAGGCCAGCAGATCATCTTTATCTTCGGCGTCGATCATATCCAGTCGGTTGACGATGAAGACCAGATTGCCCTGAAGCAGTTCCTGCGCACGCTCTGCCGCTGCCCGTTCCTCATCGGCGAGCAGCTTGACCGCCGAAAGCACCATGACGGCCAGATCGGAGCGCTCTAATTCGCGATAGCAGCGCTCGGTGAGGGTCTGGTTGTCCATCAGGCCTGGGGTGTCGGCAAGGATGCAACCGTGCTTGAGGAGCGCGAGCGGCAGGTGAATGGTCACGGCATCAACGTCGGCTGGCGCTCTGGCAACCATCTCCGAAAGATCGAGAAAGACGTAGCGGCCAATCTCATCCAGCAAAATTGGCTCTTCCCGCGCCTTGCCATCGGGCGCGCGGCGCGCAACGCTTGCCGACGCCTGGGCCGCATACTGCACTTTGGTGATGACACCTGTGGCGCGGTTGGCGCGCGCTGGCAGCAGCGACCAGCCCATGATCGCGTTGAGCAGGGTGGATTTGCCCGCCTTGAAGCCACCAAAGAAGGTGATTTGTGCTTCCTTGCGCCAGAGCACCTCACGCATGGTGAGCAGCGGCTGAAGTGTGGCCTTCAGGGGCGCCGGGGCTTGCCCTATCGAAAGCGCGAAGAACGGCTCCAGCGGCGCCAGGCGTTCATGAAACTCCATCCGGCTCCCATCCCTCTATGCCACGCTGTCGACGGGCAAGAGCGGTTCGCCTGCCAGCAGCCGCTCCAGTTCCTCAGCCGTCAGGCGTTTATCGTGCACAATTTCACTGGCGCTGTTCAGCAGTTCCAGCAGTTCGGCGAGCAGCCGCTCCAACCGCTGCCGTTCTTGCTCGGCGGAAAAGCCCTCCTGCTCTTTGGCCTGGATGATGGACTGCTGCTCGCGCCGGGCCTCTTCGATGTAATCTTGCAGCGCCTTGGTTACCTGACCCGCCAGGTCAGCGAAGATATGATCGACGCGGCGATAGATGTCATCTTGCTTCGTCGGCGCTTCCTTCAACAGATTCTCGTGAAGCTTTTCTCCCAGCGGTTTGAGTACCCACGTGCTGAAGACCGGCCCCTGCGTGACCAAAGAGAGAAACTCGTCGATGAGCAGCAGCAGCCAACCCCAGGAGGCGACGCCACCAAAGAAGCTGAAGATGGTGCTGACCGTGATGGCCTGCTGAAGCGATTGCCCGAAGAATCCTTCCCAATCGGGCTGGCTCAGCATGCTTCCGGTCATCTGCGAAAGATCGGCCACGCCCAGCAAAAGCTGCAATAGCCCCGCGCCCTTCTTATCAGGCCGGTGGCTGCGGGTGTCGTTTCCGCTGGCAAAAACGTTCCCGATGGCGTCCAGTTCGCGCTGAAACTCGACTGCCAGCGCTTCTAGTTCGGTGGTGAGCTTCTTCAGGTCCGGCTGCACCAGGGCCGGTATGGTTTCGGACCATTGGGTGAGCTTCACCTGAAGATAAGAACGGATTTCCTTCTTGACTGCCGCGACGACTTTCTCTTTCGCCTCTTGCGAGAGAAACGACTTGAGCAAGTCCATCGCGCCCATCGCTTCGGCCAGGTTCATCAGCTTGATGGAATCTTCCGGCCAGGTATCGTGCATGCGCTCGATAAAATTGAGCAAGCTCAGATAGATTTTTTGCTTGACGCTTTCGCCAAAGAAGAGAATGGTGCGCTCAATATCTTGCCTTGTCAGGTCCAGGGCAGCCAGGCGCTGCTCTGTCTCCTCGCGGCGTCGCGCCAAATCTTCCAGCGGCTCGCCCAGCGAGCGCTGCTGCTGGGCAATGCGGCGGCGCGCGTTGGCGACGACGTAGGCCAGCGTCTGGAGGGTGCCATCAAGCGATGCCGTCAGTTTCTCATCGGTGGTGAGAAAGTGCTCCAGTTCGTCTTCCAGGATAGGCAGTCCTGAAGATTCCAGCAGCGCCTCGTTGTTGGGGATGGTCAGGCGGGCATCCAGCGCGCCTTTGGCATTCACGAAAAAGACGCGCCGCGCGTAAAACACCTCATCGAAATCGCCCTCTTCGTTGACAAAATGCGGCTTGAGGGTCTGCTGCACCCAGCTTTTGATGCTCTCGACCTCGTCCTGCTCGATCTGATTGATGCGGTTAATGACGAAAAAGACCTGATTCAGCCGCCCCTCGCCCAGTCGCTCGATATAGGCGCGCTCGGCTTCGGTCAGAATGCTGATGGCATTGAGCACGACGATCACCGCCTGGGCCTGCTTGAGAAAGTTGGTTGACACGCGCGTGCGGCTGATGTGCTCGCCCAGGCCGGGCGAATCGATGAGCCGCACGCCGTTCGCGCAGAAAGGGTGCTGGCATTCGATCTGGGCGTATTCCACGTCTTGAAAGCGATCAAGATATTGCTGCTGCTTGAGCGTTTGAATGTCGCGCTCACTCAGTTGAAATTCCTGAACAAACGCTTCCCAGCTTAAGCGGCGCGGCGTGGCTTTGCCCGCTTCATAGATCGCCACATCCTCGCGCTTGCCATAGACCAGTTCAGTGATAATGGCCGTGGCTGGGGCGGCTCTGGCCGGAAGGGTCTTGTGTCCCAGCATCGCGTTGAGCAGAGTGCTCTTGCCGTTTTTGAACTCGCCCAGCACCAGCACCTTGAAGATGCCTTGCTCGATATCGCTCGCTCTGATCTCCAGGCTGGCGGCATCGCTGGTCAGGCCCAGGCCTGGCAGCGCCTGGGCGCCCGTTTTCAGCGCGATGGCCTTTTGTCCTGGCTCGCCGATCAGCGTGGCTGCGTCGCGTAACACGAACAGCAGCGCCTTGACTTTCTGCTGGGCTGCGCTAAATCCGCCGCTGCTCATGCTGCCCCCTCTGCATCCTCAAGGTGATGAAGCTGCTTGCGCAGGGCGGGTATAGTCTTCTCCATCAGGGTGGTCAAATGCCCTTGCTTGGTTGAAAGGTTCTCGCGCCAGGCCAGGCTCTCTTCCAGCACCTGCTGGATTCTGGCAAGCTCTTGCGCGTAGCGATCAGCAACGGCCTGTTTCATTTCCCGGCTCATGGCATCGAAGCGGCTTGCCACCTGCTTTTTGATCTGCGCCTCCAATTCCCGAATGGCTTTGACTGCGGAGGTGATGAACGCCTGCTTATCGGCAGCATCGCCATCTTTCTTGAAGATCATACGAATGGCTTGCCCAATGCCGATGGCCGCCAGCCCCAACCCCAGGATGCCGAATGGGGGGATGAGAAGCACCAAACCGGCGACTTGAATGCCGGTGGCGACCGTTCCCATTGTGTGCCTGCCCCGGCGCGGCATCAACAGCGTCTTGAGGCGTGCAGGTGTTGGGTCAAATTCGCCTGCGCCCTCTTGCAGGTTGATGCGCTGACCCTCCAGCAGTTCGCGGAAATCTTCCTCGATCAGATGGTTGACCAGCTTCATTTCGGTTGCCAGCTTGCTGCGCACAGCATCCTGCTGCGCGTTGAAAAACTCGGTCCAGAGCACTTCGAGATAGCCCGGCATATAGCGCTTGAGCGTCGCCATGTCCTGCGCGGCTACCTCGCCAGGAAGCTGCTGCTGCACGGCAGCGCTGAAGCCCTCGATTTCACGTAAAAAGTGCGCGCGTACCATCGTATTGATGAAGGTATCGATGCGCTGCTGAACACGCTCCACGCGCGAAGGCAGCCACTGCTGCTGAGACTCGATCTTGCCCAGCAGTTCTTTCAGGTCGCTCTCATTGGTCGCCAGCAGCGCTTGTTGCCTGGTGACCGCTTCTTCCAAAGCCATCAGGCAGAGCGTCGCCCCTTGCAGCAGGCTTGATGTGTGCAATGGCTGAGCCTGGTCAAGCAGGTCATTCTTGAAGCGCATCATGGCGTCGTAGCCGTTGTCGCTCGCCTCGGCCTCTTCGCCGCGATTGGCCTGCGTCGCTGCAAAGCTGAGGATGGCGGGCTGGCTTTCAAATGGACCCAGGAACGTGCGCACCCGCTCGACGAGTTCGGGCCGCTCTTCCTGGTCGATCAGATCAATCTGATTGATGACGATGGTCACGCGCTCCAGCCCAAAGCTCGCGTTCAGCATATCGCGTACAAAGGCGCGTTCATCCTCTGAAAGCAGGGCTGTGGCTTTGAGCGTCAGGAAAAGATAATCGACGCTCGCCAACAGTTCTTTCCATTCGGCAGCCGAACGCGCCGCGCCGATGCTTTCCAGCCTGAACCGGGCGGTTTTAAGCAGGTCGGCGGGCGCGTTGATTTCGATGGAACGATAGTGACTGGTATCAGTCGTGGGACTAGTCAGAAAGCTGCGCAGGTCTTCGGGCTGAAGCGCTGTTTTGCTGCCATCATTATGCAGAGCCTCGACGGAAAGCCGCTCCGCGTGCTGCACCTGGAGGGGAATTGGCGCTTTGGGAATCGGCGACGTGGGCAGCAGTTTCGGCTGGCCGATCAGCGCGTTCGCGAGCGAACATCTGCCAGAGCCAGTGAGGCCGACGATCAGAATACGCAAGGTAGGCTGATCGCTGTGCTCCTGTACAGCGGCGATCAAATCAAGCAGTTGGACTTCTTCAAGCGGCTGAGCCGCGTCTCTTATTTGCTCTAAAAAGGAGGCTATTGTTTCTGGCATAGCTGTAGAGACCTCCCTGTGATCTTTCTAGCTGGCGTGGCAAGCTCAGGGCTGAACGATCTGGTTGACTCGGCGATCCAGTTCCTCGCGGCTGAGCAGCGTCTTGCCTTCTGGCTTCGGCTTGCCAGAAAGCGTGTAATAGGGTTCGGAGTCGGCAAAGAGGCGCAGCGCCTCAATCCGCTTGGGGATCAGTGGGTGCGTCGATAAGAATTCCTTGATGGTGGTGAGTTTGTGATAGTCTTGAATTTCTTTGGAGCGCCGCAGGAAGTCTTCCATATCGACCCGCTCGACATCGGCCAGGCCGGTGACCAGGCGCAGCAGTGACCGCTCGGCCACAGCAATGTCGCCACAGCACAGCAGTCCCGCGCGGTCTGCCGTCACCTCGGAGCGTCGCTCCCAGGCCATCAATGGAATGCCTGCCGTCAGCTTCAGCACGGGGCCAATGGGTCCAAGCTCCCCCAGGGCTGCGTTCGCCAGCGCCGAGGCGACAGTATGATAGACCATATGGCCGGAGGCGATATGGCCGCATTCATGCCCGACCACAAAGCATGCCTCTTCTATGCTGAAATGCTTGCACAGTGCCGAAGAAACGTTGATGAAGGCGTACTCGTCGGTTCCGGCAGTATAGGCGTTGAAAAGCGCGATGTCGTGTCTGGTGACGGCGTGGGGGATGGGAATGCCCAGCGCTTTGGCACAGCGCACCAGCACCTCGAAGATGTCTGGAAAGGACTGGTCATCGATGAAGATGCTGCTGGCAAGCACATAGCCGAACTGATAGCTGACCAGCACATCAAGCGCTCTATTCATCACCGACTTGACTGGCGTTGCATTCAGCGTGCGGATAATCCATCCATCCACGGGATGCGCATACAGCGGCGCGGAGTCGCCACCGTGCAGCCCATCGCTGGCCTGTCGCGCCAGATAGTCCTGAAAACTCTGATAGCTCCGACCCTCATAGGTGATTGCCATGCGTTGCCTGCCTTTCAGGCTATGCTCTACTCACTGTTCTTGTTTCCGGTTTGCTGGATACAAGATAGCAGAGTCGATAGGCAGGTGACAAGAGGGAAAAACGCCGCTGTGCCCCCGGTTAGGGGGTCAGTGTAGGCAGCGGAACTGCCGTTGGCGTGGGCGTCGGGCTGGGATTCGGACTGGGAGTAGGCGTCGGGCTAGGGTTGGGCGTCGGAGAAGGCGTCGGCGTGGGCGTCGATGTGGGATTACTGCGCGGCGGCTGCGTCGGCTGAAGAGTAGGAGTGTTCTGCTTGTGGGGGCTGGCTGTGGGTTGCAGATGTGGCGCGCTGAGCGAATTGGATGGGCCAACGCCATTGAGGAGCGCCACGGATAGCGCCAGCGCTGCCCCGCCGAGCAGCAACAAGGCCAGCAGTGAAAGGAAGACGAGCGGGTTTCTGTCTCGGTGCAGCGCAGACTGCCCTGCTGAAAGGTATCCGTCTGTCATCCTTCTGAAGCTGGCCGGTTGACTGCCTGGATTAGTTGGCCGCTCGCCAAGAGGGTCAGCATCGGGGGGAGTGATGACCCCCTGGTTTGTGGGGATATTCGCGCCAGCAATGCCCGCCAGGATTGGCTCTTTGCCCTCTGGCGCGGCAGGCAACATGCCTGGCGCAATAGCAGCATCGGCCAGCGCTGCTTGAAAGGCTGCGCTGAAGGCGCTGGCTGATTGAAAACGCTCCGCAGGCGCTTTTGCCAACGCTTTTTGAATCACGGCGTCCAGGCTGGTGAGTGGTTCAGGCAGGTCGGGGTACACCTCGCGCAGCAAAGGGATGGGAGCTGTGGTCTGTTTGTAAAAGACCTCATACGGCGTTCGACCTTTGTAGGGAACCTGTCCTGTCAACAACTCGAAGAGCACAATTCCCAGACTGTAGATATCGTTGCGCTTGTCCGCAGTCCCCTGCGCCTGTTCGGGCGCGGTATATTCAGGCGTTCCCAGGCCCACTCCTGTGCTGGTGAGGCGTGTATCCTCCAGATCAAAGGCAATGCCGAAATCGGCCAGCAGCACATAACGCTCGCGCTGGAGCAGCACATTGCTGGGCTTGATATCTCGGTGAATCAGCCCTTGTTCGTGGGCATATTCGACAGCCTCGCAGAGTTGCAGAAAGAGCGGAGCACCCACTTCGATAGGCAGCGGCTCGCCGGTTCGCGCCAGAAGATCACGCAGCGTCCCATCGGGAACATAGGGCATGACCAAGAAGAAGAGTTTGCGCTTGCGGCCTACCGCTCCCAATTCGATCAGCGGCAAGATATGCGGATGCGAGAGCCGCGCTGTGGCCTGGGCTTCGCGCAGAAAGCGCTCATAGAAAAGCGGTTGTTCTGCCACATCGCGTTTGATGACTTTGACTGCAACCTCACGTCCAAAGGCGTTTTGCTGGTGGGCGCGATAGACCTCCGCCATCCCTCCTGCGCCAATGTGCTCAAGAAGCTCGTAATTTCCTAGATGCATGCCTTCTAAACGTGCTGTCATACAGGTATAATCCTTCTGGTAGTCCGAGCGGAAATCCCGCATACGCAGGGCCTGGTGCTTCGCCAGGCAGTGATGCACATAGCATGCCAGTTTTGTAACCACTCTCAGCAGTATTACGATAATCCAAGGCTGCTTCTTCTTGCGGTGCTTGTGTTGGTTGTGATTCGCTTCGTGGTTCGGTTTGCCCTTCAGGCAGCGGGCTATGCCATTGATGAAATCGCACTCGACGATGCCTTGATTGCTGCCATCGTTGGCAACTACCTGGGCCGTGTGTTCAAGATTGCTCTGCGGGTGCTTCCGCTGGTTGTGGGTAACTTTGGCAATCTGAAGGTGCGCTCGTAGCAGGTGGTGACATACGCTCGGTTCTCGTCGCCAGCGCCGGGGCTTTGGCCCCCTTGCTTCAGCCCCGGCATCTCAAAAAGAGATGCGTACCTGGCGCTAGACGCTGATGTTCCAGATGGCCGCAACGCTTTCGAAATCTGGCACAAACTCCAGCGTAAAGGTTTTGTCTGCCTGAGGTACTTCAAAGGCTATGCCCCCGTGATCTTTGCCTCCGGCGACGATAGTTCCGGTAATATCCGGCAAATCGCTGAGGGCGGCCATATAGGGAGTCCCATCGGAGGAGCGGAGAGTGAAATCGAAGATGTTCATATCTTGACTCGTCGTTGCCTGATTTTGCAGGCTCAGGTCGACATCGACAAAGATATCGCCCGCGCTTGGTTGAAAGACATCATCTCCGGTCGAGGTCATGGCGCTGTTGAGAACGATCAACCAATCAGCAGCATGCACCTGATCGCCAATTTTGTAGTGCTGCTGACCCGGCGCTGTGGTAGACACGGGCGTCGTGCCGCTGCCTGGTGTATTTTGCGTATTTGCCGAATTGCCAGTTGTCGATCCACCAGTTGGCGACTGGCTAACGCTGTTTTTCCCAACCTGATAGGCAATCGCCGCCGTCGCCACGATACAGATCACAAAGATGATTGCCAGCGCGGCTATCTTCAGCCCGCTGTTGGATTTCCTGATTGGTTGTGGTGGCAGTTGATAGAATGGCTGACTGGGTGCTGGATAATAGCCTGACGGCGGCGGAGGCGGAGGTGGCGGATAGAATGGTTGAGATGCTGCCTGCGTCGGTGGCTGAAATGGTTGTGAGACGGGAATCGTCGGCTCTTGAGGGGGTATCAGGGGATTTTGATCCATAACGTCCTCCTTGCGCAAACAATCAAAAGTTGCACCTGCTATTATCGGCGGGCTGTCAATGGCCGGTCGTTCCGTGATGTCTCTGCTGCTCAGTCTTCACTCAGCCGCAAAGCCTGACCGATTGATGGCTGAGCAACCATGCGCGCCATCATCCAAAGCGCGCCCACGCAGATGACCACCAGTCCGGCAACGACAGCAACCAGCGCGGAGGGCAGAACAATCTGAATCGGCAGCACATGCTGAATCACGTAAAACTCGCCGCTGCTGATTGCTGCCCCGTTATTGGGCGCGGCAACAAACACCAGCGCCGGAACGATGGTTGCTATCAGCACGGCGCCAAAGGCGATACCCAGCAGCAGAGCCGTCGTATAGATGATTCCCTGCTCCCAGATCAACACACCGGCAATCTGCCCAGGTGTGCTGCCCAGCGCCCGCAGCACCACAAAGTTCATCAGGCGGCTGCGGGCATTCATCCACGAGGCAATCAAATTGCCCACCAGGGCCAGCAGAACCGTCACAATCGCGCCCAGCCCGAGCACAGCAATAACCGAGAGATAAAGAGGGTCATGTTGCAGATCGGCAATCATGGCGCGGCGATCATTCACCTGCGCCAATTGCAGGGCGCCGGACTTCAGCGCCGCTCGTATTTCTGCCAGGAAGGTGGGATTATCGCTGGTGCGCAGCCAGACATAATTCGGCGAGAGGGTTTCCTGGGTGAAGCTCTGGTAGGCATGAGCAAACACTTGATAATCAATCAAGATGCCTCCAGGCGGTGTGTAATCGCTGGTTCCGGGGGTGTCCAGGCTATCGTTGATAGTAGGGATATGCTGCACCTCGGCAATAGCTGTGAAGTCGAGCAAACCATCCTGCACCGAAAGCGAAAAGGGCGCGCCAACGCCCAGATGCAGTTCATTCCAGGCCAGCGCATCCACAATTGCCGGAATACCAGGCTGGGCAGATACGTGTCTCAACTGGCTCATCAGCCATGGCAGCGATTGAGACGAGTCCTGATCAGTCCAGATGGCCGTTTGGGCAAAGGTCTGTGTATCCACAGCCCTGATTGCCAGCGGGGTGGTCGAATCCCCTCCAGACGGCACAGCACTGATGGCATAACCCAGGGTCGCGGAGAGGACGCCTGGAATGTTGCGATAGGCTGCTGTTCGCTGGGCCAGGGTTTGCTGGGCGGCGGAGGCAACCACCGTGAAATTCGGAGTTGCCCCGCTAAAATCGGCTCCCGCCTGATTCGCCGCCACGTTGAGAATCTGCTGCGACTCGGAAGCGGTGAACGTCAGTGAAAAAATAGCAAAACTGCTTGCCAACGCCAACAGCAGCACCATGCGCATCGCTTGACGTGGCGCGCGGCCCATCTGCGCCAGTGCCAGCATCGGCGCAGCGTGCGGGCGTCGGGCAGAAAAGCGCGCTGCTAGACGCACGAGCAGAGGAAAGAGGCGCAAAAAGCAGAGCACCCCGGCAATCACCAGGAAGATAGGTGCTATCAGGGCCAGCGGCGCGGCAATCAGCAGATCGACACGCGCATCCAGGACGCCCGCGTGCGTTACATAGAGCGAGATGATAAAGCCCGTCAGCGCAATGATGGCCGCCACGATATCCAGATAGAGACGCTGCCAGAGCGGCGCGCGTGTTGCGCGTGCGGCCTGGCGGCGCATCTCAAGCACGTCACGGCTGGCCGAACTCCTGAGCGCAACGATCAGTGCTATGACCGCTCCCAGGGAGGCAGCCAGCGCGTACCAGCCTACTCCCAGGGAGACCTGGAACGGATTGCCGTCAAGAATGTTCAGCGCGCCCTGATCGGTTGGGCTAAGCAGCACGTGTGCGATCAAGCGCGTGGTGAAGATGGCAAGCAGCAGGCCAGCAATAAGCGCGATAAGACCCAGGCCAATGCTCTGACTCACAAAAGAACCCAAAATCTGCCAGCGGCTGGCTCCCCGGCTGCGCAGCAGTGCAATAACGTCTGCCTGGCGCTCCACCAGCAGATCGGACATCATGCTCACAAAAAAGAGGACCAGGCAGAACACTTGCAGCGCGATGATACCCACCGGAACCTGGACCACCGAGACCCGAGCGCGATAGTCTTCAATCGTGCTCGGGTTTCCAAATGATTCTACAGGAGACCCGAAAAGCTGCGTAGCGGTGAGCGATGGGGTGTTAAGAAAATGCTGCGCGAGCTGAATCTGCGTCGTATCTAGCCGACTAATCAGATCATCTATATCCGCCATCTTGATCTGCGCCACATCCAACTGATAGTACCAGAGGAGGTCAGGTTTATCCAGGAAGAGATTGGATTCGTTGAGATTTTCCGCACGTGTGAGGGCAGCCAGAAAGCCATCATTCGACATCAGCGCCTGATACTGCGTAAATTCCCCCAGGATGCCTGGCTCGAACGTCACACCATGCCAGAACGGATCGCCAGCCAGGGGCAGAAAGGTTCCCACCAGCCGCAGCGTCAATGTGATTTCGGTAGGGTTCGGCGAGCCAAGGAACCCAAGCGTGGTGGTAAAAGTTGTTCCAATGGGCGCGTGGATGTCGGCAGCCGAATCTGGCGTCATCGCCATCTCGATCTCGTCGCTGTTTTCTTGCGGAAGACGCCCTTGCACCAGCTTCACATGGGCAGCGCTCGCCGACATCGAATCGCCAACAAGCTGAAGCTGATCGCCAGGTCTGAAAGAAGAGACATGGAGCGGTTGCGGTTGAATCGAAAATTGCGGTGCGCCGCTCAGATAGCTGCCCAGCCGCTCCTGGATAAATGCTCCAAGCTCTTGATTGTCCTGGGCAGCTATCGAGGTGGATAGCTCCTTCGCTTCCGAATGGAGCACGATTTCTGAAGCTTCGGGGCTGGCAGTCAGCACGCTGCGCAGCCCAGCCGTCAGCGTGACCTGCGAAAAGAGCGGCGCGGAGCACACGAGCACTACGCCTGCCAGCATGCCCAGGCAGGTCACGATGAGTAAGCGCCACATCTGGCGCACGCGCCAGGCGGCCAGGGTCACAGGTACAGGAATCATTGGACTCTCCCCAATAGCTATACATCCAGACGTACTGTACCCCTGTTTTGTAACCTCATCCGCGCCGCTGTGATTCCCCTAGATCACGATGCTGCCGGTACGAACATAGGTGGCTGGCGCGCCTTGGTTACCGCCTCAAAGCCGGAGGCCAGCTTGATAAGCGTTGGCTCGCTCCAGGCTGTGCCCATGAAAGTGATGCTCACCGGCAGCCCATAGGAAAGCCCAGCGGGCACCGAGATTGCCGGATAGCCTGCCAGCGAGGTTGGCGTCGAGGAACCGCCCAGGTGATGGTCCCCGTCCAGCAGATCAATCTTCCAGGCGACGGCATTGGTGGGCGCGACCAGCGCGTCCAGGTGGAACTCTTGCAGCACCGCGTCGATGCCCTGCTCCCGGCTGAGAAGGTGGTTCCTGGCAAGCGCAGCCTCATAGGCGGCAATCGTGGCCTGGTCAGTCAGATCAACCGCCTGTGCCTGGAGGAAGAGGTCCTGGCCGAAGAACGGCAGTTCTTCTGAGGCATGGGCATTGTTGAAGTCGATCACGTCTTGCAGCGTGTGGATGGTCTGGTCGCCACGCTCGGCCAGGTACGCATTCAGGTCTGCCTTGAAATCGAAGAGGAGGACGGTCAGTTGATCGGGCGAGTCTTCCATGGCCTGCCCGGAGGGCAGATCAGCCGGGTCAACGATGATCGCGCCCGCGTCCTTCATCGCGGCGATGGCCTGGTTGTAGATCACATCGACCTTATCCTGAAAGCCCGCGAAGACCTGGCGGATAATACCAATGCGCGCGCCCCGAAGGCCATTGGGGTCAAGGAAAGGCCGATAGTCGCTGAAGAAATGGCCGCTGCTTTCGGCAGTTGCCGGATCGCGCGGGTCAACCCCAACCAATGCGCCCAGCACTGTGGCTGCATCCGCCACGGTGCGCCCAAACGGCCCTATGGTGTCCTGATTATGGGAAATGGGAATGACTCCGGCCCGCGAGGTCAGTCCAAGCGTGGGCTTGATGGCCGCCACCATGTTGATCCCCGAGGGGCATAAGATCGACCCGTTGGTCTCGGTTCCCAAAGCCGCAGCGCAGAGGTTGGCTGCCACTGCCGCGCCCGACCCTGAACTGGAGCCGCAGGGGCTGCGATCAAGCGCGTAAGGATTCAGACATTGGCCGCCTCGTCCGCTCCAGCCGCTCGATGAATTGTTGGAACGAAAATTGGCCCACTCGCTCATATTGAGCTTGCCCAGCAGCACCGCCCCGGCGTCGCGCAGGCGGCTGGCGACGGTGGCATCCAGGGGCGGCGTCGAGCCAAGCAGCGCCAGCGAGGCCGCCGTCGTATGCATCTGGTCGTGGGTGTCTATGTTGTCTTTGAGCATGAGGGGAATGCCGTGCAGCGGCCCACGCGGGCCTTGGTCGCGCCGCTCCTGGTCAAGTGCCCTGGCAATCTTCTCCGCGTCCGGGTTCAGTTCCAGCACGGAATGCACCCTGGGGCCATGCCAGTCGATGGCTTTGATGCGCGCCTTATACTGCTGCACCAGCGCCAGGGCGGTAAGTTCTCCCGACGCCATGCGCGCCTGGAGTTCGGCAATCGTGGCCTCGATCAGATCGTCCGGCCCTGGGTCCGTGAACCCGCGTTTGCGCGCCAGAGTGGTGGCCGGTCGTTTCAGCATCTCTTCCCTCCGAAAATGACGCGATGCCCCTACGGGGGCATGCGTCGAGTGATGTAAGCTTCGGCAGTAGTATACAGCGGAAGGTTACAGTCGTGGAGGAAGGGAAGCACTGAAAGGCAACGGCATGCTCCTACATTACGAGGCGACCCCTCTTTGCAGCGCCGCGCTCTTGTCTGACATCTGTTTGTGACGTTGGTAGCGCGTGCTGATGATGCCTATCAACGCCAGCGCGCCAATGCCTACCAACAGATGCGCCGCCTGAATGATCCAGTGTGCATCGGTATCCAGAATCTGATCTTGCGTCAGGCCAAAGATCGGAACGACCAGCGCGTAGACCACGCCAACGCCCCCCAGCAGCCTCAATCCCTTGCTGAAGAGCGCCACCAGGCCCAGCGTCAGCAGCGAAAGGGCCACAATGATGCCAAACAGCATATGCAGACTGATGAAATCGATATTGGCAATCCAGAACAACAGCCCCAGCGTCAAGGCTCCCAGGCCAGCAATGCTGCCAATCCAGCGAATAATCCCTACAGCCATCTCAAGAAATCCTCCTTCCAAAAGCGCGTCACACATTATTTCCCTGCCAGCCGGGCCACAACTGGAGCGAAATTCTCCATCTGCCCATCGAACACCTGCATGTACGAGAACCCATAGCGCTCGCGTTGCTCGATGAGATAACTGACGGCCTGTTCGGTGCTCATCGATTGCCTGGAAAAAGGCAGCCCTGGCTGGGAAACCACCTCAGCCGGGCTATCGGCGAGCGCGATAAAGTAGGCGCTCTGGCTCAGTTCCAGATGGGCAAAACGTTCTCCTGCCGCGCTTTGAATCCATCCTACTTTTTCCTCCAGCGGCGCGTCGGTTGGGTCAACCCCCTGGGCAGAGATTCTGAGCGCGGGCGCGATGCCATCGGCAAGCTGGGCCGCGATGGAAAGCAGCCGTTTGCCGGTGCTGCCGATGAAGATAGGCGGGTGGGGCTGCTGAATGGGCTTGGGCAGCCCTTTCAGGTCGGCAATCGTGTAGTGCTTTCCGGTGAAGTTCACCACCTCCTGGGTAAAGCAGGCTTTGATGATGTGCAGAGCTTCCTCCAGACGGCTGATGCGCGTGCCCGCGCCTTCAAAGGGCAAGCCCATCTGCATGTAATCGACCAGCGAAACACCTGCTCCCAGCCCCAGTTCAAAACGTCCGCCAGAGAGCACATCCAATGTGGCAGCTTCCTTTGCCAGCATCGCCGGGTGCCGGTAATCGTTGCAGAAGACATAACTGCCCACGCGCAGCGTTGTGGTACTCGCGGCGGCCACTGCCAGCGCTGTCAGAGGAGCCAGGCCGCCCATCGACGGGCGATCTGGCATAAGCAAGGCCGCGTAACCAAGCTCCTCAGCCCGCCGCGCCAGAGCGACCCACGCGCCCTGCGATTGGGCGAAACCGCTGGTTACCACAGCAAAACGAAATGGTCGAGGCATATGGATAATCCTTCTCTCATCAGAGTGTGGGTGTTTATGCAGATGCTCGTCTTCCTCTGAACGCCACATCTCTACCCCAGAGTCTAGCCGGGCCAGATGACAACACCATGAACTTTCCTATGCCGTTTTGTCATCGAATTGTCATCTCGATATGTCATAATGCGACTATCTGAGCTTGAGGGTGAGCAGCAAAGGATACAGTTTCCCATGCGCATTCTGCTGGTGGAAGATAATCATCGTCTCAGCAATTCGCTGAAAATGAACCTGGAACACGAAGGCTACAGCGTCGATACGGCTTATGATGGACAGGAAGGGCAGGATTTCGCCGAACTTACCCCATACGACCTCATCATCCTGGACATTCTGCTGCCCATCAAAGATGGTCTGGAGGTCTGCCGTAACCTGCGCCATCGCCGGATGCAGACGCCTATCCTGCTGCTGACCGCGCGTGACAGCGTGGATGATCGCGTGCAGGGCCTCGACTGCGGGGCCGATGACTACCTGGTGAAACCGTTTGCGATGCAGGAATTGCTGGCCCGCCTGCGCGCATTGTTACGTCGCCAGCAGTCCTACCAACCTGGCCGCCTGGAGATGGGCAGCCTGATCGTCGACCCGACGACTCACAGCGTCGAGCGCGCTGGAAAGCCGATTGAGTTGACGCCCAAAGAGTTTGCGCTGCTCGAATATTTGCTCTATCACCGCAACCAGGTCGTCACGCGCGAGATGATTGAGCAGCATATCTGGAACTATGACTTCGAGTGCGAATCAAATGTGATTGATGTCTACATCCGCAGGCTGCGTCGGAAGATCGACGACCCCTTTGCCATCAAATTGTTGACCACTGTGCGCGGCATCGGCTATCGCCTGACCCCGTCGCCAGAAGGCTGAGCATGTCCTATGAAATACGCCGCGCACTATCGTTCTCGTGTCCCCTTCACTGCCAGCGTGCGGGTGCGCCTCACCCTCTGGTATCTGGCCTTGATGGGTTTTATTATCTTAGTCTTCGGTGGCAGCCTCTATGGTTCGTCGCAAATCTTCCTCAATACCAATGCTGCCGAGAGCAGGGTAGAGGCGCAGCTCTACCAGGACAGTCAGCAATTCGCGGCAGCCTATAAGCAGGCGTTGGCAACTCACGCAGCGTTGACATCTGCGCATCTCAGCTTGTCTTCGCAAGAGATGGCGCTGCTGCTTGGTCCTGATGGGGCTGTACTAGACCCGCGCGGCCCGTTGACAGACAGCCTGATCCAACAGCTTCAGGCCAGGGCAGGGCAAAACGCGGGGCTGTTTGATCTTGCCGTCCCTCAATCACACCAGTACGGCTGGGGCTGGGGCCAATGGAACAACTCGGACACCTATCGCGTGCTGGTGACGCCGGTGCTCAATCAGAACGCGCGGGTTGCTACCTTGCTGGTGGGATTGCCCCGTCCCGCGCCCACACCCCTGTTGGCAATCTGGCTCTTTTGGGGCACTATGGCGCTCCTGGTTGCAGCCATTGGGGGCTACTGGCTGGCGGGCAAGGCGCTGCGACCGGTGCAGATGATTACCCGCACCGCCAACGAAATGAACGCCACCGATCTGCGCCGACGCTTGCATCTTCAGCGTCGGGATGAGTTCGGAGAGCTAGCTGCCACCTTCGATCACATGCTGGCGCGCCTGGAGGCCGCCTTCAAACGCCAGACCCAGTTCACCGCAGATGCCAGCCACGAACTGCGCACGCCGCTCACCGTTATGGGCCTGGAGATTAATCGCGCGCTGACCCAGCTTGAACAGCCAGAAGACTATCGGCAGGTGCTGGAGCACATTCAGGCCGAAAATGAGCAGTTGATCACCATGGTCAACCGACTGCTGCTGCTGGCACGCGCCGATACCGGCCAGATGACGCTGGAATTGCAAAAGGTCGATCTCAGCGATCTGGCTCTGGCAAGCGTTGAACGCCTGCTTCCGCTGGCGCGCCAGAGCCAGATCGCCCTGGCAACCGGAGACCTGCCAGAAGCGCTGGTCCGGGGCGACCCCCGCTATCTGAGTCAGATGCTGACGAATCTCATCGAGAATGCCATCAAATACAGCAGCGGCATCGGGAAACGTGTGCAGGTGGAGCTAGCCTGTGAAGAAGGCCGCTGGGCTGTGGTGCGCGTGCAAGATGATGGCCCCGGCATCGCGGAAGAGCATCTGCCCTATCTGTTCGAGCGCTTCTATCGGGTAGATAAGGCGCGCTCGCGGAGGGAGAAAGCGCTGCCGCAGAGCAGCGCTCCGGAAAGCGAACAATCCAGTGGCACAGGCTTGGGCCTGGCTATTGTGCAGTGGATTGTCCAGGCGCACGGCGGCGAGGTCCGCGTGCAAAGCGCCATTGGTGCTGGCGCGCGCTTTGAAGTGCGCCTGCCACTGTTGAAGGAGGCAGCGGAACGCAGCGTAGATGACAAATCGATGACAAAATCGGGCAGCCACCTTCATGCTCCTGTCATCTTCCCAGGGCATACTGAGATTGGACCCTCAGATGGGGATAATGAAAAGGAGCCATCGATGAGTCAGATTTCTTTGCAACAGCAGACCAGCACATTCATGCTCTTCCGCTTGGTGGTGGTCTGCGAAGCCATCATCTTTCTGGTAGCCTCAGCACTGCACACCGGCGCTTTTGGCGTCCCATCGCTCTTTGCCGCGATGATCGTTGAGGGGTTATGCGGCATCGGCTGTGTCATCAGCGCTTACGCGATATTCACGCGCCAACGCTGGGCGCGGAAGAACGCGCTCATCACGCAGATTCTCATCCTGGTCGGTGTGCTGGCTGGGGTATTTGCGATCACCCGCGACGCGAGCATCCGCACCCCACTCAACCTCATTCTGCATGGCATCATGCTCGTGCTGATCATGGTGGGCCTGTCCCTCCTGTCTCTGTCCAGCACCAGGCAGGGCTTCGGGAGGAATCAAGCCCCGCGATTCGGCGAGGATTGATTACCTGTTAGCGCTTCGCAGCGACAAGAGGTCTTTATCGTTTCCCTTATCCCATGCTTAAGCAGGCTCTAGTATAGAACCCGGTCCAGTCTGTGGGAAGGGGTTGTTTGATTTTCCCATCATGAGAAACGACACAGGAGGCCGTGTGAAGATTGCTGCCAAGCTCTTCTTCACATGGCTTCCCGTGTTTCGAGATCAAAACGCGGACAGCACGAGGCAGCCGTAGGTAGAAGCACTTATGGGCAGGGTGCCAGGAAAATGCGGGCTGGAGAGAATACGGACGGAAGGGCCATGTCGAGAATGGTGCCTCTCCAGGGGAAGCGAGCATTCAGATCAACTGCCGCTCGAGAGTGTAGCGCGTAGCCGCAGCCCGAGATGATATAGCTAGCTTGCTATAGATAGACGTCAGGTGGTTATTGACCGTGCGTGGCCTGATGATGAGACGCTCGGCAATTTGCGCATCGGTCAGTCCCTCTGCCACCAGCGGCAAGACCTCGACTTCGCGGGCGGTCAACCCGCCGGGATAGGCGGTGGCTGATCTGGCTGGTGGGGCGGGCTTCGGCTGGAGCGCCTGACCCTGGGCGGCCAGCGCCTGCTCGGGCGTCATAGAACGACCCTCCGCCCAGGCAGCGGCAAAGCCCTTCTCCCCGGACGCCGAGCGTGCGGCGGTCACGGCCTGTTCATGGTCGCTGCGGTACACAGGCGGCAGAGAGGCGCCTATCTGCTCTCGTAAGGCTTCTGCCGCTCCCCAGAGCTGGGCAGCCCACCGCGTTCCCCGCCCTTCAGGCAGGATGCCGACAGGTGGCGCCACTCCAGGTCCCGGTGCAGCTACCACTGCTCCCAGCCTTTCCAGACAGGCAGCGATGGACTCTTGGTCGCCTCGCTGGTGCAACAGTGCCAGGCTCTCCTGGTAGAGAGTAGCTGCCGCCGCACGGTCGCCCTGGGATGCTACGATGCGGGCCAGGCTCAGGCGCGCAGCGGCACTGTCTCCCCCAGAACCTACCTCCCTGAAGATTGCCACGCTCTCTTCGGCCAGCTCGCGGGCCTGGTTCTGCTCCCTCTGCACCAGGTATATCTCTGCCAGCAGCCAGAGCAAGCTCGCGATGAACAATTTGCTACCGACCGCTCTGTTGAGCGCCAGACCCTGCTCGGCCTGGGCCGCAGCCCTGCCCAGGCCGCCCTGCGACACAAAGTACACACGCGAGAGCAGGTGGAGCACATGCCCGATGCGAAAGAGATCGCCCAGGGCTTGATAGAGGGAGAGCGCCTCCTCGAGCAATGCGCACGCCAGGGTATACTCGCCTCGTGTCGTAGCCAGGCGAGCTAATTCGGTCACCGCCAGCAACTGAGAGCAAGGCTAAGGCAGCCACCAGTAGGGGAGATGGGTTCGCGTGGGGTGCAGCCGCAAGTGGCCGTGGTTGCACGTCCCCGACGGCTCTCCACCGAGCGTCGTGCCCATCAGGTCAGAGACAGCTCAGGTGGCTTTCTTCGCCAGGGCCAGCAGCCCTGGATAATCCGGGCACGGTGCGGCGGCCTGCTCGATGGCCCCCATAACCGCCAGGGCCACATGTTCGCGCCAGGGTCGCGCCACCACCTGCACCCCTACCGGCAGGCCAACGCTGCCAAGCTCCACATTGCGCGCGGCTTTCTGCATCCTGTCGCGAGAGGCCGCACGGCCAACATCTTCACCAGGGCGCACGCGAGTCACAGGAACCACCCCGGCGGGATAGCCCAGCACATTATAGAGCGTGGCATAGGCCCCAGCGGTGAGTAGATCGTAGAAACTGCCATGCGTATAGGGGGGTAGCGCGTTGGCTGGACAAAGAATCACATCAAAGGGGCCACCTGCATCATGATCAAGGGCACGCAAGAACTGCGCCTGATACTCCATCTGCGCCTCAACTAAACCCCAGTAGTGATGGGTATTCGTATGCCCAAAGGCGTGTAGCGTCTCCGCCAGACCACGCTGCCCCATCGACCGTAGCGGCCCTCCCAGGAGCGCGAGGAACGGACGCGAACGTCCGGCAAACAAGAGGAACGGCGCTACACGCGGGTCGCGTTTATCCCGGCCAAGCATCTGTTTGAAACCTCTCGCACCGTCGGCGGCCATGATACCCAGCCAGAGAGCAGCGGCCTGACGGACATCAGGAGGCGTCCAGGCCGTGACCTGCGCGCCAGCAGTTCTGAGCAATTCAGCAGCCTCCTGCACCGCGCGGCGCACGGCAGGCGCCACCTGGAAGGTGCCATCGTCGGTATAGCAGGCGACGCGCAGCCTGGAGACATCCACCGTCGCCGGATTGCCCAGCGGCATGGGCGGCTCGGTGACGGGATTACGCCCTCCATTGATCACCTCCAGCCCCAGCGCCACATCGCTCACCTGACGCGCCAGCACTCCTACCTGGCTGACGATGGCACGCTGTCCAATGGGCACGCTGTAGCGCCCGGCATCAGGGAAACGCCCAGCTGTTGGCTTCATGCTGGCGATGCCGCAGAACGTCGCGGGGACGCGCAGACTGCCACCAATGTCCGTGCCCAATCCCAGCGGCGATCCGCCTGCCGCGATGATCGCTGCCTGACCGCCGCTGCTGCCGCCGGGGGTGCGATCCAGGTTCCAGGGATTCTTCGTGCGCCCGTAGAGCGGGTTATCACTCTCATAGTAGAACAACAATTGGGCTACGTTGGTTTTACCCAGGATAATTGCCCCCGCCTCGCGCATCCGCGCTACATAGACATCATCCTCTGTGGCGAGCAGTTTTGTCCGCGAGGGCAGGCCAAAGGTGGAGGGCGTGCCCTCCAGGTCCAGGCATTCCTTGATGGTAATGGGCACGCCGTGCAGCGGACCAAGCGCTTCGCCCGCTGCACGGCGCTCATCGGCCTGGCGCGCTTCGGCGTGGGCCGTCTCATAGCGCTTCACGACCACCGCATTAAGCGCGGGATTCATCTGCTCGATACGCTCGATGTGGGCCTCGACAGCCTCAACAGCGGACACCTCGCCGCGAGCGATCAGGCCCGCTAACTCGCCCGCCGAAAGGGTGGTCAAAGGGGCAGTCGTAGTTTTTGTGCGGAGAAATGCTCTGGTTTCTTCGGTGGTCATGGATGTATCTCCTTTTGGCAATGAGTCTGTAGTTGTTACTACATCACTCGACAGGCGGGATTCCTGTCGTCTGAGTAAAGACTACGCGACCCACAAGGAGATGACATAGGGCGATCACCCTATTTTTCAGCCTCAGCCCACCGGAGCCAGAAGACCATGCTCCATTGCAAAGAGCGTTGCCCCGGCGCGGCTGGAGACGCCCGCTTTGATATAGAGATGCTGAATATGATTATCGACCGTCTTTTCGGAGATGGTTAGCAGCGCCGCAATCTGCTTTTTAGAGTTTCCACGCGCGATGAGGCGCAGCACCTCCAGTTCGCGTTCGGAGAGGCCCGCTACCAATTCCCTGCGGGCACCAGGCATTCGATTCCCTGCCGCCGCCAGCACCGCGTTGACCGCCTCGCCATCCAGCCGTCCGGCGCGCACCTCGCGGCGGAGCTCCAGGGCTGCCGCTTCAGCGGTGCGCGCCGGGCGATGCGGGCGTGGCTCAAGCATCGCGTGATAGACATCAGCAGCAGCGAGGATGCGAGCAGCAGGGGAAAGCGGGCTCGCGGAAAGGTTGCGATGATAGCCAGAGCCATCCAGCCGCTCATGATGCAGTGCAGCCAAGGTGCCTAGCTCTGCCAGCGGGCCAGGCCGCGCCAGGATACGCTCGGTGTAATAGGGATGAAGGCGCACGTGCTCCCATTCACGCTGGGTGAGCGGCCCAGTCTTGCCCCAGATGCCAGCGGAGACACCCACCCGCCCAAGATCATGTAGCCAACCGGCTCTGCGAAGCGCGACCGCATCGACCTCAGGCAACCCACACTGGCGTGCCGCTCTGGCGCTGAGTTCGGCGACGCCGCTGGAGTGCCCCAGCAGATACGGTGACTTGAGGTCCACAAAGTCCGCAATAGCCTGGCAAGCAGCATCAAACTGCTCATTCGCCAGATAGACACGCACGCCTGGCTCCAGCGCAAGCACCTGCTCCCAGGAGGGGTCCTCTTCCAGTCCGGCGAGCAGCGGTGATGCTTGCCGACAGAAGCAGTCCACGATCTGCGGATCGTACGTCGCGCCTGTGCGCTGCCGAGCTGTCGCCACCGCTGCGTCGCTGCCATCCAGGCGCTGAAAGGTGATCATATCCTGGGCCAACGTGACGATGCGCACCGAACGCGCAATCTCCTCGCCCTTCAGTCCGGCAGGCGCTCCCTTGCCATCCCAACGCTCGAAGGTCTGCCCCAGCGCCTGGAGCATGCGCTCGTCAAAGCCAAGCCGCCCGGCTAACCGCTCGGCCACTTCGCAAAAACCAGCGTATTCCTCTTGCATCAGGCTGGCCGCGGTCAGTATCCCCTGGGCCAGTTTGCGAGCGAGCTGGACGGGTGAGGCCCCCTCCTGTGATCGGCGGATGGTGCGCACCAACATGCTGATGGCCTGGAGCGCCTGCGTGCTATCAACCGCAGCAGCCTCGGTACGCAGCATCAGTTCGTCGCCAAAGAGCGCTGCCATGCGGTAGGTGTCAGCCGTACAGCCGATATGATGCAGCAGGGCCAGATAATAGACCTCGCGCAGCTCCTCTTCGCCCAATCCCAGCAACTCACCTAGCCGGACGGCCAGCACACACGAACACAGAGCGTGCTCCAACGGCTGGCCCATGCCTAGATCGGTTGCCAGGGAAAGCGACGCCATAAGTTCCGCCAGTCGGATGACTGGCGAACTGAACGTGTTCTGCTGCATTGCCACCTCCCCAAGCTGCTTCATCAAACCTGTCCTGCATGCATCGGTTGCTGCGCCACCTGACCCCCAGTATATCGAGGCATTTCAAGAAATCAACCCCTCTTGTGGCCGTTTTGGCCTTGTTCTCGGCTGCTGTGGTGTCGGCTTAGCCCGAACTGGCGTAATATACGTGCTACTGCCGAGGGGGAGCCTAGCCGCTTCCGCCTGGAATTCTGCTGCCAACCTTATCCCGAAGATGCTCCGGATTTTGGCGTAATAGCAGCCCTTTAGAAGGCTAAAGCGGGTTTCCTCTGCCTAAAGATGCCTATTCGCTGGAAGCTGAAATACGCGCAAAAGCGGCCACAGGAGGATTCAACGACGCTCAATCAGAGTCAGCCACATGCGGAGCATACAACGCGGGACGCTGATTTGTCGAACGCTTGCTCTTTCCGGCCCTCTCTGTGGCTGCGGATCGCAAACTCGTCGGAGCCTGCTGTGGCCGCTCTTTGCCCGAATCTCGGCTTGTGGCGTTACTCGCCTGCATCCCTGGGTGGGCTTCTCGTCACCCCACGCTTCATATCAACTATTGAAGTAATGCCGATCGATATCCGCGATCAGTCCAGGATGTACAGGTCGCCATCCCAGGAGTTCCTGGGTCGCTACACTCGACCTCGGGAGGTCACGTGCCGCCACAGTGCCGAGAAAAGCGCCGAAGTGGTCGCCTGCCTCTTCAGGGGCAATGCTGACCAGCGGCAAGTTCAGGTGCCGACCAATGACCCCGGCGATGTCGCGGAATGGCACCCCCTCGTCGCCAACGCCATCAAGCCGCGCCCCAGCCGGGGCGGCTTCCAGTGCCAGGCGGTACAGGGTCGCCGCATCGAGGCGATGGACAGCAGGCCAGCGATTGGACCCGTCGCCGATGTAGGCAGAGACGCCCTTCTCGCGGGCAATGGCGATCAATCTCGGCACGAAGCCGTGATGGTCGCCCTCGCCATGTACGGACAGAGAGAGCGAGACAACCGATGATCGCACTCCAGCCAGGGTGAGCGTCGCGTGCTCCGATGCTTCCCCGCGTAAGTGAGCGGTGGTCACGAACGGCTTGCCTGTGCCTTCGAGCGCCGCTCCCATGGTCTCGACAGCGCGCAGATCGGCAGTAAGCGCGGCGGCGAAGTCCGAGAAGTTGTGATTAAATGCCAGGTGAATGACGCCGTCGGCAGCCGCAGCGCCGCGGTGAAGGCTGTCGAGGTCGTCAAGGGAACCGCGATGCACCTCAGCCCCGGCTTTCTTCAGGACCTCGGCGCCAGCGTCTGAACGGGTCAGACCAACGACCTGATGCCCGGCATCGAGGAGTTCGCGGACAACGGCGGTACCGATGAAGCCTGGCGCTCCTGTGACGAAAACACGCATGATGATAAGCTCCTTTTGCAGTTGTAGTGTCGTATGCCTTGCACAATAGAACTCTAAACTATAGAGTTCACTCTATAGCAAGTCTTTGTGAGGAGGGGATATATGCGGATACACGAATTAGCTGAACAAACGGGGTTAACCATCCACACCATTCGCTTTTATGAAAAGGAAGGCTTGTTGGACAGTCGGCATGTGCAAAGAGAGGAAAATAATTATCGCACCTATTCCGACGAGGTGATTGAACGGCTCAAACTCATCAAAAAGTTTCAAGGTTTGGGGTGTTCGCTTGCAGAACTGAAGGACGTCTTGCAAGCGCAGGATACCCATTCACGTACCGAGCAACAAGTCATCGAATGGATTCGCCAAAAGATCGAAGAAATCGAACGGAAGAAAGCGGAATATGATCAGATGCTTGAAACGCTTCACTGGATGTTGGAATACCGGATGGCATTACTGCATGATCCGCAAAAGGCTGCGTCCTTGTTCAAAGCGCGATATTCTGCTTAAGCCTCTACCAAGTGCAAGATTCCCTTCAGGTCGTTTTCCCAAAGGGCGTACCGTTCCTTTTCAGGCGCAGCGAGAGGGCAATGCCATCGAGCACGGCGGCCCGCTCCAAAATCCTCTCGGCTGAGCCACTCTCCTTGCAGTGCTGAGGGCCAGCGCTTCGCCAGTCCCACGGGAGATGTGAAGCACGGGCTCTCAGCGCAGAAAGATCGGCTTAAGTCTGGGAAGGCCACCTCGCCCGGTCCGCTCTCCGTCAGGATACGCTGGAGATTGGCGGGCGCGAAGAATTCCGGGATGGAGACGGTCCCAACAATCGTCCCGAAAGAGTGGGCCCGTTCGACTGGGTTGGTCACAAGAGCACCAAAGAGCCGGTGCATCTCAGGCGGCGGTGGTTCCAGGCTCGCCAATTGACAGTTCAACTCGAATTTGGGCAGCGCGTCCATATTGCGCTGCTGTTCATAGTCCGCGAGCGCTGCCGCCAGGTCGCGGCGCCCACTCCATCCGGCATCCAGCGCTTCACTGAGCAACTCTGCCCCCAGGAAGGCATCAGCGATGCCCTGGGCGGTATAAGGGTCTTTATGATACCCCGCATCGCCCACCAGAGCCCAGCCTGGTCCATAGGGCTTCCGGAAGAAATTGGGCATATCGGTCGCCCCCAGGAAGCGCTCTTCACGCTGGGCCGCACGTACCCGGTCCGCCAATTCTGGCACCAACTCCAGCGTTTGGAAGAAGTGGCCCGCAATGTCGATACGGAAGGCGTCAAGGTCCTCGATGGGCAGTTGCAGCGCGACACAGGTCCGCCCATTGTTGGTGGGGAATGCGCCAAGGAAGCGCCGCTCTCGAGCGTAGATGGTGGCCCCCTCCACAGGCAGACCGCTAAAGTAGCTGAAGTAGGCACACGTCAGAGTGTGCTGCTCATGATAGTGGGGAGCCTGGACGGTGCGCGCCACCAGGGAATGCAGGCCATCGGCGCCAATCACGATTGGTGCCGTTTCGATGACTGGCTGGCCGCCTTTCCCCTGCCCACGTATCCCAGTGACGCGGTCGCCAGAGAGGAGTTCCTCCACCGTAAAGCCTTCACGCAGTTCGGCCCCAGCCTCCACGGCGGCTTCCGCCAGGATTTGATCGAGCAGCCCATGACGGGGGGGCATAGATCGGGGCTTCCTCATCGGCCAGGGGTGGAGCGCTCGTGAGGGCGAACGGACCCAGGACCAGGGTGAGCTGAGGAATCGGAGGGCAGTTGGAGGCGATGACGCGGTCGAGCAAGCCCCAGCGTTTGAGCCGGGCGGTGCCGGGGGCTTGGATGAGGTGGCATCTGGGCACCTCGCTGGGGAAGGTGGCGCGTTCCAGCAACAGCACCCTGTAGCCTTTGCGTGCCAGCAGCATGGCCGTCGGCGAGCCAGCACAGCGGGCACCAATGACAATCGCATCGTACGCCGGGGAAGTGAGGATGA
Organism: Ktedonobacterales bacterium; assembly: GCA_035307385.1. Classification (GTDB taxonomy): domain Bacteria; phylum Chloroflexota; class Ktedonobacteria; order Ktedonobacterales; family DATBGS01; genus DATBHW01. The sequence continues at coordinate 270,654 of DATGID010000024.1, read as the reverse complement.
GGTCAGTAGCGGGTTGAACCATGAGAGCATTTCCTCCTGGTGCTTCAACAGAGTAGGGGTAGGAAAGAAACGGCTTCCTTCCGAAACGTCTGCTTGCAGAAGCCAGTGTAGCAGAGGAAGGGCGAGAAAGCAAGCGCACGTGCTTTGCTGGCGGCGTGTGGGGGAACGGGCGCTTTTCCTGCCGGTTGTTGGCGTACGGTGGCCGTGCACGCCTCTGCCAACTGTGCTAGACACGTGCGTCTCTGGTGAGTGAGGAAGCCCTCGCGCTCTTATGGCGGTGGTGGCAGGAAGCGCTGAAAGCTGAGGCAACGCGAGAGCGCCTGGCTCGTAGGGACGAAGCGAGCGGCACCTGAACGTGCCACAGTGCGTATCTGCTATAATCAAGGGGAAGGAGCCTCCTACGATATGGCGATGTTGCTATCCCGCCCTTAGCAAGGGATTTGCATGTGGAAGTGAGGAACCTATGGCAACAAGCGGCCAGATGCTGGAAAACCCGCGCACTGGGGATCAGACGATCTTCTATCAAACGGCCCAGGAGACGGGAGGTGCTCTCGTCCGCTTCGAGGAGCGACGATCAGCCGCGTTTAGCGGCCCACCGGCCCATCTCCATCTGCATCAGCAAGAGCACTTCGAGGTGCTAGAAGGCACAGCGCGTATCCAGATCAACGGGACAAACCAGTTCTTACGGGCCAGAGAACAGGTGACCGTCCCGGCACAGACCTCTCATACCTGGGGCAATGGCGGCCAGACGCCAGTCCGCATCCTGATTGAGTTTCGCCCCGCCTTGCGCATCGAAGACTTTATTGAAAGCCTGGCCGTACTGGGCAGCCGTGGGAAGAATCCCACGCACCTGGTGAAACCCAACGTGCTCCAGATGGCGCTGCTGGCGTTGGAATACGAAGCCTATTTGGCTGGCCCACCCATTGTCCTCCAAAAGGGCATCTTCCTGGCGCTCAAGCTGCTGGCCCTGCTGCTGGGCTATCGCGCCAGCTACACAGGAGCAGATGCTGAGATGAGGAAGCTGCCTACGTGATCGACTTCGACGACAGGAGGGGGCATGAGCGCCTCCAACGCCTCCAATCGCCGCCTGGTTGAGGAGTTCCGCGCCAACGAGGGCAGCGTCGAGGGACCGTTGGCCCACACCCCGCTGCTAGTCCTGACGACGACCGGTGCCAGGAGCGGCCAACCGCATGCAACACTGCTGGGCTATCTCCGCGATGGCGAGCGCTTGATCGTGATTGCCGCCAAACAGGGAGCGCCCAGGCACCCGGATTGGTAGCACAACCTGGTCACGCACCCCCGTGTCCAGGTCGAGATCGGGAGGGAGGCATTCGACGCCAATGCGGTGCTCATCGAAGGACCAGAGCGGGAGCAACTCTGGAACCAGGCAGTGGCGTTGCATCCCATTGTGGCAGAGCATCAGACGAAGATGGTTCGTCAGTTCCCCATCATCGCCCTTTGCCGACGGGTGAGTTAAATGTGAGCAGCACGTGGGGCTGAACAGTGAAATAGCGCGACCTCAGCAGCCTCCTCACGTGCTGACCTGACCGACGCTCAGCAGGTGCCCTCGATAAGCCCTGCTGAGCGTTCTGTAATAGAGGTCACATACCGGTCTCAATCCTTTTCAGTGTACATTGTCAGGAAGGAAGCACTCCACCGCTGGCGGCGACCACGAGAGGGACCGCCAGCGACGGTGGCGTTCACTGCGCGGCGACGATGTGCTCGGATGCGTCCGGCGTCTTGAAGCCTCTGAATAACAGCCAGAAGGGGAGCAGGATGATCTCGAACGTTGCGACGGGAAGGGCAAAGATCGTTCCATTGCCCCCCGGTGCCACGTCGATCAGACCGAACCAGCCGGCAATACTCCCAACCAACACCACGGCGTAGCCGATCAAGCCCACTACCGAGATCACTCGCGGAACGAGTCGGAATCGGAACAATATCCATGTAAAGAGCAATCCGCCAAGCCCGAGCATCGGCAGAGAGAGCCCCGTCAGGCCAAGGAACTCCGCCTGCTTGAGGACGTCGCCAATCGTCAGAAACCATGAGCCTTGGGGGACACCAGCCTGGAGGAACTTCTGGCTCAACGGTATCAGTAGCAAGGTAGCGGTGATGCCAATCATCATAATGGTGCCCTCGATGATCCGGCAAGCCAGGTACCCAACCGCGAGGGCTTCATCGAGTTTTCTGAGCACGCCAAACGCAAACACCGCAATGAAGACGATCCCGATGTTGTTGATCGACCACAGCAGGGTCCCCCATTCGACGGCCCCTCGGTTCGGGAACACCTGGGCCAGATAATTGGAGGCGTTGAGTATCGAATCCAGGACAACAGCCCCAGGGATACTGGCGGCTGCGGTTACCAGGAACAGGGCCGCAATCACGATTTCTGCCCTGCGCCCCTTGGTGCTGACGATGCGCTTTGCTTTCTCAGTCTGCGCGGTTTGCTCGGTGGTAGTCATGTGTTTATTTCCTTTCATTGGTGCGGTCTGCTCGATTGAACGCATTCGTTCGTAGGGCGCCATCGTTTATCTCGCTGTTCGGCATCTTGCGGATCAGCCTGGCCGGGCCTGATGCGGGCTACCGAGAGTAAGGGCATTCCTATTCTTCCTCGGGCTGAAGCTCCGAGTCATTGCATATGTCCTTTGCTCTGATCAGAAGATACCCTTTGATGTGGTGAGCAGACATCACCACCTGTGGTGATTGATGTGGTGATTGGTTCTTCAGGAGATTGTGAGGGCGAGCGCGCCTCGGCGCGTGGTTCGCAGACCTGGGCTGGCGAGCTGGCCGTGCGGTTGGATCAGCCTCCGCATCGTTTCTGCTGTGGTTGGCTGGGTTCGCCAGCGCGCAGAGATCGTCGTGCCGCTTCCGCAGCGGCACGACGATCTCTGCGCGCTGGTGCTTGACCACACCGCCTCGAGGGCGGGTCTCAGACCCGCCCTCCGTTCAGTCGCGGCTCCCCGTTATTCCTCCTGGTAGTACTCGAGGCCGAGGTGGGTGATCTGCTCTTCGCCCATCATCCAGCGCAGCGTGTTCTTCAGCTTCGTCTGCTGGATGAAAAGGTCGTGTTCCGGGTACACCGTGGCGGCGTGCTGCGGGCTTTTGAAATAGAAGGACAGCCATTCCTGGATGCCCTTCATGCTGGCTCGCTTGGCGAGGTCGAGGAAAAGAGCGAGGTCAAGCAGAAGGGGCGCGGCGAGAATCGAATCGCGGCACAGGAAGTCGATCTTGACCTGCATGGGGTAGCCGAGCCAGCCGAAGAGGTCGATGTTGTCCCAGCCCTCTTTGTTGTCGCTCCGGGGCGGGTAATAGTTGATCCGCACCTTGTGATAGACGTCGCCATAGAGTTCGGGGTAGAGCTGGGGCTGGAGGATGGACTCGAGGACGCCGAGCTTCGACTCCTCCTTGGTCTTGAAGCTCGCCGGGTCGTCGAGCACCTCACCGTCGCGGTTGCCGAGGATGTTCGTCGAGTACCAGCCGTTGAGGCCGAGCAGGCGCGCCTTCAGCATCGGTGCGAGCACCGTCTTGATCAGGGTCTGGCCGGTCTTGAAGTCCTTGCCGCAGATCGGAACGCCCTGGTCGTTTGCCAGCTTGACCAGCGCCGGGATGTCAGCTGTCAGGTTGGGGGCGCCGTTGGCAAAGGGGATGCCTTCCATCAGGGCGGCATAGGCGTAGAGCATTGAGGGGGCGATCGTTGCGTCGTCGGCCTCCAGCGCCGCCTCGAAGCTTTCGAGGGTGAGGTGGCTTGGCCCCTCCTCCAGGTAGGTCTCGGTCGAGGCGCACCAGACCATGACGAGGCGGTCGCACTGGTTTGCGGACTTGAAGGTGCGCATGTCCGCGCGAATCTGCTCGGTCAGCTCCCTCTTCGTGCCGCGCTTGACGTTTGGCCCGTTGAGGCGCTTGACGTAGTGCTGGTCAAAGGCAGCCGACATAGGCTTGATGGACGTGAGGAAGTCGGCGATGGGTTCGATGTGTTCGTGGCGGTCGAGGACGCCGCACTTCACTGCTGCCTCGTAGGCGTTGTCGGGGAAAGGGTCCCAGGCGCCGAAGACGAGTTCGTCCAGGTTCGCGAGCGGGACGAACTCGCGGATGAGGGGCGAGCGGTTTTCCGTTCGCTTGCCAAGGCGAATGGTGCCCATCTGGGTCAGCGAGCCGACGGGCCGACCGCTGCCGCGACGGGCGTGCTCGACGCCGCTGATGAACGTCGAGGCGACGGCACCGAGGCCGACGAGCAGGATACCGAGGCGGCCCTCTGCCGACTGGATCGGGTTGGGCTGGAGTTCGACGAAGTCTTTTGCTTCCAAGATCACACCTCTCTGGCGTCCGAGCGACATGAGTGGCACGTGCCATTGGGCCGGCACCCGCCCCGTCCTCGCCCAGTGTTCGATTGTGCTCTGCCGCTTGCCGAGCAGGGCGGCCAGAGCGCTCTGGCCGCCAAAGCGCCTGATGATCCGCTCGGCGGCGTTCGTTAGTTGTTCCATGGGAGCTATCCTAACAAATTTTTCGTTAAATGTCAAGGACGTACTGGTTGTCTAAACATCGGATTATCCACTCAACGACGCTCAACCCTGGTTCCACAGTAGATATATTAACAAATTTTTCGTTATCATGCCAGTTCGCGCTAGAAAGGGGCGGGACGACCTATCCCCTTACAAGGTTGCTGCATTATCAGCCTTCAGCAGCACAAGAAGCAGTGCGCTATGCGTCTTCCTGACATCGGTTGCCCATCCCCTGCTCTTGCTGATATAATGAGGCTGCGAACTTCCCATGCGCCTCTTTGAGCAGAAAAGCGCATCCGTTCACTATCCAGAAACAAAGGGGTTTCAGGAGTGACCAGCAGCCCGCGCATGCTCTTCTCCCCCCTTTGAACGAGCATTGAGCTTTGGAGGCTACTTTATGGCTGAGCAAGACTTTTTGCCCTTGCAAGGGTTCGACCACGTCGAGTTCTACGTTGGCAACGCCAAACAGACCGCTTATTTCTACAGCCACGCTTTCGGCTTCACACCCATTGCCTACAGCGGGCTGGAAACAGGCGTCCGTGACCACACCAGCTATGTGTTGGCCCAGGGCGACATTCGCTTTGTCTTTACAACGGCGCTCCAGCCTGACCACCCCATTTCCGAGCACGTCAAACTGCACGGAGATGGCGTCAAGGTCGTGGCCCTGACCGTCGATGACGCGCGCCGCTCTTATGAAGAGACGACCAGACGTGGAGCCAGAGGGGTGATGGAACCCAGGACCATCGAGGATGAATTTGGTCGGGTCACGCTGGCATCCATAGCTACCTATGGCGAAACCGTGCATACCTTTGTCGAGCGCCAGGACTATGCCGGACCCTTTTTGCCCGGCTTCAAATCCGTTCCCACCCCGCCGGAAGCCCGTTCCCGCAGCGCTGGCTTGAAAGCCATCGATCATATTGTGGGCAATGTCGAGCTTGGCAAGATGAACGAGTGGGTGGATTTCTACGCGCGCATCCTGGGCTTCACCCAACTGATTCACTTCACCGATGAGGCCATCAGCACCGAATATTCAGCGCTGATGTCCAAGGTGATGCAGAACGGCAGCGGGCGCATTAAGTTCCCCATTAACGAGCCTGCCCAGGGTAAGAAGAAGTCGCAAATCGAAGAGTATCTGGATTATTACAAAACGCCCGGCGTGCAGCATATCGCCATGGTGACCGATGACATCATTGCGACGGTCGATCAGTTGAAGCTGCAAGGCGTCGAGTTTATCCCCGCCATCTCCAGCTACTATGAGGAGCTTGAGGGGCGTGTTGGCAAGATCGACGAGCCGATGGCCGAAATTGCTCGGCTGGGCGTGCTGGTGGACCGCGACGACGAGGGCTATCTGCTGCAAATCTTCACCAGGAACGTGCAGGACCGGCCCACCGTCTTCTTCGAGGTCATCGAGCGCAAGGGGTCGCGCGGCTTCGGCGAGGGCAACTTCAAGGCGCTCTTTGAGGCAATCGAGCGCGAACAAGCGCTGCGCGGCAATCTGTAGGAGCGTCCTGCTGATGAAACTCGTCACCTACGTTCTGCGTCCTGAAAAGCTCGACCTTCAGCCCGCCGAGTTGGCTGCCGGTCTGGGACCGGCTGGCCGCTCCGGGCGGGCGGGCGTGCTGCACGGTGGGCTGGTCATTGACCTGCCCATCGTCTTCGAGTGGGCACGCGGCAACGCGCCCGGCGCGCTTGCTCTTGAACTGCGCGAGGGTCCGCTGCCTGATACGCTGCTGGACCTCTTGCGTGCCACGCCCGGCTTCGTCCAGAGCGCCCGCCAGGTAGTAAGCGCTCTGGCTGCTCTGCCTACTGACCAACTGCTCGCGCTGGAGCCAGGGCTGGCCTATCCCGAGAACGAAGTACATCTGCGCGCGCCCATTCCCGAACCGCCCAGCGTGCGTGACTTCTACGCCTTCGAGCAGCATGTCAAGACAGCGCGGGCCAAGCGCAATCTGGGCATGATTCCCGAATGGTATCAGATTCCCGTCTTTTACTTCTCCAATCCTGCCGCCATCAACGGCCCCGATGACACCATCGCGTATCCCAAAGGGACCGAATGGCTGGATTATGAACTGGAGATCGCCTGTGTGATTAGCAAAGCTGGCAAAGACATTGCGGTGGAAGAAGCGGCAGACTACATCGCTGGCTATACCATCATGAACGATTGGAGCGCCCGCGACGTGCAGCGCAAAGAGATGCTGATGAGCCTCGGCCCGGCCAAGGGCAAGGACTTTGCCACCTCGCTTGGCCCCTGGCTGGTCACGCCTGATGAACTGGCCGACAGGCGCACCGGCAGCGGCCAGAGCGAGCGCTACGACATGACCATGCTGGCGCGGGTTAACGGCGCGGAGCTCTCACGCGGCAATTTTAAAGACATCTACTACAGCTTCCCGCAGTTGATTGCTCACGCCTCACAAAATGTCTGGCTGAAGCCCGGCGATATCATCGGCTCCGGCACGGTGGGCACCGGCTGTCTGTTGGAGCTTGCGCCGCCAATTCCAGCGTTCCCGGCGGACGAGCGCCCACCCGCGCCCATCAGCCGCGAGCAACTGCGCTGGCTTCAGCGTGGCGACGTTGTCGAACTGGAGATTGATGGATTAGGCGTTATCCAAAACACGATCGTCTAGCCGATTGGCCCAAGAAACGGAGCCTCCTATGCCCAGCTACCACGCCTTGGGAGAGATTCCCCCCAAGCGACACACCCAGTTTCGCAAGCCCGACGGCACGCTCTACGCTGAAGAACTGTTCGGCGTGGAAGGCTTTTCGGGTTGCTTTTCGCTGCTCTATCATCAGTATCAGCCGACGCGCGTCAGCAAGATTGCCAAGCACAGCGATGTCGTGCTGGAGGAATGGCATCAACCGACGCACCGCCATCACCACCTGAAAACCGCGCCGCTGGTCCCTGGCGGCGACCCGATCAGCGGGCGGCGCATCCTCATGTTCAACGACAACGTGAGCATCGGCGTCGTCCGGCCCACCGACCCAATGCCCTACTTTTATCGCAACGCTGAATGCGACGAACTCTATTTCGTCCATGAGGGCACGGGTCGCTTCGAGACGATCTTCGGCACGCTCCCCTATCGAGAAGGCGATTACGTCAACCTGCCGCGCGGCACGACCTATCGCATTGTCTCTGACAGCAAAAACGCGCGCCTCTTGTTCGTGGAGGCGCACGGGCCAATCGAGACGCCGCGTCGCTATCGCAACGAGTTCGGGCAACTGCTCGAACACGCGCCCTTCAGTGACCGCGACTTTCGCCTGCCGCAAGAGTTGCCCATCCATGAGGAGCGCGGCGACTTTGAAGTGCGCATCAAAGTCAACAACGCCCTGATGAGCTATGGTTATGACTTTCACCCGCTTGATCTGGTGGGCTGGGACGGTTACCTGTATCCCTACATCTTCAACATTGCCGACTTCGAGCCGATCACCGGGCGCGTGCATCAGCCGCCGCCCGTCCATCAGACCTTCCAGGGGCCGCAGTTTGTGGTGTGCTCGTTCTGCCCGCGCAAACTGGATTATCACCCGCTCTCTGTGCCTGTGCCCTATAACCACAGCAACATCGACAGCGACGAGATGATCTACTATGTCAGCGGCAACTTTGGCAGCCGCAAGGGCATCGAAGTCTCTTCCATCACCTTGCACCCGCGCGGCATTGCGCATGGGCCGCATCCGGGGACAGTGGAAAAGAGCCTGGGAGCCGAGCGCACCGAGGAACTGGCGGTGATGGTCGATACCTTCCATCCCCTGCGCTTCACCACCGATGCCAGAGCATTGGATGATGAAAGCTATCCTTTTAGCTGGCTGGAATAGGAGCAGAAGCCGACACATCACAAGGAGGCAGCGATGACCCGCATCATCAAGTTCTACGAGACGACCCTGCGCGATGGCGAGCAGACGCCTGGCATCAACTACTTCCCAGAGGAAAAGCTGCAAATTGCCCAGGCGCTGGCGGATATGGGCTTTGATACGCTGGATTGTGGCTTCCCTATCTCTGGCCCGGGCGAATTTGAAGCCGTGCAGTTGATTGCCCGCACCGTCACCAACGCCGAAATTTGCGCGATTGGTCGCTCGTTTCCCCAGGACATCGATCGTGCCTGGGAAGCCGTCAAGGACGCGGCGCAGTCGGCCATCCAGCCGTTTATCAGCACCTCACCGCTGCATCGCCAGGTAAAGCTGGGCAAGACACGCGAAGAAGTGTTGGAACTGGCGCGCACCGCCGTCGCGCGGGGCCGGGGCTATACGGAAAACATCGACTTTGCCCTGGAAGACACGACACGCACCGAACATGATTTCATCTTCGAGGTAGTGGACGCCATCAGGAAAGAAGGCGTGCGCCACGTCACCATCTGCGATACCGTTGGCTTCGCGTTGCCCTGGGAGTTTGGCGATTTGATTGCCGAACTCAAGCGGGAGTTTCCCGGCATCCAGCTTTCGGCGCACTGCCACGATGACCTGGGGCTGGCTGTCGCCAACGCCATGGAGGCCATTCGCAACGGCGCTGATCGCGTTGATACCTGCATCAATGGCCTGGGCGAGCGTGCGGGCAACGCCGCCACGGAAGAACTGGTGATGGCGATTCGCACGCGCCGCGCCGATCTGGATGTCGATGTGAAGGTCGATACGACCAAAATCATGCCAACCAGCCGGTTGGTGGCGAAGCTCAGTGGCATGCAGCCGCAGTGGACCAAGGCCATCGTCGGCGCGAACGCCTTCGCGCATGGTGGCGGCATTCACCAGGATGGTGTGCTGAAAGACACTCGCACCTACGAGATTATGACGCCCGAATCGGTGGGCCTGAGCGCTGCCGATCGGCGCATGTTCGTTGGCAAGCTTTCGGGGCGCGCCGCGCTGGATGCGCAGATGCGCGAGTTAGGCTATACCCTTGACCGCGAGCAATTGACCCAGGCATTTGAGATGGTCAAGGTGCTTTTGTCCAAGAACCGCGTAGCCGAGGAGATGGACCTACGCCGCATCGCTGAATCCGTCACGGCAGCCCCAACCCTGTAAACGTTGTAAACGCTGGAGATACCATAGACAGTGTAGACAGTGTAGACGCTGTAGGCACCGTGAATTCTGTGAACTCTGTGAACTCTTGGATGCATCTGACAAGGAGCTTTTGATGGCAGCACCCAAAACGCTGTTTGATAAGATTTGGGATGCGCATGTCGTCCGCGAGGAGGCTGGCGAACCCACCATCCTGTATATTGATCGCCACCTGGCCTATGAGGCCACATCGCCGCAGGCGTTTGAAGGTCTTCGCCTGGCAGGGCGCGCAGTGCGCCAGCCCAACGCCACCTTTACCACGCTGGACCATAATGTGCCCACGCGCAGCCGTCGCGTCGAAGATATTGTGGACGAAAGCAGCGCGCAAATGATCGCCACCATGGAGCACAACGCCAGCGAGTACAAGCTGCCGTTCTTTGGCTTCAGCGACCCGCGCCAGGGCATTGTGCATGTCATCGGCCCGGAACTGGGCATTACCCTCCCCGGCATGACGGTTGTCTGCGGCGATTCGCACACCTCCACGCATGGCGCGCTGGGCGCGTTTGCCATAGGCATCGGCACCAGCGAGGTCGAGCATGTGCTTGCCACGCAGTGCCTCTTGCAAAAGCGACCCAAAACTATGGAGGTGCGCATTGAGGGCACGCTGCCGACAGGCGTCTTTGCCAAGGATGTGGCGCTGGCCTTCATGGCGAAATATGGCACAGCCATTGGCACCGGCTACGTCATCGAGTTTACCGGCTCCGTACCGCATGCGCTCTCCCTGGAGGGCCGCATGACCCTATGCAACCTGAGCATCGAGGCCGGAGCGCGCGCCGGGATGGTCGCGCCCGACGAGCGCACTATTGAATACGTGCGCGGGCGGCCCTTTGCCCCCAAGGGTGAGGAGTTTGAGCGCGCCGCGCAGTATTGGCTTTCGCTGCGCACCGATGAAGGCGCGTCCTATGACAAGTCCATCGAACTGCGGGTTGATAATCTCGCCCCGCAGGTGACCTGGGGCACGAACCCCGGCCTGGGCACAGATGTGACCGGCATCGTTCCCGACCCGGACCAGGCACCAGACCCCAACACGCGCAAAGCCTGGGAGCGCGCTCTGGGCTATATGGACCTGAAGCCTGGAACCAGGATCACCGATATCCCCCTGGATATGGTCTTTATCGGCTCCTGCACCAACTCGCGCATCGAAGACTTGCGCGAGGCCGCGCGCTACGCGCAAGGGCGCAAGGTGGCTTCTGGCGTCACGGCCATTGTCGTGCCTGGTTCCACCACCGTCAAACGCCAGGCTGAAGAAGAAGGGCTGAGCGATATTTTCCGCGAGGCCGGGTTCGAATGGCGCGAGTCGGGGTGCAGCATGTGTCTGGCGATGAATGGCGATATGCTTGCGCCGGGCCAGCGCTGCGCCTCCACCAGCAACCGCAACTTCGAGGGCCGCCAGGGCAAAGGTGGCCGCACGCATCTGGTCAGCCCGGCCATGGCCGCCGCTGCCGCCGTCGCGGGGCATTTTGTCGATATTCGCGCTGTTTCCATCCCAGGCGGGTCGTTCTAGGGAAAGAGAAGATCATGGAACCGTTTGTGACGCTTGATGCCATTGTGGCCCCGTTGGACCGCGAGAATGTCAATACCGATGACATCACGCCCGTCCGCTATCTCAAGTCCATTCGCCGGACAGGTTTTGCCCCGGCACTCTTTGCCAACTGGCGCTATCTGGACAACCAATTTACGCCTAATCCTGATTTTATGCTGAATCAGCCCCGCTATCAGGGCGCGCAGATTCTGCTGGCGCGCGCCAACTTCGGCGCTGGCTCCTCGCGCGAGCACGCGCCCTGGGCGCTGCTGGAATCGGGCTTCCGCTGCATCATCGCCCCCAGTTTTGCGGACATCTTCTATAACAACTGCTTCAACAACGGCATTCTGCCGCTCACCCTCGATAATAGCGAGATCGACACGCTTTTTAGCGAAGCCCAGGCTTCCGAAGGCTATCGTCTCACGGTGGATTTGCCCAGCCAGACAGTCACCAGACCATCTGGCGAGCGCTTCGCGTTTAGCCTTGACGCCTTCAAAAAAGAATCGCTGCTAAAGGGCCTGGATAACATCGGCTGGACGCTTCAGCACGCCGATGCCATTGCGCGTTACGAAGAGCGCTCTCGTCAGGCGACGCCCTGGGTGTTTATTCAGCGCTAACTCACCTACGATGACCGCGCCATCGCCCTCACCGATTCAAGATCGGTGAGGGCGATGGCGCGGTCATTACTTTTGCCTGTGTCGATAGCCCTTTTGGGGGGAAGCATTGACGCCGCCTGACGGCATTCATATAATCTCAGCGGAGTGCCTGGCCTGCGCCTGCCCACGAGGCTGGTGCGGCACTCCTGGCCGGATGAGGTGAAGGGTGGCAAAACGCAGCCGTGCGGTTTCAGAGGATGAGTAATGAGTGAAGAACGTCTTCCCCCACCCTCAAGAGGGCGTCGCCAGCAGAGAGGGCAGACCCTCGTGGAGTTTGCCCTGGTTGCTCCGCTGCTCTTGACGGTGATCTTTGGAACGATTGAGTTTTGTTTTCTCTATCAAAGCGTAAATACCGTCAGTTTTGCCGCCCGTGAAGGCGCGCGTGTGGGCGCAGTCCTTGGGCCAACCGATTCAGCCGCCGATAGCAAGATTATCCAGGCGATATTTAGCGCCACGTCTGGCGGGGCAGCCTTGCTGTTCAGCCAGATTACGATGATCGAAATATTCAAATCCAGCGAAAGCGGCTCAGTTCCGGCAACACTGGCAACCTGTGCCCAGGCTCCCAACGAAGATGTCTATGACGGGCAGGGGAATCAGTGCCCAGGCACACTGGGTTGGCCTTACAATGTGCGTAATGCGACATTCAATTCAGCCGATTATCTGGGTGTGCGCATCACGTTTGCCTATAACTGGGTGACATCGTTTGTCTCCGCTGCGCGCGGCCAGCTTATCATGACAAGCATCTCAATACAACTTATCGAACCTCAGACATTCTAATATTGTACGCTTGATTAGGAGGACGCTGCCGTGGAAGCCTGGGAAGTGGCAGGCATACAACAGCCTGGACGAGATAAGCGGCGTCTGCAACGTGGGCAGGCGTTGGTTGAGTTTGCTGTGATCCTGAGTTTTTTATTTCTGCTGCTGGCTGGCGCGCTTGACCTGGGCAGCCTTCTGGATAATCAACTGGCTATTGTCTATGCCACGCGCCAGGCCGCGCGTACTGGCGCTGAAGAAGATACGAATGCGGGGGCCGATTGCGCCGTCTTAGGAGCCGTTTATGCCGCAACACAAAACCTGAATCTGGTGACGATCACCAGGATCGTCATCTATCAGGCAGATCCCAACGGGAACCCCACGTCGAACGAACAGGTGTACGCGGGCAATCCTGGCTGCCCCAGCCCTCCCACCACACCCGAAGCGCCAAATCCGGCTACCTGGGCGCCTTCCACGCGTGTGGACACGCCGCCGACCGAAGACTCCATCGGCATAGAGATAGACTATACCTATAACTGGCAGACGGCATTTATTGCTGCGGGCAGTTTTCAAGGAACAGACCGAACGGTGATGAAACTTAATCCCGTCGTCTGACCTGTCGCGCCTGGGAAGAGTCTGCCCTGCGTAAACACCCCCTCAGCGCACTGAGGGGGTGTCTGTTTAAAATAGGTCTGACTGCTGCAATGGGGCGAAAAACGAGACGCCGCTTAGCGCCCGCTCTTGCCGCGCTCGTAGCGTTTGGCAATCTCGTCCCAGTTGACGACATTCCACCAGGCCGCCAGGTAGTCAGCGCGACGGTTCTGGTATTTGAGATAATAGGCGTGTTCCCAGACATCGTTGCCCATGACGGGGAAATGCCCTTCCATTAGAGGGCTATCCTGGTTTGCAGTGGAGGTGACTTGCAGCTTGCCGCTGCTATCGAGGATGAGCCAGGCCCAGCCAGAGCCGAAGCGTTTTGTTCCGGCATCGTTGAAGGCTGCCTTGAACTGGTCAAATGAGCCAAACGCCTCGCTGATTGCCTGGGCCAGCGCGCCGGAAGGCTCACCGCCGCCATTGGGCTTCATGATATGCCAGAACATGCTGTGGTTGACATGGCCGCCGCCGTTGTTGCGCACCGCCGTGCGGATATTTTCCGGTACCTCGTTGATGCGGCGCACGAGGTCTTCGACTGCTAGGTTCTCAAACTGGCTCTGGCCCTGCAATGCGTTGTTCAGATTCGTGACATACGTCTGATGGTGTTTGTCGTGGTGGAGGTGCATCGTTTGCTCGTCGATGTACGGTTCGAGCGCGGTGTAGTCGTAAGGCAGTGGTGGGAGTTCAAACGCCATAACTAGAAACCTCTTTCTCGTGCAGAGTCCATCATCGGCTGAGGCTGCCATCTGGTCGTTCGCTGATACATACCTCAAACGTTCGTACATAGTATATCACCAGATGACGGCAACAAGCGAAGGATGGACCGGCTATCCTACTATCCTGCGCCTTTATACATAGCACATGCTGTGCCTGTTATAACAGAGCAAGCGGCGAGAGCGAGGAGGTGTTGCCACGGAGACACGCACGCTGCTAGCCAGCGAAATCTTCTGTGAGCCAGAGGCTTCCGTCGCCATTTTCGACATAAATGCCGATGCCGGTTCGCGTGAAATTGGGGCTGAGGATGTTCTGGCGGTGTCCATCATTGGGGGGCTTTTCGGTTATCATAACGTTGAAGAGCCACTCTACTTTTTGCAAATCGGTGCCCTCGCCTGCTTCACCGATATTTTCGCCGTGCCAGGTAAAGGAGACACCAGCGGCAGCCATGCGCGAGGCGGGCGTCGTCCCCGGAGGGACGTAGTGGCCGAAGCCATAGCAGGTCATGTCCTCGCTGTGGACGAGCGTTTCGCCATGAATGCGCGAATCAATCGTGAGGGCGGCAACGCCCGCTGCTTTGCGTGCTTGATTGACGGCATTCAACTCCCACGCTTCCATAGCCGTGTCTTCGTGGCCTGCGACGGGTGAGCATGAACCGCTGCCATGCGGTGCGGGCGCGGGGGTGGGCGATGGGGTCGGCGTCGGCGTCAGGTAGGCTGCTCCGGCAAGTGTTTGAAAGGGGGGTGGTGTGGGAGTCGCTGCGGGAGGCAGAGAACGCGCGCCAAGGCTCGCGCCGAGAGTGCAAGAGGCTATGACGGCTGCGATGATGCCGCTGGTTACCCAGACGATGGTGCGCCGCTGAAGAACAAACCGCCAGACCTGCCCGAAAAATTGCCATACACGTTGCGCTGCTGGCACGGCTGCTTCCTCCTCTCATTCAAGCTCTCTCTAAGGATATCATGCTGCCGAGGGAGAGGCAGGCTGAGCAGTACTTCTCTCCTAACCTTATCCTTGCATGTACTGTGCTGTTGTGGAATACTGAAGGAACTCTTCTTGGGAAACCCTATCCTCCTTCTCGCGCAGTGGGATGTTGGCGTAGTTCAGAACAAGGAGGTTCCTGTGAACATTTTTTCCCGGCGACAACTGCTATTTCTTCCCCTCTGCTGTGTGCTGCTGGTGTCGTTTTTCGTGGCAGGGGCCACCAGCGTCCAGGCAGCGGGACCAACAGTCCAGGTCTGGCTGACAACCAGCGATGGCAGTAATCAGCTTACTCCACAGGCGAATCTGGCCTTCGGCACACCCTCCCCAAACGCATCAACAATTACGGTCAATGAGTATCAGGAATTGCAGCAAATGGCCGGTTTTGGCGCTGCTGTGACTGATTCCTCCGCCTGGCTGATCTATGACAACATGAGCACGAGCCAGCGTACTGCGCTGATGCAGCGCCTCTTCAGCCCGACCCAGGGTATCGGGCTGAGCTTTGTGCGCATCCCCATGGGGGCCTCGGATTTTTCGCTCAATGGGCCATATTCGTACGATGATTTGCCCTCGGGCCAAACCGATCCCAGTCTTACCAACTTCTCAATCAATCACGACCTGGCGTATATCATCCCCGTATTACAGCAGGCGCATGCGCTCAATCCCAGTCTCACGTTTATGGCAAATCCCTGGAGTCCGCCCGCCTGGATGAAGACTAATGGGTCCATGCTTGGCGTGTCTAACGGGACAACGGGAACCCTGATCTCGAGCGATTACGGGCCGCTGGCCCAATATTTTGTCAAGTTCATCCAGGCGTACCAGGCCCAGGGGGTTCCCATTTTCGCCATTACCCCACAAAATGAGCCGGAATTTGCGCCCTCCACCTATCCGGGTATGTCCTGGGCGGCCAGCGGTGAGGACAACTTCATCAAAAACAACCTCAGCCCCGCGCTTTCCAGTGCTGGCCTGTCCACGAAGATTCTCGGCTATGACCACAACTGGAACGACACCAGCTTTGCCAATACGCTGCTGGGCGATGCCACGACCAACAGCGATATGGGCGGTATCGCCTGGCATTGCTACGCGGGCAGCCCTTCGGCGATGACGACGGTGCATAGTTCCTATCCCAAGTCAGGGGCCTATGAGACGGAATGCTCGACGGGAACATCGGAAGCGCCCATCTCGACCATCGACCTGTTGATGGGGTCGGTCCAAAATTTTGCGCAGACGGTCGAACTCTGGAATCTCGCGCTTGACCCCAACCTTGGCCCACATACCGGCGGCTGTGCTGATTGTCATGGAGTGGTGACGGTCAACGAATCGAACGGTAGCGTGACCTATAACAATGACTTCTACCAGTTGGGGCAATTCAGCGAATTTGTGACGCCAGGCGCGTATCATATCGCCTCCAATACCCTGGGAAGCTTGGCGGACGTGGCCTTTAAAAACCCTGATGGGGCCAAGGTGGTGGTCGCGCATAACGATGGGTCCAGCAGCAGCACGTTCCAGGTGTCCTGGGGCAACCAGGGCTTCACCTACACGCTGCCAGCCGGGGCAACCGTCACCTTTAAGTGGAGCGGCACCCAGCCAACCACCATTCAGAACGGCAGCTATGCGATTAGCGCTGGCGGGGCCGAGAGCGGAAACTACCAGGCAGATAACTACTACGTGGGCGGCACGAGTAACACGTCTACCGTCACAGATAGCATCAACACCAGCGGGGTAAGCAATCCTGCCCCGCAGGCGGTCTATCAAAGCCAGCGCTATGGCAACTTTAGCTATGTTTTTCCCGGATTATCCCCCGGCGCGTCGTATATCGTGCGCCTGGATTTCGCCGAAACCTACTGGTCGAGCGCGGGGCAGCGCCTGTTCAATGTTTCGATCAACGGAAGCCAGGTGCTTTCCAACTTCGACATTTTTGCCACGGCTGGGGCCAAGGACAAAGCCGTTGCCGAGCAGTTTACTGCACCAGCCACCAGCAGCGGCCAGATCACCATCCAGTTCAGTACAGTGGTCGATAATGCTCTGGCGGATGGCATCGAGATCATTCCACAGAGCGGCTCGTGGGGAGTGAATATCAACTGTGGAGGCGGCGCGGCTGGCAGCTATGCCGTTGATGAGGATTTCAGCGGCGGCACGACCGCTTCCACGACCGCTGCCATCGATACCAGCGCGGTGGGCAATCCTGCGCCGCAAGCCGTCTATCAGACGGAGCGCTATGGCAACTTTACCTATACGATTGGCGGGCTGACGGCAAACGGCAGATACGCTGTTGCGCTTCAGTTTGCCGAAATCTATTGGACTGCGGCAGGCAAACGAGTCTTCAACGTCTCGATTAACGGGACACAGGTGCTGACCAACTTCGACATTTATGCCAGGGTGGGAGCCGATAAGGCTATCGAGGAGACCTTCAACACCACCGCTACCAGCAGTGGCACGGTGACCATTCAGTTTGTGACGGCGGTTGATAACGCGAAGTGCAGCGGCATCCAGTTGATTCCCTTGAGTGGCAGCCTTACCACCGTTGACGACAGCGTTCAGGGGTCTGGCTTGAACCAGTTGAATTATGTTGGCAGCGGTTGGGGCCACTGCGCCAACTGTGACGGCAATAACTACGGGTTCTACAATGGAAGCAACAGTTGGGATAATACGGCCAATGATTATGTGACTATCTCGTTCACTGGTACGCAAATCGAGTTTTACGGGGTCGTTGGCCCGGCTCATGGAATCGCGGCCATTTCGCTGGATGGCAGGCCGGAAACCATGCTGGATTTTTATGCGCCAACGAATGCTGGCAACACCTTGCTATATGTGAGTCCGATCCTGGGGCCAGGGCAGCATATCCTCAAGATACGTGTGACTGGCAACGAGAATAGTAATGCCACCTGGAATGGCATCAATCCCGACCGCATCGACATCTTCTCCTGAAGCTCGCCCATTCCAGGCAAGAGGATGCAAGCCAGTGCCGGATTCTGCCGGTTAGCAGGTCTGCGCTGGCTTGAGTGGTTTCGCTGAGCACTTTATGTCCAAGGCAGCGCTTATGCTGAGAGCGAAGCAGCCGTTTTATAGGGGGCCATGAGCAACTGTTCATATGCTTCTTGGAAGCGGCCCTGCTTTGCCAGGAACGTGCTATAGCGTTCGCGCGCACGAACGAGCAGACCATAGTGCTGTGTCTGTTGAAACGCCATAATCGCAGATGTCAGCGCTTCTTCCGTGGCAGCAAGATTGCTCTGTGATTCAAAGATGCGCGCCAGGGTCAGATAGAGGTACCCCATGATGTCCTGGTTGTGTGTCTCCTGGAGGAGAGCAAGGGTCTCCTGGGCGGTGTGCAGTGCTCTTTCAACCTTCCCCTGCGCCAGATACAGCGCTGCCACGTTCCCTGATGCGATGGCGTGCGCAAAGAGATCACCTGTGCGCCTGGCGGTGCCAAGCGCCTGGCGCAGAAGCACCTCGGCCTCATCCTGGTGATGCGACCAAATCTGCATCAGGCCCAAAAGCGACTGAAGCTGCGCAACCAGCGGTTTGGCGTCCAGGCGTTCAAAAATATGAAGTGCCTGGGAGAATGCGCTGCTGGCTTGGGTGAGATTTCCTTGAAACTTATATGCGCGCCCTAGCCCCCACTCGATAAGTCCTTGATCGTGGGGGGTACACACATCTTGTCCATCGTGTTTAGCCTGAGTAAAAAAAGCGATGGCTTCAGCATAAAGGCCCAGCGTCAGGTAAGCCTCACCCATGCCCTTATGAATCAGCATCATCAGTTTGGGGTCACGTACAACGCCGTCACCGATGGCCCGCAGCCCGCGCCGGTAATAGAAGAGCGCTTGAATGGGCTGCTCGTCGAGGCAAAAGCTCATTCCCAGAAAATGATGCAGCCATTCACGCCACTCGCCGAGAAATGGTCGCCTGGCTGCGCTGGGGCGACGCATCAACCGCTGGAGCGCCTTCAGCCCTTGGGTGAAGGCCGCTCTGGCCGACTTGGGCTGATTTTGCTGGAGCATGGCCCACCCGGCGAACAGATACCAGCCTGGATGCCAGAGCAAAGGCCAACTTGAAGGGGGTGTGCCGGGGGCTTGCAAGAGCGCCAGCGCCTTTTCCGGGCGCTGCTGGTGAATGAACTGTTCGACCCGGGCGAGATGGTGGCGAATCTGCTGTTCTGCTCTCTGCGCGGCAGGACCGGGAACACGAGGCGAAGGACCTGGGCGCTGGGCCAGGGTCGTTTTCGAAAGAGCCATGCATAACTCCTCTCCACAATGCCACAGGTGCTTCCCTGTGGCAACCTCAAACATGCTGCGTCAATTTGCTCTCTTGCTTTCTACCAGGGAACAGGGGTTGCTCGATGAAAGGAGGCGATGATTTGCCACGTGCGCGCAGGCACAAACGCCCAAAGGCATGGATAAACGCGGTCTGTTGAGCATCGGAGCATAGCATGGATGGAGAGTACCTGATCGGAGGTTTGAGTCAGGCAGAGGGACAAACAGGCTTGAGGGGCTGCTCTTGTCGCCATGCCCTGCAAAACGGCTCTCATACCGATCCATGCCTTCACACACTCCACAATCCATCATTTATGTCCGCCGCGAGTGACAGCAAAAGCAACCCTATGCTGCTGGAGAAGTATACTCTTGCCCGGCAGAATGGCATCGTTGAAAGTAACTATTTTTTAGAGGCTCTTTGGGCGGAAGCCAAAACGGTCGTCTCCCCAGAACGAACTAGAAAACCTGTTCTCATTCGTACCGAGCAAACGAGCGAATTGGAGGGCCAGGGATGAGAGAGGAGGAACGCGCGCGTGGTCTGCGGGGTCAGAGCAGGTGATGGTCTTGAGCGTATCGGGCTGCCTGCATACGAGAGCTAACATCAAGCTTGCGATAGATGGCCCGCGCGTGGGCGTTGACGGTAAGCTGGCTAATGACGAGTTGCTCGGCAATCTGAGCATTGGTCAATCCCTGGACCAGCAGACGCAGCACATCCAGTTCGCGCTTGGTCAGACGCGCTGCTGTCGACCCAGGCTGCATGCTTCCGGCGATGCCTAAAGGAGAAGGGGACGACCCCGTGTCCGGCTGAAGGGGAAATACAGCACCCGGCCCCTCTTCTTGCCTGGCGGTGAAGGCGTCCCAGGGTGTCATGAGGCATCCCTGCTCCCAGGCCGCGCGAAACCGGTCTGTTCCCAGCGCCGCGCGTACTGCCTCAATTCGCTGCTCGTGGTCTGGGCGTTCGATGGGAGGTAACGGGGCCTCCATCGTCTCGCGTAAAGCTTCTGCTGCACCAAAGAGTTGGGCGGCCCATTCTTGCTCACCTTGTGCAGCAACCACCTTCGCTAGTTCCTCCAGGCCCATCACAGTGTACAAGCGACTGTGCGCCTGGATCGCTCGACTCAGTCCGGCGGAGAGCAAGCGACGGGCTTCTGCAAGGCGCTGCTGAGCCAGTTCGGCGCGGGCTTGCCAGATTTCCGCCCAGGCCCACCCCTGGGGGTCTCCTACCTCGGTGCGCAGGTGCAAGCTCTCTGCGAATTTCGCGGAAGCTGCTGCCAAATCTCCTTGACGCAATGCGAGTATCCCGAGAAAGCCCAGGGTTTCGGCTGCGTGGGTGCGAAGCTGCAACTGGGTATACCATCCCAGGACCTGTTCCAACTTCTCCCTGGCCTGGTCATCCTGCCCTTCAAAAGCATCTGCCTCGCCGAGCAGCAGACGAGACCACAGCGCAAAGAACATCTCACCTTCTTGTGCAGAGAGGACGATGGCTTCCGTAAGGGCTTCCCGGGCCTCTGTATACCGGCCTTGCCAGAGGGCGACGTAGCCTGCCCGGTGCAACGAATAGCTCAGGAGCCAGTTGCCGCTCCAATCTGTCGCGGTGCCCTGAAGCGTCTGTGCGAGAGCAACGGCCTCCTCCACAGCACCGCGCGCAGTTTTGAAATCGTCCTGGGTGAGCAGTGGAAGCAAGAGCATCCACAGGCTGGTGACGATGCCTTCAACATCCCCAATCTTGCGAGCCAGAGCCAGGCCCGCGTGGCAGGCGTCAAAGCTGCGTTCTACATCACGCAGTTGGGCCAGTATCCCTCCATAGATCGAAAGTGCCCAGACTCGCAGAGACGTTTCCTCCGCCTCGCTTGCGCTTAAGATACGCTCCAGAAAGTCCCTTCCCTCAATGAGATAGAGCTGATCGAAGCTATACCCCCAGATGAGCCAGAAGACACTCAGCCCCTTTGCCAGACGCAGCGCCGCATCGATATCCTGTCGTTTGAGTACAAGGCGCATGGCTGTCCGCCAGTTGCCTTGTTCTTGGATGTAGCGCTGGAGCAAAACGGCCTGTCTGCTGCCAAATAACGCCTTCCTGCTTGTTTCGGTCCAGTTCAGATAATAGTGCGCGTGCGCCAGCCTGACCCGTTCTTCCTCTTCAGATTCCTGTAAGCATTCCAGGCCAAACTCGCGGATGGTTTCCAGCATCTGGAAGCGCGCTTCTTCCTCTTCTTCCTGCGTACTGGAGAGAATCAAGCTTTTATCCAGGAGCGCCGCGAGACCATCCTCGACGCCTGAGGCATCCTTATCAAGCGCGGTATACATGTCTGCGACCGCCGACAGCGTCCAGCCGCCGATGAAGACGCATAGCCGCCGGAAGAGGGTTTGCTCTGCCGGGGAGAGCAGATCGTAACTCCAGGCAATGGTGCTGCGCAATGTTTGATGACGCGGCAGGGCGGAACGCGCGCCAGTGGTCAGGAACGGCAAGCGCGAAGAGATGCGAGCAAGCAGCGCTGCTGGTGAGAAGAGTTTGCTGCGCGCCGCCGCCAGTTCCAGGGCCAGGGGGAGGCCTTCCAGATGGATACAAATCTCGGCGAGAGTAGGCGCGTTGGCCCTCGTCAACTGGAAACCGGGCTGAATGGCCTGGATACGCTCTAAAAAGAGGGCGACTGCCGGGTTGCCTTCAAGCTCCACTACACCTGCTCGCGCATCTTCGGGGAGGGGCAAAGGGAGCACCGGAAACTCGTGTTCGCCATCGACGTGAAGCGATTCACGACTCGTTACAAGCATGCGCACCCCTTTGCAGGCGATGAGCAGATTGGTCAGGGCAGAGGCGGCCCGCACGACCTGTTCGACGTTATCCAGGACCAGCAAGAGCTGGCTGTCTCGCAGCGAGGCTTGCACGACCTCGAAGGTTGGACGGCTCCCGGATTGCAACCCAAGGGCCTGGGCAACTGCTGGGATTACCTGGTTCGCATCATGAATAGCCGCCAGAGGCACAAAACAGACGCCATCGGCAAATGTCTCCTGCAACTCGTGTGCTGCCGCAATTGCCACCCGTGTTTTCCCGACGCCGCCGGTTCCCGTCAGAGTGAGCAGGCGTACCTCGGGGCGTGCGAGCATGGCGCAGACAGCGATCACTTCCTGTGTGCGACCAACAAGAGACGTGAGAGGATTGGGTAGGAAAAACCTGGGAACATGCGCTCCATGCCTGCTGGCTGAGTGTGGAAACGCTAGGAGATTATCCTGCATCCCTGCTGCCTTTCAGTGGCTTGTGGACTGTACCCCCTATACTACCGAACAGTGTATTATAGAACGTTATTATCATAACGTAGTCGTCAAGATGCTGCTCATGGCCTCAATGATGGATTTGCCTGCCCGGCTGCCTGGGTGAGTTGCCCCCCACTGGCTGAGGTGATACAGTGGGAGAGATGCGGACTGGTGGTTAGTTTTGACCATGCCTGACACCTCCGAGAGACGTTGGTCGTGACAGGAGGAGTATTGAGATGCTCTACATCGGAGGCCCGGTCTGGGGCAGCAAAGCGTGGCTTGGTAATTTCTTTCCCCCACGGACACCTGCTCGGGATTTTCTGCGGCTCTATAGCCAACGACTGCTCGCTATAGAGGGAAACACGGTATTTTATGCGCTGCCATCGGAAGAACTGATTGCCCGTTGGCGGCAGGAAACTCCCTCCACTTTTCGCTTCTGCCCCAAGGTCTCCCGGAGCATTAGTCACGCGCCGCGCATCGATCACACCAGAGAAGAAACGCACCTCTTCACCGAACGGATGCGAGGGCTGGAAGACCGTTTAGGGCCGATGTTTCTGCAACTGCCCCCATCCTTTGCGCCGTCGCATCTGGAGCGTCTCCAGGCGTTTCTGGACTTCTGGCCCGCTAATCTCCGCCTGGCCGTAGAAGTGCGTCACCCGGCGTTTTATACCGACCAGCAGGCAGCGTCATTGAATGCCTTGCTGGAGCAGTATCAGATCGGGCGGGTCATAATGGATACCAGACCGCTTCGCACCGGCGAGACGCAGGATCAGGCATTACTGGCGACACGCGAGCGCAAGCCTAATCTGCCCTTGCAGATTGCTCGCACCACCAACTTTGCCTTTTTGCGCTACATCGGCCATCCAGAAATGGCGATCAACGAACCATTTCTGGATGAATGGGCGCAGCAGTTGGGGCAGTGGCTCAAGCAGGGCACAACGCTCTATGTCTTTTGTCACTGCTCTGAAGAACGCTACGCGCCTGACCTCTGCGCCGCGCTCTACCGTCGCGTGCAGGCGCTTGTGCCGCTGCCGCCCTTGCCCTGGCAACCAGACAAGCAATTAGTCAAGCCAATGACCCTGTTTGATGATCTTCTGGCTGATTAAGGTTGGTGTTTCCGGCACATCACTCTGCTTTGCGCAAGATAGCGCGGGCAGGCGCGCCATCACTGTGAGCAACCTTGATTGGCAGGCAGATCAGGTCGTAGAGGCCGGGCGAAATCTCAGAAAGATTCAGTCCCTCGATAATCCAGATGCCAGCTTCCAGCAGCGCCCGATGCGTTTCTGGCCCGCCTGCCTTGAAGCCACCAACCGATAAATAATCAACGCCGACGGTCTGTATCTGAAGACTGGCGAGAAACTCGGCGGCCTCAGGCGAGATCGAGACAAAATCCTCGATGAAGTTGTCTGTATTCCAGCAGCGCGCTGAGTTCTGCGTTTTGAACAGGATGCGCTCGCCGCGCTGAATGGCGTGCGCGCGGAGTTCATCGGGCTTGATGGATTCGGGGTCGTGAATCTCGATGACGCGCGCCGTGCCGATGGTCGCGTCGAGGGGCATGTCGTCGAGACCTTTGCCGCCGCGCACAAAATGCAGCGGGGCATCCATGTGCGTTCCGGTATGTGACCCCATCGAAAGCGTGGAGACGTTGCAGACATCGCCGCGCTCCATATCCAGCATCCGCTCGAAATGGACCGGAGGGTTATCGGGCCAGTGGACCATGCCACTGTGGAGGGTGACAGAAACGTCCAGCCAGCTTTGTGTCATTGGATATACCTGTTCCTTCTTTCTCGCAGGCCAACATATACGCTGCTCAGCGCCAGCCCATAGACCAGGCTGACGACGAGATACAGCATCAGAAGATAGAACGGGAACGAGAGGCGCTGTACCACGATTCCCAGCAAGAGATAGAGGATGGCCCACCAGAGGACGCCCGCGACCAGCCCCCACAGCAGCACCCATCCACGCGCGAGCGTCGGCTGGCGCAGGAGCGCGCCGAAGCAGCCGCCAATGATCGTTCCCAGGACGAGCAGCAGCAGCGCGGCAATGCCTCGGCTGCCTCCGTGACCATCCAGCCCAAAAGATTGAGCAACAAAGATAAGCTGATTGCTTGGCCCTTCATCGTAAAAGAGCAAGCCTACGAGCAGTAAACCTGCCAGCCCGCCTGCCAGGAGGCCATAACGAATGCTGCGCATCAATGCTTCCTCCTTGTGGCTTACAGTAGATGTTGCACGAGCCGGGCCAGCCGGTGTGCCTTTGCTGCCTCGCTGAGCCTGACCCATAGTAGTTGATCGATGCCAAGCCGCCGCCCGGCAGGGAGCGCCGCCAGAATCAGGCTGAGCATGAGCAGCATACCATAGGCTCCATACCACTCCCCTGGGGCATAGGCAATGCCCACGTACAACTGAATCGAGAGCAGCAGCGCCAGCCCTGCTCCCAGCCGCGAGAACAGCCCCAGCAGCAGCGAGACGCCGACTAGCAATTCTGCGGTCCAGATGAAGGTTCCCAGGATGGAAAAGTGCGTCAGGAAGATGTTTTGAATAAGGCTGCTGTAGCCTGGCAGGATGGTATAGCGAATCTCGCGCAGGACATCGGTGCGCAGGCCGCCGAAGTCGGGCGGCATTTTCCAGGCGATCTGTTGAAACCACAGCAGGCCGAAGAAGATACGCGCCAGCGCCAGGGCAATCAGGCTCCCTTCGCTCAGCGTCACTGGCGATGAGGCTGGTTGATCGACAATGGCTGAACCGAATCGGCCAGCGGACTCGTGCGCATCGGCAGCAGAGGAACTCATGCTCAAAACCTGCCTTTCAAAATGGATAAGCGCTCTTTTCAGCAAGATGAAGGGATTGACGCCCTCTTCTCTTCTCCCTCATAATACGGCACATAGAGGATATCTGGCGAGACTTCAGCGTCGTCAATTCAGGAAGCCTAAAGGAGAGCACCATGCCCGAAGCTGTCATTGTTGCTGCTGCGCGCAGCCCGATTGGGCGGGCCGCGAAAGGGTCGTTGGTCGAGTGCCGCCCGGATGATCTGGCGGCTACCATTGTGAAGGCGGCGCTTGCCAAAGTGCCTCAGCTTGACCCCAATTCGGTGCAGGATGTGCTGCTTGGCTGCGGCGAGCCTGCCGGAGAGTCTGGGTTCAATATGGCGCGGGTGGTGGCAATCCTGGCGGGTATGCCCGCTGTTCCTGGCGTGACGGTCAATCGCTACTGCTCGTCGTCGCTCCAGACCATTCGCATGGCGTTTCATGCCATCAAGGCTGGTGAGGGCGATGTATTCGTGGCGGCTGGAGTGGAAACGGTGAGCCGCTTTATGAACGGCGTGGCCGACGCCGGACCCCACAACGCCCTCTTTGCCGAGGCTGAAGCGCGCACTGCCGAGCGCGCGAAAGGCGCTGATGCCTGGGAACCTCCCAGGGGATTGCCGGACATCTACATTGCGATGGGCCAGACCGCCGAGAACGTGCGCCTGGCCGAAAATGTCAGCCGCCGCGAGATGGATGAATTTGCCTGCCTGTCGCAGCAGCGCGCCGTCGCCTCGCAGCAGAACGGCTTCTTTGAGCGCGAGATTACGCCAATCACCACGCCCAGCGGCAATGTCGTCACCAAAGACGACGGTCCCCGGCCTGGCACGACGATGGAGAAGCTGGCTGAACTTCAGCCAGTGTTTCGGCCCGACGGTCAGATTACAGCGGGCAACGCCTGCCCGCTCAACGATGGCGCGGCGGCAGTGGTGGTGATGAGCGACAGCAGGGCGCGGGAACTGGGCATTACGCCGCTGGCGCGTATTGTGGCGAGTGGTGTTTCGGCGCTCAACCCGGAGATTATGGGGCTGGGACCAATCGAGGCCAGCCGCCAGGCATTGAGCCGGGCGGGTATGACCATGGACGACATCGATCTGGTGGAGATTAACGAGGCATTCGCCGCGCAGGTCATCCCTTCGGCCAGGCATCTGGGCATTCCGTGGGACAAGCTGAACGTCAACGGCGGCGCGATTGCCCTGGGGCATCCCTATGGCATGACGGGCGCACGCATCATGAACACGTTGCTCAACGGCTTGCAAACTGCCGACAAGGCCCTTGGCCTGGAGACGATGTGTGTCGGCGGCGGTCAGGGCATGGCGATGATCGTTGAACGCCTGAATTAGAAGGGCGAGCTTTCTATGGTTGATGCGATACTGCTTGACGATTGGCATCCGGTAGCTCAGGCAGATGGACTGAAGCCGGGGCAGATTCTGTCGGTGCGCTTGCTCGGCGAAGATATTATCCTGTGGCGTGTGGGCGAGCGGGTTGCCGCGTGGGAAGATTTATGCCCGCATCGCGGCACGCCGCTCTCGCTGGGGCGCGTCGAAAACGAGACGCTGGTGTGTGGCTATCACGGCTGGACCTATAACCAGGAGGGGCAATGCGTGCGTTTTCCGGCGCACCCCACGCAAGTGCCGCCAAGCCATGCGCGCGTGAATAAGGTGTATCAGGTGCGGGAGCGCTATGGGTTGCTCTGGGTGTGCCTGGGCAACCCGACGCGCGATATGGCCGTTTTTCCCGAATGGGATGACACCTCTTATCGCAAGATTCTCTGCGGCCCCTATCCCTGTAAGGCCAGCGGCACGCGCTTCATGGAGAACTTTCTGGATGTGGCCCACTTCCCCTACGTCCATGAGGGGCTGCTGGGCGACCCGCAGCATGCCGAGATCGATAAGTACGAGATCGTGGTGGGGCCGGATGGCATTACGGCGAACGACATTCAGGTCTGGCAGCCGAATCCCGATGGCCTGGGCTATGGTGCAACTGTGACCTATACCTATTCGGTCTTGCGGCCCTTCACCGGATATCTGAAGAAGACGACAGGCCGCGACTTTGTGATTTACTTCGCCATTACGCCGGTTGAGCCAGCAGCATGCATCGGCTGGATGTGGCTGGCGATGAACTACGGCCATGAAACACCCGCTGAGGAGATTCGGGCATTTCAGGACCAGATTGTCGCGCAAGATTTGCCGGTGGTGCAGTCGCAACGCCCGGAATTGCTCCCATTAGATTTGCAGGCGGAACTGCATCACCGTTCCGACGCAATGGCGATTGCCTACCGTAAGCACCTCAAGGATTTGGGGCTGACCTTCGGCACCATTTAACCCAGAGAGCCGACTGGCATTTCTCTCTGCCAGCCGATTCTCTGAATTGCTGTGCTTATTCCCTGCTTATCCCAACAGCAGCGGATTCTCGAAATGCAAGATGTTCTCGCCCTTGCCATCTTTGAGAAGCTGCGCCTGCGCCTGTGTCTTGACGGGTAACCCCCAGAGAGCGATGAAGCCGAGCGCGCTGTTGTGGTCGAAGGTGTCGCCCTGCTCATAGGTTGCCAGCGCGTGCTGATAGAGCGAGTTGGGCGAGCGGCGGCCCACCACCGAGCACACACCTCGGAAGAGTTTCAGCCGCACGTCGCCGCTGACATATTGCTGCGAACTGCGCATGAAAGCCAGAATGTCGCCGTGCAGCGCGCTGTACCAGAGGCCGTTATAGATAAGCCGCGCATATTCGGCAGCCAGCACTTCTTTGACGCGCACCTGTTCGCGGCTGAGCGTCAGCGTCTCCAGCGCACGATGCGCGGCAAAGAGGGTGGTTGCAGCGGGCGCTTCATAGACTTCGCGCGATTTGATGCCGACCAGGCGGTTTTCCACATGATCGATGCGCCCGACGCCATGCTTGCCTGCCAGCGCGTTCAAGCGTTGCACCAGCGTCACGGCGTCCAACGTTTCGCCGTTCAGCGCCACCGGCGCGCCTTGCTCGAAGGTGATGGTGATTTCGTCTGGCTCGGCGGGCGCGGTTGCCGGGTCTGCGGTCCAGTCCCAGACATCTGCGGGCGGCTCGGCCCAGGGGTCTTCGAGGATGCCGCATTCGATGCTGCGCCCCCAGAGGTTGGCATCAACGCTGTAAGGGCTAGCTGAGGTCGCGGCAACGGGGATACCGTGTTCCTGCGCATATTTGATCTCGACGTCGCGCGTCATGCTCCACTCGCGCACGGGCGCAATGATCTTGAGGTCGGGCGCGAGGGCCATAATAGACACATCGAAGCGCACCTGATCGTTGCCCTTGCCGGTGCAGCCATGCGCCACGGCGGTGGCTCCTTCGCTGCGCGCCACATCCACCAGCAGCTTTGCAATCAGGGGACGCGCCAGCGCCGTTGCCAGCGGATACGCGCCCTCGTAGATGGCCCCGGCTTGCAGCGCGGGCCAGACGAAATACGTTAGAAACTCGCTGCGTGCGTCTACGGTGAGGGCCTTGGCCGCGCCAATCTGCCGGGCACGCGAGGCGACGGCGGAAATGTCGCGCTCGTTGCCCACGTCGATGGTCAGCGCGATGACTTCCATGTTGTATGTTTCTTGTAGCCATCGAATGGCTACCGAGGTATCTAGCCCGCCTGAGTAGGCGAGAACTACTTTTTGTGGCATGTATGCCTGGTTCCTTTCCTTCTGTTTCTGCTCGTGAGCAAGAGCAACTTATAGCCATTTTTCCATGAGAATCATCTCATCACGCTGATAGCCAAGGCGTTGATAAAACGTCTGAACGGTGGCGTTCGTTGGTAAGATGAACAACTGAATCTTGGCGCAGCCCTTCTGGAGCAGGCGATGTTCTACCTCCCGCATGAGTCGGGTGCCTAGCTTTTGGTGTTGCTGCTGCGATGCTACTGCGAGGTGGTTGATCCATCCCCGGCGTCCATCGTATGTTCCCATCACTGCCCCAACGATGGCCGTTCCTTCAACCGCAACCAGAAACAAGTCCGCGTCGCGTTCTAATTTGTGCGTGATGGCTTCGCGACTATCTGATGGACTTAATCTCAGTCCAGCCTGTGTCCAGAGACTGACGACCTCCTCGTAATCTTCCAGTTGAAAACTTCGTATTTTCACAAGTATCACCTGTCCTGATGGGTGTTTTCGCCAACCAGGGCGGCAATGGCCTCTTCAAAATGGGTTCGTCGTGTATCCCAGGCGGTTTGCTCGGCGCTGATGCGCGCTGCCACGCCATCCAGGTCCAGGTTGCCGGGCGCGCCTTCATGTGTGCGCGTGTGCAGCCGCGCTGCCAGATCGGTCTGCTCTGGCTCGTGGGCAGTCGTGGCGACGGTGCGATAGGCGTCGCGGAATGGCGTGCCCTGACGCGCCAGATCGAGCGCGCGGTCTGTGGCGAAGAGTTCATCGGTGCAGGCGGCTTGCAAACGTTCCTCATCGACCTCGATACGCGATGCAAAGAGCTTGACGATGTCCAGGCTTTCTTTGCAGAGGTGAATCGCTTCGATGAACGGCGCTTTGGTCTCCTGATAGTCCATGTTATAGCCGGATGGCAGCCCCGCCAGCGTCGCCAGCATCTGACCCTGAAGGGCAATGACTGTTTGCGCTCGCGCGCGGACCAGTTCCATGGTGTCCAGGTTGCGCTTCTGCGGCATGATGCTGCTGCCGCTGCACAGTTCCTGGGGCACGCGCAGGAAGTTGTATTCTCGTGTCGTATAAAGCAAGACATCCTGCGCCCACTTGCTCAGATCAAGCATCACCAGGGCCAGCGCCTGCACCACAGCAGCCTCGCCTTTGCCGCGCGAGTTTCCTGCCGTCAAGACGTTGTGATGCGCTTGGGCGAAGCCGAGCAGTTCCGCTACATAGGCGCGGTCCAGGGGAAGCGGCGCGCCATAAGCTGCCGCCGACCCCAGCGGCGATTGATCGTTGAGCGCGTAGGCAGCGGCCAGCGGCACGCAGTCGTCCAGCAGCGCTTCGGCATAGGCGGCAGCCCACAGACCCACCGACGACAGCATGCCGCGCTGCATATGCGTGTAGCCTGGCATAGGCGTCCATTCGTGCTGCCGCGCCAGTGCGAGCAGGCTCGACGCTGTGGCAAGCGCGGCATCAGCAATCTCCAGCAGGTGTCCTTTGGCATACAGGCGCAGGTCCAGCAGCACCTGATCGTTGCGCGAGCGGCCTGTATGGATTTTTTTGCCCGCTTCACCCACGATTGCCACCAGCCGATGTTCAATGGCTGTATGGATGTCTTCTTCAGCGGTATCTGGGCGCAATGCGCCTGTTTCCGCCTCGTGGAGTAGTTGACGCAGCGCGCCATCAATGGCTGCCCATTCTGCATCGTTCAGCAGGCCGATCTTGTGGAGCATGCGCGCCTGGGCGAATGACCCCCACAGATCATGGCACACCAGTTCGGCATCGAGCGCTGCGTTGCGCGCCGACTGGTACTGTTCGATCAACGGTTCGATTTCGTAGCCCTTGGACCAGAGTTTTGCCATCGTCGTCCTCTTCTAAGCTGAAAGCGAGGCCAGCACGTTGCTGCCCAGCAGGGAGAGCAGGATGGCTTTCTGGACATGGAGCCGGTTTTCAGCTTGCACCAGCACGCGCGACTGTGGGCCGTCCATCACCTCATCGGTGATCTCTTCGCCGCGATGTGCGGGCAGCGGGTGCATGACGATGGCGTCTTGGTGCGCCTGCGCCAGCAGACGGCCATCGAGGCGATAGCCGGAGAAAATGGCGCTGCGCTGGGCGGCCTCGTTTTCCTGGCCCATGCTGGCCCAGACATCGGTATACAGAACATGCGCGCCCGATGCGGCTTCGGCGGGATCGTTGGTCAGAGTGATGCTGGCCCCGCTAAGCTGCGCTTCCTGGCGCGCGGCATCTACGACGGCGGCATCCGGCTCGTAGCCTGCGGGCGTGGCGATGCGCACGTTGAGGCCCGCTTTGGCAGCGGCTTGCAGGAGCGAATGCGCGACGTTGTTTCCATCGCCAAGATAGGTCAGCGTCAGCCCTGCCACGTCCTGATACTCTTCGATGATGGTAAAGACATCCGTCAGCCCCTGGCAGGGATGGTGCGCGTCCGTCAGGCCATTGATGACCGGAACGGTGGCCGCCTGCGCAAACTCTTCAAGCAGTGCGTGGCTGAAGGTGCGGATGACGATGGCATGGACATAGCTGCTCAGTACACGGGCCACATCGGCAACGGCCTCGCGCTTGCCAAGGCCCACTTCCTGTGGCGAAAGGTACAGGCTTTGCGCGCCCAGTTCCAGCGCGGCGACCTCAAACGAGACGCGCGTGCGCAGGGAGGGCTTTTCAAACAGCAGGGCGATGGTTTGCCCGCTGAGCGGTGGCAGGCCCTTTGGAGAGCGCCGCCCCAGCTTCAGCATGCGCGCTTGCGCATAGAGGTGGTCCATCTCTTTGGTGGTCAATTCATCAAGTGTCAACAGGTGATGCATGCAAGCTCCTTTCTAGTCGCGGCTCCTCTCTACGCGCTGTGCGAAAGGGCAAAAAAATCGTCCCTTCGCTCTGCTTCTTAGCGAAGGGACGAGAGTCGCGCTGAGCCGCAATCGGCGCTCCCGTGGTGCCACCCTTGTTGACACAGTTTTTAAGACCCTTGGCGGGCCGTCAGCCGATCACGACGTTGTGTAGCTTGCTGTGACCACTCTTGGTTGTTGCTGGCGCGAGAACCACTCGCAGCCCTACTTGCGCCGGGGCGCTTTCTTCGGGCACTCGCTCACGAGCGCGTTCAGCGATGGCTGCTCTTTCCCGGACTTTCACCAACTCCGGGTCGCTGTTAGAGGCCAATCGCCTACTGATCTCGATCAACGCGGGCCAGGTCATGATGCAATTGTCCATAATACAATACGCTATGAGCAAGCGTTTGTCAAGCTGCGCAGGTATTTCACTGTGTAGAACATACAAAGGATACCACTATGGCAAATGAAGCCTCGCATGTTGCGAGCCTGTTGGACTATATTGGGCGCGAGGCGCTTCAGCAACTGCGCAGCGTGCCAGAAGCGTTGCTGAATCAGCCGCTTACGCTGCCAGAGACCAATACGCTTTTTGCGCTTGCCACTCATCTGGTCGGCGCGGGCGAGTTCTGGGTGCTGGTGATGGCTGGTGAAAGAATGATTCCGCGTGATCGTCTGGCAGAGTTTTATGCCACCGGCACACTGGCGGAATTGGTGGCGCGCTATGAACGCTGGATAGCAGATGTCCACAAGGTGCTGGACAGCTTGCCCGATGAAGCGATGGAGCGCGTTGTTAATCCGCCCGCAACCTTTCAGCCGCGCAAGCTCGATCAGCCTATGACGGTTCGTGATTGCCTGCTGCACGCAGTAGAACACAGCGCGCTGCATCAAGGGCACATCCAACTGACGTGTCAACTGCTGCGCCATCAAGGGTCATCGCTAGCTGGCTAACAAAAGATGACAAAACTGTCATGTTATACTGAGCGCAGCAACGAGACACGTCTTCTCGATGACGAGATTGAGCCGCCCCGGCTTTTGCCAGTGAAGGAGAAGCGCGATGGATTTTGCCTATTCCGAGAATGTGAACACGCTCCGCCAACAGGTGAGCGACTTCATGGAGCGCTATGTCTATCCCAATCAGCAGACGTATCGAGATCAAATTGCCGCTTCCGGGAATCCGCATCATCATGCCGAGATTATCGACGAATTAAAGCCAAAAGCAAAAGCGGAAGGTTTATGGAATCTCTTTTTGCCTGATGAGGAATATGGCGCGGGCCTGACCAATCTGGAGTACGCGCCGCTGGCCGAGATCATGGGGCGCGTTGGCTGGGCTTCCGAGGTGTTTAACTGCGCCGCGCCCGACACCGGCAATATGGAGATTCTGGCGCAGTTTGGCACGCCTGAGCAAAAGAAAGAGTGGCTGGAGCCGCTGCTCAATGGCGAGATTCGCTCGGCGTTTGCGATGACCGAGCCGGATGTCGCCAGTTCGGATGCCTCCAACATTCAGCTTTCGATTACCCGCGAGGGCGATGAGTATGTGCTGAACGGGCGCAAGTGGTGGATTTCTGGTGCGGCGCGGCCTCGCTGCAAAATCTTCATCGTGATGGGCAAAACGGCTCCCGATAGCTCCGATAGATATACTCAGCAAAGCATGGTGCTGGTGCCCAGGGATACCCCAGGCGTGACGGTGGTACGCAACCTGCCCGTCATGGGCTATGTCGATAATGAAAGCCACTGCGAAGTGCTGTTCGAGAACGTGCGCGTGCCGGTCAGCAATTTGCTGGGCGAAGAGGGCAGCGGCTTTGCCATTGCGCAGGCGCGGCTGGGGCCTGGGCGCATCCATCACTGCATGCGCGCCATTGGCATGGCGGAGTACGCGCTGGACCTGATGTGCGAGCGCGCGCTCAAGCGCGTGACCTTCGGCAAGACGCTGGCCGAACAGGGCGTGATTCAGGATTGGATTGCGCAGTCGCATCTGGAGATCGAACAGGCGCGACTGCTGACACTGAAAGCCGCCTGGATGATTGATAACCTTGGCAAGAAAGCTGCGCAGAATGAGATTGCCATGATTAAGATTGTGGCTCCGCAAGTGGTGACGGATGTGGTCAATCGCGCCATTCAGGTCTTTGGCGGCGCGGGCATGAGCGACGATTTCCCGCTGGCCTCGATGTACGCGCATGGACGCACGCTGCATATCGTTGATGGGCCGGATGAGGTGCATAAGCGTTCGCTTGCCAGGGCCATCATTCGTCAGCGTCAGAAATAGCAAGAAGGGAGACCGCCTGTGGTCGCAGAACTCAAGGAGTCGATTGCGCATTCGCTCGGGACCGACTTTTATCTGATGGATGAACTGCTGACCGATGAGGAACGGCGCGTGCGCGATACCGTGCGCCAGTTCTGCGATCAGGAGGTTATCCCCGTCATCAACGACTATTGGGAGCGCGCGGAGTTCCCATTTGAACTCATTCCCAAGCTGGCCCGGCTGAACCTGGCCGGAAGCGACATTCACGGCTATGGCTGCCCTGGCACGAGCATGGTAGCCTCGGGGCTGATGGCGCTGGAACTGGCGCGCGGCGATGCCAGCATCTGCACGTTTTTTGGTGTGCATTCTGGCCTGGCGATGCACTCGATTTCCATGCTTGGCTCGGAGGAGCAGAAACAGCGCTGGCTGCCAGCGATGGCGCGCCTGGAGAAAATCGGCGCGTTCGCGCTGACGGAACCGAACCACGGCTCTGACGCGGTGGCGCTGGAGACGCGAGCGCATCGCGTGGGCAACGAATATGTTCTTGATGGGGCCAAACGCTGGATTGGCAACGCCTCGTTTGCCGATGTCGTGGTGGTCTGGGCGCGTGACGATGAGGGCAACGTGGGCGGTTTCCTGGTCGAGAAGGGCACACCTGGCTTCGAGCCAACGGTGATGACCGGCAAGGTTTCCAAGCGCGCCGTCTGGCAGGCAGATATTTCGCTGAAAGATGTGCATATTCCGGCGGAAAATCGGCTGGCGAACGCGCGCAGCTTCAAAGATACCGCCCAGGTGCTGACTGCGACACGCTCTGGCGTGGCCTGGGAGGCTGTCGGGCACGCGGTGGCGGCCTATGAGATTGCGCTGAAGTATAGCCGCGAGCGCATTCAGTTTGGCAAGCCGCTGGCGAACTTCCAGATCATCCAACACAAACTGGCGACGATGCTTGCCAACGTCACGACGATGCAGTTATTGTGTTTGCGGCTGGCCCAGCTTCAGGAAGAGGGCAAAATGACGGCGGCCATGGCTTCGCTAGCGAAGATGAATAACGCACGGCTGGCCCGCGAGGTAGTGGCCGAGGCCAGGGAGATGCTGGGCGGCAACGGCATTTTGCTGGAGTATCATATCGCGCGGCATCACGCGGACATCGAGGCGGTTTTCACCTATGAAGGCACCGATACGGTTCAGTCGCTCATCGTTGGGCGCGATATTACCGGTGTCCAGGCGTTTTCGTCACGCTAGCGCGCGAA
Source organism: Ktedonobacterales bacterium (assembly GCA_035307385.1). Taxonomy (GTDB): domain Bacteria; phylum Chloroflexota; class Ktedonobacteria; order Ktedonobacterales; family DATBGS01; genus DATBHW01. The sequence continues at coordinate 235,608 of DATGID010000024.1, read as the reverse complement.
GACACGCCCAGCCAGAGAAAAACAGAGATGGCTAAGGCACAAACCCCGACCATCTCTGTTGCTTCGCCCGCTATACGCTCCATGCAAGTTCATGGAGGAGCGAACATAACCGCAGTCCTTAACCTCTCTCCAGGCACTGTTGGCCGGGAGAAGCAAGAGGCTGCATGCTTATAGTAGCATATATTCGTTCAGCCAGGAAGCAGAGTAGCCAGGAAGTACCTCCTGCCTGGCCTGCTTATCAGGAAGCGAAAGAGGATTTCTTTGCAGAAACGTTCACTTGGTCGCACTGGTCTTGAAGTAGTTCCATTCTGTCTGGGCGGCAATGTCTTTGGTTGGACTGCCGATGAAGCCGCCTCATTTGCTGTGCTCGATGCCTATGTGGAGGGCGGCGGTAACTTTATCGACACGGCGGATACGTACTGTGCCTGGGTAGATGGATACGTTGGTGGCGAATCCGAAACTATCATTGGCCGCTGGATGCGTGACAGAGGCAATCGCGCTGCGTTGGTCATCGCTACCAAACTGGGCAAGCCGATGGGCACCGGGCCAGACCATCGGGGTCTATCGCGGCGCTTTATAATGCAGGAAGTGGAGGCATCGCTGCGCCGCTTACAAATAGACGTGATTGATCTCTATCAGGCGCATGAAGACGACCAGACGACACCCTTAGAAGAAACAATGGGCGCATTTGATGAACTGGTCCGCCAGGGCAAGGTGCGCGCCATCGGCGCGTCGCAGCACAGCCCGGAGCGTGTTGCCGAAGCGCTCATGGTCAGCGATCAGCACGGATATGCGCGCTATACCTGTATGCAGCCACCGTATAATCTCATGACGCGCACTGTGTATGAGGGCGCGCTAGAGGCGCTGTGCCAAAAAGAAGGCTTGGGTGTGATCACCTATTCGTCGCTTGCCAGTGGCTTCCTCACCGGCAAATATCGGCCCGATAAAGACATGCCGACCAGCCAGCGGGCTGGGGGCATTCAGCAACGCTTCATGAACGAGAGAGGCTGGGCCGTGTTAGCAGCCGTTGACCGTGTGGCAGCCGAGCATAACGTAACGCCTGCGCAGGTGGCGCTGGCCTGGATTCTGGCGCGGCCCGGCGTCACCGCACCAATTGCCAGCGGCACGTCTGCCGAGCAGGTCCGCGAACTGCTTGGGGCCGTCGATCTGCGGCTGAGCACAGACGACATAGCCGCGCTCAATGCTGCCAGCGCCTAGCGGATAGAGAAAGACGGGGAGCCAATGCGGCATTATCAGCTTGCCGTGCTGCCGGGGGACGGCATCGGCCAGGAAGTCATTCCGGAAAGCCTTCAGACGCTGGAGGCGCTGGCCGAACTGCACGGCGGCTTCCGTCTGGCAACTGCATACTTCGATTGGGGGACCGAGCGTTATCTGCGCGAAGGCGCGCTGATGCCGCAGGATGGCCTGGCGATGCTGGAGCGCGGCGGCTTTGATGGCATTTTGCTTGGCCCTGTCGGAGACCCGCGCGTGCCAGACCATCTGACGCTGTGGGGCTTGCTGCTGCCCATTCGCCAAGGGTTTGACCAGTACGTCAACCTGCGGCCCATGCGCCTGCTGCCCGGCGTGACCAGCCCACTGGCAGGCAAAGGTCCGGCAGAGATCGATATGGTCTGCGTGCGGGAAAACACCGAGGGCGAGTATGCTGGCATGGGCGGGCGCATCCATCAGGGAACGGCTGACGAGGTCGCCATCCAGACGGCTACCTTCACGCGCAAGGGCACAGAGCGCATTATCCGCTACGCTTTTGAGTACGCACGCCAGCACGGACGCAAGCGGGTGTTGAGCGCCACAAAATCCAACAGCTTGCAGTATTCGATGGTCTTCTGGGATGAGGTTTTCAAGCAGGTGGCGGCGGAATATCAGGATATTGCCCACGAGCAGCAGCTTATCGACTCGCTGGCGGCGCGCGTGGTCGCCAGACCGGAGAGCCTGGACGTGATCGTCGCCTCGAACCTCTTCGGCGATATCCTCACCGATTTGGGCGCGGCGGTGGCTGGCAGTATGGGCCTCGCGCCGAGCGCAAACCTCAACCCGGAGCGCCGTTACCCCAGTCTCTTCCAGGCGATTCATGGCTCTGCCCCGGACATCGCGGGCAAGGGCATCGCCAACCCTATTGCCTCGATCTGGTCGGCTCAGCTTTTGCTTGATTTCCTGAGCGAGCAAGAGGCAGCAGCCCTGCTGCTGCGAGCCATCGAAGTTGTGCTGGCGGAGGGGCAGGTGCGCACGCCCGATCTGGGCGGCACAGCGACCACCCGCCAGATGGGCGACGCCATACGCGCAAGCCTGCGTCAGCTTGCGGCGGACTGAATCAGACTGGCAACACATCCTCTTAAAAGACAAGGGAGCACTTTCCTATGAGCGAACAAGACCCCAAACCTGGGGCATGGCGGCTTTTTGGCCTTTGGGCGCGCATCGGCTTACAGTCCTTTGGCGGTGGGGCCTCAACGACGCTGCTGATTCAGCGGGCGTTTATCGAGCAGCAGGGCTGGTTGACCATGGAAGAGTTTCTGCGCCTTTGGAACCTGTGCCTGTTGACTCCAGGCATCAACCTTATAGCTCTTACAGTCCTGCTGGGCAAGAAGATGGGCGGGATAAAGGGCATCATTGCCTCGCTGGCTGGCCTGCTTGTGCCCAGCGTGGCGATCACTTGCCTGCTCGCCGCGTTGTTCGTGCAGATCGAACAAGCGCCAGCGGTGCAGGCGGTGTTGCGCGGCATCATCCCGGCAACGGGCGGCATCATGCTGTTGGTGGGGCTGAACTTCGCGCGCCCACTCATCCAGCACGCTCATAAATCCGGGCTGTGGTTTATGTTGGCGGGCAGCGCGCTGGTGGTCGCCAGCGCGGTGGTGATTATCTTTCTGAAACTTTCGGTGATTGTGGTGGTGCTTGGCGCGCTTTGTCTCGGCATCGTCTTCTTTACACCGCGCCCAGGGACGCCCCAGCAAAAAGAGCAAGAGAAACCGCTATGATTAACCCAATTATCTATTTTTTGTTGTTCCTGAAAGCTTCGCTCTTTTCCACTGGCGGCTTCAGCAATCTTCCCAGCCTGCATCAGGATTTGATTGCCAATGATTGGGCGCAGGAAGCGGACTTCGGCCAATCGATTGCCATCGGGCAAATTAGCCCCGGCCCAAACGGCTTATGGGTCATCAGCCTGGGCTATTTCACCTACGGTTATCTCGGCGCGTTGCTGGCGCTGATTGCGATTATCCTGCCCGCGCTGCTGGTGCTGGCCGTTTCCGCTGGATACGCCCGCATCGAGCGGCAAGCCTGGGTGCAGGGAGCGATGCAAGGCGTCTCGCTGGCTGTGGTTGGCATCTTGCTGACGGTGGTCTGGACGATTCTCCACCAGCCTGGCGTCGATTGGAGAGGGTTGCTCATCGCCCTGGGGGCGTTCGGGCTGGCACTGAGCCGCAAAGTCAATGTGCTGCTGATCTTAGCGCTGGCGGGACTCGTCGGGTATTTTCTATATCGTTGAGCACGTTGGCTTCCAACGCTCTCCGCCTGCTCTTATTCGCATCCATAAAGTTCGCGCAGAAAGGCGATTTCAGCCGCCAGACCCTCGCGGAGCGGCACTCGCGGCTGATAGCCAAGGATGTGCTGCGCGCGGGTCGTATCAGCGAAGGTATCGCGCACATCGCCTAGGGCTGGCGGCTCATAGCGGATACGCGCGGGCTTGCCAACCAACTTTTCCATTATCTCGATCACCTTGCGCAGGTGAACCCGCGAGCCGCCCGCGATATTGAAGACCTGCCCGGCTGCATCGGGAGCCTGCGCGGCTTGAACATTGGCCTCGGCAATATCAGCAACATAGGTAAAATCGCGGGTCTGGTAGCCATCATCGTAGACGGTAAACTCGTCCTCGTACAGCATCGCCTTCAGAAACTTATGAAAGGCCATGTCCGGTCGCTGGCGCGGGCCATAAACCGTGAAGTAGCGCAGCGCCACCGTCGGGACATGGTAGTTATGCCAGTAGAGCATGCACAGGTGCTCACCCGCCAGCTTCGTCACTCCATAAGGTGAAACGGGCTGGGGCAAGGTCTCTTCGGTTACCGGCAGGGCACGCGCGTTGCCATAGATCGAAGAGGAGGAGGCATAGACAAAGCGTTTCAAGCGTGAGGCGTGCGTGGCGGCCTCAAGCAAATGCTGCGTGGCAGTGATATTCGCGGCGGTGTAGCGCGCAAAATCTTGCCCCCAACTGGCACGCACGCCCGCCTGCCCGGCCTGATGGAAAATCCACTCGCTTTCACCGATAAGCGTCACCAGATCGATGGCGTTCAGATCAGCCTCCAGAAAGGTGAAGGACTCGTTTTCTTGCAGGCGTTGAAGATTTCTTTGCTTGAGCGTGCGGGCGTAATAGTCCGTCAAGGCATCTACTCCCACGACGCTGTGCCCATCCCTCAGCAGGCGCTCGGCCAGATGGGAGCCGACAAACCCGGCGACTCCGGTAACCAGACACTTCATAGAGACATTGACGCGCCTTTCTGCTGCGTTGGAAGCAGAAAAACGCCTTGCCCTTTCTATGCGGTAATAGAAGGCGACACTGGATGATATACCCTCTTCTCGGCTCTATAGTACCGGCCCGTGCTGGAAAACGCAAGCGGAGAACGCTTTCATAGGACCATCATATTTGTAAGACTCTTTGCGCCAGAGGTCTTTTCGCTGGCGCACCAGGCATGATGAATGGCACAATAGGGGTATCCACTCTCTAGAGATTTTGGAGGGCTTTGCTCATGCAGGCAGACCGTTCAAGCGGCATATTGCTGCATCCTACCTCACTCCCCGGACCATTTGGCATCGGCGAGCTTGGCGAAGAAGCGTATCGTTTTGTCGACTTTCTCGCCAGCAGCCAGCAGCATCTCTGGCAAGTCCTTCCCCTGGGTCCCACAGGCTATGCTGATTCCCCATACGCCAGCTTTTCATCGTTTGCTGGCAATCACTTGCTTATCTCGCTGCGCCAGTTGGCAAATGACGGTCTGCTGGAGGAAGCGGCGCTTGCGTCTCCACCGGCGTTTCCTACAACATCGGTGGATTATGGCGCGGTGATCGAGTTCAAGATGCCGCTGTTGTGGCAGTCTTTCGAGCGCTTTAACGCGCGCGCCACACCAGACCAGCGGAAATGGTTCGAGCAATTTTGCCAGAACAATCAGCATTGGATTGATGATTACGCCCTTTTCATGGCCTTGAAAGATGAGCATCATGGCGCGCCCTGGACCGAATGGGAGCCTGATCTTGTCGCCCGCAAGCCAGAAGCGCTATCGGCCTGGCAAAATCGCTTGGCGGAGCGGGCCAACTTTCACGCCTATCTGCAATACCAATTCTCCATGCAGTGGAGCAGCCTGAAGCAGCACGCCACCGCGCGCAGCATCCAGATCGTCGGCGATTTGCCGATCTTTGTAGCCCATGATAGCGCCGATGTGTGGGCGCATCCCGAGTTGTTTTATCTGGACGAGACGGGCAGCCCAACCGTGGTCTCGGGAGTGCCGCCCGATTATTTTAGCGCTACTGGACAGCGTTGGGGAAATCCGCTCTATCGCTGGGATAAGCTGGCGCAAACGGGCTATGCCTGGTGGATTGAGCGTTTCCGGGCGGCCCTGGCGCTGGTCGATCTGCTGCGGCTCGATCATTTTCGCGGATTTGAAGCGTACTGGGAGATTCCCGGTACAGAGGAAACGGCAGTCAAGGGCCGTTGGGTGCCAGGCCCGGGCGCAGACCTGTTCAATGCGCTCGAAAAGGCGCTGGGGCAGGTTCCGGTGATCGCTGAAGACCTGGGGGTCATCACGCCAGGGGTAGTTGCGCTGCGCAAGCAGTTTGGCTTTCCCAGCATGCGCGTGCTGCAATTCGGCTTTAGCTCCGATGCCAGAAACGAGCATCTGCCCCATAACTTTGAACGGCAAACCCTCGTCTATACCGGCACACACGATAACGATACTACGTTGGGCTGGTATAGAACCCGCGAGCCACTGGAGCAACACGCCGTCCGCGAGTATCTGGCAACCGACGCAAGCAACGTGAGCCTTGATCTGATTCGCCTGGCGTTCAGTTCAGTGGCGCAGTTTGCGATTGTTCCCTTGCAAGATGTGCTGGCGCTGGGCAGCGAGGCTCGCATGAATATGCCGGGCCGGGCCGCTGGCAACTGGGCCTGGCGTTATCAGCCGGGCGCGCTTCAAGATTGGCACCGCGATTGGCTGGCGCATATTACTCGCATGTTCAATCGGATTCCGCCCACCGAACCCGCGCACGTGGAGCATACTCCGGCGCTGCATACACCAGGCGCGGGAGCAGTATGAAGAGGATAGACTAGTTCAGCAAAGAAGGGATAACACTATGCGCGTGATGATCTGGTGTGACATGGAAGGTGTGGCTGGCATTGAAGTCTGGGAGCAGGTGATGGGCGGTTCGCCACTCTATGAGGAGGGTCGGCGGCTCTTTACGGGCGAGGTCAGCGCTGCTGTGCGGGGCGCGAAAGCTGGAGGCGCGACCGAAATCATTGTGGTCGATTGCCACGGCGCGGGCGGCGGCTGGAGCTTCAAAAGTCTGATTCCCGAACGCCTGGAAAGCGGCGCTGAATATGTGTTCGGCTATCCCTGGGCACGCTATATTGAGCCGCTAGAGGCCGGATGCGACGCGGCGCTCTTTGTAGGTGCGCACGCCATGGCAGGCACGGCTGATGGCGTGCTCTGCCATACGGTTTCCTCGGAGGCGTGGTATAACGCGACAATTAACGGGACGCTGGTTGGGGAAAGCGGCATCCTGGCGGCCATTTGTGGCTGCTGGGATGTGCCAGGCATTTTTGTCGCTGGCGACGAGGCCACCTGCCGCGAGGTGCAAGCGCTGCTGGGCCAGCAGGTCGTTGCGGCTTCTGTCAAGAAGGGGCTGGGTCGTTTTGCCGCGCGCACCCTGAACCATGCCGACGCCTGCGCGTTGATCGAGCAGCGGGTGGCTGAGGCGCTCGGCAATCGCGCAGAGTGGCCTGCGCCCTGGAAGCCAGGCCCGCCGGTCACCTTCCAGGTTGAACTGGCAACGCCAGACCGCGCCAACGCCTTTATCGGGCGCACAGGCGTGGAGATCGTTGGCTCGCGCACCGTTGTGTCGCGTGGAGACAATTTCTGGCAGGCTTGGGATCAATTTTGGTATCGTACATAGCCAGGATGATACATTCTGGAACATTGCGAGGCCCAGGTAGCACAATCTTCTCTCAGGCGGTATAATAGCATTGAAGACCAAATGAGCAAGCAGGTCTTCGTGAGGAGAGTATCTATGCCGGATACGCTGCTAGATGAGGAGAGTGGGGAGATGTTCTCTCATGGTGCTGCTGTATTCGAGGAGGCGGAGACTTCTGCTTCTTCAGAAGCGCCAGTGCGTATGCTGGCGGTGTTGCCAGGCATTGGCCGCCAGCTACATGTGGAACGACGCCAGGCTCTGGGGCGCGAGATGTGGGCAGTTGCGGAAGAGGAGTGCTGGCCGGGCATGGTGATGGAGTTGCGACGTCTGTCGGCTGATATGACGGTGATGACCTGGGATGGGGAAGTGGTGTTGTTCGGTCCTGATCTGGTCCTGCGTCCCCTGCCAACCGAGGCTCGTGAAGATACAGTATCTGATCGTATGGAAGGGCTGGCTCTGTATCTTGTTGAGCAAGACGTGGTTTCCCATGAAGTGCTGGCGCTGGACCGCGCGGTCGTGCGCGCTTCCAGCAAAGAGGAAGCCTGTGCCTTGGTGGCCGACTGGCTGAAGGATGAGGCTGATCGGTTGGATCGGGAGCTTGGCGACCTGGATGGCCTCTTTGCGATGGAACTCGGCGCGGCTGATCCCAATGACGAGGAGCATGGGGTCGTTCTGGCACGGTCACGGGACTAATTTCTGCTATCGTTGCAAAACTCTTCTCGCAGCCTGAGGCGCATCTTGCGCCTCAGGCTGCGCTGTTTTTGTTGCGTATGGTCACCGCAGCCCACCCAGGTTCGGCGGTAGGCCGTTCTGCCTTGTATGATAATTGCTCAGGATGATCTGGCTGACTTCTTCAGGCGAATCAGTAACCTGGAGCAAATTCAAATCTTCGGGCGCGATTTTGCCTTCAGCCAGCATCGTTGCCCTAATCCAGTCGAAGAGTCCCGCCCAGTATGTTGAGCCGAAGAGGATGATAGGGAACATATCTACTTTGCCGGTCTGGATGAGGGTCAGCGCTTCGAAGAGTTCATCCATCGTGCCGAAGCCGCCGGGGAAGATGACAAACCCTTCGGCATATTTGACAAACATGGTCTTGCGCACAAAGAAGTAGCGGAAGTTGATGGCAATTTGCACATACGCATTGACGCTTTGCTCGTGCGGGAGTTCGATATTGCAGCCCACCGATGTGCTGCCACCCTCCACCGCCCCGCAGTTGGCGGCCTCCATGATGCCGGGTCCGCCGCCGGTGATGATGTTGAACCCTGCCTGCGCCAGATGCTTCGAGGTCTGGCGGGCCGCCTCGTACATGGGGTCATCGGGATGGACGCGCGCCGAGCCAAAGAAGGTAACTGCTGGATGAATGTGAGCCAGCGTATCGAAGCCTTCGACAAATTCGCCCATGATGCGGAAGACGCGCCAGGGGTCAGTGTGCGTAAATTCGGTGGAGAATGGCTCCTGGGCACGCATGGGCCGCTGAAGCAGTTGCTCATCGGAGGTGGGCTGCCCCAGGCGAGTTTTCTTGTTCAAACTTGGGTTTGGCACAGGCGGGACGGCGTGATGCGCGGGCGGCGCAGGCTGCTTTGCTTGCTTTCTGGGTGATTGATTGTGGCCTGCGGGCGGCTCTGGCTGTTTATCCTGGCGCATAGCGATATGGCTCCTCAATACTGAAGTAATGACATTTAAATTGTAACGCCAGGTGATCTTCGCCGCCAGTAGGTAAGTTTCTCTGCGTCATCCTTGCTTTGCTGGTTCGCCAACACCCCAGAGGGCAGCCAGTGTAACGACCAGCCACCAGATGATGCTGCCAATGGGCTGAGACCAGAGGTAGTGGTCAAGCTGCGCGACCACCAGCAGGGCTATCAGGGCCGCAGAGGCGGCTATCCCAGCGGCAGGGAGGGTGAAGCGGCGACGCCAGGCCTTCCAGAGCGCGCCAAGGGGCGCAATGAGCCAGAGCAGGACGCCAAAGAGGCCCGTTTCGACGGCCAGCGCGATGGGGACGTTATGGGCCGGTTCGCCAATATTTCTGGTTGGTGGGTACGAAAGCTCGATCAGCGGCATATTACCCGCGCCGACGCCCAGCCAGGGATGCTCAGTGAAGAAGAGCACGCCCGCTTCCAACAAGACCACTCGCTCATTCAGCGAACGCTGCTCCAGCGGTGCGTTATTCAAAAGCAGACGTGATTGCACGATGGGCCCAAGCGCGGCCACCAGCCCGACCAGCAGCCCGACGCTGAGTAGAGCCAGCAGGGCTGGGCGCAGCCAGGGCCTGGCACTGGTGCCTTCAGAAGATGTGTTTACCTTCGTAGGAATGATCGCCCGCCTGCTGGTGTGGCGCTTTTGCCAGAGAAGCAATCCCGCCCAGAGCGCTCCAATCAGAAGCCCGAGCCAGGCCGCACGTGAAAAGCTGAGGAAGAGGCCGAACAGTCCCGCAGCCAGCGATGCCAGCAGCAGCCAGGAGAAGGCGCTGCGGCGAGGCAGGCGCAGGTACGCGCCAGCCACGAGTGGAATTGCCAGGCAAAGAAATCCGCCCAGGATGTTGGGATGAGGAAAGGTGCCATAAGCGCGCAGCCAGCGCGTGCCGTTGGGCAACTGCACAATGCTGGCTTCGGCCTGAGTGGCGACGGTGTTCTGGCCCCATTCAAACGGCAAATAGCCCAGCAGCGTTGACTGTGTTTGCGCCTGGAGCAGACTCAGCGTGCCTTCAAAGAGCAGCAGCAGTGCCAGCGGAGCGACAACAGCCCACATCGGCGGGCGTAGGTTGATGACGGCTACTACCAGCGCGGCTACTAACAGCAGGCGCAGCGCGATTTCCAGCGATAAGATACTTAATATGGCCTGTGTGGCGCTGAGCGCTGCAAGCGCCGCTAGTCCAATCAGCGGGAGGGTGACATAGAGCGGGCCAAAACGCAGCGGCTCTCTCTCCTGGTGGGTGACGCTGGCAGCGATGCGCCCCAGCCCCCAGAGCGCAACCATGACGGCTGCGGAGATGTCAATGGGATAGATCATAATTCCCTGAAACTGGCTGTTAAAGAGAGTGACAAGCTGATATTGTTTGCCGATGTCCCAACTTTTCACGAACCAATCAGGCTGGAAGGGCTGCCAGTAGCTCAGCAGCAGGATGGTGGCAATGAACGCCGCCAACGCCAGACGTTCTAGCGCCAGCGTTAGCCAACCGAACGTATAGACCTGTCTCCAGGCGAGCGCGCCTCTGGCAGCCATCAATGCTGCTCCTTCTGGGCGGCGAGCAAGGCCGCCACGCGCTCCTGAAAGAGTTGGAGGATGCGGGCGGCATGGCCCTCGAAGTGCCCTTTGCACTGCGCGGGCGAGAAATTGGCCTCTTCAGGCACAGCGGGCGCGCGTTCTTGCAGGAACTTGCGCACCTTGCGGCGCATCTCCCAGCGCTCCAGCGACGTGCCTGTGCTCCCGCTGAGCAAGCGTTCTCCCAGCCATTTGAAGAGGCGTGCCAGAACAGGCAGACGGTCAAGCAGCAGCACATCTGGGGAAGGCCCGACCTCGGCGTTGGGTAGGTAATCCAGCGTCCAGCAGTTGCGCAGGCGAAACTGATGATAGCAGGCTGCGCCATAGAGCGGCTGCATCTGGACGAGTTCGCGTGCGGCATACAGGTTGCGTTCGCTCAGTTCAAGGGCGTCCGCGGCGATCAGATAGTTGGGGCAGAGCGTCACCCCTGAGAGCGCAGCCAGCCGCACCACGACCACGGTCAGGGCGCGTGCCAGCCAGACCCGGCCTGGCGTGGTTATCAGAAAGAGGTCGATGTCGTCGGCGGCTTCGGCACTTTGTGCGGCAAGTGTGCCGGTAATGGCAACCATGCGGATGAATGGCAGGCAGCGAATCCATCTGGTAAAGTGGAGGGCCAACTGTCGTTTCAGCGCTGACTGCTGCTGGCGACGCCGCCAGATCGCTGAAAGCGCTTCTCGCCCAGCCAGCATGCAGTGATCATCGTCAGCAACGACGGTCCCGTTATCCAGCAGCGCTTGCAGCGTTTCTTCAAAGCGTGCGCATGAGATGCCAGGCTCTTCTAGCGTGGCATAGAGCGTGGCGCGGCCTGGAGCGTAATCGAAAATGTCCGAATAGGCCAGCGCCCGCAGCACAGCCAGCCGGGCGTCTGTTGGGGCTGGTGGCTTCTGATCGGTGATCGAGAGCGGGCCTGGTCGCGAGATAATCATACGCTCCATCCTTTGTTACGTGGGTTGTTGTCTTGTAGCCACAAGGTCTTCTGGATTGGCCTACTCCCTGGCGCGCCAGCGGCATACCAATGCCAGCGGGAAATCGGCAAACTGGCGCGCGAATGCGCCCATGTTGGCGCGCTCGAATGCCGGGATAAGATCAGGCGTCAGGCGTGGCTCGCACAGCGCTTCCAGCGTCAGACCTGTTGCGCTGGCAGCGTTGAAATAGTCTTCGTGCAGGTGGGTATAGGTCTGGATGTGATACACCTGCTTCTGGCTGCCCGTGTTTGTCTCGAAGCGGCAGCGCCCGCCAGTCAGCGCGCCAAAAGGGTGCATCTCCGACATAAGCAGCACACCGCCTGGCTTGAGCGCCCGGCTGAGTTCGGAGAACGCTTGAGCAAGCTGTTTCGTTTCCAGGTGCGCAAGCGCCAGCGCTACAATTGCCAGATCGCAGGCATGATTGTCCAGCGGCAAATCGAGCAGACTCCCCTGTTTGAACAGCATTTCGGCGCTTGGACTGGCTGCGGTTAGTTCGCGAGCGCGCTCCAGCATGGCCGCCGATTGATCGACGCCGATGACCTGCCGCGCGCCCTGTTCGGCCAGCACGCGGGCATAGCGTCCTGTGCCGCAGGCGGCGTCGAGCGCGACTCTGCCCTGGCATGGTGGCAGCAGAGCGCGCATCGCGCCGGATTCCACCAGCGCGAGCGGATGCCCATCCATGTCCTGCTCGTAGGTGGCCGCCCAGCGGGCGTAGCCCTCCAAGACGGCAAGTTGCTGAGGGGCTGCCGGGCGTCGCAGCACGCGGCGCAGCGTTGTGGCAGTGGTCATGCGCGCGCCTCCTGGTAGGGCGGGAAGGCCGAGCGGCTTTTGCCTGGCCTTGCCGGACGCCAGCGATATTGCTTCCAGGATGGGCGCGGCCCTGGCAGCGGAATCTCGCCATCGAAGAGCTTGGCGAAGGCGCGGCCAATTTTCCAGATGGCTTGCAATTCATAGGGATAGCGGAAGAAGCCTGTCTTCCAGCGCAGCGAGCACGAGGCTTTGAGCAGGGCAAAAGGAATAGCCCCGACGGTGCCTGGCGCTTTGTTAGCCCAGACGCGGTTGCTGTACTGCACCACAATCTCGAAGTCGTGCAGGAACTTGCCGCGCTTGCCCTCCAGCCAGGGCGTGTGCGGGTGGTGCATGCGCCCGAAGTCGCGCCAGCGGCCCTCCAGCCAGCCTTCCATCGTGGTGGGTGAAGCAAAATGGTTTTCGGTTGCCAGATCATAGTTGCCGGTATCGGGCAGCGGCGTATAGACGTGTGGGATGAAGTGGCTTTTGCGGTTCAGGTCGCGCAGCTTTTTCATCAGCGCCAGCGAGGCGTCGATGTCCTTTTCGGGATGCGGCGGATAGCCCAGCACAAACGAGAACTCTGGCAAGATGCTGTGCCGCTCGAAGATTTCTGCCAGGCGCACCGTATCGGCCACGGTGCTGGCTTTGCCCATCACTTGCAGCGTTTCATCCGAACCGGATTCTGCGCCGACGAAGATGCCCGCGCAGCGGCTTTGCTCCAGCAGTTCCCAGGTCGATTCCTGAAAGTTCACCAGCCGGGCGATGGTGCCCATCGCCCACCAGGTGACCGGGCTGCCCAGGGCGATCAGCCCCTCGGCAATGCCGCGCACGCGGGCTTCGCTGACGAAAAACTCGGTATCGCCAAAGGTGATGCCGTTGGCGTCGTAGTGCTCGACAAAGAACCTGACATCCTCGACGATGCGATCGGCGTTATAGCCAGCCCACTTGCGCCCGCCAACTGCGGGAATGGCGCAGAAACCGCATTCGTAGGGGCAGCCCTGGCTGGAGATGTAGAAGACGTTGCGGTCCGCGTGCCAGGTGGGCGCGATATAGCGCGGCAGATCGACCAGATCATAGGGCAAGGGCGGGTAGCGGTTCAGGTCCATCAGCATGCGCCTGCGCTCGCTGACGATTTTGCCGTTGCGCAGATAGATCGTGCCCGCGATGCTTTTCAGGTCGGCGGTGGTGCCGCCGTTGGCGTAATGGGTCAGCAGTTCGGCGAAGGTCGGCTCGCCATAGCCTTTGACCAGCACGTCAACCACGCCCGCCTTCAGGCAGGTATCTGGGTACATCGATGGGAAATAGCCCCCCCAGATGATCGGCAGGTCAGGGTAGCGCGCTTTGAGCAGCTTGCTGTGCTCATAGGCGTTGCCTACCTGATCGCCAGGCATCACGCTCATGGCAACCAGCAGTGTATTATCCGCCGCGGCGGCCAGCAGTTTATCCAGCGCTTCTTTGTCCACGTTGGCGTCAAAAATGATCGGCTCCAGCGTCTCGCGGTCCACCATGCGCGCCACCGACATCAGCGGCAGCGGCATGCGCGGGAAGCCATCGAAGCAATAGGGCTGATAGAAAAGAACTTTACGACGTGCTTTCATGGAATCACCATTCCTTGAGATGCTGAATGCTTGCTGCCTGCCTCAGTGTCATCTGCTGGCGTCGGAGGGTCTCCATTGCCGGGCTTGTTGGAACGCTCTCCGCCTGATCTTTCTGATTCCGTCCTGGCTTGGCTGGCACGGCCTCGCGCGCCCTGCGGGGAGAAGAACTGTGGGTTGATCTCCCAACCTGACCACGGGTGAAACAAGACAAACAACGCGGCCCACAGCATCATCACGGCTGGCATGATAAAGACGAACGGCAGCGATTGCCCAATGATCAGGACCGCTGCGATAGGCAGGCAGATAACTGCTGCTCCGCCCAGGCCGCGTGTCCAGTGAATCCCCAGGTCGGCGCGTTTCACCAGGAACAGATAGCCGCCGAGGCCAGCGGCCTCGACCACCACCGTGGCGATACTCGCGCCCAGCACGCTATAAGGGGGAATGAGCAGCGCATCCAGAATAAGCACCAGAGCCAGATTCGCCAGCAGCACATACAGCACGTTGCGCTGCTGGTCGTGGACGAAGAGCGCTGTCACCAGCGGAACGTAGCTAAAGAGAATGGGCACGACCCAGATCACCCAGCGCAGCGGCAGCGCGGCTGGCAGATAGGCTGAGCCAAAGACAATGGTCACGATGTCGTCGGCTCGGCAGGCGATAACCAGGCTGGCCGGAAGCCCGATGCAGAGCAGCAGCCCTATCGAGCGTTCCACGAAACGCGGGGTAAAGCGCCGAGCCAGCACCGGCAGCATAACGGCATTCCAACTGGTGGAAATGAGCCAGAACGCTTCAACAATCTGATAGGGCGCGCTGTAGTAGGCGACGGCTTGCGCGCCCCGCGCGGCGCTCAGGAAGAGCGTATCCACGCGAAAATAGAGCGTGGCCGCCAGCGCGCCTATTCCCAACGGCAGCGCCGCTGCCAGCGCGTATTTCCAATCAGCAGCCAGACGGCCAGGCAGATGACGCAGCATTTCCCACGTAAGCGCGCCGCGCCAACCGCGCTTGCGCGCCTGTTCTGTTGCCTCGGTTGCGGCGTTTGCTTGCGTGTCGTGAGTCCGTTCGTGCATCCAGATGGGCAGAATCTTAGAAGAACTTGAAACGCCCTCTGGGGCATCAGGAGCGGAGAACGCGCCGGAAATGAGTCCAGGTGGTAAGGTTCTCTGGAGGAATGGGATACGCCAGCCCTGATGCGAGCGCCACCGGCTCCTGGTATAGGACCGCGCGCTCCGCCATTGCTTCACCAGCGCCCAGCCATTGAAGACGAGCGCCCACGCGGCCATCGCCACGGCCAGCCAGGCCAGCGCCAACACATTCGCATGCCAGATCAAGACCAGCGCCAGCGTTGCCAGCAGCCCGACGACATTGCTCAGGGCATCCAGCCAGCTTGCCAGCGCGGCATGGCCCATGCCGCTCAATGTGGCGGCTAAGGCTCCGGCCAGCGCGTCCGGTATCAGCAGCGCGCCTGCCACCAGAGCAAGCCGCTGATCCACCAGCCTGGGCACGAACAACGCGACTACTATCAGCAGGCCATACGCGCCCAGCCCCAGCAGCAGCCGCAGCGGCGCGATGCTGGCCCACCAGCCCCAGCCGTCGTCGCCGCGCCGGGCGACCTCGCGGGTAATCAGCGGATTCAACCCCGCGTTGCCGACGATGGCGCAGAAGCTGACCAGCGTCAGCGCGGCGGTATAGCGGCCCATGTCGGCGGTTGGCAACTCGTGAAAGAGGACCAGCGCCATGACGATGGCCGCGCCTTTGGAAACGATGGCGCCTGTGGTCGTGGCAAAGAGCCGTCTAAGCAACATGATGCAATTTGGCCTCGGCGCTGGCCGCCTGCTTTGCGCCAGCTTGTGTCGCTACGGTGAGGACGCGGGCCAGCCGGGGGTCTTTACCTTCGCTGCGCCAGCCATGCCACCACGTCAGCGCGCGCAGCACCACCAGCTTGGGAATGTCATACAGGTTGCGGCGGTCCAGCAAGGGCCGTCGGCGGAAGGCAACCAGCGTGGTCAGATAGCTGACCATACGCTTATAGAAGATGCCCGAAAACTCTGCCGGGTGCATCAGGCGGTTCTCGCTGGTCTCTTTCCAGTCGTCGCGCTCCTGCCCCAGATATTCTTCGACGGCATCATAGAAGAACGTCCCGCGAATGGGGTGGGCGACGGAGATCGAGACAGTTTCGGGCAGATTATCCAGCAGCAGCTTTTTCGTCAACTGGATGTCTGCGCGCTTTTCGCCGGGATAGCCCAGCATGATATAGAAGGCGCGCTTGATGCCGCGCTCTTTCATCAACTGCGCGGCGCGATAACTCTCCTCTACCTTGATATTCTTGTTCATCGCGTCGAGCACTTTTTGCGAGCCGGATTCCACGCCGCACCAGATGCGCATGCAGCCCGCAGCCTTCAGGTTGTCCAGCAGTTCAGGCGTCAGCAGATCGACCCGCGAAAGGCATTCAAAGGGAATCACGGCGTCGCGCTCTTCCATCGCCTGCCGCCAGCGGGCAATCCACTGCTTATTGACGCCAAAGATGTCGTCGGAGATGCGAATATGATCGGGATGCCAGTCTTCTTTGATGCGCCTGATCTCCTGGGCCACCAGTTCGGGGTCGCGCAGGCGATAGTTGCGGCCAAAGACGGCGCGGCTGCACCACGCGCAGCCAAACGGGCACCCGCGCGAGGTAATCAGGTGCAGCGAGGTGAAGCCGTGGTGGTGTTTCCAGGCGTGCAGATATTCGCCCAGGTCGATCAGGTCGCGCGCCGGTTCGGGCAATTGGTCCAGGTTGCGCATCAGCGCCCGCGAGGGCGTTTGCACGATCTCGCGGTTTTCGTCGAGATAGGCCAGACCGTGGATGGTATTGAGCGGCGGGTCGTTCTTGCCGGTCAGGCGGCCCAGCAGTTCGCCTATCGTATGCTCGCCCTCGCTGAGCGCGACATAATCAGCGCCATAGGTGTTCAGGTAGAGGTCAGGGGCAACGGTGGCATCGGGCCCGCCACAAATGACGGTGCAGCCGCGTTCTTTGGCACCTTTAATCAGGCGCTCGGCGGAGGGTCGGCAGATAAACATGCTGTGGAAGCCGACGATGCGGGCGTTGCTTTCTTCCAGCGCGCGGAAGAAGGCTTGCTCGTCCTGGCGGAAAGTGTTGTCGTAGACCCGGACGCCATAGCCTTGCTCGCGCACATAGCCCGCGAGGTAGAGAATGCCCAGCGGCGCGTAGGGGCGCATATTGCGGAGTTCAGTAGGATCACGGTTGAGAAAATAGGTGTTTGCCAGTAAAATATCCGTATTCATACACTCGCTCCACTCTGTCCGGTGAAAAACGCTCTGTAAAACAGCAGTTCCGTAACACTCTATAAGCTATTCGCTGTGGTGTTACGCACGGCTGCGGCCAGGCAGCCGCGCGAATGGCGTTGTTCAGGTTGCATTGGTCTGTCATGGTAGCGCACTTTCCCTTCAGGGGCAAGAGTGCCCTTGTACCTCTTGTATGGTATGCTAGGAGTGCATTTCTTTTGATAGAAAGGGACTGGCAATGTCTTCTCTCCATGCCTCCGGGTCAACGGTGATTCTGGGCGCGACCTTGATTGATGGGACGGGCCATGACCCGATCAGCAACGCTGCAATTGTGATCGATGGTGAACGCATTCGCGCGGTGGGCGCACGCGCGACCATGGCAATTCCGCAGGGCGCGCGGGTCATTGAAGCGGATGGGATGACGCTGCTGCCTGGTCTGATTGATTGCCATGTGCATCTGGCGATGCGCGCAGGCATGAGCATGACCGAGCGCGTGATGACACCGCCATCATTGAATCTGCTCTATGCTGTGCCCAACAGCCGCGCCACATTGGAAGCTGGCATTACGACGGTGCGCGACGCGGGCGGCACGCCTGCGGGCGTGAAAATGGCCGTTGAGCGTGGCCTGTTCCCCGGGCCGCGCATGCTGGTGGCAATTACCATCCTGAGCCAGACCGGCGGCCATTCCGATGGATACATGCCCTCCTGCGTGGACCTGCGCCTGGGCCACTTTCCTGATGTGCCGCACAGTGTGGTGGATGGCGTGGATGAGATGCATAAGAAGGTGCGCGAAGTGCTGCGCGCGGGGGCCGACTGGATCAAACTCTGCACCAGCGGCGGTGTCCTTTCCGCAGGAGATGACCCGCGCTCCCCGCAGTTCACCGTTGAGGAAATCAGCGCCGCCGTCTATGAAGCGGGTACGCATTTCAAGCGCGCGATGGCGCACGCGCAGTCCACGGTGGGCATCAAGAACGCGCTGAAGGCGGGCATTGCCTCGATTGAGCATGGCATCTGGCTGGATGATGAAGCCATCGATATGATGAAGACAAAGGGCGTCTATCTGGTGCCGACGCTGGTTGCGCCGCGCGATGTGATTGCCTTTGCCGAGGCCAACCCTGGGGCAATTCCAGAGGTGATGGTGCAGAAGGCGCGCGCCGTCGTTGCCGATCATTCCGCCAGCATTCGGAAAGCTATAGAGGCGGGTGTGAAGGTGGCAATGGGCACCGACAGCGGCGTGGGGCCGCATGGCCGCAACGCCCGCGAACTGGGCCTGATGGTGGAGCATGGCATGACGCCGATGCAGTCCATCGTTGCCAGCACCAGCGAGGCGGCAAAACTGCTGCATCTGGACAAAGATGTGGGCACGCTGGAAGAAGGCAAGCTGGCCGATCTGCTGCTGGTGCAAGGCGATTTGCTTGCCAACATCACGGAGATTGAAGATCAAGGCAAGCTGGCATTAGTGATGAAAGCCGGGCAGGTGGTGAAACAGCAGCGAGAAGCCAGCACACCATCGGTTACTGCGCGCGTCTGAGCGGTTGGTTGCAGCAGGCGAGGAAGGACAGGATATGACGTTTTCTGGGCAGGTGCCCGATGAAGCATCGGGCAAAGCAATTGCGACGGCGAAGGGAGCCGTTGATGAATGGCGGCTCCCCGATGGACCGGTGCCGCTGTATCCCGCGCTTGGTATGCCGCAGCTTGAAGAACTCGTGCCGCCAGGGATGATCTTGCCGGGCGTGGATGCGACCTCCGACGCGCGGCGGCTGCTGGCGCAGCTTCTCGCCAATCGCGGCTTCACGTCCTCCGATGCGGTGAAACATCTGATCGCCAGCGCGAAGGCGGCAGATGCCATTGCCGAATTGCCCTGGCCGCCGAATCCGTCGCAGGCCCGCGCCTGGATTGACCACCTGCGCCTGCCCGACCCGCACCACCTGGCAACGATGCCCAAAGCCGTGGAACGCATCCGCCAGGCGCTGGCGCGGAAAGAGCCAATCATTATTTCCGGCGATTATGACGCCGATGGGCTGACCTCGCTGGCGCTGCTGGTGACGTTCTTCCGGCAAATCGGCGCGGATGTGCGCGCCTTTGTGCCCCATCGCCTGCTGCATGGCTATGGTCTCAACAAGGCCGCCATCCAGCGCGGCATCATGGAAGGCTGCAAACTGCTCATCACTGTCGATTCCGGCACCAGCGATGCCTCGCAGGTGGCCGAAGCGCAGGCGCAGGGGCTGGATGTGATTATTACCGATCACCATACTCTGCCGGAGCAGTTGCCCCAGGCTGTCGCGGTGATTAACCCGCATGTGGGCAATTATCCCGGCGAAGGCTTGACCGGCGTGGGCGTCGCCTGGAAGCTCTGCCAGGCCATCTGCATGGATATTGACAAACGCTGGTTCAAGTATCTGCCTGGCCTGCTTGATCTGGTGGCGATTGGCAGTGTCGCCGATGTGACGCCGATGGTGCCCGAAACCGAGGTCTGGACGCTGGCGCGGGCGGGCATCATGGCGCTGCGCTGCGGGCGGGCGCGCCCCGCGCTCAAGGTGATGATGGAGGCTGTGGGCCTCTATGACGGAATGCGCCCCTATCTGGACGCGCGGCATATCGGCTTCCGGCTGGGGCCGCGCCTCAATGCCGTGGGTCGACTCAGCGAGATGCGACCCGATGCCGTGCTGGATGCCTTGCTCACCGAGGATGATGAATTGGTGCGCCAGCAAGTCGTCCTGCTGGACCGCGCCAATCAGGAGCGTCAGCAGCGCGAGCGCGCCAGCCTGGAAGAAGCCGAAGCCGAACTGGTGGCCGAACTGGAGCGCCAGGGCGAACTGCCGCCGGTGCTGGTGCTGGCCCGCGAAACCTGGCCCGCTGGCATTATCGGCTTGCTGGCCGGGCGGCTGGCGCGGCGCTTTCAGCGGCCAACGTTGTGCCTGTCGGGTGAAACTCCGGCGACGCTTGCTAACCTGGAGCCTACCAATCTGGAGCCGGGCGAGGAAGCGGCAGCCGAAGCAACCAAGGATACGTTGTGGTGGCGCGGTTCCGGGCGCAGCGGCGGCGTGGGCGATCTGATTGCCATGCTTCGGCGGGTCGATCAACGCTACAACTATCTGGACGGCGCGGGCCTCTTCCTGAAGTTGGGCGGCCATGCTCCGGCAGCGGGCTTCACGCTGGCAGGTGATCGACTGGACCTCTTGAAGCAGGGATTGCTGGCGGATGTGCGCGAATATCCGCTGGGTGCGCCGCCGCGCGAGCCTTGCGAGGCGCAGGTGCGCCGACCGGGGCGCTCGCTGGGCACGCAGGAATGCTGGACGGCGCTCGATCTGCTGACGCCCACCGGCCCCGGCAATCTGGAGCCGCGTTTTTACCTGGAAGGCGCGGTGGTGGAAGATGCCCAGCCGGTGCGTGACCGGCCTGATCTGCGGCTGCGTCTGAGGGATAACGGGCGCTCGTATACGGTCTTTATCAATGGCGCGCTAGAATTGCTGCCCGCCATTCGTTCGGCGCGTCGCGTCGATGCCATCGTCACGCAGCGCCTTTCGCGTGATAAACTGAGCGGGCAGGTGAACTTTGGCCTGGCTATCGAGTCTTTGCGTGTGTTTTCAGTACCCTCAAACGGGTCGTGATATGGTGGTGTTTGTGCCGTGCCTGCCCTGAATATGATACCAGCGCACGCCAAAGGGGTCAATGGATTTTGCACTATGGATATACTGCCTCTGCTTGATGAGATTGCTACGATTGCGCGCAATGGGCTTGCTTATTCGGAAAATCCCTATGATCGGGAACGCTATGAGCATCTCTTAGCGCTTGCCAGCCAGTATTACGGCCAGGCGCTCAATTTGCCACCGGAAGCTGTGCGCGAGCGTCTTTCCACTGAGCTTGGCTATATCACCCCCAAGGTGGGCGCGCATGGCGCGATCTTTGATGAAGATGGCAATATTTTGCTGGTGCGCCGGGCGGATGATGGCCGCTGGTGCCTGCCGTGTGGCTGGGTTGACCCCAACGAAGCGCCCGCAGCCGCAGCCGTGCGCGAGGTGAAGGAAGAGACGGGGCTGGATGTGCGCGTGCTGCAACTGGTGAATGTCTACGCGCGCCCGGCTGGGGCAGGCTTTGGCCTGCACAGTGCCGTTGCCGTAGGGTATCTTTGTGAAGTGCAGGGCGGCGAATTGCAGATTTCGCATGAAAGCCTGGAAGCGCGCTACTGGCGCGTTGACGAAGTGCCGATGTGGCATGAGATGCACCGCATCTATGCGACGGCAGCCCACGCCTGCTGGCTGGAGTATCTGGAGCGCGTCGAGCGCGAAGAAAACGCGATTGAAGGCGCGCCGCGCCCCAATGTGACCGGCGAGCGCCCGCGCGTGCGTGTCTATACCGATGGCGCGTGCCTGGGCAGCCCTGGCCGGGGTGGCTGGGGCGCAATCTTGCTGACGGGGCATCAACGCGAGGAGATTGCGGGCGGTTTTCGCCTGACGACCAACGCGCGCATGGAAATGATGGCCGTCATCAAAGCGTTGCAAAAGCTCAAAGACCCCAGCGTGGTGCAACTCTTTACCGACTCGAAGATGATCGTCAATGGCATCGAGCAGGGCCACGCCAAGCGCTGGCGCGAGCGCGGCTGGAAGCTGGGCGGCAACGAGGACGTGGCCGACGCCGACCTGTGGGAACGCATCCTTGAACTCTGCGAGTATCATCAGGTGTCGTTCTTCTGGGTGAAGGGGCACGCGGGCAATAAGGAAAACCAGCGCTGCGATAGGCTTTCGGCGCATGCTGCGCGCAATAGCCGCGTGGCGATTGATCTGGGGTATGAGAATACGATCATCGAGCGGCTGGGCCTGGCTGAACTTGAATGAGTAATGGTACGCTCGCTTGTAGCGCCGCCGTCCCTGGCGGCCAGACGCTTCGCCGCCAGGGACGGCGGCGCTACAAGCAACAGCGCTGTGCAGTAGAAGGATGATAGTGATGGCAACAAAAGAAATCAGACTGGTACGTGGCGCGTGCCCGCATGATTGCCCCGATACCTGCGCGACGCTGACCGAAGTGCAGGATGGGCGCGCGGTGCGCTTCTTTGCGGAGCCTGACCACCCCGTCACGCAGGGGTGGCTGTGTGCCAAGGTGCGCCCCTATCTGGAGCGTGTCTATCATCCTGACCGGCTCACCCATCCTCTGCGCAGAGTGGGACCCAAGGGCAGTGGAGGCTGGGAGCAAATCTCCTGGGATGAGGCCATTGCCGAGATCACTACGCGCTGGAAAGACATCATTGCCAGCTACGGCGCGGCGGCTATCCTGCCCTACTCCTACAGCGGCACACTGGGCTTGCTGCAACTGGGCATCTGCAATGCCCGGCTTTGGAACCGCATGGGAGCCAGCGGCCTTGAGCGCTCCATTTGTGGCGCTGCCGCCGAAGCAGCGGTGGAGGCGACAGTTGGCGCGCGCTGGGCGCCCGACCCAGAGGACGTGCAGCACAGTCGTCTGATAGTGCTGTGGGGGCATAATCCCGCCAGCACCGGCCCACACTTTATGCCGCTGCTGCGCCAGGCCCAGAAAAACGGCGCGTATGTGGTGGTGATCGACCCGCGCCGCACGATCACTGCGCGCTCAGCCGACGAGCATATCCAGCCCTATCCATCCACGGATGGAGCGCTGGCGCTGGGCATCATGCATATCCTCTTCAGCGAGGGATTGGCTGATGAAGCCTGGCTGGAGGCGAATACCATTGGCTGGCGCGAACTGCGCGAGCGCGCGGCTGAGTATCCGCCTGAGCGTGCCTCGGCGATCACGGGCGTTCCAACCGAGGCAATTATTGCCCTGGCGCGTCGTTATGGAACGACGAAGCCCGCAATGCTGAAGTTTGCCGATGGCGTGCAGCGCCATGGCAACGGCGGCCAGACTGTGCGGGCGCTGGCCTGCCTTCCGGCCATCGTCGGGCAGTTTGGCGTGCGCGGCGGCGGCCTGTTTTACAGCATGAGCGGCTATGTACGCTGGAACAGCGAGGCAGTAGGGCATGTGTCGGAATGCCCGCCCACGCCGCGCACGGTCAATATGAATCGCCTGGGCGCGGCGCTAACTGGCGAGGTCAGCGAGCCGCCCATCCAATCGCTGTATGTCTTCTGCGCCAATCCGGTCACGTCCACGCCCAACGCCAGCCTGACCATCCAGGGCTTGCAGCGCGAAGACCTCTTTACCGTGGTGCATGAACTCTTCATGACCGACACGGCGCAGTATGCCGACATCGTGCTGCCCGCCACGAGCCAGCTTGAGCAGGTTGATCTGCACAAAGCCTATGGGCATCGCTATCTGCAATACAATCACGCGGCCATTGCGCCCCTTGCGGAAGCAAAAAGCAACTGGGATGTGACGCGGCTGCTAGCAGCGGGCATGGGCTACGATGAACCCTGGCTGCATCAAAGCGCCGAAGAGGCCATTGCGGGAGTGCTGGATGCCACGCGCGCGACCAATCCGCTGCTGGAGGGTGTCACACTGGAACGCCTTCAGGCCGAAGGGACCGTGCCGCTGGCCTTCTCGCCTCAGAACGCCATCCCCTTCGCCGATCTGCGCTTCCCCACGCCATCGGGCAAAGTGGAACTGCGCTCCGAGGCGATGGCCGCGCTGGGACTTGACCCACTGCCGCTCTACGAGCCGCCCGCCGAATTTCGAGAGAGACAGCATGGCGAGCGCTCGCGCGGTGCGCAGCCCGCGTCGCTGGTGCTAATTTCCCCGGCTTCGCATCACTTCACCTCAAGCAGCCTGGCGAACGTGCCTAGCTTGCTGGTAAAAGAGGGCGCGCCATTTGTCGAGATCAATCCGGCTGATGCTGCGGAGCGCGGCATTGCCGATGGCGATGAGGTGGTGGTCGAGAATGCGCGTGGCTCCTATCAACTGCGCGCCGTGGTGACACAGAACGTGCCGCCTGGTGTAGTGGCTGCCCCCAAAGGGCGCTGGGCGCGGTTGAATCCTGGCGGGCGCAACATCAACTGGATTACCTCCGATGCGCTGGCCGACCTGGCCGGGCAGAGTACCTTTCATAGCAATCTGGTTGAGATCAAGAAGGGGTGTTCAGCATAGTCACCATCACCACCAGCCGCCGACGCCGCGCCTATGTGACGCATGCGACGCCGCTCTTTTTTGCGCATCGCGGCGGCTCCGGCCTTGCGCCGGAAAACACGCTGCCCGCCTTCGAGCGCGGCCTGGCCCTTGGCGCTGACGCGCTGGAACTGGACATTCAGACGACACGCGACGGCGAAATCGTCGTTATTCATGACCAGGCAGTAGACCGCACGACGAACGGCGCGGGGCCGGTCGCTGGCTACACGCTTGAAGAACTGCGTAGTCTCGATGCAGGCTATCGCTTCACGCCGGATAGCAGCCAGAGCTACCCGTATCGCGGGCAGGGTATTGTTATCCCCACGCTGCGCGAGATATTCGAGCGCTTCCCCAATACGCGTGTTAATCTGGACCTGAAGGAGAGCAGCCTTGAACGCGAGCAGCGCCTGTGGGAGTTGATTCAGGAATATGAGGCGTATGATCGGGTATTGGTAGCCAGCGGCGAGATACATCAGGCCATTATTCGTTTTCGGCGGCTGAGCGCTGGCCGCGTGGCAACCTCAGCCAGCGAGGCAGAGATTCGCTGGTTCTTTTACGCGACCAGGCTGCGCGCCGCGCGCTGGCTGCGCCCGTCCTATGACGCGCTTCAGGTTCCGGAAAGCTATCGCGGGATTCGCATTGTCTCGCCCGCGTTCGTCCAGGCCGCGCATCGGCTGGGCATTGATGTCCACGTCTGGACGGTAGATGTGCGCGGCGCGATGGAGCGGCTGCTGGCGCTGGGCGTGGATGGCTTGATGACCGACCGCCCCGATGTGCTAGCCGAAGTGCTGGCGAGGCCCTGATCAGCCTACTGTTGCATGTGTTTCAGCAGCATTTTCAGGCAGTAGATCAGATTGCCCTGCTCTTGCGCGCGGTCCCAGGGTGTTTCGGCGTGATTCCATTCGTTCAGGTGGCCCAGCGCTCCATAGAGCCAGCCAAGCGGCTCTGCCAGCTTTGCCGAGGCGCGCAGGCGTTCGATGGGCGCGTAATCGGTCCAGCAGTCCAGGTAGACATCGAGCAATCGCTGGCGAATGAGCGGGTCACGGTGCTCCTCGAACACGACCGAGAGCAACAGAAACGGATGCGTGACGCTGACAAAGCCAGCCCAGTCGATGAGTTTACATTCCTGATCGTTGGCGATGATGTTGCCGCTGTGGAAATCGCCGTGAACCAGCGTTGGCGGCAAGCCATCTTGATGCAGTTCGGTGCATATCTCTTCCAGGCGTGGGGCCAGCGCGCGCAGTTGTGCTCGTTCCTCTTCCGAGAAGCCTGCGGCAAGGATGGCCGGAAGTTGTTCATGGAGCGGGTCGATGAGGACATAAGGAATGACATCTTCGGCCAGGTATTCAAGGTCCCAACTGGGGCAGGGCAGCGCGATAGAAAACACCGAGGCGCGCTCAACGAGGTCGTGCTGCATGCGGGCGAACTCGCGCAAGAGCACTTCCCAGCGCGGCAGATAGCGCGCCTTGTCGGGGTGCTTGTTCAGCTTGATTCCCTGGATTTCTTCCATCAGCATCCAATGGCTGATCGGCTCAACCGCCAGCACACGCGGCACCATCGCTGGATAGGCCCGCGACAACCGCTGCGTGAGCTGTGGCTCATAGGCGTACATATCGGGAGCGGCTTTGAGCATGAAGCCGCCCGCGTTGGTGTTCACCCGCAGGATGCAGGACAGGAACCAGGAGCGCACTTGCTCGACGGGACCGGTCGGCGTCAGATCATGTGCCTTGAGCAGCTTCTGCATCCACTCGGCGGCAGCTTCGAACCAGCCCGGCTGTGCCCAGCGCAGGCGCGAGCCTGGGTTCCAGCCTTCATCGTAGCCCAGCCAGTGTTCCAGCGCTGGGCGAAGTTCAGTCACGGCCAGGCTCAGACTGTCGAACGAGTCCTGACCAATCCAGACATAATCGCTGGGCAGGCGGGAATCGGCGTCGTGGTTTTCGATAGCGAAGAGGCCGAATGGCTGCCCCGTCTGAAGATACGTGCCCGCGTGAACGCATGAGAGCGTCGTCGCGTTGAGCGTGTAGGTCTGCTGAATCGCTTGATCGATGGCGGCCACCTCGCGCCACCAGTTGTCGCCGCGCGGCAGGGTGATTTCGACCGATGGCAATTGCCAGCCGTTCTGGCCTGGCTTCATCAAGACAAGCGGATGGCTCTGGTGCTGATGGGAAAAGAGCAGGTACACCTGATAGGTCATCTGGTCGCTGGTCTGCACTGTTGTCCACCTATAACTTGATTAGCCCCTGTTTGGCGGCCATGACGACGGCCTCGGTGCGATTGCCCGCGCCGAGCTTGCCCTGGATGGAACTGACGTGGAACTTGACAGTGCGCTCGGCAATCACCAGTTCGGCGGCGATTTCTTTGTTCTCCAGGCCACGCGCCAGCAGGCGCAGCACCTCCAGTTCGCGGGGCGTCAGCGTTTCGGGGCCTGGGAGGGTGGCTGGCTCCTGGCTGACCTGGCGCAGCAGCTTGGAGGCGACGATTGGCTGCAAGAGCGACCCGCCCGCGTGGACGACGCGAATGGCCTGGAAAATCTCTTCACGGGGCGCGCCCTTGAGCAGATAGCCGCGAGCGCCTGCCCGCACCGCGCCCAGGATGCGTTCGTCGGTGTCAAAGGCGGTGAAGACGATGACGCGCGCGTCGGGGCTGGTCTGGCGAAGCTGCCGCAGCGCCTCCACGCCGTCGATTTCCGGCATCTCCAGGTCCAGCAGGACGACATCCGGACCCAGCGTCGTGACCCGCTCGACGGTTTGGGGGCCGGTGGCGGCTTCGCCCACGACCTCAAAGTCGGGTTGAGTGTTGAGGATGGCGATCAGGCCATCGCGAACGATGGGGTGGTCGTCAGCGACCAGGATACGAATCGGCATCTGTATATCTCTCCACACTAGCCACACTAGCTATGGGTGTGAGCAATGCTCCTCCAAAAGTTGATAACAAGGCTATCAATCAAACCAATCGGCTCACTTGAGCGGAACGGTCACTTCGATGCACGCGCCGTTGCCGGGGCTGCTTTCCAGGCACAGTGTCCCACCCAGGAGCCTGGCGCGCTCGTTCATACCGATGAGGCCATAGCGGCCTTTGGGCACCTGCTCTGGCTCGAAGCCCTGCCCGTTATCCCAAACGCGCAGCATTGCCTGCTCCGGCGTGATTTCCAGCCGCAGCCGCGCCAGCCGGGCGTGCGCGTGCTGGTTGACGTTGGCAAGCGCCTCCTGAGCGATGCGATATAGCCCCGCTTCGATGCGCACCGGCAGCGGGCGATCATCGCCAGCCGCCTCGAAGCGCACTCTGGTCTTGCCGCGATTGCTCACCTCTTTTGTCAGGGCTTCCAGCGCTTTCATCAGCGTGCGGCCCTCCAGCGGGGCGGCGCGCAGATCGAGCACCGAGCGCCGCGCCTCTTCCAGATTGGCGCGCGTCAGGGAAAGTGCCTGGCGCACTACGTTACGGATGCGCTCCGAGTCGGCGCTGGCTTCCAACAGGGCATCGGCAGATTCTAGTTGCAGGCTGACGGCAGTGAGGCCCTGCGCCAGCGTGTCGTGAATCTCGCGGGCCAGCCGGTTGCGCTCTTCGACAATGCTCATCTGGGCATTGCGGGCAAAGAGGCGCGAGCGCTCGATGGCGATGCTGAGCAAGTCGCCGATGGTATAGAGCAGCCGCAGGTCATCGGGCGAGAGTTCGCGCCAGTCGGTGCTGGCAACGTTGAGCACGCCCATCTTCTTGCCGCGCTCATAGAGGGGAATGCTGGCATGGTAGCGCAGGCCGTCTGTGCCATCGACCAGCCCGGAAAGGCGGCTGCACGTGAGGACATTGACGTTGGCCGCGCCCTCCAGATCGCCTTCCAGATAGGTGTCCAGGCAGTGGCAGGTGCCTTTCATGCGCCTGGGATTGTTCTGCAACGCTGGCGGCAGGTTCTGAGACGCGGCCAGATAGGTCTTGCCGGTCTCTTCGTTGATCAGCCAGACCCAGCCGGTATGCAGGCCCAGCAGTTCCGCGACCTGCGAAAGCCCGGTCTGAAGCGCCTGGTCGAGTTCGACCGAACTGTTGAGCGCGCTGGCGATGGCGTTGAGGATGGAAAGCTCGTTATTGCGCCGTCGCAGTTCGATGGCATTGTCTACAGGAAGCGGCCTTTTCTGCATAGGCTATCCCTCTGGCCGCAGTGGGCTGTGTCGTCTTCGATGAGCACTGTTAGTCAGATACGTTGATGATACCACGCGAGGGTTGGCCGGGCAATCAGCACATGCCCGTACGAACTGTAGGAAGTGTAGGAACTTTATATCTCTATCAAAAAGCATGAGAAGAATGAACGTTCTTCAACATCCATACTTCTTCCACTTCCTACAGTTCGTACGGGTGTGCAGGGACCGAAGCAAAATCTGATGACTATTGAGCCGGGAAAGGCTGCTGCGTGCCGTTAGGCCGCACGAAGACGGCAGTGCCATAGCAGAGCACTTCGGTGACGCCCTGGGTGATCTCGGTGGCGTCGTAGCGCGCGCCGATGATGGCATTGGCTCCCAGGGCTGCGGCGTGCTGAATCATGATCTCATAGGCGTCCCGCCGCGCCTGCTCGCACAGTTCGGTATAGATGGAAATATTCCCGCCAAAAAGCTGCTGGAAGCTGGCGCCGATGTTGCCAACGACGCTCCGCGAGCGAACGATGATGCCGCGCACAATCCCCAGATTATGCGTAACGGTAAAGCCGGGCAGATCAAACGCGCTGGTCACGAGGCGATGATCGAAGTTGGCCGTTTGCTGTGCTTGCTGCTGCATTGAAAAATCTTCCTTCCCCGTTTGCCGACGAGTGGCAGCCATCATGGCAGCCACCATCAAGCGTACTGGCGCAGGGCCATCCTGCGGCTGCCCCATTATACTATCAATGCCACTACCAATGCTTCAGTTTATGCCCCTTCCTGATTTTGTGAACCAGTTCTCTTGCGAGAGCGGGGCTGTCCTGTTATGCTAAAGCTTGAAAAATACCACGCGCTGGCGTCGATAATAAGGAGGGCTTCTTGTTATGGGTCTCTCGAAAGCGCTGCAATCACTCTGGCGGCTCCTTGCCGTGCTGCTGCTGGTTGGAGCTTTCTCTCTTGCCGGGGCAGGCGCGCAACAGGCCAGCGCTGCGCCTGCCAGCAAGCTGGGCACGGTTCGTCCCCTGGCAGGCTGCGCGCCCTGCATCTCTTCGCTGACTCCTCCGCAAAATGGGGCGGTGACGGCTGATGCTTCGGGGAAGGTGACGCTTCAGTTTGCGGCGCAATTGACCGCCAACTTTGTTCAGTTTGTGCTGACCCTGGACGGCACGACGATTGATAGCACGAAGATTCAAATCACCTCGAACGATCCGTTGAATCCCGTCGGGCAATATACGGCTGCCCTGACTCCAGGGCAGCATACGGCATCGGTGGAAGTTGATGATGCCAACGGCCCGGAATCAACATTTACCGGTTGGACGTTTACCGTCCAGAGTTCGCAGTCGGCCACGCCTACACCCACTCCGACCAGGCCGTCATCGGGCGTGGGCACTGCCACTGGCAGCACTCCTGGCACAACGAGTGGCTCCGGCTTGCTCGCGCCAAGGACGCTGAGCATCATCCTCTTTTCGATTGCTGGCCTGGGGCTGCTGGTGATGGCCTTTATCGCTGGCATGTGGTTCAATGGCCGTCGTGCGCTGCGTAATGAACCCTAGCCAGAGATAAGGAGCGCGTTTTCTCTGGCAGAAGCCGGAACTGCGCTGATGGTGACGGGGATGCCGTTCAACACCGCGTTGCCAGAGAGCGCGTCCGTCGTCTGCTCGCTGCTGAGGATGTTGCTGTTCACGCCTGGATTATGCGCGGCAATGCCAAGCTGCGCGCCGGTCTGGTCGTGGCCCCACCCGTGCGGCAGGCTGACAACCCCAGGCATGATGGCATCCGTGATCTCAACGGCCACCTCGACTGAGCCAGCGCTGGATGTGACGCGGGCCATTGCTTCTTCGCCCAAACCAAACCGGGCCGCGTCTGTGGGATGCACGTGCAAGGTGCAGCGGTTTTTGCCCCTGGCGAGCACATGCAGGTTGTGCATCCAGGAATTGTTAGAGCGCAGGTCGCGTCGGCCAATCAGCAGCAGCCCGGCTGCCTCGCGCTCCAGCGAGGCGCGCAGGCGCTCGACATCGGCGACGAGCAGGTCGGGAGCCAGTTCGATCTTGCCGGAAGGCGTGCGCAGAACCTCTGGGATGCGCGGCTGAAGCAGGCCAAGGTCGACGCCATGCGGCGAAACCTCAAGCTGAGCCAGAGATAGCCCTGTGCCCTTCGGCTTGAAGCCGTCGCCATAGGGGCCGACGCGCAGCAGGAAATCGAGCAGGCGTTCAGGGCCGCGTCGGGGTTCAAGCGCGTGCAGAACCTCGGCAGCGTCGCGGCCTTCGATGGATGAGCCGGGAGTTGCCACTTCGCGCTGAATGAGGGCCAGAGCGGTCATATCGTCCAGCATCTTCAGGTCGGCAGATATGCCTTGCTTTGCCAGGATGGCCGAAAGGCGCAGCAGCACCTCCCACTCATCGAGCATGCCAGGCTCCAGTGGCACCAGCGGCACGGAGTAGTGGGCAATGTTCTGGACAGACAACTGATAGAGCGCGATGTCGTAGTGCGAGCGGGCAAACGCTGGAGGAACGGGCAGGATGACGTTGGCGTGCCGCGTGGTCTCGTTCAGATAGAGATCGACGCTGATCATATAGTCGAGGCTTGAGAGCGCCTGTTGCAGTCGCTGGCCGTTGGGCGTGCTGAGCGCCGGATTGCCAGCGATGGTGATGAGCGCGCGCACCTGGCCCGTCCCTGGCGTTTCGATCTCTTCGGCCAGGCAGGCTGCAGGCAGTTCGCCAAACCATTCGGGCAGGCCACGCACGCGGCTTTTCCAGCGGCCAAAGCGCACGCCTGGCCCTTTGCCCGGCGTGCCTTGCGTGTTGCGCGCGCCTGCCGCTGCCTTCGGGAACATCGCGCCGCCCTCGCGGTCCAGGTTCCCAGTGAGCACGTTCAGGGCATCCACCAGCCAGCTTGTGAGTGTGCCAAACTCCTGGGTGCAGGTGCCGATGCGCCCATAGACGGCTCCGCGCGGAGCCGCCGCCAGTTCGCGCGCCAGGCGACGAATGCTTTCGGCGTCGATGCCGCACAGCGACGCGACCCGTTCAGGCGTGAAGGGCTGCACCACCTCGCGCACCTGCTCGATGCCAAGCGTATAGTCGGCCAGCCGCCCCGGATTGACCAATCCCTCCGCGAAGAGCGTCTGCGCTATCGCCGCCAGCAGGTGAGCATCATAGCCGGGGCGGATGAAATAGTGCTCGTCGGCCACCTGAGCGGTGCGCGTGCGGTACGGGTCGATCACGACGATTTTGCCGCCGCGCTGCTGCAAGCGGCGCAAACGCCCGCGCATATCGGGCGCGGTCATCAGGCTGCCGTTCGAGACGAGCGGATTCGCGCCCAGCAGCAGCAGATAGCCGGTGCGTTCCAGATCGGGGACCGGGACGCTGAGCAGGTTGCCGAACATCAGCGCGGCAGAGACCTGTTTGGGCATCTGGTCGACGGTGGCGGCAGAGAAAAAGTTATGCGTCCCGGCGGCTTTGAGCAGGACGGGGAGATAGAGCAGGTTGGCGAATTGGTGGGCGTTTGGGTTGCCGACATATACGCCCAGCGCGTCGCGACCATGCGTTTCCAGAATAGGCAGCAGATGGCGCTCGATGTCGGCAAAGGCTTCGTCCCAACTGACCGGCAGCCACTCGTCGCCCTGGCGCAGCATGGGCTGGCGCAGGCAATCAGGGTCGTTGTAGAGTTCCTTGAGGCTGGCGGCTTTGGGGCAAAGGTAGCCGTGGCTGAAGACATCCTGGGCGTCACCGCGAATGGAAAGGATGTCCTGGTCCTGGATGACAACTTCCAGGCCACAGGTTGCTTCACAGAGGGGGCAGGTCATGTAGCGCGTGGTGGGTGCGGTCATGGTGGCTCCTTTGCGCTAGCGAGCGGGAGACGAAGCAGTATGCTGGCAACATCGCCTTGCAGGTGGAGCTATTGTATCCTGTTCGGGACAAGCTTGCAACTTCGACTGGAGGATGGGAATCATGACACATCTGCCCCCACCATCGAGGCAGCCAACGCTCTATATCATGTGTGGGCTTCCCTATTCAGGTAAGACCACCTTTGCTCGGCGGCTCTCTGAACAGACGGGTTATCCAGTAGTAAGCATCGACGACATACGGGAATCGCTGGGCTTCTACTGGGGGCGACACGAGGCAGATAGCGCTGGCTGGCAAAGGATTTTCACTATCGTTGAGCAGACAGTCGCGGCCCTGCTTCAGACGGGTAAGAATGTTATCTATAATAGCACCAATCATGACAAAGCCAGCAGACTAAGATTTGCCGATCTGGCAAGGAGCCTGGGCTGTCACTTCACGATCATATTTCTCGATACGCCGCGCGAAGTCATCCAGCAAAGACGTCAGCAGAACCTTCTCAGCCAGGAACGATCTCACATTCCCGATCA
Organism: Ktedonobacterales bacterium; assembly: GCA_035307385.1. Classification (GTDB taxonomy): domain Bacteria; phylum Chloroflexota; class Ktedonobacteria; order Ktedonobacterales; family DATBGS01; genus DATBHW01. The sequence goes on along the minus strand of DATGID010000024.1, from coordinate 202,979 downwards.
ATTCTTTACAGATGCGCTTCTGACGTTCGAGCCTCCTACAGAAGATGAAGCCGAAGCCGTAATCAGGCCAGAGAGCCTCATCCCCGATCTTGCCCTCTTTGGAAACAAATTGCATTTCGTCTATGTGCTTTCGTGTGCTGATGGCACGCTCTACACCGGTTACACCACCAATGTTGCGCGCCGCCTTGCCACGCACAATGCCGGAAAGGGCGCGCGCTACACACGCGGGCGGCGTCCGGTGGCGCTGCTGGCCCAATGGGCGTTTGCCAGCAAAGGAGACGCCCTGCGCGCTGAACGAGCCATCAAACTGTTGCCCCGCGAGGAGAAGCTGCGGCTCGTTCAGCGTGCGCAGGATGAGCAAGCGGTCACTCAACGTGATGAAGACAGTTAGCTTGGCTCGATGCCATAGTAGGGTTCGGCCATGGGGCGCATGCGGATTTCGACGATGCGCGCGTGGGGCGGCTGCGTCGCCATCAGCAGCGCGGCGTTGGCAACATCCCGCGCCTCCAGCATGCCAGAAGCGGCGACCCCTGCTTCGGTGCGGCCTGTGCCAATGGCGAACTCGGTTTTCACGCCGCCGGGCATGACGATGCCAACGCGGATGCCATGCGGGCGCAGTTCGCGTTCCATCGCCAGGGCGAAGCCCACCTGGGCAAATTTGGTGGAGCAGTAAATCGCTTCCCCAGGAAAGCCCATGACGCCTGCCATCGATGAAATGACGATGATAGTTCCGCGCTTTTGTTGCAGCAAACGCGGGACGGCGGCGTGCGTGAAGAGAAACGTGGAGCGCATATTCGTATCCATCATGGCGTCGTAGTCGTCGATGGAAGCGTTGACAAGGTCGCCATAGCGCCCGATGCCAGCATTGTTGACAAGAATATCCAACTGGCCGAAGTCGGCAAAGGCGGCCTCGACGGCTTGTTGGGCCACTTCCGGCTGGCGCACGTCGCCAACGATGATCTTGCACTGACGGTCAGCCTGCTGGGCCAGGTCGGCAAGTTGTTGCAGGCGCTCTTCGCGGCGCGCCACCACGACCAGATGCGCGCCCGCCTGCACGAATGTTTGAGCGATAGCCTGACCAATACCGGAACTGGCGCCGGTGATGAGCGCCACCTGGTTATTCAAGGAAGCATCAGACATGACGAAGCCTTTCGTTTAGGGAAAATGCAGCAGAAGAACCTGCTTCCCCCAAGTATAAAACACACGACGGGCGTCTCGCAGGCGCGTCGCGTTTATTTTTCGGCGAGATAATCATTGACTACCTGCATAAAGGCGTCGAACTTGCTGCGGTGGATGTTGTGTGTGGCCCCTGGAATCTCGACGCCCCGGCTGCTGCTGGTCAGATATCCCTGGGCGCGTGCCCAGGCGGCGGCATCCATTGTCGTGTCCAGGTTGGCATCGGCGCGCATCAGCAGCGTCGGCGCGGCTATCCTGGCGAGCAGCGACAGAATGTCACCAGCCTGCCCGGCCTCCTCGAAAACGCTGAGCACGGCTGTTTTGGTCACTTGCTGAAGCGCTTCGATTTTGCCCTCGATGTCGGCCTCGGTCCAGCCAGGGCTGCTGGCGGCAAGCTCAGGGCGCAGTTCCTTGGCGGGTCGCCCAATATCCCGTGTATAAAATGCCGTGCGCGCTTCGACATCGCCCCGGCCAAAGGCATAGGCCGGGTCTTCGAGGATTACCCGTGCCAGGGCGGGTACCGGCTGCTCTGACCATGCCCCGCTTGCCAGCACCATCGCCGTCGCGCCGCCCCAGGAATGGCCGATAACGACCGGATTGTCCAGTCCCAACGCGGCAATTAGCTCTGCCGCATCGTCGGCAGTCCGGCGCAGACTATAGGTGCCTGGCGGCGATTGGACGCTTTTGCCATGCCCGCGCATATCCAGCGCGAAGACGCGGTAACGGTCTGCCAGCGCTGGCCCCACGCGTGCCCAACTCAAGGCGGAACTGGTAATGCCATGCAGCAGCAGCATGTCGGGCCGATTGGTTTCTTCTGCGCTCCAGGTCAGATAACGAAAGCGCCCGCCGGGCAAGTCAATCAGATGGGCCTGCGCGCTCGCTGGCAAGAGATCGGTCATGCGGCGTTCCTTTCATCAATCTCGTTAGCGACAACGAACCCCATCAACGGTGTTCTGGTTCGTGCCGTTCAGTCTATCATAAGCAGCCCTGACACGATGTAACGAATCTGCCCTGCGCAACGATTAGTATGGAGAGCGGTGCTGATTGAAGAGTTCGTACAGCATCACGCCTGTTGCCACGCCCAGGTTCAGCGAATCGCTCTCGCCGACCATGGGGATACGCACGAGATGATCGCAGAGCGCCTGAAGCTCTGGCGTGAGGCCCTTGCGCTCCTCTCCCATCAATAGGATGGTTGGCGGGCGATAGGCCAGCGCACGGTAATCGGTGGGCGCGCCGGGCGATGTGCCCACGAGCATGCAGCGCTGCTGGTGTTTCCAGCGAACAAACTCGGCGACCGTGGTGCGGACCAGGCGTTGGCTGTAGAGCGCGCCCATTGTCGGGCGCACAGCAGCGGGGTCGTAGGGGTCGATGTCGTTGCCCAGCAGGATGACGCCCGCGCCGCCAACAGCATCGGAGGTGCGTAGAATCGTGCCCAGGTTGCCCACGGAGCGCACCGTCTGGAGGGCAATCCAGCACAGTTCGCTGCGCAGCGTCAGGCCGGCCAGGGCCTCCCAGTGTTGGCGCACAACCGCGCCGATGCCCTGCGGGTCTTCGACGAAAGCCAACTGATGCATGACATGCGGTGTCACATCCAGCACCGGAACGCCAAGCTGGCGCTGCTGGCGAACGAGCCGCTGGGCCAGGGCATTGGTGAGCAAGGGTCGGCAAATGACCAACGCTTCGATGGCGGCGTGATGCTGGATGGCCTGTATTACGAAGCGCAGCCCTTCGGCATAGTAGAGGCCGGTCTGGTCGCGCGCCTCGCGGCGGCGCAGGCGATGGATGCGTTGGATGAGGGGATGCTGATACTGGGTGATGGTCGCGCTGTGCTGGGGGAACGGATTGGCGGCGCGTTGGTGTGGCGCGTGGGGAGAGACTAGGCTGGCAGTGGCTGGCTTCCGGTGGCGTTGCGCATGAGTGTTCATCCTTTCATTGAGCGGATAACGACCCTTGCTCCGCTCTGGGCAAGGAAACGATGGAGCGCCGCAATCTGGCAGACGCTCCAGGATGATCAAGAGGTATGCTGTGTTCCAGCAGTATAGCACATCACACGCTGTGAGGGCTGCCCTTCCCATTTCGGGGGAAAGGGTGTATAACAGGTGCTGCCCATTTGCACAGGTGATCGATGTTCCTGCGTGTCCAGCCGTGTGTGCTATACTTGCTGAAAGCGTTTGCTCGTTTTGGAGCGAGAAAGGAATACAGCTATGCCCATTGGGAAAAGAGGCCCAGAACCTGGCAGCGAGAAGGCCAAGCACGGCGGCCAGGCGGTTCGTGAGAAATACGGCGCGGACTTTTATCGGCAGATCGGCCAGAAGGGCGGCCAGAGCGTCAAAGCGCAACGAGGACCAGCCTTCTATGCCGAAATTGGCCGCAAGGGCGGCGAAGCCACCAAGGCGCATCATGGCCCGGACTTTTACGCCCGCATCGGCAAGGCGGGTGGCGAGAAGGGGCATCGGGGCAAGTGATGATTGCCGGGTGCGGGCGCGCGCCTGGGAACGTGCCGGTGTAGGGAGATGTTGATGCGTGAACCATCCCCAATGCGGAACAAGGGAGCGCGGCTAACAGTGCCCCGCTCCCCCTGGTATATTCGCCATCGCTGGTTGTTGATTGGCGGTATCGTCGATGTGGGGCTGCTGGTGGTGCTGTTTGTGCTCGCCCGCAAGGTGCTCTTCAGCGGCGCGGCTACGGTTGTGGTGACAGTAACCGCTGTCGTGCCCAGCGCGACATCCATTGCCAACCCAACCTCCGCTGCCACGCCGTCGCCAGCAACTCTCAGCCAGCAGATCGATGCCTATATCCAGCAGATGCCGCTGACGCAGAAAATCGGGCAGTTGCTGATGCTCTCCGTCTATACCAATGCCTACTCCTCCGCGCTGGATGCGCCCCTTCAGCAGACGCAAGTTGGCGGCATCGTCTGGTTTCCGAACCATAACGGTGGGCCGCTGATGCCCACAACGCTGAGCGGGGTCAAACAGCTTATCACCGACATCAAGGCGCACGCAACCAATCCCCTCTTGATTGCCACCGATGAGGAAGGCGGCGATGTAGACCGTCTCGCCCCCTACTATGGCCGTACGCCCGCGCCAGCCGAACTGACGGCGACAGGCGACCCGCAGAATGCCAAAGACCAGGCTGTGCAAGACGCCCAGCGTTTGAGCTATCTGGGCATCAACGTGGATTTCGCTCCGCTGGCCGATGTCAACCAGGGCGGCGCGATTGATGCCAGCCGTATGTTTGGCTCATCGGTTGCGCAGGTGACGCAGTACGCGGGCGCGTTTCTGGATGGGTTGCAGCAGCACGGCATTGCGGGCACGCTGAAGCACTGGCCGGGCATCGGCGCGGTGCCAGCCAACCCCGATTACGCCCTGCCAACGCTCGACCATACCCAGGCGCAGTTAAATAACATCGACTTTGCCTCTTTCCGTGCCCTGCTCTCCCATCAGCCGGACTTGATTATGGTGACGCATGTGCTCGTGCCCGCCTATGACCAGACCTATCCGGCCTCTTTGTCGCCAACGCTGATTAACGGTGTGCTGCGCGGGCAACTGGGCTATCAGGGCGTGGTCGTTTCGGATGCCATGGAAGCAACCGCTATTACCCAGTTCATGCAGCAGCGAGGCTATACCAACCCGGCCCAGGGGGTTGGCGAGGCCAGCGTGCTGGCGATTCTGGCGGGCGAAGACTTGATCGAGTGCCCCGTTGACCCGACGCTTGAGCAAGGCGTTGTCAATGCCGTGACGCAGGCCGTAGACTCGGGGCGCATCTCGCAGGCCCGCTTGCAACAATCCCTGGAGCGCATCATCCGCCTGAAGGTGCAGTTGGGCATCCTGAAGCTGCCGAAATCTTAGCCGTTTGCAGTGTCTCAGCGATAGGCTTGCGCCTGCAAGCTGAACAGTTCGGCGTAGCGCCCGCCGCGCGCCAGCAGGTCTGCGTGCGGGCCTTCCTCCAGAATGCGCCCCTCTTCCAGCACGATGATGCGGTTTGCCAGACGCACCGTGCTGAAGCGATGGGAAATGAAGATGGCCGATTTACCCGCGGTCAGTTCGCGGAAGCGCGCAAAGACCTCGTATTCAGCCTGCGGGTCCAGCGAACTGGTTGGTTCATCCAGAATCAAGAGGTGCGCGTCGCGCATGAACGCCCGCGCCAGGGCGATCTTTTGCCATTCGCCGCCCGATAACTGCTGCCCTTGATCGAACCACTTGCCCAGCCTGGTCTGATAGGCGTCGGGTAGTTTCTCAATCACCAGATCGGCTCCGCTCTTGGCTGCTGCCACCTGAATGCCTTCCTGGAAGTCAATTGCCTCGACCTTGCCGACGCCGATATTCCGGCTGGCGGTCAGGTAGTAGTTCACATAGTCCTGGAAGATCACGCCAATTTGCGCGCGCAGCGCCGTCAGATCATACTCTTTGATGTCGCGCCCGTTGACGAGAATCTGGCCTTCATCGGGGTCATAGAGCCGCGTCAGCAGCTTGACAATCGTCGTCTTGCCCGCGCCGTTGCGCCCCACCAGCGCAATCGCTTCGCCAGCGTTGATAGTAAAGCTCACGTCGCGCAGCGCCTGGCCCTGTTCGCCGCGTCCGGGGTAGGCAAAGCTCACATGGCGGAACTCGATGGTCAGCCCATCGCCGGATGGTTTGATGCCATCCGGCGGGCTGACGATGCGCGGCTGATAGTCCAGAAACTCAAAGAGCGTGTTGACGTAGAGATTGTTTTCGTAGGTGGAGGAGATACCGCTGAGCAGGCTTTGGAAGCTGCTGCCCAGGCTTAACGCTGCCTGCGTGTAGAAGGTCAGGTCGCCCAGCGTAATGCGCGCCATTACCGTTTGGATAGTGACATAGAGGTAGATCGCGCCGTTGGCGATCAGGCTTCCCGTGCTCCAGCCGAACGAAGCGAGATAGCGCGGGATAATCAGTCTGCGCGCCTGATCATAGAACTGGACGGAGAGCGAGCGGAAGAGCCGGATAAAGAAATCGCCCAGGGTGAACAACTTGATTTCTTTGTTGTACGTGTCTGTCGTCAACAATGTGCCGTAATAGGCCATTTCGCGGCGCAGTGGCGACTGTCGGCGCATCATCTGATAACCCCACCAGCCATAGCGGACGTTGGCGATGAAGGCCGGAACCGGCGCGAGGATGGCGACAATGGGCAGCCACCAGGCAAGCTGGCTCAGCACAATCAGCATCGACACCAGCGTGACAATTGTCTGGCCCAGGCCGAATGTCTGCGAGACCATGCCGATGGGCCGCGAGGTCGCTTCGCGCTGGGCTTGCTGCAAGGAATCATAAAACTTGGCGTCCTCGAAGAAACTCAGGTCCAGCGTGTTGGCCTTTTCCATCACCATCAGTTGCACCGCGTACGAGAGCCGTTCCTGAAGCAACTGCTGCACGATGTTGGAGAGCGTTTGCAGCAAACTGCCGAGTGCCTGCACGCCAAACTGCGCGCCCACCAGCCAGATCACCGCACTCAGGCTGTCCTGGCCGCCGTGCTCACCAATTGCCCGTACGACGGCATCAATGAGCAGCTTGCTGATGTAGGCAGTGAGCGTGGGGATGATGCCCTGGGCAAGATAGAGCGCGCCTAGCGCAATGGTGGCGCTTGGCTGGATGCGCCAGACCAGCCCCAGCACGCGCGGCAGGCTGGTAAAGGCTGTCAGGATCATCCTGGGCGTTAACATCTCGGAATCGTCGGTGCGCGCCTGACGCGAGCGGGAAAACGTGCGGGCCATGGCCTCTCCTTTTATGCAACAGCCGGTCTTGTCTCGTGGGTGGCAGGAAGCGCAAGCTTCCCCGCTGTGTGATGAAAACGCGAATCAGTTATGAGGAAAGCTCGACAATGTGCCATATTACCGAAGAGCATACTTCAGCGCAAGCGTTCGCGCATCGGTAGAATGGGGGAATCTCTCCTGGTAAAACGGCCAGGGGCTGTGTGCAAACGGGCCTCTGCTCTGTGAATGAGGCGATCAGCAGCGCTCACTTTCCGCTGGTGATGCGCCCGATCTTGCTGTCGTTGTTTTCTGTGAACCAGAGGTTGCCATCAGGCCCGGCTGCAATATCATCGGGCTGGTTGTTGGGCGGCAGCGCAAACTCGGTGACGGCGCCCTTGGGGGTAATGCGCCCGATCTCGTTGACGCCTACGTCTGTAAACCAGAGGTTGCCATCAGGCCCGGCAGTGATGGCTCCAGGGATACTTTGGGCAGGAAGGGTGAACTCGGTGATCGTGCCGCTGACAGTGATGCGGCCAATCTTGCTGGCGTTCCTCTCTGTAAACCAGAGGTTGCCGTCAGCCCCGGCAGCTATCCAGAACGGCGCGCTGCCAGCAGAGAGCGAAAACTCGATGATCGTGCCGCCTGGGGTGATGCGTCCAATCAAGGGGCTGTTCGGCTCGGTGAACCAGAGGTTGCCGTCCGGACCCGCTGTGATAATGAACGGGTCGCTGTCGCCTGGATGGCTGAGGTGCTGGAATGAAAACTCGGTGGCTGCGCCGCCGGGAGTGATGCGCCCAATCCCGTCCGGACCTTCTTCCGCAAACCAGAGATTGCCATCCGGCCCAGGCGTTATGCCATAGGCTCCCCTGGTATCGGGGTGGCTGGCGGGCGGGAGTGCAAACTGAGTAAGCATTCCATGTGGGGTGATGCGTCCTATGTCTGAAGTGTAACCCTCCGTAAACCAGAGGTTGCCATCCGGCCCGCTGGTTATCCAGCACGACCCGATGGCAGATGGCAGGGGAAACGTGGTAAGCGTGCCGCTGGGAGTGATGCGCCCGATCTTGCCAGGATGGCAATCAACATTGTTGCCACATTCGGTAAACCAGAGGTTGCCATCAGCCCCAGCCGTGATTGCGCAAGGGTTGCTGCCTGCTGGCAAGGAGAACATAGTGACAATGCCAGCCTTGTGCTTTGCTGATGCTCCCTGCGGCGTTTTGCCTGCCAACCGCAGCACGCCGAGACTGCTCCCCAGGAGCACCAGCAGCGCCAGACTCATCACCAGCACGGTCAGCGCTGGATGGCGCTGCCAAACTGGCCGCTCGGGAGATGCCCCTTGTTTCGAGTCGCTCTCCAGATCAAGATCGAGTTGCTCCATCCCCCTCCTGCCAGACTCCGATCAAGGTGTGGCATTTTGGAACCAAGGAGTAACCCCTTGCTCAATCGGCTTCTATCGTGTTATTATTGATGGTGCTGAGAGATGCTGTTTCAGCAGTTCAAAGCGTCTGTTTTCTAAGCGGGAGCAGATATTTCCAAGCGTTGTGTAATTGATTTCCGGGCGGCTAGCTCAGTGGCAGAGCATCTGTTTTACACACAGAGGGTCACAGGTTCAAATCCTGTGCCGCCCACCTCATACCCTCCTCCGCGCGTAATAACCTTCCACCTCATCCAGCTTACTGATTGGTTTCCTCGCTACCCGTTTTCTCGGCAATCGAGGTAGCTCCCATGAGCTGCTGTCTGCGGTTGCGCCACTCAAAAACGATCAATCCCGCTGTCAATATGACAATGCCTGGGACAAAGACCCAAAAAAGATTCATAACATCTATCCTTTCCGCAAGAGGCTGGCCGGAGAAATAGCATCAGTCATTCATCAACATTGTATCATCTCTTCTCCCATTGAAGCGAAAAAGTCACTGTAAAGAAATCTGGTCTTAAAAGCCTTGCACTGGTGCCCGGCGGTGTGGTATACTCTTCCCTGCAATCTTCTTCACGCTTGCCAAGGTAGCTCAGTCGGTAGAGCACAGCACTGAAAATGCTGGTGTCGTCGGTTCGATTCCGACCCTTGGCACCTTGAACGGAAAGACGCCTCACAAAACCGCTTCACAAGCGCAGTGAGGCGTCTTTATTTGCCCGATTCCTGCTTGTTGACAGCACCATTACCTTAGAGTTCTGCAAATCCATCCACAATGCGCCCGATATGACGAGCGGCATTCTGGAAGTCCGCCAGACGCACATGTTCGTTGGGAGCGTGGGCTTTATTATCCCAATAGCCCACGCCAGGCGAGATGACCGGAATATTGCCCAGCGGGCGCGCAATGGCATACACAGGCGAAGTCCCACCGATCAGAGGAACTATCCTGCCCGTTTTGCCATAGACCTCCTTACCTGTGCGCAAGCTCAACTGAATCAAGGGATGCTCCGGGTCCTGTTTATAGGGATAGCCCATCCCTCCCAGCGTGGTCACGGTGACATCTGGGAAGCCCTGCTGATCCAGATGTGCCCGCAGCTTGGTCAAGATATCGCGGGGGTCCTGGTCTGGCACCAGGCGAAAATCAACCTTGGCGCTGGCGTGGGCGGGGATCACCGTCTTCGAGCCGGGTCCTTGATAGCCTGCCGTGAGTCCGGCAATATTACACGTTGGATTGAAGACGGCCTCCGTCCAGGCGAGGCCGCTTTTCCCGTTCACGAATCGTTCTACCCCATAGGCGGCGCGAGAGGCGGTTTCCGCAGCACCACCGTCATAATACTGCTCGATAATGGCGTGCTCGCGTTCTGAAAGCGGAAGGGCATCGTCATAAAAGCCGGGAATGAGCACACGTTCACGCTCATCTTTCAGGGTAGCCAAGGCCCGTAAGAGCCGCCAAGCGGCGTTGGGTAACACATGGGCGCTGTCAGAGTGGGCGTCTCGTGTCATAGTTGCGACGGCCAGTTCCACATACAACAGCCCACGTGGCCCCAGCCAGCAGACTGGCGCGCCGCTGGCATCAATGCTGCCTTCTTCCCAGATCGCTCCTTGAGCCGCCAGCAGGCCGGTGTTCGCCAGGACAAACTCGGCAAAGTGAGCGCTGCCGATCTCCTCCTCCCCCTCCACGACGAAGGTGACGTTGCAGGGAAGCTGTCCTCCGTGGGCGGCGCGCACGGCATCGACTGCCGCCAGACGCGCGATGAATTCTCCCTTGTCGTCTTTGGCCCCACGCGCATAGAGCGCTCCTGCGCGGATGTCCGGCTGGAACGGGGGCGTGGTCCACAAGTCCAGCGGTTCCGGCGGCTGCACGTCATAGTGGTTGTAGCACAGCAAGGTGCGAGCCGAACGTCCCGTCGCGGTTCCGACGACTACTGGATGGCCCGGCGTTTGAAATAGCTGCGCCGCGAATCCGTGCGCTTGCAGGATGTCTGCTACCAGGGCAGCGCACGCTTCGATGCCCTCGCCTCGTGCTGAGACGCTCGGCTGCGCGCACAGGCGCTTGACTTCTTCCAAAGAGGCGTTGAGATGGTCGGCCAGGTACTGGTCAATGGCTTCAGCGATGGTTGTCATAAACACGTATCCTTTCCATCAGCAGGTTAGGTTGTTCTTTAGTCCTCCGGGGATCATGGCGAGCTAACGGCATTCATTGCCGCTGGCGTATCGCTGCTCAGGGATGCCAAACCGTACGGGCTGGCACGCCCAGGGGAGCAACGCCATAAGGCAAGGATACATTCGAGATAATCGGCAATTTGCATCCCTTGCTCCTGTGATGAGGACGGGACCAGGCCCAATACGCATAGATGGACTGATCGCTCGCCTTGCCAGGTGTAGTTTTACACTTGGGGCCACACACGTTCTCTCCTATACTAATTCTTGAACCCCATCCATGACAAGGTGGGCTGAAAGGACAGATGCAACAAGACAAGGAGTTAACGCATGGTGACGGTAGGAACGCTGACTCACCTTGAGGCGAAACCCGGCCACGAGGCCGCGATCAAGCCGCCTCTCCATGGAACATTGGCAGCCGTCCAGCAGTTGCCCGCCACGACTGCCTGGTTCGGGATTCGCCTGGGACCCGCGACCTTCGGCACCCTTGATCTCTTCCTCGACGAGGCAAGAGCAGCCCAACTGTTTGTTAAGGGGGATTGTGGTTATTGAGCAGGTCGATGTGCTCCCGGCAAAACTTCCAGAATAGCGGGAAGATGAGGCCCTGGAGGTGCTCATGGCGTGTCAGGACTGTGATAGCGCTCCAAGGTGATTCATTGCCGATCTAAGCCATCCTGTTCGCCGACAAGATCATCTCAGCTTTGCTCGTTTTGCCCCTCTTGACAAAAGAGTGATTCATCACTATATTTTTATAGTGATGAATCACTCTTATTTTGTTGGAAGGAAGGGAGTTTTGCCAATGAGAACACGCCAACACATCCTGGAGGCGGCAGAGCGCATGCTGCAAACGAAGGGGCTGGCGCGGCTGACCAACAAAGAGATTGCCGAGGCCGCCGACTGTGCTGAAGGCACCCTGTATAAACACTTTGCAACAAAGGAAGCGTTAATCCTGGCCGCGATTGAAGAGAATGTCCCCCATTTCCTGACGTCGGTCCGGGATGATCTGATTGGCGAGGGGTCCATCGAGGCAAACGTGCGTGATATTGCTCTGGCCGCCATTCGCTATTACCGCAAACTGCTGCCCTTAGTGACGGCGCTCTTCGCCGACATCGAGCTACTGAACCACTTTCGCCTTTGGATGCAGGAACAGGGAGGTGGCCCATTGAGCATCTATGAACGGGTAGCAAGTTATGCCGCGGCTGAGCAGCGTTTGGGCCGACTCAAGCCAGAGCTTGAGCCATTCTCGTTCGCTGCGCTGTTGTTAGGAGCGTGCCACCAGTATGTCTTTGTCCAGCACTTCCAGGGGCACGACCCTTTTCCTGTCCCGGAAGAACAGTTTATCGCGGGCATCACGCGCACCCTCCTGGGGTAGAGGCGCACTGTCGCACAAATCGTCCTGGTGCAAGCTGCCACCAGGATAACCAGCTTTCAGAAAGGAACAGAGCACTTCCATGTTAAACACCACCTTTTCCTCTCAAAAGAAGCGCCAAGCGGTTCTGGGATTGGAGATGGCCTATGTCGAGGTCGGCAGTGGCGACCCGATTGTCTTCCTGCATGGCAATCCCGCTTCCTCCTATACCTGGCGCAACGTTATTCCCCATCTGGAAGGCTTGGGTCGCTGCATCGCGCCTGATCTCATCGGCATGGGCGACTCGGCGAAGCTTCCTAACAGCGGCCCTGGGTCGTATACCTTCGTTGAGCATCGCCGCTACCTGGATGCGCTGCTCGACTCGCTTCAGGTGAAGGAGCGTGTCACCTTGGTCATGCACGATTGGGGAGCCTCTTTTGGCTTCGACTGGGCGCGCCGTCATCCCGATGCCGTCAAAGGTCTCGCCTATATCGAGGCCAATGTGAGGCCCTTTACCTGGGAGGACTTTCCTGAGTTTACCCAGCGGGGCCTCCGGCTGCTGCGAGGAGAGGCTGGGGAACAGATGATTCTGGAGCAAAATTTCTTCGTCGAACAGGCGCTGCCTCCCACCGTTCTGCGTGGGCTGACGGAGGAAGAGCTGGAGGAGTATCGGCGCCCCTTCCGCGAACCCGGAGAAGGGCGACGGCCCATGCTCACCTTCCCACGCCAGGTGCCGATCGATGGCGAACCGGCTGACGTAGCCGACATTTACGCGGCCTATGCCCGCTGGCTGGAGCAAAGTCCGGTGCCCAAGTTGTTCATCAACTGTGACCACCCCGCTGCCATCTTAAACGGTGCCTTGCGCGAGTATTGCCGGACCTGGCCCGCGCAAACCGAGGTGACGGTGCATGCCTTCCGCTGGCCGCAGGAAGATTGCCCAGATGACGTCGGGCAGGCCCTTGTCACCTGGTTGCAAGCGCTCCAGTAGAAAGGGATGAGCACAACGATGATAACGTCTATGATGCGGGCCATTCAGGTTCACCGCTATGGAGGGCCAGAAGAACTCAAGCTGGAAGAGCAGCCACGCCCAACACCCCAGGCAAGCGAAGTGCTGCTGCGGGTCTACGCGGCGGGTGTGAACCCGATTGACTGGAAAATCCGCCAGGGGTTGATGCAGGGGCCTCAGCCGGTGACGTTTCCCTATACGCCTGGCATCGAGGCAGCAGGCACGGTCGCAGCGATTGGTCCTGGAGTGAAAGGCTTCGAGGTCGGGCAGGCGGCCTATGGACAGGTCGCCAGCGGCGCCTACGCCGAGTATGTCTTGGTTCCGGAAGAGGCGCTCGCGCATAAGCCAGAATCTTTGAGCTTTGTCGAAGCCGCTGCCGTTCCGGTGGGTCTGACGACGGCCTGGCGAACGCTGTTCGATCACGGCAATTTGCAAGCGGGGCAGCGGGTGGTGATTCAGGGGGCCGCTGGCGGGGTCGGGCAGTTCGCCGTTCAGTTGGCGAAATGGAAGGGTGCCGAGGTCATCGGCACCGCCTCTCCGGCCAATCTCGCGTTGGTGCGCTCCCTGGGCGCGGATACAGTGGTGGATTACACGACGACTCCGGTTGAGAGCGTCGTTCAAGACGCGGATGTGGTGTTGGATGGGGTAGGAGGCGTGACCTTGCTTCATTCGCTGGCGGCCCTCAAGCGTGAGGGAACGCTGATCTCGATCGCGGGTCCACCGCCGCAGGAGGCAGTGCAGGCGCGCGGGGTGCGCGCACTCATGAGCCGCGGGCCAGCCAGTGTCCCCCTCCAGACGCTGAGCCGGTTGCTCGAGGAGGGTCGGCTCAGCGTGACGGTAGGGAAGACATTTGCGCTCCGCGCAGCGCAACCGGCTCATGAGGAGGGGCAGCGCGGGAAGGGATGTGGGAGGATCGTGCTGCGCGTAGTGGAAGATGCGTGAAAAAGAATGCTGAGGATACTCCAGGGCACTCGAGAGCTTTCAGAAGGGATTGTTCGCTCGGTATGGAAATAATCCCGACCCTTGGACCCTGGACCAAAAAAGTGCCTCACGAAACCGCTTTCCAAGGCACGTGAGGCACTTTTGGGGTACGACACCCGATTAGCGCCCAGCCGCTTTCTGGGCCTCCAGATAGATCAGCAGGGCCATCGCATCCATTTTCATGATATGCTCTTGTGGGCCTTGGACCTTGATAGCGCCTTGCATATAATTACTTGCCGGGTTCTCATCGCACCAGAAGATATTCGTTAAGTCCTCACTGCCGCCCCGAATGATCAGGTCTGGGGTTCCGACGATCCCATCCTCTACTGTGGCCTTGCCGTTCTGGAGAGCCATCGTGAAATCTGCGCCAATGTCGGTGGCTTCAATAGAGATGACGCAGCTCCAACTCTTCAGCGAACGCTGAACGCCCTCGCTTTTCTGGGCTTGCAACACATAATCATCTATGGCTTCACGTAGTTCTTCTTTCGTTGCCATCAGTGCCTCGCTTATCTTACTGCCGGTCTTCCCAGCAAACCTACGCGGCGGACCTTCCCTCAAGCGCTTTGAGCGCTTCGTCAGCGGCACGTTCACCCGACTGCACAGCGCCATCCATATAGCCATTCCAGATGGTGGCCGTCTCCGTCCCAGCCCAATGAACCCGGCCTACCGGCTCACGCAGCGCGCGGCCATAAGAAGTCCAGACGCCTGGCGGCATATAGCCGGAGTAGCAGCCGCGCGCGTATTCATCGGCAGCCCAATATTTTTCCAGATATTCAGCAGGCCGCGCCGCTTGCTGACCAAAATAATTGACCAGGCAGGCAATAACGGCCTGCCGACGCTCCTCCAGGGATCGCTCACCCCAGATGCGCGCGGCTTTGCCTTCCACAAAGCCCAGTAATACCCCTGGCGCGCCGCTTTCAGCGGTATTGTCAAAGGTAATACTGACCAGCCCATCGTTATTTGCTATCTGGCCTGACCATCCCTCGTCACGCCAGAAAGGTGTGGGATAGAGACATTGCACCTTGATCACGCTGCCCATGGGCATGCGTTGGGTCAGTTGGTCGCGCAGGGCAGGCATCGCAGGCTGATAGCGCAAGCGTCCGGCCAGCACAGGAGGGATAGCAAGGATGGCTCGCTCTGCCGTCACCGCAAGCGTATCGCCGATGACACGTACCCCGCGCTCATCCTGGATGACGGTATGGATGGGTGCGTTGAGGATGACCCGCTCGCCCAGGGCCGTCGCTACCTTGTTGGCTATACCTTGCGCTCCCTCGTGGAAGTGGCGCTCTTGCGCGCCGCGCGTCACGCTTACCAGGGTATTCAAGTTGCCCGCCGAGTGAATGTAGAAGAGGAAATGCAGCAGTGAAAGGTCAGATGGCTCGACGCCGAAGACGGAACGCACGCCGAGCGTCAGCACCTCGCGGACCTGTGGCGCTGGAACATTCTGCTCCAGCCAGGTTTCGACCGTCTGCGCGTCCCAGGCAGCCGCTTCTGCCGCGCTCCAGGGCGCTTCCAATGGAACTTCCAGCGCCAGCATGTTCAGGACAAGCATCTGCTGCACCAGTTCTATGCTCGAAGCAGGATCATCTAGCGGAATGGCCCCGGAATATATCTGGCGTGCGCCAGCTCGGAAGATCATATTGTTTCCGGTGTCGTAGGTTGGAAACGAGGTGACGCCAACGGCCTCTGCCAGCGCGGCGATGCGCTCCTGCCCGGGGCCAATCCATTGACCACCCAGATCGATGGGCGTTCCATCCTGGGCCGGAACGGTATAGGTTCTGCCGCCCACGCGGTCACGCGCCTCTAGCACCAGCACCTCGACGCCCTGCGCGTGAAGCTGTCGCGCGGCTGTCAACCCGGCCAATCCGGCCCCCACAATCACCACTGTTGTGCGTCGTTCTGGCATACGCTTATTCTCCCTCCGCTGGGCCAGCATTGCCGGGTGCAGGGTGCTGGGGACGCCGCCGCTGCACCGTCGCGCGCAGAGCCGCCAGCCGCGCCTGAAGGCGGGGCAGATACGCGAGCACGTAGATGGTTGAGAGAATAAAAATCCCAGCGACGATGGCAGGCGTAATGACCGGAACCAACGCTGGCGGCAAGCCGGGCAACTGGCCCGGCTGCGGCAGCAGCGCGCCCACAAAAAGCAGCGCGAAGACGCCAATGGTGAGGATGGGTATCGTCCAGCCCAGCGGGCTTTTGAAGGTGCGTTCGGATTCAGGCTTGCGTCGGCGAAGCTGAATCACGCACAGGCCCGCCACGGTATAGATCATCGCTTCCAGCGCCGCGCCAACCAGAATCAAGACCTGGAATTGCTCCGTCAGAAAGATGATCACGGCGATAGCTGCTGAAACAGCGGCCAGCGCAGTCACAGCAACCCAGGGCACAATGAAGCGGTTGATCTTGCTGAAAACCTGCGGCAGCGTTCCCTCGCGGGCAGCGGCATAGAGGAAGCGCGAAGCGGTGGCGAAGCCGCCGTTAAAGGTCATCACGCCGGTCAGCAATGTGGCAAGCAGCATCCACCAGCGGCCAACTGCCCCCAGGGCCGCTTCTGCCATGAGCATCTGCGGAACTGACGCCGTGAGCCGCGCCGGGTCGGTTACGCTGGCAGGCAGGTGCCAGCCGCCGTGCGATTGCACGCTTAGCAGATTGGTGCAGGCCAGTGTAAAGAGGGCGTAGGAGATGAAGAGCAGCCCCAGGGCCGCATACATGCCGCGCGGAATGAGCCGTTGATCGGCTACTTCTTCGGAAAGGGGCGTGACCCATTCAAAGGCTGAAAACACAAACACCCCCGCGGCCACAGCGTTGAAGAGGCCGCCCGGGTCGCTCAGCCCCGAAAGCAGCGCGTGAAAGTGGAAACCATGACTTGCCAGCCCGATCACCGAGATCAGGATGGCCGAAATGAGGAGAGCATACGTCGTCACATCCTGAAGGATGCCTGCAATGCGGATGCCACGCAGATTCGCCAGCGCCGCCAGCGTCAGCAACGCCAGCACCAGCACCAGCGTCACGATGCGTGGCAGACCCAGCGCGTACGTGACCGCGCTACCCACCACATAGCTGTCAGCAGCAATCACCGCGACCACAGTCAGCAGATAGGCAAAGGAGATAATCAGCGAGGTTCGGGCGTTGAACGCCTCTCGCATATAGAGGCGAATGGCTGCTGCCGAGGGATAGAGCGCGTTCAGTTCGGCAAAACACGTGGCGGCGAGCAGGGCGAGTGCTCCGGCGATGAGAATGGCAAGCCAGGCGCCATCGCCGACCAACGCCGTTGCGACCAGCACACAGCCGAGAAAGCTGATGGCCGCATAGGCCAGGCCAGCACTGGTTGAAAGAACCGTGCGAAAGCCCAGAACCCGCCGAAGTTGGAGCCTGGGAGCGCCAGAGATAGCCATATGGCAAAACTCCTTCACGGGCGTACTCAGCCGTAAGTGAGAGCCATTGTACCCTATCTGGCAAGCATTGGGAACAGGTTCAGGAGATAGGTGCAGGGCTCCTCAACAGTCCAATGGAGCTTGACTGTTGAGAAGCCCTAAAGATGTGTGCAAGTCATGCTCGCGGAGGCGCGGGTGGCTGATACCCACGTTGTAGACGTCCCTGCCCAAAGACGCGGGCTTGTTCTGGTGTGAAAGGCTCTAACGCAAAGGCATCAGCCACGCGCACGGCAACATTGAACACCGTGCAGACGGCAATTGCCTCTTCGATACCTTCGTCGCTCACCCCTGCCTGCCGCAAGGGGACGAGATCATCAGGCGTTATGGCTTCCGGGTCCAGCGCCAGCTTCTCTAAGAAGCCCAGGGTTGCCCGGAGCATCGCGTTCACCGGGGCGGAACGCCAATCGGTCAATACCGCTTGAATAAGCGTGTTGTCCTGAATGCCTGCCAGCGCGACCGCGCTGTGGGCCGTCGTTCAGAACCGACACTGGTTGAGGCTGGAAACAAAGGCGGCGAACAGTTCGCGTTCGCCCTGCGTCCAGAAGGACGGCTGCTCGTGCAGGGCCGCGTCACAGACCGCCAGAAAGCCTTTGCCAAACAGTTCTGGTCGATATAAGCAGACCTTGGTCATATCAGAAACAAAGATGCCTTGCACGCGCATGTGCTGCATCTGCGCTTTCTGTTCTGCCGCGTGGCCTTCTTCAAGCACCGTCAGTCGCATCGCTCACTCCTTTCAAGGCTTGCAAAGCTGCCATCCCTTGCTCATACCGACGCATCGCTGCGCCCACCGCTGCGCTGGTGACCAACTCTAAGATGGCATCTTCCGAATACCCGGCATCCCGAAGCCGCTGGATGTCTTCATCGGTCACCTGATAAGCGGCGTAGGTCACCTTGGTCACCAGGCTTGCCAGCGGCTCAGAAAATTGCTGCTCTGCTGGCCCTGCCTCTGGATGAGCGCTCCACCTGGCAACCCGCTGGCGTTCCTCGGAGGTGATTTCCCCTGGACTCGTCAGCACGGAGTCACGGAGTTGATGAATGGTGGTGTGAATGGATTGGCTCACATCCCCTCCCTGGCTTTCAAGAACTAGCTGCCCGTTATCGACCCCTGCCTCTCTATGCTAAGCCAGCCTGGATGAATCCTCATGCGGCATCTTTGGGAAAGCCTGGAGGAGCAGAGGGCATGTCCCCATCATAGCAGAGAACGGTTATCAGGTCTACTGGTTCAGAGGGGCGCGTAGGTGAGATCGGTCATGGGGTCGCCGCTCAGCGTGGTGAACAGGGCGCTAAAGAACCACCACTGCCGCACCCGTCCGCGCGTTTCGATCACGAGATCATTGACGCCCGCGTGCAAGGAAATGGGCTGTGTAGTATGAACGTACAAGGGGTCAAAGCCAGTGGTGTCCTCCGATGACATCTCTTTCTGGCTCACATCCTGCCCGTTCACGTAAAGACGCTGCCCATCACCCCAACGCTGAAAACGAATGACAGCCTGGCGCGCATCGGGACAGATCACTCTGGCCCAGGCGTAGCACCCCAGCGCGTGGTCGTCTGAATAGCGCGCGGCAAAGGACTGCGCCAGATCAACGCGGAACGGTTCAGCCAGATTTACCTGCGCGTTGTCTTCCTGTGAGAGCGGTTCCCAGGCAAATTCAGCGTTTGGGCGACCAGCCTGATCGAACATGCGAGAGAGTCCCCAGTCCAGCCCCGTTTCCAGTTCGTAGGGAAGGAGTCGCCAGCCTGGCACCGACGCGCACAACAGCGGGCCGACCTCCTTGAAAGGGAGCGCAAGTCCACGCCAACGCAAGACACCCTCCACCGACCAGCGCATGGGATGCGCGTGCCCCTCATAGGCGAATGGGCAGGCCAGCACCTGTGCCTCATCGGTTTCGGCAATCTGGAAGCCGTGTGTCTCAGTGCCTTTCTGGCCCTCCAGCCTCCAGGTGCCCTCGGCGGAGTAGGTGGACCCGTCAGTGGGGGCAGCCAGCACCAGATGACTGAACTGGTTGGAGGCGTCTGCGGCGATGGGATAGTCCATCACGGAGGGAAATGGACCCCCTATCTTTGCCAGGGCTACGCGGCGCGCTTCCCCTACGAGGCTGTCTGCCAGCGCGGGAAGCTGCTCCCAGGCTACCTGCCTATCAATCCCCAGAGCGCTCAGATCGGCGCGGGCCACCGACTGGTTATGAGCGATACCGACGCCAAAGATGCCTTTTGCTGCCTGCACTTCTACCCTTATCTGCTGGTCCTCTGCTGTAGAGGGAATCGTTACCCTCACGCGCAACTGCTCAGCGTCATAGGTCCAGTTGACGAACAGCGCCCCGTTGAGTGTGATGCGCTCTGGGCACAGCGCTCCTTCAAGTTGAAGCTCGATCTCAGGACGCTGCATCTCGGGTAGGTGCGTATGGCCCGCATCTGTCGCCATGGTGATGACGCAGCGTGTTGGGTCCGGGCAGTGCATGGTAAAGGTTGTCCAGGTAGAGGCTCCGCTTTGATACGCGAGCGTGGTTCCATCGTCAACATACAGGCGCGCTGACCCTGATTGCCCAGGCAAGATACGCACGCTGAGCGCGTCTTGTTGGCTGGATGTATTGGTGAGAGATGCCGCCAGGGGGATAATTGCCCCTGCGCGCGCCAGCAAAGGAATGCGGCTGAGGTCGCCTGCCAGCAGCGCCCAACAAGGACCGTGGAAGGTTTCTTTCGTCGTCCACTCAATCCACTCGCCCGGGGGAATCCAGACTTCGACGGTTGCCAGGCCAGTTTCTGGGTCGCCTGGCCTGATGATTGGCGCGGCGATCAGGTCATCACCCAGGAAATACTGCTGGCGACAGAGATAGGCGTCTTCGACTTCGGGATAGGCATAATACACCGGGCGGCACAGCGCGACTCCAGTTTCTGCGGCCACGCGCGCCATGGTATAGAGATACGGAATCAACTGATAGCGCAGATGAAACGCTTCCTGCGCGGCGGCAGCCACCGCAGGCGGAAACGCCCACGGACGGCGCTCGGCGGTGACATCTTTCGTTGCGTGAAGGCGTAAGCACGGGCTGAGCGCGCCGAACTGGACCCAGCGCGCATATAGTTCTGGCTCATCCACGCCGATGTGCCCGCCGATGTCGTGACTCCACCAGCCAAAGCCAACATTGGCGGCGGTGGCTGTGAAATAGGGCAGAAAACGCAGGACATCCCAACGCGCCAGCGTATCGCCCGAGAACCCTATCGGGTAGCGATGGCCGCCTAGCCCGCCATAGCGGCTGTAAAGCAGCGGGCGCTTGCCTCGCCGTGCGGCGTCTTGAAAGTGCAGGTGGTTCAGCCAGGACAGCGGGTTCAGGCCGGGCATCTCGCTGGATTCGCCTTGCTGCCAGTCAATCCACCAGAAATCAACGCCCTGCTCCTCCATCGGGTGATGCAGCAGTTCGAAGTAATACTGCATAAACGCCGGGTCGCTGGCGCGGAAGGGAATGGTCTCGCCAGACTCGGGAGCGATTCCCATCGCCTGCGCAAAAGCCGGATAGGCCGCTTCAAAGGCTTGCACCCCATCGGCGGGGTGCAGGTTCAGCGTCGCCTGCATCCCCTGTTCGTGGACCCAGCGTAGAAATGCGGGAGGGTCGGGGAAGAGTTCGTGATTCCAGGTATAGCCGGTCCAGGTGCCCGGCGTGTGCCAATCCATGTCAAGCACCAGTACATCGAGCGGAAAGTCATGGGCGCGAAACGCCGCGACCAACTCGCGCAGTTCGGCATCGGAATAAGCCCAGAAGCGTGACCACCACGCGCCGAGTACAAAACGCGGGATAAGCGGCGTTTGGCCCCCAAAGCGCATATAATCGGCCAGAGCAGCGGTATAATCGTGCCCATAGCCAAAGAAATACCAGTCCTGCCCGGTGGTGTCCGGGCGCGGCTCGACCCAGCCATGCTCGGCGTCCAACAGCACCGAGCGGCTGTCATCCACCAGCGCCCACCCATCCCGGCTGAGCAGCCCATCGCCCATCCCGACCGGCCCATCCGCCAGGTCCAGCGTGCTCGCGGTGCCGCGCAAATTGCCCGGATTGGGCTGCCCTGGCCGCCAGGTGTGCGGCGTGCTCGCGGCTCGTAGCGTGATCTCCAGGTTTTGAGCGGTGAATGGCCCCACATCATGCCGATAGCGCAGCAAAAGCGCGTCGGTCGCAATCGTGGTGACACCCTGCTCTATCGTGGTGGTGAATAGAGGAGGCAAGGCATAGCGATGCGGGAAGGCCAGGGAGCCACGGTCCTCAAAGCTTCCTGTCTCGGACCATTCCAAGCGCAGCAGCCGCGGCGTCAGGATGGTGAAACGGGCGTGGCCTGCCTGGACGGTGCTTTTCGGGTGCGCCTGCGGCTGGGCAGGCAAACGCATGCGCGCGAGAAAGTCAGGAGATGCCTGCATGCAAAGAAACTCCTCCTCAGTAGCCTGTTCTGGATAGATTGAAGCTCTCACCTGCTGGTAAAGCGGGTAGAGAGCTTCTTTTGCCGCTTCCATGCTGGTGCGCAGCAGTGCGAAGAAGAGGGCCATCTCAGGCAGCGCGCCACCGGCTATTTCCTATGCAGGGGCGCGCTGCGGGCTGGCGCACACGATTGCCGCACGACAAGCGAGGTGGAGAGTTCCACGTGGAGCGAGTCCAGCGGCAGCCCAGAAATCAGTTGGAGTAACATATTCGTCGCCATCCTGCCGATTTCGACAAGCGGCTGGTGAATGGTTGTCAACGGCGGGGACATTTGCGCCGAATACATCACATCATCGAAGCCGATCACGCTCATGTCATCGGGAATGCGAATGTTTTGCTCATAGAGCGCCTGATAGACCCCGGCAGCCTGGGCGTCGTTGCCAGCAAAGATAGCCGTGGGTGGGTCGGGCCGCTGAATGAGGGCCAGCGTCTGCCTATAGCCATCCCCCAGCATGTAATTGCCCTCAGCAATCAGTGTGGAGTCTACCGGAATACTCGCGCGCTCCAGCGCCTCTCGATAGCCTGCCAGCCGTGCGCGCGAGGTGGTGAGGTGCAGCGGGCCGGTGATGATGCCGATGCGCCGATGCCCCATCGAAATCAGATATTCCGTAGCGGTGTAGCCGCCAAGCCAGATCGTCGAGCCGATGGTCGGAAAGGTCGCTGTCGGTTCGTTACGGTCCCCAATGGCGACAAAGGGAATATCCTGTTCGGCGAGTGCTTCTGCGATGCCGATGCGCTCATAGGGCAGCAGCAGCAGCACGCCATCGGTTGATTGGTCAAGGATGCGCCGCAGCCAGAGGCGCTCCAGCGTTTCCTCTTCATGCGTGGCGAACACCACGAGACGATGCCCGCTCTGTTCAAGCGCGTCCTGCACGCCGCGCATGATGCCAAGATCATAGCCTCCTTCCAGCCGCATGATGACCAGTTCGATCAGCCCACTTTGCCCCTTGCGCAAGTGGCGCGCGGCATGATTTTGCACATACCCATGCTGCTCGATCACCTGCTGGATGCGCGCGCGGGTCTGGTCGCCTACGCCTGGAAGTTGATTGAGCACTTTGGAGACGGTGGTCGTTGAAACGCCAGCCTCCTTGGCGATCTGTGCCATGGTTACATGCTCAATTTGTCGTGCCTTCATCCTCATGTTTCTGCCTTGTTGAGAGGAAACGATTACTTAATGTGTTGCGTCTATCGTACCATGCCCCTTTGCCTTTTGTCAACCTCTTCTACCTGGCAATCTGAAGCACACGAAGCAAATCTTGCAGGGCGCTCCAGAAGCAGGGAGAAAGCGCATTTGTTCCGGTACTTCATTTCACCTCTTGACAACTTAGCCTTTCTATGCTACTCTTTCCCCAAGAAATTGAGTAAACGTTACCCTTAGTTTTCCCTTAATTCGAAAAATATCGCGAGGAGGTGCGTGCTTTTAGGCTGGATAAGTCAGTCTTGTAGTGGAGGTAAACGTTACCCTAGCAATATCTCTGAAGAGCACAGCATCTGGAGATGCATGACTGCAAAGAGGGCTAGTTGGCTCTTCTGAGAGAGTAAACGTTCCCTTCAATCTCCCTTCCTGGTTTCCCGGTTGTACTCGCCATACTCCGAACTGGGTGCCCTTCATCCGTATTTGGCGCGCGGATGATACCGATCTCGTCCTGGCTGGTCGTTTACCCGCTGCTCCCATGGAGGGAGCAGCACAGGAATGCTCATCTTTTCTCATCAGTCATTGGGTTGCTCGCCTTTCGAGGCTCCCTTGCAGGCATCACAGGAGATGTCGGACCACCACATAGCGTAGTAAGGAGATGCGTATGGCTACCCCTGACAGAAACGTGTCTTTCTTGAACCGGCCAGCGAGCCGACGGACCTTTTTGCGGCAAAGTGCCGCTTTCGGCGCGAGCGTGATGAGCCTTGATCTGCTGCTGGCCGCCTGTGGGACGACCAGCACCAGCAACATCACCTTCTCAACCAATGAGCTTCCGCCTTCGAGCAACCCTGCCCAGGTCAAGATTTATCAAGACTATGTGCAGACCTTCCAGCAGGCCCACAAAGGGGTCACCATCAAAGCACTGAATGACCCCTATAGCACGCAAACCTATTTCACAAAGGCAGCGGCGCATTCCCAAGAGGACATGGTTGACGCCCCGTTCACCGACCCTCAGCTTATGATTCAGCGCAACACCGTCGCCGACATCACCACCTATGCCAAGCAGCAGTCATTCTTCAGCAGTTACACCCCGGCAGCCCTTGCCATCGCTTCGGCTAACAACAAGGTCTACGGCCTGCCCTATTCTGGCTATCAACTTGGCCTGATGTTCAACATCAAGCTCATCAAAGCGGCTGGCCTCGATCCGGCCTCCCCGCCGAAGACCTGGGATGATTTCCGCGCGTATGCCAAGCAAATCAAGGCAAAGACCGGCGTTCCTGGTTATGTTGAACTGACCAACCAGAATACCGGTGGCTGGCACTTGACCAACTGGATTTATACCGGCGGCGGCGATCTGGAAAAGGTGAATGGCAGCACAACCCAGGTTGTTTTCAACAACGATGTCGCCGTGGCGTGGTTGAAAAATCTGCAAGCTATGAAGTTTGCCGATGCCTCGCTCTACAACGATGTGCTCGTTGGCTATAACGACGCCTTGCAAATCTTCGCGGCAAGTAAAGCAGCGATGGTTGTTGAGGCATCGGATACGTTGCCCGCGCTGCAAACCGCGTACCAGGCGGACATGACGAATATTGGCCTCTGGCCGATGCCCCAAAGCCCATCGAGTCCCGGCAACGCTACGCTGTCTGGTGGGCATGTCTACGTCTTCAAAAATGGTGACAGCGGCGATACGCTGAATGCTGCCGTCGAATGGGCCAGCTATTATCGCTTCGACCTGGATGTCATCGAAAATAGCACCGTGCAGGCTTCGGCAGCCGGATTGCCCGTCGGCTTCCCAACGGCGAAGATTTTCAGCGGAAGCTATCAGCAGAGCCTTGACGAGATCAGCAAGAAGTACGCGAATTTGCCGCTCGACAACTACGCGCTCTACGCGAACTCGCCGCTGGGTGTGCGCCCTGAGCCACCCGTGCAGACACAGGCGATGTATGGTGTGCTCGATACCGTTGTGCAGGGTGTGCTGACCAGCGCCACCGCCGACCCACAGACGCTGCTCAACACCGCCGCGCAAAACTTCCAAAACACCGTCAATTCGGGCGGCTAGTTCCCGACTGGACAGGCAGGTTTGCCCCGTGGATAATGCGCCAAAGGATTTCCACGGGGCTATCCTTCTTCTTTGGACGTAGGAGGGCGCTTATGGTCACGCTCCATAAGACGAAATCTGCAAAGACCGCGTCTGCATTGACGCAGAAAACGGCACAGTCAACCTATCGGACGCCGCTGCTGCTGCGTTTCGTACGCCGCAACGGCGCGGGATTGCTTTTTTTGCTGCCTGCGTTTCTTATTTTTGGCTTTTTTGTCTGGTATCCCATCATCATTGAATTTATCCTCAGCTTCCAGAAAAACGCTTTTTATGGCTCGCCCACCTTTGTGGGCTGGCAGAATTATCAGTTTGTGCTGCAAGACCCCCATTTTGGCATTGCCTGGCGCAACAGCGCGTTATATGCCCTCTATGGTTTGTTGATTGGCTATCTCCCTCCGATTGTGATTGCCCTGGCGATCAATGAAATCCGTATTGGCAAAGGCTATTTTCGGCTGGCCTTTTACCTTCCGGTTATTATTCCGCCGCTGGTGACAGCCTTTTTGTGGCGCTATCTCTACACGCACGATGGCGGTTTGGTCAATTCACTGCTTGCCATCATTCATATCGGCCCACAGCCCTGGCTTCAGTCACCCAACACAGCGCTGCCCTCGCTGGTCGTCATTACGACCTGGGCAAATATGGGCGGCACCGTGCTGATCTATCTCGCCGCGCTGCAAGGCATTCCCGCGCACCTCTACGAAGCTGCCGAAATCGACGGCGCGAGCATCTGGCGGCGCATCTGGCATATTACCTTGCCGCAGATGCGCGGCATTCTGCTGATCTTGCTGTTGATTCAGCTTATTGCCACCGTGCAGATTTTCACTGAACCTTTTACGCTCACGAGCGGTGGCCCTGACCTCTCGACGCTGACAGTTATGCTCCAGATTTATGATTACGCCTTCAACAGCGGCGACTTTGGAGCCTCCAGCGCCTTGAGTGTGATCTTGTTTGTGGTACTGGTCGTACTCTCGCTGACCTACTTTGGCATCACTCGCCGCTTCAATGTCGGCGCAGGAGAATAGCCATGCAGCAAATCGTCAAACTGCGCCGCAGGGTGTCGTTGTCTCAGCAGGTCGACTCCCAGGAGCGTTCCATCATCTCCCCGTTGGAACTCCGCAAACCGTCCATCAGAATCTTTCGCTGGATCATTTTTGCTCTACTGCTTCTGGGGACGTTGGGCACAATTGGTCCGTTGCTCTGGATGGCGAGCGGCGCGCTGAAACCAGGCAACGAAATCTTCCAAACGCCGCCAGTCATCTGGCCCACGACGCCCGAGTGGGATAATTTTGCCAAAGCCTGGCAGCAGCTTAACTCCTTGCTCTATCTGGCGAACACGGCTGAGCTTGCTGTTGGGGCAGTGGCCCTCCAGTTGATCGTCTCGGCGACAGCCGCCTTTGCACTGTCAAAGTTAAAGCCGATTTTCAGCAACGTACTGCTTTTCTTTTTCCTGAGCACGCTCATGGTGCCCGCGCTGGCCTATCTCATTCCGCAATATTTCACGGTGATCAACCTGCCTCTCCTGAATATCTCGCTGGTGAATACGTGGTGGGCGATCTGGCTGCCAGAGGCAGCGAACGCCTTCAACATCATCATCCTCAAAAGTTTCTTCGATACCCTCCCCAACGAATTGATCGAAGCCGCCAAAATCGATGGAGCCAATTCCTGGCAGATTTTCACGCGCATCATCCTGCCCAATTCGCTTCCCGCGCTGACAGTGGTCTCGATGTTCACCATCTTTGCGACGTGGAAAGATTTCCTGTGGCCGCTCATCGTGCTCAATGACCCCAACAGCCTGCCGATTTCGCCCGCGCTCTATCTGCAAGCCGTTGCGCAAAACTCGTATCAGCCGCTCAACGTGCTGCTGGCTGGATTCGTCATTGCAACGGTCCCTCCGATTATTCTATTCCTCATCTTCCAGCGGCAGATCATGCGCGGGGTGGTCACGACCGGCCTCAAAGGATAATCTCAGCCAGCAGCGCTGAGCGCCAGAGAAAAGATGCTCAGCGCTGCGCGGCCTGAAGCTGCTCCTTGCCGAGCCGCACCTCATCGACGGCGACCATCAGGTGCAGCGGGCCGCGCAGCAGCGGACTGGGACGATAAGGCGGCGGGTCGGCGACCAGACGTGGCTGCGCCAGCCGCTGCACCAGTTCGGTCAACGCCATCTGCGCTTCCACCCGCGCCAGCGGCGCACCGAAGCAGCTATGAATGCCGCTGCCAAAGCCCAGGTGTTCGTTATCAGGCCGCTCCGGGTCGAAGCGGTCGGGGTCGGTGAACTGCGCCGGGTCGCGGTTGCCCGCAGCCAGCGCCAGCGTGACTACCACACCCTTGGGAATCGTCGTTCCTGCCAGCGTAATCTCATCGAGTGCGACCCGATTGGGCAAGAACTGCACGGGCGGCTCATAGCGCAGCAATTCTTCCACCGTTCGGATGATCAGCGCTGGCTCGCGGCGCAGGCGTTCGAGGATGGCCGGATGCCGCAGCAGCGTCAGCATGCCATTGCCAATTAGATTCACTGTGGTTTCGTGTCCGGCAAATAACAGCAGCCCGGCAGTGGCTACGAGGTTGGGTTCCGCCATCTGTCCCTCCGGGCCAGTATCGGTTGCCATGCCGGACAACATATCGCCGCCAGGCTGTTTCCGCTTGCGCGCGACCAATTCCGCCATATATTGGTGCAGGTCCTTAGAGGCTTGCTCGCGCTGTTGCCTCTGCTGCTCAGTTTGCGCGGCCAGGCTTTCAGCCAGCGCCTCCGCCCAGACGTGAAACTTCGGCTCATCCTCGCGCGGCACGCCCAACAGCGTGCAAATCACTGTGACCGGGAGAGGATAGGCGAAGTTGTTGATCAGGTCGATCTGCTGCTGCCCGCGCAGTCGATCAAGGAGCGCAGTAACGATGCGCGAAATTTCCGGGCGCAGCTTCTCCACATAGTCCGGGCGCTCTGGCGGGCCAAAGTGGCGCATCGCCAGACGGCGCAGACGGTCATGCTCAGGAGGGTCCAGACTGATAAACTGGTACTCAGCATTGGGAGTTCGCGTGCGCCCCCCGGTCTGTGTGCAGTTTCGGAAATCCGAACTGATGCGCGGGTCATGCAGCAGCGTGGCAATCTCTCGATAGGTGCTGACAACGTAGGTGCCGTCTTTTTCAGGGCCATCTTCCTGCCAGCAGACCGGAGTCTGGCGCAGTTTCGCAAAAAGCGGATAGGGGTTTGCGCGATTAGAGTAGTCGAAGATTTGTCGGAGGATAGTTGTATCTTGGGCCATATTCGCTCTCCTTCACAAACGCTCTGGGGCGTTCAGCACTCAATCGTTGTGGCGTTGGCGAATCCACTGCACTTGCTGTTCATTCGGGTCGTGACCAGTCAGCACCACGGTAGCCTCATATCTCGTAATGGCCGGGTCAGGAAAGGCGGCTGGCATTGGAGCCGCGTCGGAGGGCTGGTCGACCACGCGCTGCTTCGGCGGAAATGGAGTCGCTTGCTCGATCATACGCTGATACGCTCCTAGCCACCTGGCTTGATTGAATGCCACAGCGGCGACAACCCGTCCATCTTTCCCATAAGTGGCAACAAAGCGGTCATCCTCGAGTGCGCCCTGCGTGATGGCAACCTCATCCGCAGCCGAGGGCACACCAACAGATTTGATATTCACCCCAAACTGTGTGGACCAGAAGGCCGGAACCGTGACATGCGGGCGACGCTCAGCCGGAGCGCACACCATATTGTGCGCGGCAACGTCGGCCTGCTCCACGGCGTTGCCCCAATGTTCCAGGGCGAGAAACTGATAATGATAGAGGGGATGTGGGAACCGCGCCACATCTCCGGCGACAAACACGTTATCGGTGACAATCGCGCTAATGTGGAACGCGCGGCACCCGGCATCGCAGGCGACTCCGAACGTGCCTGCGGCGATGCCCGAATCGCGCAGCCATTCGGTGTTGCGGATGGCCCCCAGCGCCACCACCGCAACGTCGGTGTCGAGGCTGCTGCCATCGGAAAAGTGCGCGCGGCGCAGCTTCCCCTGTTTATCTCCCTCCAGGGCCGTGACCGTCACCTGACAACGCAGGTCAACTCCGTGTCGGCGCTGCATGCTGGCAGCGTGTTCGGCAATCGCTCCTCCAAGCGCGCCAACCAGTGGGCCAGCCCCGCGTTCAGCCACCGTGACCGGCAGGCCAAGCTCGCAGCAGTCAGAGGCAATCTCCGAGCCGGTGAACCCACCCCCGATGACCAGCACTCGCCGTGGTCTGGCGGCCAGCCGCTGGCGGAGCTTCTGGGCGTCGTCTCGCCCGCGCAGCGTGAAGACGCCATCCAGCGCCGCTTCGGCCTGGTTGGGCCAGGGCCGCGCTCGCGTGCCCGTGGCTATGAGCAGGCGGTCATACTCGATGGTGCGTCCATCGGCCAGCCGCACTTGCCTGGCCGAAAGGTCCAGCCCCGTCGCCGGAACGCCTAGCTGCCACTTCGCATCGGCCAGCGTCCTGCGCCGGGGAAGCTGCGTGTGGTCGGCTGGAATCCAGCCGGTCAGAACGGATTTGGAGAGCGGAGGGCGATCATAAGGCAGATAGGGTTCGTCTCCAATCAGCGTTAGTGGTCCGGTAAAGCCCTCGTTGCGCAGCGTTTCCGCCGCGCGCAGGCCAGCGAGCGAAGCGCCCACAATCACGATATGGCCGTGTTCTTTGAGCGCTGCCCTGGCTCCATTGCTGCTCATGTGGTTCCTCGTCTTTCTTAACGGCCTGCTGCTTCCGGCCACTCGACAAGAATCGCCTGCACCGGGCACGCCGCAGCCGCTCTCAGGATAGCTTCAGGCTCCGCTGCGTCGGGAGCTGGGTCATACCAGAGCGCTTCCTCGCCGTGCAGTTTGAACGCGCCCGGCGCTAAAAAGCAGCACTGAGCATAGCCCTGGCAGCGGTTGAGATCAACCACAACGTGGATGGGTTTGGTTTGGGCGGGACGTTCTGCCGTTTCTGGATGTCGTTGTGCCATCTGCTCTTCCTTCGTTGACTCGTTTTGTACTCAGCCAATGGGGCTGACGCGCACAAAGCTTCTCGCAGAAACAAGACCAGAGGGAAAGAGTGATTGGTATTTATCGATTGTTTGTGTAGTGCTAGCCGCCTGAAAAACTACTGATGAGTCAGGTTATTCTTGACTCCGAAGCTTCATGATGCTATAGTGCGTAGCATGTCACAGCGAGGCAGAGGAGGGGTTCCTCTGCCGATTGTTTGCCTTTCAGGGCGTGGCCGGTCTCCACCCATATCTCTGTCCTTTCACTCGCTAGTTAGGAGCCTGCTATGATATCCCAGAACTGCCAGGCGCGTTCTGCACAGCCTGCGTATTGGAATCCCCCCGATACGCTGTCCGTTCCTGATCGGCCTTCGCCTTCATCGCCGCGCTGGCGGGATACATTGCTGCTCAGTGCTTTTCTGGTTGCCGGGCTGCTGATCGCATTTCAACTGGGGGTGACCTTGCTCCAGCCGCCGTGGAAAGTCGAAGTGACCGATTGGCTGCGGACATCGCTGGCCTGGCTGGAATTGCTGGTGCTCGCTCTTGTCAGCCTCTGGCTTACTCGCGCTCGCCGTCCGGAATCGCTGACCTGGTGGATGATAAGCGCTGGCCTGCTCACCTACGCCATTGCCCAGACCATCTGGGTAGTATTCAATCAATTTATTTCCCCGAATCATGTTCCTGTTCCCTGGTGGTCGGACCTGTTCTTTCTCCTCCAATACCCTTGCTTCTTTCTGGCGCTCACGTTTTTGCCAGGAACGCCGCCCAAGGAAAGGACGGTGATGAGTCGGGTCAGGGTAATACTAGATTGCATCCTGTTGATGGTCGCTGGCACAGCCCTCTCGTGGTATTTCCTGCTGGAGCCTTTTTATATGCATAGTGGGCTGCCGCTGCTGGGCAGAGTCACGAATATGGCTTATCCGGTGGGAGATTTAGGCGTGCTCTTTGGGCTGAGTCTCCTGCTGCTGCGGCATTGCCGATTGCAACGCATGATCGTCTGTTTACTGCTCGTCGCTGTTGCCTGTCTGGCTATCGCAGACTCCTGGTTTACCTTTATTGACCTGCATGCCATGTATAGCCCGGGGGGGCCGCCAGACCTGTTTTGGATGGCGTGCTATCTGCTCTTTCCCCTGGCCGGGTTGTGGCAGCTTCGCATCACGCGGATGCTGCCCACCACAAAGTGGCAATGCCTGCCGGATGAGTCGGCGTGCGAACGCGCCCTGGGGCGCGATGTCATAGACAGCTTCCGCTTTCTCTTCCCTTTTGTGCTGGCGCTCCTGGCAGGTGGGCTGGTTATGCTCCGCGCCACGCTCGCCCCCGCAGGCCCTCTGTGTCCTCTCATCTCTTTTGCGATCACGTTTGGTCTGCTGCTGCTGGTGATAGTGCGCCAGGAGATCACGTTTCTTGAAAGCGAGCGCTGGCGGCGTGAACGAGAAAGAGCGCGCACCAATGAACTGTTGGCGATGCAGGAAGCGAACCAGTATATGGATACCTTCCTGGGCATGGCTGGGCACGAACTCAAAACCCCCTTGACCAGCATCAAACTTGCGCTGCAACTGGCAGAGCGCCGCAGCCAGCGCCTGCTTCAAGGCGAGGCTGCGCTTGCTCCTGTGGTCATGCCATTCGCGGAGCAATTGGCTCGCGCCGAGCACCAGACCGAGCGGCTGGACCGATTAGTCAACGACCTGCTGGACGTTTCGCGTGTTCAAGCTGGCAAGCTGGACCTGCTTCCTGAGATGGTCGATCTGGCGGCGATTCTCCGTGAAGCCGTTGAGGAACAGCGTCAGGCCGTCCCGGAACGGACCATCCTGCTGCGCCTCCCCGCTGATCAACACCTAACCGTTCTGGCGGATGCTGACCGCATCGGGCAAGTCGTGACCAACTATCTAACCAATGCTCTCAAGTATTCGCCAACCGGCAGCCCCATTGAAGCGGGCATAGACATCGACGATGCCCAGGTGCGTGTCTGGGTGCGCGATGAAGGGCCAGGCTTACCATTTGAGGAACAGGAACACATCTGGGAACGCTTTCATCGCGTCAAAGGCATCAAGGTCCAGAGCGGCACAGGTGTGGGGCTGGGCCTGGGCTTGCACATTTGCCGAACGATTGTCGAACGGCATCATGGGCAGGTGGGTGTCGACAGCGCGCCAGGCAGCGGGTCTACCTTCTGGTTCACCTTGCCGCGCTAAAACAACTTGCATCCGGCGATAAAGCTGAGTCAACCGCATCAAATTTTCTATCTGCTTCATCCCCCTTGACTTCTCGGAAGTTTCTGGTATACTTGCTTGTGAACGATTCCGGAATCGATTCCGGAATCGTTCACAGAAAACATGAACTTCCGGGCATAAAAGGGCATTATGGCGAAGAAGGTCACGATCATTGATATTGCGCGCCTGGCGGGCGTCTCCAGGACGACCGTTTCGCGGGTGCTCAATCACCGCCCCGATGTCGATGACGCAACGCGGGAGCGCGTGCTGGCGGTCATTGAAGAGCAGGGCTTCGTCCCCAGCATCACGGCTGCCGGACTGGCAGGGGGCCAGAGCCATCTGATCGGCATGCTGGTTCCCTCGTTCAGTTGGCCGATGATTCCCGAACTGATGCGCGGGATTGCCGAGGTTGTCAACGAAACGGCCTACGAACTGGTGCTCTATACCTTCAATGATGAGGATTTCGACCGCAACAGCAGCAACATTATCAATCGCCTGCTGGCAACGCAGCTCACCGCCGGAATCCTGGCCGTTTTTCCCAGCCGCGCTACGCCCCTCTTGACCCGACTCTATCAGCAGGGGCTGCCCGTCGTGGTAATTGACGATCAATCTGAGCACAGCGCGCCCTGGGTGCGGCCCGACAACGTGACCGGCGCGTATCTGGCCGTGCGCCATCTGATCAGCCTGGGCCATCGGCGCATCGCTCATATCCAGGGGCCATCTGAATATCTGGTCTCGCATGATCGCCATCAGGGCTATTTGCGCGCCCTGCAAGAGGCGGGCATCACCCCCGACCACGAACTCATCCTCAAAGGGGATTTCCTGCCGCCATCCGGGCGCGCCTGCGCCAGCAAGCTCTTTGCCCTGCCGCCAGAAAAGCGCCCCACTGCCATCTTTGCCTCAACCGACCAAATGGCCTATGGCGTGCTGGTGGCGGCTGACGAATTTGGCCTGGTGGTGCCCAATGATGTTGCGCTGGTTGGCTTTGATGATGACGCCCCATCGGCGCATGTGCGCCCGCCGCTTACGACCATTCGCCAGCCATCCTTCGAGATGGGGCGGCGCGGCATCGAACTGTTGATTTCGCTGGTTTCCCCTGAAGAGGAAGCGGCCCATGACGGGGCATCGCCTGGCAAGAAAGAGCGCAAGATCACCGCTGGGCAGCAGCGTCCAGCCGCTCAGCCTATCCGTATTGAACTTCCGACCAGTCTCATCGTGCGCGCATCCTGTGGAGCAAGTTCCCACGTCGATTGGCAACCCAGTAATTCAACAATGGAGGGCAATTCATGAGGACTCATCCCCCTACCTTCCTCAGCATCAAGAAGAGGTCAGTGTTCCTGGCGCTGCTAGCCCTTTCGATGATGCTGGCTGCCTGTGGCAGCACCACGAACAAGGGACCAACGCGCAACTATCTTACTATCGTGGCGAACCAGACCGACACCTGGACCGACAACTTCAACCCCTACTTTGACGCCACCTCGAATGTCATCGCTTCATCGGAAGGCTTGATCTACGAGCCGCTGCTCTTTTTCAACAAGTTCAACGCCCAATATACTGGCATGCTTGCCTCAGGCTATACGGTTTCCAGTGATGGCAAGCAGATTACGTTCAATCTGCGCCAGGGCGTGCAGTGGTCGGATGGGAAGCCGTTCACCAGCGCCGACGTACTCTTCACCTTTAACATGCTCAAGAAGTATTCCGGCCTGGATGTCAACGGCTTGTGGACGCTGCCCATCATCAGCAACGTCACTGCGCCCGATCCCAGCACGGTCATCGTCACCCTTGCCAGCGCAAACAACGACGCCTTGTTTGCCATCGGTGACCAGACTTGGATTGTCTCGCAGCACATCTGGTCTACCGTGGGCGACCCGACCAATTATGCCGATACCAGCCCTGTTGGCACGGGGCCATATATGGTCGAATCCTTCACGCCTCAACTCATCAAGATGAAAAAGAACCCGCACTATTGGCAGCCTGGCCTGCCCAAAGTGCAGGAGATTCGCTTCCCGGCCTACAAAGATAATTCGACCGCAGAACTGGCGATGGACCAGGGCCAGGTGGACTGGAACAGCATCTTCGCGCCCAATCTGCAAAACACCTATGTGAAGCGCGACCCGTCCCATAACCATTACTGGTTCCCGCCCAGCGATGTGCTGTACATCCTGGTAAACTTGAAGAAGTCGCCGTTCGATCTGCTTGCCGTCCGGCAGGCGATTAGCCTGGCAATTAATCGCCAGCAGTGGTCAACCATTGCCGAAAGCGGCTACGAAACGCCTGCCAGCCCCACTGGCCTCTTGCCGCTCGACAACAAATACCTTGACCCGACCTATCAGGGCCTCTCTTTCTCGGTGGACACCAACAAAGCCATGCAACTGCTGGAAAGCGTTGGCTTCCACAAAGGGTCAGATGGCATCTATGCCGATGCCAAAGGGAACAAGCTGTCCTTCAACTTCGAGATTCCCTCTGGCTATACCGACTGGGTAGCGGGCGCGCCGGTCATCACGAGCGATCTCAAAGCCATTGGCATCGAGATCAACGTCAAGACCGTTTCCACCGACGTGTTCACTACCGATGTGCAGAACGGCAACTTCGACATCACCATGCAAGGCACCATTTCTGGCCCGTCGCCCTATAACATTTACTCCTCGCTTCTGCTGGACACGAACTCAGCGCCCATCGGCCAGTCGGCCAATGGTGACTACGAGCGCTGGTCTGACCCAACCACCGATCAACTGCTGAATCAGTTCATCACCTCAACCGATCCAGCCGTACAGCAGCAGGCGATGAGCGGCCTGGAAAAGATTCTGGTTGATCAGGTGCCTGCCATTCCGCTGACCAACGAACCGTACTGGTATGAGTACAACAGCACGAACTTCACCGGCTGGCCCGACCAGACGCACGAATACGCGCTGCCTTCGCCCTATCAGTATCCCGACGATGAGATCGTGCTGCTGCACCTGCAACCCGCTTAGCGACCAGTTACCCTCGTTCTACACAGAGGGGGATAGCATTGGTTATCCCCCTCGCACCACCACCCTGTAAGGAGGGTCAGGATGCGCCACCTGATACGCCGTATCCTTTTTTATCTGGTCGCGCTGTGGGTTTCGATCACGCTGAATTTTCTCTTGCCTCGGCTCTCGCCGGGGAATCCGGTGCAGGCGTTGATTGGTCGGCTGCATAGAAGAGTGCCCCCGCAGACCATCCACTCGCTGGAGATTTTGCTGGGCGTGAATAACCATGATTCGCTCTGGACCCAATATATCCAGTACCTCAGCAGCCTGGCGCATGGTGATCTGGGCGTTTCGATTACCTATTTGCCCACCCCGGTTTCCACGATCATTGCCCAGGATTTGCCCTGGACGCTGATGCTGGTGGGCGTCACGCTGGTCATCAGTTTTGTGGTGGGCACGCTGCTGGGCGTCGTGGTGGCCTGGTATCGCGGCTCCGGCATGGATACTGTCTTGCCGCCGGTCTTCACCTTTCTTTCGGCGATTCCCTATTTCTGGTTGGCGCTGATTGTCCTCTATGTTTTTGGATTTGTACTCGGCTGGTTCCCAACCCTGGGAGGCTATGACCTGAATACGACGGTGCCGGGCTGGAACATGGATTTTATCACCAGCGCCATTTCGCATGGCATTCTGCCCGCCTTCACCATTATTGTTGGCTCCATTGCCGGGTGGCTGCTGGGGATGCGCAATATGATGATTACGACACTTTCTGAAGATTATGTCTTGATGGCCGAAGCCAAAGGACTTTCAACCGGGCGCATCATGTTCATCTATGCCGCGCGCAACGCGATTCTGCCCAGCATTACCAGCTTTGCCCTTTCACTTGGATTTGTTGTGAGCGGCGCGCTGCTGACCGAAATCGTCTTTAACTATCCGGGGATTGGCTATGCCTTCTTACAAGCGGTTGATAATAAAGATTATGCCTTAATCCAGGGTCTCTTTTTGATTATTGCTATAGCCGTGCTGGCGGCGAATTTCCTATCCGATCTGCTTTATGTCGTGCTTGACCCGCGCGTGCGCCAGTAAGGAGGACGTTCATCGTGCAGACTTCTTCACGCTTTGCACAAACGCTGCAAGCCTTATGGCGTCTCGTCACATTGAACCGCAAGGTGACATTTGGCTTCGCCATCGTCGGGTTCTTTCTGCTGATGGCGCTGTTTGGGCCGCTCATCGTGCGCGGCGACCCCACGGCTTTTGGCGATGATATTCTTGATCCGCCATCGGTTGCCCATTGGCTGGGCACCAACCTGAGCGGGCAGGATGTCTTCACCCAGCTTGTTGTTGGCGCGCGCGCCTCAATCGCGCTTGGCTTCATCGCGGGCGGCATCACGACTATCATCTCGGTGGCTGTGGGCCTGGTCTCGGGCTACTATGGTGGCCTGCTGGATGAGATATTCCAACTGGCAACCAATGTGTTTCTGGTGCTGCCAACGCTGCCCCTGGCGATCTTGCTGGCCGTCTATCTCCCCTTTAACGGGACGTTGACGCTGGGCATCGTGATCGTCGTCACCGGCTGGTCCTGGGGGGCCAGAGTCCTGCGGGCGCAGACGCTTTCAGTCTGCACACGCGATTATGTGGAGGCGGCGCGGGCACGCGGTGAGGGTTCGCTGCGCATCATCTTTTTTGAGATTTTCCCGAACGAGGTTGCTCTGGTGGCCGCAGAACTGCTGGGCACCATTATCTACGCCATTCTGGCCGAAACCGGCCTGGAATATATCGGCCTGGGCAACTTGAACGGCATTAGTTGGGGCACGATGCTCTATTTTGCGCAAAATGGCAGTGCCCTCTTGCAAGGTGCCTGGTGGTGGTTCCTGCCGCCTGGTTTGTGCATCGCTTTGCTGGGCGCGGGTCTGGCCTTTCTGAATTATGGCATCGATGAGGTTGCCAACCCCAAACTGCGCAAGGAAGCCCGGCCAAGAACGGCCCTGCGCAAAGTGATACTGCGGCTTGGGCTGCGCAAGGCTGCTGTAAAGGAGGCCGCGTGATGAGTATTGAGCAGCCCGCCGCGCGAGATGCTGCGGCTCCAGTGCTGGAAGCCAGAAATCTGCGCAAATACTTTCCGCTGCGGCAGGTCCGCGTGCTGGGCGGCCAGAACGTTGTTCACGCCGTCGAAGACACTTCGCTGGCGCTGCGGCCTGGGCGCGCGCTGGCGCTGGTAGGGGAAAGCGGCAGCGGCAAAAGCACCATCGCGCGATTGCTGGCGCGCCTCTATGAGCCAACGTCGGGCGTGATCGCCTTTCGTGGCGAGCCGGTCAAGCCGGGCAAGGGCCGCGCGCTGCGCGCCTATCGCCACCATGTGCAGATGGTTTTCCAAGACCCCTTTTCGTCGCTGAATCCGGTTCACAGCGTGCGCTATCATCTGGCGCGGCCTTTGCGCCTGCATAAGCTGGTGCGTAGCAAGCAGGAAGAGACCGAGCACATTCTGGCGCTGCTGAACCGCGTGAGCCTCAGCCCAGCCGAACAATTCATTCATAAGTATCCGCATCAACTCAGCGGCGGGCAGCGTCAGCGTGTTGCCATCGCCCACGCGCTGGCTGCGCGGCCAGATGTGCTGCTGGCTGACGAGCCGGTCTCCATGCTGGATGTGTCGATTCGCCTGGACATCTTGAACCTGATGCTGCGCCTGAAAGATGAGGAACAGCTTGCCTTGCTCTTCATTACCCACGATATTGCCAGCGCGCGCTATTTTGCCGAAGACACGCTGGTGATGTATGCCGGGCAAACGGTGGAAGGCGGGCCAAGCGAAGAAGTCATCCAGCGGCCCAAACACCCGTACACACAGCTTCTGCTTTCTGCCGCGCCCGACCCGGACAGCATGCTCGCTGAAAATGGGCAAGTCAAGACGCTGCCAGCGCGCGGCGAGATTCCCAGCCTCATCAAGCCGCCCAGCGGCTGCCGCTTCCACCCGCGCTGCCCGCATGCCATGCTGGTGTGCCGCCAGCGCTTCCCGGAGCGCACGACCTTTGCCGACGGGCATTGGACGCATTGCTTCCTCTATGGCGACGGAGGCGCGGCAGCTACACCTGCCCCGACGCAAAGCAGCGATGTATCAATGAATGACAATTCAGTCAACCCATAGAAGGAAAAACCGGAAGTAACCCGTTATCGATGAATGACCGTTCATTCAACCAATAGAAAGAGACACTGCAATGGCGCGTATTAAGCTGGCGTATATTGGCGGGGGCAGCACCCGCGCCGCTGGCACGATGGCTTCTTTTGTCCACCAGGGCGAAAACTTCAACGGCTCGGAAATTGTGCTCATCGATCTGGACCCCGAACGGCTGGAGATCGTGCAAACGCTCGCCCGCAAGATGGCGAAGGTGCGCGGCCTGGACCTGACCTTCACCACAACCACCGACCGGCGCGAGGGCCTGCGTGACTGTGACGCGGTGCTGACGAGCTTCCGGCCCGGCGGCTTTGAGGCGCGTTACCTGGATGAAAGCATTCCGCTGAAGCACGGCATCATCGGCCAGGAGACGCAAGGGCCGGGCGGCTTTTTTATGGCGTTGCGCTCCATCCACGTGATGAAAGATATCATTGTTGATATGGAGGCCATCTGCCCCAAGGCCAGATTGTTCAACTATACTAATCCGATCAATCTTGTTTCCGAAGCGGTGACGCATCACACCAGCATCCCGACCATTTCGCTGTGCGAAGGGCCGATTGCCAGCAACCGCGACTTTCCGGAAATGATCGGCCTGGACCCTGATCTGCTCGACGCTGCTTCCATTGGGCTGAATCATGGCTCCTGGAGCACGCGCCATCTCTACGAGGGACATGATTTCATCGCTATCTTGCGCCAGGCGCGCGAAGAGATGCTGCGCGACCCTGAGACGCCAGCCTATGAAATGCGCATGATCGATCTGGCCTGCCGGATGGATGCCTTGCCCAACCACTATTTCCAGTATTACTACTTCAAAGACGAGGTGCTTGCTGAACTGCGCGCCAAGCCGACGACCCGCGCGCAGGATATTATGGCGAGCGTCCCCGATTATTGGACTCATTATCGCGAGCAGGCGGCGCTGGATAATCCTGAACTTGACCCGGCGCGTTCGCGCGGGGGCATTCACGAATTGGAGCTTGCCATTGATGCGATGGATGCCATCTATAATGATCGCAAAGAAGTGCTCTATGTGAATGTGCCCAACCAGGGCGCGATTGCCGATTTCCCTGATGACCTGGTGGTCGAGCTTCCCGGCTTCGTGGACCGGCATGGCGCTGTGCCGCTGACGCAAGGGCATATGCCGCGACATCTGGTGGGGTTGGTGCAGATGCTTGGTGAATATCAGGCGCTGGCTGCCGAGGCTGCCTGGAGCGGCACCCGCAATGACGCGATTCGCGCGCTGGCAAGTCATCCGCTGGTCTTTTCGCTGCACACGGCAGAAGCGCTCTATGACGAGATGGCAGCGGCGCATCAAGCCTATCTGCCTGAGCGTCTCTTACGCTAGTGTCTTGTGTGCGCGACTCTGGCGAAGCCCGCCCGATAGGGCGGGAAAACATGAAGGTGGAGAGAAGAAACTATGCACTGTGTGCTGGGTGTCGATGGCGGGAATACCAAGACGTTGGCGCTGGTTGCCGCGCTGGATGGCACGATTCTGGGCATGGGCCGGGCGGGCTGCGGTGACATTTATAATGCTCCGCCAACGCCGGAGTTTCCGGATTCTGCCGCTGCCGCTGTCGCCAATATTGAGCACGCGGTGACGAGCGCACTGCGTATGGCACGGGTCGAGGCATCCGATCTGCTGGCCGGTGTCTTCAATATGGCGGGCGCTGACTGGCCGGAGGATTTCGCCCTGCTGCGCGGCGCACTGGAGGAGCGCAGTTTCGGGCGCACGATCACGGTGCAGAATGACGCGCTGGGCGTTTTGCATGCAGGCGTTTCCAGCGCGGTGGGCATCTCGCTGATCTGCGGCACCGGTGCGGCTATTGGCGTGCGCGCGCCCGATGGCCGCACCTGGCATACCAGCCATTGGCAAGATGATGTGCAGGGGAGCGGCCAATTAGCGCAGAAAACGCTGGTAGCTGTCTATCGTTCAGCGCTGGGCGTCGAGCCGCCCACGACACTGACGCCGCGTGTGCTCGACTTCTTTCACCTGGATTCTGTGGAAGCGCTGCTGCATCTGTTCACCAGTCGCGAGCGGCAGGCCCCCGAGCATATTGGCCGCCTGGCATCGGTGCTGCTGGATGAGGCCGAGTCGGGCGATCAAGTGGCGCGGCGCATTGTGCAGGAGCATGGCCGAGGGCTTGGCGAGTATGTCCTGGCGGCGGCGCGGCGGCTAGGTATGGAGGGAACGGCGTTTCCGCTGGTGCTTGCCGGTGGGGTCTTTCATCATGCTTCCGCTCTCTTGCCTGACGCCATTATCAAGCGGGTGCAGCACACTTCACCCCTGGTAAGCCCGATGCGCTGCCGTTTCGAGCCGGTGATTGGGGTATTGTTCGCCGCGCTCGAAGCGGCGAACGTGCAAGTCGATGAAGCGCTTATCGCCGCGATGCTTCCGACGATGCCCCCCACGGCTTTTTTTATTACCAATCTTGATGAAGTTACCGCTCCCGTGCATCCAATGGTTCCCGGTGATCCCTGAGCCAGAGAAAGTAACCGCCCTGCTTTTGCTCCCAGGCGGCGTTCTTCCGTTTTTGGCAGGCTCCCTAAGAAGAGATGTTAAGAAGAACCCTCTTGTTTGTTGCGCTGCTAGCTTTTGGGATGGAGAGGCAATCATGACGGACAAGTCTGATGGCCTGGGCGCACGTCTGGAGCAGATGCTCTCTGCAAATCTTGATCGAGGCGCGCTGCTGCGCGAGATGGAGCGGCTTTCGCAGGAACCTGCCTTCGGCACTTTCGCGAGCCTGTGGGCGCCAGCGCTGTATGAGCGGGACGCTAGCTTCTTCGAGGCATTTCTGCTCAAGCGCCTGGAGAGCCGCCACGCCAATACAATCCGTATCCTGCTGCCGCTGGCTGAAGCTGCGGGGCAGGATACGCTTTTCATGGGCCTGTACCGCAAAGTTGCCGACCAGGACACCTGGAACGGTGAACTGCTGGCGCTGGCCCGCTCGACGCAGCCGGAAGAGCAGGTATTGCGCGCTGTGCAGCGTCGCGAGATGAGCCAGCGCTGGTTTACGCTGTACGAAGATGTTGCCCTGGCACTGTATCGTCGCCAACCGGAACGCCTGGCTGCATTTATTCGCCAGCATGTGCGCCGGGGCTGGGGATATGGGCACGAGTCCTATCGGCATTTGCGCGCCGAGGTGAAGCAGCAGGGCGACGAGGAGTTATCCTGGGCGCTGTTTCGTGAACTGGCAGAGCCAGGGGAATGGGAGCACTCTGTCGCAGAGTTGTTGTTCGATAAGGTTCCAGCCGAGGCCGTTGTGGCCGAACTGCGCAAGCGGCATTCAACCCATCTGTGGGAAGCGAATACCGGCATTCTAGGCATCTTTGTCGAGCGCTATGGGCATGTAGTGCTGCCGTATATCGAGGAGAATCTGAACTGGATTGCCCGGCGCAGCGGTGAACGGATGCTCGATGCCGCTGAGAAGCTGGGCGACGAAGACCTATACTGGCGCATCTTCTTCAAAGCGGGCGATCCTGCAAAGTGGAACAAAGCTCTGCGGGAAGTGCTGGAGCGGCCACTTTCAGATGCGGCTTTGCTGCTGGAAGTGCAGCGGCGCATGCCACCGGCCCAACGTTGGAGTTGGTGGCGGATGGAAAAGGATGTGGCGCTCCGGTTCTATCGCCGCAACGCTGAGATGTTCCGCCCCTATCTGGAACGGTTTCTCTACGAACCTGATGAATCACTGTTTGGGGAAGCCGAGCGCGTGGGCGATGAAGAAATGCTAGATTTCCTCTCTTTCTGGGGCTTGCGTCAGGTGGCAGGGCTGATCTGGCGGGCTTATCCATCGCCCAGCCTGCAACGCTGGTGGAAGCCAGATGAGAAACTTCAGAAGCAGGTAGAACACCTGGGAAAGCTGCTGACAGATCGGTTTGATCGGCTTTGTGCTGAATCACCAGCAACCTATGTGCAGCACGCGGCGAATATCCTGAGCCGCTTTGAGGCATTTGAGGTCTGGTCGTTTGGGCGGAACCTGGACCATAATCCTGCCTTTGCCTATCTCTATCGCCAGCACCGCGACGCCTGGCTGCAATCCTCAGACGGCATCCGCGAGTTGTTGGAATCGACCAATATCTACGTGCAAATCTTTGGCCTGGACATTCTTGGCGAGGGCGGCGTTGATGCGGCTGAGCGCGTTGTCGAGAATCTGGTGCTGCTGCGGGCGCTGCTGTTGGGTCGTGCCAGGCGCTCCACAAAACGCCTGGCGTTGCGCTGTCTGGAGCAGGCCGCTCGCCAGAGTGCTGCCGCTGCTGCGCGGGTGCTGCCGCTGCTGGAAGAGGCGCTGCATTTCCAGGGCAAGCGGGCGATTGATGAGCGCTTGATGGTTACGTTCGTCCGGCTGCGGCACGCGCAGAGCGCCCAGCCATTGGCTTAGAGGAGGGCAGGAGTTATGGAAGTTGCCCTGGCGTACGACCACAGGACCTCGCTGGTCACCACGGCGCAGGGTGCGGCGTTTGATCTGGCAGCGAATATGCGCCGCTCGCCGGTGGCGTTTCGGGGTCGGGTCAAAGAGCCGCTGCTCTTCCGGCAGTTGATGGTGGCGCTGCATCAATGCATTGTGAGCGATCTTCGCTCGGTTGATGAGGATACCTGGCGCTGGATGCTTGACCCAGTGATTACGGTCCACCATGACCAGATATTCTTTGAGGCGTTCAGCAACGATCAATCGAGCTATGCCCGGCTGTCGGCTCCGTTGTCGGTGTTTGAGGCCGAAGATGAGATTAGTTATGGCACGACCAATATTGATTTCACCTGGGAACTGCGCGATGCCATGCAGAAGTTGCGCAGTTCGCGCCGCACGGAGTTTCGCGTGGGCGCGGGCGGCTTCGGTGTGACGACGAATGTCGGCGCGGCAACGAAGAGCCATTTCGAGCGCAAGGTTGATCTGCCTGAAAGCTGGCTCAAAGGCTTTTTGCAGGTGCAGAGTGCGCTGGTGATGCATCCCTTTCTTTTTGAAGCGCGCCCGGTTGATCTGCTGACGGTGCTGGCTTGCTTCCAAGACAACAAGCCGCCCTCTCCGCCGCATGGCCTGCGCTATGAGTTTCGGCCTGATGAGCCGATTAGCATCGTGCTGGAACCCTGGGAGCGTCGTTTTCCTCTGCGCGGCACGCATTACAGCGGCTATGAGCGCACAGTGCGGCTCTGGGGACGGCGGCGGCTGGAACTGTTACAGGGCGTGCTGCCCTATGCTGACCGCGTTCAGATAGGTGTGCTTGGCCGAGGGCTGCCGCATTTCTACATCTGCCACTGTGGGCCATATCAGTTCACGCTGGTGCTTTCCGGCTGGACCAAAAACGATTGGTCCAGGGACAGCGCCTTCGATCTGCTTGCGCCGCGCACCCGGCCCGATGCTGCCCGTGTTGCCAGGGTTTGTGCCTATCTGCGCGAACATCTGGCCGCGCCGCTGGGGGATGTGGCCGCAAATATGGGCTGGCAGAAGCAAGAGGTGGAGGCGGCGCTCTTTGCGCTCTGCCGGGGTGGGCGTGTGATGTTCGATCCAACGACTGGTCAGTACCGGCTGCGTGAGTTGTTCGCCGAACCGGTAGATGTGGATGCTTTGTTTGCGCCCGACCCGCGCCTGGCTGTGGCTGAGAAGCTCTTTGAGAATGGGGGTGTCACACTGCGGGAGATCACCCTGCCTGACCCGGAAGAGAAAAGACGGCGAGAAACGCGCGCAACCGCGACCATTGACGACGGCGCAAGCTATGAGGTCACCGTTTCGGTGGATGATACGGGGCGAGTGCGCTTCGGGCGCTGCTCCTGCAAATTCTTCGCCGATAACATGCTGTCGCGCGGGCCATGCGAACATATTCTGGCTGCGCGTCTAGCGCTTGAGGCAGCAAATCGGCAGGTTTCTCCTCCCCTGGAGCAGCCACAATGACGTGCGCCGATTCACCGTCAGGTTGACTTATGGCGCAAGTGAAAAATGCG
Organism: Ktedonobacterales bacterium; assembly: GCA_035307385.1. Taxonomy (GTDB): domain Bacteria; phylum Chloroflexota; class Ktedonobacteria; order Ktedonobacterales; family DATBGS01; genus DATBHW01. The sequence continues at coordinate 158,835 of DATGID010000024.1, read as the reverse complement.
ATAGGTAGCCGACAGGCACGTCCGTCGGCCACCTGTTTATTTGCTCCTCAGGCAAATATGCAAAGAGAGTGAGGCGGTGGTAGTCCGCTTCAGCTTTGCTGCACCAGGAGCAGCGAAAGATCGTCGGCCAGGCCGTCGTTATCGCTGCCAGCGGTCTTGGTCATGGTGAGAGTCACTTTAATCGAGCGCGTGCCGACGGGCACCTGGCCGGTGGTGCTGCGCAAGAGCAGTTCAGAGGTATTGTTGCGGTCTGCTGCCATCACGGGACCAATGGTTGCCGTGCCCAGGGCGTTGCCGGTCTGGCCCAGGAATTGGATGGAGAGGGTAGCGTTGTCGTCTTGATCGGAGTAGCCGCCCAGCCACGCGGACAGGTCATAGGTGACGGCTTTGCTATCGATCATCGCCGCGACTGAGGAAACATTATCCATCTGTCTCATGCTGGTGGTGGTATTATCCGTGCTGCCTTCCGGGCCGCCCCAGAAGTAGCAGTTGCCTGCATCGCCTGGCCCTGGCGTGGTGGGGGACAGGTCACCATTGCTGTTGGCGCCTACCGCGTACTGGATGGGCGTGATGTTGTTGGTGGGCGTCCAACCGGTGATCGGGCTGATGACGGTGCTGGTGTCGGGGGCGCACTTGCCCTGTTCCGCGTTGCCATTCACGATGATATTGCCGCCCAGCAGGGTGCCCGGCGGCGTGGTTGGCGTTGCCACTGGCTGCGGCGGGCTGGTTGGCGTGGGGGTAGCGGTGGGCGGGATGGAGGTGGGCGTGGACACGGTGGTGACTCCCGGGTTCGATGGCGAACTGCCGCAGGCGGCAAGCACGAGCAGACTAAGCAGAGCGATGGCAGAGAGCGTGTGATACGCACGACGCGAAGGGTTCATCCTGGTGCTCCTTGTTTCTGGTTTTGCAGTAGCCGAAAACCCCTGGTGGGTGGCTGCTATCAATGCCCATGCTAGCAGCGCCCGCGCAGGGCGCGACAGATACAAGCGATACAGAAACTGATACTGCTCTGCCGATTTCCGTTTTCTGGTTGGTTAAAAAGATTGATAGAGTAGTGAAGAGATGCAGTCCGGTTAGCCATTATGCTGCGGCGTTACACCGTGGTGGGTTACTAGCTCCGATACCTCTTCGCCGGTTCCCACCCTCGTACAAGGTGGGAGCCGCTCCAACGCTTGAAAGTAATCGGACTGCATCGCTCATTTCCCCATTGCAGAAGGATGTACCCCTATGATGGACGAGACTGACTGGCGCGCACAATGGGAACAGGAACGGGCCGAACGCCAACGCAAGCGCGAGGAGCGCCACCGAGAGCGCGCCAAACGTGATCGCGCGGCGTTTGGCGAAGAACTCTGGGGTATTTCCGAAGAGCACCGAGCGGCTACGCTGGATGCCGCCAGGCTTCAGCAATTTGGGCTGCCAGTCTTGCAGACTGAGGGCGCGCTTGCCGATTGGCTGGGCATTTCCCTCACGCGCCTGCGCTGGTTCACGCATGACCGGCCTGCCGAAACGACCTGGCATTATGTACGCTATGTGATTCCCAAGCGCAGCGGTGGCGAGCGCGTGATTCTCGCGCCCAAGCGCGAACTGAAAGCCTTGCAGCGCAAGGTGCTGGATGGCCTGGTGTCTCGTGTTCCGACGGCTGGGGCGGCGCATGGGTTTGTGCGTGGGCGCTCGGTGGTGACGAATGCCCAGCCGCACATTGGCAAGCATGTGGTCATGAAGCTTGATCTGAAAGACTTTTTTCCCAGCATCACGTTTCCGCGTGTGCGTGGGCTGTTTATCGCGCTGGGCTATCCCTTTGCGGTGGCAGCCACGCTGGCGCTGCTTTGCACTGAATATGACCGCGAGGCATTTGACCGCGATGGGACACGCTACTATATCAGTATCGGGCAGCGCTATCTGGTGCAGGGCGCGCCGACCAGCCCCGGTCTGGCAAATCTGATCGCATGGCGATTGGACCGGCGACTGAGCGGCCTGGCTGACCAGCATCGCTTTACTTACACACGCTATGCTGATGATCTTACCTTCTCAGGGGATCAAAGCGAAGCTGTTTCTCATCTCCTTGCCACAGCCAGGCACGTCATTCAAGACGAGCATTTTGTGGTCAATGCGACCAAAACACGCATTGCCAACCCCAATACCCGCCAGATCGTCACCGGACTGGTGGTGAATGAAACGCTCTCGACGCCGCGCCCTCTGCGTCGGCGGCTGCGCGCTATGCTCCACAATGCCAGCAAAGAGGGCCTGGAAGCGCAGAATCGCGCGGGCCATCAGGACTTCCGGGCCTATATCCTGGGGATGATTGCCTATATCCAGGCCGCGAATCCTCAGCAGGCCGCTGCGCTGCGCGCCAGCCTGGCGCGCGTTGATGCAAGCCCAACGCAGCCCTAGCTTCCGCGCTTCCGCGATGCCTTGCCCCTCCTTTCTATCCCCTCTCTACTGCCGAGCAATGCTCAACCGGAATTGTACGAGCACCTCTTGATTGATGGGTGAAACTTTTCTATACTAAGGATGCCCTCCCTTGTTGAGCTAACCAGATGGCTTTTTGCGTGGTGCTGGAAAGGGGAATCCAATAGTGTTGAGGCAAACAGTGTCGCAACTGGCTATTTCAAAGCGCTTTTTTGACGCTTATAGCAAGCTCCCAACCCAGGCGCAGTCACATATGCAGGATTGCATGACCAAGCTCCTCCAGAATCCGGCGCATCCCTCGCTCAACTATGAAGCTATCCATATCGCGCAAGACCCGCGCATGCGTTCCATTCGCGTGACCGACCAGTATCGCGCCATTGTGGCTCATCCCGATGGAAGCGGCACCTACATTCTGCTCTGGGTGGATAAGCATGATGCCGCGTATACCTGGACGGCCCGGCATCGTTTGGAGACGGAGGATGAGGTTGGCGGGTTAGCCATTGTGGAACTGGCTGAACGTCGGGAGGAGATGACGGCTGCGCCAATTCCTGTAGCCACTGAAGCGCCGCCTGCGCTGGGGCTGCTTGACCATTGTACTGATGAACAACTCCGCCATGTTGGTGTTTCTGAGCCTGCTCTCGCGCTGCTGCGCGCCTGCCGAACAGAGGATGCCCTTCAGGAAGCGTTGGGACAGCTTTCGCCGGAGGTCGCCAATTATGTGCTGGACCTGTGGGTGGGCGCTGCTCTTGCCGTGCCTGTGCTTTCCGTCGAACAGCCCACGCCTGGGGAATTGATTGCTTCTGAGCAAGCAGGACCTCCCAGGCCATCTGGACACATGCCCCTCGATTCCCTGGAAATAGCCTTACAGCGGCCAGGAACCGCGCGTCGCTTTGTCGTCCTCACATCCGAAGAGGAACTGAAGCGCGCTCTGGAAGCCCCGCTGGAGTTGTGGCGGGTGTTTCTGCATCCCGATCAGCGCGCCATTGTGCGGGCGCATCACGAAGCCCCGGCGCTCGTCAGCGGCGGTGCAGGCACCGGAAAGACGGTGGTTGGTCTGCACCGCGCCCGCTATCTGGCGACAGAAGTCTATTTAGAGCCAACTGATCGTATCCTTTTTACCACCTTCACCCATAATCTGGCGCTGAACCTGGGCGCGCTGATGGATCAGTTGTGTGGCGCTGACCACGCCACGCGCCAGCGAATAGAGATTGTCAACGTCCATTCCCTGGCAGTTTCGTTGCTGCGCCGAACCGGCGGGGTCTTCACCATGTTGGAGGAGTCGAACGCTCAGCGGCTTATGCGCGAGGCTGTTCACAGCTATGATACGCTGGGACTGTCGCCAGCTTTTTATCTTGCGGAGTGGAGTGAGGTTGTTCAGGAGCGTGAGGCGTTAACCGAAGAAGCCTATGTGCAGGTTGATCGGGCGGGTCGGGGCAAAGCGCTCAGTCGTCGCCAGCGCGCGGCCATCTGGTCGGTGCTGGCAGCGTATGGGCAAGCGGTTGGCGCTTCAGGGCAAGAAGAATGGGCTTCGCTGTTTCGGCGGCTGCGGCAGATGATCGAGTCAGGACAGCTACGGCTGCCTTATCGTTATCGCGCGGTGATTGTCGATGAGGCGCAGGACATGGGCACGCCTGAAATGCGGCTCTTGCTGGCGCTGGTTGGGCAAGGCCCCAACAGCGTGCTGCTGCTGGGGGATACGCGCCAGCAGATTTATGCGCGTGGCTCGTTTGTGCCGCTGCTGGGTTTGCCCATAGGCCGACGCCATCACCGACTGCGGCTGAATTATCGCACCACCGAGCAGATTTGCTCCGCTGCCTCCAGCCTGCTGACGAGCGCCAGCGCCTTGAATGGCGAGGCATTGCAAGCGAAGGACAGCATCTCGCTCCTCATGGGGCCGCAGCCAACGGTTCGTGTGTTTGCCTCTCCGCTGGAGGAGCAAATCGCTGTTGTGGAGGCGATCAAGACTGCTCTGGCGACGATGCGCCCGGAGGAAATGGTGCTGGTGGCTCGCTCGAACGCGCTGCTCAATACGTATGCCGCTCGTTTGCAATCGGCGGGCATTAAGAGCGCGAAGATCGACGCGCGCACAACAGGCGGTGTTGGCGTGCAACTGGCGACGATGCACCGGGTGAAGGGGCTGGAGTTTCGCACGGCATTCCTGGTCGGATGCTCGGCGGATGATGCCCTTCAGCCACTCACGGATGACGGTGATGAAGCCGCGCAGGCCGAGCATAAGGAACGCCAGCGGCGGCTGCTCTATGTGGCGATGACCCGCGCCCGCGAGGTCCTGTGGATTAGCTGCTCTGGCGCGATTACCCCGTTCTTGCAGGGCAGGCTTGGCCTCCGCGAGAGCACGCGGAAAGGCAAGCAGTGATGACAAGTGAATCAGACAAGCTCTTCTCTGAACTGCCACAAGGGGTGGCCCCGCATACGATTGCCTTGCGGCTGGGACATCCTGACCCCTCGACGCTGCTGACCCCTGAACTGCGGGCCGCGATGTATCAGGTGATCAGCGCGCCCCAGGCTGCTGTCGCCCTCCAGTATGGCGCTGAGCCGGGAGCGCAGCGCTTGCGCGAAGTGCTCACCGAGAAAATCAACCGGGAGCAACGCCTTTCGGCTCAAGTGGATAATCTGATGATTGTGGCTGGGTCAACGCACGCCATCGATTTGCTGGCGCGGCTGTATGGCAGGCCAGGGGGCGTGGTGCTGGTCGAGTCGCCTACGTATGCTGATGCTTTGCATGTGTTTCAAGATCATCAGCTTGAAATATGTTCCATTGCTATGGATGAGGAGGGGCTGATTCCCAACGCTCTGGAGCAGCAGGTGGCGCAGTTACAGGCGCGCGGCAAAACGCCCGCTTTTCTCTACACTATCCCCACGTTTCACAATCCGACCGGACGCACCTTGCCCGAAGCGCGTCGGCGCGACATTCTTCATATAGCATATCGCGGCGGCTTCCTGATTGTGGAAGATGATGTCTATCGCGATCTATCGTTTGAGGGTGCTGTCCCTCCCAGTTTCTATGCTCTGGGGCAGGGTCGCCAGGTTGTGAGCGTGGGCAGTTTCTCCAAAACGCTTGCGCCTGGGATGGCTGCTCAGCGCGGAGGAGATTGTTCAGCGCTGTGTTGACTGTGGCACGACGCAAATGGGCGGCGGCGCAAACCCGTTTGTGGCCCAGATGGTTGCAGCGTATTGTCGCAGCGGCGCGTGGGAGCCGCATATCCAGCGCCTCCGGTCGCTTTACAACATGCGCCGAGACCGCGCGCTCGCCGCGTTGGGGCAGTACATGCCTGCTGGGGTACGCTGGACCCACCCCGCTGGCGGCTTTTTCGTCTGGCTGACGCTGCCCCAGCATGTTCTGGCGCGTGAGGTTCAGCGGCTAGCCTTGCAGCAAGGGGTGGAGGTGGCGGCTGGAGAAGGGTTTTATGCGCATCCTGACCAGGGCGCGCATCATTTGCGCCTGACCTATAGCTGCGCCTCGCCCGACGACATAGAGACGGGGATTCGCGTGCTGGCCCAGGTGATTCAAGGATTGATCGCTACGCGATGAACCTGCGGGTCATACCATTTCTGGCTTGCTGTTGGCCCGTAGGAAGTGACGGCTATTGGGCGCTGTAGGCTTTGTTCGATATGAGCAAGATAGACGTCTCTGGCTTCGCGCACATCTCCACCTGGTCCTTTTCGGGGATGAACTGTATGGTATGAAGGGCGACAATGCCAGAGTAACTGAGTCAGTCGTTCTTGACGCGCAAGGTCTGGGTGTTGGGGCGGTTTGATCTGTGTGATCGATGCCCCCTGCATTACGAAATAGTCGCTCAGGGTTTCTTCGGTTGAGCCATGACAGGTATAGGCATCGCACACGTTCCAGGCGGGAAGCTGCGCGAGGCGATCAAGGTTCGTTACTGCTAGATAATCCACCAAACCGGCAATGGCGAGCGCGTAGCGCGTTGCCACCAGATCGAGATAGCCGACGCGGAACTGACGCTGCCAAAGATTGTTCTCGTTGTGCGCATCTGGCAGTGCGCATGAAAGCTGCGCGTCTTCGGTGACAAATGGCCCGAGGCCATGCCGGGTCGCGTAGGCGCGCATCACCCCTATTCTGGTGATTTCGGCGGCATAGTCTTCCTCGGCCAACAATTGCTCGGCGTTTTTAAGGGTGGTGGTGCTCCAGGTTGTATATGGGTGAAACCCATACCACTCATCAAGCAGGATGCCTTGCGCGCCCTCGAAGATGATCGTTCCCGGCTGCGCTAAAAGCTGGCTGAAATAGCGCTCAGGGACGATGGCCGCCAGCCCGGCAAAGTAGTGATAGAAATCAACGCAGTCCTCGATCACTTCGGGGTCATGCAAGATTCTGAGTTCTTGCGTTGCCTGCTCTGAATCCGGTATCTGGTCGCGAATCTGCTCAAGCTGGCCGAGTTTCATATCGTGCAGGAAGCGTAGTTTGGTGCGCACAGTTGACCGATGCGGCAAATCTCTGGCAAAGAGCACCTGTGAGCCATAGGCCAGAAAATCTGCCATCGTTTCGCCAATGCCCATGCCACAGCTTCCATGGCGATGCTCGTCCCGCGCGAGTTCTTGAAGACGGTTGGCGGCTTGCTGGAAAGGGGTGATGATGAGTGCGTCTTCATCGATGCTGGTGCGTTGAAAGGCATCTGTAATGCCGATGCTGCTCAGGTGCTGCTCCTCTTTGAGCATATTGAGCGGATTGACCAGCATAAAACGCGACAAATGGGTTCTGACGCCTGGTGTGAACATGCCGCTGCCAAACTGTGCAAACGTATGATGCCGACCATCGTTGTCGACTACGTTATGGGCGGCTTGCGCGCCGCCGTTGTAGCGGACAACCGAGTGCGCCCCATGCAGACGTGTCAGATAGTCAACAAGGCTGCCTTTGCCCGCGTCGCCATAGGAAAGATCGGCGATCAACAACGCCTGTCGCTCACGACCACCCATACAATTCTCCTCATGCTGAAGAATAGGGGCATCCAGCGAGGGTGAAGGATGCCCCAGGTCGCTTGTGCGCCTATAAGCGCTTGATGGTGGGAGGGGGTGCGCCGGAGGAATCAGCCGGGGAAAGCCCGCCCAGCCCGTTACCAGTGCTGGCAACAACCGCGCTGCCCGGCAGCTTCGCGAGCGCCTTTGAGACAGAGCCAAGCACCGTTGCATCAGTGACGCCTATATCTTTGAGGTGGTCCACGCCCTCTTCCAGATCGGTTCTGCCTTCCCAGATGCCAATCGTCAGCGCAATCGTTTCGCAGACGGCGGCCTCATTCTCTAGCTCCAGCACGTTTTGCCCAAGCAGCTTGCGCCAGAAGGTGAGCACTTCGCGGTCTCCGCCGTGGCTGGCACTCTGGGGCAGGATGTAAAAGACTTCGTAGCGCTCTCGCAGGCGCGCGATCATGGCGCTGATGGGGATGTCACTTTCGATGTCATCATCAATCAGGCCCTTCACATAGGTTCGCTTTACTGCTGGATAGGCCATCTCATCCCCAATAAGGAAGAGATAGCCTTTGTGGCCGCGCTTTTCCCAGCAGTCAATCGCGGTATGCTCGGCCATAAAGTACATGGCAAGCTCGTAAGATTCGGTTTTCTGGCCTCCGCCTCCGCCCTCCAGGACGATATGCTCAAGCTGCTCGTCCATGCGGTTGTCTGACTCGAACTGACCGACCTGAAGGGGTACTTTGTCGCAGGTGGCGTCGCCAATGGCCCCGAAGAGAATTTGCGGATGATCGACGTAGCCCTTGCGCAAGAGCAGCCCCAAGAGTTCTGGCAGCTTCTTTTGCAGCGTTACGGGGATATTGAGCATGGAACCGGTCACATCGAAGAACACCGCAATGGCGAGGGATTCAGGATGCTCGTCGCTGTCACGGCTTTCACGAATGTTGACCCCGCGCGGATTGAGCGTTGGGTGAACACGGGGACCGAATGGGTCAGAGGTCGTGCTTGCGGAATAGTCAAACGCGCTCTTTCCGCTGCGTTTGCGCATCTCTTCGCGCAGCGAGTAGACATCAGTTGACCAGCGGCCACTTCCCATGGTGTTTCTCTCCTTTTCCTGGCTTCTTCCGAAACGTTACTTTTTTGGCATATAAAACACGCGAAACGTGCGCGGACCCCAGAGTTGTTGAATCAGGTTGGTGAACTCATCGAGTAAGGTGAGGGCATTCTGCGGACGCTGGGCGGGCTTTTTGAGGGCCACACCACGAAAGAATGCCTGGATTCTTGGAGGCGTTGAGTCGGGCAGCGTGCCTGTCAGCGGGTCGCCACCCAGCAGATAGATCATGCACAGCGCGGCCATATAGAGATCGGTGCTGGGCGTTGGTGTCTCCTTTGCCAGCACTTCCGGTGGGTACCAGGCTTGATAGTCGCTGGAGATTGCCGGAATATGTTCTCCCATGGCCGGATGGCTGACGGCATATGACCAATCGATCAGCACCAGCCCATGTTGTTCAGGCTGAATCAGCACATGCGTGGGTAACACCGCGCCGTGGATGACACCGCTCGCGTGCGCGAAACCAAGGGCAATGAGCAGCCGCCGCCACATCCAGGCCATATCTTTGGGGTCGATGCCCTTGGAGTAGTGAGCGCGTACCTCCTGAAGCGAGAAGTATTGGCCTGTCTCAAAGGCCAGCACATTCACGCGGCGCGCGGCAGGGGATGATGGGTCGTGGTAGTCAAACGAGTCCACAAGCTGAGGAACATAGGCGTGAAATTGTTTGTGTTCCTGGCTGGATGCAAGCGTTTTGAGCGCCGCTGCCTCGTATGCCAGCAGATCGTTGTCGGCGGGCTGGCGCGCCACCTTGAAAATGGCCGCGCCCTCTGTTCCGTTGAACACATGGGTACACTGATAGAGATTGCACATATCGCCCTGTGCAAACGGCGCAGCTTGCACGACATAGGCATGCTTTCTGTGCTGGACAAGCGTTGACGTGCCTGTTGGCTCCTCTCGCCCATACGTTCCGAGAGTAATTTTTTCTTCAGCGGTTCTGGCCCATTTTTGCAAGGCCCGGAATGCCTGTTCGGCCAGCGCTTGATCTTGCGCGTCACGATAGTGGTCAGGGTGCGTTACTTTGGTCAGGCTGCGATAGGCTCCGCGCAGCGCCTCTGCCTGGTTTCCTTCGAGCTTGCCAAAAACGTCTTCTGGCTGGCGTGCGTTATCTAGCAACTGGGCAACGAATGATAATTCAGCGTTCATCACAGTTCCCCAACGACGAGTTATGGAAGCATGTTAGTGTAACTTTTACACTTTCTCTGACGAAAGTATACCAGCAGAAATTGAAAGTGTCAAGAGTACACTAAGTCATTTGGCGAGACGGTATAATGCAACGTGTAATGATGAACTTTGCGAGGATAACAAGCTTATGGCACAGGAACAAGAGAATCCTCAGCGAAGCGCTGCTCCTGCTGTCCGCGTAGAAGCGGAAGCCGTGTCCAGGAGCGTTGCCGAGCAGCTTGCCAGGCGACCAGACGCGCGGGGCATTACGATTGATGGGCCGACTTCTACGGATTTGGACGATGCGTTCTGGATTGAGCGCCTGCCGCAAGGTGGCTATCAGCTTGAGGTAAGCATTGCCGACGTTGGTTCGTGGATTACCCCGCTCCAGACGCCCGCGCTGGACAGCGCCGCTTTCAGGAGGGCGTTTACCCGTTATGAGCGGGAACGCTACCGGCCCATGCTCCCCCAGCTTTTGTCGGAAGATCAGCTTAGTTTGCTAGAGGGACGCTTGCGGCCTGCCGTCACCATGACGCTCTCGTTAGATGCGCAGCTTCGGCTCGGCGAGCCGCACATTGCGCTGACGGCTCTGCGCAGCAGCAAACAATGGAGCTATGATGTCGCCGAATGCGAGCTGGAGCAGCCGCAGACGACATTTGCGCCGATGCTTCAGGTGGCCTATGAACTGGCTCAGGGGCTGCTGCACAGCAGAAGGCTGCGCGGCGCGCTGGCGGCATATGAGGGGCCAGAAGGATGGATTACGACGGAAGATGGGCTGCCACGCCAACTGGGCGCGGGAGAACGCTATAAGACGCAGTTGATTACCGCCGAGTTTATGATTCTTGCCAACCAGGCTTTTGCCCATTTTTTTGCCAGCAGGGGGCTTCTGGCTTTGTATCGCAATCAGAAGGCGACTGCCGTCGCCCCGGAGCGATTTACCTTGCTGCAACTGCTGGATGCGGCGGTGCAGCACCCCACGCTGGTCTCGCCCGAACGTATCCGCGCGACGTTTCAACTGGCGATGGAACGCGCCAGATATGCCCCAACGGTGGAGGGGCATTTTGGCTTAAATCTGCCAGCCTATGTGCATATGACCTCGCCTATCCGGCGTTATGCCGATCTGGTGAATCAGCGGATACTCCTGGCGGCGCTCCAGAACGCCCGCCCGCCTTATTCAAAAGCTGAGCTTGTATCTATCGCCGAGGCTGTGAATAGAAAAGAAGAGGTTGTGAAGGAGGCGAGACAAAATCATTATCTCGCCCTGCATGATCGGCACATTGAAAAGCTGGTTGCCAGTGAGAGCGGAGATTCAATAGCTTCGGGGCGGTCTCTGACACGCCTGGATGCCAGAACGTTTCACAGCGTCATCCGTATCGTCGCGGAAGGCCAGGTGCTTTTTCCTGCCATCGAGGAAGAAATCCTGAGAAGGTTGGAGGCGCGACAGCTTTACGCGCATGATCTGTTTACGCTGCTGTTTCGCTTCAACACGAGCGGCCCAGCCTGGGAACGAGTCAGAAAGGCAGCGCTGCAAAAGCTTGCGAACACTCCGGAACACGCCGTTAGCATACTGCTGATGGGGCAGCACACGCTCGGCTGGAGCGTTCCCACGTTTGAGTTTTCGGATAGTCTGAAAGCGCATCCGTCCGGCTTCCTGGCGCGTGTTTCGGTGAGCATTGCGGATCAAATGTATGTTTCTGCCTGGCAGCAGGCGCCGCAGAAAAGCCAGGCAAAACAACTAGCGAGCGTCGAGGTGTTGGCCCGTATTGCCGGGAAGGAGAGCGAAGTATTTTCCGCTGGCACAGGAGGGGAAAGTCCGGAGAGCAGCGCTAGCAATGACCTGCGTTCGCTTGTTGATGTCGCTACGCAGGTTGTAAGCAAAAATCCGACGCTGCCCAATTATAAAGGGCAGCTTGTAGAACTGGTACAGGCGCTACGATGGGACCTTCCGGCGTATGTCGAGAGAGGACGGTCTGGCCCACCCCACGCGCCGCTCTTTTCCGTGGAGGGGATGGTCAGCGGTGATGGCAGGCACTATAGCACGCAAGGGGAAGGGACGACGAAGGCCCAGGCGGAGCAGCACGCGGCCCGGCAGTTGCTCCAACTCATCCCCCAACTGCCTGTAAAGCCGCCGATCCCGGTTGCTCCGGCTGAGAAGCCGACCGCCAGGAGCAGTTTGCATGAGATGCAGCAAAAAGGCCGCATCAGGACCATCTCTTATACGTATGAACATGCGGGGCAAGAGCATGAGGGGATGTTCACCTGCACCTGCACGGTGGTGGATGTCGCGAGCCAATCGCTGACGGCAACGGGACAGGGAACAACGAAACGGCAGGCAGCGCAAGAAGCTTCTTTAGAGATGTTGAAGCGCTTTTCAGGTGGTGATATGGGGCTTGATGAGGCGTGAGGTGCTGGAAATGAGTGCCAGGGATGGGCGGCAACAAGACCGCCGCCCATCCCTGGATGAGGAAACTGGTTTAATCGCCCGCTGCATGGGCTTCTGCGATTGACGGCTCGGCAACAGGCTTTTCCAGGCTGGGCGCTTCCGGCGCTGGTTTGGCGACCTGCCTGCCGCGCACGATGGAGCAGAAGATGGCAAGGATGCAGATGAGCGCGGAGGCCAGGAAGGCGTGCTGCATGCCATTGGTGAAGGCCACGGAAATCGCCGGGTCCAGATGTCCCACCGTACCCAGGAAGACGGCGGCTTCCACAGCAGGCGGCATCGAGGCCGCTGTGACTGCCAGCGCGATGGCAAAGCTGAAAATCATACCCACATTGCGCAGGGTGTTCAGCGTGGCCGAAGCCACGCCCAGCCGATTGGATGGGGCGGCGCTCATAGTGGTGCTGGTGTTGGCGGGCCAGAAGAAACCACCACCTGTGCCCATCAGCGTCAAGGCGATAGCCAGCGCCCAATAAGGCGTCGTCGGGGTCAGCGTCAACAGCACCACCAACGCGCCGCCTTGCAGGAGCAAGCCCACTGTGGCGGGAATTGCGCCGCCAACGCGATCAGCCAGACGCCCGCTGAACGGTCCAAGCACAGCAGTGACGACGGGCATCGGTAAGATCAGAAACGCCGCGGTCAAGGGCGAATAAGCACGCACGCCCTGCAAGTAGAAGACGATCAAGAACTGCACGGCAAAGACAGCCAGCGATTGCAGCAGGGCCGCCGCAACAGAAAAGGCGTAGCGGCGATTGCTGAAGAGATGCAGATCGAGCATTGGATAGGCGGCGCGCTGCTCCCAGAAGATGAAGGCTGCCAGCGCCACGAGGCCAACGGCAAAGAGCGTCAGAATCTGCGGCGCGAGCCAGCCATCGCTGATGCCCTGGGTGATGCCCAGCAAGACACAGACGATGCCCACCAGAAAGAGCAGCATGCCAGGCAGGTCAAAGCGCTCGCCCTTTGGATTGGGTGCGATGTCGTGCAGCAGCAGATACGCCGCCAATGTGCCTAGCACGCCCACCGGCAGATTCACCAGAAATATCCACCGCCAGGAAGCAATCGCCAGAATAAACCCACCCAGCACCGGACCCAGCACGCTGCCCGCGCCCCAGGTGATGACGTTGAGGCCCATTGCCTGGCCGCGCTGTTCGGCAGGAAATGCCTCGGTGATGATTGCCATGGCGTTGGCGGCCAGCATTGCGCCGCCCGCGCCCTGGAGCAGCCGCATCGCCACCAGCACTATATCGTTGGGGGCCAGGCCGCACAGCACAGAGCCAATCGTGAAAATAATGAAGCCAAGATTATACATCTTGACGCGGCCAAACATGTCTGCCATGCGGCCAAACGTCAGCATTAAAATGGTTGTGGCGAGTAAATAGCCAGTGATGACCCAGGTCATCAGCACGAGATTAGAATGCAGGTCTTCCAGCATATTAGGCAGGCCCAGAATGACAATCGTCGAGTCGATTGCCACCATCAGCGACCCCACCGTCACGACAGATAGCGCCACCCACTTATACGCCGGTTTTTTCATACATTTTCCCTTCTATTCTGCCCCAGCACCCAAATCAGGAGTGTCAATAAATAGATCAGATATCCAGGGCTAAGATACGTAAACGTGAACGTCATGCTCTTAATAAAAGTATAACGTACCTGTCCACTGAATGGCCTGTCCAAAAGGTCAGAGTCAAAACCATCAGGAAGGCGCCGCTTGTTGGGGAGCACTTGCTTTTCCTTTATTGGGGAATATAATCATCCGTAGGGTTGTTGGGGAGCAAAATGAAGGATATTGCACACATCAATGCCAAAGAGTGCCCTGTATAGCGTGAATTGGTCGCCGCAGCAGGCGACGTATCTCTTTAGCGGGCCAGAACAGCAAGCCTCTCTTCCTTCATTAGAAGAAGGCGGAGACTGGCTGAGGTGGCTTGAGACGCATCATGCATTTGCCTTTCAAGGTCGTGCCGGGCAGATCAATCTGCTCAAGGAGAAGCGCAAGCGAGGAGATGCGGGCTACTGGTATGCCTATCGGCGGCACGCGGGGCAAATGGTGAAGTGTTATGTCGGTCGCAGCACGCACGTCAGCATCGAGCGGCTGGAGGAAATTGCGCTCCAGCTTTCGCGTGAGCACGAAAGTGAACATCAGCGCAATTCACCTGCCCCCTCGGTCAGTGAGCTAGACAACAGCGTTTCACCTCAGGCGGGCGCTGTGCCCTTCGAGCCGCTGCTTATGCCCAAGCTTCAATTGCCGCGCCTTCAGAAATCGCTCTTGCCCCGCGAACAGTTGCTAGATCTGCTGGATAGGGGATTAGAGCACAAAGTAACGCTCATCACCGGCCCTGCGGGCTACGGCAAGACCACTCTGGTCGGCCAATGGATTGCGGCACGCAGCGCGGGGCCAGCCTTTCCCCGCATTGCCAGCGTGACGCTGGATGAGGGCGATAACGACCCGATTCGCTTCTGGCGCTATATCATTGCCGCCTGCCAGCAATGGCAGCCAGGATTCGGGACTGAGGCGCTGGAACTGCTGCGCGCGCATCGCTTGCCGCCTTTTAAGCCGTTGGAGATGATGCTTACGGCGCTGCTGAATGAACTCAGCCAGCTTGAGCGTCCCGGCATCTTGATACTCGATGACCTTCATGTCATCACCTCGCCACCTGTTGCCGAAACGCTCAGCTTTTTCCTGGACCACTTGCCTTTCTCGCTGCACCTGGTGCTGCTTGTGCGCGGCGACCCGCATTTTTCGGTGGCGCGGCTACGCGCCCGCAACGAACTGCTGGATATCTTTCCGCCACATCTGAGCTTTTCGCTGGATGAGGCGCGCACTTTTTTCGAGCAAGAACTTCCCTTCAGCCTCTCGCCAAGCCTGCTGCGTCAGATGCATGAGCGGCTGGAAGGCTGGCCTGCTGGCCTGCGCCTCTTCGTCCGGGCGCTGCGCTGGTATCCCAGCGAGGGGGAAATCGAGCGTGTATTCGCGTCCTTCTCAGGGAGTTACGTGATAGACATTCGAGAGTATTTTCTCAGCGAGGTGCTGCACGCGCTGCCAGCAGAGCAGCAGGATTTTCTGCTCCAGACCAGCATCCTGCCTCGCCTCACCGCCGCGCTCTGCGATGCAGTGTCGGGCCGTGAGGACAGCGTGCGACTGCTCGAAGCGCTGCGCGCGGGCGATCTCTTTCTCGTCCCCCTGGATGGCATCGGGCAATGGTCACGTTACCATTCTCTCTTTGCGGAGGCCATGCAGCAGGAGGCGCGCCGACGGCTGGGCGACGAGCGCTTACGCCAGCTTGCGGCACGCGCCAGCATCTGGTATGAACAGCAGGGATTTCTTGCCGACGCCATTGAGACGGCGCTCAATGCCGCTGCGTTTCAGCGCGCAGCCAGCCTCATCGAGAACCTTCTTGTGCGCAACCAGCAGAGTTCGCCCACCTTCACAGAAATATACAACCTGAAACGCTGGGCGGAACGCCTTCCCCAGGAAGAGTTGGAGCATCACCCGGACCTGTGTGTCCACTATGCGATGACGCTGCTCTTCATCCTGATGGAGCGGCCATATTTCCCATCGGGGAAAGAGCACATCCATCAGTTGCTTCAGGCAGCAGAGCAGCGCTGGCGCGATGCGAACAAGACCGAGAAGCTGGCCGAGGTCTTCGCCTTCCGGGCGCTGCTGGCCCGTCTTGACGGGCATATCCTCCAGTCGGTCACCTGGGCCAGACAGGCGTTGGCCTGGCTTCCCCAGCAGGATCCCACCTGGCGCGGTATTGCTCTGACCTCAGTAGGCATAGGCGAGATTCTTGACGGGAAGCTTGAGCAAGCCCACGCGGCCTTCGTTGAAGCGCTGGCCCTCAACGAGCAATTAGGCAATCTTTCCTATGTGCGCGCTATCCGCAATATGCTCGGTTGGGCAAGCATAGAGCAGGGAGCGCTGCGCCATACGGCTGAGCAGTTTCGCCAGGTGCAGGCCGAGGCCAGGGTGC
The DNA here is from genome assembly GCA_035307385.1 of Ktedonobacterales bacterium. Classification (GTDB taxonomy): domain Bacteria; phylum Chloroflexota; class Ktedonobacteria; order Ktedonobacterales; family DATBGS01; genus DATBHW01. The sequence continues at coordinate 142,805 of DATGID010000024.1, read as the reverse complement.
AAGAGGACCATGATGACGTAGCCCGCACGCAGTTGGAGCTTTCGCGAATTGCTTATCAATGGAACCACCTGGAGGAAGCAGAGCAGGCCGCGCAAGAGGCGCTTTCGATTGGCGAGCAGATACACGAGGAAGAGTTGCAGGCGCACGCCTCGGCACGCCTGGCGTATATTGAGCACGCGCGCGGCCAAAGCGCGCAGGCACAGCAGCGGCTCTCAACCTGGCTGACGCAGAGCCAGCCTCCCACATCACCCTATGGCTATCAGTTCCGGCGCGAGGTCCAGGCAGCGCTGGCACGTATACAGCTTGCTAGCGGCGATCTGACAGCCGTCGAGCGCTGGTTTGCCACTATCGAGCGGCGCGAAGAGATGATACCCTTGCTTCAGCGTCAGCGCGAGCATCTGCTGCACGCGCGCTTGAGACTTTCTCAGGGAGAAAGCGCCGCCGCGATAGAAACGTTAGAAGGCTTAGGCGCTGCCGCACGGGCAACAGGCCATCTGTTCTTGCAGATGGAAAGCCAGGTGGTGCTGGTTCTGGCATATGCCCGCCAGGGGTTGCAGGCAAAAGTGCGTGAACTGCTGTGTGCGCTGCTGGGGGCAGCGTGCAGCGAAGGATATATGCGCCTCTTCCTCGACGAAGGCGAGGAACTGGCCGATCTGCTGCGCGTGCTGCTTCCCTCTCTGCATGAGAAAGCGGTGCTGGGCTACGCGAGGCATCTCCTGAGCGCATTCGCTCTGCAAACGAGCGCCCCGGCCCCACAGACTACGCCCGCAGCAGCTTCCCTTTTGGCGCCCTTGAGCCTCCAGGAACAGAAGGTGCTGCGCCTGCTGGCTGCTGGAAACGCCAATGCCCAGATCGCTCGTGAACTCGTCGTTTCGGTCAACACCGTGCGCACCCAGGTGCGGAGCATCTATCGCAAATTGAACGTCACCAACCGCGTCGAGGCCAGCGCTGCCGCCAGACAGCTTGCCCTGCTCTAATCCTCGTGTTCCGTGCCACCCGCTATCGCTTCGCGCGTCCATAATCATCTACGCAATCATGCACAGGGACGATGCTGACTCATCCACACCTCCTCTATATTCACCAGAGAACACAACACCGTCTTGTTTTCTATCACCTGGTAAGGGAAATTAGGTATGCACACATCTGATACGACAGAACAGAGCATCATCGGGGAAGGGCTGGCTTCCGATGAGCAGCATCCTGGCACACCCAGCATGAAGACCATCCTCTTTTTGATTGTGGTTGCCCTCTTAAATACGATGGGCGTAACCATCATCGGGCCGGTAACCCCCTTTCTGACGTTGAAATATCTGAGCAACCCCAACGACCTCGCCGTCGTGGTCGCCTGGCTGGTCTCGATCTATGGCATCTGCCAATTCATCGCTGCGCCGGGCCTGGGCTTGCTGAGCGACCGCTTTGGCCGCCGCCCGATTCTCTTCATCTGCCTGCTCGGTTCAGCCGCTGGCTATCTGCTGTTTGGCCTTGGCGGCGCGCTATGGGTGTTCTTTCTGAGCCGTGTCATCGACGGCCTGACCGGTGGCAACTATAGCGTGCTCTTCGCCTGTATTGCAGATATTACGAAGCCGGAGGAGCGCGGCAAATACTTTGGTATAGTGGGCGGCTTCTCAGGGCTTGGCTTTATCATTGGCCCTGCTGTGGGTGGCTTGCTGGCGGGCATCAACTACAGGGTGCCCTTTCTCGTGGCGGCGGCAGTTGTCCTCCTTGATCTCCTCTGGGGCTTCTTCTTCCTGCCTGAGAGCCTGAGCAAAGCGCATCGCGTGGACGCCATCCGCCTGCGCGATCTGAACCCGCTCACGCAGATGAGCGCGGTATTTCAACTGGCTCTTCTGCGCTGGCTGTTGCTGGCCGGGTTCTTTTACGCCTTTCCGTTTGCGATCTTGCAATCGAATCTGACCATTTTAATGAAGGACAGCCTGGGCTGGAACGCGACTGAGGCCGGGCTGGTGGCAACAGTGGTGGGCGTTGTTGATATTGGGGCGCAGGGTGTGCTGGTAGGTAAGCTGCTGCCCATCTTTGGGGATGTAAAGTTGAGCATGTGGGCGCTGGCCCTGGTTGCCCTCAGCTATCTTCTGCTTGGCTCGATCACGCTGATCGCCTCGCCGATTCTGCTGGTCACGGCGGTTATTCTCTTCGCCGGAGCAGGTGGCCTGGTGGAAAATGCGCTGCGCAGCCTCACCTCTCGCCTGGTTGGACCACGCCAGCAGGGATTGGTCGGCGGAGCCAGCCAGTCGATGTCGTCGCTGGCGATGATTCTCGGCCCATTGTTCGGCGGCCTGCTCTACGCCCAGTTCGGGCATGCCACACCCTATTGGTCTGGCGCCCTGATTATGGTCCTGGCGATGGCCTCCATTGCCCTGGCTATTCCGGCCCTGCGCAGGCAGAAGCGCCAGGAGGATGCCCTGGGTGAGGATCACTGATGCGATCTGCGAGCGCTTCATGCACGCGTTTCATCTGCTGGCCCAGAGCATGCCGCGTTTCATGATCTCCAGCGCTTCGGGAACATCAAAGTCGCTTCTCACATGGCCGAGCGAGGAATAGAAGACTCGGCCATTCCCCCAACGCTTCTTCCAGACGACCGGCATGGCGCATCCGGCAATCCAGGGGGCGTACTCATCGCTGAAGGTGGTGGTTGCCAGCACTTCGTTCATGGGATCAACATGCATGTAATATTGCTCGGAGTGCATGCGGAAATCGTGAAGGCCCGCAACAATTGGGTCGCTCGGCTGGGCGATGTTGACGGTATAGTCGATGATGCCGCCTGGATGGGCGACCCACTGACCACCTACCATAAATTGATAGTCAGGATTGTTGCGAAATGAGTCGGCCATGCAGCCGTGCCATCCAGCCAACCCTACGCCATTGCGGACCGCCGAGAGCAAGCTTTGTTCCTGTTCAGCAGTAATGCTGCCCATGGTCCAGATGGGCACAATCAGGTCAAGGGCCTGCATGCGTGCTTCGTTCAGATAGGCGTCCAGCGTGTCCGAAACATATACTTCGTATCCCTGGGCATGCAAGAAGGAGGCGAAGAGTTCTGCCCCTTTGTGGGGTTCGTGCCCGTTCCATCCTCCCCAGACGATGAGCGCTGATTTCATTGGTGCTCCTTAGCAGACGGATAAGTCCGATTTGCGGAGGGATTTGCTATCAACCGCCCCTTCAGAATACCACACGACGCGCTTCAACCAGGCTCTAGTCTTTTGCTTGCTAGCTGTTGGCGCAGCCAGACATAGCCATCTTCCAGGGTTGGTGCCAGAGAATATTTATCCGTTCTGGCCCGTTCTCATGCCGGCTCCGCGTGATTTACGGGTCTTACTAGAGGCTCGGACGATTAACGCCGTTGGCACAGTGATCTGCTGCGGCTCTGAGATGCTCTCTTCGATATGCTGAAAGAGCAGTTCAGTGGCCTGGGTGGCTACCTCCATCATGGGCACGTGGACAGCCGTCAACTGGGGTTGGACGTAGCGCACCCACATAGAATCGCCAATAGTAACCACCGCGATGTCGCGCGGCACGCGCAGTTTCATGGCTGCGGCTGCTTGCAAGGAGGCCGCTGCCATTAACTCGGTGACCACAAAGAACGCGGTCGGACGAGGGTTCTGGCGCAGCAACTGGGAACTCAGTTCATAGCTGGACTCAAAGGTCCAATCACCACGAACGATGTACTCGGGAATAATCGGTAGCCCTGCCTGGGTGAGCGCGCGCCGGTAGCCTTGTTCGCGCTGGCGCACAATCTGATGATCTGCCTCACCAGCGGTGATGAAAGCAATGCGCTGATGGCCCCCCTGAATGAGATGCGTTGTTGCCTGATATGCCCCTCCCTCTTCATCCGCTTTCACCCAACTGATCGCCAGGTCTCCCGCGTCGCGCCCGATCAGAACGATGGGAATGTGAGAGGAGGCCAATTTTTCAACCACCTCGTGTGAGATGCGAGCATCAACCAGCAGCGCGTCGATGCGCCCGCTGCTCACCAGGGAGCGCGCGCGCTGGGCATCGACAAACATATCAATGAGCACATAATAGTCATGCGCCTCAGCGCAGAGTTCGACAGCCTTGAGCATTTGATTGCGGAAGACATCAATCTCAGCGTTGACGGTATCTTGCGGAATGAGATAGCCAATGGTCTGGGACTTGGATGAGGCTAGCGCGGCAGCAACCGCGTTGCGTTGGTAGCCTAGTTCGGCGATGACTTTGCGCACATGCTCTTTCGTCTCAGGTTTGACGAGCGGGCTATCTCGCATTACCAGCGAAACCGTATTATGCGAAACCCCCGCCGCCACAGCTACGTCACGACCGGTAATGCGAGGTCTCCTCATGGCACTCCATCCCTTCTGATACGACGCTTCATCGACTGCGAAGAAGTGATATTGCCCATCTATTCAGCATCAGCAACGATATATGACCGATAATATCATAAGAAACGCCGAGCGTCAACCAGGGCCAGCGACAGAGCGCTATGGATGTTCACGTTTCACCATAACTGATAAATCTGTGGAAGAGGTCTTGACAAAACGAGAAGGTCATGTTATTATCGCTCATATTAACGAGCCTATTAGCGGTCATCACAACCCCCATCTCTTCGTGGCGCATCGCAGTGATGCGCCAGCCATAACCGCTCTGGAGGAGGGCACTTGTATGCAATGGCGCACGACTCGGCATTGGCTCATCATCCCTATCTTCCTCGGTATCGTCAGTCTTCTTCTTGCTGCCTGTGGCACGTCTTCAGGTCAGCAGCCGGTTACGCTCACCTTTTCCTCGTGGCAGGGAGGCGCGGCAGGTGATGCTTATCAGGCGGTGATTAAAGCCTACGAGAAGCTGCACCCCAACGTCACCATCCAGTATGAGGTCAGCGCAGCCACCGACTACACGACGATTCTCAACACCCATTTCTCGGCAGGCGACCCTGCCGACATTGTCGCCTTCTCGCCCACGTCCTACAATAAAGCCCCCTACGTCCAGGCGGGTGATCTGGTCGATCTCTCAGATCAGCCCTGGGTAGCCCATCTGACCGCGAGTACCAAGATTACGGCGGCATCTGATACTGATCAGGCGAAGATATACGCCTTGCCGACGGTGCAGGATATGGGTGGCGTCATTTATAACAAGGACATCTTCTCCAGGCTGCACTTGCAGATTCCAACCACCTGGGCGCAATTCATACAGGTCTGTCAGGCCATCAAAGCGGCTGGGATAGCGCCGCTGGCCGTTGGGGCCAAAGATGGCTGGCCGCTGGAACAGTTCCTGTACAACGAACTGGTGAACACGGTCTATCGTACTGACCCGACATTCCACACGCAGCAGGTTGCGGGGACAGAGACGTATGCCGGTTCGGCGGGCTGGAAGCAGGCTATCAATGATCTGGTCGCCCTGGAACCCTATTTCAACACCGGCTTCTCTTCGACCGATTTTGCTGGCACCACGGACCTGCTGGCGACTGGCAAAGCGGCGATGAGCGTCAACGGGGACTTCACATTGCAGCCCACCGAAACCAACAATCCGAATATTCATCTGGGCATTTTCCCGCTGCCCTACGTTCAGGATAGCTCCACGAAGCCCAACCTGACGACCTTCGTCGACGTGACGCTGGGCGTCTCGGCCAAGTCCCACAACATTCCTGCCGCCAAGCAATTCCTGCAATATTTTGCTCAGCCTGATGTGATGGCGTCCTTCCTGACGCAGCGCGGGGGCCTGGCAACCCTCGATAATGTTGGTTCGTACAAGGTCGATCCGGCGCTGACCGATGCGCTGCCGTTGTTGGGAACCCAGGCACTGAACGAAGCGGTCTTTGGCACCACCTCGAACGTGGAAACGACGATGTGGAAGGACGCGCAGGCCGTTCTGACCGGCTCCATTTCGCCAACTCAGATGCTGCAAGACATGGATCAAGCCTTCAAAGGCTGAGCCTTTCGGCGAGTGGGATGGGCCTCCTGTTCCTATCCCACTCGCGCATCTTTGCCGCCGACCACGCTTTGCGAGGTTTCACTATGAAACGGTTTGCTCCCGCCGGACTCGCTTCCAGCATGCCCATCACCGCGACGCCAGCGCGTCTGCTCCGCCTGCCGCGCTGGCTGCCCGATGTTGCCTTTGTGCTGCCTGCCCTGATTTTGTTCACCGTGGTGGTGATCTATCCGGTCCTGAGCAGTTTCGTCTATGGCTTCACGGATTGGAACGGCGTTTCGCCCGATGTCCATTTTATCGGCCTGCGCAACTTTACCGATCTGTTTGCTGACCGCAATGTCCGTATCGCTTTTGTCAACACCTTGACCTTCACCATTGTGGCAGCGGTCTTCCAGAACGGCATCGCGTTGGGATTGGCGCTCGCGCTCGACCATCTGATGGGCTGGCTGCGCGGCCTGGCAACGGCTTTACGCATCTTGTTCTTGATTCCGATGCTGCTCAGCCCACTGGCTATTGGGTATCTGGGGCAATATATTTTCAGCCCTACCTTTGGCGCGCTCGACACGCTGCTGGCCGACGCGCATCTGGAAAGCTGGACACGTGACTGGCTGGGCGACCCGCATCTGGCGCTGGGCAGCGTCATCGCTGCGAACCTCTGGCAGTATGTTGGCTATAACATGATCATCTTCCTGGCGGGACTCCAGGCCGTGCCCCGCGACCTCTACGAGTCGGCCAGCCTTGACGGGGCCGGTGAGGTACAGCAATTCTGGCATGTGACCTGGCCGATGATTGCCCCGGCCACCACGATCTCGCTTATTCTGACGCTTATCGGTGGTTTCAAGGTCTTTGACCTGATCTTTGCTATGACCAACGGCGGCCCTGGCTACGCCACTGAATCGGTGGTCATGCGCGTTTATCGTGAAGGTTTCCAACTCAACCACTTTGGCTACGCAGCAGCCATCAGCATCACCCTCTGCCTGTTTATTTTCGTACTGTCTGTGGCGCTGCTGTCGATCTTACGTCGCCGCGAAGTTGTGGTCTGAACCGTAATGGAGGGAACGCCGATGAGTGCCAGAGGTGCCAAAGCCGTCAGGCATACCGCAGCCCTGGTGCCACTCTTGCTGTGGACCGTGCTGCTGCTGGTGCCGCTGATTATCACCGTGGGCATCGCGCTCAAGACGCGCTATGATCTGCTGGTCAATCCCATCGGCTGGCCGCAGCCGGTGGCCTGGGGCAACATCGGCACTGCCTGGCAAGAGGGCGACCTGGGAACGGCTCTGATGAACAGCGTGATCATCACCACGTGTGGGGTACTGGGACTGATCGCCCTGGGGGCGTCTGCGGCCTATCCCCTGGCGCGCCGCGTAGGTCGCTGGCCCACGGGCATCTATGTGTACTTTATCCTGGGCTTGATTGTGCCGCTGCAATTGGGGCTGGTTCCACTGTACCGGGCCTGGCAGTGGCTGGGGCTGGTTGATTCACAGGCGGGTGTGGTTCTCATTCAGATTGGCGAACTGCTACCGCTGACGATCTTTCTGTTTACAGGCTTCATCAAAACGGTGCCGCGCGAACTGGAAGAAGCGGCGGCCATCGACGGCGCCAGCCAGTTTCGCACCTTCTGGACGATTGTCTTTCCGCTGCTGCGCCCGGTGACGGCGACAGTGATTATCGTCACCAGCCTGGTCATCTGGAACGATTTCTTGATTCCCCTGCTCTTTTTGCAGCAGCCTGACCTGCAAACCATTCCGCTCGCCATCTATGGCTTTGTGGGCGAATACTCGCAAAGCTGGAATTTGATTTTTGCTTCCATCGTGGTCTCCAGCCTGCCTATCATTGCCTTGTTCTTGATCTTACAGCGTTCGTTTATCAAAGGTCTCACGGGCGGTGCCCTCAAGGGCTAGCCCTGCCCATTGATCTCATTCCTGGCAGAGTCCAGCCGTGAATTTCAGGAGAGAGCATGACACCGTATGAAGTCGCAGCCTATTACTTCCCGCAGTATCACACCGACCCGCTCAATGATCGCTGGCACGGGCAGGAGTGGACCGAGTGGGAGGTGCTCAAAGTGGCCCGCCCACGCTTCCCTGGGCATCGTCAACCGATTGTGCCCGCCTGGGGATATTTCGATGAAGCAGACCCGGCGTGGGCGGCTCGCGAGATTGACCTGGCCGCCGATCACGGGATCACCGCTTTTCTCTATGACTGGTATTGGTATAAGGGACGGCCATTTCTTCAAGATGCTCTCGAACGGGGTTTCCTTCAGGCGGCGAATAAGGGGCGCCTGAAATTCGCGCTGATGTGGGCGAATCACGACTGGGTGAATCTCTACCCAGTGCGCTTCACCAACAAACCGGAAATGCTTGCTTCAGGCCGCATCTCTCGCGCGGCCTTTGAGCGCCTCACCGACTATGTGATTAGCCATTACTTCATCCAGCCAAACTATTTGACGCTTGCAGGCGCGCCGTATTTCTCAATTTACGACCTTGGCAACTTGATCGCCGGACTCGGCGGGGTCGAGGCCACGGCTGATGTCCTGCGCCGTTTCCGCGGCAAGGTACGCGCCGCTGGCTTTCCCGATTTGCACCTGAACGCCATTGCCTGGGGCGTCCAGGGGCTGCCGGGCGAGAAGCCGCTGGCTGACCCGGCGCAAGTAATTGCGGAACTTGGCTTCGCCAGCGTAGGTTCGTACGCCTGGATTCACCATCATGATTTCAACGGCGCAGGTTTTCCTACCCTGGACTACCAGCATGCTGCCGAAGTGAATATACAAGCCTGGGATGAGCAGGCGCGCCAGTATACCGTCCCTTTCTTCCCCAATGTCTCGATGGGCTGGGATTCCAGCCCGCGCACCGCGCAAAGTGACCGCTATAAGCCGGGTGCGTATCCCTGGCTCGCCGTCCTGACCGGTAATACCCCATCAGCCTTTGGCAAGGCGCTTCAACGCGCCAAAGCGTTTCTCGACCAAAAAGGTCACCAGCCAGGGCTGGTGACGATCAACGCCTGGAATGAGTGGACGGAGGGCAGCTACCTCTTGCCCGACACGGTTCACGGGACGGCCTATCTAGAGGCGGTTCGGGCAGTCTTTGGCGCCTTGGTTCCATCAGATGTCTCTATCCCTGATTGAGAACTGCCAGCCGAGTTCAACAGGCATCGACGTAGTGAGGTGTTCCATGCAAGCAAAGACGCACAAATCGGGACGCATCTTCTCTCTCGTCATCACATTCGTTGCTCTGGCATTCGTTCTGACCCTGTTTGTCATACCCCAGACCGCGCACGCGGCGGGCACAACCTATTACATCGACAACTTGAGCGGCTCGAATTGCAGCAACAGCAACGCGGGCACATCATCTGGCGCGCCGTGGTGCGACTTTGCGCCTGCAAACAGTCACACCTTTCAGCCCGGCGACCAGATTCTGCTGGCGCGCGGCGCAACCTGGTATCAAGCGCTCTATCTGCGCGGTTCCGGCACGTCCTGGAATCCCGGTGCCTACATCGCCGTAGACGCCTATGGCACGGGCGCCGCGCCGATCATTCGCGGCAACGGCAACGCCTCTGACCGCACGATTGTGCTACCATCCAATCCCAACTATTGGAGCATCAACGATCTGGAACTGTCCAATGCGGGCATGGGCATCATCGCCAATTACACGACCTTGGGCAACCAGGGCTTGCGCTTCAACAACCTGTATATTCACGACATCAGCGGCATCGCCCATGCTTCGCCGCAGCAGTCCGATTTCCCCAGCATCTATAACTCGGCGGCCATTACCGTCGGGGTCTTGGAAACCGGCTCGAACATCCCCTCCATCCCATCTGCCAACCAATGGGTGGTCAAGGACATCCAGATCACCAATACCGAGAGCGCCAATGCCAACGGCTTCTACTTCTGGATTGTCCCCGACGACCCCTCCAATCCCGATTATCCGTATACCGACTTTCCCATAAACAGCATGCAACAGATGACTGTCAAAGATTGCTACGTGCATAACTCGCCGTACCCTTCGATGGTCATCGAGCCTGGGAGCACCGCCACCATCCTGGATAATCGCTTCGATTTTGCCGGGCATGTCGCCGAATCGCAGGGAACGACTGGCGCGTTCCTCTTTCACGCCAGCACGGTGACCTGGGTCAACAACACGCTGGAAAACATGAACGACACGGGAAGCACCGACGAGCCAGCCTCTGACAACGAGGGGTACGTCGATCACATGACCTATCGGGGCAACTACATCGCCAACAACGCAGGGGCCGGAATGGAGTTTCTGGCGCTAAGCGGGCGTTCCGGCGATTACAGCACCAGTCATGAGGTCAGCGATAACGCCTTTTCCAACAATGGCACCGCAGGCAGCAGCACCTATCGGTCCAGCCTCTTGTTCATCAACCAGTCTGGCGAGACCATGACCGGCACGGCGGCGAACAATCTCTACTATGAACCCACTGGCTTTGTTACGGGGGCTGGCAGCACAAGCTGGACCTTCACCAACAACCTGAGCATCGGCGCAGCGGCCAATCTCTATAACGCTGGTGATGGCTTCAGCACCACCCAGGGAGCGAATCAGTGGTCGTACCAGGCATACAACGGCTCAAGCTGGTCAAACCTCACTTATGACAGCACCAATCAATGGTGGGGCACGCTCTCTTCGGGACTGGTCTCGCGCTTTGAACTCTTGCCGAGCGCCTGCGCGTCGTGCTGGGTGGCTCGCGCCTGGACGGCGCCCAGTTCAGGCACCGTCAGCCTGCGCGGATGGGTCTTGAAAGCCGATACGACCGGAGGCGATGGCATCCTCGCCCGCATCACCAAGAACGGAAGCGTCATCTGGCCCACCAGCGGGGGCGCGCAGTCGATTGCCTACAACGATCAGGTGGGGGTGGATACGGACCTGGATAGCGTGTCGGTCTCAGCCGGTGATGTCATCCGTTTCGAGGTCAATGCCGGAAGCAGCGGGAACAATTACAACGACTCGACAAGCTGGATGCCCAGCGTGGGCTACACGGCGACCTCTGCATCAGGGACTTCGCTGGTAACAGCGGTGAATCTGAATGGCGCGCCGCTGCGCAGTAACTTCACCGGCAAGGTTGGCATGCAGATCACCGTCGGGAGCAGCCCGATCACCGTCCAAGCCATCGGGCGCTATTTTGTGGCGGGCAACAGCCAGATGCACACCGTCGAGATAGTGCGCGCCAGCGACGCAACGCAGATTGCCAGCGCCTCGCTCAACCTGGCAGCGGGCGCAGCCGATAGCCTGGGCTTTAAATACGTCAGCCTGAGCAGTCCGGTGACGCTGACAGCGAACACGTCCTATTACATTGACTCGGCGGAAACTTCGGGAGGCGATCAGTGGTACGACTACTCAACGCTGCTGACGACGACCGGCGCGGCCAGCATTCCCTCAGCCGTCTATAACGCGGGCAGCGGTTATGTCACTTACGGCAGCACTGACAACAGTTATGGGCCGGTGAACCTGCTCTACACCACCTCTTTTGTGACAGGTGTATCGACTGGCTCTCAGTTGCGCAACGACTTCGGCAACTATGTGGGCATGAAAATCACGGTCGGCAGTTCCTCGATCACGGTCCAATCCTTAGGACGCTACTTCGTCTCCGGGAATAGCGGCACGCATACTCTGGAGATTGTGCGCGCCAGCGATGGCAGCGTGTTGGGCAGCGTCTCTGTCAATATGGGGGTCGGCACACCTGATTCGCTGGGATACCTCTATGCCACGCTCAGTTCACCTATCACGTTAGCCGCGAACACCAGTTACTATATCGTTTCCCTAGAGGTCAACGGAGGCGATCAGTGGTATGGCAGTACCTCGTTGCCCTCGTTGACGGCCACAAGTGTTGCTGCGATCAACGCTGGCGTGTATTTCTACAACAACACCTGGACGACTTATGGCAGCAGCGGGTACTGTTATGTTCCCTTGAATTTCACCTATTGAACGATATCGCATTGTTGCCTTCGACTGGAAAGGGAGGAAACGCCAGCAATGGAGCATCTCGCCTTCTCTAGACGACAAAACGGAGTACAGACCAGCGTGCACATTCGAGACAAGTGTTGCAAAGAGTGGCCTTTTCTATGGAGGATTTCATGAGCATCCATCCTGCTTCCCACGCCTCTTCTGACCGCCTGGCTCCGGTCCTCTCAAGCGCCAGAAAGCTCCACGCGCTCTTTAGCGCGGAGTGGTCGTTGCTGCGTACCCTGCCCCTCGTGGTGGTGCGCGTCGGCGACATCGAACTCAAGTATCTACTGGCCCAACATGCCTGGGAGGCGGCGGAACACGCGCGCTTTTTGCATGAACGGGGCGGAGAGTTGCGCGGATTCCCTCGTGAGGATACGGTTAATGGCGGGCTGCATCGCGTCTTTGAGGAAGCGCTGCGAGCGCCGAGTGGGGAAGCAGCGGTCAGTGGATTTTATGAGGTGATCAAAGGCGCTCTCCTGGCAGCCTATCGCCAATGCCTGGCCGAGACCGAGCCGTTGGGAGATTGGTCGACCAGCCAGTTACTGAAGGAATTTATCCGCGACGAGGAACGCCACCATGAAGAGATAGTCTCCTATCTCACCACGTATCGTGATGATGACTGGAATGCGCATCTGTCTACTGCACTCGCCAGCCTTGGTGGCATCTTTCAAACTCTCCCTGCTCCTATGGAGGATTCATCTGTGCAGTGGCTCAGCGAGCGGCCATATGTGCATCCCGCCTGGCCCGCGCGGGGGACGATGCCCGTTGGCCGGGTCCATGGGGAGGATCCCACGGATTGTTCTGTGATCATCACCATGCTCAGCGATCCGGCCACTGACCCACAAGTCGCGCGGATCATGACCTACGCCTGGCTCTTGAATGAACTGCCAGCGGTGGAGTCACTAGCGACGATCATCTACGATACCCCCCAGGGGTCATTCGCACTCCATCATGACTTGGTACGGCACCTCTGGGATGAGGCCCGCCACAGTCAATTTGGCTATCGGGGCCTTCCACGCCAGGGGATTGATTTGGCAGCCGTCGAGATGAGTGTGTTTGAGTATCAGGTGATGGTCGCGCTTTCTCCTGCGGAGCGCTATGCCCTGTTGACGATGATATGGGAATCAGCCACCTTTGCCATCAAGGCCCCAGTCATTGATGGGGTGCAGACCCTGGGCGACTTTGAAACGGAAACCCTGCTCGCCTTTGACCGGAACGATGAGCAAAATCATGTGCGCTATGGACATCGGTGGTTGCCTGTGCTTATGCAGTTAGAAAACGAGATACGGTCGATTCCTCAGTTCCTTGAAGCGCTCCAAGCCAAGTACGAACGCCTGGAACCAGAAGTTCGTCAGCAGCTCACTCATACCCTTCCAGAGTCATCACGTTTGACGGCTGCGCGTATGATTGCGCTGGTGAACTCCTAAAAGTCTTAGCGGAAGAGTCTCTCAAAAGGAGCCGACTGTGCAGCGAATTGCTTTTACTATGCACATCAAGCCCGGTGGCGGCCAGGAGTACCACGTCCGCCACCAGCAGGTGTGGCCTGCCTTGCTGGCGGATTTGAAGGCGGCAGGCTGCCAGAACTATTCGATCTTCGCCCGTGATCTGGACCTCTTCGCCTATATGGAGGTAGAGGATTTTCCGCGCTTTCTCCAGACGATGGCGCACAGCGAGGCGAACGAACGCTGGCAGACATACATGAACGACATCCTTTCCCTGGAGGCGGACCCCACGACGGGTTTCCCCTTCGTTCTGGAAGAAGTCTTTCATCTCGCCTGAGGTAATTCGTCGGCAGCTTTGGAGGTTTTCTCATGAATAACGATCCAAGAATGCGCTCCCCTCATCTGGGGGTCTTTGCCATTGGGCTGGCGGTCTACTGGCCGCAGTTTGAGAGCCTGGAAGGGCGGCTGCGCGGCTACCTCGCTTCAGTGGAGGAGCGGCTGGCCGCCTGGGGCGAGGTCACCTCCGGTGGGCTGGTCGATGCGCCAGAGCAGGCCCGTCACGCCGGAGCACGGCTGGCGCAGGCCCAGGTAGACCTGGTGTTCGTCTATACGGCGACCTATGCCACCTCTTCGCTGGTGCTGCCCGTCGTGCAGCAAGCCAAAGCCCCAGTGATCGTGCTGAATCTGCAACCCGTGGCAGCTCTGGATTACGCGGCGATCACCACGGAGGAATGGCTGGCGAATTGCTCGGCCTGCTGCGTGCCGGAGATTGGCGGTGCCTTGACCCGCTCAAGTATTCCCTACAAGGTCGTCTCCGGGGCGCTCTTTGAGGATGCGCGTGCCTGGGGCGAGATTGCGGCCTGGTGCCAGGCCGCCAGAGCCGCGCGCGCCGTACGCGAAGCGCGTATCGGCTTCCTGGGGCATACCTACCCGGGCATGCTCGATCTGTATTCCGACTTCACGGCGGTCTCCGGCCAGCTAGGCAGCCACATCGAGGTGCTGGAGATGGATGATCTGGTGGCGCGGGTGCGCGCCGCCTCGGAGCGGCAGGTACAGGAGAAAATCGACGAAATCCACGCCCTGTTCGATGTTGCCGAAAGCTCCACCGACCCGATTGCTGCCCCGCTGGAGCCAGAGGACCTGGCCTGGAGCGCGCGGGTGGCCGTCGGGCTGGATGCCCTGGCCGCCGATTTCGATCTCTCGGCGCTGGCGTATTACTATCGCGGGCTGGAGGGCAACGAAAACGAGCAGGTGACGGCGGGCATGATCGTGGGCAACTCGTTGCTGACAGCGCGGGGCATCCCGTGCAGCGGCGAAGGAGACCTGAAGAACGCCCTGGCGATGCTGATCATGGACCGGCTGGGCACGGGCGGCAGCTATACCGAACTCTACGCGATGGACCTGGCCGAGCAGTTCGTGCTGATGGGCCACGATGGGCCGGGGCATCTCGCCATTTCCGATGAGCGACCAGTCTTGCGTAAGCTCAAGCTCTATCATGGCAAGCGCGGCTTTGGGGTCTCGGTGGAATTCAAGGTCAAGCTAGGGCCAACCACGATTCTAGGGCTGACCCAGCGTGCCGATGGACGGTTGAAACTGCTGGTGGCGGAAGGAGAAAGCCTGCCCGGCCCAACCTTCCGCATCGGCAACACCAACAGCCGTATCCGCTTCCCGCTGGACCCGGCGACCTTCGTCACCCGCTGGAGCGAGGAAGGGCCGACCCATCACTGTGCTCTGGGTGTGGGGGCGGTTGGTGAACAACTACGGCGTGTAGGCTCTCTGTTGGATGTGCCAACGGTCTCGCTTACCTGAGACTGCCGCTGGCAGCGCCGCCGACCAGCGTCTATCTAGCCAAACAGGGCATTCACGTTCCCCAGGCTATGGCCGTTGTCGACTATGATGATGTTGATTTTGCCAATGTCCTGGCGCCACTGCACTAAAGAAAAGATCGGCGGTTGGTTTTCACGGAGGCCAAACTCACGATTTGCGGAATGGCATCACAAGTTGTCTGGCATCGCGTGGATCGAGACGGTCACGCAGGGCGTCGCCGACAATGTTCAGGCTTAAGAGCACCAGAACAATTGCCAACGCTGGGCCGAGCAACATCCAGGGGTCACTAAAGATAAAGGGCTGCGCTTCGGTGATCATCGAACCCCACTCTGGCGTGGGCGGCTGCGCGCCCAATCCCAAGAAGCTCAGCACAGACTCGTCGAGAATGGCGAACGAGATGGAAATGGTTGCCTGGACGAGCAGCGGACTGAAAATATTGGGGAGAATATGCCGCATCAGGATTCTCGTTGTTTTCGTTCCCAGGCCGTGAGCAGCCGCGACATAGTCCTGGGTCGCAACCTGTAACGTCTGGCCGCGAGCAAGGCGAGCATAGATAGGGATACGCACGATGGCAAGAGCCACGGCCACGTTGACGAGGCTGGGGCCGAGCGAAGCGACAATGGCGAGCGCTAAAATCAGCGAAGGAAAGGCCAGCAGGGCATCAACAATGATCGTCACTGCCTGGTCGACCCACCCTTTGAAGTAGGCTGCGAGGATGCCGAGCAACACTCCTGCGAGTCCGCCCATCAAAATTGAGATCACCCCAATCGAGAGCGAGATGCGTGTGCCATAAATGACCCGGCTCAGTTGGTCGCGCCCAAGATCATCGGTCCCAAGCAGGTGCGCCCAACTAGGAGGTTGTTCAAGAATAGATGGATGGTAGGCCAGCGGGTCGTAGGGGCTGACCAGAGGTGCAAAGATGGCGGCCAGGACGAAGAGGAGAAGCACGATGCTGAACCACCAGCGCGCGTCCCGACGAAAGCCTCTCAACAGGCTTCTGACGCGAGAATCCCTGGCCTCGCTTGCCTGGGTGACTATGACCTGAGCTTCGTTCCCAATTTGAGTTGGCCTTGCCATATATACTCCTGCAAACTCTGCACCGGTTATGATCTCATGCGAACACATCTGTTCCGCACGTGGGAAAAAACCGTACGTCGCTAGGACTTGTTGAGACGTATACGCGGGTCAAGGAAGGCGTAAGAGAGATCGACCAGCAGATTCGTCAGCATATACGAAGCAGCCACGAGCAGGACAATCCCTTGCACCACCGGATAATCTTTCGAGAAAATGCTCTGAACCGCCAGCGCTCCTATGCCGGGCCAAAGGAAGATCGTCTCGATCACAAATGCGCCCCCTAGAATCGCGCCGATTTGCAGGCCAACGATGGTGATCAGCGGAACCACGGCGTTGCGTAAGGCATGCACATACGTAATGCGCCGCTCCGCGAGGCCCTTGGCCCGCGCCGTGCGCACGTAATCCTGTTCCAGCACCTCGGTCATGCTGGTGCGAATCTGGCGCAGGTTCACCGCGACAGCGCCTGTGCCGAGGGCAATCATTGGCAGAATCAGATCACGCAAATTGCTCAGCGGGTCATCCATCAGCGGCGCATAACCGCCGGGTGGGAAGATGCGCCAGGCCACGGCGAAGAGGAAAATTAACAGCAGCGCCAGGACAAAGCTGGGAATCGCTGTGCCAATAAGACTGGAGATATTGACCAGCCACTCAACCCAGCTATTGCGATGGGTTGCGCTGTACACTCCCAACGGAATGGCAAGCACCAGGGAAAAGAGCAGCGCGGCCACCCCCAACTCGACGGTGACCGGCAAACGCTGCAACAGCGCCTGGGTTACCGGCTGCTGAAGTTGGATTGACTCGCCTAGATTGCCTTGTAAAGCCTGCCAGAGCCAGAGCGCGAATTGTTCGAAAAGCGGCTTATTCAGGCCAAGCTGCTGCTGCAAGGCCGCGACAGACTGGGGCGTCGCGTCTTCTCCCAGCAGGACACGCGCCGGATCGCCGGGAATCAGGTGGATCAGCATGAACGTCATAAAGCTGACGACCAGAGCCACCGGTATCATGAAAATTACCCGCTGGATAATATAACGCAGCATCCTTGATTCCTCTCAGCAAACGTGTTAGGGGGCGGAATCGGAAAGATGAAGGCTGATTGCAGTTCCATACGCAGGTGTCGGCGAGCCTGGCTCGCCGACACCTGCGCATGAGGTGAGTCGATCTCTTGATTAGTGGTACGGTTATGAACTCACGTACACGCTGGCAAACTCCATCATGCCTGTTGGCAGAAGGAGATAGTTTTGCACTTTCGTTGAAGTTGCCTGAATGGAAACCCCGTGATAGAGGAAGATGTACGGGGCATCGTTCACGATCAACTGCTGAGCCTGAATGTAATCCTGGGCGCGCGTCGCCTGGTCAGTTGAAGCGCGAGCAGCCTCCAACAGCGTATCTACCTGCTTGTTGGAATATTGCATAGTGTTGAGGCCGCCACCAGTATGGAACCAGGAGTATGTGTTGCCATCAGGGTCCGGGCGACCACTCCAGCCGACCACTGCCGCCTGGAAGTTATACGTCTCGGTATCAGTCAACAAGGTGGCAAACACCTCTGGTTTGAGGTTGACGGTAATCCCGGCGGGTTTCAGTTCGGATTGGATAAACTCCGCTTCCTGTGTTCCCAAAGGGTCGCCGCTGGTAATCAGCATAGTGAAGGTCACGCTCGATACCCCTGCCTGCTGGAGCGCAGCTTTCGCCTGGTCAGTGTTGTAGCTAAATGGCGCAAAGGAGCTGTCGTATGCCCAGCTACCAGGCGAGAGTGGCCCCTGTGCGAGCACGCCAACTCCCTTGAAGACCGAATTGAGGATTTCGGCGCGATTCACCCCCCATGCAATAGCCTGGCGCACATGCACGTTGTTGAACGGCGCAACCTTGGTGTTGAGTTCGATGCCAAAGAAGCTCAAACCAGCCTCCTGCTTATAGACGAGATCAGGGTTCGCTTTGGCTTGAGCAACGAGATTTGGATTGACGGCATCAGCAACATCGATGTTGCCCGTTTGCAGGTTAGTGAACTCTACGGTGCTGTCGGTGATGGGTTTATAGGTCACGGAACTGAGATAGGGTAAAGCCTGGCCTTGAGCATCCTTCTGCCAGTAGTGCGGATTGCGAACAAGGGTGAGGTGGTCGCCCTTCACCCATTCCTTGAACATAAAGGGGCCGCTGCCCGCATCGGTTGGAGCGTTTGCCAGGTTCGCGCCCAACTTCTGCACCGCCGTCTGCGAAAGCATCATGCCAGCGCGGTCAGTTAAGGTCAACAATAATGGCGAGAAAGCCTTCTTGAGGTCGAAACGAACATGGGAGGAATCAACTGCCACAACGTCTTTCACGCTTGAGACCTCGCTCAGACGCGGTGAGGCTGGGTCCGTGAGGATGCGATTGATGTTAAAGACCACTGTGTCGGCATTAAAGGGCGTGCCATCCTGGAACGTGACATCAGTACGTAGCGTGAAGACCAGTTCGGTTGGCGAGCTATACTGCCAGGCTGTTGCCAGGTCTGGTTGAACAGTGTTCTGAGCGTCTACTCGTACCAGGGTATCGTAGATGTTCAACATGATCTGGCGGTCATACAACGAACTTGATTTCAACGGGTCAAGGGTGCTGGGGTCTGCGCTCAGGCCAACGTTGAGCTTGCCTCCTTTGGTAGTCGTGGGGCTGCTCGAGCCGCAGGCTGAGAAGAGCAAGACGAACAGGATCAAAAAGATGGGAAGAGTGCTCCACGCCACGCTGCGCGGAGAAACGCCTGTGATGAGGCGTTGGGTCATAGACCGCATCTTGTGAAACCCTCCGTTAGTTTGATCCCAGGGGTCACGCGGCCACGACAAGCCTCTTGCTGGCGATACGCGATCCCTGCCCTAAAAGATACACACTACAAGTGCCTGCACTACACAAACAAACGCGCAGCATACATCAGAGAGACGAGCAGCATTTTGTTCAATCTGTACAATGATTTGAGCAAGCTATCGGCATTTACACAAGAATATCTTGCGTTGCATTCAGCGCCAGTCAAATGTAGAGGAGTTTGCGAACAAATGATTCTTGAGAGAGGACCTTATAACCCCAGGATCAGCAGAGGCTCCTGAAGAATATGGTTCATAAACGCACCTGAGGCACACAGATATTACTGTTCAATACGTCAGAAGGTTACGGGAAGCGTGTTACCAGCTAAATAATAGGCTTTTAAAAAGTACGTCATGTTTCATAACATCCTCACATAAAAAAGAGCAGGAGCGGGAGCGTTGTCAACGCTCCCGCTCCTGCTCTTGAAATTGCCTGTGCGTGCTAGTGTACACCCAGGAATGCGGCTAATGCTGCCGCGCCGATTTGCGACTGAGAAAGGATAACTTGGGTCAAGAAGGTCACCACGATAATGCCCACGGCAGATATGGCAAGCGCGGTGTTCAGCGAGAACGAACTGCTGATGTGCCCTTCTTTGAGCGGCGGCCTCACGAACATGGCATAGACGAGATAGCCATAATAGCCCATCGAAATCAGGCTGTTGATGACGCCGAAGACGACGAGCCAGGTCAAGCCTTGCTGCCAGGCCGCTGCAAAAAGGAAGACTTTGGCAATGAACCCGGCCATCGGCGGCACGCCAGCCAGCGAAAGCAGACAAATCGAGGTGCCCACCGCGAGCCAGGCGTTTCTGAAGCGCAGGCCGTTGAAGTCGCGGATGTTTTCGGTGCCCAGCGCGTGACTGAGCGCGACAATGCCCGCAAACGCGCCCAGGTTGGTGAGCACATAGACAAACAGGAAGAAGAGCGCGCTGCCCGTCCCTGCTGAACTGTTGGTGCCCACGCTGGCAGCAAAGCCAACCAGGATGTAGCCAGCCTGACCGATGCTGGAATAGGCCATCATGCGTTTGACGTTCGATTGCGCGATGGCAACCACGTTGCCCAGTGTCATGCTCAGCACCGCGACCACCGAAATAAGCGTGACAATGGTGAAGCTGTTAGATGGTCCCAGGTTGCCATCGATGAAGACACGCATCAGGGCCGCAAAGCCAGCGGCCTTTGACCCAACAGAGAAGAAGCCGGTTGCTGGCGTCGGCGCGCCTTCGTAGATGTCGGGCGCCCAGGTGTGGAAGGGTACTGCCGAAATCTTGAAGCCAAAGCCAGCCAGCACGAAGATGTCCGCCATGAGCAGCAGGATGTTGCCACCAGCAAAGCCGCTGGTCAACGTCTTTTGCGCGATGTCGTGCAGGTCAGTGGTGCCGGTCAGGCCATACAGTAGCGCGAAGCCATAGAGCAGGATGGCTGATGACATTGCGCCCAGCAGTACATACTTGACAGAGGCTTCCGCCGAACGATCATCGTTGCGCAGCAATCCGGCCATGATATAGAGTGGAATGCTGGTAAGTTCCAGCGAGATGTAGATGGTGATGAGTTCGCTGCTGCTTGCCATGAGCATCATGCCGGTAACGGATAAGAGCAGCAGCGCGTAGAACTCGCCTGCCGAGCGGACGTACTTGTTTACATAGTCATACGAGACGAGCAGCATTACCGCGCCGATCAGCAGAAACAGCAGCTTGAAAAAGATGGCATACTGATCGACGATGAGCATATTGAAGAAACCGTGGTGGTTTGCCGGAAGGTTGGTTGCCAGCGCAAAGGTCAAGCCTGTGGGAATCGCCAGCCCCACCAGCGCGGTCAGCACGATTGCCAGCCGGTTTTTGACCACCAGGTCGAGCAGAATGACCACCAGCGCCAGGAGTGTCAGGCTTATTTCCGGCGAGAGCAGCCAGACATCATTACTTGAGATTGGCACAGCAGAACCCCCTTAATGAACCGCAACCGCCAGGGTGTGAAGAATCTGGCCGACGCTTGGCTGAATGATATTGACGATCAACCCTGGGAAGATGCCAACGAGCAGGATAACCGCGACCAGCGCGACCAGAGGCACCATCTCCAGATTGGTGGCATCGGTCAGGGTTGCCCACTTGGCATTGAGCGGGCCATAGAATGCGCGCTTGAGCATCCAGAGCAGATAGCCTGCCGTCAGGACGATGCCAAACGCGCCAAGGATGGTCCAGACGCTCCAGATGGGGAAGCTCCCGGTAAAGACCAGATACTCGGCGACGAAGCCGCTGAGGGCAGGCAGACCGAGCGAGGCCAGGCAGGCGATGGAGAAGAAGACCACCAGCCTGGGCATGCGCTTGGCAATGCCACCAAAGATGTCGATGTCGCGCGTATGGGCTTTCTCATAGACAACACCCACGCAGAAGAAGAGCAGGCCCGTGATGCTGCCGTGCGTAAACATTTGCAGGGCAGCGCCGGTCAGCGCGGCTTGCTGGAAAGCGATGAGGCCAGTTCCCGCCGCGCCTGCGGCTGCCGCCACGCCCAGCAAGACGTAGCCCATATGGCTGACGCTGGAGTAGGCGATCATCTTCTTCATATCAGTTTGAATCATCGAGCAGCCCGCGCCATAGAGAATGTTGATCGCGGCCAGTCCTCCCAGAATCCCGGCAAAGTCGTGCGCGGCGAATGGGAAGAAGCCCAGGCAGATGCGAATCAGGCCATACGCGCCCATCTTTAGCAGCACGCCTGCCAGCAGCACGCTTACGGCGGTGGGGGCTTCTGTATGCGCGTCGGGCAGCCAGGTATGGAACGGGAACATGGGGATTTTAACAGCGAAGCCAAAGAAGATGAGCAGGAAGGCCAGCAACTGCGCGGTAATTTGAATCGGCCCGAAGTACAGGGAACCAGTCAACTGATGGGCGGTTTGCGAAAGGTCGATCATGTTGGCGGTGTAGACACCGGTCTGCGCGCCCTGCTCGAAATAGAGCAGCAGAATGCCCGCCAGCATGATGGAACTGCCCAGCAAGGTGTACAGCAGGAATTTCCAGGCGGCATATTCGCGGCGCAGACCACCCCAGACGGCGATCAGCAGGAACATGGGGATGAGTTCGACTTCCCAGAAAAGGAAGAAGAGAATCAGGTCCAGCGCCGAAAAGACGCCCATCACGCCAGTTTCCAGCAGCAGAATCAGCGCCATATAGTCTTTGACGCGCTTATCTATGTGCCAGGAGCCGATCACAGCCAGGAAGCTGAGCAGGCCGTTCAGGATAATCATCGGCAGGCTCAGGCCATCAGCGCCAAGGAAATAATCTACCTTGAACTGAAAGCTGGAGCCAAGCTGGATGTTAATCCAGGGGCTATAATCAACCCAGTTCAGGCTGCCCTCGCTGGCGATGCTGGTATGATCCCAATTCTGCCCAAAGAAGAGGGCCAGCGTGAGGACGAATACCAGCCCTGTCACGACGGCAGCAACCCATTTTGCTACTGTAGCTTGCTTTCCGGGCACCAGGAAGAGTCCAATTGCCCCGACAGCGGGGAGAAAGACGATTAAGGTGAGTAGCACATGAAATTGTGTTTGCACGGCATTATTTCCCCGATTGCACAACGATGAAGACGACAAGCACGATGATGAGCGCGCCGCCAAAGATCGCTGCGGCATAATTTTGCACCCGGCCCGTTTCGGTGCGCCGGAAGATATTCGCGCCAGTGCGTATGACAACGGCTGAGCCGTTGACTACGCCATCGATGACGTAGCGATCAAACGCCTGCTCGGCATAGGAGAGGCCAAGCACGAGATTGCGAATGAGCCAGCCATACAGTTCATCGATGTAGTATTTATTGAGCAGCACACGGTAGATGAACGCGCCCACCGGATTGCGGGTCAGCGCGTCGGCTGGAATCGCCTGGATGCCATACATTAGCCAGGCAATGCCTATACCACCCAGCGCGACGGCAACGCCAATCCAGGTCAGGCCCGAAAGGAATGGGTCTTCAAAGTCTGAGGCGGGATTGCCGGTCAGGAACGCCGGGAAGTTGCCGGGCCAACCCCAGAAGCCAGCAATGACCGTAGGAATTGCCAGAGCCACCAGCGGACCCCACATGACGAACGGCACTTTATGCGGTGTGCCTTCGCCGCGATACTCCCCGCCCCAGAAGCCGCCGAACTTGCCGCCGCGTCCGCCAAAGGTCAGGAACCAGAGACGGAACATATAGAACGCGGTCAGGCCAGCCGTAGCAAGTGTCAGCCCATAGAGAACGAAGTTGCCGCCGTTATTCTGCCCATAGGTGAAGGTGGCGGCGATGATGCCATCCTTACTGAAGAAGCCTGCTAGCGGTGGAATGCCAGCAATGGACAACGTTGCTAGCAGGAACGGCGCGGCGGTCCACTTCATATACGGGGCCAGGCCGCCCATCTTGCGCATATCCTGGTTGGCAATGGCGTGGATGACGCAGCCGGAACCCAGGAAGAGCAGCGCTTTGAAGAAAGCGTGCGTGAAGAGATGGAACATGCCGGTGGCGTCGGTTGGGGCCACGCCCAGGCCCACAAACATATAGCCAAGCTGGCTGACGGTCGAGTAGGCCAGCACGCGCTTGATATCGTTCTGCACCAGGCCGATGCTGGCGGCAAAGATGGCGGTGAAGCCACCGACGTAGGCCACGACCTCGAAGGCTTGCGGGCCAGCCTGCTGGAAGATGAAGAAGGTGCGCGCTACCAGATAGACGCCAGCCGCGACCATCGTGGCGGCGTGAATCAGCGCGCTGACCGGCGTGGGGCCTTCCATCGCGTCGGGCAGCCAGACGTGCAGTGGGAACTGCGCGGATTTGCCCACTGCGCCGCAGAAGATCAAGATCATGGCGACGGTCAGCAAGGCAATGTCGATATGCCCGGCATTGGCGCTGATGGCGCTGAAAGAAAAGGTGTGGAAGTTGAAGAAGAGAATTAGGATGCCGATCAAGAAACCGAAGTCGCCAAAGCGGGTGGTGACGAACGCCTTGAGGGCTGCGGGCGGTGGGTCGCGGCGGTCATACCAGAAGCCGATGAGCAGATAGGAACTCAGGCCCACCAGCTCCCAGCCGATATAGATGACCAGGAAGTTATCGGCCAGGACCAGAATGAGCATCGAGACAGTGAAGAGCGAGAGCCAGGCAAAGAAACGCGAGTAGCCAGGGTCGCCTTGCATATAGCCCTGAGAATAAATCTGGACCAGCATCGAAACGGTGGTGACGACCACCAGCATCATAGCCGTGAGCGAGTCAACGTGGAAGGTAATCGGGTAGTTGAGGCCGCTGAAAGAGAACCACGTATACAGCGGAATACTTTCGCCCCTGGCTTGCAGGTTGCTGCTGCTCGTGAGAAGCTGAAACAGAATAATCAGCGAAATGACCCAGGCGGCAAAAATGGCGGTGATGCCCACCCAGCCGCTCATCTTGGCCCAGAACGGCGTTTCCCCTCCATGTTCTCCTGTGCCGTGCGCGCCATGCGTGTCATCTTCGTGCAGGGCAGTGCCAGTCGGGCCATGCCCGCCATGCGCGGCGCGCAGCGTGTCGACATCATGGCCGCCAGCAGGAGCGCCGGGCTGCTCGGTTGGTCCACGCTGCGCGCTCTCAGCCTCTTCGTGGGTCATTCCGGCGGCATGCTCGGTATCGGCTGGATTTGCTGGCACGGCAGCCGCCCGGCGGACACGCACGTCCATCACCCGTGTAAACCCGACGATGATAATGAAGCTTGCTAAAGGGAGGGCTGGAATAAGCCAGGCTTGATCTATTACACCCATACGTTATCCTCTCAAAAGCCTTGCATAAGATTGATCGCGGCGCTTCTTGCGGCGAGAAAGGGCATTACCATTTCATCATGTTGATATCGGTGACATCAATGGTATTGCGCCGTCGATAGATAGCGATCACCATCGCCAGTGCGACGGCTGCCTCGGCTGCCGCGACCGTGATGATAAAGATGGCAAAGATTTGTCCCGTTAGATGCGCCGCTGTTTGCGTAACCGGATTGAAGTAGGCGAAAGCCACCAGCGTGACGTTGACGGCATTGAGCATAATTTCGATGCTCATCAACACGGCCACCGCGTTGCGGCGAGAAAGCGCGCCAAACAATCCGATGCAGAACAACACCGCGCCCAACACCAGAAAATGCCCCAGCGTGAGGGGATAGAAGATCGAACCAAGATCATTCAAAGCAAATGCTGTCATAGGTTTAGTCCTCCCTGCCGATGGCGATAGCCCCTACTATAGCAACGAGCAACACCAGCGAGGCTATTTCAAAGGGGAGAACATAGCTATAGGCGGTTGGGCTAAAGAGTAGCTGGCCGATGCTGACGACGTTGTTCGCGCCAGTATTGATGGCTGTTGTCTGCGCGCCGGTTGGCAGATGGGAATCTGGCGTGAACATAGCAAAGATGATGCTGGCGCCCAGCAGCACGCAGACCAGCGCTGCGGGCCAGAGCTGCCTGTTCGATGGGTTGCTCTGCCGCGACATGCTGTTGCGTGTGAGCATGATGGCGAAAAGGATGAGAATGGTTACCGCGCCAGCGTAGATCAATATCTGCACAATGGCAATAAACTCGGCACTGAGCAAGATAAAGATACCAGAAGTGGCACCAAAGACGAGCACCAGAAAGAGGGCGGCATGGACGATGTTGCGGCGCAGGACTACCGCCAGGGCTGAGCCAACCAGGAGCGCGGCGATAACCCAGAATGCCACAGTGGCAATTACAGAGAGCATGGTGTGCCTCCAATGGGCGAGCGGAAGTTCTGAATCGAGCGGTGTGGGCTTGGGTTCCTCTACGCTCGCCGCAAAGTAGTCTCCTTTATAGTGGTGATAGGGTAGAAATGCGGCCAGGTGATAACAACTCCGCCAATCAGCGCGATCAGCGGAGGAAGTCAGGCACTTACGGCTGCTGCCGTCGTAAATTGTACCACGCGCTGTCAAAAACGTCTCGTGGCTGGCGAGCGACCTGACCCATTCTACTGACCACTGAAGCGAGTATGCGCTGATGCGAAAAGTAGTGCTTTGGCAGCGCCTGAAGCACTCTGGCATCATTTGTGCAAGGCTAAGCCAGTCGCTAGCAGGAGTTGAGGCTCCTCGATCATTTTTAGGGTGTCCATTTGTGCTATGTTCTGCCTTCAGATAGGAAGCGCCGATGCTGGAGGAAGATTCCCTGACTCTGGCAAACTCAACAAGAACTCAGCGATTCTCCGAAGGGGTCTTCTGGTTTGTTTTGGCTGCGACGTTGTTGCTGGCTTTGCTTGATGCGCATCTGCGGGCCTCTTCGCAGTTTATGGTAGCCTGGGCTGGGGTGTTTGTCCTGTACTATGTTTTACGCTTTCCCCTGACTATGCCTCGCGGGCGTTTCTCCGTTCCGCCCGCGCTGCTCCTTGATCTGCTGGTGATTACCTGTTTGGTGGCGCTGAGCGGTGGCTGGGGCAGTCCTCTTGCTCTGCTCTATCTGGGGTGGGCAGCTACCTTGCTGGATGTCACGTCTCTGCTGGTACGTGTGTGTGCAAGTGGATTAGCCAGTAGCGCTTTTGTGCTAGGAGTTCTGTTCGCGCCGCATCAGCCATTTTCCGCGCTTCAGATGGTGGTGCTCGCGCAGCAGACGCTACTGCTGCTGGTGGCGCTGGTGGGGATGAACGTGTTCCAGGTGTACAGCGCCCATATGAAGCTTGCCTGGGAAGCTGAGCGCCGCGAGTGGGATGCTCTGCGCCAGTCGGTGTTTGCCCAGCTTTCCCATGAACTGTATACGCCTTTGAGCGCCATCCGCGCCAGCGCCGCGCTGCTGGCTGCTGTCGAGATTCCCGCTGCCGAGCAAAAGGCAGCGCTGCTGCGCATCATCGAGCGCAGCAGCGCGCGGATGAATATTCTGGTGGATGATTTGCTGGCGCTGTGGAGAGAGCCGGAGCGCCAGATGACATATGTGCCTCGACGCCTGCATTGCTTGCCCATCGCCGAGTCCGTTGGGCAGATGCTTGATCCGCTGCTGATGAAGGACCGGCAGTGGCTGGAAATCTCGGTTGAACCGCGGGATGTCTCTGTGCTGGCGAATGGGCAATGGCTGGAGCAGATATTGGTGAACCTGCTGAGCAATGCGCAAAAGTTTGGCCCGGCTGGCGCGGCGATTACGCTGACGATCAGCAGCCAGGGCCATGAGATTTTATTTGTGGTGCATGATGAAGGGGAGGGTGTGCCGCTGGCAGAGCAGCGGCGTCTCTTTGATGTGTTTTATCGCGGAACGAATAGCCCGGCTGCCCTGCGTGGCTCTGGCATTGGGCTGGCGCTGGTAAAAACGCTGGTCGCCTTGCAGCGCGGGCGCATCTGGGTGGAAAGCATGCCTGGCAGCGGCTGTACCTTCTATTTCACGCTGCCTGCTGCTGATTCGGATTGAGGAACGATGCGTATCTTGCTGGTTGATGACGAGCGCGATTTGCTGGAAATCACCTCGACGATTTTTCGGCTGCACTGGGAACAAAGCGATCTCTTGCGCGCCTCAGATGGGGAAGAGGCGCTGAGACGCTTCTTTGACGATGAGCCGGATTTGATGATTCTGGATGTGGCAATGCCGCGCCTGAGTGGGCTTGATGTGCTGCGGCAGGTGCGCCAGGTGAGCAATATTCCGGTGATCTTGCTGACGGTGAAAGGTGACGAATTAGATAAAGTGCGCGGGCTGGAACTGGGGGCAGATGATTATGTGACCAAGCCGTTCAGTCATCTGGAATTGCTGGCGCGGGTGCGCGCGGTCCTCAGACGCGCCGAGATGATTGCGCCGACTGAGCGCGCACCCTCGTTTCACTGCGCTGATTTTCGTATGAATTACGATTGCCGCGAAGTGGGCATTCATGGCAACCTCATTGATCTTACGCCAACTGAATATAATCTGCTCTATGTGTTGGTGCGCAATGCGGGACATGTCCTCACGCATGAGACGTTGCTCAAGCATGTGTGGGGCGAAGAATATGTTGGCGAACTCGATTATCTGAAAGTGTATATACGCCGCCTGCGCAGCAAGATCGAGCCGAATCCGGCTAATCCATACTACATCCTAACTGAGCGCGGCCTGGGATATAGGTTCCGCCGGGCCGCGCGTTAGCTGCGTTCGCTCTACAGGCTGCCAGCGTAGACCATCAGCCCGCCATCGATGAAGTAGGTGGTGCCTGTTACGTAGTCAGCCGCATCGGATGCCAGCCAGACGGCTAATCCGGCCACATCTTCCGGCTTGCCGATGCGCCCGATGGGAATGGTACCCAGAAGCGTCTCCATCTTTTGTGGGTCTTCCAAGGTCTGCTTGTTAATAGGGGTCGCGATAGCCCCAGGCCCAATGCCCACAACGTTGATCTGGTAGGGGGCCAGTTCGTCGGCCAGGGTGCGAATGAGCATGCGCAAACCGCCCTTCGCCGCGCAGTAGACAGAGTTGCCTGGCATGGGCAGGTCTTCGTGCACAGAGGAGATGTTGATGATTTTGCCCTTCTTTTGCTTCACCATCTGGCGCGCAGCAGCCTGGGCGGCAAAGAAGGGGCCTTTCAAATCTACCCCAATTTGCCTATCCCATTGGTCTTCGGTGACTTCAAGGAAGGGCGTGGGCGTTTCGATGCCGGCATTATTAACGAGAATATCCAGGCGGCCAAACTTGTCAACGGTCAGGTCTACCAGGCGGTTGAGGTCGGCGATTTTACTTACATCGGCCTGGACGGCAATTGCCCGCTCAGGCCCGATTTCTTGACTGAGCCGCTCGGCTGGCTCCTGGTGGTGCAGATAGTCAATTGTGACGTTCGCGCCTTCACGGCCAAACGCGCGCGCGATGGCTTCGCCAATGCCCAACGATCCGCCTGTGACCAGGGCGGTTTTTCCTGCAAGCTGCATAACGGTGATATTCCTCCTTAGAGCAACGATCTGTTGGCAATATGTCGGTTTCCTCTGTATGATACTGTACGAGATTGCTGTGCAATGTATATGCCGTTCCAGATAGGAATCTCCCTGGCAGTAGTGGGCAATCTCGGCTTTTTGCGGCCTGAGACGATGCATTGAAAGCTTTGAACGATGGGCCTTATGCTATAATTCTGCTGATGCGGAACGAGCTACTGAGTTTCGCAGATAACACTCTGTTCATGACGTGAGCTTGAAGGTCGGAATCTCCCTCAAGCTGGGAGAACATGCATGTCAAGGAAATTGACCAGCACGCTGCTGCTCTTTGCCATCAGCGTGGGCTTTTTTGTTTTTGGTATTACCAATATTCTTCATGCCAAAACGGCTGAAGATTACATCATCTACTCGCTGTATCTGATGGTTGCGTTGATAGCCTTTATTGCCGTCTTGCGCTTGCCCCGCCGTAGCGAGTAAGGCTGCTGGGCCAGGATAAAGAAGGAGCTGCGTGTCTATGCCAGGTGATCTTATGCCTCTTGTCTCCAGAGCGGTCTCTGAGTCATCCCCACTCGCCATTGCGCGCGGAGAAGGGTTTCCTGGTCGTCGCCTGCGTCGCCTGCGTCGCACAGAAACGATGCGCAGGATGGTTCGGGAAACCCGGCTATCTGTCGATCAATTCATCTATCCGCTCTTCATTGCGGAGACGGTGAGCCAGCCTCAGGAGATTGCTTCTATGCCGGGCCAGTATCAGTGGTCGGTGAATGGGTTGGAGCGCGAGATCGAATCGATCGTCACGTTGGGCATTCCGGCGGTGCTGCTTTTTGGCATTCCAGCGGAGAAAGATGAGCTTGGTTCGCAAGCCTATCATCCAGAAGGAATTGTGCAGCAGGCCATTCGCAAGATCAAAGCGCTGGCTCCGAACCTGGTGGTGATTACCGATGTGTGCTTCTGTGAATATACCAGTCATGGGCATTGCGGTGTGGTGGTGAATGGCGAGGTGCAAAATGATGCCACGCTGCGTTTGCTGGCGCAGGAAGCGCTTTCGCATGCCGAGGCTGGCGCAGACATCGTCGCGCCATCGGATATGATGGATGGCCGGGTGGGCGCGATTCGCGCCACCCTGGATGAGCATGGTTTCAGCCAGACGCCCATTCTGGCTTATTCGGCCAAGTATGCCTCTGGCTTTTATGGCCCCTTCCGCGAAGCCGCGGAATCGGCGCCGCAGTTTGGTGACCGCCGCGCCTATCAAATGGACCCACCCAATGCCCGCGAGGCGCTGCGCGAGATTGCCCTGGATGTGCAGGAGGGCGCGGATATGATTATGGTCAAACCGGCGCTGGCCTATCTGGATGTGCTGACGCGGGCGCGCGAAGAGTTTGACCTGCCGCTGGCGGCCTATAACGTGAGCGGCGAATATGCGATGGTCAAGGCCGCTGCCCGAAACGGCTGGATTGACGAGCGGCGCATCACCATGGAGATTTTGACTAGCATCGCCAGAGCAGGCGCCGATCTGATCATTACGTATCACGCCAAAGACGCGGCGTCGTGGCTCTCCGAGCGCTAGGCAGTGCCTCAGATGTAACCACAGACTTTCCGTTGTAGAACCTGCGACTTTGAGTTGCAGTGTACGAGGTTTTCCTGTCGTATTCTCGCCGGGAATATCCTTCAGGGGTTGTAGTTCAGGCTACTGCAACCTCTCTCCGTAGCCTTTTCTTGCTTGACTCTACAGCCAGCAACTACCACGTGTCGTCGATCCGAACGGGTTCCTTCTATCTATTCCTGCTTCAGGATTTCAGGAGAAGCTTGAACTTTCGCACATGTGAGCGATAAAAGAGTGTTTGCCCACCATTGACCCAGAACCCCGAGAAGAGTAGCCATCCTTCCAAATGCTGTTGATCAAACCATTTCAAGGTCCAGGCTCTTCATTCTCTGTGCTTGCCCCTTTATGTGGTCTGTCCATGACTGACTTTGCTGGTACGATACTCGCGCATGACAATCTCATTGATTTCTTCCAGCAAGTTCGGGGTAACAGGTTTATCGAATGTGATCTCGCCATGTTGGAGCAAGTTGATACGGTCGCACACTTCCAACACCTGCACATAGTTGTGCCCGATCATAATGACCGAGACATCTTTCTCCTTCAAGCCGCGAATCAGATCAAGAATCTGCGCGCCTTCTCTGGCGCCCATGGCTGCCAGCGGTTCATCAAGTAAGAGTATCTTTGCGTCTGACGACACCGCGCGGGCAATGGCAACCGCCTGACGCTGACCGCCCGAGAGTTTGGCAACCTCAATGTTGACTGAGGGGAGCTTGATGCCCAATTGCTCCAGATGCTCATGCGCTTCACGCCGCATGGCCCCATTGTTCAAAAGCAGCGCCCCCCAAAGCCGTTCCCGCTTGAGGAACATATTATGATAGACGCTCAGTTCATTCACCAGCGCCAAATCCTGATAAACGGTTTCAATGCCCAGTGAGCGAGCATATGGCACTGAACGCAGCCGCACTTCTCGCCCGTTGACAAAAATCTTGCCATTGTCGGGTTGGATGAAGCCGGTCAGAATCTTAATCAGTGTCGATTTGCCCGCGCCGTTGTCGCCGATCAGCCCCAGCACCTCGCCGCGCTGCAAGTGCAGATGGACATCGCGTAACGCTGTCACTGCGCCAAAGCGCTTGGCAATGCCTTCTATACGCAGGACATCTTCTTGCGTCTGGTCTATCATTGCTGGCCTGCCTTTCGCAGCACCTGTAGGCGCACGTTGAGAATCATTGCCACCAGGATGGCTGCGCCGATAATGATATTAAAAGTGTTCGCATTTACGCCGATCAGGTCAAAGCCATTGTTGAGCAGGGAGAGCACCAGCACGCCCAGGAACGCGCCAATAATAGTCCCCGAACCGCCCTGGAGGGCTGTGCCGCCGATGACCGCGCCCGCCACCGCTGTAAACATCAGATTTGTACCGCCTTGATCGGGGGTAGAAGACGTGATCAGAAACGCTTCCAGGATGCCCGCGAAGCCGCCAAGGAGACTGGTGAGGATGAAATTGCTCATCTTGATCAGCCGAATGTTGACGCCAACCTCGCTGGCGCCTAGCGGGTTGCCCCCCACAGCCGTTGTATGTAAGCCCCAGCGGGTGAAACTCAAGATGATCTGCATGACGATGATGATGCCAATGGCCCACCAGATTTCCGAGAAGGTATCGTGGCCGAAAACACCGGCGAATCTGGTCCCGGGTCCAGGGGTTCCCACCGGAAAGTCGTTCGAGATGGTAAGGGTAATGCCATTGATCGCCAGGAGTGTCCCCAGCGTCGCAATCAGCGAAGGCACCTGGAGATAGACCACGATAATGCCGTTGACCACGCCGACGAGCGCGCTCACCAGGAGCGCCACGACCAGGGCAAGAGGTAAGGAAAGCCCATAATCGGTTACCCCAAAATACATAATAAAGGGCGCCAGCGCGTACACATTCCCAACGGACAGGTCAATCTCGCCGCAGATCAACAACATCACTTCGCCAGCGGCAATGATGGCGGGTACTGCCGCGACCTGTGAAAGGGTGCCAATGTTATCTATGGTGAGGAAGGCTGAACTCGACGTTTGGAAGTAGATGACCAGCGCGATCACGACGATGGCAATCGTCGCCTCGCGCTGCTTCAAAAAGATCGCTATGATCCGCGTCCAGGGAGCCGCACGCTTTTCCGGCGCGGGTTCTAGATTGATTGGGGGCGCAGCGGTCTCTGGAAGAACTTCTTCGGCCATCTCAGGCTCCTTCATGTTCCAGCAGTATGCTCATGATGCCACCAGTGATGAGATTTCTTCGGTGAAATCTGGTATTGCTGACTTCTTAACCCCAGTATAAAGAAGTTTGGGGCGATTGGAAAGAGGAGGGACTGGAATCCAAAACAGGGACTCCAGTCCTCCGGTCTACGCCAGATATCTTGCAGGTGGAGAAAGGAAGGGCAACTCCACCTGCAAGGCCCTAGCTATGCGTCACGACCTGCTCCTTGGAGGAACTGCCCTCGAAGCGGGTCTGGACGCTCGTATAGGGGCCAACGTTGTCTTTGGTCACGATGAGCAGACCAGTGTCCGTCTCCACCGGCGTAGTCAGGCCACCCGAAAGTTTGTACAGGAACAACTGCACGACCGGAAGGAAGCCTTGCAGATAGGGCTGCTGATCGACGGTGTAGTCCAGATTGCCTTGCGAGACAGCCTGGAGGGTCAGTGGCTCAAGATCAAAGCCTCCGGCGTGAATGCCCTTGGCTGGCAGGCTATATTTCGCCATCACCTGCCCCAGGCTTGCCGTGCTGCCGCCGTCCACAGCCACCATGCCCTTCAAATTCTGGTGGCCGCGCCAGTACGCATCGATGGCGGGAAGTTCCACGTCCTGCGTGGCGCCGGTAGCGAATTCGACAAAGTTGATCGG
The DNA here is from genome assembly GCA_035307385.1 of Ktedonobacterales bacterium. Classification (GTDB taxonomy): domain Bacteria; phylum Chloroflexota; class Ktedonobacteria; order Ktedonobacterales; family DATBGS01; genus DATBHW01. Next base: position 109,523 of record DATGID010000024.1, on the reverse strand, counting down.
CTTGCCAGACTGCTGAATTGCTGACTTGACACCGTCGATGCGCGGCTGAATGTTGAGCGAACCTGGCGTGGCAATGAAGCCTACGATGTCGCCTTCTGGCACTAACGAGATGATGCGCTGGCCTACCGCGACACCCGACTGAAAGAGGTCCTGGCCGATGTACGCCAGCCGACCATTCTGGGCTGGATTAGGCGAGTCGGCGTTGTACGAAACCACTGGAATGCCCGCATCCATCGCTCGCTTGGTCGGCTCGTCAAAAGCGGTGGGGTCGACGATAGCAACAGCAATGCCATCGGCTTTCGCCGAGATAGCGGCATCCATTGCCTGCACCATCTCTGCTACGTTGCTGCTCGCAGAACCAGTCCACTGGTACTTGCATCCCAACAGGGCACAGGCATCCTGAATCCCGTACTGGGTTGGCGTGAAAAAGGCATTGGTGGTGACGTGGTTCACAAAGACAAAGTTCCACTGCGGATGGCTAGGGAAGTTGCCTTCGGAGCCGGTACTGGTGGTGCTCGATCCACATGCCGCCAGGATCGAGGGCAAGGCAACCGCACCTGCGGCGCTCAGCGCCGCGCCACCAAGCAATTTGCGGCGGCCAATTTGCGCTTCGGACAACAGAGATGCAACTTTCGTGGTACTCACAATGACCCTCCTATTTCTTGCTCTACGATGAGTTGAGGGAACCAGGGAAAATACCAAGCCCGTCTGAGTTCTATACCGGATGCACTCCTTTCTCACCCGCCCGACGGGTGCCTCGCCATATCTCGCGTATGCCTGGAGTCTGCCTCATCTGAGGGCTTCTATTGGAAGACTCCTTGTGATAGACCGGTCAAATCCGTCTATCAAGGAGGCAGAGCCTGTGCCTATCGTTCAAGAATAGCGGGACGCTGAACAGTCTGGCCGTTGAAAGTCACAGTGACCATCGGCCAGTCCGGCGTTTGCGTAATCACGCTGGGACCAGCCGGGCCAAGCATGATGGTGTCCTCCGATTTCGCTCCGCGAATGGATGGATTCCAGGCAAACGCCTGGCGCTCGGCAATAACGGTTGTATCGTTGGGCTGCGCCAGGATTTCACGCGGCAGATAGGCAATGCTGCCACCTTGATGATGTTCTTCGATGGCAGAAGGATAGCCTTCTTCGCGGTATGCCTCACCTGCCAGCGCGTACATATCCGCCATTGTCTTGCCCGCGCGTGTGCCCAGCATCATCCTGGCATCAATGCGTGCTACCGTCAGCGCCTTGGCAGCAAGATCGTCAGGGATGGAGCCAAAATATATGAGACGGGTGGCCGCTGCGACGAGTCCTTGATGGCGCAAGCACAACACGACCATGACATAGCGCTCCACGCTTTTACTGGTCGGCAGTGGATGACGATAGCGCGCGATGCGTTCATCGCTGGCTATCAGGTTGACAATAGCGTGGCCGCCGCGTGCCAGGCTTGCCTGGGCCAACATCCCGGCGATGGCATACTCTGTCATCCCTGGCTGGATAGCGTACATGACTTCTGCAAGAGCGGCGCTTGCCAGCGCGCCCACCTGCTGCAAGCGCTCGACTTCCTCTGGCTGCAAATGGGTGCGCAACGTTTGAAGGTCGCTGCTCAGATCAATGCCCTGCCCCGGGCCGTCTTGCCCAAGACGTTTTCCAGTGGTGCGCCCTGGTGATTGCGTGCCTCGTTGGTCCCAGGGTTCGACGGCCAGCGTAAAACCCAAAGTGGGCAAAGATTCTTCCTGCTCCAGCCGCGCGGCTTCGATGCGGTCTGTCATGACAGAGGCGCTGTCGTGGGTGATGAGCAGCGAGGATGGGCCAGTATCGCTCGCCAGGTTGATATAGGTAGACGCGCCAGCAGTCAGCCACGCGATATTCGGAAGCTGATTCAACACGACAGCCTCGACCTCGCGGGCAGCCATCTGCGCGCGCAGCCGCTGGAGTTTCGTTGCCACCTCAACTGTACGATCAATCTGGGGTACCATTATCCGTAATCCTTCTCAGAATCGCCTATTTATGGTAGTAGACCGACCAGCCCAGGTATTTGCGCAGGGCTTCATCGAGGGAGCGCGCGACCAGCGTCTGGTTAATGGACACATGATGCTCGAAGCCGTTCTCGCAGATATAGGCCAGTAAATCCTGGAAGTGTGGCACCTGCACCACCCCATAGCCGCCAAAGGTCTCCAGCGGGTCGGTGGTGAACTTGCCCTCACCCACGTAGGCGCGCATCTGGCCGGTGAAGTCATCGGTGGAAATGCGTAAATAGGTAAATGGGTTCTCGCGGACGCGCCCAACAATCGTGCCATAGGTGTTCTCGCGTCCGACGGTTCCCGCGATGATGGCCTGATAGTCCATGCGCGGTATCAGATCAACGAAAATATCTTTGGGCAGGTTGGAGCAGTGGAAGACCACGCCTTTGTTGGGGTCGTCGCCATAGTTGTTGTTCCAATCGACAATGGCGCTGGGCCGCCCTGATGCCAGTTGCAGCGCGAGCATCGCTACCACGCCCGCCACATCGGTTTCGCAAGCAGAGGGAATCAGGCCATTGCTTGCCATGCTCATCAGCGTGCAGGGCACTACGCCGAAATATTCCTCCATCGCCGTCCAGCACTGGATGGCCGTGGCATCCAGTTGGGTTGCACTGATCCAGTCATCCAACACCACACCGAACTTCGCCATCTTCAGCAGCGCGGTATCGGGGATGTCTGCCGCGTTGGCATATCGGCGGATGGCCCCCAATTTTTCCGCCACGTTCGTTGCGTCGTCGGCAAGCTGGGCAATGCGTCCGAGCGCTTCCGAAAGATCAAGTGTCTCCACGCTTATACCTGACTGCTCCAAGAGCTTTTCGCTAAAGCGTACCGTGTTGAAGTTGGTGGGGCGCGCGCCCAACGCGCCCACGCGGGCATGGCGCAGGCCACGCACGACGCGGCAAACTCCAGCAAACGCGCGCAGATCGTCAGCAAAAGCGGGCTGCGTGGGGTCCATCGTGTGCTGGCTGGTCAGTGTATAGGGAATGCTATATTGCCGCAGGTTGTTGCAGGCGCTCATCTTGCCGCAAAAGCTGTCGCGCCGATCAGCAATGCTCATCGTTTGCGGATTATCAGGGAACGCATGAATCAGCACCGGCACATCGAGTTCGCTCCAGCGCAGCACGTTGGCGATGGCGCGCTCGTCGCCGAAGTTGGGCAGCGTCACCAGCACGCCATCGATTTCGTCACGGTGCGCTCTGAAGAGATCGGCGCACAGCCGCGCCTCTTGCAAGGTTTCAATGGCGCCCACATTGGTCTGGTCGGCTTCCACGATGATGGCCTGGATATGATGCTGCGCCAGCACCTGCAAGATGGTTTCGCGTCCGCTTCCTGCAAGATGATCGGGAAAGAACCCGCGATTGCCCACGATCACGCCCAGCGTGAGCGGGCGCTTCAAGAGTGAGGTCGAGGTGCGCGGGCTGGATGCGGTGACAGCGGTGGTCATCGGGAAACCTCCTCAGGCTGACCATATACGGTGGTATAGCGATGATGCAGTTGGGCAATCATCTCATCGGAAATAGGCAAAGGCTGGCCGAGTTGCAGCGCGTGCCAGACCGTGGCAGCGTTGTCTTCGACCATGATCGCTGCTTTCACGGCAGCTTCAGGGGACGCGCCCACAGTGAAAACGCCATGATTTTGCAGCAGCACTGCCGGGCTTTTGCTGGTTTCCAGGGTCGCGATAACCTGCCGCCCGATTTCTTCTCCTCCGATGGGGGCAAAGCCCCCACAGGGAATCGCGCCGCCGAATTCGTCAGCAATAGCTGTTAACACGCAGGGGATGCTCATCCCTACTGCCGCAAAGGCGGTGGCATAACGCGAATGGGTATGGACAATCCCATGGATGTGTGGCAGGTGGCGATAGATATAGCAATGCGAGGCAGTATCAGACGAAGGCGCGTATGGCCCTTCAACGATGGTTCCGTTGCAATCTACGACCACCATGTTTTCTGGCGTCAGCAAGTCATATTTGATGCCGCTCGGCTTGATGACAATGGACTGCGTTTCGGGGTCGCGCGCGCTGATATTGCCGCTGGTCCAGGCAACCAGGTGATTGTCGGGCAGCAAGCGATGGAGCGCGCACACCTGCTCGCGCAAGCTGGTCAGAAGCATAGGACAGGTCCCTTCGTTGGCATCACGCTTCCTGCGGCAGAGCACCATTGACTAAATCTTGATTGCCGAGCGCTTCAAAGCGCAGCCGTTTCAGACGTTTCATCACATCATTGGCCCCCCGGCCAAAGTAATCGTAGAGGGTCGCGTAGTCGGCATAGAGGCGCTCATAGACGCGCTGATGCGCGGGAATCGGTTTGACCACCTCGGGCTTTAGCTTGCCCATCACCTCGGCGGCTGCGCGGATGTTTGGGTAGCTTCCCGCCGCCACTGCCGCGTGCATGGCCGCGCCCAGCGCCGGGGCTTGCGGAGAACCGGACAGCGCGATGGGTTTGCCAGTGACATCGGCATAAATCTGCACCAACAGCGCATTTTTTTCTGGCAGCCCTCCGGCGGCCACCAGATCGTGGATGGGGATGCCGCTGTGCTCGAAGGCTTCGATAATTTTGCGCGTGCCATAGGCCGTCGCTTCGATGAGTGCGCGATAGATTTCCGGCGCGCTGGTGGTGAGGGTCATACCCAGCATCAGCCCCGAAAGATCGACATCTACCAGGGTGGAACGGTTTCCATTCCACCAATCCAGGGCCAACAGGCCCGATGCGCCCGGGTGCAGTTGGGCGGCCTCGCGTTCCAGCAGCGTGTGTAAATCGATGCCGCTGGCCTGCGCGTCGGCATGATGGGTGGGTGGAACGATATGGTCAACGCACCAGGCAAAAATGTCGCCAACACCACTCTGCCCGGCTTCATAACCATAGGCGTCTGGTAAGACGCCGCCTTGGACGACCCCACACATGCCCTCGACATCTTGCAGCGAGTCCCCCACCAGAATGTCGCAGGTGGACGTACCCATAATCATCACCATACGGCCTGGTTCGGTGACGCGCACCGCCGGAGCCGTCACATGGGCATCCACATTGGCAACGGCCACAGCTATGCCGGGCGGCAAGCCCGTCCAGGCGGCAGCCTCGGCGGTCAGCCGCCCCGCGCACGCGCCCAGCGGCCAGAATTGGCTGCTCATCCTGGTCTCGGCAATATCGGCGAAACGTGGGTCCAGGGCAGCGAAGAAATCGCGTGATGGAAAGCGCCCATCAACAACCATCGCTTTATAGCCAGCCGTGCAAATGTTGCGCGTTTCCACACCGGTCAATTGCCACACCACCCAATCGGCGGCTTCGATGAAGCGCTCACTGGCAGCGTAGATTTCGGGGTCTTCCTGAAGAATCTGCAAAGCCTTGCTGAAGAACCATTCGCTGGAATATTTGCCACCATAACGCCGCACCCATTCTTCCCCGCGTGCCTGCCCAACGGCGTTGATCTGGTCAGCTTGTGGTTGGGCAGCGTGATGCTTCCAGAGCTTCACCCAGGCATGGGGACGCGCGCGCCATTGGTCGAGGAAACAGAGCGGCGTTCCGTCGCGCAGCGTTGGCAGCATGGTGCAGGCGGTAAAGTCGATGCCAATTCCCACGACCTCCACAGGGTCTACACCGCTCTGGCGCACGACGGCAGGCACAGCATGCTGAAAGACGGCAAGATAATCACGGGGGTCTTGCAACGCCCAATCCGGCGGCAAGAATACCTGGCTTTCGGGCAAGCTTTTATCAATGACCCCATGCGCGTAGAAATGAACCGCGCTGGCAAGCTCGCGCCCATCGTTTACATCGACAAGCAAGGCCCGTCCGGATTCCGTACCGAAATCTACCCCGATGGTAAACATATTTCGCCCCCCTTGAAAAGAACCGCTGCGCTCCTGAGAAGAGGAGTGATCGGCAAGAAGGTCGTTATCTGCGCCAGGATATTTACTATACTGAAAATATCCAGAGAACTCTCGATGACGCAGGTTGAGGATAGTCGCGATAATCGCGGGCAGCCTGGTATTTAAGCGGTTAAATTTAACCGCTTAAATACCAGTATAATGATGAGCAGGGACCTTGTCAAGAGGTTGGGCGGGTATCTCCAAACATGAGGTGGAATTTGAGGGAGCAGAGAAAGTATCATATGGTTTAAAAGTGTCTGCATTTCCAGCAGAGAAGGTGCATGCGGGATGGCGACAATTTCCGATGTGGCGCGCCGGGCAAGAGTAACGACGGCAACGGTATCCAACGTGATTACCCAGCGAGTGGCGGTCAGTGATAAAACGCGCGCGCGCGTGCTTAAGGCAATCGAAGAATTGGGTTATCGACCGAATCTGGTGGCGCGTGGGCTGGCACAGGGCAAGACATCCACATTGGCGCTGGTGGTGCCAACGCTCTCGAATCCCTTCTTTGCCGAGGTTGTGGAGGAAGTCGAGCGCGTCGCTGACCAGCATGATTATCAGCTGCTCTTGAGTATGACACATCAATCTCCTGAAGAGGGCAAACGCCATCTGGAACGCATGGCAAGCGGTTGGGTAGATGGCTTCATTGTCATGGGCATGGCTGCCGACATTACCGATGTGCTGGCGCTCAAAGATATCAACAAGGAGGTGGTGTTGTGTGTATGGAATCAGGACGCCCGCGCGCAGAGCTTACCTCTTGTCGATATCGATTTTCGGCTGGCGGGCGAACTGGCAACGCGGCATCTGCTGGAATGCGGCCATCGTCGCATTGCGACAATTGTGGAAGAACCTGTTCAATGGACCCGGCGGCAAGGGTTTGAGAGCGCCCTGGCAGAAGCAGGGCTTACGGCCCCTCAGGAATATATTTGCCAGGGGGATTCGTCCTTCGAGAGCGGTTATCAGAGCGCATTAGCCTTGTTAGCCCTGCCCCAGCCGCCCACAGCGATCTTTGCGGGGAACGACTGGATGGCCCTGGGTGCCATCGAAGCGATTGCCAGCCAGGGGTTATCAGTGCCACGCGATCTGGCCGTGGTCGGAGTCGATGATATCAGCCAGGCAGCGCACGCCCATCCACCACTTACCACCATCAGCATCCCCAAACGAGAGGTGGCCCGTGCCGCCACCGAATTGCTGCTGAAGCATATCCAGGGGACAGATAGTTCCGAAGCGCCCACCAAAATACTCGTCAGCCCGCATCTTGTTGTGCGCCAATCGACCTTTAGAATCGGTTGAGCGCCCTTCATGTCTCAGCGCGCAGCGATGTGGGCTCCTGCCACATATCTCCGCTGCCTTTCCTAAGGCAGCGGAGCCGAGCGGTTTTGCCGTGCTCGCGCTTTTTTGCGCGCTGCCATAGCTGATAGCTCGTTTATTATTTGACTCCTTGCTGACTTGGGATAGTCAGCATTTCTGTATCTCTGCTTTACAAAACTCTACACTTATAGTATTGTCCAGTTCATGGAGAAGAAAGAAGCCCCCCAAACAACCTTACCAAAGAAGCTTGTAGGAAAAAAAGCTGCGATAGGCGTCCTGCTCTTCCTGGTGCTTTCGGTGCCTGTTTTATGGATTGCCCTTCAACACAAACCCTCAGGTGCAAAAGCGCTGGCGGGCGGGGTTACTCCTACACCGATTGCTACCAACGCACCGGTTTCCACCAGCCCCCCCAGCGGAAAACAATTTACTCTGCTTCCACCGGGGTCAGCGCTTCCCAGCGATCAGGAGTGTGCCGCCAGGGTAAAAAAATCCTCCTGGGAACCTCGCCCTGAAAATGACGCGGCCAATCATCGCACTCCGACTGCCGCGCAGCTCAAAGCTTTAGCGCCCTGGACCACTGCGTCACTGGGCATTCAGCTAGACCCGCGTGCAGATAGCTTCCGTAAACGGGTTACCGGAGATTTCACCGGAACAACCGATGAAATCCTTCAGTGGGCCGCGTGCAAATGGGGCATGGATGAAGACTATGTGCGGGCAGAAGCTGTCACCGAGTCGCATTGGCATCAAAGCCAGCTTGGAGACTACAGCGGTGATAAAAGCGCGTGCCCTCCCGGTTCAGGGTATCCTGGGGCATGGGATGGTTCAAGCTGCGCGCAAAGTTACAGCATTATCCAGATAAAATACATGTATAACAAGTCAGCATGGCCTCTCACCCGGGATGATACGGCCTTTGCCATTGATTATCAGGAAGGGATTCTGCGTTACTGCTATGAAGGCTGGGCGACGTACTTGGGAAGCAATTACCACGCTGGGGACATTTGGGGATGCATCGGAAGGTGGTATAGCGGTCAATGGCATGACAGCGGAGCACAGCAATATATTGGGTATACGCAGGATTTCTTGAATAGAAAGGTGTGGCTAACCCCCGGCGGCAACTTCTGATTGCTGCCTTCGTTCAGTTCAAGCCACTTGGTAGAACTGTCCCGGTGCTTGGTCGCCAGGGTAGCTGATGGGCGTTTACCAGCTACCCTGGCGACCAAGTGTTTTCGCTATGTATGTTTTCCTACGGAACGTTCCCTGCCGGAAAGGTTAAAAAATAGAAAGTAATGAATACCCTATACCTTGACTATGTCGAATTAGAATAACCTTCGTCTACTTACCTTGAGTATTGTATGTATGCTTAAGGGCAATATAAGAGAGAAGGGAAGGAACCGTGCCTGCTCATAAAACAGTCATACTTGTAGCAGAAAAAGACCCCCAGGCTTTGAGGCTTCTCGTGCGCACGCTGCATACTGAGGGCTATGAGGTTAGCCCGGTAAAGGATGAGCAACAGTTGTTCGAGGCGCTGGAGACCAAAGAGCCGGATCTTATTCTCCTCGACACGATATCATCTGAATCTCATGATTTTGAACTCTGCCGGTATGTGCGCAATTTCTCTCTCGTTCCCATTATTGCTATGTCCGCGCAGAAGCAGGATCATACCAAAGCGCGCGCTTTGGATTCGGGGGCGGATGATTACTTACCCAAGCCGGTGAGTGTTGTCGAGTTACTTGCCCAGGTTCGGGCCGTCCTTCGGCGCACCCAATGGAACAACAATGAGCACTTGCGCAATGTACGCCCTACGCTTACTTTTGGCACTTTAACGATAGATTTTCTCCAACATCAGGTCACAATAGATGGCCGACCCATTGCCCTCACTCCCACGGAATATCGTATCCTTTCGTATTTAGCGCAAAATGCCGGGCGAATTGTCACGAACAATCTCTTGTTGGAAAAGGTTTGGGGGGCAGAGTATGTGGGCGAGACCAATTTGCTGAAAGTGCATATCTTTCGTTTGCGCCACAAAATTGAGCGTGATGCCGCGCGCCCTACCTATATCATGACGAAAACCGGCCTGGGGTATTGTTTTTCTGCCCAACCTGAAAGGAGAGAAAGCGCCACCGCAAGTTGAGCGTGAAATGAGAGAAGCGAGTCGGTGATGGATACCAGGCTTCAGCGAGCGCCAGATGCGCTCGCTGAAGCCTGGAATTTTTCTAAGATCGCTGGAGATGTGCTAGATGAGCGCACATCCATTCTTTTTCATGATTACCGAATTGTAATGGCGTGAATCCCCCTTGAGACATGATAGTAACCTGGAATCTCTATGCTAAGCATAGCCTTGCAACGCCGCAAAGAGCGCTGTGTGCAGATATTTGTAGAGATGCTTATGCGTAAACGGGAGAAACAGGAAAGATGGATTCTCTTGCAGAAGTTCCTACGGTAAGGGAGATGCCGACCAGATTACCCCAGGTGCTGCCTCAAGTGCGGCTCTTGCGGTTTGGCGTAATCGGGTATGGATACTGGGGGCCTCATCTGGTGCGTAACATCAGCGCTCTACCGGATAGCTCGCTGGCTTTTATCGCTGATATGGATGTTGACCGGCTGGCCCACGCGCAAGCGCAGTATCACTATACCCGGTTCACGCATGATGCGCTCGATGTATTTGAGAGCGATATTGATGCTGTCCTGATAGCCACACCAGTGCATACGCATTATGCGCTCGCCCGAGCAGCGCTTTTGGCGAATAAGCATGTATTCGTCGAGAAGCCTCTGGCGGTCAAGGTGAGTGAGGTGGAAGATTTGGTGGCGCTGGCGCAAGAGCGGAACCGTATCTTGATGGTTGGGTACACGTTTCTCTATCACAAAGCTGTTCAGGAACTGCGCCATATCGTCACTGAGGGCCAGCTTGGCAAACTCCATTATATTGATGCCCAGCGCTTAAATCTTGGTTTATTTCACAAGGATGTCAACGTCCTTTGGGACCTCGCGCCGCACGACCTCTCTATACTCCGTTATTTGCTTGATGCAGACCCGGTTACAGTACGCGCTACCGGCGCAGCCCACATTCAGCAGGGTATACACGATGTTGTCTATATTCATCTGCGTTATGCCGATGGTCTGCGCGTGCATATACAGCTTAGCTGGCTTCATCCTTCAAAGGTCAGGCGGTTTACGCTCGTTGGCGACCAACGTATGGCTGTCTACGATGACGTTGAGCCGCAAGACAAGATACGCATCTATAACCGAGGGGTCGAGCGCCCGAATCATTGTACGGCCTTTGATGAGTTCCACCTCTCTTATCGCACCGGGGAAATCATCATTCCTGCCGTTCCATGGATAGAGCCGCTTCAGGTTGCCTGCGCGCATTTTGCCCATTGCATCCGCTCGGAGCAACCGCCGTTGAGCAACGGCCTCTGGAGCCTTTCGATCACGAAAACACTGGCAGCAATCCAGCAATCGTTAGACCTGGAAGGCAAAGAGGTGGCCCTGTGATGATATCCTCATCTCTTCCAGCACAGATCGCTGCCGCGCTGGCGCCCCATGCCGCCAATTTTGTGCAGATGGATGAACCGGCTGAGCTAGACCCCTACGTGCTGATCGGGCAGCGCCCGCGTCGCTCCGTGGGAAGCTGGACGTTGAGGCTTGGCGCGGAAGCCAGGTTGGGATCGGGAACCATTCTCTATCTTGGCAGCAGCATTGGTGCGCGATTCCAGACCGGCCACCATGTAGTTATTCGCGAGCAAAACACGCTCGGCGACGATGTGAGCGTTTGGAGCAATTCTGTCGTTGACTACGGCTGTCAGATTGGCTGTCGGGTGAAGATTCATACGAATGTCTATGTTGCGCAATTTAGCACGTTAGAGGATGAGGTCTTTCTTGCGCCGGGTGTTAGCTGTGCGAATGATCTGCACCCCGGCTGCCCAATGTCTACCCCTTGTATGCGTGGCCCGACGATCAAAAAGGGTGCGCAGCTTGGCGTCAACGTGACGGTTCTGCCCTATGTCGTCATTGGCGAACACGCGGTGATTGGCGCTGGCTCGGTCGTCACGCAGCATATCCCCGCGCGCGCTGTGGCCTATGGCAACCCGGCGCGCGTGGTGGGAACGATTGATCAACTGGTCTGTAGCAAAGGTTTTCTTGAACGTCCTTATGCGCATCTCGAAAAAAATCTTGACAACTCTTTGGGAGAAATCAGTGAAACAGGAAATCAAACTGGTCGATTTGCAACGCCAATATCAAACCATTCGCAGTGAGGTGCTGAAGGCTGTTGACGGCAGCTTGTGTGGCATGGAACTCTTTCTTGGCCCACAAGTTCGCGCGTTCGAGCGCGAGTTCGCTGATTACTGTGGAGCTGCCGAAGCGATAGGGGTCGGCTCAGGGACAGATGCCCTCTACCTTGGGCTGCGCGCCTGTGGGATCGGCGCGGACGACGAAGTGATTACGGTTGCCAATACGTTTATTGCCACTGTCGAGGCCATTACCATGGCTGGCGCACGGCCTGTGTTTGTGGATGTCGACCCGGCCACCGGGACGATGGACCCTGAGCGGGTGACTGCGGCCATCACGCCGCGCACTAGAGCATTGCTGCCCGTCCACCTTTACGGCCAGGCGGCAGACATGACCCCCCTGTGCGCTCTTGCTCGCCAGTATGATTTGCGGCTGATCGAGGATGCTTCGCAGGCGCAAGGGGCGCGCTATGATGGGCGCAGGGTAGGCACACTCGGCGATATCGGGGCTTTTAGCCTCTATTTCAGCAAAAATCTTGGGGCATATGGTGAAGCGGGTATCGTCACGACGAATGACCTGATGCTTGCTGAGCAGGTGCGTATGCTCCGCGATCATGGCTCTCGGACGCGCTATTATCATGAGGCGCTGGGCATGAATAGTCGCCTGGACGAGATTCAGGCGGCGGTGTTGCGCATCAAGCTGCGGTGGCTGGATGTGTGGAATGCACAACGGCGGGCGCACGCTGCGGCCTATACAGAACGGCTTGCCGGGCTGGTAACCTGTCCAATCGAGCGTCCTGAGTCGGAGCATGTCTATTATACCTACGTCATCCAAGCGAAGAATCGGGATAGATTGCGCGCTGAACTCGCCGCTCAAGGTGTCCAAACAGGTATTCACTATCCCCTGCCGCTGCATGTTCAGCACGCCTGCGCCGCTTTTGCCTGCCCAGCAGGGTCTTTGCCTGTGACTGAACATCTGGCAGGTCGCATCCTCTCGATTCCTATGTTTCCTGAACTGACCGAAGCAGAGATTGAGCGTGTGTGCGAAGGGATTCAGGCCAATTGTTGAGGCTCCGGTGGAGGAACCAGCAGATGATCTCACGATCTCACAAGCTCAGCTCGTTGCAAAAAGGCTTGATCGCTGCGGCGTTTGGTCTTGAAATCCTGGCGCTCGTCGCCTATGGGGTGGTTGGCAAGCTTTCCTCTCCTGTGGCCGCTAACGCTGCTGCCGGGACGGGTTCATCGTGCTCAAGCGCGGCCTACGCGGCAAACCCAATTGTGGCGGAAAACACGTGCCCTGGCACGAGTGACTGGCGCGCAAATCTCCCGCTCGGCCCGCAGAACGCGATTGAAGCGTTCACGGCTCCGGTTAGTGTGGGTATCGGGCAATCTATCAAGATGTATGTTTCGACGACGGCTCCGTCGTATTCGTTTCGCGTCTATCGGATGGGCTGGTATCAAGGTTTTGGCGGGCGGTTAGTCTACTCTTCCAAAGCGATACAGGGCATCAATCAGCCTGCCCCACTGGTCGACCAGGCAACTCGCATGGTCAGCGCCAGCAATTGGCAGAATGCGGTTACGCTGGCGATTCCCACCTCCTGGGTCAGTGGGGTGTATGTGGTGAAGCTGGTCTCCTCGGCTGGATTCATGCGCTATGCCGAGTTTGTCGTGCGCAATGACGCGAGTCCAGCGCCAATTCTCTTCCAGAGCAGCGTCCTGACGTATCAAGCGGGTAATTCCTGGGGAGGGCGCAGCCTCGATGGCAACGGAGCGCCAAATACCATGGGGGATCGTTCGTTTGCGGTCTCGTTTGATCGCCCCGAGGTTGCGAACGCTGGCCTCTCCGATTTCACGACCTATGAATACAATTTGCTGAGTTGGCTTGAGCGGCAGGGCTACAATGTGACCTATACCACCGATGTTGACACCGACCAGCATGGGCAAACGCTCCTCCAGCACCGCCTGTTCCTTGACTCCGGGCATGATGAGTATTGGTCATCAGGCATGCGAACCAGCATCGCGCAGGCCCGCGCCGCCGGGGTATCGCTGGCTTTCTTTGGGGCCAACGATGCCTACTGGCATGTTCGCTTGCAACCAAGCCCGCTTGGCGCTGATCGCGTTGTTGTCTGCTATAAAGATGCCGGGATTGACCCATTGTCCGGCCATAATCCGGCTTCAGCAACTACCCTCTGGCAAAATGCTCCGTTGAACCAGCCCGCACAAGCGCTGCTTGGGGCCATGTTTTCCGGTGTAATAACAGGGCCAGCCCCGCTGATACTCAGTTCCGGCGCTGCTCCTTTCTTGCATGGCACTGCGCTGCACGCGGGCAGCGCGCTTGCGGGGCTGGAGGGCGCGGATTTCGGGACAAATGCCGCAGGCGGCGATATGGGCGCGTTCGACAGCGTTTTTCCCAACCTTGGCATTGCACCCGCGCTGACCATTCTGGCTTCTTCTCCGGTGAAGGCGCAGTCTAACGGCAACGATAACCCGAATCCCAATGGGCAGGTGATACCCACCGCCACAGCGACCTTGTATACCGCGCCGGGCGGAGCCAGGGTGTTCGACGCGGCCACCTACTGGTGGGCCTTGGGGCTTCAGAATATGCATGCTGATGCGAGCGTTCCTTCCGGTTCCTATAGTAGCCGTGATTTTGAGCAGTTTACCTCTAACTTGCTTGGTTATTTGCTGCATGCAAATGCTTCGCAGTCAAACTGATCGTGTATGCGCCCTGTGCCTATAAAATAGCTGAGGAAGGAAGATTGTATGCCAGACGAGGTTCGTACAAGCCGTTCCATCCATCGGTATCTTGCCGCTTTCGCGCGTTGGTTCTGGCTGGCTATCCTTTGCGTCGTTGTGGCTGCGGCAGGAACGTTCGTGATGACGGCAATGCAGACGCCTGTGTATCGCGCGACTACCGTCCTTTTTGTCGGGCAACAAAGCGCCAATGTCCCGCTGGTGGATACCCAATTGGTGACGACGTATCAGCAATTGATTAACCAGCCAGCAGTGTTGGCAGCGGCAGCCAGCCAGGTTGGCGGCATTTCTTCCACCGATCTTGCCAGGTCTGTGCAAACCGCTGTGGAGGGTAACACCTCGCTCATTGAGGTCAGCGTGGATGATGCAGACCCCAACCGCGCTGCTGCGCTCTCGAATGCGGTTGCCGGGGCATTTATCGCGAAAATGAGCGGCCAGCCAATCGCTGCGAGTTATCCTGTTGTCATATTTCAACCGGCGGTTCCCCCAACCACGCCCGACCACCCAAAGCCAGTGCTCAATACGCTTGTTGGAGGTGCGTGCGGGCTGGTAATAGCGCTGGTCTTGATACAACTCCTGGATGCCCTTGATAACCGAACGCATCCTGCCTTGCCTGCTGAAAAAAAGCCTCATCTCAACGGCAATCAGGGCAGCAATACCCAACATTTGACAGATATAGCGGTTGGCGATAAACGAGACGCTCCTGGTGACTATCAAGCCTGCTGAGGGCGAAACCAACCGGAGTAACGTAATCGTAACGCGGTGCATAACTCCTTGTAACGCCGTGGAAACCTGGCCCACCTATACTTGGCATATCTGATATAGCCCATGATGAAGGCTATGATGAAGGATTTCTGATACATATCCTCGGAAAGGCTTAGGAGGTAAGAAACGTGTATATGAGCGGCAGGAATAAAGACCAATTCCGCGCTGGCATTGTTGATGGCTCGCCTGCTATGCAAAGTCATCCATTGGATACATGCGTTCAGTACCTGGTGGAGGAGCAGGCGGAGCGGACCCCAGAGGCGCTGGCAGTCGTGGCCGGTTCGCAATCCCTGAGCTACGCGGCTCTGAATCAGCGGGCCAACCAACTCGCGCATCTGTTGCGAGGGCTGGGCATTCAGCCCGAAGTGCCGGTGGGGCTGTGTGTAGACCGCTCCCTGGAGCTTGTGGTGGGCATGTTGGGCATCCTCAAGGCCGGGGGCGCTTATGTCCCGCTGGACCCACAGTATCCGGCAGACCGCCTGAGCTTCCTGCTTGCCGATGCCCTGGTACCAGTTCTGCTAACTCAGTCCCACCTGCGCGACCGCCTGCCCGCTGTCTCAACGCATGTCATTGCGTTGGACGAGGAGCCGAGGCTTTCGATGCAGAGTACTGCTAATCCCTGTCCGCTGGCGACCCCTGACCATCTGGCCTATATCATCTATACCTCGGGGTCCACCGGAACGCCCAAAGGCGTCCAGATCACGCATAAGAGCTTGCTCAATCTGGTCGGCTGGCATCAGCAAGCGTTTGCGCTGACTGCGCGTGATCGCACCACGCAGATTGCCAGCCCAGCCTTCGATGCCACTGGCTGGGAAGTGTGGCCCTCCCTCTGCTGCGGCGCCAGCGTCTATCTGGTTGATGAGCAGATTCGCACATTGCCTCCGGCTTTGCGCGACTGGCTGGTTCGCCACCAGATTACGATCTCTTTCCTGCCGACGCCACTGGCCGAGCAGATGCTTGACCTGGACTGGCCGCCCGAAACGGCGCTGCGCGTCCTGCTGACCGGCGCTGATGTACTGCATCGCTATCCAGCGGCAACGCTGCCCTTTGCTCTCATTAATAATTATGGGCCAACCGAAGCAACCGTTGTGGCAACTTCCGGGCGCATCTGGCTGCAGGCCGAGGCGGAGATGCCGCCCTCGATTGGATGTCCGATTGCCAATACCGAAGTGTATCTGCTGGATGAGCATCTTCAGCAGGTTGCCATGGACGAACCTGGGGAGCTGCATATCGGCGGCATTGGTCTGGCGCGTGGCTATCTCAATCGGCCAGAACTGACCCGGGAAAAATTTATCCCGCATCCCTTCAGCCCCGACCCTGATGCGCGCTTGTACAAGACTGGCGACCTGGCCCGCTTCTTACCGGACGGACAGCTTGCCTTTTTGGGGCGCATCGATCACCAGATCAAACTGCGTGGCTATCGCATCGAGCCAGATGAAATTATCGTCGCGCTGAATCGATATCCCGCCGTTCAGGCCAGCTATGTGCTGGCGCGGGAAGATGCCCCAGGGCAAAAGCAATTGGTGGCTTACCTTGTCGTTCAGCCTGATCTTACGGTTGAACTGGCCGATCTGGTGCAGACGCTTCAGGCAACTCTGCCTGATTACATGGTGCCCGCGCTGTTTGTCCAGATAGATGCGCTGCCGCTCACGCCCAACGGGAAAGTTGATCGCGATGCCTTGCCTGCCCCAACCCCGGCCAATATGCTGGGTGCGGAGACATTCGCCGCTCCCCAGACGCCCATCGAAGACAAGCTTGCCACCACCGTTGCGGCGTTATTGCAGATCGAACGGGTGGGGGTGACCGAGAATTTCTTTTTGCTGGGGGGCCATTCTATGCTTGGGGCACAACTCATCGCCTGGATTCAGGCAACCTTTGGCCTGTCGCTGCCGCTGCGCACGCTCTTTGATGCGCCAACGGTGCGTCAACTGGCTGCCGAGGTTGAGGGGCGACTGGTAGCTAAGCTGGAGGCGATGAGCGAGGATGAGGCATGCCGTCTGCTTGAGAGATGAAGCTCACAAGAATACAGTTTTGTCGTTGAAAGCATGACTTATAAGGAGAGGGCGAGGCCCATGATGCGCCAGGTCCAGAAGGTCTTACTACTGATCGAAAATTGCTCGGTCCCGATGGATAGCCGCGTGTGGGCTGAAGCCCTCACTCTCCGAGAGCGTGGCTTTCAGGTCAGCATTATCGGCCCTAAAGGGACCAATCTGGATCAAGAATCTTATGTCTATCTTGATGGGGTCCATATATATCGCTATTGGTCACCGCCCAATAGCAGCAATGCTACGGCTTATGTGTTCGAATATGGCGTGGCGATGGTCAGGACGTTCTTGCTCAGCTTGAAGGTTTTGCTTCGTCACGGCTTTGATGTCATTCACGTTGCCAACCCTCCGGATACCTACTTTGTAATTGGATTGTTTTACCGCCTTCTGGGTAAAAAGTTCATCTTCGATCAGCACGATTTATCGCCAGAGTTGTTCCAGACCAAGTTCTCAGATCGGATGCCATTCCTTCACAGGCCCCTCCTCTTTGTGGAAAGGTGTTCTTACCGCATTGCTGCTGTGGTCATTACATCGAATACCACCATGAAGGAATTTGCTATCAAACGCGGCCACGTTTGCGCCAACAAGGTTTTTGCCGTCTATAACGGCGTCGACCTCAACCGGATTAACCGTGTTACCCCTGAACCTGCCCTCAAGCACGGGCGACGCTTTCTGCTGGCATTTGTGGGAGCGATGGAAGTGCAGGATGGCGTTGAATATCTGCTCCTGGCGTTGCATACGCTCGTGCATGAGCGTGGCAGGCGGGATGTGTCATTGGTCTTGATGGGAGATGGCGACCATGCCCCAGTCTTACGCAAGCTTGCCAGCGAACTACGCCTTGATGAATATGTGCATTTCAAGGGCTGGACGCAAGCGAAAGATGTCGCGCGCTTTCTCAGTGCGGCAGATGTGGGCCTCGTTCCTGAGCCTCAGAATGGGCTGAACGAGTATTGCACTCTGGGGAAAACGCTGGAATATATGGCGGTAAGCAAGCCATCTGTCGCGTTCGATCTGCCAGAAACGCGGCGTGTGGCGGGTGATGCCGCGCTCTATGCCAGGCCAAATTCGGCTGAAGACTTCGCCGACAAAATTGAAATACTGTTGAATGATGAAGCGCTTCGCGAGCAGATGGGCGCGGTGGGGCGCAAACGCATTGACGAGGAGTTCAGTTGGGATCATACCAAAACGGAACTTCTACGAGCCTACGAGGCGCTTGTTTCAGAGAAGCTGTAGTGTGATAAGACCGTGCCGCGAGGCTCATCTGAGACCTTGTGCCATTGGATAGAAAAGCTATGAGCCGATTACCATTTGCAAATGCTCATCATACATCTGCTCACCCCCACGTATTGGGAATTGCCTGGGCACCCACTGCGCCGCGCAGCCAGCGGCTGGCGGCTGCGCTGGGGGCGGAAATGCACAAAGTTCATATTCTGGGATTTCAGCGCCCGCTGATCGCGCCTCTGAAGTATCCTGCTCTGGCGGTTGTCAGTTGGTTCTTACTCTGGCGCAGGCGTCCGCGCGTGGTGCTGGTCCAGAATCCTCCCATCTTTCTGGTTCTGGTGGTGGCGCTTTATGCCCGCTTGGCTGGCACTGATTACCTCATCGACACCCATACGGGCGGGTTAATGGGCTACAAATGGGCGTGGTCCGTGCCTTTGCACCGCTGGCTCTCGCGTCAGGCGCTTGCGACGATTGTTACCAATGCCGAACTGCGTGACCGCCTCCTGGGCAGAAGCGGCGGGCAGCGTTTTCGTGTGCTCATGTTAGGCGACCCACCCGTTGAGTGGGGCCACTCAACTCTGCCGCCCATCCCTGTGCCAGAGGCGCGTCATGCGGTGGTGATTGCCACCTACACTTCGGATGAGCCGATTGAGGAGGTGTTCGCCGCCGCGTGTCAACTGCCCGATGTTTCCTTCTCCATTACCGGCGATGCGCGCCGACTCTCGGCAGCAGTGCGCGCCAGATGCCCAAAGAATGTTCGTTTGACAGGCTGGCTGAGCGACGCTGACTATGGCAAACTGGTGTGCAGCGCCAATGTGGTGATTGCCCTCACGACCCGTAACCATACGCTCCTCTGTGGGGCCTGGGAAGCGCTCTACGCAGGCCAGCCTTTAGTCACATCAGATTGGCCGGTGCTGCGCCTGGCCTTCCCGCAAGGAGCGGTTTTCACAGGGGCGACTGCCCAGGAAATCGCGGCGGCCATCAATCTGGCTCTTGCTCAAGAAGACCGCTTGCGGGCAGCCATGCGCGCCCTGGCGACAGACAAACGCCAGGGATGGGCGCTTGCTCTTGCTGAACTGCGCGCCCTCATCCCTGAAGACGAAAGCGTATCTCGCCAAAGCTCCTTTCTGGAAACAAGCGAGATGGGCCAGCAGCGCGAGAGGAGCTATGAATGCTGAGCGCTGATACGCCGGTCTCACGCCGCCAACATGCCCGCTCGTATCTGAGCCTATCGGCCATTTCTGGTGCCGGACAAGTATTGGCGCGTGTGCTTGGTGTGCTGTTCTCGGTGGTGGTGGCGCGCGCCCTGGGTCCGGCGGATTTTGGGGTGGTCCGCTACGCCATTGGGGTTGCGGGAATAACCAGTATTGTGGTTGGGCCGCTGCCAACGATGCTCTCGCGCTATCTTGCCACCCATCGCAATGATTCCAGGGAGGTTGATCGCTACTTTACCAATGGCCTTGCGCTTATCATCATCGTTCTGCTCTTTACCCTGATTGGTACTGGCTGGTATGTAGGCGGAGAGCCATCTGGCATCGTCCTTGGCACGCTGTTCGTTGTCATCGGGCTGGCTGCCTTCAACACCTATACCGAACTAACTCGTGGGCTGGACGCTATCTGGCGCATGTCCAGCTATTACGTCGTGGCGAACCTTATCCAGTTGGTTGCGATTGTTGTCTGTGTGTGGGGCCTGGGTATGCGTTCGGTGGGTTTGGCGCTCGCCATTTATGGGTTATCTTTTCTGGTACCCATTCTGTTCTTTGAGTACTGGACACGTTCAGCAGTACATCTGCGTCCGCGTCTCATTACCTTCGCGACGATGTGGCGGCTCTCCCACTTCTCTGTTCCGCTGGTGATTGCTCACGCAAGCTACACCATTTGGTTGACGCTCGACCTGCTGCTTGTGCAGCAGCGGCTGAGCGCGCAGGATACAGGTGTCTATGCAGCGGCAAAGACGGTGGTGTTGATTTTTCTCTTTGTTCCCTATGCCGTCACAACGGTAGGGCTTCGCTATTTCGCGCGCGGGTCGAAAAAGGATGCTGAGCGTTCATTGCTGCTCTCGTTGGGGGCATCGCTGGTCGCATCTACGGTGCTGGTTACGGGCATCTGGGGTTGGAGCGGGCAGCTTGTTCAACTGCTCTTCGGCCAGAACTACGTCTCTGCTGCCCAGCCGCTCACCATCCTGGCGGCTGGCATGGCGCTCTATACGGTGTATCTGGTCTTTGAAACCTGGATGATCGCCAGAGGTTATCCCTGGTTGCACGCGCTTGCCATGACGATCACGATGGTGATGAGCAGTGTTGCCGAACTTATCTTGCTTCCTTCCTGGGGATTACGGGGCGTGGCAGTTGGGTTTTCGTTAGGCATTGCCGCTGGAACGCTCATCATTGGTGTGTTCTATGGATTGCTGAGCAAGCGCACAATCTCCATATGCTCATAATACTTGTTTGGAGGCTTCCATGCAGCGGGCGCTCTATTATGTGAAACGGTGGGCCTGGCTCCTCCTGCTTTGCCCGGTTCTGGCGGGCGGGGTAACGCTCGTTTTGGCTCAGATGCAGCCTCCTGTCTATGAGGCGACGGTCAATCTTGTCTTCGGGTTGGGGAATCCAACGAACCCGAGCTATGTCTCGCCAGAGGTGGCAGCACAACTCGGCAGCACATATACCATTATGCTGGAGAGTCCCGAAGTGCTCCAGACTGCGGCGGCGCGAGTTGGATTGCAAGAAACGACAGAGCAGCTATCATCGAAAATACATGCTGCCTATCAGTCTGGCTCCAATATCATCACGCTTACGGCAGATGCCTCGAGCAGCGATATGGCTACCCACCTGGCTGATGCTGTGGTGAACGTCTTTCGCGAGGCAGCGCAGCGGGTCTCCCCACTTGGCAAGGATGTGGTGTCGTGGGGGACAGCCCGCGTGAATCCTGTGAAGCTGAAAGGGATTACATTCGGCACGGCGGGCGTGGCGATGCCACTTGGTTTACTGGTGGCGCTGAACGTTGTAGCCCTGCTCTATTACCTGGATGATGTGATTTTCACCCCTGAGGAGGCCGCAGCAGCGGCGGATGTTCCGGTGCTGAGCGCTCCGCTGCCTCAAACAAAGCAAAGCCTCCAGAAGAACAGCACCAGCCAAAGTGAAGTTGATACGACTGCGCTGCTGCTTCTGGAAGCGGTGCGCGCCTCGGTAACCTGGCCTGCAACTATCTTCTGCGCCTGGGCCTCTGCGCGTGACCGCAACCCCCAGCATGTGATGCGCCTGGCGAACGCAGCAGTATGCTCTGGCTTGCGGGTAGTTGTGATCAATACCGATAGCCACTATCCGTGGCTGCAAGGCATGTATGGTCTCTCGGAAGCACGCGGCCTGGGGGATGCTTTGGTATCCTGCCATTCACTCAAGTCATATATCTTGCCGCTGGCAACGCCTGGTCTTGCTGTGGTGCCTGCGGGGCAAGCATCGACAGGTGGAAGCGATATGCTTCTGTCGCCTTCCCGATTAACCAAGTTGATTGCTCCGCTGCGCCAACAGATAGATTTAGTGTTGGTAACGGGAGCGCCCATCCTTGCCGATCCAACAGCAGCGCTCACGCGAGCAGCCGATAGTGTCATCCTGATGGCTGGCATGCAGCGTACTCGACGCGCCGACGTTCGCGAGGCGCTTGCCACCCTGCATCGCGTGCATGCTCGTGTGCTGGGTATGGCGTTAGGTTCGACTTGTGAAGGGGTGCACTTCATAAAGAAGCAGAGGGGAAATACGCCTCTGATCAGAGAGGCAAGCAAAGCTGTAATAGCAGAAGAAATGCGGGAGTTCAACTAAGCGATATGTACTCAGCTTCTATGTTGCCGACAAAAGCCATGCCTGAGCGCTTCTTTTCGCGCTTCGTTTTGGGGGCGCTGCTGGCGTGTGGGGTGGCAACCGTTGCAGTGTTCGGGGCCATCTTCGGCGCGCTCCCCATGTGCGCTCTCTTAGTGCTTGGCTGGGTAACGCTGCTGGTATGGGCGCGGCCACAATGGGCCGCATATCTCCTTGCGGTGACGTTTCCCCTCACGGCAGGCATGGTGCGCCTCCCGCAACTTGCCAACCTGCGCCCGAACGAACTCCTCTTGTTACTGATGGTCGTCCTGTTGCTGCTCAGGCTTGTGGCATTACGGGTGCCATTGCCTCGTTTCACCCAGTTTGATGCGGCGGCCCTCGCGCTTATTCTCGGGGGCACGCTGATGCCGATAGCGACGCTCTATGGACGAGGGCAATCGCTGGAATCCGACATCCTGATCGTTGCGCTGGGACCAGTCAAGAATTACCTGGTCTTTTTGGCAATACGTCTGGCGCTGACTCATGTTGACCATATACGCCGTACTGGTGCTCTTATGCTTCTCACCAGCGGCATCGTCTCCCTGATTGGCATAGCACAGGCGCTGCGGGTGAGTTTTATTGTCCATTTCTTAACAACCTATTATCCCACGGTGCAAGTATTGGACAACGCCCGGGCAACAATCCGCATCACATCGGTGATAGGCGGGTGGAATGATTTTGCCGCCTATCTGTGCTTTGTGCTTTTGCTCAGCATCGCGGCAGTGGCGGCGCGCGTTTCCATCTTGCCCAGGCTGCTGTTCAATGGAGTGGTCGCGCTGGATATGATGGCGCTGCTGATTACCGGCTCGTTCACCTGCACTCTTGGCTTTGTCGTTGGTATATGTATCCTCGGGCTGCTCTTTCGCAAAGGCTCGCAGATGCTGCGCCTGCTTGCGTTGATTGGCGTTTCATTATTAGGCGCAGCCCTGCTCTTTGCCCCACTGATAGCCTGGCGGCTGCAAGATCAGTTCGGTGGTGGGAATCAAGGGATTATTGCGCAGTCTCTCGTCTATCGCTTCTATCTCTGGCAGACCTATTTTCTGCCAGCCATCGCGCGGCAGCCAATTCTGGGAGTGGGGCTGGTCATTCCCGCAAGCATTCCCTGGCCCACAACCGACAGCGGCTATCTGGACCTGCTCTTCTCTGGTGGCGTTGTCTATTTGCTCTGTTACGTCTATTTCACCTGGTCCTGCGTGCGCGGGGCATGTCACATACTGAAGAGACCCAGAGTAGGGGCTTCGACACTCACGAGGCCGGGCGCGGTGACAGCAGCTTTGGCGGCGAGCGGCCTGGCTATGGTGCTCATCCTCTTAGGGATGAACGTGAGCGAGGCGTATTTTACCTACACTGCGGCAGCGAGTGTCTTCTGGATGACGCTTGCCGCCGCAGTATCGACATCTCCTGGCGCTTCCCCGATTCTCAGATAAACATGCTCGCGCTGAAAGGAGCATATCCAGCATCTTCCTCATTCCATTACCCTCCTCATTACCGAATTGTAATGGCGTATATCTCCCCTGAGACGTGATAGTAACCCGCAATAGCTATCCTTAGCATAGCTTCTCGATGCAGGTCTGTTCAGCCTCCCAAGAACGGAGTCATTCTGATGACAGGTATTCCAGAGTTATCAGCATCTAAACGCGCCTTGCTTGAAAAATATGTACAAGGCGCTGTTCCACAGCAGACACAGGAGGCAAGCAATCCCTCCCAGGAAGAGCCGGAAAAACCAGCACCGCTGCCTTCACCAGAGACCCGATCATCAGTTGTGGCGCTTCAGCGTGCTGGCTCTAAGCCCCCTTTTTTCTTCTTACATGTGCATGTGGAAGGCGGCGCATTTTATTGCTTCACTCTGGCGAATATCATAGGGGCAGATCAGCCGTTTTACGTGCTTGACCCCTACAGCTTCGATGGTTTGCGGGTTCCTCCCACGCCTGAGGCGATGGCGGCGGATTACATCCAGGCGTTGCGCAGTGTTCAACCGGAAGGCCCCTACTTTTTAGGCGGTTTTTGTGGTGGTGGTTTGTTGGCTTTCGAGATAGCCCAGCAACTTCGCGCGCAAGGGCAGGAAGTGGGCCTGCTTGTTTTAATCGAACCCAGGGCCGGCCCAGACTTTTTCAGAATGATTGGCGCTCGATTGACTGGTCTCTGTGTCAATAGCTTTGGCTTTGTGTTCCGGCTCGGCCAGGAGAAGCGTCTCGCTGCATTTCTCTGTCTGCGGCATTTCTACAGATGGTTCCACTACAAAGTTCTGCACCCTTCTCAAGACCCCTCGCTGCATCTCTCATTGATGCCAGCGATTGAAACGCTGCGCCGCGATTGGATTGGCATCTTTGTCTGGGTCTTTTCGCATTATCACCCTCGCTACTATCCGGGCAAGATGATCTATCTGTGGACCACGGATGAGCCGAGCAATCGGAGGGTAGGGAAGCGGGGGAGCGTGGTGAAAGCGGAGGAGGTAGAAATTCAGTTTATTCCAGGCACGCAGTGGTCATGCCGACATGAACACCTTTACGAGATGGCGCAACGGTTGAAGTTATGCCTGAACAAAGCGCAAGCAAGCGCCTGGAGAGCGTAAGCCTCAATGAATCTTATCACATTCTCTGTCAGAACCAAGGGGCTTCACAACTTTCTCCGGCGCGTCAGGACCGTCTTTACACGCTTTGGCTTTTCCGAAAAGCGATCACGTCGGGCGCTCTACACCCTTACTAAGAGCCTGCAAGCGTTCAACGCCGGGCCGACTTTCTTTATTCCGGCGGTGGTCCTGAATCGGCATCCCAGGCTCATCAGGGAGATTGCCAGGCAAGGCGCGGAGATTGGCATCCATGGCTACGTCCACAACGATTACCGCTCGTTGACTGAGAAGCAGCAATATCAGCAAACGGAAGAAGCTATTGCGGCCTTTCAGCGGGCGCAGATGCCCCATGAAGGTTTTCGCAACCCATACCTGGGCTGGACCGAAGCATCTCGGCGGGTCTTTGCCGCGCTTGGCCTGACCTATGAAAGTAATGATGCGGTCCTCCATCCTGTGCTTGATCTTGACCGATTCTCGCCGCTTCTGCGCAGCGGCTTTGAAAAATCCCTGGCGCTCTTTCAAGCCATCCCCTGTACCACCTATACGCTCCGACCTCATCTCGAAGGAAAGCTGGTGCTGATCCCAACGAGCCTGCCGGACGACGAGATGCTCTTTGACCGCCTGCGCCTCACTGATCCGGCAGAAGTCGGGCGCATCTGGAGCAGCGTAATGCAGCGGGTCTATGATCGCGGCGGCATCTACACATTGAATCTCCACCCCGAACGCGGTGTTCTCTGTAAACCGGCTCTCGATCTGCTTTTAGCCGCCGCGCGCAGCCAGCCACGACCTGTCTGGATTGCGCGTCTGGGGGACGTTGCCGAGTGGTGGAAGGAGCGCAGCCAGTTCAAGATGCAGATAATGCCGCAAGAGCCTGGCCGCTGGCTTGTGGAGGCAACGTGTAGCTCGCGAGCTACCCTGATTGCTCACCATCTGGAGGTAGTCGATCAACCGACGACACCAGGGGCAGCGGGTGAGATGACGGTTTCATCCCAATGTTTTACGGTGAACACGTCGCGTTGCCCGTGCCTGGCCGTCTCGCCTCGGACGCCTCAAGAGATGTTTCATTTTCTGCAAGAAGCGGGCTACCCTGCTGTCCAGTGTGCCCCTGAAGATGCGTTTGATTACGCGCTCTCCC
Organism: Ktedonobacterales bacterium; assembly: GCA_035307385.1. Lineage (GTDB taxonomy): Bacteria > Chloroflexota > Ktedonobacteria > Ktedonobacterales > DATBGS01 > DATBHW01. The sequence continues at coordinate 83,769 of DATGID010000024.1, read as the reverse complement.
TTGATCTGCCGGAAGGTTTGGGGGCCACACGCGAGCAACGCATCCGGCAGTGCAGCGCGCTGATAGACCAGATCGAGCAGAGCGACGCGCCGCTCCTGCGATTTGGTTACTGGCCTGATGGAAATCAAGCTGCCTTAAGTGTGACCGGGGATATTGATTCTATCACGATTCAGGACTTCTTTTTACGAATCCTGGAAGTTTCTTCGCATGCGTGAGGACAGATATTGCATATAGCCTTGGAAGAGAGATGCAGCATTGAAGGCCATCCAACCTCTGATCGCATCTGTGCCGCTCTGCGCCGCTCTGGAGCAGCAGGCACAGGATGTTGTGTACTATCAGCCCGCCTGGTTGAACCTGATTTCACAGGTGTATGGGTGTTCAATCAACACGCTCACAACCACCAATACAAACGGAGAAATCAGCGGTTTCCTGCCGGTTTGCACCTTGCGCAGCCCAGTCACCGGAAAGCGTCTGGTAGCGCTGCCGTTTTCCGATCATTGCCCACTCCTTGTCGCAGATGGGACCAGCGCCGAGGAACTGGTAGAGCAGGCGCTGCGTCTGGCGGGCGAGCAGAATGCGCGTTACCTCGAACTGCGCACCGGCAATCATCCGGCGCTTGCAGCGCGTAGCGACCTGGCCGAAAGCGCTCTGTATGTGCGCTGGCTCCTGTGGTTGCAGGCTGACCCTGATGGTGTCTGGGCTGGGCTGAGCAAATCGGTCAAACAGATGATTAGGAAATCGCAGAAGATGGGCGTCACAGTTCGCCTGGCAGAGCGACGCGAAGAGATGGCGCACTATTACCGCCTGCACCTGCAAACGCGCACCAAAAAGCATGGCATGCCGAGTCAGCCCCAGCGCTTCTTCTTTGGCCTCTGGGATGCCTTTGCGGCCAGCGGCGCGCTTCAGCTTTTGCTGGCCGAACATGAGGGAAGAGTGATTGCCGGAATGATTTTGCTGGCCTCTGGTTCAACGATCAGGGACGCTTACAGTGCCTCCGATGCGTCGACGCTCTCGTTGGCACCTAATAATCTCCTGATGTGGCAGGCAATCACCTGGGGATGCGCGCACGGGTACAGGACGTTGGATATGGGGCGTACCGCGTGCGACAACGAAGGACTCATGAGCTTCAAGCGCCGCTGGGGAGCGATCAAAGAGCCGCTTGCCTATTACTACTACCCTCGGATGGATGGGTTGGCAAGCACGCCCGAGCAGAGTTGGAAGTTTCGTCTGCTAACGAATTGCTGGCGTCAGATGCCCCTGCAAGTCGCGGGACCGCTGGGGGGGCATCTCTACAAGCATCTTGGGTAATGGCAGTATTTATGATTCAGGAGCGTTCTGCTCAATTGACTATCCAACCTTTGTACGAGGAGGAGCCTTCGATGGCTGCTCAGATTACACCGCCTGAAACGATCTCTCTCAATTCTGGCTATCTTCGCGCAAAACGAGCGCTTGATATTCTCTTCACCTTGCTTATTCTGATTCCCTTATGCCTGATCGTTGTGATTGTTGGCCTGCTGATCTGTTTCGATTCAGAAGGCCCGCCCTTTTTTAGCCAGAAACGAATCGGGGTAGGAGGGACCGAATTTAACATGCTCAAGTTCCGTTCAATGTATGTGAATCAGGATGATGCCCTCCACCGCGCCGCGATCAAGCGGTATATACAAGGGAAGCAGCTTAGCAGTAATGTGGAGGGCGGCTTATCCTATAAGTTGGATAACGACCCGCGCATCACGCCGATTGGTCGCTTTATTCGCAGGGCCAGCATTGATGAACTGCCCCAGTTCTTTAATGTCTTACGCGGTGAGATGACGCTGGTCGGCCCGCGTCCACCACTCCCCTACGAGGTCGAATTGTATCGACCACAGGATTGGCTGCGGCATGTCGGCAAACCAGGGCTTACCGGTTACTGGCAGGTCTATGGACGCAGCCAGGTCACCTTTCAAGAAATGGTCGAGCTTGATATTGCCTACCTCCAGCGGCAATCTCTCTGGGAGGATATTAAGCTCATTGCCCTGACGGTTCCGGTTATGATCACAGGCCGTGGAGGGGCATAAATTCCTGTGCGTCGGATATTGTTCTCAGTAGCGCATCGAATTGTCTGCCCCACTTGCCTGTTCTGGAGCGCTTACTGCTGCCAGCGCTGGCAACGTGAGCGTGCTGCGCGGTGGTGTCAGCAGACGCACATGGAATATCGTGCCCTCACCCGGCACCCCGCTGCTATCCACCGAAATCGAGCCGCCCATGGCCTCCGCATAGACCCGGCAGAGATACAAGCCCAGGCCCGTCCCGCGCACCGTGCTGGCGATATCACGCGGCAGCCGCACAAAACGCCGGAAGAGCAGCGCCTTTTGCTCCGGCGGAATACCCAGCCCGGCATCCTGCACTGTAATTTCCGCCATCAGATGCAGGCCGGACCGGCTGCCAAGCAAGCGACCTGTCCGCTCGGGCAGCATATGCGCGCGGATGGCGACCGGCGCGCCTGCTGGCGAATACTTGATGGCGTTGCTCACCAGATTTGTCAGGATTTGCTGCAAGCGTACCGCCTCGCCCCAGATCATCAGGTCATCGGGAATATTGATAGTGATCTCGCGCTCAGAGGGATCAGCTTCGCGTGGGTCGACCAGGCTCAGTGCTGCTTGCATTGCTGCCTGTACGCTGACTGCTTCTGGCGTAAAGTTACCTGCCTCCTGGTCGATGCGCCGCGTATCCAGAATGCTCTGCACCAGATAGACCAGGCTCTCGCAGGACCGATTTGCGCGCGTCAACATTTCCAGCCGCTTTTCCTGCGGGGCTTGCACCCGCGTATCCGTTAGCAGGGTCAGATAGCCTTTCATCGTCATCAACGGCGTACGTAGTTCGTGGTTGACGCTGGTAATGAACTGGTCTTTCAGCGCGTCCAACTGCTCTGCGCGCGCTGTGGCAATGTGCGCGTCCACCAGATCGCGCATGGTGAGCACCTGGCGCGTTAGGACAAGCGCCACTACCACTGCCGCCAGAATCGCCAGCGGCAGCGTCGCATTTTCCAGCGGCGTTGTCTCCACATAGATCAGCAGGCCAAACAACAATCCGGCGGGAGTTGCCACGGTGAGCAACTGGCCCAGCCAACGCCAGCTTGTGGGCATGCTGAAATGGCTGGAAAGCTCTTCCACCTTGCCCCAGATCAAATCAGAAATGCTGCATGGAATCATCAACGAAAGCGGAGCCAGGCCCACGGCGAACGCTCCCAGAATCCAGACGCCATCGAAGAATGGCAGCGCGTGCGCGGGCGCGTTCCCCGTTGGCAACTCCAGATAGCTCAGACCAATATCGCCGTACGTAAAACAGATCGCAGTGATCGTCAGCAAAACCAGGGCCGAGCGATAGGTTGGCTGCACGCCACGCACCAGCAGCACCAGAAAGGCCAGACCGGCAGTCACATCTACGGCTGGAACGACCAGCACCCCGTAGTCCACCGGCATATCAGCGGCAAGGCGGGGAGCCAACAGCAGCACAAAGCCAAGACCCAGCAGCGCCCCAATGATGACGCCCACATCCAGCAGCATATAGACCAGGCGCATGCCGGTCGTTTCCACCGCTGGCAAGAGCAGCACGCCCGACGCGCCCAGCACATAGAACGGCGCAGACAGCGCCGCCACCACGCCTGCTGCCAGCGGAGCTTGTGCTGCCAGCGACAGCGTGAAGATAAACGTCTCGGCCAGCACATACCCCAGCACACCCAGCGAGATACATGCCCAGGCCAGCCGCTCGCCGCCAGGCGCGGCGCGGCGCGTCATCCATAGGCAGCAAACAGCCGCAAAGAGCATACTCAGCACCCGCCCCAGCTTGCCCAGCATCTCAGCAGTAGACGATGGGAGCAAGGTTAGCGCCAGGCCGATCACGATCGCCAGTCCAAACATCAAGCAGATCAACTGCCAGAATTGGATAGCACGCAAGCGAGCCAGCCAGGTAATGCGAGAAGCAAGCGTGGGTGACATCGATACATCGGAAGAGGAGCCAGATGATGCTGATGAGCGCATACGCAAGACCTCCACATCGACGATCAGCTTCCTGGCAGACGAGGAAACTATGCTGCCGGGCTGCGCCTCGGGTAATGCTCACTATTATATAGCAAAACAGGCGAAGCGCCTAGCTGTTCCTCGGTTGGTTTCCCTCTTCCTCGGCTAAAAGCGCATTTCGCCAGCCGTGCGCCCTTGACAGCCTATACTCAGCGTATGCTATAGTAAGCGTATCTCCTACTCACCAGGAAGCTGGTGAGTAGCTATTTCCCCACTGGTTGTTCAAGTTGGGCATGTGGAGTTATCCCTGGAGCGAAGCTACCAAAGAGGCTCCAGCGAAGGGAATGAAGCGTATGGGCGCATCCCTGCCAACGGCCCTGGTGGCCGACCCCGACCCCCTCTCTCAACAGCAGCTTGTCAAGCTGCTGGAGCCAAGCTTTCGCTGCGTGGTAGCGAACAGCTTGCGCGAAGCTGTGCTGGTTCTTCAGCGTGAGCGGCCCATTCTGCTGGTCCTTGACCCCGACCAGCCAGATGGCGATGGCATCATGTTGATTCGTCAGATGCAGAGCCATCCCGATTACAGTCGTGTCTTGATCGCCTGTGTCACAAAGCGATCAGCAATCAAAGACAAGATTCTGGCTTTCCAGGCGGGCGTGGATGACTATCTGGTGAAGCCGTTGACACAAGCCATGAACTTTTACGGGCGCATGCTCTTACTTCGGCGGGCCGGGCATATCGCTCGTATGGCGAGATGAACGCGAGGGCGTACATGGCCGAAGCTGGCAACAATCGCTATACCGTTCTGGTGGTCGATGATGACCCGGACCTTTTGCACTTGCTGGCCGATGGATTGGAACTATTGGGCGACTTCAACGTCGTCAGCGCTACCGATGGCATCGAAGGTCTGGAGCGCTTCTTTGAAATACGACCCGATTGCATGATCATCGATGTCAAAATGCCGGGGCTGGATGGTTATCAACTAGTGCGTGCCCTGCGCGGTGATCCGGAATCAGCTTCCACACCGCTCATCATCTTGTCGGCTCTGGCCCAGGAGCAAAACCAGTTAGCCGGGTTGGCCCTGGGCGCTGACGATTACCTGGTCAAGCTTGTCGATATCTATGACGTGGTGGCCGCCGTGCAGCGTGCCGTGCAGATTGGTGCAGCCGAGCGCGAAAGCCGCATGCAAGCTCTGCTCGCCCAGGCAGAGGCCGCCGGGGATGACTGGCTTGACCCTTCCTCCCGACCGTCTGGCGCACTGACTGAAGAGAGATAAGCTGGATCGCAGAACCAGCAGAGGATTCTTGACATTTCCCCAACAACACGCTACAGTGATGAGCAGCACCGCAAGCAACCGGAACGCCCCAGCGCAGGCACAGGCGCGCGAACCGCTGTTGCAGAGCGTGCCAGGAAGCATCAGCAGTCCCCTTGCCATTGTCTACCATTCAGCGAACACGCACAGAACTGAGGCTTCCGAAGGCGAAGCCCCAGACCAGGAGGTAGAGCATGAACGGCCTCATGATGGATTATCCGCTTACCTTGCAACACTCCTTTAACCGCGCCATAACCCTCTTCCCCAAACGCGAAGTAGCCACCCTCACCGAGAACGGACTCCATCGCTACACCTATGCCGATTTTGGCCGACGTGCCACGCAACTTGCCTCCGCGCTGGCAAAATGGGGCGTCAAGCCAGGAGATCGCGTTGCGACGTTCGCCTGGAATACCTATCGCCATCTGGAACTGTATTTTGCCGTGCCATGTATGGGCGCTGTCTTGCACACCCTCAATATTCGGCTCTTTGCCGATCAGCTTGCCTACATTGCCAACGATGCTGAAGATTCGATCATTTTCATCGATGGCGATCTGATTCCCCTGCTGGAACCGCTGGCCGATCAGCTGCCGACCGTGCGCCAATACGTCACCATGGGTGAGCCGTCCCCCAAAGCGACAGGCAAGCTTTCGCCTGCCATCGACTACGAAGAGTTCCTCGCCAGCGGCTCAGAAGACTACGCCTGGCCCAAGCTCGACGAGCAGATGGCCTGCGCCATGTGCTATACCTCCGGCACCACTGGCAACCCCAAGGGCGTCGTCTACAGCCATCGCTCCACCTATCTCCATTCCCTGGCAACTACCCAGGCCGATGCTCTGGCCTTCTCCGAGCGCGACACCTTGCTGCCGGTAGTGCCGATGTTCCACGCCAATGCCTGGGGGCTGGCTCATGCAGCCCCGATGATCGGCGCGAAGCAGGTCTTCCCTGGTCGCTTCCTGGACCCGGCCAAAGTGGCGCACCTCATCAGTGATGAGCGCGTCACTCTGGCGGCAGGCGTCCCAACTATCTGGATTGGCCTGTTGCAAGTCCTCGCCAAAGAAGATATCGACCTTTCCAGCGTGACACGTATCCTGTGCGGCGGCTCCGCCGTTCCGCTGGCCTTGATCGAAGGGTTGCAAAAATATAACCTGAACATCGTCCATGCCTGGGGCATGACCGAAATGTCGCCGCTGGGCACGCTGGGCCACCTCAAACAGGAGTTTCTGGGCCTTTCCACTGGGGAGCAAAACCGCATTCGCGCCCGGCAAGGCTTCCCCGTCGTTGGCGTCGACATCCGCATTGTCGATCTGGCAACCGGCAAGGAACTCCCCTGGGATGGGCAGGCATTTGGCGAACTGCAAGTGCGTGGCCCCTGGATTGCGAACGCCTACTATCACGACGCGGACAGCGCAGCCAAGTTCGTGGATGGCTGGTTCCGTACCGGCGACGTGTGCAACATCGATGCGGAAGGCTACATTCAGGTGATGGACCGCACCAAAGACCTGGTCAAGTCGGGTGGTGAATGGATTTCTTCCATTGAACTCGAAGGCTTGATTATGGGCCATCCCAAGGTGCTGGAGGCTGCGGTGATTGCCGTGCCGCATCCCGTCTGGCAAGAGCGCCCGGTGGCATGCGTCGTGCCCAAACCAGAATTCAAAGACCAGATTACCAAAGAAGAGATCATCGACTACCTGAGCACGCGGGTCGCCAAGTGGTGGCTGCCGGATGAAGTGCTCTTCATCGCCGCTGTGCCAAAGACCAGCGTGGGCAAGTTCGATAAGAAAGTGCTGCGCACGCAGTTCGCCGGAGTCACCCTGTCGGCATAAGAGCCGGGAGGGCTAACAGACCAGGGCTATTTCCTGGCGTTGAAGGGAGAGAAGCAGCATGCAGTCACCGTCGCCTGATACAGCGCTCTCTCTGGGGACGATGTTCCTGGGCGTGGCAGCGCGCCGCGCCCAGGAGGTTGCCGTGTTCTTCGAGGGGCACCCCATTCCCTATGGCGACTTGGCGCGTCAGACCGAGGCGTTTGCAATGGCCCTGCGCCTGCGCGGCATCCTGCCTGGAGATCGGGTCGCTATCATCCTGCCCAACTTGCCACATTTTCTGCCTGCCTATTTCGGCGCGATACGTGCCGGGGCCATCGCTATCACCATGAACCCGACGTATCGCCCGCCCGAAATCCGGCACATCTTTACGGATGCGCAGGTTGTGGCTGCGGTGGTCTGGTCGGATGCCTTGCCGCTGGTCGAGCAGGCCATCGGGGATGACACTTCGCCGCGCTTGCTCATTACTGTCTCGCTTCCTGCCAGTGAGGGAACCACTGCGCCAGCCGCAGCGGTCAACCGTGAAACAATCAGCTTCGAGCAGTTGCTGGGCGAAGCCGCCGCGGCCATCGCCGCAGGAAAAGCGCCTGCGCCTCTTGCGGAGCCGAACCCCGACAACGTGGCTGTCATTCTCTACACCTCTGGTACTACCGGCAAAGCGAAGGGAGCGATGCTGACCCATCGCAATCTGCTCTCCAACGCGCAGGCCATCATCCAACTGGCCGATCTTGGCCCACAGGATGTGCTAATGAGCGTGCTGCCGCTCTTTCATGTATTTGGCTCGACTGTCTGCATGGTGGCTCCGCTGCTGGCTGGCGCGCCGATCGTCCTGGTGCCCAGGTTCGACCCGCGACGACTCATCCCCACCGTCCAACAGCAGCATGTCACCATCCTGGCGGGAGTGCCTTCCATGTATGCGCTGCTGCTGCGCACGCCGCTGACCAGCCAGGATATTTCGTCGCTGCGGCTTTGTGTCTCCGGCGGCGCGGCCTTGCCCGGCGAAACCCTGCGCACGTTCAAGGAGAAATTCGGCATTCCGCTCATCGAGGGTTACGGCTTGACCGAGTCCTCACCCGCCGCTGTCTTCAATCCGCCCAATGGCGTCCAGAAGGCCGGTTCCATCGGACTACCCATCCCTGGCGTCGAGGTGCAGGTCCACGACATCAAAGATCAACCGCTGCCTGCCGGGCAAATTGGTGAGCTTGCCATTCGCGGGCCAAACATCATGAAGGGCTATTACAACCTGCCAGAGGCCACCGCACAGACTATTCGCAATGGTTGGCTCTATACCGGCGACCTGGGCTATCAAGATGAGGAGGGCTACTTCTTCATCGTAGACCGCGCCAAGGATGTCATCATCAAAGGTGGCCTGAATGTCTACCCCCGCGAGCTAGAGGAAGTCTTGATGGCGCATCCCAAAGTGGCCGAGGTGGCAGTGGTGGGTGTCGGCGATGCCATGAAGGGCGAATCCATCAAAGCCTGCATTACCCCGCGCGATGGACAGAACTTGACGCGCGACGAAATCATCGACTTCATGCGCGAGCGGGTTGCTCCCTTCAAAGTCCCGAACCTGGTGGAGTTTTATCCGTTGCCAGCGGGGCTGCCCAAGAACGCCACCGGGAAAGTGCTCAAGACTGAACTGCGCCAGGGGAAAGAGTGATAGACCTGCTGCTTCAATGGCTCCAGCAGTTTTTGGGGAACCGTCTCATCGAAGCTTATCTGGTGGGCGGTTCTCTGCGTGATCTGCTGCTGGGCCAGCGCCCCCAGGACCTCGATCTTGTGGTGAGCAGCGACCCGGAGCCGCTTGCCCGCATACTGGCTATCGCGCTAAGAGCGACCTACGTTGCGCTCAACCAGGAAAAAGGCGTCAAGCGTGTCATCCTGCCCAGGAAACCGTATGGAAGGATTATCATCGATCTGGCTCCGCTGCATGGCGATAGCATCACCGATGACCTGGCTCAACGAGATTTCACCATCAATGCCCTGGCGCTGCCCATCGAAGCCGTTGCCACGCTGCCAGCGTTATCCACGCGGGCAGAGCAGCCTCCCGCCGCGCTCATCGACCCGTTCAATGGGTGGGATGATCTGCAAGCGAAAATCTTGCGTGTGGTGCAAGAAGGTGTCTTCCAGCATGACCCGCTGCGCATGCTGCGGGCCATTCGCCTCAGTGCCAACCGCCAGTTTGCCATGGACCCGGCAACTGCCAGCCTGCTCAGCCGCGATGCGCCGCTGCTGCGCCAGGTTGCGCCCGAACGCATCCGCGACGAACTGCTCCAGATGCTCGTGCCGCGCCATGCCAGCGCGGCCATCCAAGCGTTGGATGCCTTTAAGCTGCTCCCTTTGATATTCCCAGCCTTGATTGTTTCGGACAATCCGACCACGCCCTCCGTGTCTGACTCAGTGCAGTTTGGTGGTGTGGCCTGGCCTACTCTTCACGCGGCGGCAGCGCTCCTTTCGGCAGCGCAAGGCGAAACGGTCACTCTGACGCAGGCCGAGCAGCAGCTTCTGGCCCCGCTTGTTCGGCTGAGCCACCGACCAGCTTTCAAGAAACGCTGGAAAAAAGCGCAAGTGCGCGCCTGCACTCGATCAGACGCGCTCATGTTGGCAGCCTTGCTCGCTGACCTCGCGCCGGAAGCAGAGGAAAAGATGCTCGTGGCTGCCCTGATGCGGCTCGCTCTGGGCCGCCAGGTCACCAGGTCTATCACGTTTCTGCTTCAGCAGAGCGTGGCGCCCTGGAGCATCGAACCGCGCCCGCATCCCCGCAGCGGCTTGGCCTGGCGGGCCGCCCGCTACTATTTCGAGCGCTTTGGCGAGCATGGGCTAGACCTGGCGGTGTTCTGTCTGGCGCGCCAGATGGCAGCCCACCAGGCAGACGCCCCAGATGACGCCTGGCGAGCGCAGGCGCAAACGGTGCTCAACGTGCTTACAGGATATTATGAAGAGCACAATGTGCTCGTTCCGCCCATCCTGCTTGATGGAGAGGTGCTTATCGCCCGCCTGGGCCTTGCAAACGGACCGTTGATCGGAACCCTGCTGGCAAAGGTGCGCAGCGCCCAGCTTGATGGCCTGGTTCGGACCAGAGCGGAGGCATTACAATTTCTGATGGAGCAGAACAGCCTTGTTGTAGCGCATCCATCACGATATACGGGCCAGGACGAGCAAAACACTAGATAACGCTGTTACGCCGCTGCATCAGATGGGCCTGTTGTGCAAGCGTTGCGGTCCTGGGCCGGGTTGTAGCTTTTTCACGGTAAGAGTCGAAGGGTGTGGGTACTTCTTGCCAGGAACGAATGCCCGACTCGACTGCCCAGCCCAGCGAAGCTTTAGGCAGCACTTTCGTCACGCGCTGGCCGATAGCCTTTGCCCCAGGCACGAATGAGCGCATCTGTCCACCGAGCAAGAGGACAAAGCTCGCCAGAATGGCAGCGTTGCGCAGATTGAGCGCCACGATGCCAACCCACTGCACCGCCAGCAACTGCGGCCAGACCACCGTTTCCAACTGCCCCAGCAGTAGCGCGCCCAGCAGCGTCAGGACAAAGACGCGCTGTCTGTGGTCCTGGAAGCGCACCAGCGCCGCTAGCGGCAGAATCGCCAGCAGGTAATGGCCTGGCAGCGCGCGGAATGTAATCATAAAGGCCAGCAGCACTAGCAGTGTTGATCTGAGCAAGGCGGTGTCGCGCTCCTCTGGCCGCGCCTTGAGGGAGCGATAGAACTGCCAATACAAGAAGCCGATCAGCAGCACACCCAGCGGAACAGCAATCATATCCACCAGCGAATTGAGCGGTGAAAGGATATCCTGCGACTGATCGCCATAGTTTGCATAGCTGGAGGTGACGATGCCAAAGAGGCGGCCACCTAGCAACATCAGCCCTGAATACACGCTCTCGATCTCGGTACCGCGGTCCACATGATAGACCACCGCGTCGATCAGCGGCTGTATCCCCGCTACCAGCATCAACGGAACCGTCAGCACTGCGCTGGATACTACGGCAGCGCGCAAGCCTTCGTACAGTCCACGCCAGCCAGCACGGCCCTCCATCAGCCGGTAGAGCACGAACAACGGCGCGAGCGCCAGCGGGTAGCCCTTCGTCAAGGTCGCCAGCACCAGCATCACCCAGGCAAGCCCATCGCGGCGACGCATCAGAGCCACCACCGCGACGACACAGAAGGTGCCTGCCATCAGGTCAAATTTCTGGGCAATCGCTCCGCTGGCCGCGACAAAGGCTGTATAGAGCAGGCCGGAATACAGGCCAGTGCGATCACCAGGTATCAATCCTTTTGCCAGGCGAATTACCAGGAACAGCGTCAGCAAATCGAGCGCCAGCATCTCCAGAGCAAAGCTGGAGCCATAGCCCCATTCAGTAAGCGGCCCGGCGTGCGCCAGTCCGGGCAGCACAATGAACAATATGCCCAGCGGCGGATATTCCACCAAAAAGTCGCGATAGGGCAGCTCACCGTACGAGACTTTCAGGCCATAGAGAAAGAAGGCTGGATCAGGATAATGATGCCCAAGCATGACGTTGAGCAGATAGATCAGCCGTGTACCCAGCCAGAGCACTGCCAGGAGTATCCAGCCAGCGCGCCCATCAAGCGAGCGCAACCGCATCAAAGGCGCTTCTACAGAGCGAGGAGCCAAAACTGCCATTCCCTAAGATACCTCCCCTGAAAGTACAAGCTGGACCGGTTCTATCTCACTCCCAGGCGTGGCTGTCCTGGTTGCACCAGTCGCATGAGCGGTCAAAGGTCGAGCGCTTGCCAGCAGCAAGGCCGCAGGCAGCGCGCAGAAGTAGAAATAGGTCGGCAGGCTGCGCCAGGCCAGGAAGAGTGGCAGCACCGCCAGCACCAGCGCGGCCTCTGGGCGCTTATACCCCCAGCGGACATACCAGAGCAGCATCCCGGCTATTCCGGCGACCTCCAGCACGGTATAGGCGCTGTGCGGCAGGAACGGCAGCAGATGCCCGATAGAGAGCGCTATGATGCCCGCGCCCTCGGGGAACATCGGGTCACGCACGGGGGCCAGCACTCCGGCGACCCAGGCGCTGCCATCCCAAACAATGAACGGCAGATTGATCGCCAGGAACAACGCCAGGGCCAGCCCGCCGCGCACTAGCGCGTCGCGAACGCTACGCTGTTGAGCGACGAAAATCAGGTAGAACGGCAGAAAGAACCAGGCATTTTGCTTCGTTGCCATCGCCAGGCCGAACAGCATCGCCGAAACCCACCAGCGTTCCCAGAAGAGCCAGGCCAGAAAGACCAGCAAGATAAAGAACATATCCAGGTCGCCCGCCAGTACCGAATCCAGCACCGGCAAATCCGCCAGGAAGAGCAGCGCCACCCACCAGCGCAGGTCAGGCCGCGCAAAGCGCAGTCCGATTATTGCCAGCGCCACATAGCACAGCAAATAGAAGGGCAGCATGGTTGGCAGGCCAGCCCAGACAAAGGGAACGAGCGCCAGAAAGGACAGCGCCGGATAGCTGACATGCGACTCGAACTCCAACACCTGATTGGGGTGCCCAATCGGTTCCTGGGCCATCAGCGCCTGAATCTGCGCGATGCTGGGATAACTCTGCTGGTTTGCCAGCGCGCCCTGCTGGAGCGGCGTAGTAAACTGCGCGAGTTGGTGATAATCACGAATTGCCGCGACAATATCTGAATTGGTATAGGGATTTTCTCCGTGCAGCAGCAGATACGCCGCGTTATGGTCCAGCAGCGTGCCGTCGTTGTTATAAAATGGCGGCTGGAAGCTTTCCACGACCATCAAGCCAACCTGACGCAAGCCAAGCACCGCCAGAATCAAACAGCTTACCAACGCCACCCAACCCAGCGCGCGACCAGTCTTGCCACCGAGCCAGGCAGGAAGCCGTGGGCTGATCGCCAGGCAAAGCGCAACCAGGCTCAGGCTCATCATCAGAAAAGAGAGCGCTTCTGCTCCAGCGAGGCCAATGAAGCCTTGCACCCACCACCCGGGAATCTCTTGGTAGGCTTGCAGCCCAATTGCCAGGCCCAGCAGCAGCAAACGCACCGGAAGATGGATGGAGGAGGTGTTATCAGCCGAAACGTCTGTTTGTTCCACAGCAGGAACAACAGCGCCAGACCGATGTCCGCCAAAAGACCACGCGCCTAGTTGTAAGGGCCAGATTCGCTGTGGAATCAAGCCTGCTTGCCGAAACAGTGCCACGCGCCCATCTCCTCTGGAACGTGTCTCCTCTGATGAACCGGGCGCGCCAATGCGGAACTGTACAACTGCGCTACAAAACAGCATTGGTGGTGCCTGGTCATACCCTCAGATAAGAACGAGTTGCGGCAAGAGCGGGTCACACTTTTGACCGGAGAAGCATCTGGGGAGCACATTTTGCCTCAAACAGCGTCTTACCTCTGGACAGCGAGCAGCCCTGGTGCTAGACTCTGCATACCTTCACTCAGAGGCGCAGCAGGCTTTGTATGAGGGCTTGTGTTGGCAGTGTTCTGCGAGGCAATACGATGGAGCAGTTAGCCGCTTTTCCAGAGGAATCCTGGCAGCAGGTGGTTTGCCGCATCTGCAAGCATCCGTTTGCCATTGCGGAGGAGGATGCGCAGGGCGATGTGAAGGTTCTCTGCCAGACTTGCACGCTGCTGGTCGAATGGTTTGGACAGGAAGAAGCCGAGCCTTCGACCCCACCGCCTGCGCCCCCTGTCGGCAAGGAAACGCCGCCAAAGCGGGCGAAGAAAAAGCAGAAGCAAGCTCGCCAGCGAGCACAACTTGGCTCCCTGCTGGAACGATGGGGCGACCTCTGGCACAGCAGCGAGGAACAAGCATAGCTGCTCCCCGCTGCTGTGTTTGACGCTTATTCTTCTACGACTTCTAAGATCGGTGCTTGCAGGCGTGCTGAGTAGGGCGCGGAGGCCAGGCCGTTCAAGATGGCCTGCACAACTTGCTGCCCATGCAAGCCCGCCAGGATATGATGCGCGGCCAGCCCACTGACTACGCCCGTAGCAAACGAGGTTCCAGACCACCAGGCCCAGCCGGAGCTGTTTGGTGGTTCGGGGCGCTGATCGTCTGCGTTGAGCGGCGGGTAGCTCGGGTTCAAATACAAGCTGTGGATGGCGTCGGGGGGTCCTGGTTGCTTTGACGATGTGCCCAGATACCAGGCCAGCGTGTCGCTATCATCGTTCGGTTCTTCGCCGCCATAGGTGGCAATCCCGCTGCCCCAATGGTCCAGATTGGCTTGATTGGAGTAGGCGGCGGCCTCGCCCAGACGATTCACCGCCCCAACCCCCAGCACGTCGTCGTAGCGGGCAGGGAAGCGTGGCCCCAGGGGCGGGTTGTGGCCCAGTGAATCGTTGCCTGCGGCGGCAACAATCACCACGCCCTTTTCTATGAGGGAACGGATGGGCAGCCGCAGGCCCAGATGCAATTTTTCGATGGTCCGCAGGGCGTCGGCAAAGGCGGGCGCTTCACAGCAGCAGCCGGAACCAAACCAAATTTGATGCAAGTTTTCCAGGGGAGGCAGCAAGCCCAGGCTGAGGTTCAACACAATCTGCTGCGTATCATGGCGCTGCCCCACTTCCTCCAGCGCGTCGAGGAACACGTGCATGTCGCCCGCGCCGAAGGGGTTTTGGGTGCGAACCAGTTTTATTTCTGCCTGCGGCACGATGCTGCGGATGATTCCGGCAATGAAGATGCCATGGTCGTTCATGTTATAACTGAACGGACGCCCAAGGTCATCTTGTCCGGCAAAAAAGGGGTCGTTCGCCAGGATGGCGGCATAGGGGTCGGTGATGAGCATCTTGCCTGATTGCAGGTCGTTGACCACCTGACCCAGCAAACTATTAGCTGCGTAATCGGGCAGATTCTGCGCAGCGGCAATGACATCCTGGCCGCTTCCAGATGCAGTATCGAAGAGAATGACGCGAACACTTCCCACAGGCTGTGTTTTATTCTTCTGAATCAGTGCTGCGAACTCCGGTTGCTTGAATATCCAGGAGCCGCTAGGTGCAGCGGCATCCGGTGACCACATAGGTGGAGCACCAGGACCGCTGGTTGGCAGGCCCTCTGTAGCGAAGCCATAGCTTAGCCAATTCGGCATCGCTGCCAGCACACGCAACTGGCCCTGACCTGGATTTCGCAGATCAAGGTGCTCGTTGATGTAGTCGACGGCAAGCTGCACAACATCGCGTCTCTGATCTTGCTGGCGGTGATGCGTGAGCAATGTGTAAAAGATCACAGCAACACCTGACGGCCCGCTTCCGAAGACATGTACGCCAGGCAGGCGATTCGGGCGGCGCTTGCATTCGTCTTGCCAGCGCTCCTCCTGCGCGATTTCCACCCAGGCTTTGGTAGGTGTGCTCCCCACCTCTAAGTCTACCTGGATGTATTCTGGCTCAGCAGCCTGGGATTCTTGATGAGTTGAGGAACGTCGTGTAGTGGCGCGTGAAAGTCGTTGTCCACCTGCGTAAAAAGGGACAACGCTGATGCCCACATCGCCGAGCAGGCGTTTGAGGCGGGCGCTGAGCGTTTTCAGTTGCTCCAGCGTTGGCGGTGTTGGCGCGCGCACCGTAACTGCCAACTCGTTTGGAATCCAATAGATTGCCTCGGTAACAGTGCCATCAGAAGCAGGGATGGGCGCTCGCAGCGCCTGGTATTCCATGGCTTTTGGCTTTTGCGTCATTGAGCATCCTCCGCAGGAAAGAAAAAAAGAATGTATAAATGCCTCTTGGAGAAGAACGGAATGCTGTTGAGTTTTCGTGGATGATCGGCCACGTTAGAGCGCGATGGGATCGGCAGCGCCTACCAGGTGGAAGGGTGACCAAAAAAAGGGATGCTGCCATGCTTGCGGACTGCTTCCCGTCCGGGCACTTACGAGTAAGCTCTGTTGAGCGCCACGCAGCGCTGCTGCCCGTGATTGCCCTGCGAGTAGCCGCTGATAAAATTGCTCCATTAATTTGGCAGTGCTGGCATCTTCTACGCGCCAGAGGCTCATCAACAAAGACTGCGCCCCAGCATACAGAAAGCCTCGCCCCAGGCCCAGCAGTTCGTCGCCGCCACCGATCACGGCCAGCCCGGTTTCACAGCCGCTGAGGGTGATGAGGTCGGTTGGCAGGTCCAGATTGAAGACATCAATCATGCTTAATTGCCTATCCGCCAGTTGCAAGAAGGAGAAATCGGGCGCGTCCATCCGATTCTGACCATGCGCGGCAATATGAATGATCTTGTAGTGGTTGGTGGTGCTGCTGAGCCGTTCAACTGTCGCTTGCTCTTCCAGGTAAGCTTCCGCGTCGAAGAGATTGGCAACGGTCTGCGCCTCACGCAAGGTGTAGGGAAGTTTTCCGCCGTGCGAATGACCAAGCACGATAATGCGTTCCGGCCTGTTCCCTGAGCGCTGTATAACTGGGTGCCTCGTCTCTTGAAGAGAGAGCATAGCGGCTGCGGGGAGATAAGCAACTTCGCAGCGCTCAATCAAGTAGCCTTTTTCATTTTGGAGGGCGTGGAAGGGCAGGCTATGGAGCGGGCCATAGGGGACAATAATCAGCCGCCCGTCAGAGGAAATGTGTTGTTCAACAGGACGCAGTAAGAGATCGTAGAGTTTCCGAGTCAAGCCCATCGCATTTGCGATGAGTGTTGAGTCGTTGGCAAGCCCGGCAGGCTCTGTGCTCATCTGCTGCGCAACCAAATCAATGTTTGTACGAAAGAGGGGGAGCAAGCGGCCCAGCCGGTTGACTGCGCCGGGAACTGTCGTGACTTCAGCGCGTCGATGGCGGGCATGGAGAGTGAAGATGAGCATGTCATCACCTTGCATGAAATACTCTAGCATGGTGCTGGACTCCGGCAAGAGTTCAGCCAGGTGCTCAGTTGAGATGGGGCTATGGGGAGCCTGCCCGCCATCCTCTTTGCGAACGGGAGTAAGTGATTCAAAACGGAGGCGTTCATGTTGAAGGAAGGCGCGTTCAAGTAGTTCGGTAATGGCTTGTTCGCGTCGGTGCTGTTCGGTTTTTTGTTGGTTCAGGAAAGCTTGCTGTGCTGAATCAGTATTTGCCCCGATTGGCCCTCCTCTGATTCCCGGTACTGCCGGGCCTGAAAGGGCAGACCCTTGAAATGTGCTTTCGAGCATGGCGACCTGGGAGCTATACCACTGGAGTTCCTGGCGCAGCCGCTGCAATTCCTCCAGCAAGCGCGCCTCCTCCGGGTCAGTGGCTTTGAGGCGAATATCAGCCGAGCGAGTAAGATATTCGCGCAGCACCTGCGATTTCATGCGCTCCAAATATTCCAGTGCCTTGTTCGCATCATGGCGAGGCAGCGAAAGATTGATCAGAGCGCTGTAGACTTCTTCTTTGTCGGCCAGAAAGGTACTGCGCTGGTCGCGCACAAGCCAGGTCATCAGACCTTCCAGTAATGCAAGTGCCGCCTGATAATGGTCTTCGGCTCTTTCCAGGTCTCCATTCCGCTGTGCCAACTGGCCGAGCAGTTGTTGACATCCAAACTCCAGCCAGGGCAGGCGTGCCTGACGGGATTCCTCAAGCGCTTCTTTTGCCAGGGCTGCTGCCTGAGCCAGATTGCCTTCGGCTGTGTGGATGCGCCCTTGGAGGAGGTGGGCTTCAGCGGCCCAGGCTTCCATCTGGTGCGTGCTGAAGATCGTTAAGGCTTCCAGAGTGCTACTTTGGGCTTGTGCCGTCTGACGCTGTGAAAGAAATAGTTCTGCTCGTGCCAACAAAACGAGTCCGGTAATTGCGGCAGCTCCGGCTTTTTCAAATTGCTCACGTGCTCCTGCCAGGGTATTCAGGGCTTCTGCTGGTTGATTGCATGCCATCTGCGCTCTTGCCAGGTAGACGAGCGTCCATCCCAGATTTGGTTTTTCATCCAGCGTGCGGTACATGGTAACAGCCTCTTCAGCCAATCGCAGGGCTTCTGCTGGCCGATTCAGGCGGAGAAGGCAATCGGCCATATTAGCGTTGGTAAAAGCAACCATGTTCGAGAGCATGTGCTTCTCGTAATAGTAGCGCGCTTGATGATAGAAATGGAGGGCCGCGCTGTATTGGCCCAATGCCGCTCGTACCGAAGCCAGGTTCAGTTCGGTTGTAGCGACTGCCAACGGCTGCCCATTTTGGGAGAAAATGGCTCTAGCCTCCTGGAAAGAAGTAATCGCTCCGTGCAAATCACCTAACATGTCCAGAACGGCTGCTTTGTTCGTCAGAACCCAACCTGTGTAGTTAGTTGACTCCGGCGTCTTGCTGTATGATTCCAACGCGCGATCATAAGCAGCCAGCGCTTCCTGATAGCGCCCGACACCTCCCAGGGCCAGCGCCAGATTCACCTCCAGGTCACCAGCGCGCTTGTGTTCTTCATGACGCGCAAAAATTTCTCTGGCGCGCTCAGCCTGTTCAAGCGCGTCTGCTGCAAGGCCGATCTTGGAAGCGCTCCACAGATAACTGATGCGAGTGCGTGCCCAACCAATGTCGTCATCCGCTTTGAGAAAATCGGTTCCAGCGACATCGAAGCATTGGATGGCCTCGCGCTGATGGCCCTGGCGCATGAAGACATTGCCGCGCGCCAGAAAGCCCAGCGCGCGGTGGCGTGAGTTGCCTGTCCAATCAGAAAACGCCAGCAACTGATCGGCAATGATGAGCGATATGTTCAGGTCGCGGGTTTCCTGGGCCTGGGCTTCGTCTTTGATCTGCTGGGCCACTGTGTCCAGGTCATCCACTTCAGGGGCATGCTTCGCAATAAATTGGGTGACGGCCTCGTCCCGCAAAGGCAAGAGGTCGGAAACAAAGGTATGGGCATCCATCGTTGGCCTATCCACTTGATTTTCGGCGCGGGGGCTACTGCCTTCAGGTGTGTGGAGGAAGCGCCGTCTTTCCACATCATCTATTGACATAGCATCCTCTGTAGTGGTGCCATGAGTACATGGAAACACAACGAGCACTGACGGTTCTGTTGCCTAATGATGAAGACATTCGCCGGACCGTCCTTGCCTTTCAGCAGGTGCAGCAAGAACTGTCTGCACCCTGCTTTAACGCGGGGCAGCCATTGGGACCGCTCGCGCTGCAACGCGCCTGCTATCATCAGGTCAAGGGCATGCTCAATGCGCAGATGACCATTTCGGCTATCCGTCTGACGGCGGGAGCCTATGCCAGCGCTCTCAGCAACAAGAAACCAGCCAAACGACCCTTTGCCTTCCGGCATGCTCGCGCCCTCTTCCTGATTGGTAAGCGAGGCCGGGACGCTGATTTCCGGGCAGATGGGACACTCTCCCTCTGGACGGTGGCAGGCCGCAAGCGTGTTTCCTATACCATCCCTGACTACTTCCACCCGATGCTCGTCTCCGCCACCGAACTGGATAGCCTGACTGTGATTGAGCGAAAGGGCAAGCTGGTTGGTCGCCTGACCGTGACCCTGGAGGTGCCAACACCAACCGCTGTGCATCCGGTGGGCATTGATCTGAACGAAACCAACGCCTTGGTCGCGGTAGACCCGGACGGACACACCCTCTTTCCCAGCGGTAAGGCCATCAAGGTCAAGAATCGCCGCACCTTCAAAACGCGCAATCGCCTCAAGCGCAAACTGGCTGCCAAGAAGGCAGAGCATCGCAGTACCCGCTCGGTACGACGCACGCTCAAACGGCTGGGCCGCCAGCAATCCAACCGCACCACGACGTTTGCTAAGCAGGTGGCAAAAACGCTGGTGAAGTGGGCTCCAGCCAACGCGGCGCTGGTCTTTGAAGACTTGCATATCCCCCAACCAGCGAAAGGTACGATCAAAGGAAAGTCCGTCCGCCGTCGGCTCTCGGAATGGCAACGTGGTGCCATCCGCCGCGCAGTCGAAGGCAAGGCACAACTGGCCGGACTGGCGATAGCCGAAGTGAATCCGGCCTACACCAGCCAGAATTGCTCGCGCTGCGGGCTGCGTGGGAAGCGCAAGCGCCATGTCTTCACCTGTCCTTCCTGCGGAGTGACCCTCCACGCGGATGTCAATGCCGCCGTCAACATCCGCAACCGCTTTACTGCCTTTCGGGGTAGTGGGCTGATGTCAAGCAGCCCTGAAGCTCAGTCGTAAGACGTGGGCAAGCCCCAGCCTTCAGGCAAGGGGTTCTTGACTTAATTCAAGCCCTTCGATGACCAGGTCTCCTTCTGGCAGCAAAATAAGCAGGTCGAAGTGACCAGTGGGAATGGGGCTAAGGACGAAGTTCCCCAGATCATCGATCTGTTCGGTTGCAACCGGTGGCTCATCAGGGTTTTCTGCTGCGGTCAAGCGCACTTCTATGTCGGTGAAAGCATCGGGGGGTGATTCAGCGCGAGAGATCAGGCCGAGGAGCATCGCGCCATTTCCACCGGAAGCGGGTGCGGCCCGATGCAGCGAGAGGGAAATGCCATCGATCTGGTACTGCCTCGGCCATCCTTCATGATCTTCGCTGCTGCCTCCGCGAATGCCTGCCAGAGCCGGACCGACGGTTCGACGTGGCAAAAGCTGTGCGACCAGACGTGGACGCGCGGGAAGCGGGCTGGGTGAAGTGGTCAAGAATTGTCGGCTGATTTCAAGCTCTTCTGTGCAGCGCGGGCAGCGCCTCAAGTGGAGGGTGAGCGCGCGTCTGCGCTTGCCACGCAGCCAGCCAGCGGCATAATCGCTAATCTCCTGGGTCTGGGGGCAATCCCAGCGATAGAGCCTGGGGGTCAGCGCGGAGATAAACTGGCGATAGGGCGCGGCGCGCTCGGCACAGGTGGGGCACTGCGCCAGATGCTGCCGGGTTTCAGCGCTCAATATCTCCGGGTCTATGATCGCGGCGACCAGATCATCCTCATCGAGAATATGGGGGGTGGGACCATCCATCGTCGGGTACTCCTTTGTCTCAATATGGAGGAAGATGCAACCCCTCATACAAGCGCTGTCTTTGGCTGCCGGGCTGACTGAGGCGGCGCGTATCCTTCCTGGGAGAGGACATGCCTTCGATGTGGCGGATGAACACATGCTGGCATCGTGCCCTCTCGGTATTGAGAAGAACGCGATACCCCGCCGCTTTTTGCATCTGGTTTCCGGGTATCATTGTTTATCACTCTCTAGCCAGGCTCGCAAAGCGGGATGTCTTCGCAGGCGATCAAGGATATTGCGCGTCAGGCGATACACTTCCTGCGCGGAGGGAAAATCGTGTGGTGCGGCGCGTGTCACTTCGCGCGGCTTAAGATCAAGCACAAACAGCAGATAGACCAGGCGCCGCTCGCGTCGGTCTGGCAGTGCTCGCTCAATAAGCGCCCAGAGTCCCTCGGCTGAGTAATGGTCTGGTTCCTCGGCTGTAAGATAGCTGATGCCCTCCAGAGGTTCTTCGCGCTGGCGCGCCTGAATCTGGCGCATTTCATCCAGCACCACACTGTTCAGACAACTACGCAGATAAGCCAGAACGCTGGCGAGCGTCGCAAAGTTCGGGGTGGCAGCCCCTGGGGAAGCGGTTGCCAGCCAGAACTTACGGAAGGCATCGGTTACATAGACATCTGGCTCGGCATGGTCTGGCAGCCGATTGGAGCAAGGGTGCTGCCGCAGCCAGCCCAGTACGGTGCCGCTGAATTGCTGATAGACCAAATCCCAGGCGCGTTCATCGCGCTGGCGGATGGCGCGCCGAAAAAGTTCAAGACAATAGCGATCATCAGAAGGCGCATGCTGGCGATAGAGCATTTGCTCACCGGCACAACGTTGGGCAAGTTGGGCAGGATTCCAGGAGGCTAGATCATCTTGATCGAGTCCGTTGGACATCAGCGTGTGCCTTCTTTTCTGAATGTGGGAAGCAAGCATTTTTGCTTGATTTCAGAAAAGAGCCTATCATATGGATATACAAGAGGTCAAGGGGCTGCTGCCCACGCTTGTTTCAGGGCCGTTAGCCCTCACCTTTGCGCACATCGGCCAGCAGCGCGCCAATCCAGGAGCCAAAGATGGCGCCCAGTATGCTGACCAGCAGGAAGGGCAATGTGAAGCAGCCGAAGAAGAGGGCGGAGCCATTGCCCGCGTTGACGATCTGCACAGAGACGATGATAAAGAGAATCACACTGCCAAGCAATCCCGCCAGGGCGGCTGAGCCGCGTTTCCCCACCCAGGCGGCAGGCGAGATCACTCCTGCGGCTACCCCCAACAGGAGGGCCGCTTGCATAAAGATAAAGATATCCTGTGGGGAACCGGGGGTATCATTCAGCGGCGCGTGCTCGAAGATCAGCACGATCAAGCCCACGCCCATGCCCACGAGTCCAGCGCCCACGGTCCACAGCCAGAGCAGCCCGCTTTTGGGGCTGTTGGCTATTCTTGGCCTTGATGGTCTCATAAGCTCCAGATAACACCTTTCTTGCAGAGATATTTCTTACTTCTACAAGAGAGGATACCAGGCGTGGGCAACGTCTGGCATCCTCCTGGCCGCGCTACGGGGTGAGCCGCGTCAGGTCGCGCGGAAAGGTCGTTGCCAGGCGCACGTTGGGAACGCCGGTAAGCTGCATCAACAGGCGCTCCAGGCCGATGGCAAACCCGCCGTGCGGCGGCATGCCATAGCGAAACGCCTCAAGGTAGGTCTCGAACGGCTCGATGGGCAAATGCGCAGCCTCCAGCGCGGCAAGATAGTCGGCGTAGAGGTGCAGGCGTTGCCCGCCTGTGACCAGTTCGGTGCCCCGGAAGATCAGGTCGAAGGAGTTGGAATAGGCTGGCCGCGCCGGGTCAGGGTGCGTGTAAAACGGGCGCTTGCGCATGGGATAGCCAACCACAAACAGAAAATCGCTGCCCTGTTCTTCACGCGCCCACTCGCCCAGCCAGCGCTCGTCCTGGGGCGACAGGTCTGGTTCGCCGCGCACGTCGACGCCATGTCGCTGGAAGATGAGTTCCTGGGCGTCGCTGAAATGAATGCTGGGAATCTCAGCCGGAACGTCTGGAAGCTGCGTTTCCAGCAGCGCAAGCTGGGCGCTGTAATGCTGCCCCAGCGTTTCAAAGATGTGCGCCAGCAGATCGCGCAGGAGCGCCATCACGGTAAGATGGCTTTCGATAAAGCCGAACTCCACGTCCAGGCTGACGTACTCACTGATATGCCTGGTCGTTTCAGATGGCTCGGCGCGGAAGACCGGACCAACCTCGAAGACGCGCTCGAAGACGCCTACCATAATCTGCTTATAAAATTGCGGGCTTTGCGCCAGATAGGCCGGTCGCCCAAAGTAGTCCAGGCGAAAGACGTTCGCGCCGCTTTCGGTGGCCGCCGCCACGATCTTGGGCGTCTGCACTTCGGTGTAGCCGCGCGCCAGGAGCGCTGCGCGGAAAGCGGCCATGACGCCCGCGCCCAGTTGCAGGATGGCACGCCGCTCTGGATGCCGATTCGTCACGACCGCATGATCGAGCAAGGTGCTTAGCCCGGCCTTGATGGTGCGCTTGTTGAGCGCGACGGGCGGCGCTTCCGTGACCGGCGAGATGACCTTGATGGACAATTCGTGCAGTTCATAGCCGCCCGGCGCCTGAGCATTGTCCACGACCAGCCCTTCGACGGTCAAGACGCTCTCGACTCCTGCCTGCTCGGACAGGAGCGGTTCTAATTCGGCTTCGGTCTCTGCGACGGCCTGAATGCTGCCCCAGCCGTCACGAATAACAAGAAAGTTCAGCCCGCCCAGCCGCCGCAGGGAATGGAGCCAGCCCGCGACGGTGACGCGCTTTCCCTGGTGCGCGGAAACCTCTGTGGAGTGAATACGTTGCATGCTGTGTTCTCCCTGGTAGTAAGCTGATGTTTTGCCTGCCCTTTGTGGTTGGGGAAGTGCGTCCTGGGCAGGCCAGGAAGAAACACTAGACGCCTTCCCGCAGATCGTTGTCGTGCATTTGGGTGCTCCGGCGCGTGGGCGCGCAACAAAAAGCCCCCGTCCATCAGGAGGACGAGGGCACAAAGCCGAATCGTGGTACCACCACCATTTACCCCAAATGGGGCCTTACAGGTTGGCGCTGGCATCTCTGGCGCAGCGACAAACCATCGCGCGTTAACGGGCGCTCCCGAAACCAGTTACTGCGGCGTGGCGCATCCAGTCGGTTCACCGGTTGGCTCAGGGGTGTCGTTCAAGAGGGGCAGCCACGATGTTTTCAGCCTGGACATCGCTCTCTGAACGCTGCTTTGTCTCCGAACCTGTCCCCATCACAGCCATTGCTTTTTCTCTGCTAAAACTCTATCACACCAGCGAACCAGAGGTCAAGGAAAAGCATCTTTTGCCTGCTTCTGGCTCACTGATCTTTTGTGGGTTGGTTTGCATCGAGCAAGCGCTGGATATAGAGGCCATATTCTTCTTTGACAGGCAATGCTTCGTCGATCTTCACGCGCCGCCGTCGGGCCGTCACGGCTTTGCTTTGGATGGGGTCATAGCCAGCCTTCTCGTATATTTCCCAGGACAGGCCAACACCCCGGCGCTGCCAGGCAGACAGATCATTGAAGTTGATCCCTTGCTGAAAGAGCAGTTCATTTTTGAAGGCGGTGGATTGGCTTTTCAGTGTTGAAGTGGCTTCGGCAACGCTTTTGCCCATTTTGCGCAGCATCCAATAACACCAGCCATTCAGCGCGCAGCGCGTGGCGTCGTCTTGCCGCCAGCGGAAATAATCCACGACCTGTGCGGGGTCAACGCCGAGCCAGATGCGGCTATCGAAGTGAGCCGGGGTCTGGCAGCCTTGTGTGAATGCCGCGCTGGCAATGCCCGCAGAGATCGAGACGATCTTTTCTACCTCCCGATCAAAGAGCTTCCAGTCAGGCCGAAACAAGACAGAGATTTCGTCGCTTTCGGTATAGGCGTAGATGCCCTGAAGTTCTTCGAGGAGCGCTTTGGCGGTCTGGATCATCAACGTATGAAAGGTGGGGTCAAAGGGCTTTTCAAAATGAGCCTCGGTAAAGCGGGAGAAGCCTCGCCCATCCACTCGCACGACGGTCCACGCGCCAGGGATCAGCCGCAGTGTGTGAAAATATTCCAGCGCCCGCAAGCGTTTTTCAAAATCGTCAGGATTCATTGCTCACCTCGTTCATGGCCGCCCAACAACATCCTGGCTCGTATTGTAGACGATTGCCCGGGGCCGCTTCAAATGACATGCAAAAAGTCGGCGACAGTGCGGGCGTGGAAACACTGCTGCCGACTTTATGTGTTTGTTCATTTCGGTTGGTTCTGGATAGATGCGCGCTTCTTACAACTGAATACCAGAAGCGGTTCGCTCTCCAGCATAGAGGCGCTGCTGCCCCATGCTTGCCTGGCGCGGCATCTTTGCGCCGCAGTCCAGCGCGACGTAAGCCTGCATGGTACGAATGCGCTTCCTGATCTGTTGTATGGAAGCTATCATCTATCGGCGTCTGGTGGTGTGTTCAGCCACCGGGCGCTTTGCTGCTCCATTCCGATCTGCGCGCCTCTTGCGCCTTGCCTTGCACGCCATTGTGCCTGACTTGTCGCAAGAGGTGGGTAATAGTTCGCACTACGTAGATGCGCTGCTCTGGACGATAGGTATATTCTGGTCTTTTCCCTTACGCCCAGTCGTCGAATGACAGGGCCGGGGAAGCTTCGTGATGTTCAAAGGTGATATCCAGTTGTTCTTCTGCCCAGGACGTGCGACTCTGCGCGATGGCTGGGAAGAGAACGCTGGCAACATCCTCATGGACGCTGATGATGTCACCATCGCCAGCCATGATGATGATGGTCTGCTCCTCTGGAATGCGCACGAGCGTTTCGCGCCCACCTGCCTGACCGCTGACCGCTTTGTGATGGAAGAAGCGCGCCGCCCGCGAGGCTTCCCAGAGCATGGGACCGCCCAGGGAATGGCCGCTTCGTCCGTGGTAGCGATAGATCAGGATGCGCGGTTCGCGGTTTGGCCCCACGGCGACCACTTGATGGGCAACGATGGTGACGGGTTCGTGCGTTGTGTCGCCATTCGTCGCCGCCGGTGCTGGCTCGGCTTCCTCTGCCGCCTCGGTTTCTGCTTCAGCTGTGGCTTCCTCAGCTTCTGAGGTTGTGGCTTCAGCCTGGGTGGCCTCCTCGGCCTCCGGCGTTGCAGCTTCAGCTTCTGCCGCTTCCTCAGCTTCCACTTCAGCCACCTCTTCCGCTGTGGGCGGCTCAGCTTCTGCCTCAGCTTCTGCCGCTTCCTCAGCCTGCACTTCCGCTTCTTCCCGTGCCTCAAGAGCAGCCTCAGCAAGAGCAACTGTCTCAGCCTCTGCGGCTGGTTCTTCAGCGGCTGCTTCGGCTTCCTCAGCGGCGGCAGTTTCCTCAGTGGCCGCCTCGTCCACCTCATCTGTAGCTTCTGCTTCTTCAGCGGAAGCCTCGTCCACCTCGGCGGCAGCTTCCTCGGCGGCAGCTTCGGCAATCACTTCAGCCGCTGCCTCGATGATCTCCTCAACCTCTGCAAGTGCCTCGGCAGCCGCTTCGATCTCCGCCGCCGCTGCTTCTTCGACCTCCGCTGCCGCTTCTGGAGTACCTTCGGTTTCTGCCTCAGCGCGCGCCTCTTCAGCCACCTCGGCTGCCTCGCTGATCTCAGCAACCACCTCTTCAAAGACTTCAGCCGCTGCTGCCAACACGGTTTCTGCCTCGGCTACTGCCTCGGCTTGTGCTTCAGCAAGCGAAGCCTCTTCTGCGGGAGATTCGGCCTCTTCGGCTTCTTCGGCGGAAGCTTCTGCAGCAGCTTCGGCTTCCTCAGCCGCTGCTGTCTCGATTTCCACTGCCGCCACGGGGGCCTCAGCTTCGACCTCGACCACCTCAACCACCACTTCCTCGCCAGACTCCTCAGCTTCAGAAGCTCCCTCGGCTGCAGCCTCAGCCTCTTCCTCCGCTATCGCTTCAGCCACTTCCTCAGCAAACGCTTCTGCTTCGGCAGCTTCCTCAACGGTTTCCTCGGCCTCAGTTTCGGTAGTTTCTTCAGTGGTTTCCTCGGCAGCTTCCATGGCCTCGGCTTCGGCTACTTCCTCAGTCACCGTCTCAGTCTCTTCAGCTTCGGTGGCCTGCGTCTCGGCTACAGAAGGTGTCTCCTCCGCCAGGGCCGCTACTTCGACGGTGCTTCCTTCAGCCTCGGCGTGGGTTTCTTCGTCTGAAGGTGTTTCGGATGTCGACTCACCAGCCAGTTCCGCTCCTGCTTCCGCCTGCGCTTCCTCATTCGCTGGCTCGGCGTCGACAACGAGGACGTTGGCTTCAGCTTCCTCGGGTGCTTCCTGCTCTCCGCTCTCTGCGCTCGATTCCCCTGCTGCTTCCGCCTCAGGTCCATCTATTTCTAGTTGCTCCGCATGCTCCTCAACCGCTTCCACCGCCACTTCGGCCTGCCCCTCCGCCCCGCTGTTTTCCGCCAGCACGGCTACCTCTACCTGGGTATCCGCTGTGTTTTCCTGTGCATCCATCTCTGGATTCTCGCTGGCCATTGCCGCTTCCTTTCCTGCGTTGCAGGCAACAGTATGTTTTCAGTGTACATGAAGCGAGCCACGCTCCAGGTTGCGCTCGACCTTTTTCCACGCCCAGGTCGCGCGCTGCCCCAGGTCCATCAGAGGCTTGCATGGCTTCTTCGGCCTCAATCTTAGCAGAGGCCCAGAGCGAGCACAATAGGGTAATTCGGCGGCTGGATTGTGTCCATTTAAAGACAAGACATTAAATAGAGTTGAAGTACAGAGAAAATGGCTGGGCGGGCCGGTCGCTTATGGGACCAACCGGCGAATAGTTGAGCTATGAATTGTCCGATTGCTTTATGTCCATTCTTATGAAGAGATGTGTCCATATGGACATATGGAATCGCTAGCCGTTGGTTGGCCCTGCGCGGTACAATAAAATGCTGACGATCACCTGGAGCCACAATTTTGAATAGCGTGTGAGCAGATAAACCATGTTGGTAAAGTGAGGAACAGCGCACCATGTCAGAATATATGTACGTGGGTCATTCCGTGCGTCGTGTCGATGGGCCAGAAAAGTTGCTGGGCCAGACCCGCTATACGGCTGATCTCCCCATCGATGGGTTACTGTATGCCCGCCTCATTCTCAGCCCATATGCGCACGCGCGCATTGGCGCTGTTGATAAAAGCGCCGCGCTGGCTCAGCCGGGCGTCGCTGCTGTCTTGACGGCTGAAGATTTGCCGATTACCCGAAATAGAGAAGACGCATCCTCACGGCATCGTTCGCCGCTGGCGAGCGAGTATGTGCTCTTTCGGGGCCAGCCTGTCGGCGTGGTGCTGGCTTCTGACCCGGCGATTGCCCAGGATGCTGCTGATCTGGTGATGATCGATTACGAGCCATTGGAGGCGGTGACCGACCCGCTGGCGGCGATGTTGCCTGGCGCGCCACCAGTTCACCCGAATCTTTCACACGAAACAGCCGACGCCGAAGCGGGGATGCACGCTGCCGTCGCGCAGTCAGAGGAAGAGGAGAGCGAGAAAGAAGACCTTTCGGTGAACGTCGCCTCTCATCCGCATTTCAAGCGCGGCAATGTGGAAGAGGGTTTCCGCGAAGCTGATGTGGTGTTGGAAGACACGTATTACACCAGCATGGTCCACCAGAGCTATATCGAGCCGCAGACCGTGGCGGCGGCAGTGGACCCGCTGGGCAATGTCACCGTCTGGGCCGCCACGCAGGCGATGTTTTTCGCGCGCTCTGAGGTGGCCGCCGCGCTGAAGATGCCGGAGCATCAAATCAAAGTGGTGGCGATGCCGGTAGGCGGCGGCTTTGGCGGCAAGTTTATTCTGCTGGAGCCGTTGGTGGCCGCGCTGGCGGTGGCCGTGCGCAAGCCGGTGCTGCTGAGCTTTACGCGCAGCGATGATTTTCTGGCAGGCAACCCTGCGCCGCAAAGTATCCTGACTGTCAAGGCTGGGGCCAGGAAGGATGGCACACTCACCGCGCTTCAGGCGCGGCTGGTCTTTGACGCCGGGGCGTTTCCTGGCGCGCCTGCAGGCATCGCGGCGATTATGATCGGCGGCTATTATCGCTGCCCGAATCTGGACCTGCGCGGCTATGAGGTGCTGACGCACAAGCCAGGCTCAGGGGCCTATCGCGCGCCCGGCGCGCCGCAGGCAACCTTCGCCATTGAATCGCATATGGACGCGCTGGCGCGCGCCCTGGGGCTGGACCCGCTGGAGTTCCGGCTGCGCAACGCCGTTGTTGAAGGCGATAAACGGCCCGATGGCCCTGCTTTCCCGGCAGTTGGGCTGCGCCAATGCCTGGAGAAGATTGCTGAGCATCCGCTCTGGAAGAATCGCCGCCCCAACGAAACCGACGCCCAGGGCCGCAAGATTGGCGTGGGCCTGGCGGTTGGCGGCTGGCCGGGCGGTCTGGAACCTGCCTCGGCGGCTTGCCGGATGGATGGCGACGGCACGCTGACCCTGATGGTTGGGTCAGTGGACCTGACCGGCTCGGATACCGTGATGAGGCTGATCGCCGCTGAAATCTTGAATCAATCGCCTGACTCAATTCGGCTGGTACATGGGGATACTGACTCTGCCCCATGGATGGGGGCAACGGGCGGCAGCAAAGTGACCTATACGCTTGGCGCTGCCGTCAAACAGGCAGCAGAAGATGCGCGCCGCCAGATTCTGGACATTGCGGCTGATCGTCTGGAGGCCGCTGTGGGCGACCTGGAACTGATTCCTGGGCGGGTGCAGGTGCAGGGCGCGGCCTCGCGCGGCATCAATCTCAGCGAGATTGCCACGCGCAGCATGAGCTTTGGCGCGCGCTATGCGCCAGTCCTTGGACGTGGCTCAGTCGCTATTACGGGCGGCGCCCCGATGTTTACGGCACATGTGGCCCGCGTGGCCGTTGACCCTGAGACGGGGCAGACGTCTGTGCTGGAGTATGCCGCCGCGCAGGATATTGGCTTTGCCATCAACCCGGCTGAAGTGGAAGGGCAGATGATGGGCGGCATCGTGCAGGGCTTGGGCTGGGCGCTCTATGAGCAGATGCAGTATGATGAGCAGGGCCAACTGCTGAACAGCAGCTTCATGGACTACGCCATTCCGGGCGCGCGGGTTGCGCCGAAGATCGATACGCTGCTGGTCGAGGTGGCCTCGGCCAATGGACCCTTTGGAGCGAAGGGCGTTGGCGAGCCGCCGGTTATTCCAGGCGCGGCGGTGATCGCCAACGCGATTGCTGACGCCGTTGGCGTGCATGTGACGCGCATTCCCATGACACCGGAGCGCGTGTTCACGGCCC
This sequence comes from Ktedonobacterales bacterium, assembly GCA_035307385.1. GTDB lineage: Bacteria > Chloroflexota > Ktedonobacteria > Ktedonobacterales > DATBGS01 > DATBHW01. The sequence goes on along the minus strand of DATGID010000024.1, from coordinate 53,542 downwards.
TCCAGAACGGCCATACAAACGGCAGCAAGTAACGCTCGCGTTTGGTCCCCCAAAGAGCGCTGCCTCTCGCATGGCATATCGTTTGAGCCATGCGAGAGGCAGCGCTGCAAGTGGGCGCTATTGGGCGGGATTCACACCACGGGCAAAGGAGCGGGCGTTTTCCCAGACATCGCTGAGGGGATAGCCGCCGCGATGAATGTAGGTGAAATAAAGGGAATCCAGCGCCATCAGCCGAGAATCAGTGCTGGTCAGCGTGGTGAGCTTCCAGTTGCGTCGCTCGCGCTCGATGACCGCCTGGGCATAGGCGATTAGCGGGTCGCCAGGGAAGACATCGGCGCGCAGCCAGGCCCAGGTGCGAGCGACTCTGCGAGCGCCTGCCTCGCTGTATGACCCATTCAGACCCGCGCAGGTGCGGGCAACGCTGAAAGCGAGTATATCTATCTGCGCGGGCGGCAATTGCCAGCCAAACGCCGCGTATTCTGACTTGACAATGGCCCGAAGTCGCGCTAATTGCCTTTCGGTGAGACGTAAGGCCGAACCAGCAAGCGGCATGTGTTTCTCCTCTTGCCCCTTCAGGCTCATTCCTTGCCCAGCCAAACCTCAACCATCCTCTGTAGTCGCATCCTAGCATATCAGCAGCGGGGCGTCAAGGGCCGTAGGAAGCATATCTTAGCGGAGGGTGTGGCTAGTGTGGATTCTTGGGCATTTTACCTGATAAGCGACGTTATTTCTTATCAAAAAGATTATGTTTATTCGTAACTACTCAGGTGCCCCAAGCGACGGGGAGTGGTTTGCCAACAAAGATAGCCGCCAAAGCGGCAAGCATGGCATGCCCCTGCTTGCGCATGGTCGAGAGGTAACTACGGATGCGACAAAAGGCGGTCGCACCATCCCGACTACGAAAGGTGCCCGCAATCTTTTGTTGGACCTTGAGCATGCGCAAATCTCGCTCCGCCTGATTGTTGGTGAAGGGCACCCGCAGATCTTCTACAAACGCTAGCACTTGGTCGGCTCGCCGCAGCAAGTCATCCAGCAAGTTCTTGGCGGCGCTTTGCTTGCGTCGTCCTCGTTGCTTCGGGAGATCTGAGGTGGCTGGGGGTGCTTGGGCGGCAAAGCCCGCAGCGAGCAGTTCAAAATAGCGGGCTTGCCACTGCACCCGCTCCTCTGCTGGTACACACCTTGCTCCGCGCTGCCGCCACTCCGCTGCCGCCGCCTGCATACTCAGCAGCAGATCTTTCATCTCTCCGGCCCACACCTGGTCTTCCTCTTCCTCGACGTAGGTCAAATCCCGCACCAGATGTGCCCCGCACACGCTATGGGCGCACGCATAGCGATCATAGCTAGCCCAGCGATCGTGCATCGCCCGCCCCCGAAACTGCGGCCAGATGCCAATCGCTTCCAACGCCTGGCGTCCGCGCTTGGGATGCCAGGCCAGGTGCGTGAGCCACCGCGTGCTGTTGACATGCACCCAGTGCCCCTGACCTTCTATTCGCACGCCGGTCTCATCTCCGTGCTGGAGCGAACTGGCGCTCAGCAGATCGGCGATGCGAGCCACCGTTGGTCCCAAGGCGCGGGAGGCTCGTTGCACCCACCTGGCGAGGGTCCCTTCGGAGATCTGACACCCATACAGATCCGCCAGGAGTTCACACGTTCGCGCCAGGGGCACCAACTGATACTGATGCACATACACCCCGAGCGCGCGCACCTGCGGCCCATATTGCACGGGGGCTTCTACCCCTGCCGGAAACGTGCCCGTGCTGATCTGCTGACAAGCCGGACAACACACCTGCTCTGCTCGATGCGCTCGCACGACAAGGTGTATGGTCGGCAAGTCATGCACCTGCCGCTGTTCCTTGATTTCCCCTGGAACCCCCGCGAGCGACTGCTGACAGTGCTGGCATGTTGCTGGACGATGGCTCACCACCTCGTCTGGCGTGGCCGCTGGGAGCAGAGTGTGTCCAGGGTGACCAACTTGCCCGCCTGATTTCTTCTCGCTCGCTTTGTGCTACCTCCGCCGCTGGCGCGCCACGCCATCATGCGAGGGCGGCTGACTGCTATTGTGGCTATCTTTCGCCAGCCGGTGTTCGAGCCGCTTGAGCCGTGCGTAGACGGCTGCCAACTCCGCTCGAGCGCGGCATTTTCTTGTTCCAGGTGGGCGATGCGGTCCTCTTGCCTCATGGCCCTATTGTAGCAGCTCCAGCAACCCTACCTGAGTAGTTACGTTTATTCATTTGCTGTTTTCCTTTGATGAACGAAGTAGCCACACTAGCCACACTAGCCATAGGGGGTGGGAAAACAAAGCTGAAACACCGGGAGGATGCGCAAGACGCCCCACTGGTGAGAGCCGCCCAGCCGTGCTACACTGGGAACGCGAAGCGCGACGCTTTCGCTATTGCGCAAAGAGAGCGAGCTTGTTTGCATGAGATCAGATCGTATCGCCGCCATTGTGGGCGTGGCAGAATCCGACCTGGGTCTGACGCCGGGCAAAACCGTCCTGCAATTGCAGGCGCAGGCGGCCAAAGCTGCTCTGGCCGATGCCGGGCTGGAAAAGCGCGACGTTGACGCGCTGTTTGTTGCGGGCAACTGGTCCTGGTCGCCAAACCTGATGCTGGCTGAATATCTGGGCATTCAGCCGCGCTACACCGATGGAACGAATATTGGCGGCTCATCGTTCGAGGCCCATCTGGGCCACGCGCTGGCGGGCATCGAAACTGGCCGCTTTGAGGTCGCGCTGATTACCTATGGCAGCACCCAACGCTCCGATCAGTCGCGCAACCGGCCCATCGAGCACGCGACGCTGGCTGAGCAATTTGAGCGTCCCTATGGGCTGCCTGCTCCAGTGGGCGCATACGCGCTGGCGGCAATGCGCCATATGTATCAATATGGCACGACCAGCGAGCAATTGGCAGAGATTGCGGTAGCGACGCGCAAGTGGGCGATGCTGAACGAGAAGGCGATGATGAGAACGCCGATCATCATCGATGACGTGCTCAATTCACGCTGGATTGCCGAACCGCTGCATCTGCTCGACTGCTGTCTGGTCACCGATGGCGGCGGCGCGGTGGTCGTTGCTTCTGCGAAACGCGCTAGGGACACGCGCAAAACGCCGGTCTGGGTGCTGGGGCATGGTGAAACGCATACGCACTATGGCATCACTAACATGCCTGATCTGACGGTGACGGGAGCCGTTCAAACGGGGCGTGATGCGATGGCAATGGCCGGAGTCACACACGATGAGATTGACGTGGTGGAAATCTACGATTCCTTTACCATCACGGTCTTGCTGACGTTGGAGGCGCTGGGCTTTTGCCAGCCGGGCGAAGGCGGCGCGTTTGTGAGCGGCCAGCGCACCGCGCCGGGCGGACCATTCCCGATGAATACGAACGGCGGCGGCTTGTCCTATTGCCATCCGGGCATGTATGGCATCTTCTTGCTGATCGAGGCCACACGCCAGTTGCGCGGCGAATGCAAGGAGCGCCAGGTGCCCGATGCGAAGATCGCGCTGGCGCATGGCACAGGCGGCGTGCTGTCGTCGGCGGCAACGATCATTCTGGGGAGGGATGCGTAGCATGGCCGAGCATATTCCGGTCCCAATGCCCGATGGCGATTCCAAGGTCTTCTGGGAAGGCGTGAAGCAAGGGAAGCTGCTGATTCAGCGCTGCGATGCCTGCCAGCGGTTCATCTTTTATCCGCGCTCGATTTGCCCGCACTGCTTCGCTGATACGCTCTCCTGGGTGGAAGCGCAGGGAACAGGAACGATTTACTCGTATACGGTGGTACATCGGGCGTTTGGTCCGTTTGCCGGGCAGGCGCCGTATATGGTAGCTATTGTCGAACTGGCGGAAGGCGTGCGCATGATGACCAGGATTACCGGCAGCGAGCCAAACGCGGGCGCTGTGAGGATTGGCGCGGCGGTGCGGGTGGTTTTTGTGGAGGCTGATGAAGACGTAACGCTGCCCTATTTTCAACTTGTATGATTGGGCCGCAATTCAGCAGAAAGGGGGCAAATGTGGACTTTCGGCTGAGCGATGAACAACAGGCGATCCGCGTGGCAGTGCGCGATCTGTGCAAGCGTTATCCCGATGCCTACTGGCGCGACCTGGACCAACGCCGCGCCTATCCTGAAGCATTCGTCGCGGAGTTGACGAAAGGCGGCTGGCTGGCAGCCTTGATTCCGCAGGAATATGGCGGCTCCGGCCTGGGCGTGCTGGAGGCGAGCATTATTCTGGAGGAGGTCAACCGCTCCGGGGGCAATGCGGCGGCCTGCCACGCGCAGATGTATATCATGGGTGCGCTGCTGCGGCATGGGAACGAGGCGCAAAAGCAGCGCTTTCTGCCGGGCATTGCCGATGGCAGCCTGCGGCTCCAGGCGTTTGGCGTCACCGAACCGAATGCTGGCTCTGATACCACACGCATTCAGACAATGGCGGTGCGCCAGGGCGACCATTATGTAGTAAACGGCCAGAAAATCTTCACGTCGCGCGTGCAGCATTCCGACTTGATGCTGCTGCTGGCGCGCACGACGCCCATTGAGGCGGTGACGGACCGCACCCAGGGGCTGAGCCTGTTCCTGGTGGATTTGCGCACGGCTGGCGCGGGCATCGAAGTGCGCCCGTTGGCAACGATGATGAATCACGAGACCAACGAGGTCTTTTTCACCAATCTGGAGATTCCAGCCGATCAGCTTATCGGCCAGGAGGGCCAGGGCTTTCGCTATATCCTAGACGGCATGAATGCCGAGCGTATCTTGATTGCCGCCGAGTGCATTGGCGATGGCCGCTGGTTTATCGAGCGGGCCAGCCAGTACGCCCGGAGCCGCGAGGTGTTCGGGCGGCCTATCGGCCAGAACCAGGGCGTGCAGTTTCCGATTGCCCAGGCATACGGCGCGATTGAGGCCGCCGATCTGATGCGCTATAAGGCGGCCTGGCTCTTTGACCAGGGCGAGAAATGCGGCGCTGAAGCCAACCTGGCAAAGCTGCTGGCGGCTGAGGCATCCTGGCAGGCGGCCAACGTTTGTCTGGATACGCACGGCGGCTATGGCTTTGCTGTTGAGTATGACGTGGAGCGCAAGTTCCGCGAAACGCGGCTCTATCGCGTCGCTCCGGTGTCCAATAACCTCATCCTGAGCTTCATCAGTCAGCATGTGCTTGGGTTGCCGCGCTCATAGGGTCAGAGCATCGCCGCGTCAAAACGAACCTGAGTCAGAGCGCTATTCAACGAGCGATGCCAGCCGCTCCAGAAACCAGGCGACAAAGCGCTCGGCATCGACGCCAACCGCTGCCTGCACGTTGGGCAATGGCGCGCCGCCTTCGGAGCGTCGGAAGAAGGCCACCGTTTCGCCGAAAGTGAGTGTGCCGTTTAGCTCCACATCCACATAGGCCGGTACCCACTCGATGAAGTCTGGCCGAAAGGCGGCGGCCAGCGCCAGCGGGTCGTGCAGGCGTAGCACGTTACTGCCAAAAGCGGGAGCAAATACCTCGAAATAGAACTCGACCATCTGCTCGATGCAGCGCGTGATTGGACTTTGCTGCTGGGCAAGCTGGCGGGTCTGCTCGCGGCTCATGGTGGTCACATTGGTCACATCGAGCGCCACCAGCCGAATCGGCCAGCCCGCCTTGAGAACGACCTGCGCCGCGTGCGGGTCGGCGTAGATGTTGAACTCGGCAGCAGGGGTGACGTTGCCGGGCACATGCAGCGCGCCGCCCATGATGACCACTTCGCGCACCTGGGCAGCAATGGCAGGCTCGCGCCGCAGGGCCAGGGCCAGATTGGTCAGCGGGCCAATCGGCACCAGCGTTATTTCGCCTGGGGCAGCCTGGACGCGCTCGATAATGAAGTCGGCGGCAGATTGGTTGACGACGCTGGTCTGCGCTTCAGGGAGGGTCAGCGTTCCCAGGCCGGTGGGGCCATGTACATATTTGGCATCGATTGGCGAACGCACCAATGGCTGGGCGCTGCCACGCGCCACGGGAATATCGCTGCGCCCGGCGAGTTCGAGCAGGCCCAGCGCGTTGTGCGTCGTCATCTCTACCGGAACATTGCCATGCACCGTGGTGATGGCTTCCAACTGGACTTCCGGCGAGGCCAGCGCCAGAAAGAGCGCCAGGGCATCATCAATGCCCGGGTCAGTATCAAGAATGATGCGTGGCATCTTTGCACCCTTCCCACACAATTGACAGTATTGATGGCATCACAGGACATGCCCTTCTTTTTGCGAGCGGCTGAAATCGCGGCCTGGGTCGAAGGTCGCCAGGTTGATGGTGTACTTCTCGAAGGGCGGCGGTAGCTGCGCGTGCCCATCTTTGATGCTGCCAGCAATCAACGCCTCCACCAGCACGGCGGTGACGGGCGCGTGCATCAAGCCGTGCCCCGAAAAGCCTGCCGCGTGCAACAGATTGCGTAGGCGTGTGTCGAAGCCGATGAGCGGGTTGGCATCAGGCGTCATGCCATAAAAGCCGGAGGTTGTGGCGACCAGCCCGCCTTCATCGACCAGGCGCGGAGCAAATGTTGCCACCTGTTCCAGCACCGCGTAGCCGAAGTTTTCCACCCCTTCGCGATGCGAAAAGCCAGGGCGAATGGCATCCTGGTCGGCATCGGTGAAATCTGGCTCCGGCGGGGTTTCGCGTGCCCAGGCCAGCAGCAACAGTTCGCCCTCCGGGCGCGTGTGCGCGCCGCGGCCCACGCCCATGCCATAGATCGTCATGGGCAAGTGCTGCCAGCGCTCTGGCTCCATGATGAGCGCGGTCGGCTTCCAGAAGTAGAGGTAGCGTTTCTGTGGCGAGATTGCCAGCGGCATGCCCTGAAGGCGCTGGCTGACACGCGGCGCCCAGGCGTTGGTGGCGTTGACGACCCAATCAGCAGCGATGGGGCCAGCGTTAGTCTGGAGGGTGACGATGCGCTCGCCCTGGATGGTTGCGCCGAGTACTTCTGTGTGTTCGCGCACTTCGACGCCCAACTCCTGTGCCCGGCGAAAGCCTTCACCGTAAATCATATCGGGAATGAGAAAGCCGTCTTCGGCGCACCAGGTCGCGCCGATCAAGCGGTCTACCTCCAGATGCGGCCAGCACTGCTGTATCTCGGCAGGCGTCAAGAGTTCAACGGGGTGGCCCAGCCGCCGCTGCATCGCGGCGTGTTCTTGCGCTTGCTGCCAGGCGTTTGTTGCCGCCTGGCGCGTGAAAGGGGTATCGGGCATGGCTTGCTTCGGGTCTTCATAGAGGAAGAGATAGCCGTTCTGGCGCATCACCGGATGCAGCCGTCGCTCGGTGGGCGTCTGTAAATGGTCGTGAAAATGCGCGTACCACCATTCGGAATAGCGCATGCCAATGACCGTTTCTTCAACGCCGAACTGCGCGCGGATGCCCGCCGCCGAGCGCGACGACGAGCCATTGCCGCGCCGGGCTTTTTCCAGCACGGTGACCTGAAAGCCTTGTTCGGCCAGTCGCACGGCGCAGAGGGCAGCGGTGGACCCTCCGCCGATGATGACGACCGAGCCATGAGAATGCTGTGCCATAAGTTCTGGAAGCCTTTCGGAGAACAATGGGTTCCTGGCAGCAGCTTAACAGAAGGGCGTCACTCTGGCAAGAAGCAGCTATTGATGCGAAAGACTAGCTGCCGCGACGGACGGCCAGACTTCGCGCAGCACGATTGCGAACGCGGCGCGTTCTTCTGTCGTGCCAACCGTCACACGGATGCAGCGGTCCAGCGGTGGCGCGCCGGGCATGCGCACAAAGACATCGCGCTCAGCAAGCGCCTCCACCAACGCGCGGGCGCGTTCGGGTCCGCCCACGTCGATAGAGACAAAATTGGCCGCCGATGGGATGCTGGGCATCCCCAGACTGTGCGCCAGTTCTGCGTATTCTTGCCGACCCTTTGTTACTTCTGCCACCACCTGTTGCAGATAGTCGCTGTCTTCCAGTGCGGCCAGCGCGCCCACCTGCGCGATCAGGTTGACGCCGAAATGCAGGCGAATCTTGTCAAAAGCGCTGATCGTCTGGACATCCCCCATGGCATAGCCAATTCTGGCCCCTGCCATGCCAAATGCTTTTGAGAACGTGCGCAGCCGCAGCACACGTGGGTCATTTACATCGATGGCAGGAATAGCCTGGGCTGGAGCAAAATCGCTGTAGGCTTCATCCAGCAGCAGCAGGCAATCGGCTGGCAGGCGTTCAAGAAAGGCTTGGATGTCATCTGCGGTGTGCCAGGTGCCCGAAGGGTTGTCTGGGTTCGCAAGATATACCAGCCGCGCGCCGACGCGCGCGGCGGCTTCTGCCAGCGCGGGCAGGTCGTTCTGGTCGTTGCGATAGGGCACCCGCTCCAGGCTGGCACCGTAGCCGATGACGTGATAATTGAAGGTAGGATACGCTCCTAGCGAGGTGACCGCTCGATCCCCAGGTTCCAGATAGGCCCGCACTACCAGGCCCAGCAAATCATCGATGCCGCTGCCTACCACAATCTGTTCCATTTTGATATGATAATATCGGGCGAGCGCTTCGCGCAGCATATAGCTTTCCGGGTCACCATACCAGGCCACCTGCTCGATGGCTGCGCGCATGGCTTCCTTCGCACGCGGCGAGGGGCCAAAGGCGCTTTCGTTGGCCCCCAGCCTGAGCTTCATGTGCCGCCCGTTGCGTCGTTCCAGGGCTTCAGGGGCAACGAATGGCACAGTTGCGGGCAGTGCGGCAACCAGCCGAGTAAAGGGCGCTCGGTTACTCATGGACTTCCTCATCTCCGCTTGTGTGTGGTTGTGTCATACGCTAGTGTAACGCATCTGCTGGTGTTTGGCGAGATGCAAGGAAGTGTTATGAAACAACCGTCGATGATGTGGCGGCGGTGTATCGGTCTGGCGTTTCTGGGGTTGCCCGGTTATGGTAATCTGTACGTGATTATGGATGCGTCCCTGCTCTGAGTTCGGTGGTCAATCTGGCAGAGGGCGATGACCTTCTTCTTTAGCTCTCCTTCGCTTTAGAGCAGATGTTGGGTATAGTCGTTGGAGGATAGGCGCTTGATAGCGCGCCACTATCGCATGAAAGGAGCCGTCCTCGCCTCTTCTGGGCGGACAGGGCGAACGCACGAAACCATGAGCGAGTACAGGTATCTCTCATTATCAGATGTGGTGCCAGAGGTATCCAGCGGCGCTGGCAAAAGTTCGAAAGAGGCGATCAGCCGCGCCATCATTGGCGAGCGCGTGCGCCAGGCCCGCATTGCCGCCAATATGACCCAGCAAGAGCTTGCAGGCGCGACGTATTCCAAAAGCTACATCTCGGCAGTGGAGCGCGGCAAGATGACGCCTTCGTTTCAAGCGCTGCATACTCTGGCAGAGCGTCTGGGCCGCCCGATCTCCTTCTTTTTGGGCGAAGGCGAAGTGAGCCTGGCAACGCTGATGAGCGAGAGCGCTGCCGCGTCTAGCGTATCGGAAGAGGAACGCCAGCAGCATGAAGCGGAGGCCAGAGAGATGCTGAAAGAGGCCGAGACATTCCTTGGAAAGAATCAAGCAGAAAAGGCACTTGAAGCGCTGCATGTGGCTATTGGCGAGCCACCAGATGGCCTTGCTCCTTACGACCGACCGCGCTGGTACTGGCTGGCTGGCTGGGCTGGCGTGTGGGCAAGGCAGTTTTCCGAGGCGAAAGGCTGGCTGGAGCGAGGCTTGGAAGTGGTCGAGGAGGCGCGTGTTCATACACCACCTACGAAAAAGGCGCAGCTTCTTGAGATGGCCGAGCGGATACGTAATCTCCTGGGCGTGTGCTATTACGAGCAGGCTCAGCCAGCCAAGGCGCGGGAATATCATCTTCAGTGTCTGGCAGCCATGACCAGTGGGATTGTGACCGACCCAGAATTGAAGCTGCTGATCTATAAATCGCTAGCCAATGACCATATGGCGTTGGGCCACCATACTGAGGCCATCCTCTACTACAAAGAAGCTTGCAAGCTGGCCGAAGATATGAATGACCCCCGTCAATGGGGGCTGGCTTATTGGGGATTGGGCCTGGCTTATGAGGAGAGCGGTGATCTGTTTCATGCTGAGGTAGCCATCGGTCGTGCTCTGGAACTCTTTAAGCAGTTGAATGATACGCAACTGGTGCCGCGATTACACGCGATGCTGGGCCAACTGTTGACCAAAATGGAAGATTATCAAAGGGCTGAGGAACACTTAGCAAAGGCGCTAAAAGCTGCCGAGCAGAGCGGTAACATACATGCGCGCGGAGTTGCGCTGGGAAATATTGCCTCGCTGCATCTGGCGCGAGGCAATCCTGATGAAGCGATCAAAGCTGCCCAGGAGGGGTTGAGGCCGTTACGAGGGATGGAGAATTACCGAACGGAGGGTCAGTTGTACGAGACCCTGGCCCGGGCGTATGCCGCTAAACAAGATATATCGGCGGCGGAGCAAGCATACAAAGAAGCCATTACGATCCTTGAGCATATAGAGGGGGGTGAATATCTGGGCCGGGCCCATGATCGCTATGGACAGTTTTTGGCTGCCCAGGGTCGCTTTGCGGAAGCCTACGAACAGATGGGTATTGCTCGTAAACTGTTGGACCGAAAATAGCTTCTTTCTGTCTTAGCATGTTAAGTAAAGGCGAGAGATGCCATTGCTGGCACCTCTCGCCCTCTGTCCGTTCCCATCCATCTCCACAAACCTCCAGTGATGGCCGCCCTGCCTTATCAACTGGTTTAGTGTCCCGGCGGTGGATCATAAACGTCAGCGACCGCATGATGACTAGCGGTGATGGTCGTGTGGCTGGCCGCGTTGGCGCGCAGCCCCAGGCCAAGCAGGCCAGCGAACAGGACCGACAGGACGATGGCGCTGTTGACCAGACGATGCAGACCCTTGGAAGTGGTAGCCATGAAGACCGATCTCCTTCTTTTTTGCTCCGCCGAAGCCCTTCGGGTCTCGATTGCCTGAAGGCTGAACTTCAGCGTTCTGTCTGGAGACCGTGCGCCAGGAAGGCATCAAAAAAAGGGGATTTTGCATCGAGCGCTTTATGCGGAGGCGTGCCTGCCGGGGCTACCCTTGACAAAATGCGGGATGAAGCGGTATGGTTTAAGATGAGCAGGGAACCTCAGAGCCGAGATACGATGCCAGATGTGTGAGGTTTTCTGCCAGTCAACGTTTGACCTTCGGGGCAAGGTGAAATCCCTGACCGGCGGTAGGGCGTCTTTGCAGATGCGTGACGCCAAGCCCGCGAGCCGCACCTTTTGGCGTGGCAGACCCGGTGAGATGCCGGGGCCGACGGTTACAGTCCGGATGGGAGAAGGTCGCATCGCTGGCGCACGTCCGCTGAAGGCCGTGCGTTGCTGTGTTCTCCTCTGCGCCGCCCCAGGTCGGTAATGTCGGCTGGGGTGGGTCGCTTGAAGCGCCTCCTCAGCCGCATATTCCGAGGAGGCTTTGTCATGGGTATCCGGTCGATCTCACCCCCCAAACCGTCTGCTTCCGCGCTTGACCCCCCGTCGTCTGGCGAACTTCACCAGGCGCAGGCGTCTTTGGCAGCAGCGCCCGATGAAAGGGGCATCACGACGCGCCCGCGTCGCTTCTCTGCCAGCCGTGGCCTGCGCGTTCTGTCGCCGCTGCTGCTGGGTCTGGTGTTGTTGGCGCTCTGGCAAGCTATCGTCCAGATGGGCTTTGTGTCAGCCTTCGAGCTTCCCTATCCGCTCGATGTGCTGCGCGCTTTCTGGAACTCGCTGACCCACGATGCTTTGCTCAGCTATGCGCAGACGACGCTGATCGAAAGTCTGGCGGGGTGCGCGCTTGGCGCTTTGGTGGCGCAGCCGCTGGCCTACGCGATTGTGCGCAGCCGCCTGGCAGCACATGCGCTTCAGCCCTATCTTGCCGCCAGCCAGGCGATACCCGCGATTGCTATCGCGCCGCTGATCGGGTTGTGGTTTGGCTATGATCTCTTGCCGGTGATTGTGCTGTGCGCGCTGATCGTGTTTTTCCCGATGGTGGTGAGTACCGTGCTGGGGCTGCGCACGCTGGACCGCGATGTGATTGATGCTGCGCGCACCGAAGGTGCTGGCTGGTGGGCGCTGCTCTGGCGCATCGAAGTTCCCCTGGCATTGCCCAGCATTCTGGCCGGGCTGCGCACCAGCTTGACCCTTTCGATCACCGGAGCGGTGGTCGGTGAGTTTGTGGTTGCCGGCCACGGGCTTGGGGAACTGCTGCTCATTGATTACAATTTTGCCGATTCTGCCGGGGTCTTTGCGACCTTGCTGATGCTGGCGCTGCTGGCGACCCTGCTCTATGGCCTGGTGCGGCTGCTGGAGCGCTGGCTCTCATATATGGAGGCGTAATACCGCTGTATGCCTATCTTTAGTTTGTTTCGGCTGCGGGCTGTTGGCCTGCCCGTGCTGCTTGCGCTGGCGCTGACCATGCTGGCGGGCTGCGGTGGCGCAGGGGCAAGTGGCTCACTGCATCACCTTACGGTTGGCCTGACTTACGTTCCCAATATCCAATTTGCGCCCTTTTATGTGGCGGATTCGCTCGGCTATTACAAGGATGCCGGGTTGGATGTGACGCTGCGACATCACTCCTTTACGGAAGATGAGTTTGGGGCCGTGGCGGCTGGCAGAGAAGATGTGGTGTTCGGCGGCGGAGATGAAATGCTCCAGGCGCGCGACCACAATATTCCGCTGGTCTACGTGGCGAATGTGTATACCAAATATCCGGTGGCGCTAATGGTGCCTGCGAATTCGCCGATTCATACGGCGGCGGATTTGAGAGGTCACACGATTGGCACCCCTGGAGCCTATGGCGAAACGTATTTTGGCCTGTTGGCGTTGCTGCAAAGCGCTGGGTTGAGCACGTCGGATGTGAAGATTCAGAACATTGGCTTCACCCAGGTGGCGGCGCTGATGGGTCACAAGGTGGATGCGGTTATGGGCTACGTCAACAACGAGGCTATCCAGTTCCAGCAGGCGAGCTTTCCGGTGCGAACGCTGGCGCTGTCAGATGTGGTGCCACAATTGCCGCTTGTCTCCAATGGGCTGGGCGCGTTGCAAAGCGAGCTTGACGCGCATGCCAGCGATATCAAAGCGGTGGTGGCAGCCACGCTGCGCGGGGTGCAGTATACGATTGCGCATCCTCAGCAGGCTCTGACGATCAGCGAAAAGTATGTGCCTGGCCTGAGCGATGCTCAGAATGCAGCCACCGCGCTGGCGGTGCTGCAAGCGACCATTCCAGTATGGGAAAGTAACGCCACCAAAGCCGGGTATAATGATCCGGCAACCTGGCAAGCGATGGGAAGTTTTATGCAGTCGTATGGATTGCTCAGCAGTGCACCTGACGTGACCAAAGCCTACAACAACGACTATCTCCCATAAAAAGAAGCGCCTGGGCAACCACTCCAAAGTGGTTGCCCAGGCGCTTGCTCTGATACCTGCTATCAAGCCTCACGGCATAGCTGCCTGAGTGCTGCGGGTGAAGAGGCGTATCATCTCGCGGTTGAAGGAAGGAATATCCTGGGGTCCGCGACTGGTGATCAGGTTGCCATCGATGACTACTTCTTGATCGACCCAATTTGCCCCGGCGTTGCGGAGGTCATCTTGAAGGGTCGGCCAACTCGTCAGGGTGCGCCCGCGTGCCAGGCCCGCCGAAATCAGTTCCCAGGGTGCGTGGCAAATCACGGCCATGGGTTTATTGGCGTTCGCCATGGCGCGAATAAACTGCTGAACCCTGGGCTGCATCCTCATTCGGTCGGCGTTGACCGTGCCGCCTGGCAGCAGCAGCGCGTCGTAGTTTGCCGGATCAGCCTGATCGATGACGAGATCAACCGGAATCTGGTTGTTTTTGTCGGTGTGGCGAAACGCCTGAATGCGCCCCGGCTGGAGCGAAATCACATCCGTTTTTGCGCTGGCCTGGCCCAATGCCTTGGCTGGCTCGGTTAATTCGACTTCTTCAACTCCGTCGGTAGCAAGGATTGCCACCCTGAAATGATCTAAAGCAGCCATAGCGCTCCTTTCTTCTTCTTCTTCTTCTTCTCATCCGCTTTTTTGCACAGGATTCTTCTGAACAGCAGCGCAACTTCTATGCCTTGTACTTCTGACTGCCTCAAAAGTCCCAGGAAAGGAAGCGTAAGCGCGCGCCTGCTCAGAGTAGTGAGCGGCTGCCACGCCATCTGTTCTGACCCTCTTTCCGCTATCACTTCCCTCTTGCAAGGACATTCATTCGGTGTTACTATCGACGACGGACGGTTATACCTCAATTCACCGATTGTATGCCGCCTCACGCTGTGGCGTATAGATGCGCGCCCGGCACAGTGGCCTGGTAGAAGACGAAGGAGATTGGTATGGCGAAAGAGCCGATTGTTGTTGCTCACGAGACCGTAGAACATCTGTCGATCACGATCAATGAACTGCCCATTAATATGCCCAAGGACGAGACGCCCAAATTTCATAAGAATGCGCAGCATCTACTTGAGGATTTGAAGCTGGGCTGCTGGCTCTGCCAGGCCCAGAAAAAGCCGCTTGGCTCTGGCCCGCTGGAAGTGCACCATATGATCGAGTGGGCCGAATGGGGCGATGTTGACCCCGAGAAGGCAACAAAGCTGCTGGGCCTCTTTAACCTCCACAAGTATTCGGGTCAGGCAGTGAACGACCCTGATGATTTTGCCAACCTGATGGTGCTTCATGAATCTTGCCATCGTGGTCTTCCTGGGCAGGGGCCGGTTTCGGGGATACATACGACGCCATGGCCGATCTGGTTTTCGCAGAGCGCGGCCAAAGATGGAGTTGAGATTGCAGGCGATGTTGACCACCTGCTTGATCGCATGGGGGCAACTGCTAAAAAGAACGAGCCGCTGGAAGCGGAGCAGCAGGTGGGGAAAGAGGTTGTGGAGCAGTTCACGGTGTTGATCGATGACCCGGCACACCCGCAGCGGAAAGAGACGGAAAAATTCCGGGTCAATCGTGAGAAGCTGCTGAAAGAGGCGGGATTCTGCTGGCTGTGCCAGTTCCGCAAGCATCCGCAGGGCGAAGGTCCGCTGGAGGCTCATCACATGGTGGAGTGGAGCGAGTGGGACGATGCGGAAGCCCCGGAGCGCGTGTCCAAGATGGTAGCCTTGCTCAAGGCGAATCCATATTCTGGTCAGCCGGTTACCATGCCTGATGACATTGCTAATCTGGTGATGCTGCACGAAACTTGCCACATTGGCAAGCCGGGCAAGGCCACGATGTCAGGCATTCACTTTACGCCCATGCCCATCTGGCTGGCGCAAGGGGCAGCCAAGGAAGGCATTTCAGTGACGCAGGATGTCGACCATGTGCTGGAAAAGATGGGGTCGAAACATCGCTCGCACCCCTCAACGCCGGCACCGGCTGCTTCGGCTCCGCCAGAGGAGCATCGTCGCCATCGCCTCGAAGAGCATCGCCACAGCTTCAGCCTCTTCGGTCTTCATTTCGAGCAATAACGGAGATTGGTTTCGCCGGCCCACGAGAACCCACCAGGGTTCTCGTGGGCCGGCGAATTATCTGCGCTCATCCAGCCGTTTGCTGAACGGCGGTAATCAAAAGCGGAACCAGCACGGCGGCATCGGGCGTGCCCCAACCGGTTGCCAGGTCCCAGCCTGGACCAGCCTGATAGCCTGTGACGCCATCAAAGCTGTTATCTCCGCTGGTGATGTCGTGGAACCCTTTGCCAGCCAGATGATAAATGGCCGGGTTCAAGAGTCCCAAGGGCTTGCCAGCCATCTGATCGGCAATGGCGATCAATCCAGCCCATTGAGGCGAACTGGCGCTGGTGCCGCCAATGGCGTCCCAGCCGCTGCCACTGCCAGGATATGAGTGATAGAATGCGAAGTTGACTGCTGCTCCCCAGGCGACATCAGGGAGACCCCGCTTGCCATTGAGCATGCCCTGGTTGGGCAAGTTTTTCTGCCAATCTGGGGTAGCATAAAACTGGCTAACCCCGCCGCCGCTGGAACCAATATCATCATTCCAGGCGCGTTCGCTTCCATATTGGCCCGCGCTGTCTTTCAAGGTGATCTTTGTGCCGCCAACCGCTGTGACCAGCGGGTCAGAGGCAGGCCAGCCCACCGTCGCGAAATGATAGGTATCTTGCTGCTGGTAATTGCAGGTTACATCCGTTGCGCCATCATCGCCAGATGAAGCGAACAGCGTAATGTGCTCGTTTTCTGCGCGCTGAAAAACGGTTTGATCGTAGGTTTTGCGCAAATCTTCGCCGGTTCCCAGATGTTGATTGCATGCATCCCCCACCAGCGTTGGCTCCGTCGCGCCGAAGCTCATCGAGAATACCTGACCCAGCTTGTGGTCTATGGCATAGGTGGAGAGTTGGGCAAATTGCGGGAAGCCCTGTACGCCTTCCGTCTCCGAAACGGGGCTGACGAGCAGCACGATGTTTGCGCCCGGAGCAATGGCATGTGCCCACTCGACATCAAGCGTTGTCTCCCCTTCCCAGCCGGCCTGATCGCTGTTGCTGGGGTCAATCTGTACCTGCCCCAGAGGATAATCCACGGTGAATGATGGAGGATCGGGCAAGCCAAACGTTTGGTCAAAGGTGTGCAAATCTTGCTTGATGGTGGGGCTGCCAAAGGAATCGAGAATGACAATCGTCTCTCCTTTTCCAGTGAAGCCCTTTTTATACAGCGGATTGAGATCATAGAATGTTTGTATCTGTTCCGGGCTATAGCAGCCACCTGCTGATGCTGAACTGGTACATTCGTCGATTGCCTGGGCTGCCTGAGCACTGGGTTTGTATGGGCTATCTGACTGCGAGGTGGAAGAGGAGCTTGTTGTGGGTGTTTGCGCGTTGTTTACCGTCGGAGTGTTGAGCGCGCACGAAGAGAGCGCAAGCAACGCAGTGAGCAGGACTATGACATGCCAGGGCGCATAGAAAAAGCGTCGCCTAGTGGGTGGAATGTTCCGCAGACTCATCAAACGTTGGGCAGGCTTGTGCTGGGTATTAGCGATGAAAGACTGCCCGTCCCCTTTCTCTTATTTACAAAGTTGTAATTCACCGGGTTTCTTGCAGAAAATCGTCATGACATCTTTCATAGCATAGCATAGGATTCCAAACCATACGCTCGCTGGTGCTCACCGAAATAAGCCCCTTGGACAAGGCTTATGAGCACCAGCGGGAAGCAGAGCGTCTGGTAAAGCGCATCAGGTTATTGCTGTTGTAAGGCCGCTCGTACCTCATCGAGCGAAGGGGCGACAGAGAATGGCTGGCCGACGGTGCGCCTGGCGTTTTTGATGTCTTTGAGACCGTTGCCAGTGGCAACGACAATCACGCGCTCGTGTGGCCCAATCACACCAGATTCGCGGGCGGCCATGACGCCTGCCAGCGAAGCCGCTCCGGCTGGCTCGGCAAAAACGCCCGTGGCGCGCGCCAGGCGCGGAATGGCGGCCAGAATCGCTTCGTCGCTCACTTTCACATATGCGCCACCGGATGCCTGGACAGCGCGCAGGGCCTTGGTGGTGTTGCGTGGCTGGCCCACAGCGATGCTATCTGCCAACGTGTTGGCTGGAATAGGCTGTAAGGGGTCTCCGGTCCGAAAGGATTCGTAGATTGGCGCGGCGCCTGCAGCCTGGACACCTAGCAGCCGGGGCAGGCGGCTGAGCACGCCCAGCTTCTGCATTTCAACCAGGCCCTTCCAGATGCCCGCAATGGTGCAGCCATCGCCTACGGACACCACCAGCCAATCGGCCATGCCATCTTGAAGCTGCTCGCCCAACTCTAGGCCGCAGGTCTTCTTGCCTTCTACCAGATAGGCGTTGATGGCGCAGTTGCGGTT
Source organism: Ktedonobacterales bacterium (assembly GCA_035307385.1). GTDB lineage: Bacteria > Chloroflexota > Ktedonobacteria > Ktedonobacterales > DATBGS01 > DATBHW01. Next base: position 35,801 of record DATGID010000024.1, on the reverse strand, counting down.
ATACCAGCCAAATTCGGCGGCGGCATCCATCGCCAGATAATATGCCTGGTCGTAACTGCCCTGGACAGCGAAGACCGTTGCGCCATAGACCAGCAGTTGGGTGATTTTGGCTTCCGGCGCGGTTTCGGGTACAAAGATGAAGGCGCGCAGGCCCATATTGGCGGCGAAGCCTGCCAGCGATGAGGCGGCGTTGCCGGTGGAGGCCACGCTGATGGTGTCGCGCCCCAGTTCAGCCGCTTTGGTGACGCCAATAGCCGAGGCGCGGTCTTTAAACGAGCAGGTTGGATTGCGCGTATCGTCTTTGATAAGCAGGCCGCCCAGCCCAAGCTCGCTGGCAAGCAGTGGTGCATCGTAGAGTGGCGTCATGCCGAGTTGCAGCGTGGGCAGCCTTGCGCCCCGCCCCACTGGCAGCACCGGCAGATAGCGCCAGATGCTTTGCTGGCGGTTGTGTGCCAATGTTTCTTTATTTAGTTCCTGGCGTACCAGATCATAATCGTATTCAACATCCAGAATGCCCTCGATGCCGCAGGCCGGACAGGTATACAGGTCAGGCCGTTCGTCGTAGCGCTGGCTGCACTTGACGCAGCGCAGCCCGGTCACATTGGTTTTTGTTTCAATCATGGTATAGCCTCTTTACTAGAGCGTTGCTCTCTTCAGAAACCTGCCTTGTCCGGCATGCCCGATAAAAGCGCCTTCCTCGACGATGATTTGCCCGCGCAGCAGGACGGTTCGTACCGAACCTTTGATACGTGTGCCCTCATAGGGGTTGTAATCGACGTGCATATGATGCGAAGCCGCGCTCAAGACCTCCTCGCGCTGGGGATCGAAAAGCACCAGATCAGCGTCGCTGCCGACAGCGATCGTTCCCTTGCGCGGATAGAGGCCAAAGAGCCTGGCCGGTCTGGTGGCGACCAGATCGACGAAGTGTTGTAGATCGAAGCGTTTGCTGCCAACGCCGCCGCTGTAGATCAGGCCGACGCGCGTCTCAATCCCCGGCAGGCCATTGGGAATCTTGGTGAAGTCGTCGCGCCCCAGGTCTTTCTGACCCTGAAAAAAGAAGGGGCAGTGATCGGTGGAGACGGCGTCCAGGTCGCCACGTTCCAGCGCTGCCCAGAGCGCCGCGGCATCTGTTTGCTTGCGCAGTGGCGGCGTGCAGACGTATTTTGCCGCCTCAAAATCAGGCAGATCGTATTTTTCTTCGGAGAGGAAGAGGTACTGCGGGCACGTTTCGGCCCAGACCGGCTCGCCGCGTCCGCGCGCCTCGATGATTTTGTCGAGCGCTGCCTCGCAGCTTACATGGACAATATAGACAGGCGCGCCCGCCAGCTTCGCCAGGGCTATGGCGCGCTCGGTGGCCTCGCCCTCCAGCAGCGCCGGGCGCGTGTGGGCGTGATGAGCCGGTCCGGTTTGCCCCGCGGCCACAGCCTCGCGCACCAGCAGATCAATGACGCAGCCATTTTCGGCATGCACGCAGACCAGCGCGCCCAAATCCGCCGAACGGCGCAGCACTTTATAGATAGTTTCGTCGTCGACCATGAAGGTGTTGGGATAGGCCATCAGTAGTTTAAAACTGGTGATGCCTTCGCGCACCATGTCAGCCAGCGCTTTTTCCGGCGCGCTGGTCAGATCAGTGATGGTGATATGAAAGCCGTAATCGATGGCAGCCTTGCCCTGCGCCTTGCTGTGCCAGGTCTCCAGCGCGTAGGCCAGCGTTTGCCCGCGATACTGGTTGGCGAAATCGATGATGGTTGTTGTGCCGCCGCAGGCTGCCGCAATCGTTCCGGTTTCGAAGTCATCGGATGAATTGGTCAGCGGCAGTGGCAGGTCGAGATGCGTATGCACATCGACAGCGCCAGGGAAGAGGTATTTGCCTGAGGCATCCAGAACGCGAGCGCCTTCGGCCAGCGTGCTCAGGTCTTGCCCGATGGCGGCAATGCGCTCGCCGTCGATCAAGACATCGGCCATATAATCATCGGAAGCCGTTACCAAATGGCCGCCGCGAATCAGTGTTTTTGGCATGACCGCTTCCTTCCACTGTTTTTCACGATTGCTCTGTTTCCCTTTGTTCTTCAGGAGGCTCTGCCTGGCGTTTTAGTGTCCAAAAGAGCCAGTTGCCCGCCGCAACACAGGTTGCCACTTCCCACCCGACGCTGCCAAGCCGGGTCAAGATTGCCACCACTTCGGCATAACTGCCCGAATGCAGATTCTCGATATCATCAGGCAGATTCACACGAATGGACTTGACATCCCATAGCCACTCTACCGTGCAGTATTGCCACTGCTGCATTAGAACGCCTCCGGGCAGATACTAGCGCCCACCCATGGTCAGCGCCATGATGGCGTTCTGCACGTGCATGCGGTTTTCGGCCTGGTCGTAGACAACAGACTGCGGGCCATCGATTACGGCATCGGTCACTTCGACGCCACGATCAGCCGGAAGGCAGTGCATATAGATGGCATCATCTTTTGCCAGACCCATGCGGCGCTCATCGCAAATCCAACCGCTGTAACGCTTGATGGCTTCCGCCGATTCCTGCGGGTCGGGAATCGAATAGAGCGGCCCCCAACTTTTGGGATAGACGACATCTGCGCCGACGAAGGCTTCATCCATGTCGTTGACAATCTTGAAGCTGCCGCCGGTCTGGCGCGCGTTTTCCTCGGCGTCTTTGATGATTTCGGGCATCAGTTCAAAGCCCGGAGGATGCGCCAGGGTGACATCTGCGCCAAACTGTGTGAAAAGCTGCACCACCGAAACCGGCAGCGAAAGCGGCTTGGTATAGCTTTTGGCGTAGGCCCAGGACATCACAACCTTTTTGCCGCGCAGATCATGGCCTTTCTTTTCGCGCACCGTCATCAGGTCTGCCATAGCCTGGCAGGGATGGTATACATCGCACTGCATGTTGATGACTGGAATGTGAGCATGCTCGGCGACTTCCCGCAGATAGCCATTGCCATCGCCCCAGTCGCAGTGGCGAATGGCGATGCCATGCCCGTATGAGCCGAGAATCTTGCCAATCTCTTTGGGTGTGTCGCCGTGCGAGATTTGCATTTTGTCTGGCTCCAAAAAGATGGCATGCCCACCCAGACGGGTCATTCCGGCCTCGAACGAGTTGCGGGTGCGGGTGGAGGAGAAGAAGAAGAGCATGAAGAGCGTCTTGTCACGCAGATAGGGCGTTGGCTCGTCGAGCGCCCACTTCATCTTCAGGTCATCAGCCAGGTGTAGCACCGTTTCCAGTTCTTCTCTGGTCCATTCCTGGGTGCTGATAAAATCTTTGCCGCGCAGATTTGTTTTCATGGTAGGTTATCCTTCTACTCACGTCTCTATAAAATGCTCTGAGAGGCTTTCTTCACATAGTCTGGCAGCCCCGCTCCATCTGGAAGAATCCAGGTGCCGGTTTTGCCAACCAGCGCGCGTTCGATGCTTTCTGGCATGGTAATCAGCGCTGCCTGGCCGCCGCGCTCCAGATATTCCAGCGCGGCCTGCACTTTTGGTCCCATGCTGCCCTTGGCGAATTGCCCCTCATCGAGATAGCGCTTCGCTTCTGTAGCTGAAAGCGTATCCAGGTCGCGCTGGTCCGCTTTGCGATAGTTCAACGCGACCTTTTCAACCGCTGTGGAGATCAAGAGCAGATCAGCGTTGATGGATGAAGCCAGCAGGCTAGACGCCAGGTCTTTGTCGATCACCGCTTCGACGCCGCGCAGGTTGCCCTCTTCATCACGAATCACAGGGATGCCGCCGCCGCCAACGGCTACCACAATGAACTGATGGTCGATCATGGCCTGGATAGCCGCTTGCTCAATGATGGTTTTGGGACGCGGCGAGGCAACGACGCGCCGCCAGCCGCGCCCGGCGTCTTCGCCCATAGCCCAACCATCGCTCTCCTGGAGTTCTCTGGCCTGCTCCTCGCTGTAAAACGGTCCGATGGGCTTGGCTGGGCGCTGCATAGCCGGGTCGTTGGCGTCTACTAGCACCTGGGTCACCAGCGTAACCGCCTGGCGGTTGATGCCGCGCCGCCGAAACTCGTTATGCAGCGCCAGTTGTATCATGTAGCCAATCGCACCCTGAGTGTCAGCCCCGCAGGAGTCCAACGGCACTGAATGCAGCTTGGAGCGTGATAACTCCGAACGCAGCAGAATAAAGCCCACCTGTGGGCCGTTGCCATGGGTAACCACGACGTTCCAGCCCTGCCCGATCATGGCTGCAATGTGGGTGGCCGTTTCGCAGACAGCGTTCCACTGGTCCGGCACACTCTGATGAGCGCTGTCCTTGATGAGCGAATTGCCTCCGATAGCTACAACTGCGAGATGAGTCATACAAGTACCTCGCGCACTCCCTTGCCTGCCTCTTCCTATTCGTTCAACTTGCCAGGGCGATACATTCGATCTCAACGCTCGCGCCTCGCGGCAGTTCGGCCACAGCAACCGTGGTACGGGCGGGAGGCACATCAGGGAAATAGCGGGCATAGACTTCGTTCATCGCAGCAAAATCGCTCATGCTGACGAGGAAGACGGTCGTTTTGACGACATTATCCAGCGAGCTTCCGGCGGCTTGCAGCACAGCGCTCAGGTTTTCCAGGGCACGCGCGGTTTGTTCTGGAACGCCGCCGCTGATAAGTTGTCCGCTGGCGGGGTCAACAGGTGTTTGCCCGGCGCAGAAGACCAGGTGCTCGGTCACGATGGCGGGGCTATAGGGGCCAATCGGCCTGGGCGCGTTGTTGCTAAATATCGGCTCTCGTTTCATGCAATGGTTTTCACTTTCAGTATCTTTATTTCTGGCTCATCTCGCTCAATATGAGTGGCAAAGCCGCGTAGAAATCAGCGCACTGTGCCACTTCCTCGGCAGGCACTTGATCGAGCACAGTGTGGGCGAAGGTTTCAATGCCTGGGCCAAAGCCAACCGAGGGAATACCTGCTTTGCCCATCCAGTAGGTGGCATTGGTCGAAAAGACCCATTTGCTGATAGGCGCCGCCTTGCCATAGACCGCCTGGGTCGTTTCTTTGGCGGCTTGAATCAATGCATGCTCTTCAGGAAGCGACCAGGCGGGATAGACCTTTTCCACTGGGAACGCGAAGCCGGTATAGCTTGGCTCATCGTACATGGGGATTTCGATGGTAGCTTCATCGCCCCCAGGCAGCGCGCGCAGTTCGGCCAGCACGCTTTCTTTGGTGTCGCCAACGGTGATGCGGCGGTCCAGATAGATGTTGCACTCATCGGGAACAGCATTGAGCGAAGGCGTTTTGGTGGTGACATTGGTAACGGCGATGGAGCCTGGGCCAAGGAATGGGTCGCCGCGCGTTTTCAGTTCTTCGTGAAGCTGCTGCACGCCTTCGATGAAGGGTATGGCGCGGTACATGGCGTTGACGCCGCGCTCCGGGGCGCTGGCATGGCAGGTGCGGCCTTTGAAGGTGACGCTGACCTCGATGCGCCCGCGATGCCCGCGATAAATCTGCATGCTTGTGGATTCACCGATGACCGCGAACTCTGGCCGGATGCCTTCATGTTCCACCAGCGCGTTGGGGGCTATGCCGTCGCACCATTCTTCCATGTTGCCGAAATAGTAGAGCGACCACTCTTTTGCCAGCCCCAGGCGCTTGAGGACAGCTAGGGCGTAGATCATCGGCGGCGTCGAGCATTTTTCGTCGCCTGCGCCCAGGCCATAGATAATGCCATCCTCGACTTTACCCTCAAAGGGGTCCCACTGCCACTGGCTGCGGTCAGCAATGCTCACAGTATCGATATGGCTGTCGTAGACCATCACGCGCGGGCCAGAGCCGACGCGGCCCAGGATATTGCCCATAGCGTCGCGGCGTACTTCATCGAAGCTGAGTTCGCGCATGCGGGCGGCAATGGCATCGCCCACTAGGCCAATTTTGCTATCGTAGCTGGGGATGCGAATAATCTCACGCAGAAAAGCAATCATCTCGTCGTGATGCTTCGCCAGTTCATGTCTGATCTTGTCCACGTCGCTTGTCTGAGACACGGCTTTATTCTCCTTCAGATATATGCTTGGTAGGTTATGCTTCATTGGATGTGGTTGTGTGCTGGCTGCTTGCGCTGGCTGTTGATGCTGCGAAAGTGGGCAGGCATTTCACATTCACACAATTGACCCTGTTGCTGCGCAGCACGCCGCGCAGCAGCGCCTCGAGCCGGAAGTATTGCTTCATCTCCACGACATGATCGGGAGCCAGCCCGGCTGGCGCAAATGGTTCGCGCGAGGCGTCAGAACGCGCCAACGATTCATCGAGCGCTTGCCATGAGGTAAGCTGATGGCTGGGGAGCCTTAGCGTCAACGCAACCTTGCCATCGGCGAAGACAGCCTGTTCCGAATTGTTTTGTACTTCCAGCGAATACTCGCGCCCCTGGATGCGTCCGAAGATGCGATCAGCGCCATCTTGCCGTTCGGCCCAGAAGCCGTCGTGCTGGCGCTGCTGTTCCCAGGCAGCTTTTGAGCCGAAGAAGCTGGGCTTTTCGACAAACGGGCCGCCGTATTCGGGGCAGAAGGTGTCGCAGTTGCCGCACTCGTTGCAGAAGTCGGCGAAGTTGCCAATCTGGGTACGCTTCTCGATGTAGAACTGGTGCGCCTCGTCGGGCAGCAGGCTCCCGCGCGTCAGCCGATAATCTCGATAGGTGAAAGAAACCGGTTCAACCTCGAAGACAAAGTTGGCGTCGTTGGGGCAGACGGGCAGGCACTTGTCGCAGGAAAGGCAGTCGAAAAAGAAGAGGTGGCTTTCGATCTTGCGCGGCTCTTTGCTGTTTTGCGCCCAGGTGTAGCGGGGGTCGCTGCGTGTTTCTCCAGCGATAATGGGCGTGTTCAGCAGCACTGCTTGTTTGACAAGCAGGTCATAGAGCGTTTCGAGCGCGACTCCTGGTAAGTTCATGGCTGATGCTGCCCGCTCGAACACAGCGCCCAGATTGCTCTGTGGTGCATTCAGATCGGCCAGCAGGTTGCCCTTCAGCGTTTCCCATGCGGCTGCGTTGATGCCTTCCTGGCTGGCCTCCGAGAAGATTGCCTCGATGGCTTCCTGGGCTTGACCGCGCGCTTTGATGATGTAGTCAGGGATGGTGATCGCCCCGACTTTGCGCATGGACGCTTCAAGCTCTTTCAGATAGCCTTCCAGGCGACCATAGCCCTTGGGCCGCAGCAAATCAGTGGAAGCCGTGATGGGCACCAGGCCAAGCGCGACGGCATTGGGAACGTTGCGGCGATCAATGCCAGCGGCAAACGAGACGGGGTACCTCGTTCCCATCCTTTGCCGCCAGGCTTCCACCAGCGAGACAGCAATGACATGTAGCGGCTGGCCTGAGAGGTACATGACTTCATCGGGCAGACGGCCCAGCGTGTTGCGCACTTCCAGTGTGTTGCTGAATTTGACGCCGACGTTGAGGCCACGCTCGCGGGCCAGCGGCTCCAGGCGCTGGACGATCTCTATCGCTTCATTCAGGCTCAGGCCGGTTTCATAGGCTTTCGGGTTGACTTGCAGATGGGTATAGCCGAGCAGATCATACAGGATGCCTTCTAGCTCCTCGCGGCCAATCTGCACCGGATTGAGCTTGATGATGGTATGCACGCCTACCTCGCCCAGCAGGAAGCGGCAAATGCGCTCGATCTCGTCTTTAGGGCAGCCGTGAAAGGTCGAAAGCGTGGCTGTCTTGACGAGATCGGTGCGGAAGGGAAAATCGTGATAGCGCGCGTATTCGTCGGGGATTTCTGACCGCAGGTCATTGATGATGGCGCTGGCATCTTTGACGCCTTCGATAAAGGCGCGTACCTGTGGACTCTGGATGCCTTTCAGGTCATAGCCAACGCTCATATCATAGATGATAGCTCCGCGCGAGGCAATTGCCTCTGGTGGCAAGCCCAGCACGTTCTCTTCGCGCAGGATGTCAACCAGCATAGAAGCTTTGGCGTATTCGCGCAGCGATTGTTCTAGCTTCAGTTCCTGCGACCATTCGATGTTAAAGCCGACGTTGGTCACGTCGATGCAGGGGCGGTTGATGACCAGTCTATCCAGAATCTGGACGGTTTTTAGCTCGATGATGCGCGAGCCACTCAGCCAGGCAAGCGCGACGTTCTGCGCCAGTTGGTCGTGCGGGCCAGCCGCCGGACCCAGCGGCGTGGCTGCTGGCAGACCGTGAAACTTCACAGAGGTATCCAGGCTGAGGTCAGGGCGGTAGAACTCTCGCAGCGGCAGATCAAAGATGGTCCCCTGTGTTTTTGGCTCGTAATAAGCGCGGCGCAGCAAGTCGGTGAGGGGAGCAGGTCTGAGTTCTGGCATCGGGTGTTCCACCTTTCTTATATCTGGCGAAGCAGAATTACATCCTGCCCCACAATTTTGCCGAAAGTTCGCGGGCGCGCGCCATGATGCGTGCTTCATCAAGCGTGAGCAGTTGGCGGTCACGCATCAGCCAGCGCCCGGCAACCATAGTGTCGCGGACATGCGTGCCATCCGCGCCAAAGATCAGGTGCCAGGGCAGGTTGCCCGCCGTCAGCGGCGTTGGCGCGTCATAGTCCAGAATCGCCAGATCAGCCGCCGCGCCAGGCCGCAGTTCGCCGAAGAAATGCTCTGGCGTGCCTGCAAAGGGACGAAAGACGGCTTCGGCAATGCGCGCGTTGCGGGCAAAGGCCATGTCCATGACCGTGTCTCCGCCCATCAGGCGCGGGTCGCGCCCGGCCAGTTTGGGCATGAGATAGGCAGCCTTCATCTCTTGCAGCATGTTCATGCTGAAGCCGTCATTGCCCAGGCCGACGTTGACGCCAGCCTCGCGCATCTGTTGAACGGGAGCCACGCCCACGGCGTTGTTCATGTTCGAGCGAGCGTTATGTACAGTATGTGTGCTTGTATGCGCCAGCCTCCCGATTTCGCCGCTGTTGACGTGGACGCAGTGCGCGGCGATGCTGAGCGGCCCTAGAATGTCGCTGCGTTCCAGGCGTTCCACCGCGCGCACACCATATTTTGCCTGGCTGTCGTCTTCGTCGCAGGCATCTTCGGCGACGTGGATATGAAAGCCGACGCCTAGCGCGACACCCAGCGCGGCGCATTGCTCCAGTGATTTGGGGCTGAGCGTGAAAGAGGCATGCAAGCCAAAGCTGCCCGCGAGCAGACCTTGTTTGGCGAATGGGCGCTCGTGCAGTGAGCGGATGAAGCGCTCGTTTTCGCGGATGCCTGCCTCGGTGATGGCCGGGCCGTCGCGGTCAGAGACTTCGTAAGCCAGGCAGGCACGAATGCCCGCCTGCTCCACCGACTCGGCAATGACATCCAGGCTGCCATCGACGGCGTTGGGGCTGGCGTGGTGATCGATGACACAGGTGGTGCCGTGCCGGATGGCGTCGGCCATGAAGATATCAGCGCTGGCGCGCGTGTCTTCGAGGGTGAGCAGCTTATCCAGCCGCCACCAGAGCCGCTCCAGAATCTCGGGGAAGTTTTTGGGTGGCTCCCCAGGGATTGCCATGCCACGCGCAAACGCGCCGTAAAAATGGGTGTGGGCGCAGAGAAAGCCAGGCAATACCAGCGCGCCGCGCGCATCGACATATTCAGCGTCAGGATGCTGGGAGCGCAGATCAGCCGTTTTGTCGATGGCCGCGATCAATCCATCGCGCACCAGCAGCGCGCCATCATCGATGAGTTCGCTACGTTGTCCAAGTGTAGCAATAGTGGCGTTGCCGATGAGCGTATCTGGCATGGCTTGCTCTCCTGTGCTTTAGGTATCTTAGTGCAAACGAAGTTATTGCAGGCGCAAGATCATCAGTTCTTCATCCCAATACTGGTCGCTGTGCTTCAGGGCACGTGGCTCCAGGCCGTACACTTCAAAGCCGAGCGAGCGATACAACTGACGCGCGGCGGTGTTGCTGGTGACGACAGCCAGCAGCAGTTGTTCCAGTTCTGGTATGATGCGTGCCTGAGCGATAGCTTCTGTGACCAGCGCTTTGCCGGTGCCGCGCCCGCGCTGTTCCGGGGCCACGTACATGCTGATGATATAGCCTTTATGTTGGCCCTTTGTTCCGGCTTCCCGAAAGAAGCCGACGATGCCCACCAGGCGCTCATCGTCAAATGCGCCGATGAAAAAGGTTTCGGCGTGTGGCTGCCGCAGGCGCTGGCGAAAGCTCTCCCTGCCGCGTTGCAGCGTTTCCTCATAGGTTGAGCCGAACGCCTCTGGGTTATCCTGGAGCGCTCGCAAGCGGATGCTCCAAAGCGCGTCCAGGTCTTCTTCTGTCAGTGTGCGTATAAACATAGGCGCTATTTCTTCACTCCCACCACGAATGCGCGATCCAGATGCAAATGCAGGCAGGTTGCGCGCAAGCCTGCTTCCCGCATCCAGGCGAGCAACTCTTCAAGCGAAGCGGGATAATCTTCCTTGTGCTCTAGTCGCTGGAGAAAGTAATCTCCAGTCCAACCGCTTTGGACTTCGCCCACTCGCTCCAGGCGGTTCCATACCGAGCGGTAGATGTCTGCGAAGTGGGCCGGGTCAAGAGCGATACGTTCCATGAGCAGGAACAGGCCGCCAGCGGGAAGGAGATTGGCAACAAACTGAAAGACCTTTTGTTGCTGGACATGAGTGATATGATGCAGCGCTTGCACGCTCATGACCATCTGATATTCTTTGGCAGGCAAAGCAAGCCCATCGATATCAGAAAAGTCATGCTGAATGATGGTGTAGTGAGATTCAAATGAAGCCAGGCGGCGCTTTGCCAGATCGATCATGGCCGCTGAAGATTCTACGCCCACGATATACGCATCTGGTCTTCGGGCAAAGAGCACAGCTTCTACCAACCCTGAGCCGATGCCCAGATCGAGGATAGCAGCCCCTTGTTGGTACGTCTCTTCGATGAGCGATACCAGAATGTCAAGCTGCTCGGCTCTGGTCGGGTTGTTTACCAGAGCGGTTGCATCCCACCGTCTTGCAAAGTCGGCATTATCCCACTGATCGGCCACGAGAAAAAGACCTTTCTAGTTCTGCCATTCTTAAAGATGCTCTTTGTTTGCTGCATTGTTGCTGCTCTTCATCGCCTGCCATACTCGTTCCGGTGTGAGTGGCGTTTCGCGCACGCGCACGCCCAGCGCGTCAGCGACGGCGTTGGCAATGGCGGGAGCCATGCCATCGATAGGGATTTCTGCGACGGCCTTCGCGCCATAGGGGCCATAGGGGTCGCTGGTCTCCACCAGATAGGTTTCGTGCGCGGGCATCTCGTCGGCGCGATAGATATGATAGGTCGTAAAGTCGATGGTCAGCAGCGCGCCCTGGTCGTCGTAGCGCATCTCTTCACATGTGCCATAGCCAAGCGCCTGCGTTGCGCCGCCCTCAATCTGCCCTTCAGCGGTTGCGGGATTGATGGCCTTGCCGCAGTCAACGGCAGAAACCATCTTGACGACGCGCACCGCGCCGGTTTCGCTGTCGACCTCGACTTCGGCGAACTGCGCGGCGAAGGGTGGCGGAGAATCATAGCTCATGATGGAAGCCGTTGACATAATCTGGTGCTGATTTTCGACGTGCAGCGAATGCAGCGCCACATCGGAGATGCTGACGCTGCGGCCATCGGGGGCGATGACGCGGCGGTTTTCCAATTGGAGCAGGGCGGGCGGCGCGTTGAGCATGCGTCCGGCCACTTCGCAGATTTGATCTTTGACCTGCTCTGCGGCCTTTTTGACTGCGCCGCCAGAGATGTACGTTGTGCTGGAGGCATACGCGCCGGTGTCAAAGGGCGTGAAGTCGGTGTCGGACGAGTGAATGATGATGTCGGAGATGGGCACGCCCAGAACTTCTGCGCCAATCTGCGCCAGCACGGTATCTGAGCCGGTGCCAAGATCGGTAGCGCCGACCAGCACATTGAATGAGCCGTCGTCGTTGAGCTTGATGCTGGCTCCGCCCATATCCAGCCCGGCGATGGCGGTGCCGTGCATGGCAAGGGCGACGCCAACGCCGCGCTTGATGCGGCCCTCGCCTGGATGGCCGCGCTTTTCATCCCAGCCGATGGCTGCTTTGCCCTGCTCGATGCAGCCCGGCAGACCGCAGCTTTGAATCACCTGCACCAGCCCCTCTTTGCCTTCGCCCAGCGCGACGGAAAGCGGATTCTCGTCGCCTTCGCGTATCCAGTTGATCTGCCGGAAGGCAATCGGGTCCATGCCCAGCGCTTTGGCGACCTCATCCATGTGGCTTTCCAGGGCAAAGATACCCTGCGGCACGCCATAGCCCCGGAACGCGCCAGGCGGCGGCAGGTTTGTATAAACGACATCAGCGATAAAGCGAATGTTCGGCGCGCGATAAAGCGGCAACGACTTGGAGCCAGTGTTGCTCTGGACGGTCAGGGAGTGCGTGCCATACGCGCCCGTGTTTGCCAGCACAATCATTTCGTTGGCCGTCATGGTGCCGTCGCGCTTGACGCCGGTGCGCATTTTCAGAATCTGCGGATGGCGCGAGCGGCTGCTGCGGAACTCCTGCGCGCGGGTGTACTCGAAGCGCACCGGTCTGCCGGTGGCAATAGTGAGATGGGCAGCCAGGTCTTCGATCAACACCTCCTGCTTGACGCCGAAGCCGCCGCCAATGCGCGGCTTGATGACGCGGATGCGTCGGGGTGGCAGCCCGATCACGGGAGCGATGATGCGCCGCACGTGGAAAGGTACCTGCGTGCTGGTGCGCACGATCAGGCGATCATCTTCGTCCCAATAGGTGATGACGATATGCGGCTCCAGCGGCGTTTGCTGCACCTGGGGCACGATGTATTCGCCCTCGACGATCAGATCGGCCTCGGCAAAGCCTTGCTCCACGTTGCCGACGTTGGCTTCGATGTGCGCCGCCAGATTGCGCGCTGGGTCGTAGATGCGGTAGGAGTCGGGTTCCAGATGCAGACGTGGCGCGTCCGGGTCCATGGCGTGGCGTAGGTCTAGCACGGCAGGTAGGATTTCGTAGTCCACTTCGATGAGATCAAGCGCCTGCTGGGCGATCTCTGGCGTTTCGGCGGCAACGATCGCCACGCGGTCACCGACGAAACGCACAACGTTATCCAGGCTATATTGATCGTGCGGCCCAGGCTCCGGCCAGGATTGGCCTGCTGTGGTGTAAGGAATGCGCGGCAGGTCTTTGTGCGTCAAGACGGCATGAACGCCGGGCAGCGCTCTGGCGTTCGAGGCGTCGATGTTGCGAATGCGCGCGTGCGCGTGGGGGCTGGTCAACATGGCCGCGTGCAGCAGCCCACGCAGTTCAATGTCATCCACAAAGCAGGGTTTGCCAGTGGCGAGCTTGATAGCGTCCACTTTGCGCTCGGCTTTGCCAACGGTGCGCAGAGAGGTTTTGGGCTGTGTCAGGGTCGAGACATTACTCTCCGCTTCGGTCTCCAGATCATCGGCAGCGCCGCGGCGCGGGTCGTGTGCAGCGCTGCTTTCGCCGCTGCCATGTTCGGTTTCCTGGTGGCCGCCGTGTTCGGATGAGCGGCCAGGCGTCCAGACTTCGCTGTCGCCGAACTCAGGTGAGGGAGCTTCGCCGCGCAGGATAGCGGCGGCGCTCTGGATGGCTTGCACCGGTTTGACGTAGCCGGTGCAGCGGCAAAGATTGCCGGAGATGGCGTCGCGGATTTGCTCTTCAGTGGGATTAGGGGTGTCTTTCAACAACGCCTGGGCAGCTACGACCATGGCTGGAATGCAATACCCACACTGCACGGAGCCGTTATCGGCCAACGCCTGTTGCAATGGGTGCATCTGACGTGGCGTGCCCAGTCCTTCAACGCTGGTGATGGTTGTGCCATCGGCCTGGGCTGCCAGCATGACGCAGGTGTTTCTGGGAACGCCATCGACCTGCACGGCACAGACGCCGCATTCGCCGGTATCGCAGCCATATTTCACGCTGAACAACCCTTCGCTGCGCAGCACTTCCAGCAAGCGCACGCCCGGTGCGACATCCAGCGAGCGTCGTATCCCATTGATGGTGAGTCCAATACGCATATCTCCACTCCCTTATGAGAGGCTTTTTCAGAGCAACGCTTCCCCTTCGTTCCACTCCTCGACAATTCTCCCACCAGCCAGCCGAAATATTTGTATCATGGTTCGGTTTACCTGAACCTCGCCATGACCTATGCCATGCCAGGTGGTGCGAACGACCACTTTGTCGCCTTCAGCAATCAGATCATTGATGTCTACATGCAGATCAGCGAAGCTTGCTCGGACCTCTGAAACGAACCCTTTGACACCTTCAGGGCCAGGCGGCTGCTCGGGGGTCGAGCGGTCAACGAATGTCGGAGCGAATAGTTCATCGATGACGCTCAGATTCCCTTGATTCACAATCTCCTCAATAACCCAGCGAATGATGGCTTTGTTCTCTTCAGGCAACATCGTTGACAATTCCTTGCTTATCCCTGGCCGGTGCCCATCAATTGTTTCCAGCGCGCGGCGTCGGCGCACTGCTCCAGCACGCGGCGTGCGAGAATGGCAGCAACATCGCGGCGATAGGCAGGGCTGGCGCGAAAATCGGGCGTCGGCGCGAAGGCAGCGATGCCCGCCGCCACCGCTGCGGCAATCTGCTCCTGCTCGGCGCTCTTCCCTACCAGGAAGCTCTCGGTTGCACTCAGACGAACTGGCATCATGCCAACGCCGCCAATGGCAACCCGCGCCTGCTGGCAGACGTTGCCCTGAATCAACAGTGTGGCTGCTGCGTGTACCAGAGCGACATCAACAGGTGTGCGTGCTACGCGCAGGAACGCGCCTTCCGTGTTGGAGGAGGGCCGCTCGATGAGCACTTCAGTGACCAACTCGCCGGGTTGAAGCTCCGCGAAAATCACCTCAGCAGGCACAAGGCGCTCAGCCTGGCCTACCAGCCGAGCCTGGGCGTTCAGAACAGCCAGCGCGACGGAGAGATCGGCGTTGGCGGCTGGACCTGCGGCAAGCGTACCCCCAAGAGTAGCGGCGTTGCGAATCAAACGAGCCGCTGAAGATTTGGCAGCTTGCGCCAGGATGCCACCGACCATCTCGCGCGCGAAGGGGGCATCGACCAACGCCTGCAAGGTGAGCATCGCGCCCAGTAGTATCTGATTGCCTTGCTCGCTGATGGTATGCAGACCAAGCGCGTGCAAATCAACCAGCGCCTGAAGCGTATGATCGCCTTGCCCAACCAGCAGCGTGCCACCCGCGAGCGGAGCGGTCTTGACGCCTGGACGCGCCAGCAGCCGCAGCGCCTCGGCAATGGTTTCTGGTCGCTCGTATTCGGTGACGTTGAGGAGCATATTCTTTCTCACTTCATGCTTAAAGCTGAATTGGTTTGTAGCGGAGCGCTTTCTCAACGATTTCTTCTGCGCTGGACCCATCGCCTAATTCATGCAGATGAGGGTAGAAGATGAGGTCGCAGACGTACCCATCGGGACATGGAACACTGCGATCAATGCGACTGAGCCAGGCATCTATTTCTTGCTCTGAACCCTCTGCTTTCACAATTTTTTGTACAAGTGAAATTAACTCTTGTTTACTTAATCGCTCTTGCATAGGTGTTTTTCCTGATTTGAGGAGAATGTTCCTGAAACGAGCGGCCATATCAAGACTTATTGTTGCAGCGGCACGATCTGCGCGGCGGCGACATCAACCAGGCCCTGATCTGTAAGCTTGAGCGAAGGGATAACGGACAGGCTCAAGAAACTGAGCGTCATAAAGGGGTGTTCCAGCGTGCAGCCCAGCGCTGCGGCAGCCGTGTCGAGCGTTTGCAGTTGGCTGACAAGCTGATCGACCGGTAGCGTCGAGACTAAGCCGCCAAGCGGCAAGGCAACGCTGGCGCGTACCTGTCCATCGACGACCAGCACAAAGCCGCCCCCAATTTCGTTGATCGCTTCGATAGCTCGCAGGATGTCTGCATCGTTCGTGCCAGCAATCACCAGGTTATGGGCGTCGTGGGCAACGGTGGAAGCAATAGCGCCCTTCTTCAGCCCAAAGCCTTTGACCAGCGCCAGGCCGACTCGTCCGCTGGCGTGGTGGCGCTCGACCACAACGAGCTTGAGCAGGTCGCGGAAAATATCAGGCACCAGTTGTCCATCCACCAGCGGCGCGGTTTCGGTGAGGTGCAGCGTGGTAATCTGGCCCGGTTCAATGCCAATGATGGCGACATCGCCCGCCTGGCCTGGGATGCGTAACTGCTCTGGTCGAATTGTGCCGGTGTTGACAATGCCGTGCGCAGCGGATGCCTCGCTGGTAGGTGGCGCGAAGAGTGGCTCGCCTGCCTGCGCGACCAGCACACCATCTTTATAGACCTCTTGAATGTCGAATTGCTCCAGGTCACCAACGACCAGGATATCGGCCACGTAGCCGGGCACGAGCGCGCCGCGGTCATCCAGGTGGAAATAGTGCGCGGTGTTGAGTGTGCCCATGCGAATGGCTTGCATGTGACTCAAGCCGCCAGCGATTGCCATGCGCACCATCGAGTCGATGTGGCCGCGCTGCACCAGGTCCACCGGGTCGCGGTCGTCGGTCACGAAGCAGGCGCGCGGTGGGTCCAGTTCTTTGATTAGCGGGAGCAAGGCTTCGAGGTTGCGTGCTGCCGAGCCTTCGCGGACCATCAGCCACATCCCGAGGCGCAGCTTTTCCCGCGCTTCATCAATGGCGGTGCTTTCGTGGTCCGACATGATGCCCGCCGCAGCGTAGGCGTTAAGGTCGCGCCCGCGCACGCCCGGCGCGTGCCCATCCACCACACGCCCGCGTGCCCTGGTGGCCTCGATCTTTGCCAGCACCTGTGGATTACCCTGCAAGACGCCTGGCACATCCATCATTTCGGCCAGTCCCAGCACGCGGTCGTCATCCAGCAGGGGCAGCAGGTCGGCAGCCGAAAGAATCTGGCGCGGGCTTTCCAGCGGCGAGGCGGGCACACAGGAAGAGAGCACTGCGTAGACGGTGAGTGGGAGGTTGCGCCCGGATGCCAGGGCGTAGCGAATGCCCTCGACGCCCATCACATTGGCGTATTCGTGGGGGTCGATGATGACGGTGGTGGTGCCATGCGGGACAACGATCTGCGCGAACTGCGCCAGGGTCATCATGGTGCTTTCGATGTGCATGTGCCCATCGAGCAAGCCAGGCACCAGAAAGCGCCCGCCGAGATCATGGACTTCGGCAGCTTGATATTGCCCCGGCTCGCCAATGGCAGCGATGGTGCCTTCAACAATGACCATATCGGCTGGATAGATTTCTCCAGAGCATACGTTGACAAGCCGACCATTCCGAAGGATGAGATCAGCCGCTTCTTCACCCCGCGCTACACGAATCCGGCGCGCGCTGCTCATGAGAGCATACCTCCTCCAGACTCTTGACAGTGGTTTTGGGCGCAAGTATACTCTGTTCACACCGAGAATGGAACAAAATTCCACTAGACGGAACAGAAATGCGAGGCAGACCATGCGCCACGGTGAAAGCAACGGCACGGTTCAGACGGTACGCCGGGTGGCCTCGGTATTTTCAGCTTTCCAGAGTCGGGGCTTGCTGCGTATCACGGAACTGGCAGAGCTAACCGGCCTGCCCAAATCAACAGCGCATCGCATTGTCAATGCCCTGGTTGCCGAGGGCCTGGTTATTCAGGACGAGGACAGCCACAAATATCAATTAAGCCTGCGCGTGGCCGAACTTGGCGCGGGCCTGCTGAGTGCCAACTCGGTGCGCCGGGCCGCCCGCCCCATTCTGCTGGATTTGCGCGATCAGACGCATGAGTCGGTCCATCTGGCAGTGCTGGAGCACATGGATGCGGTCATCATCGATACGGCTGATTCTTATTACTTTGTGCGCGAGGTGAATGTGCCCGGCCAGCATTTGCCCGCCCACGCGGTTTCTACCGGGAAAACCCTGCTTGCCTATCAATGGGAAAGCCGCCTACGCGATCTGCTTACACAGATGCCGCTGAAGCATTATACCGATCAGACGATTACCGACCCGCGTCGGCTGATGGAAGAACTGCACCAGGTGCGCGCACGGGGTTATGCCATCTCATGCGGAGAATTAGAGGTGGGCGTTGAGGCGGTGGCTGCCCCCATTTTCGACCAAACCGGCGCTATTGCGGCTGCTGTTTCCGTAGGTGGCCCAAGCGAACGCTGTCATCCACGTCAGAGAGAGTTTGTTCGGGCGGTGTGCGCGGCTGGACAGCGCATCACACAGGCTATGCGCCTGAGCGGTTGGGTGTAACTGTGTTTGGGCAGGTACTCGTTGGCGTCAAAGGCGCTGGTGATCTTGCCAGCGGCACGATTCACCGCTTGCACCGCGCAGGCTTTACGGTGGTGGCAACCGAACTGCCCCAGCCATTGGCGCTGCGGCGCACGGTGGCGTTTGCCGAAGCGATTTACAGCGACACGATTGAGATCGAAGAGTTGACCGGCGTGTGTGTGAAGACGTTAGATGAGACTCGCGCCGCGCTGGCAAAGCGTCAGGTGCCAGTGTTGGTTGACCCGGAGGGCGATTTGCTGCGGGCGCTCGGACCAACGGCGATTATTGACGCCACGCTTGCCAAGCACCCTACCGGAGTACGGCTGAGCGATGCGCGCGTAGTGCTGGCGCTGGGACCAGGATTTGAGGCTGGTGTGGACGCGCATGCTGTCATCGAGACGAATCGCGGCCATAACCTGGGGCGTGTCTATTTGAGTGGCTGTGCTGAGGCAGATACCGGCGTACCTGGTGATATTGCTGGCTTTACCTCGGAGCGTTTGCTACGCGCCCCCACCGATGGCCCGCTGATGGCGCAGCATGCGATTGCCGATCTGGTGCAGGCAGGTGAGATCATTGCAACGGTTGGCGAGACGCCGATGGTTGCCCAAATTAGCGGTGTGTTGCGTGGCCTGGTACATGATGGGTTGGTGGTGCGTCAGAATATGAAGGTTGGCGACATCGACCCGCGCGCCAGGCGCGAACACTGCTTCAGCATCTCGGATAAGTCGCGGGCGATTGCCGGAGGCGTGCTGGAAGCGCTTTTATACTTGCTGGGAGATATGTCTGGTATCTTCTCTGGTGAGGATGGCCCATGCTGAAAATCCGGGCGTATCATCGCCCTAAACAGATCGACGAGGCGATCAACCTGCTGAGCGAACCCGATGTGGGCCGCACGGTGATTGCTGGTGGGACCGATTTGCTGGTGAATCCGCGCTATATGGTTGGGGTGCGCGAGGTGGTGGACCTGCGCGATCTGGGCCTAACCTTCATTTCTGGGCCAAAGGATGACGACGCTGGTGAGGGCATGATTGTGATCGGCGCGACGACGACGATGCGTCAGGTAGCGCTTTCCCCGCTGATTCAGGGGTTGGCCTCTGGCATTCTGGCACGCAGCGCAGCGGTGTGTGCCTCGCCTAATATTCGCAATATGGCAACGCTGGGCGGCAATACGGCTTCGGCGCTGCCTTCGGCTGATACGCCGCCGACACTGATGGCGCTGGATGCGCTGCTGGTGCTGGCGGGACCACATGGCAGGCGCACGGTGCCGCTTGGCGAATATTTTACCGGACCAGCCCGCAGCATTCGCCAGCCAGGAGAGATCATTACAGAGTTTCGTATTCCTCAGCTGCCTGCCAACATGCGCGGTGGCTTTTATAAGATCGGACGGCTGTCTGATGATATTGCTATGGTCAACGCCGCAGTGACGCTGGTCGTGCGCGATGGGCTGATTGCCCAGGCGCGGGTGATTCTGGGAGCCGTGGCCCCGACGCCTTTGCGGGTTCGCGCGGCTGAAGCAGCCTTGGAGGGCCAGCCGCTCACCGAGGCGGTTTTTCAGCAAGCAGCAGACCTGGCGGTGGAAGCGGCGCGGCCCATCAGCGACCAGCGCGCCTCTGCCGATTACCGGCGCAGGATGAGCGGCGTTGCCACGCTGCGAGCGCTGCGCCAGGCGGCAGGACTCGTGCCTCAGCCGGAGGAGTGGCATCATGCCTGAAGAGGTTACAGCGCTCGAGGTGACGCTGACGGTCAACAAACGCAGGCAGCACTGGCATATTCGGCCCGGCGAGACGCTGCTGGAAGCGCTTCAGCGCCACCATATCAAGGGACCAAAGCTGGTGTGTGGAACGGGTGATTGCTCGGCCTGCGGTGTCATCTTCAACGGGGCGGCGATTAACTCGTGTTGTATGCTGGCCGGGCAGGCCGATAGCGCTGAGGTGCTGACGGTGGAAGGGCTGACGGATGGCGCGCAGCTTCACCCGATTCAGGAGGCGTTTGCCGAAGCGGGCGCGGCGCAGTGCGGCTTTTGCACGCCTGGCTTTATTATGCGCACGTACGCGCTGTTGCAGGAAAACGCCGACCCAACCGAAGAGGATGTGCGCGCGGCCTTTGCGGGCAGCATTTGCCGCTGCACGGGCTATGTCAAGCCGGTTGAGGCGGCGCTGCGGGCAGCAGCTATGCTAAAGCGAAGGCAAGGAGTCTAAGCCGACATTCGCTCCTGCGGCTGGTGAAAGCACTATGAACAATCTGGCGTCTATGCCGCGCGAT
The DNA here is from genome assembly GCA_035307385.1 of Ktedonobacterales bacterium. GTDB lineage: Bacteria > Chloroflexota > Ktedonobacteria > Ktedonobacterales > DATBGS01 > DATBHW01. Next base: position 15,392 of record DATGID010000024.1, on the reverse strand, counting down.
TATACGAAATCCCTCCAGTTTGGTGGGCTGATACGCACCTGTTATGTACATCTGCCGCCTGGCTACGATGGCAGCCGCGCGGTGCCGTTGGTGCTGGCGCTGCATGGGATGGGTAGCGATGGGCGAGGCATGGCATTGCTGACGCATTTCAACGCGATTGCCGACGAAGGCGGTTTTATCGTGGCCTATCCTGATGGCATCCGCAAGCGCTGGTCGTTTGGCCCGCTGCCGATGCTGGGCGGCATCGATGATGTGGGCTTTATCGCCGCGCTCATTGCGGCACTGTCCAGTGATCTGGCTATCGATCAGGCGCGAGTCTACGCGCTGGGCATGTCAAATGGCGGTGGGTTGGTCGATTTGCTGATATGCCGCCGCGCTGATTTGTTTGCTGCGGTCGTGATTGTCGCCGCGACAATCGCTGCGTTTATGTCTCATATTTGCCGCCCATCAAGACCTGTTTCTGTGCTGATGATACATGGAACGGACGATCCGCTTATCCCGTTTGCGGGCGGTGGCCGCCGAAGGCAACTGTTGCTTTCCGCGCCTACCACCGCGCAGCATTGGGCGCGGCTGGCTGGCTGTGTGGATGGGCCAGAGGTTCACTATTTGCCGGATTCTGCGCATGATGGCACGCGCGTGCGCTGTGAGGTCTACAGCGGCGGGCCGGATGGTGCAGAGGTGATCTTATATGTGATTGAGGGCGGCGGCCATACCTGGCCCGGTGGAATGGCCTATCTGCCGGAGCGCATCATTGGCAAGACGAGTCGGCAGTTTGACGCCAGCCTGGTGATCTGGGATTTCTTTCAACGACACACCAGGAGTTAAAAAGCGCTCTATCTTGATAAGCGATTGATTTTGTTGTGACGAAGGCAGGAACGATGGCAACTACTCGCGCTGAACTGATTACTACGCTCGAACAGACAGTCCCGCACCTGACGCGCTTAACGGCGGGCCTTGCAGATGAAGCACTCGATTTTCATGTTGGCCCCGCTGAATGGAGCATTCGTGAAATCCTGGCGCATCTGGTGGATGACGAAATGTATGTGATGCGGCTGCGCATGGAGCGCATCATCAAGGAAGATAATCCCCACCTGACGCCGCATGATGAGCAGGCGTGGTATACCAACCGCAATACCACGCGCGACCAGTTAGACGAACTGCTGGCCGACTTTGGCCTTCAGCGCGCCGCAAGCCTGGGCATCCTCAAGATGCTGCGTGAGTCGGATTGGGCGCGCCCAGGCTACCAGTCTGAATATGGAGCGTTTACGGCTGAAGGATGGTTGAGCAACTGGGTGGAGCATGATACGGTTCACCTGCGCCAGATTGAAAGCACCTTGCAGACCTATAAGGCTCAAACCAGCACATCGTAGAGAGTACAGAGCACATGAGTACCAGCACATCTGAGAAAGCGTCGCCAGCAGTTATCTCCCCTGGCCTCAAGGTAGTTGGTCGCGCCGAGCGCCGCGTGGACGCGCGCCCGCTGGTGACAGGTGCGCCCGTCTATGCCGCCGAATTCGAGATGCCCGGCATGCTCTATGGGCGGATTCTGCATTCGCCCCACGCGCACGCCAACATCCTGCATATCGACGCCAGCCGGGCGCTGTCGCTGTCGGGCGTGCGGGCGGTGCTGACGTGGCGCGATGTGCCGCGTGTGCCGCATACGACGGCTGGGCAGTCCTATCCTGAGCTTTCGCCATATGATATGTATCTGCTGGATAACCGGGTGCGCTATGTGGGCGATTGGGTGGCATTCGTTGCTGCCGAGACGCCCGCGCTGGCTGAAGAGGCGCTGGGGCTGATCGATGTGACCTATGAGCCGCTGCCCGCCGTTTTTGATCCGCTGGAGGCGATGCAAGATGGCGCGCCGCAGCTTCACGAGCCGGATACGACCCACCCCAATTACGGGCAAAAGCTGGGCGGCATCTATGATGCCAGCCATAACCGCTCTGCCCATGAACTGCTGGTACGCGGCGATTTCGACGTGGCGATGGCCGAGGCCGATCTGGTGATCGAGGGCGAATATCGCGTGCAGCGCATCGCGCACTGCGCGCTGGAGCCGCACATCAGCATCGCCTATCTGGACCCGTATGAGCGGCTGACAGTGGTGAGCAGCACCCAGGTGCCCTATCATACCCGCAGACAGCTTGCCCAGACGCTGGCGCTGCCTATTGCAAACGTGCGCATTATCAAGCCGCGCGTGGGTGGGGGCTTCGGCGGCAAGCAAGAGATGCTGCTGGAGCCAGTGGCGGGCGCGCTGGCGCTGGCGACGCGCCAGCCGGTGCGCGTGGACTATTCGCGCGCCGAAGAGTTCAGCGCGGGGCGTACTCGCCATCCGATCATGATGCGGCTGCGCACTGGGCTGAAGCGCGACGGGACCATTCTGGCGATGAGCATGCACTCCATCGGCAATACGGGCGCGTATGGCACGCATGGCTTTACGGTGACGCGCAGCACAGGGCACAAGACGCTGTGCCTCTACCGTGCCCGCGCCTATCGCTTCGAGGCCGATGTAGTCTATACCAACACGCCGATTGCGGGCGCGATGCGCGGCTATGGCGCGCCGCAGGGCTTCTTCGCCTTGGAAAGCCATATCGACGAGTGCGCCCAGGCCGTGGGTATGGACCCGCTGGCCTTTCGCCGCAAGAATCACGTGCAGAAGGGCGATGATGACCCCATCGATACAGAAGAGATCGACGGCATCGTGATCTCGCATCGCCGCTTCAATTCGTGCGGTCTGCCGGAATGCCTGGAGCGCGGAGCGGCGGCGATTGGTTGGGGCCAGCCTTTCGAGCGCGCCAACGGGTCGATTCGTCGGGGGCGCGGCCTGGCGACGTGCATGCAGGGCAGCGGTGTGGCAGGCTTCGAGATTGGCGGCGCGTCGATCAAGCTGAACGAGGACGGCTCGTTCAATGTGATGACGGGCGCAACCGACATCGGCCAGGGCAGCGATACGGTGCTGTCGCAGATTGCCGCCGAGGCGTTGGGCGTGGGCCTGGACAAGATCATTCTGCACAGCGCGGATACCGACATCAGCGTCTTCGATTACGGCGCGTATGCCTCTTCGACAACGTATATCAGCGGCAAGGGCGTCGAACTGGCGGCCAGAGACACGCGCCGCCAGATTTTGGAGGTAGCCGCTGATCTGCTGACCATCCCCGCAGAGCGGCTGACGATTCACGACGGGGCAATCTGGGCGAATGACGCGCCGACGAAGCTAACCATTGCCGACATTGCCATTGAAACGTTGTATGGCAATCATCGCCAGCAGGTTCTGGGTAAAGGCGATTTCTCTACGCACGACTCGCCTGCGCCGTTTTATGCGCAGTTTGCCGAAGTGGAAGTAGACATCGAAACGGGGCAGGTGCGCGTGACGCGCCTGGTGAATGCGCTGGACCTGGGTCGGGCCATCAATCCAACGCTGGCGAGCGGCCAGGTGGAAGGCGCGGTGACGATGGGGCTGGGCTACGCGCTGAGCGAGGAGATCAAGCTGGATGAGCAGGGCAAGGTGCGCAATCCTGGCTTTGTGGATTACAAGCTGTTTACGACGCTGGATATGCCGCAGATGACGACCATTCTGGTGGAAGACCCGGAGCCAGGCGGCCCCTTTGGCGCGAAGTCTGCGGGCGAGGTGCCCATCAATGGGCCAGCGCCAGCCATTGCCAACGCGATCTTTGACGCGATTGGCGTGCGCGTCCGCGATCTGCCGATCACGCCGGAAAAGATTCTGGCTGCGCTTGACCAGCAAGGCAGGAAGCTATGACCAATTACTTGCAGCATCATAATGATTTTCACACGCCCGAAGCTGCCTCGTCCTTCGACGAAACCTCGTTCTGGTGTGCCCGCTTTGGCGCGCTGCTGTTTCGGCATCTAGAACTGCGGCGGGGCATCAGCATCCTGGATGTTGGCTGCGGGACCGGCTTCCCGCTCTTTGAGTTGGCGAACGCGCACGGCCCATCGTGCCAGGTAACGGGCATCGATGTGTGGGCAGAAGCGTTGGACCGTGCCAGAGAGAAGCTGCGCATACAGGGGTTGTCCAACGTGACGATCATCGAGGCGGACGCGGCGGCGATGCCTTTCGATGATGCCCAGTTTGACCTGATTACCTGTAACCTCGGCTTGAACAATTTTGCCGACCCGGCGGCAGTGCTGGCAGAATGCTTTCGAGTGGCAAAGCCAGATGGACGCGCCGTCTTCACGACCAATATACAGGGGCACATGCGCCAGTTCTATACGTACTTTGGGACCACGCTGATGGAGATGGGGAATAATCTTGAATATCAGAAACGTTTAGCGAACCAGCAAAAGCATAGAGGAACGCGAAAGTCGCTCTGTGCCCTGCTGGAGCAGGCAGGGTTTACGGTCGCCCAGGTTATTGAAGATCGCTTTCAACTGCGCTATCTGGATGGCACGGCGTTCTTCAATCACCGGCTCACCAAGACGGGCTTTTTGGATGGCTGGCGAGAAGTGGTCAATCCAGAAGATCAAGAGGCTGTCTTTGCCCGGCTGGAGGTCAGGCTCAATGAGTGGGCGGCCCGCGCTGGTGAGCTACGAATGACGGTGCCGATGCTCTATCTTGAAGGGCAGAAACCGGAAGAGGGAAAATAGCTGTCACACCCGTAGGGAGTGTAGGGAGTGTAGGGAGTTGATGGGGATGCTCGTTTTTAAGAGATGATGGTGCTTGTAGAGAAATCTTTTATACTTCTTCTTTAGGGTATTACTACTCTTCATTAATGTTAGTATCATCATGTATAGTCTGTAGAGATTCTACAACTCCCTACACTCCCTACACTCCCTACACTCCCTACGGGTGTGGGGAATGTGAAAAGGAATAGGATAATCAGCCAACCGGGAGACCATCATGCGCGCCTTCTTTCAAGAGTTAGCTGAATCGCTGGAGCAGGGCGAAACCGTGGCGCTGGCGACCATCGTCAGGCGGCGCGGCTCTGTGCCCCGCGAAGTTGGCGCGAAGATGATTGTGCATCCTGGCGGCGCGATTACGGGCACGGTTGGCGGCGGCTGCGGCGAGGCGGAAATCTGGCGCAGCGCGCTGGCGGCCATTGAAAGCGGGCGTCCGCAGTCGGTCTATGTCGACCTGACCGAAGAGATTGCATTGAGCAGTCAGGGCGTCTGCGGCGGCACGTATGAGGTCTTTGTGCAGCCGTGGTCGAACGCTTTACGCCCTGCTGCCGTTGATCTGCCAATGGGCCAGTATGCCCGCAAAGCTGAGGCGGCGCTGGCGGCGAACCAGGCCGCCGCGCTGGCAACGATGATTCACGCGACGGGCGCGTGGCATCAGCAGGTGGGCGCGCAGATGTTGATCTGTGAGGATGCCTCGACGATTGGCGCGTTGGGACTGGAAGCCGAGCTTGAGCCGACTATCTGCGCTGCTGCGCTGGCGGCGATGCGCGCGGGCGAGCCGAGCGTGCAGGAATATGCTGGCCCGAATGGGAGTATAGCTGAGGTCTTCTTCGACCCCTTCTTGCCGCGTCCCGATCTGATCATTGTGGGCGCGGGGCATATTGCTGTGCCGCTGGCGCAGCTTGCCGCCTCGCTTGACTTCGAGGTAACGGTGATCGATGACCGCGCCTCGTTTGCCAACAAAGAGCGTTTTCCCCAGGCACGTCAGGTTCTTGTCAGCGGGGCAGAAGCGGCCCTGTGCAGCCTGCGCATTACGCCGCGCAGCCATCTGGTGCTGGTGACCCGCGCCCACAGCCACGATGTGGAGGCGCTGCGGGCGGTGATTGATTCTGAGGCGGCGTATATCGGGATGATCGGCAGCCAGCGGCGCATATGGGCGGTTTATAAGCTGCTGCATGAGGAAGGCGTGGCGGCTGAGAAGCTGACGCGGGTGCGCGCGCCGATTGGCCTTGACCTGGGCGGCAACAGTCCGGCAGAAATTGCCCTGTGTATTATGGCGGAAATTGTGCTGCTGCGGCGCGGGGGCAGCGGCGGGCCGCTTTCTGACCGGCTGCGCGAACGTTATATGGCGCGGCTGGCGCGGCTGGATGCTGACGAATCAGTTTCGGACGATGATCTTCTGTAGGAATCCTGGCTATCCCTGCTAGCCGCTGGTCTGCCTCTTAAAAACCTCCTCAACTGCTTGCTGGCATTTCTCTTCCTGTGCCCTTTTGAAGCAATTTGGCATGTTTTTTGCGGCCTGACAGGTGGGCTGTGGGAAGCAAGGACGCTCATGACCGGTAAGCTTTGAAAGAGGAGATACCATGAATGCTTCTGCACAGGCAGTTGGGAAGTATAACAGGACCGGTGTTCCTGCTGAGCACGGGGCGAAAAGTTCCAAGCTCACCAGACCTGTTTATGCCGTAGCGCCTGGTAATCAGGGTGTGAATGAACTAAGCGAGACGCTGAAACGCATTATGGCGAGCGCAACGGCGCTGCTGGGCGTGCGCAATTGTTGGATAACCGGCCTGGACCTTGCCAGCCAGAAGCTGATTACCATCGCGGCCCTCTCGCAAGATACGGCTGAAGAGAGCCATCTGCGCCTGGCAATGCAGCAGCGCATTGCCAGTTGGGTGACGACCAATCGGGTTCCTGCGTTGATCAATGACATCTTACATGACCCCCGCTGCCAGACTTCCGGGCCGTTCCTGGGGGGTTCCATGTTGTGCGTGCCTTTGCTTTCGGGGCAGCAGATACTTGGGACGATAACCGTTTCAAATCCTTTCCCTGGCAGCTTTAATCAGCAAGCGCTCATGATTCTCCAACTCCTGGCCGATCAGACGATTCTGGCGATTTCGAAGGCGCGTCAGATAGAGGCAGCCCATCAGCAAGCCCACGAACTGGCTATTGTTCTGGATATGGCGAAGGCCATGACCAGCACCCTGGAGACTCGGCAGATTATGAGCGCCCTGGTGACCGGCATTCGGCGGCTTGTTCCGTGTGATGAAGCGGTGATTTTTGGCTTTGCCGAGCAAGCACAGGAACTGCGAGCAGTGGCACGGCTGGGAGCGCGCGGGTTTGATCTCGAGGATTTGCGTATTTCCCTGCGCGATAAACAGTCGGTGGCTGCCTGGGTGGCTCAAAACCGTCGCCCGATCATACAAGCGCCAGGAGGGCGTATGTTTGTTGGGCGCATCACCGGGGTCTTGCTGGGCGAGGACGATCTGGCGCTGCTGGGGGTGCCGCTGCTTTCAAAAGAGCAGCTTCGCGGGGTCGTTTTACTGGGACGTTTCCCTCCCTTCAATACGAATGAATTACACACCATGCTCAATATGAGCAATATGATTGCTATCGCTTTGGAGCAAATCAGCATCTAACCGGCAACACTACGCTTTTCTGAATTGTGCCCAATCCAGGGAGCACAGCACGACGCCCGCCAGGCGACCAGAGGCCAGCGCGTGCTGTGCTGTCATTTCGGCGCGCTCCAGGCGCGCCGCGTCCACATGTGTCAGCACCAGCACAGCGGGCACGCCTGGGGGCACGCCTTTCAATAATCCCTCCTGCTGTGTTGCCAGGCGGGCGAGCGCCTGAGGAGTTACCGGCTCGCCTGCCTTCAGGCCGCTGACGGCTTCTACGCGCTCCAGCCGATGCGCTATCGCATCGCTGAGCGGCTGCTTCAACGCTTCGGCGCTTGCCAGCAATAACACGAGATTGGCGCTTGAGGGAATCACCGGCTCGTATGCGGCGGGCGCTTTGATGATGCGTCCTTTTGCGCCGTCGGCCTCCACCAGCACGAAGTCCACTCCTGGGAGGGTGTGCAGATCGGCAACCCATTTTGGAGGGATGCCGCGCAGCTTGCCTTCATGGGCTGGGGCTGAGGCGACGGTGATATGCGGATGCCGCGCCAGGGCAGCGGCGGCGTGCTCCAGCAATGTCTCGCGTTCTGGCGACAGCACAAGCGCCCCCGTCTGCTCTGGCTCTGGTGGGTAGATGTGCGTGGTGGTGGTGGTGATGACCCGCGCGCCGCGAGCCACCTGCTCTGCTGCCAGCCGAAACATGGTGGTGGTTTTGCCGCCAGCCCCCACCAGCGCGACGACCATCTCTGATTCTAACGAGAGCAGTTCGCTGAGCATATCTCTCCTCGCTTTACGCGATTGTTACTGTAACCTGTGATTTTGCACTGCAGTGAGTGTGACTTTGCAGTGCAGGAAGTGAGTTTTTGCAGTGCAGTATCGGCAGTTTTGCAGTGCAGGAAGCACATTAAGCAACGTACAGCGCCGATTTCTCCTGTAGTCATGAGAATACCGCTTCCTTTGAATCCCACTGCAAAATAGCAACACAAAACCTCTCACTCGCTTAGAAGTTCGGAATGAACTGCCCGGACAGCATCATACCATTTCAGGTCACGCAATCAGAAAACGGAAGAAGCATTCAGAAGAGTTGCATCCTTGCTTGCGTTCTCCGGAGAGAATTGCTTGAAATTCAACAAGCGCGCTCTGCCTTATCAACCTTGCGATATGGTAGAAGTCAGTAAAGCCTCTAAATCCATCTGTGGAATAATAGTCTATTGCACCTCTTAAAGTCGGGAATGGTCGTCGCACTGGTCGGGGCCCTTCAAACCCATCTGTGGAATAGGGGCCATTGCAACTTTAACCTGCCAGCCTCTGGACCGTCATTCCGGAACTTTCAAATCCATCTGTGGAATAGAGGCCATTGCAACTCCCAGCGCCTCCAGGCTTAGCCGCTGCATAAAGCGGTTTCAAATCCATCTGTGGAATAGGGGTCATTGCAACGTTGGTGCGCTTCGGCCAGCGCCCGCGCGGTCTGACCGTTTCAAATCCATCAGTGGAATAGGAGCCATTGCAACTGCAGCCAAATATGCATTTCTCCAACCGAGCGGTTTTCATTCGCGTTTTATAAAGTTCGTCTGTCTTATTTTCAACCTCTCTGCCTCTATAGTCAGCCCTGGAAAGCTCAACACGTAGTCCACGCAGAACCTCTGGTGTCCATAACTTTCCGCTGCCACGCTTACCCCTCTGTCCACCTTAGAGTCTGTGGTCTTTTGGAGTTGGTCGTCTCAACTGTTTCACCGTCTACTTCCTTCTGGGGCTGTTTATCTGATGACGTTCCCTCATTGAAGGGCTTGCGAACAAGTAGTTTATTTTCTGCACGTCGTTCTGCTAGAAGCATAGGCCATACATAGAGTTCTCTCCAAAATGGATCTTCCCCCGCAACCTGCTCCCCAGGTATCACATCTTCCCAGGAGAGGTTTATGTGGCGAAACTCGGTCAAGATACAGCTAAAAAACGCTCCAAGTGACGCTCGCCAGGGCAGGGCCCGCAAAGGGAGGACACATTCTTCCTCAACCGGAGCTGCTTCCTCGATAGCAATACAGGTGGCGAATGAATCGGTTTGGCCCCAATACCCAATCATCTTCAATGACTCTCGAAAGTCATCGGTTGTTTCAACGGGAACTTGCACATACACAGTCAGCAGTCCCTGCGCCTGTGCCACTTCCCGAAAACCCACTGATTCCACTATCTGGATTGTTTGCCCGCTACTCCGTCCCTTATACAGCCGCTGTATTTGCTGCGAAAACGCCACGCGCTCTGGTGGCCGAATACACACTGGAGCGGCCCGCAGGACCGGAAACAGCACGTGTTGCATGTACTGGCTACCAGACAATTCACAACCTGCCTTGATCAATGCCAGCCTGACCGTTGCTGGCCCTGGACCCGGTGATGCCTGGGCACTACTGATACTGCTCAAAGGAATCCTGCAGGAATAGGTCGCCGGAAAGTGATAGTGGGCCACCAGCCAGACCGTTTGCTTCTCCCTCATTCCTCTAGCTCCTCAGGCATCATGCCTGACCCTGTCACTGATCTAACGCCTGCAAGCTTTTGAGTGTTATCTTTCCCTGGCTTCGCTGGTTCGGTGGTTTTAATCAGGTGATCCATCACCTCCTGAAACTGACTCACCGTGGCAAAAGGAATAATCTGACTTGTTCCTTTTGCCAGACCCTGGAGCTGTTCCTCGAAATCCTCTGCCATGACCGAGTAGAGAGGCGCCCGTCCTACTGTGGGGCGAATGACCACGGCCCCACTGAGCCCAGTCAGATGTGGAAGCATCGTTCCGGTCATTGCCCCTTGCGGACTGAGCAAAGCATCGCGCAGACAGGAGAGAATCGCTTGATGTCTTCTGCGTCGTTCATCATCCTCCACGACTACCTGCCAATGCTTGGTATCGACGCCTACCCTCACCCCCATATATTGCACACAGGCAGCGTACACTCCAGAGCGAGCGGGCACTTTCATTAACATCTGCCCCTCTTCTTTCGAGTTGCCCATGCGCGTGATCAGATGCTCCGACTCTGCATAGTGGTCTGGCAACGCTAAGGCGAACGAAAAATTGAGAATGGTATCCTTGTTGATCTTTTGACGGCCTGCTGAACTGCCATCGCTATTTGGGTTTTTGGCAGGAACAAGAAACCCGTGACTGTCGCACAATCCACACTCCCGCAGAATCCGTTCAATAGTCACGCCCCTATATTCGGGCGTGTCGATCAGTGCCGCCACACGTCGCCCATCCCGTTGAGCACATGCAGGGCACAATGGTACATCCCAGGCCTGAAAGTATTCCGCCAAAAGGCCGGCATGCTCATGCTTGGTGATATTTCCATGACAGGCATCGGTAAGTACGCCATTGGCCAGGAGTTGCCGGCGAGGAAGGATTCGATTGGAGCCATTGTTGCCCGCATTACTGAGGCTGTGGGCCTGCCAGGTCACCCGCGCCACAATGGCCAGGTCATAGATCAGATGAACTATCTCACTGTCCATCTACGAGTTCTCCTTCTCTTGTCTCCTCCGGTTGTCCTGCCGCTGGCTCCAGCGGCGTAGGAGGTATCTCATCTCCTTGCCCGGGATTTCCAGCTTTCGGATCGGTTTCCGAAGAGGGATAGCGCAATACCGCCAGGATTTGCAAGAGGCTGGCTATCAAGCGTACTCCATGCCGTTCCACATCCTCAAGCAGATACTTGTAGTCATTGTCATCGGGCACAATGATAAACGATGATTTGGCTTTCGCCAGGTCACATGCCTGTGCAGCTTGTGTAAGTGCCGAGTGCAGTTGGCCCAGCGTCTGGGCGCGTTCGAGGAGGTCGAAGAGATCTAATTGTTTGGCATGATTGACCCGTCCCAGCAGGCGTAATGCATGTCCAAACCGTAGCGTCCCCTCCTTCCGCTCTAAGACAGCACTCAGTGGTGTTGAGGAACCAGTCATCGCTTGTGTGACCTCCTGAACCTCCGCAGCGCTATACGTGCGGAGTCTATCTGGGAACCGCATAACAGCAGAAGCGTAATCGCGCAAGTGCATCAGCCAGGCTGCCCGCTCACGATGCATCAGTGCATCGCAGAGTCTTGCCACTTCACAGGGCGCCTCGTCTTGCCTTGCCTTTACGAGGGTAAGCCACGATCGGATCAAATCCTGGCTGGTGTATTCAACTATCTGGTCAATCCATTCAAATGACAGCGCTCCTCGTGTAAGAGAGAGGGCCTGCCTGGTCCCTCCAGCCGAGAGCGTCTGATAAGCCATCGCCTGCCAGGATGCATCCAATGGTGGCTGTGGGCGCACGTAGGCCAACCAGTGAGCGACCAACGCCTGAGGATAGGGATGCGTGAGGGCTGGTAGCGTTGGCAGCGTTGTCTGCGGAGTAACTGTCAGGGTCGTTGGCAGAGGAAGATAGTAGTTGATCAATTGGCCAGCAACAGGCTGCGCGCGGAGAAAGCGCGCAGCTCCAATCACAGACAGGAACACCCCATAACGCGGAGAACCCATGGTCAGATTGGATTTCAGCGCGATCAATCCATCACTTCTCGGTTGTCGAGTCGATTTTCCAAGCGCCGGGTCGAGGGTCATCCAAAGGGTGAGATGTTTCCCCTTCTGTATAGGGCTAAACGTTGGTTCTGGTGTAGAGGCGGCAGCGTAATCTTTCAAGACGTGATCCAGCCACGAGTCGTCAGTTTGAGTGTGCCTTCTGGCCCAGTTTTTCAGACGGGTGATGGTCTCCTGTATTTTCTGAAGGCCCAGTGCGCCCGCTGTTGGAGTCAGGCGCTGTTTCTGCCGTAATTCAGCCAGTGAGACTAGCGCCTGTTTTCAAAGGCCCTGAGAGATCAAGGAAGCATCTAGTGAGCCACTGAGCGGGAACTACCAAGGGCGTTCCTTTTGTAATCGTTCCCGCACTTCCTCCTCCTGGCGAAGCTCGGCTTCTGCCCTAGCGGAAACGAACTGCAGCCAACTAACCAAGCGGTAAACGACCTGAAGGGGGACCTGTGGTGAGCCAAACTCATCAGCAGAGAGCGCTGAACCTCTTTATCCGCGAGAGAAGCACGTTCTTACGACCTCTTCTCAGCTCTGCAAGAAACTGAAGAACGATATGTGAGGAGGGTCCAGCAGAGGTGGAAAAACCACTCACCCAGCCATTTCAGACCACCTCTTGCTGTTCATCTGCTCAGATGAGCCATCTCTTATTGCTCACGTTCGAAGAACTCTTTGAGCACGGGTGCCAGAACCGCAGCCGAGACGCTGTGCGTTTGGTCTTTGAGTGTTTTCCGCACAGCTTGGGGCATGGCCTTTCCCAGGGTTTCGGCTGCCTGATGCATGAAGGGCAGGCTCTTTTCGCCGTCCATGACCAGGGCTGGCATCATCGCCTTTCTGGCAAGAGCGAGCGGCACCGTTGCGTCCCCTACAACCGCATAATCATAGGCTAAGGTGTGCTCAACGCCCTCCATCATGTTCCACTCCGCTGACGTACGGAGGTCTTCCATCCTTTCTGGCGGAATCCCCATGCTCCTGATATAGAAAGCCGTGGCATCACCGCGCTTGCCTTGCCTGAGCAACTCCGTGATGCGCTGCTTTTCCTGGGCAAACTCGTCTTTGGCTTGGTCATCACCACCGACATACGGCGGTTCGTAGAGGGCTACTTTGGTGATCTTGAGGCTGCCTAGCGCAGCCGCTGCCAGCAGCGCTAACGCAGCCCCAGAAGAGAGTCCATACACAGAGGCTGATCCACCCACCTGATCAAGAAGGGCTTCAAGATCCTCAATCTCCCGTTCCACGGCATAAGGGAGTGTATCGGTACTTTGTCCTCGCCCGCGTCGGTCGTACAGGCAGACCGTAAAGTCTGATGAGAGCAGCGTCGCCAGATCCCATTCGCCCTTAAACGCGCGATAGCCAAAGGCGCCATTGACCATGATGACGACTGGCCCTTGGCCGATCGTTTCCCAGGCAATGGTGGTGCCGTCTTTTGAATGGACATGCGACAGCATGACTTTCTCCTCCCTGTATCAAACAACTTCGTTTGCTCTGGCATCAGAGCTTGTCCCATCAGAAAAAAACTTTTCCCATCTTCCTTTCCGGTTGCAAGGACCCCTCAAAGGGGGAGCGGGCATCACCAAATCGGTGCCAGATCCACCCTTCAGGTCATTTATCACCAAGCTAAAGCCAAATCAAGATGGCAGTGATGGTCACCATCGCCAGATAATTCACGGCCAGTTTTCATAACGCGTCGCCACGCGGCGAAACTGCTTGAGCCGATTGATCAGGCGCTCGACCAAGTTGCGCGCCCGATAGCGCTCGCGATCAAAGTGTCGTTGGTGTGGCTCATTGGAGCGACGGGCGATTACTGGGCAGATGCCTCGCCGCCGCAGATACTGGCGTACTTTGCGACTGCTATATCCTTTGTCCCCCACTACGCGCTCGGGTCGCAGCCGAGGCCGTCCCCGCCCCACCCGCTTGATTGCCCCTTGCTCCATGAGCGATTGGAACACGCTTTGCTCATGCCGCTGGCCTGCCGTAAGCAGGAAGATCATTGGCTTGCCACTGCCTTCGGCACGCAGATGCACCTTGGTGCTGAAGCCGCCCTGACTCCGCCCCAACGCTTGCTGCTCCGCCCCCCTTTTACCCGCTGGGCACCAGCCGCGTGCTGATGGGCGCGAATAACGCTGCCATCCACATAATGCTGGGACCAGTCTACTGCTCCTCGCGCATCCGCTTGTTGTTGCAAGGCCGCTAGAATTCGTCTCCAGACGCCAGCCTTCTGCCAGCGGTAGAAGCGACTGGCAACTGTTTGCCAGGGGCCGTAACGCTCGGGCAGATCGCGCCACGGGGCGCCGGTGCGATTGAGCCAGAGGACGCCGTTCATGATGAGGCGATGATCGTGGGCAGGGCGACCTGTTGGCGGTTTCTGGGGTGGAAGCAATGGTGCCAACTGATTCCATTGGTGATCAGTAAGTTCATGTCTGCTCATGCGTTCAGTCTATCCTACGATTGCAAACACGCCGTAGTGGTCAGTCCGCTTTGCTTTTTCAGAAGCAAGCGTTCTGCTGCTCTCGGAACGCTGGCCCTGGTTAGGAAGACTTGACGGCATGAATGATCACGTACCCTGGAACATGCCAATATCTTTGGGCTTGGTACTGCTTGGCCAGAGCTTCATCCAGTTGCGGTTCAACCACTTTTTGGAGGGCACAGCCCTCTTGAATAATACTGTTGAGATAGGTGCTGAGTGGCCGGTGGATGAAGTGGGCATAGGTTTGTTGGACGATCCGCTCCTGAAAGTAATCACGCACCTCCACACAGCCTTTTTCCTTCCATGCCGATCCTGGCTCCTCAAAACAGGGATGCAAGAGGGAGACGATCAAACTTCCCTGCCGTTTGAGAGCGGCAATGCAGGTGCGAAGGGCAGGCAGATAGTCTGGGATATCCATCAAGACCATATTGGCAATCACGCAATCAAAGGCATGTGACGGAGCGGCCCATGTCGAGAGATCTGCCTGCACATAGCGGATCCCAAGCGGTTCGGCTTGCTCTTGGTGCACGGCATAGGTGTACCACGGTGCTGCGGGCTCGATACCCGTGACTACCGCTCCTTTTTTAGCCAGGAGTCGAGCGAGATAGCCTTGCCCACAGCCGGCATCCAAGGCCGTCTTGCCTGCCACGTTGCCAGCCAACTCGAAAATGACCGGATTCAAGAGATATCTTCTGGTCACATCGCCTTCTTCTCCAAAGTTCGCCACCATCTCTGGGGAAGCGCTTGCCCACCCTTTGATGGCCTCGCGATTGGTGAATTCTGCCATCGCCTCCTCGCTTTCGTTCAGGTTGTTGCTGGGGCTTCTTTCACGGGGTAGAGCCGTTCGAGTTTGTGGCGCGCATCGCGCGAGGTGAACTGCCAACCAATGCTGCGTCGCTGCGCGTTGCGGTCCGTTTCTACGGCGAGCACCTGACGGCGCAGCGCTGCCTCATCCGCTAGTCGTCGCGATAGCGCAACCCGCTCGAGAATGGCAATCTCGATCTCGGCCATATTCAACCAACTGCCGTGCTTGGGCGTGTAGTGGAACTCCAGACGTTGCAGAATCCGGCGCGCTTCGGCAGGGGGGGAGGTCTCATACAAGGCCGCAGCCGTATGGGTATTGAGATTATCTTGCACCAGCCGAACGTATTCG
>DATGID010000023.1:0-68723 GCA_035307385.1 Ktedonobacterales bacterium | reverse complement strand
TCAACGCGCCAGAGGGGATGATTGGCGGGCTGACGCACAACTACCTGTTTGTGTTGCAAATCGTGCGGCTGCGGCAGTTGTGGGAAGAGGTAGAGCGGCGGGCGTGGGAGGAAGACCGGCTGGTCGTCTTCACGCGGGCATTGGGCTAGCGTTTAGCATGCAGCGCCGCCAGGGGCAGCGCTGCATGCGATTGCTCGGCTTTCACGACTGTTGGGACTGTTGATAGTTCTGGTGCGCCTGGTGCAGAATCTGGATGATTCTCCCCACCGCCTGTTTTTGGGCGTCTTCCCCCTGGGCGTTGGTCACCCAATCCACAAGCTGCTGCTGCTTGACGCCGGACAGCTTCTCGAAGATGTGCTGTCCGTCAGGATACTGCTGGAGCGCCTGCCGAAGCAGCGCTGGCACGGCAATCGGTTTGCCTGCCTCGTCCGGGGTCACGTTGATCTGAAGGGCATCGCCCACCTGCTGCCAGCGCACACCAGACACCTGAAGCAGAATGGCGGCGACGCCCTGGCCTTCGCGCAGGATGGCCTCCAGCAGATGCTGCGGGCTGATCTCTCGTTCCCCCAGGCGCTGGGCTGCTTCGCCTGCCATCACCAGCACATACTGGGTGCGCAGCGTGAACCCTGGCTCTTCCATGCTTGCGCCCGGCGTGGTTTGCGGTGTGAAGTTCGGCTGGGTCTGCGCCGCGTGTCCGGTAATGAACGTAATGCCCGCGCGCATCTTTTCCAGCGTGACGCCGTTCTGGATGAGGGTCGCGGCTGCTGGGGCGCTGCCGTCACGCAGCAGCCCCAGCAGCAAATGTTCGGTTCCCATGTAGGTGTGGTGGAAGCCGCGCGCCTCCTCTTTGGTCAGCGCCAGCACGTGCTGGGCCTGCTCGTTGTAGGGCAACGCTGGTGATGTCATTGGACCGCTCCTTTCCTGAGCCTCGAGGATTGCCGCCCGACGCAGGGCGCGAAACTGGAGCACACGCACGTAATTGGCGCTCATCCCCAACATATCGCCGATTTCGGCGGCGCTGTAGCCCTGGAAATAGCGCAGCGTGAGGATATCGCGTTCACGTGCGGGCAAGGCGTCCAGCAGGCGCTGGAGGCGCGCCTGAAGGGATTGCACCTCTGCCTCGCTGGCATCGGCCAGCATGGGCAGGTCTTCTGCCGCTTCCAGAGGCACCAGCGGAAGCTGGACGTGCTCGCGCCAGTAGTCGGCGATCAGGCTGCGCGCCGTCGCGTAGAGCCAGCCCTTCACGCTTTCCTGGCTGCGGCTCTGCTGAAGCCAGCGCAGCGCCCGCAGAAAGACGGCGCTGGTCAGGTCTTCGGCAATTGCCGCCTCGCGCACCTGCCGGTAAATGAAGCGATACAGGTCGGCGGCCTGGGCGCGAAAGATCGCCTCCAGTTGACTATCGCGCGTTTCTTCTTCAGGGAACGAAGGCCCCATGCCTGCGCGTGCTCCTTCCTGTTTCGTGCCTTCACTTTGTTATACACCGCCGCATTACAGGCGCTCGGCGATTTTTGCCCACTGCCGAAAACCCATCGACGTACCAAGAAGAGAGCAGCAGATGAACCCTTGCATTTCCGCATTGCAGAGGTTATACTAGAGGCAGCTTCGTTCAGAAAGGATGTTCACCGACATGTCTTTGCGTCACTGACGTACCACGCGAGCAAACAGCACCGTTTTGCTCCCTGCCCTTCAGGGCAGGTGAGTTCTGTTGCGTTTGCGCGGGTATCCAGTGGCATCATCCGGCATGCTGTGTAACTAACATCCATCTCTCACCCCCATGTCCTTCACGTGTGCCCCCATGCCGCCGCTCCATGCCCGCGCGCCACACGAAGGAGGACAAAAATGATCTATCCCCGCTTACCCCCAGGTTATACTGTGCGTCCGCCCACTGGGGAGGACATCCCCGCCGTGCTGGGGTTGATTCGTGACTTCGACATTGCCGAAGGAGGCGAGCCTGACCCCTGGACACCCGCCAGTGTGCTGGGCTGGTGGGCAGACCTGGACATTGCCACCGACGCCTGGCTGATTCTAGCACCGGATGGGCAACTGGCTGGCTATGCCACCGTGACCGACGACGACGGCGGGCGGCTCTTTGCCGATGGCTACGTGCACCCGACCCGGCAGGGTCAGGGCATCGGCAGCACCGTCATTGACCTGACGGAAGCGCGTGCCGCCGCCATGCTCACCACCCAGCCAGATGGCGCGCGGGTGGTGCTGGTCAACAACGTGATGGCGAACAGCAATGCCTCGTGCCACCTGCTGGAAGCGCGCGGCTATGACCTGGCCCGCGTGTTCTTCCGCATGGAGATTACGTTGCAGGAACCGCCGCCCGCTGCCGAGTGGCCGGAAGGCATCCTCGTGCGCATCAGCGACGGCAGCCCGGAGGACGTGCATTGCGCCTACGCGACCATCGAGGAGGGGTTCAAGGACCACTGGGGGCACGTGGCCCGCAGCTTCGAGGACTGGCAGAAGCACATGTTCAACGAACCCGTTGACCCTGCTCTCTGGTTTTTTGTCCAGGAAGGCGATCAAGTGGCAGGCGCGGCGCTCTGCCGGGTGCGCGATGACGGGTCGGGCTGGGTCAATCAACTCGCCGTGCTGCGCCCCTGGCGCAAGCGCGGGCTGGGGCTGGCGCTGCTGCATCACCTCTTTGCCGCCTTCTATCAGCGGGACATCCGCAAGATCGGGCTGGGCGTCGATGGGCAGAGCCTGACCGGCGCGCAGCGGCTGTATGAGCGGGCAGGCATGCACGTCGCCTCACGCTTTGCCCGCTATGAAAAGGAACTGCGCGCCGGGCAAGACCTGTTAGAGCACCCATAAGCCGCGCCAGTACCCCGATTACTCAGGCTGGCAGCGCTCCCGCGCCAGCCTGAGCGCCTCGCGCAGAAAGGCCATCGTTTCGGTCACGTCGTCGGGCGCACGGTCGATGCGCCAGGCCAGGGCGCGCTCGATCAACGGCTTCCACTCTGGATACGCCGTCTGCGCCCAGGCTGCCGCCTGCGGCTTGGAGCAGAGCGCGCCCAGTTCCAGCGTATAGAAGACCCGGCACATCGTCAGAATGGTATACGCCTGATAGTCGCGCGGGCGCATCCATTCCGGCGCGTCCAGCCGCGATGCCCACCACGTATCGAGGTGATCATAGATGGCGGCGCGCAGTTCTTCGGGCGTCACCGGGCCGATCATGGTTTGCGGCGGCGGACCCCAGACGACCACGCCATGCGCGTGCAGGATGGCGCGCTGAAAGACCCAACCGCTGTCGAGCGTGCCCACGATGAAGGGATCATCGGTCCTGGCGATGGGATACTGCCCATCAGGGTGCTGCATCTCTGCGCGGGGAATATACGTTCCTTCGAGTCGCCGCGCAAAAGGATGGTCGCTGGCACCAATCGCGTCGTGCATGGCGCGCAGGCGATCAATCGTCGCGGCGGGCAGGGCATCATCGGTCACAGCCAGGAAATCAACGTCGCTGGAGGCCGGGTCGAAATCGCCCAGCGCCAGCGAGCCACACAGATACAGCGCCACCAGACGCTCGCCCAAAATCGCTTGCATCTGCGCCAGCAGCGTGCCCAGCAGCGCGTTCACCTCGGCATGGGGCGTGAGAAAGAGGCACTGAAGTATCTGTTCGACGGTCTCTTCCGGCGTCTGCGCGGAGCTATCAATCCAGCAGCCCACGCCTGTCATCGTCTCGCGAAACGCCCGGTCCAGATAGATCGCCCAGGCTTCGCCCAGCGGGCGCTTGGCACGCTGCCGGTCGCGCACCTCGGCCACCACCTCCACACGGGGAGCCAGCACCACCAGCGAGCAGGGCAAACCATCTAACTGCTCCTGCACATAGCGCCAGCTTTTCCCCAGCATGATGTCGTCCAGCACTACGCTAAAGCCTGCCTCGAAAAACGAGCGCGCCAGCAGGCACATATGCTTCAGGCGCAGCAGATATTGTCGCGCGGCCTCGCCCTCTAGCTCGCCTGGTTCTTTCGCCTGCTCGCCTCCAGACACAACCATGTGCTGGAGCAGATCGGCCTCGATATGCACGCCGCGCGCAAAGCGCTGCGCCAGCAAGCGCGACACGGTGGACTTTCCGGCAGCCTGGATGCCGGTCACGGCAATCATCGTCGGTTGGTCGCGGGCATTGTTCGGCATCGGTTCCTCCTTGTACTACATGCTGCGCCCGGCAGGGCGCAGCATGTAGTAGTAGAGCATCCTGGCCTCCTGCCTGTCAACTGGCAGCCATCAGAGCGTTCCTAGATCGACCTGCCCAGCCACGGAGCCATCGGGGTTATAGAAGAAGAGGATAAAGTCGCCTTTGGCGGGCGGGACCACAAAGCTGGCATAGCCTTCGTCCTTGTTTTCTCCGCCAGAGAGCGAATCGTTGATGAAGTAGCCATACATGGTCGATGGGCTTTCGGGCACGCCTCCCGGCGCTTGCAGCTTGAGGGCATTGCCACTAATATAGACCGGAACGGGAGTCTGGTTGGCAGCCATCATATCCGTCAGGATGAAGCGCATCCCCTGCGGCGCTTGATAGCCCGGCGTCCAGACGCCTGTGCTGACTTTCACAACGGTACCAACCACCGCGCCGCCGCCCTGCGTGTGATATGTCACCGATTTGCCGATGGGTTTGGTCACCCATTGCCAGACGGATGGGTCATACGATCCGACGAAGGGGACGTTTTCCTGTACCTCTTGCCCTTTGCCCAGAATGATGGTATACGCTCCGACGCCGTTCTGGTTATGGCTCACCTCGAAATACCAGTAGCCAACGGCGCTGACGCCGGGATTGAAGTAGCCTGCCAGCACATTGCTGGCGTTGGTGACAGACGGCTCGGTCCGGCTGCCGTCGGGGCCAAGCAGGTGGACAGCGTTAAAGAACATCAAGATGACCTTGGTCTGATTTTCTATCTGGGCTTTGACCTTGACCACATCGTCGCTCGCGTCGAGTTTCTGAAAGCCGGGAAAGCTGTGGGCTTTGATGGCGCTCTGGATGGTCACGTTGGCTCCGGCATAGATGGCCTGGCGATTGATCGACGGCAGCGACAGGCCACCATCTCCGCTGGTTCCCGCGTTGCTGCCGTTCTGGTTGGCTGCGTTCTGGCGCGTCAGGTTGAACGCCAGATAGCCGCCCGCGCCCAGCAAGAGGACGATCAGCAGCAGGCTGACGATGAGCAGGCCGCGCCGTCTGCGGCGTGGCGGGGTGGGCTGGGGCAGCGTTGGCGGGCCAAGCACCTCGGTTGGTGGCAGCGACGGCTGCCCCGGCCAGGTCTGCGCAGGCCCGGACCACGGCAACGAGTACTGCGCGGCATAGGGATCGACGGGCGGCGTGTGTGCCGGGGTCGTGATTTCGACTGGGGCTGCCGGGGGCGTAAGGCGCGTGGTGGGGTCCAGCGGTGGCTGACTGATGCGGCTGCCGCAGCTTCCGCAGAACGTCGCCCTTGCCGGAACCTGCGCGTGGCACTGTGGACAGGTAGCTGATTCCATACGTTGATCGCCTCCCTGGCGCGGTCAACTCCCTTCCAGGCAGTTGACCTCATACGTGCAAAGCAATGATAGAGGTATCTTCTCTTCTTTACATGACGCAGCCATGTTTCATAAAGATGAAGGCAATGTTAAGCAATGATTATCAGAGGCCCAAAATGGAGCAAGTGTGAGCAGGTTCACACTTTCCGGCGAGGCTTGCAGTTATGGCGACGGCATGCTATGCTGCTGGCAGGCAATGGCTGAGTTCTGGAGGCAACACGCGCATGGATGACCATTCTTTCGAGGTTGAGGAATCAGCGCCCCTGCTGCCGGAGGGACAGCAGCCGGACGACGCGCGACTGGCTGAACTGGAGCCTGAGCTTGCGCGCCAGCCTTCGCGGCGCAAGCGCGCGACACAAATTGGCCTGGTGCTGGCGGCGCTGGTGGCCGTGGTCGCCATCTTTCGCGGCGTCATCCCTTCGGCCAGCCAGACGCCCAACCGGCAGGCTGCACCCTTGCCGACCGCCGCGCTGCCAATCGTGCTCATCGAGAGCAACATCAACTTCGGCACGGTGCTTATTAACGGCCAGCGGCAGCGCGGCAAGCTTCCCCTGCTGTTTGCGGCGCTGAACCGCGCGTATCGAATTACCGTCGAAGCGCCGCCGTTCAGTTCGGAAACCTGTACGGTCGCCTTCGATCATGGAGCGCTCGTTGACAACGGAACCTGCTCGGTTGGCTCTGGCAACTTCACGGCGATCACCGCCAACGGCATCACAGCGACCCCCAGCTATTCCATCGAGCTAGATTTCAGCGCTGGCGATTTGCCGCCGGACCAGCAAAATCAGGTCAACACGCTGCTGGCCCGGTCAGTCAGCCAGCAGCAGAAGACAACCGTTCCGGCTGGCTCATATATCGCCACCCGCTTCAACAGCGATGCCACCATCACCAGCCAGCGCGTCACCACGCCGGTCCAGGCCACAGCGTCCCTGATTGCCAGCGATAACTTTGGGTCTCAGATGATGGGTTCCTGCTCCGGACTGATCTGCCAGGGAGGAATCGACCCTTCAGAAATGCCTCTCCTCACTGGCAACGTCTGGGCGATTGATGTACCAGTCGCGCTGCGCTGGCGCTTTACCACCTCAACCGGGCAGGTGGTGAGCGATGTTCTCTTCCCGGTTGCCGGTCTGCAAACAACGCTGCTGGCGTACAGCGCCGACACCGGCTGGATTCTGTCACCGCAGTCATCGGCTCTTCCGTTCACCATCCCCAATGCGCTGAGCAACCTGGATTGCCTGACTGGTACGCAGGTGATGCAGCAATTAGCCCCGACGGCAGGTGTTGGCTATGGCATCACCAGCGGGCCAGACATTCAGGGCTGCCAGATCAACCTGATTGACCAGAGCGGCGCAGAACGGGGCACCTGTATCTGGCGCTTTGGGGTGCTGCTGGCTGCCGACGATGTGGCCCATAAGCTGCTGCCCAGCCTGCCCATCGCCCCGCAGGCCGAAATCAACGCGGTGCAGGCATAAAGATTGACAGTTTAACCAACCTTCAGTATACTTGGCGTAAATCCACATTGCACTTGAACAACTCCATACACGCCGTGACGCCGTCAGCCAAGAACGCTGACGGCGCCACTTACCCCCATGCCTGAGACAAATCAGGACATGCGGCTGAGGCCATTCTATCATCCGATAGACCCCCTCAGCGGCCATCTCCTGACAAAGCACCAGGCACATCGCCTTTCGTTGGTCCGACAGTCCCATCACCCGCTGCCTTCCCAGCACTATCAGGAGATGGCCGTCTCATTTTTGGTAGCCACAGCCACTCACTTTCCTAAAGTTATCCACAGGGGCAGCAAAGGGGGGTTGGGATTACCAACCCCCCTTTGCAAAGGGGGGTTGGTAATCCCAACCCCCCTTTGGCGAGTTATCCCCAACTTCTGGAAACTATTCACAACTACAAAAGGAGCAGACCAAATGGAAGAAAAAGCCTTGATACCCATCGCTCAAACAGACATCACCATCGCTGGCTTCCCTATCACTGCCGTCCTGCTGCCCGATGACCAGACCGGCGAAGTCTTTGACATGTTCTGCAAAGCGCTCGACTTGCAAACACACTATCAAATCCATCGCATCCATAACGATCCTGTGCTGTTTGATTCTCTTGCTCTGGTCGCCTTGGAAACCCCTGGTGGTACTCAGCGCATCAACGTCATCTATACGTGGGCCTTGCCCCTATAGCTCGCCAGCATCCGCCCTGGCGCTCGTCCGCCAGCCTATCGTGAACGCTTACACACTATCCAGCGTGAAGCTGCCCGCGGCATAGCAAATCTCTTTAAGCAAAACGCTCCCGCCAGCCCATCCGGCCTACCTCCGCAGGCGACCCCTGCGCCTGCCGCGCTGCCCGCGCCTGCCGCCGCCGGAACCATCTGGGACGACTGGCATCACCTCATTGACCGCATGCGCAGCGAAAGCGCTGATGATCGCAGCCGCCTGACTGTCCTCGAAGCAGATCAGCATTCCCAGCATCTGCGCCTGCTCGCCCTTGAATCCGGCCATGCCCGCCCGAGCATCGGCCTCTCGCCCCAGCGCACAAGCCATCTTGTCTTTCTTGCCCGCCAGCTTCGCCAGCAGCGCGGCATTCCCATCGACGACACCCTCGCTGCCCTTGCCGCTCGCTTTCAGGTGCCCAGCGCTTTCGACCTGCCTGACACCGCCTGGCCCTCCATCCTTGCCTGGTTTGATGGACTGCTGGCCGGGTGATACAAAAATGCAAAGCAGCGGGTGGTGGCATGAGAATCTTGACACAAGCCAGGCCCGCGTGTAATATATGCAGCATGCAAGCGCATCCATCCCATCCAGGCCAGGAAAGACCTATGAGCAACGCATCGTTGACGGCGTTGGGCAAGATCGGCTTCTTCATTCTGCTGCCCCTGCTGGCTATCTTCGTGCCCACCGCCTGGCTGGAGCGCCGCCGCTCGCTCTGCATCATCAAGAACCTGACGGGCCACAATTGCCCCGGCTGCGGCATGACGCGCGCCATCTCTTCAGCTTCGCACGGCCACTTCACTCAGGCATTTCGCTATAACAGGCTGGTGGTGGTCGTGCTGCCCCTGCTCGCCTACGAGTGGCTGAAAGCCCTCACCAGAGCCACCCGCAGCTATCGCGCGCTGCGTGGCCGCTAGTTTTTCTCCATCAGCCCTTGCTGCCAGGCAAAGACGGCGGCCTGGGTGCGGTCATCCATGTGCAGCTTGCTCAGGATGTTGCTGACGTGCCCCTTCACTGTTTTCTCACTGAGCACCAGTTGTTCGGCGATGGCCGCGTTGGAGTTGCCTTCGGCGATCATGCGCAAGACATCCAGTTCGCGCTCGGTCAGTTCGGCAAAGGCAGGAGGGACGGCGCGCTTGGCCTCGCGTACCTCCTGCACCACACGCGCCGCCACGCGCGGATGCAGCACCGATTCGCCCTGCGCCGCTTTCCTGATGACATCGGCCAGGTCCGCCGAGCGAATATCCTTCAAGGTGTAGGAGATGGCCCCGGCGCGCAAGACGGGAAAGATATGCTCGTCGGCAAAATAGGACGTAAGCACAATGACCTGCGTGCGCGGGCTGATGCGTTTGATCTCGCGGGTCGCCTCCACGCCGCTGATGCCGGGCAACACCAGGTCCATCAGCACCACGTCGGGAATCAAGTCCCGCGCCTGGCGCACCGCGTCTTCTCCAGAATCGGCTTCGCCCACAATGCGCAGATCGGCCTGCGTCTCCAGAAAGGCGCGCACGCCCTGGCGAACGACGCTGTGGTCATCGACAATGAGAACGGTAATGCGTTCGGACACGCGCGTACCTCGCTTTCGCTTGCAGAACATCGCTCAAACACATCATACGATAGGGTTCTAGCCCGCCTTTTCGCGCACAATCGCCACAATCACGCGCAAGATCAAGGTGGCGCTGAGGAAGAGGCCAGCATAGCCAAAGACCTGATAGACGCTGATCGTATCGGCCAGGGCTGGACCACCCTGCATGCCCAGGAAAAGCGCGCCCATAAACCCCAGCGACGCGCCCAGGAAGGCCAGCACTGCCCGGCTCACCAGCCGCGAAAGGAAAAGCCTGTCGCGCTCGTCGGCAAAGAGCCGCATGTTCGCCGAAAGCGTGCCGTGTTCCAGCGCCGTGGTGATGCGGTCCAGGCGGCGCGGCAGGCGCTGCAAGAGGGGCATCAGGTTGAGCAGTTCGTCGGTGGCGGCCTTGCGCAGCGAAGTCGGCGAGAGCGCGTCCTTGACCCACTCCGTGCCCAGCGCGCGGGCCTCGTCGATCAGGTGGAAATCGGGCGCGAGCACGCCCAGCGTGCCTTGCAGCGTGACCAGCGCGCGAAAGACCCCGCCCACGACCGGCGGGAAGGCCAGGCCAAATTCAAAGAAGAGCGCGAAGAGTTCGGCGAACAACTCCGGCCCAGGAGACATGCCCGGCCCCAGGCGCTGAGCCATCAACTGCGCCAGCGAGCGCTCCAACCGGTCGGCGTCCACATCTGCGCGCTTCAGAGCGATGTCCAGCAGCGCCTCGCTCAGCATCGTGGCGTCGCGGCGGTCCAGCCCGATCAGCATCCGCTGAAGCGAGGCGCGCTGAAGCGGGTCGAGTCGTCCTACCGAGCCGAAGTCGAGCAGCGCCAGGCTGCCATCGCGCAAGACCCACACGTTGCCGGGGTGCGGGTCGGCGTGAAAGGTGCCATCGCGCAGAATCTGGCGCAGGAAGCAGCGCAGCAGTGCGCGCGCCAGGGCCAGGCGGTCCAGCGCCAGCGCTTCGATGATGGGGTCGGCCTCGCGCACGCTGACGCCATCGAAGCGCTCGATCACCAGCACGCGGCTGGTCGAAAGCTGCGGGAAAACGCGCGGGATGCGCACTTCGCCGCGTTTCTTATGTGCGCTGGGCGAGTCAAGCGCCTCGCCCACGGTGGCGAGGTTGCGCGCCTCGATGCGAAAGTCAATCTCTTCGCGCAGTGCCTCGGCAAAGCCCTGGGCCAGGTCCACCACCCCAAACGAACGCGCCCAGCCCGCGCTCGCCTCCAGAGTGCGCGCCAGGCGCAGCATAATATCGAGGTCGCATTCCATCGGCTCGCGGATGCCGGGGCGCTGCACCTTGACGATGGCCTGCTCGCCGCTGTGCAGCCGGGCGCTGTACACCTGAGCAATCGAGGCGGCGGCCAGCGGCTGCGCGTCGAAGGCGGCAAAGACTTTGGTCGGCGCGTCCCCCAACTCTGCGCTCAGCAGCGCCTCGATGTCCTGGGGTCGCGCTGTCGTCACGTGATCTTGCAGCCCGCTGAGTTCAGCGATGGCGTCAGGCGGCAGCACATCCGGGCGCGTAGAAAGTACCTGGCCGAACTTCACGAACGCGCCGCCCGCCTCCTCAAGCGCGCCACGCACGCGCGCCCAGATGCCGCCACCAGTGCGCGGCGCAGCCGATGGCGTGCGCCGCACGCGAAAATAGGGAGACAGCCCATAGCGCGCCAGAATGCTGGTGATCTGGAGATAGCGCGCCCAGCGCGCGATCTGGCGGCGCGTTGCCCGCAGCGGATGCGGCACGCCTGCGGGGCGCGGCCTGATGATGCCCACGCCCGCAGACCGCCCGACCAGTTCAAAGGCCACCGAAATGAGCATGATCGACACGGTAATAGAGGAGGTAAAGACAAAGACGCGCCCATAAAGGGGAAGATTTTCGGCCTGCAAGGTCAAGGAAAAAGTTGCCCCGGCAGCGAACCCCAAAAAGCCCACCAGCAGCGTGCGCCCCCACGACTGGCGAATGCCCAGCATGCGGCTGGCAAGGCTGCCCAGCAGAATCGTGCCTGTCAGCGTGCCGATAAACGCCAAAAGCGAGCTAAACGGGGTGATGTCCCCAAACCCGATATTCATACAACATATGCCTCCATACGAGACTGGCTCAGTGGAGCAGAAGTGTCTCCGCCGAGCCAGTGTAGCGCAAATCGGTCAGGGAACAAAGACCGTCAGATTCATCCCAACATGCACCGAGCAGAAGATATGAAAGGTGCCCGCGCTGGTAAACGGTCCGATTTCCACGGAACCGCTGCTGATCTGCACATTATTGACGACGGGCGCGCCAGGCTCTTGCATGGGTGTGGGCACATTGTTCTTCCACGTGCCGTTTGTCAGGATGTGCAGGATGCCCGCGCTGTTCACAATGCGCAGCTTCGCGCCCTGCGGGACGATGACCGAGGTGGGGCTGAAGCTTGCCGCGCTCAACTGCACGGTCGCCTCGCCGCTGCCGGTGCTGGCGCTGGCTGCGCTGGTCGCCGGGGCAGCAATGCCTGTAATGAGAATGATGCCAACCACCAGACCCAGCAAGCCCGTGAGGGCGGGTGTCAGCCAGCGCGGGCGCTGTGGCTGGCGCTGCGTGTAGTTTTGCACTGCCGCGCCGAGCGACCCGCCAAACGCCAGAACCAGCACCGACAGCAAGATGACCACGCCAAGAAAGATGGGGTACTGCGCCACCGCTGGCTGAAGGTCCGCGTCCCTGGGATGGGTCAGGTGATAGACGGGATAGCCGTTGCCCACAAACAGGAAGACCAGAAGAATCGCGCTGAGCAGCGTTCCCAGGATGGGTGCCCAGCGATAGCCGCGCCACACCAGCACGGCGATCACCAGCAGCGCGGCGCTGACGATGAACAACGGCCAGGCGAAGAATCCAAACGGCAAAATCAAGACGCCGCTGGCGAGCAAGCTGGTCCGGCTGACCTTGGTCAGCGCGGTCAATGGCTGCCGGGGCGACTGTGTAGCCTGCGTCACTTCTTTTTGCATCTCAAACTCCTTTTTCTTTGCGCTTTCTGCTTACAGAACAAGCATAGTCGGCAATCGGCAGTTTGAGACCCGTCCAGAGACGCAATGACGCCCGACTCCAGTCGCGTTTCCGCTCGGAGGCGTGTTGGCAGCGGTGGGTATGGTTTCTGCGGCGTGTCTCTTCCTGTGGTCTGAAATAAGCTAGCAAACAGACGGGAGAGAGAGTATGAGTACTGCGGAAAGTACACGCCTGACCAATCTTGACCCCAATATCGCGGGGTTTCTCCAAAAGCTGGAAGCGCAGGGCGGGCCGCCGCTCTACACACTTTCGGCCCAGGATGCCCGCGCGGTGCTGAGCCGGGTGCAGCAGTCCGTGAAGGTGGCAGCGCCACCGGCAGATATCGAAGACCGCACCATCAGCGGCGGCCCAACCGGCCAGATTTCGCTGCGCATCGTGCGGCCCCAGCACCCGAAGGGCACGCTGGCTCCAGTCATCTATCTGCATGGCGGTGGGTGGGTGCTGGGCGACGAAACGATCTTTGACCGCCTCTTCCGCGAGCTTGCCGTCGGCGCGCAGTGCGCCGTCGTCTTCCTCGACTATCCACGCTCGCCCGAAGCGCGCTACCCGGTGGCCCTCGAACAAGCCTATACCACCGCAAAGTGGGTTACAGAGCAGGGTGCGTCCGCCAATCTGGACACGTCGCGCCTCGCCATCGCAGGCGACAGCGTAGGCGGCAACATGGCAACAGCGGTCACCATGCTTGCCAAAGAGCGCGGCGGCCCTGGGATCGATTTCCAGCTTCTCTTCTATCCGGTGACGGATGTCAGCAGCTTCGACACGCCATCCTATCGCCAGTTTGGCGAGGGCGGCTATTGGCTGACCCGCAAGGCCATGGAATGGTTCACGGACAGCTACGCGCCCGATGTCAGCGTGCGCAGCGAGCCGCTGGTGTCGCCGCTGCGCGCCAGCCGCGAGCAATTGCTGGGTCTGCCGCCTGCCATGGTGATTACGGCGGAATGCGATGTGCTGCGCGACGAAGGCGAAGCCTATGCCCACAAGCTGATGGCGGCAGGCGTGCGCGTAAAGGCGACGCGCTACCTGGGGGCCATTCACGATTTCGTGATGCTCAACCCCATCGCCGGGTCTGCGCCTACGCGCGCGGCCATGACGCAGGCGGCTGTCACCCTCCGCCAGATGCTGGCGCGGCCAGCGCCCGCCGCTGTCTAAAACAGAAGGCTATGTAAAAGTCGGAAAGCCGCGCAGCCTTGGGCGCGGCTTTTGCTTCACCCCACTTTGCGGCTGGAATATTCGACCCGGCCCTGGCCTGGCAGAACAACGTCGCTGTTCAGGCCAAAGGAGATGATGCGCGTTGGCGTGATGCGCAGAATATCTGGGGAGAAGCTCTCTACGATGGCTTTGCCGCCCTCCGACGGCCCCTCGACGGTTCCCCGCACCTCCAGCATGCGCGGTTTCCAGGGCGGCAGCACATCATCGACCACAAAGGCCACGCGCCCATAACGTAGCGCGTCGCGATACTTCTTCGACTGCGCGATGCTGTGCCCGCCAATATCGATGGTGTCTTGCTCAGGGTTGTAGCGGAAGCCCACCGGCACCACATGGGGTTCGCCATCCGCGCTGACGGTTGCCAACCTGCCGAGGCGCTGGCTCTGAAGATACGTTATTTCTTGTGCAGTGAATTTGCTCATAGCCCGCTTTCTCTTCTTTCACTTGGTGTGATCTTCTTCCGGGCGTCACTTCCCTTTTTATACTATATGCCGAAGCCAGCGCGTTCACAAGGGCAGAAAAAAGGCTGGCGGCCTCCTTGGGCGCGACTTTTACTGCACCTCCGGCTGGCTATTCTCAACACTTATCCCCCGCCTGGGCACCTCAATCCAGCGCATCTGCCCATTGGTCAGCGCCTGCACCAGCGCTCGCAGCAGACACAGGTTGGGCACATCGGAAAGTCTGGCAAAAATCGGCGGCGTGTAAGAGATCAGCCCGCGCTCAGGCGGCGTAAACTCGATCATCCCATCTCTGACGGTAATCCAGGGGATAGCTTGCCAGGCAAGCTGCCAGGGCGGCTTCGTGTTGGGCATCGTCCGATGCTGATAATAATAGATCACCGGGCCACTGGCGATGCCCTGCGCCGAAACGACCACCCCACCAAACGAGACAGCGCTCCCCGTCTGAATAGTTGCCAGCGCCTGGGGAAGATGCAGGCGAACAAACTCGTATTCGATGCGCTGCCACAAATCGGGGTAATTGAGCGTCACCTCTTTGCCGTCCGGTCCCTGCACACTGTAGGTATGCTCATATCTGGTGCCGCCTCTGGAGTAGGTTGATACCTTGACCCGATGCCAGACTGTCTGGATGTGATCCCAGCGAAGCGCAGCCGAAAGCGCGCCGCGCTCGTTCAACTCCAGAAAACCGGCATCGCACTCCCAGGCGCGGAACCTCGAATACTTCAGCAGGTAGAAGCCTGCTGCCAGGCAGGACAACCCGGCCAGCAGCGCCAGCACGAACAGGACAAGAATTGATGGATTAAAGCGCGGCGCGCTCAAAAGCGAGGAACCTGCGAGCACAGCAACGACCAGACCTATCGGACTCACAGCTAGCAGCACTGGTGGCTGCCAAAGAGGAATCGGGCGGCGGTGCATGCTGAGCGGCGCGCCAAGGGTATATTGACCGGCCAGCATATGTACGTTCGGCGGTGGGGCGTTGGCTTGCATACCTGGGTTGATGCTCCGATCTGCTGGCGCAGCGCATTATACATGTTATACCGTTCTCTGAAACAGAACGCGCGGTGTTACAATTCTACCCCGCGCGGCAACGGCCTTGCCAGAGAGCACCTTGCCGCGTGCGGGCTGCACGTGCAAAGCAGGTCAATGTTCGCCGATGACCGATTCCTGCCGCGCGGGTGGCTCGGCGCGCACCTGCGTGGACGCCTGGGCCGGGCGGCAAAGCGCGACGAACAGGCCCAGCGCGGTCAGACCGAACGCGGCCACCACCGCAGCCATGGGGATGGCGCTGCCGCTGCCGCCCAACCCCACCAGCGGCGCGGCGACAGCGCCAATGGTGAGTTGCAACATGCCCAGCAAGGCCGACGCGCTCCCTGCCGCCCGGACGTTGGCAAGCGCCAGCGCCGTCGCATTGGGCAAAATGAGACCCAGGCTGGCGGCAATCACAAAGAACGACAGCAAGATGCCGACAAGGCCAACACCGCCGAGCGCCACCAGCAGCATGCTTAGCCCGCCCAACACCATCGCCGCCAGACCCCAGGCCAGCAGGCGCAGCGACGACACCCGCCCAACCAGCCGCGCGCTGACCTGACTCATGATGACGATGCCCAGGCCGTTGATGCCAAACAGCAGGCCCAAAAGCTGAGGCGAGATGCCATACAGGTTCTGCAAGATGAACGGCGCGGCGGAAATGTAGACAATAGCGCCCGCGAAGACGAAGCCGCTGGAGAGCGCGTAGCCGACGAAGCGGCGGTCTGCCAGCAGGTCACGGAACGCTGCCAGCGAGGCAGCGATGCCCCCATCGCTGCGGCGGCTGGGCGGCAGCGTTTCGCGCAGCCCGAACGCCGCTGCCAGGAACAGCACAGTGCCAACGAGTGCCAGCGCGACAAAGATACCATGCCAGGACGTGAAGGTGAGCAGCAGGCTGCCAAGCACAGGCGCGACGATAGGCCCAATAGCTTGTATCGTCACCAGCAGCGCCAGGCAGCGCGCCAGCGCCACGCCGGAATAGAGGTCGCGGGCAACGGCCAGCGCGATAGTAATGCCGGTGACTCCGGCCACCCCTTGCACAAACCGCAGCAGCGCCAGCACGACGACGGAAGGCGCGACGATGCACAGCAGCGCCACCAGCGCGTAAACAGCCAGACCAAGCAGCAAAGGCCGCCGCCGCCCAAGCGCGTCGCTGAGCGGCCCGGCAACGATTGGCCCCAGCGCCATCCCAAGAATGCAGGCGCTCAGCGTAATCTGGGCCTGCGCGGTGGTGGCGCTCAGGTCGCGGCTAATCGTGGGGAGCGCGGGTAAATAAGTATCGACAGACAGCGGCCCCAGCACATTCAACCCGCCCAGGATGAGTATCGGGAGCGCGCTGATGGAAGCTGATGTGTTCGTGCTTTCTGTCATGGGTCCTCTTTTCTTGCTATATTTCAATTGTTCGAATTTATGGAACAATTGAAATATAGCAAAAACGGTGATACAATGTCAAGCATGAGAACACCACTTCATCCCGCCAGCGAGGAACTTTCCTTGCCAACCATTCTGTACGCGCTGGGCGACCCCTGGCGACTGAAGATTGTGGGGCAACTGGCAGCATGCAGCGAGGCGATCAGTTGCGGGGATATCGATGTGGTACACGAGGTTGCCAAGTCAACTGGGTCACATCATTTTAAAGTGCTGCGCGAAGCCGGGCTGATTCGCATGATGCCGCAGGGCAGGCGCATCCTGGTCTCTCTGCGCCGCGGAGACCTGGAAGCGCATTTCCCCGGTCTGCTGGACACCATTCTTCAGACCTATCAGCGATCATACCAGCCGCAGGCCCGCAGCGGCGATTCATGAAGGGTTTATCTACAAGTTCTCCAAGGTGAACGTGGTGACTCGCGCAACATGCGCCACAGGACGGGGGACCGCGCTCGCCGAACGGTGTTATGCGTCGCCAGCGAGCAGCGGGCGCTGCCAACCGCCCAGCGCCGTCTCAAGCTGCTGGGCAACGGCCAGGGCCACATCCTCGCGCCAGGGCCGCGCGATGACCTGCACGCCAATGGGCAAGCCTTCCGGCGATGTACCACCGCGCACGCTGACGGCAGGCCAGCCAGTCAGGTTGTGGGCAATGGCATAGCCGAAGCCAGGCAGCTTCTCCAGATCGAGGCTGCTTCCATGCAGGACGGCAGGTGTAGCCGCCACTGGCGAAAGCAGCACATCGTATGGCTCCAGAAAGGCGAGCATGGCGCTGCGCCACATATCCCAGCGCGTCAGCAGGCCGCCGAACTCCACAACCGACAGCGGAGTGGGACTCGCCAGTGCCATGAACTGCTCCAGCAGCGGCGAAACTTCGGTGGTGCCCACCATCTGAAGGCCCATACGCAGCCCCGCGCCCCCATCCGCGCCGCTAATCGAGCGGAAAAACTCGAAGCTTTGCTCGATGCCCGGCGGTGTGGCCTCTTCCACTGCCGCGCCCGCCTCGACGAGCATCTGCGCCGCTGCCTGCACCGTCTTCACCGTTTCGGAGGTGGGTGCGCTGGTTCCGGGCATGCTGGTGAAGAACGCCACGCGCAGGCTTTTCAGATCAATCGCCCGCATCTCGCCCAGCGGCATGGGCACGACGGCGGGGTCGCGCCAGTCCATTCCGGCGAGGATGGGCAGCGCCAGCGCCAGGTCTTCGACATGACGCGCCAGCGGCCCGGCGTGGCGCAGCCGGGCATTCGTGCCAAAGGGCGGCGGAAACAGGCCCGTCAGCGGCACACGCCCCCAGGTGGGCTTGAGGCCCGCCACACCGCAGAAGTGGGCGGGCACGCGAATGCTGCCGCCTGAATCCGTGCCCAGCCCCAGCGGCGAGCCGCCCGCCGCAATCGTCGCGGCCTCGCCGCCGCTGCTGCCGCCCGGCGTGCGCGCCAGATCATAGGGGTTGTTGGTGCGGCCATAGACCAGATTGTCGCTTTCATAGGCCAGCAAGAACTCGGGCAGATTCGTCAGCCCCAGCGCGATGCCGCCCGCCGCGCGCAGCCGCGCCACGGCCACGGCGTCGCGCTGCGCCACATAGGCGGCGCGGCCCCTGGTGCCGCAGGTGCAGATCATCCCGGCCACATCGTAGGTGTCTTTGATGGTGAAGGGAACGCCATGCAGCGGGCCGGTCTGTTCGCCCCGTGCCAGCGCGGCATCGGCCTGGCGCGCTTCGGCCAGCGCGGCATCTGCTCGCAGTTGTACGACGGAGTTGAGCGCTGGATTGATCGTTTCAATGCGCTGGAGATAGGCTTCCACTACCTCACGCGAAGAGACCTGTTTTTCACGAATGGCCCGCGCCAGGGTCGCTGCCGAGGCAAAGATGATGTCTTCCACGTTCTTGCTCCTGCGGATATGGGCGGCACGATATTGCTCGCATTATATCAGGATGCGCGCCAGGACCGCTTGCGGGGCAAGCAAGGGAGTGAGAAAGCCCATCGGTTGGCCTGCTGCCTGGCCTAGATCATGCACGCGAGGGATGTCTGTATCCAAAGCACCAAAGTTTGCTCTGCGGGAAGGGAGAAAACTTGTGGCACGACTGACCCTGCATACGCTGACCATCTTCGTTGGTCTTTCTGGCACGGTAGCCACCTTGATTGTTGATCTGCTGCGTTCGTTCTTTCATGTGCTGGGAGACACAGCGGGTTTCCCAACTGATAGTTCCTATTTTTTCTTCGGGCTGCTCGTCGCGCTGGCTGGCCTGGTGGGCGTGCTGCTCGTCCTGCCTTCCCCGGCGGTGGCAGCACTGCTGCTGCTGGGGGGTGGCCTCGCGTTCTTCTTTATTGTTGGCTGGTGGGCGCTGCTGGCCTCGCCCTTTCTGGTCTTCGCCGCCGTGCTGATCTTGCGCCGTCAGTCAGAAGGCGCGCCAACCAACGCCGAGGTACAACAGGGCTGGCGCGGTTCCTGCAAACCGGAGTCTCGGTGCTAGAGTCGCAAACAAGACTTACAGGAGAGGAGCAGACCAATGGCGCAGGCGAACCCAAATCAACAGGGTGGGACGCTGGAACGATTTACGTTTCGTACCATTGCGCTGATTGTTGGACTGGTTGGGACCGTTATTGCCTTTATTATCAACATCTTGTATTCGTTGGCTCACGTCTTGGGGCGAGTAACGGGGATTACGAATGATGCTTCCCACTTCTGGTGGGGCATTCTGGTCGTGATTGTCGCGTTGATCGGCTCGTTCCTCGCGCCAATCTGGGCTATCGGCGCGGCGATCTTGCTGCTGGCGTCGGGGATTGCCTTTTTCTGGATTGTGGGCTGGTGGGCCATCATCGCCTCGGTGTTTCTCTTTGTTGCAGCGCTGCTGACGTTCAGCAATCGCCGGGTGAGGGTGCCAGGCATGGCGTGACCTATCGCGGGAGGGTCAGCAATCTGCTGACCCTCCCGTTTCCTGGAGCCAGTTGGCGCGTAGCAGCGCTTCGCGCGCAATAGTGTTGACTGATTTGCCCTCGGTATCAATCAACACATCTTCCACCTGATTCCACGTCATCAGATCGGCTAGCTCGGCGGCGCGACGCGTGTGCCGCTCCAGCGCCGACCCCACTTCTCGGCGGCCCAACCGCTCGGTCAGCGCCGCCGTTGACGCCTGAAGCCGCACCACGGTAATGACCGCGCCGGGTACTGCCGCCTGATAGCGCTCCAGTTCGTCCCGCGACTCCACCACATCGGCCACGACCAGACTCGTGGCCCCCGCTTCCTGAAAGTTGACCCAGACGGCAGCCAGATTCTTCATGGCAAGCTGCACGCGAAAACGATCATGAGCAGGACGCGGATAGCACCAGCGCAGGCTGTCGATGTCCACGAGGGCGTGCGCAATCCCGGCTTGGTCCAGCAGTTCAGAAACCTCGGAAGCTACGGTTGTCTTGCCTACGCCCGACGGGCCGGTAATCAATAAAAGTGGAACGGTTGTTTGCATCGGCCTGGTTCCTCAAAATGGGCGCATCCACTCAATAGTGCGGTTTGCAACTTATTGGCTGCTCTTCGCGTCTCCTTTGATAGCAGCTTGATCGAAACTTGAGAGGAGAACAGAAGCATGCCTGGCTATCGGAGTTTCTGGCGTGCCCTCGCGGCGCTGGCGCTGGCCGTACTGGTGAGTGGATGCGCGCCTGGCTCGGCGACCTCCACGCAGTCAGCAAGCAACCCCGCCAGTGTGAATCCCAGCCCCACTACCTCCACAGGCGGAGGATCAGTGACCATCGTTGACGGGCCTGGCGGTGGCCCGCCTTCCATTACGCTGAAAGATACCTCGCCCGGCCAGTTGAAACTCGTCATGGGGCTGAACATTGGCGGATATGACCCTTCCAGCAGGGATACAACAGAACTGGACATCTATTTTATGCATCAGGGAGCTATTGTCCAGTTCGTGGCTGGCGAACACATCACCTGCAATGGCCTGGCTGTTCCGGGCTTCGGGTCGAACTTTGATCTCAAGGTGCCCTCAGAAACATTCTCCGGCAAACTGATTACCTGCACCTATTACTCTGGAAAGACCTCGGCAACCTTTAGCTTCACCTGTCCGCTGGCTCCGGCCATCCTTTCGCCCCAGGAGAATGCCCAGGTGCCGCGCAGCAAACAAACGCCGGTCAGGTATCGCATTTCGCCAGACGGACCGTTTTACGTGATCGCGCTGCGCGCTCCTCAAAAAGCCTGGACGCCCAACGCTGCGTCGCAGCCCAACCCGGTGATGCTGGACACCAGCGCCTTTTCGGCTGGCCCTGGCTCGATTGCCATCAACCAGTATTTTACCCTGCCCGATCTCCGCGGCCCCGCTTTTCAGTCCGTTCACCAGGAGTCAGGTGAGGGAACGTATGAGATAGAGGTAAGTTGGGCCTAGCGCTTCCGGTACAAAATCGTAAGGCCGCGCCCATGCATCTTTGGGCGCGGCCTTATAGGGGCGTCCTCAGGCTATTTTTTGTGGTAGACCAGCACAGGGCCGTTGGTGACATGCGCCGGGCCGTCTACCCAGTCGCCCAGGTGCTCATCGACCCAGGCGATGGCCTTTGGTCCTGCCTGCTCGGCAGCTTCCTTGTTCTCGAAGAGGCCAATGATGGTGAAGGTGTCTTCGCCGGTGTGCACCACGGTAAAGGAGATGAACCCCGGTACCTGGCTGACGATGGGCACCACGTTGGCCTAGACCTGCCTGGCGGCCTCGACGACTTTGCCTGGCTTGAATTTGCGGCTGCGGACGTTTGCGTACATAATTGCGTTCCCTTTCCTCATCCTAAGACAAACATCTATTGGGTGATGTGGCGCGTGCCATTCACGCGCCACCCGCGTCAGTCAACGCTGATCTCCAAGGTTTCCCGAGTCGGCGCAGCGGTGAGCATTGGCGCAATCTTGGCAATCTGTTCCTGATAATACCCGCTGGC
The DNA here is from genome assembly GCA_035307385.1 of Ktedonobacterales bacterium. GTDB lineage: Bacteria > Chloroflexota > Ktedonobacteria > Ktedonobacterales > DATBGS01 > DATBHW01. The sequence goes on along the minus strand of DATGID010000023.1, from coordinate 47,385 downwards.
CTCGCCTGCCTCCAGGTCTTCTTTGCTCTGCCAGCGGGTCACCGAATAGCCCTTGCCCGTGGCGTGGTCAGTGAAGAGTCTGGCCCCCAGAAACCCCTTCTGCTGTTTGGCGGCTGGGACAATGGAATCTCGGTAAATGGCGATAAGCTCATCCAGCTTATCCGGCTGCGCGTGGACGGTCACGATTCGTGCGTACATCGTTGTGCCTCTTTCTTACCTACAACTCGTTTTATAGGTTCCAGCCCAAAAAAGCCTTCCTTGTTCCAGTATACCCCTTGCTGTCTACAGCAGAGGCTCTGTTGCAAAGAAACGTGCTCAACCGTCCAATGGGCGTACGAGCAACAACGATGAGAGCAATGCCACGCTTCAGGCGTAGTTTTCGTGAGGGGTGAAAACCCCGAGCACCCACGCGGAGGCCGAGGATGACAGAAAGCGAGCAAAACTCCCCCACTCCCCAGGACGGAGCGCCAGCCGCAGCGGGCGATTTCCTGACCAGCGCGAAGCCAGCGGCAGCCAGCGTGGCCGTCATCCCACGGGACGCGCCGCCGAAGCGGCCCCGGCGCAAACGACAGTGGGGTAAGTGGTCGTCGCGGGTCGTGCTGGCGCTGCTCTTTCTGCTCGGCTTTTTCCTTTCGGTCGTGCCAGCGGGTCGCGCGGTAATGCGCGGCGCGCTGCTGCTGCCCAGCGTGCTTTCGGCCACGCAGCCAGGGGTGCTGATCGCGGCAGGCGAACCCTTCACGCATACTACCAGAACGATCACCTCACAGGCCGGCCAGGTTTTTCTGGATGTGTACGCGCCCGTTGGCGCGCCGCCGCCCATTCCTGGCAGCCGCGAGGCGCTGGTGATGATTCCCGGCGTCGGCGATAATCGCGGCGACCCCCAGCTTATCAATCTTTCAGAGGCGCTGGCGCGGGTGGGCGTAGTCGTCGTGAACATGACCACGCCGCAGTTGATTGGCTTTGAGGTCGAGCCAGCCGAGGAAGACTCGGTGATTCAGGCGTTCAACTTCGCGGCGCGTCTGCCCGGCGTGAATCCGCACGGCATCGGCATCGTTGGCTTCAGCGGTGGCAGCGTGCTGGCCTGCCTGGCTGCCGCCGATGCGCGCATCCGCGATCAGGTGAACTTTATCGTCACCTTTGGCGCGCTGTATAACGTGACCGATGTGATACGCGATTTCGGCCTGCGCTACGTCGTGGCCGATGGTCAAAAAGTCCCGTTCAATCCCTACCCTGACCCCATCGAGGTGATGGCAAATCTGGTGGCCGGAACACTGCCGCCCAACGAAGGGCAGACGCTGATCGACAGCCTGCCGCCGTACTCTGACCCGCTGCCCGACCCCGAAAGCGCGCTGCCCGCGCCTGGCGCGGCGGCGGCCTATCATCTGCTGGCTGGCGATGAAGCCACGCCCGCGCAGGTGGAGCAGAACCTGGCCGCGCTCTCGCCCACCCTCAAGCAGTTGCTCGACGCGCTCTCGCCCAGCCGCGTTCTGGCACAGATTCACTGCCCGCTCTATCTGCTGCACGACCACAACGACCGCTACATCCCCTTCACCGAATCGCGCGATTTCGACGCCGCGCTGACCAGGCTGGGGTATCCGCATGAGTTCGCCGAATTCGGCATCTTCCACCACACGGAAATTAGCTCAGGCTTTGGCCTTGGCCCGCTGCTGGGCGATGGCAGCAAGCTCTATCGCATTCTGACCGGCGTTTTGAGCGCCAGTTCATAAACTGAGGAGGGCCGCGCGGTGTTCCTGCTTTCTCTGCTCTGGCTGGCGTTGGGCGTGGCGATTGGCGCGCTGGCACTGCCCGCCCGCCTGCGCCCGGCATCCTGGGGTCGCCAGGGCTGGCTGATGCTGCTGGGACTCGGCGCGCTGGCCGCGCTGCTCGGCGGCTGGCTGGGCACGCTCTTGCTCGGCAAACTCTTTGGCACACCCGCCGCGCTCTGGGTGGCTGTGCTGGCGGTCTTCTTGCCCTGGCTGGTGGAGCGGCTGCGTAGTGGGCATGCTCCCCCTTGACCTTCCAACGATGGGAAGGTGTATGCTTCTCGTAGGAGGTGTAAGGAGAGCGATGTTCCCAAAACCATTTACTGAAGCGCTCACAGCGCCGCTCACAATCAGTCAGGTAGCCCGCCTGACGGGAGTGAACGCGAAGTCCATCCGCTACTACGAGGCGAAGGGCGTCTTGTCTCCGCCAAAACGCAGCAGCAATCAGTATCGGCGCTATGGCCTGGCTGAAGTCAACCGCCTGGTCTTGCTGCGTCGTATTCGATTGCTGGGCGTGCCCTTACCAGTGGCAAAGGAGCTTCTTAAAGGAACTACCGATGCTCACTGCTCGGAGGTTCGCGAAGATTTATTGCGCCTGGTGGATGAGCGCTTACAGGCCATTGACCAGGAGATCGCAGAGTTACGCCGCCTTCGCGTGGAGGTAGAGCGCTATCAGCGCGCGTTAGCGAACTGCCAACCCGACGACCGTCAATCCTTCGATGAGTGTATGGATATGAGTTGTTTTGCCTTCTCAGAAGAAGGCATCCAGGAGGTAACCAATGGCAACTGTGGCCTATGCTGAACCGTGCGATTGCCCATGCGGGCAGTGCCCCTGTGATTGCCCTGGTTGTGATTGCTAGTCACAGCGGGGCAGAAGAGGCGGGTGATCTGGCGCCAGATCACCCGCCTCTTTTACCCTTTGCCTGGCTCGGCAAGCGCTGACCCATGCGGCCCTGGCTGCTGCGGTGGTTCCACGCGCTGCGCTTCTGGAGCGTGCAGCCAGAGCGAGACGTGCTCGGGCTGCATCGTCTCCTGCACCACGCCCAGCAGATGTTCGCGCAACTGCGTCAGATCAACCTCGTTCCTCAGCGCGGCGCTGAAGGCGGCCAGCGTCTTTTCCGCATCATATTTGCGCCGATAGAAACGCCGGTCGATAAACGCTTGAATGCGACTGCGGACCGGCGTAAAGAGCGCGAAGATTGCCAGCGTGGAAATCACCAGCGCCACCGGCTGGTTCGCCGTGTTGGTCACAGCACCAATCAGGCTTTCCAGGCCAATGATGAGGCCAGCGTACAGCGCGCCCAGCAGAGCCGTCAGTGAGCCATAGACCAGCGTTTTGTTGATGATGACATCGATGTCCCACAGGCGCGAACGCAAAATGGCGATGCCCAGCGAGAGTGGCAGGCAGGCTTGTACCACATAGATCAGTGTGTTCCCTACCAAGCCAGGATAGGTACCTGGCGAATTTCCTAAACCGAGGAGTTGCCCAACGGCAATAATGCCAACAAACCCAAGAATGCTGATTGCCGCGCCGAAGACCACCCATTTGGTTTGCTGACGCTGCGTCGGAGTGGAGACGCGCCGGTAGCGATGGACCTGCGCGTAGAGCGAGATGACGAGAAAGACAAAGAGCAGCGGCACAAAGCCCCCATCGGGCAGCACATTCGAGGTCACAAAGAAGAACGGAATCCAGAGCAGCACGACCCAGCGGGTCCAGCGCGGGGCAAAGTGACCATTCGGGAAGAGATACAGGAACAGGGCAAGGCAGATAAACCCCATGGGAAGCAGTTGGCCGATTGGTCCCGCCAGCGCCGGAACGTGCTGAATGACATCATCACCGTCCGATTGGGCAACTCCATAGGAGACGAGGAAGAGCGAAGTGAGCAGGCCAATCCAGGTGTTGGACTTGCGCCAGAAGATCAGGGCGGCAATCACCAGATACAGCAGCGAAGAGATCACAACGATGGTGCCAATATAGCTGGCGTAGAACTCAATCGAAAGCCCGGAGGCATGGAACCGGGCAATGCTGTCGGCAGTGGGGTCTTGATCGCACGGCTGGACGGTACAGACCTTTCCAAGATCGGCATAATCGAGTGGGATGCCGATGGCCCAGACGACCAGGCAAAAGCCAGCAATCGCCAGCCAGATCGCTCGCGCAAGCAGCAGCCAGTGCCCATGCAAAAGCGCTTCTGTGCTGCTCTGCCGGGTTCGGGAAGCCGCTGAGGCGGCCAGAACACTCATGCTCTCCTCCTCCTTTACGCTTCAGGCCCCTTCTCGTCCAGCATAGCATACCAGCGTCACGCCATCGTTACGAAGGATCAATCTGGCTGGCGCGTTTCCGTAACGCTTCTCGTAACGATTGCGCGACAGCCGCCAGGTACTATAGAATAGGCAAGCCGAATCGGGTTGGACTTTGGCAGGCAAGGAGTTATCGTATGCAGTCCACGAATGCGTTCCTGGAAGAGATCATCGCCCCCGATTGGCGCAGCGACGAGAACACCCGCCTGCGTGGCGCGCTGCTGGCGCTGGTCAGGCTGGTGTGGCTGTTGCTGGCGCTGTGCACCCTGGGCCTCTTTTTCGGCGGGCTGCCCAGCTACATCGACCACTATCAGAACGTCTGCCCGGCGGCCAACTGCGCCTCTGGGCAGTTGGCTCCCGAAAACGTGCGTGTGCCGCCCATCCTGGCCGCGCCGGTTGGCAGCTATCCAACCTATCTGGTGGTCTTTCAGGTCGCTTCGGCGCTGCTCTGGTTTGTGGTGGGCATCATCATCTTCTGGCGCAAATCGAACGACTGGATGGCCTTGCTCGTCTCGCTGTTGCTGCTCTGCTGGGGTTCAGCCGACGCCACGCATGTGCTGGCCGAAAGCCAGACGCTCTGGCGCGCGCCCGCGCTGGCCCTGAACCTGGTCACCTTTGGACTGGTCTTTCTGGTCTTTGCGCTCTTTCCCAGCGGACGCCTGGCTCCCTGGTGGGCAATCGGGCTGGTCGCGCTCTATGCCGCCTCGGCGCTGCTGAGTGTCTTTTTGCCCGGCACACCTGCCGCCATCAACACCTGGCCCATTCCGCTGACCGGCCTGGCGTGGTTTGGGCTGGTCCTGCTGCTGGCATTCGCGCAGGCGTACCGCTACTGGCGCGTCTCCAGCGTGGTGCAGCGCCAGCAGACCAAGTGGATTGTGCTGGGCGTGACTGCTGCCGTGGTGGGCGGAGGCTTCTGGGTGCCTGATCTGCTCTTTGCCTCGTTGCGCCAGCCTGGCTCGGTCTATCAGGCGCTTTTGCTGGTGGCAAACTTCATTCCCCTGCTCATTCCCCTGACCATCGGCTTTTCGATTCTGCGCTATCGGCTGTGGGCCATCGATACCATCATCAACCGGGTGCTGGTCTATACCGTGCTGACGGCTTTGCTGGCGCTGGTCTATGTCGTGTGCGTCATTCTGCTCGGATGGCTCTTGCGTGGCATCCTCACCGAAACATCCGGCGTTGCCATCCTGGGGTCCACCGCCGCGATTGCCGCGCTCTTTGCCCCGCTGCGGCGGCGTGTCCAGGCGGTAATTGATCGTCGCTTCTATCGCCAGAAATATCAGGCCGGGCGGCTGATGGCCGCCTTCAGCGCCAGCCTGCGCGATGAGGTCGATTTGCAGCGTTTGAGCGAACACCTGGGGGCCGTCATCGAGGAGACGATGCAGCCCACCTATCTGGCGCTCTGGCTGTGCGTGCCCAGCGATGCCAGCCAGGAAGCGCAGTCAGCAGAAAACCAGCCAGCAGCCCAAACAGCGGAGAAGAAGGGATAAACGCGCATGGCGAAACTCGCAGACGCGCTCAAACAACTCTGGCCGGGCCGCCGCGCGCCCGACCCCGGTATGCTGCGTATGCCCACCGCTGATCTGGCCTATTGGATTACGCAAAGCGGCAAAATCGTGCCCAAGCCGCCCCAAGGCGAGCCAGGACGGCTGGCTCGCGCCCGGCAACCGCTGGTGCTGGTCGATAAGATTCAGCCCGATGACCCCATCGTGTCCTATTTCCTCAGCGCGCCCGGCCCGGTCGACATCGAAAAGCTCAGCCTGGATTCGCCGACACTGCGCGCCTTGCGCGAGGCGGGCGCGAAGCTGATTGTGCCACTGCTCAGCCAGGGCGAACTGGTGGGCTTGCTGCACGTGGGGCCACGGCGCGGCGCGCAGGACTATTCGCTGGATGATCGCGGCTTGCTGAACACGCTGGCGACTCAGACCGCGCCAGCCGTCCACGTGGCGCAGTTGGTTCAGGAGCGCGAAGCGGCCATTCAGGAACGCGAGCGGCTGGCGCACGAGATGCTAATTGCCCGGCTGATTCAGCAAACCCTTTTGCCCAGAGATGTGCCCGTGCCTGCTGGCTGGCAGATGGCGGCGCATTATCAGCCCGCCCGGGCTGTGGGCGGCGATTTCTATGATTTCATCCCCTTCAGGAATGGGCGGCTGGGCCTGGTGGTGGGCGATGTGACCGACAAGGGCGTGCCCGCCGCGCTGGTGATGGCGATGACGCGCAGCGTCTTGCGCGCCGCCGCCCGGCGACTGGTGGACCCGGCCAAAGTCTTGCGCCGCGTCAACGATCTGCTCTATCCCGATATTCCGCGCTCGATGTTCATCACCTGTTTTTATGCGCTGCTGGACCCAATCAGCGGCGTGCTGCGCTATGCCAACGCCGGGCACGATCTGCCCTATCGCTGGGGCCACGGCGCAGTCTCCGAACTGCGCGCCACGGGCATGCCGCTGGGCCTGATGCCCGGCATGCGCTATGAAGAACGCGAGACGCTGCTGGCCCCCGGAGAAAGCGCGCTCTTTTACAGCGATGGCCTGGTCGAAGCGCACAATCCCCAGCGTGAACTCTTTGGCTTCCCACGCCTGAAGTCGCTGCTTCAGGAAGCGCGCGGCGGCTCTGATGTTATCCCGTTCCTGATGAATCAGCTTGCCGCCTTCACTGGTGCCGATTGGGAACAGGAAGACGACGTAACCCTGTTGACCCTTCACCGGCAAGCACCTGTGGGGGCCGAATGAAACCATCGCCCGCTTTGCTTGCCAGGCTGGGCTGGGCTGCGCTGCTGGGAGTGGGTGTGGCCGCGCTGGTCTGGCTGGTAGCGCAGTCGAGCCAGGCAGGCACGGATTTTTGCCAGGATTATCTTGCTGCGCAGCGCGCGCTGCGCAGCGAACAGCCTTACTTTCTGCTGTTTTCGTCCAGCGGACAGAGCCTCTGTCCCGGCATCAGTCTCTATGACGCGCATCCGCCCTTCACTATTCTGCTCTTTCTGCCCTTTGCCCTTGGTTCCCAGGCAGGTGGCGCGCTGCTGTGGGGGCTAGTGTCGCTGGCAGCCTATCTGCTCAGCGGCCTGCTGATCGTGCGCGAATTGCGCTGGAGGCTGCTGCGCGGCATGGCGCTCTTCGTGGTGGGGAGCCTGGTCTGGACACCCGCTCTGCTGGCGATTGGCTCGCATAATCTGGGGCAGGCGGTGACGGCGCTGCTGATTGGCGCGTGGGTGCTGGGGCGTCGTCAGCGCGGCGGCTGGGCAGGTGTGTTGCTCGGACTGGCGGCGCTCGTCAAAATCTGGCCGATAGCCCTGCTGCTGCACGCGCTGCTCTGGCGCAAGTGGCGTGAGGCGCTGACCGGCGCGCTGACCGTGCTGGCGGGGCTGCTGGTGTCGCTGGTGGTGCTGCACCCCGCCGCCTATGCCGTCTATCTGGGGCCGGTACAAGCCGAAGAGCGCACGGCTGCGCCTTCCTACTCCAACACCTCGCTGGTGGGGGCGGTGGCCCGGCTGTTTCTCGGCTATCCCGCTCAGCCGCAGCCGCTGCCTCCGCTGATCGCTGGCGTCGGTCTGGCGCGGGCGGTGCTGCTGGCCGAAGCGGTTGGTGGCGTGCTGCTGGCGGCCACGCTGGCCTTCATGTGGTGGCGTGGTCGCCTGGTCAAGCCGGACGTGGGCGAACTGCTTTCGCTGGGGCTGCTGGTGGTGGCGCTGCTGCTCACCTTCCCCGTCACCTGGTATTGGGGGCTGATTACCCTCCTTTTGCCTGCGGCCACCCTCTGGCTAGCGCTGCGTCACCTTCCCAGCCCGCCGCGCTGGTGGTGGGCCGCGCTGGGGGTGAGCCTCATCCTGCTGCTCATTCCGGGCGGCTTGCTGCTGGCGCTTCCTGGCTGGCTGCAAGCTCAGGATGCTCACCTGGGCGGGCTGGCGAATTTGCTCACCTGGCTGCCAACCTGCGCGCTGCTGTTGTTTGCCGGAACGCAAGCCCAACTGCTCTGGTGGGCCAGCAGGCCGGAGACCGCCGCCGACCTTACGCCTTCTTCCTGCTGACGGCTGGCTCGCCAGGCTGTTCAACAGTGCCAGACTGCTCAGCGGGCTGCGCGTTCCGCCCGCGCAGCAGGCCCGTCACCAGTCCCGTTCCCAGCAAGATGACGCCAAAACCCAGGAGGGCGCTCCAGGTGAGCGGTTCGTGCAGGAAGATGACGCCCCACAAGACGCCAAAGACCGGAACCAGGAAGGTCACGGTGAGCGCCCGCGTTGGCCCGATGTTGGCGATCAGCCGGAAATAGAGCAGATAGGCCACTGCCGTGCAGAGCACGCCCAGCGTGACCACTGCCAGCGCCACTGCCAGCGACGGGATGTGCTGCGGCGGCGCGACAGCCGTAAAGGGCACCAGGAAGAGCGCCGCGCCCACCTGGCTGTACGTCGCCAGCGCCAGCGGACTCGCGCCCTGCACGTGAGCCTTCGTATAGACGCTGGCAAGGCCATAGAAAGCCGCCGCCGTCAGCGACGCGCCAATCGAGAGCGCCACCACCCCCGAAAAGGGCAGCGGACTCAAACCAACAACCACAGCCACGCCTGCCAGCCCCAGCAGCAAGCCGATCACCTTCTTCAGCGTCAGCGCTTCTTTGATCCAGAGCGCGGCAACGACGGCCCCGAACAAGGGACTGGTGGCATTCAAGATGGAGGCCAGCCCGGCGGTCAGGTTGAGTTCAGCGGCGGCAATCAGCGTAAAGGGGATGGCCGAGTTCAAAATGCCCACCAGCAGATATTGTCGCCAGCGCTCCTTCAGCGGCTGCCGCTTTCTGATCGCCAGCGTATACAGCAGCAGGGCAACCCCGGCGATAGAGACACGCAGTTCCACCAGCGCGATTGGACCCAACACCGGCGCTGCGATCTTATAAAAGAGAAATGCAGCGCCCCAGATTGCTGACAAAATGAGCAGCGCCGCTCCATCTCTTGCGTTCACCCTGCGCCTCCTTCAATGCTGGCACCTATCATGTCATCGGTTCACCTCTCGACTCATCTATTATGCCAAAAAAAAGGACAGGAAAACCCTCCGATTCTTGCGCTTCAAGCTGGGAGAAGGCAGCCGCTTTGATCGTCTATCTGCGCTGTCATCTCTTCGGCTTCCTGCCCGGCTTCCTTCTTGGGTTCCCAGCAGACATAGTTATTCAGGGTGTCGCGCACGAAGCGGCGCGTGGCCCGCGCCCCATAGCGCTTGCGGAACTGGTGATAGAGTTGGGCTAGATGCTCGCAGGTGCCCAGCAGCACGTGTGTCCACAAGTCTTCGCCCATCAAGGCAGGCGGGACGCGAACAAGCAATAAGAGACGTTCGGTGTTCACTTCCCACCAGAAGGCCAGCCACTCATCTGACCACAGCCGCAGGCAACGCCGGTCATAGGGTGTCCAGTCGTCGCTGCTCCAGGAGGATGGCGCATCTTCTGCGTGCAGCATGGCGGCCTGATCGGGATGAGCGCGCATCCAGGCCAGCCGAGCAGCAACAGCCCGGCCTACCTCGCGCTGGAGCCAGAGGGGGCGCAGCCAGCCGGGGGCCAGCGCCTGGGGGATGGAGGGCACGACGGGAGCCGGGTCGCGCTTGAGCCAGTGACAGGCCGCGCGCAGGGGAGCCGACCAGGACTGCGACTAGAAGGACTGAAACGCGACGGTAGATGCAAAGGACATACAAGCCATCTCCTCTCAATCTCTGCGCCGGAGAGACGAAACGGCCACCCCCTGCCGCTGGACGCGAGGAGATGGCCGCTGAGAGGTAGACTCATTCTATCTGTGGGGATAGAATGCCTCCAGCCCCATTCCCTGGCCTTACCAGAGGTGGGGTGAGCGGCGCTGCCAGTCTTCTTCACTGACAGCGCTGCATGGTACCGTTCCATTGCTCAGGTGCGCTGCGCGTGCCTCTGAGCACGCGCCGAACCGTATGGTTCTTGTTGGCAAGTATACGGCCTTTTGCGGGTGGTGTCAAGGGGTGGTGAATATATACCGGGCTATGTATAGCTGGCAGAGTGTGCGAAAAGAGGAGCCAACTTATGTCCGAACGTCTCTGCGCGCAGTGCGGAGAACCCTTGCCCAACTGGGCCTCGTATTGTGGGCGCTGTGGGACACCCGCGCCACGCCCACGAGGTGTCTCGCGGCGGCTTGTTCTCGGTGGTCTGGGGCTGGCAGGGCTGGCTGCCGTTGGGGGTGGTCTGGCCTGGTGGCGTGCACAGGGTCAGGCGCCCGCACCTGTTGCCAGCGTCACAGCCCCTGGCGAGTCGTTGTACTGGGGCGTTGTCTCTTCGCATGCCGCCCAGTCCACCGTCGCTGTGGCTGGTGCGCCCACGCTCTTTGATTTCATCGCGCAGCAGGTCAAGCCTCCACAATATTGGGGGCGCTACATTGGCGGCAAGGACCTGTTGACACCAGAGGAGATCATCTTCCTCTTCAGCAAGGGGTGCAGGATTCTGGTGATCTACAACGACGCCACGCCTTCCGGCGATCATCAAGGGGGCGTGGCGGATGCCCAGCGCGCCATCAGCGCGGCGGAAGCGTTGGGGGCACCAACAGGGGTTTCAATCTATGCGGATATTGAGACAGGCGTCTACGCTAACCCCGACTGGCTGCTGGGCTGGTGGGAAACGATGGGCGCATCACGTTATGCCAACCCCGGTGGCTTCTACTGCAACACTGGCGCCGACAATGCCAGCGCTTTCACGACGCCCTATTGCCAGGCGTTGAATAGCCCTGCGAACCAGCAGCCCGATGGGTCGCGGCGCTTCAATCCGCTGCTCTTTTCCAGCGCGCCGCGTCCAGGCTGTGGATTTGATCGCTCCTCCTATGCTCCCACAGCACCTCCCTGCGCGCCAGGGTCCGTCGTCATCTGGCAATACGCGCTGGGCTGCTTTCAAGAGACTGACGCGCCGCGTGGCCTCTGCGACATGGACCTGGCGAACGCGCGCGGTTACGCGACCATGTGGAGCAGAGAGGCGTCGTAATCTGCCTAGCCGCAGGTACTTGATAAAGAAGGATGCTTGCATGCAAGAAGATCATTTCAAAGTCGAAGATACGATCGACGATCAGGACCATAACTTTCTAGAAGAGCAGATGTTCGCCTATAACATGGCGCGCACCGGCTATCACGACGGGCGCACGGTGGCCTTGCTCGTGCGCGACGAGCAGGGCGCAATCGTCGCGGGCCTTTCCGGCTGGACCTGGGGCGGCATGCTCAAGATCGAGTATCTCTGGGTGCGCGAAGACTATCGCGGCAAAGGCTATGGCAGGCGCATGCTAGAGGCCGCCGAGGCTGAAGGTCGGGCGCGTGGCTGCCGCCAGGTGGCGCTGGACACGCACAGCTTCCAAGCGCCCGACTTTTACCCCAGGTTCGGTTATGAGGTCTATGGCGTGCTGGATGATGACCCGGTTGGCTATAAAAGGTACTACTTCAGGAAGCGTTTATAACAGGCGCATGCGCGCCGCCAGCACGGGCGGAATCTCGTGGAAGTTGCCGTTCCAACTGAGCGCGCGCCTTCCCGACTGTTCCCCCGGATCGAAGGCCGGTTCTTCCAGGCCGTCCAGGGCAAACCCGGCGCGAAAGAAGCTGTTGAAGAGCACATGCAGCGGGCGATCAAAATAATACTGCGGGACCGGCTGCCCGATGACGGCCAGGCCCTTGTGCGGGCCAAGGCCCAGGTACTGCGCGATTTTTACCGCGTAGGTGATGACTACCTCGCCTTCGCGGTCTTCCTGCTCTACCAGCATATGCTGCCCGCCTGAGTTGAAACACGGATGGCAGACCGTGAAGACAAAGTGCCCGCCCGGCTTGAGCAGATGGCCCAACGCGGCCAGCAGCGGCTCAAGCGTGGCGATGTCCATCAACGCCATGTTGGCAACCGCCGCGTCGAAGCGCCCTCTGCCCAGCGCCAACAGTTGTTCCTGGCTGGTGGCATCGGCCAGGCGATAGTCAATCTGCCCGGCGTGTTCGGCGCTTCTGGCCCTGGCGCGCTCCAGCAGTTGCTCGCTGAAGTCGGTGGCGACCACCTGCGCGCCCAACTGGGCCAGCCTGCGCGAGAAGACGCCGTTGCCACAGGCAATCTCCAGAATCGTCTGACCGGGGCGCACATCCAGCAGGCGTTCTGCCGCAGGGTTCACCAGCAGCCGCTGCATCGAGTTGCCATCGTCGCCCTGCGTCTGGTCCCACACCTCCGCGTTCTGGTTCCAGGCATCGCGCGTGGCCTGGTTCATTGCCAGCAAATCATGGTTTCCCTGCTCTGGGTTCATGTTGCAGCCTCCTGAGAGCAAAAAAATCCGGTAACGCTTCTCGTTACGTTTCCGGGACGGTAGAGCAGTATATTTGAAGAAAGCCGAGCTGAGCTATGCAGCATTTCAGGCCGCATTCTTTATTGTAACAGCCCTGCGCAATGGAGGAAGTTTTTGTATGCGTCGACGGTCCAGCATCTTTCTAGCTTTTGCCTGGCTGCTCTTTCTGGCAGGCTGCGGAGGAAATCCTGCCCCTGCGGCCCCAACCATCCACGAGTTTTCTCTGCCGCAGCCCAACAGCAGCGCGGGCGAGATTGCTGCCGGGCCGGACGGCAACCTCTGGCTGACCCTTGACGACAAGATTGTGCGCATGACGCCAGCCGGGCAGGTCACGACGTTTGATCTGCCTACATCAAGCACCTTTGCCTGGAAGATTGCTCTCGGCCCCGATCACAACCTCTGGTTTACGGAGTATGAAAGCAACCAGATTGGGCGTCTCGCCCCCGCGAAATGAGGATGAGCGCCCGTCGGCAGGGTGCGCGCAGCACGCCAGTAAGCGGAAGCTTATACAGGAGCGGCTGCAACATCCTGCTCCGCCGATTTGCGCCAGAGCCATCCGGCCCCGGCGGTCAGCAGACAGAGCAGCGCGCAGATGAGCATGCACATGGAAACGCCATAGGCGCTGGAGAGCCAGCCCACCAGCAGATAGCCTGGTGGAATGCTGCCGGTGAAGAAGAGCACATACACGCTGCTGACGCGCCCGCGCAGGTGGTCTGGCGTGACCGTTTGCAGCATGGTAATCGCCAGCGCGCCAAAAATGCTTTCCGCGACGCCCACCCCCGCGATCAGCGCCAGCGACAGAGGATAGAAAGACGAGAGCGCAAACGCAGCCTCCAGCAGCCCATAGAGCAGCACGCCGAAAAGCACGCGGCGAATGGTTGGCTGCCGGTTGCCCAGGGCCAGCCAGAGCGCCGAAAGCAGCGCGCCACCCGACAGCGCGGCAGAAAGAAAGCCATAGCCTGTTGCGCCGGTATGCAGCACGTTGGTAGCGAAAAGGGGCAGCACCACGTTGTAGTTTGCCCCAAGCAGCAGCACCAGGCCAACGACGAGGGTCAGCAGCAGCACCACTGGCGTCTGCCAGACATAGGCCACGCCCTCGCGCAGACTTTGCCAGGTGCTCTGCCGCTCGCCCGCGTCTGCGGCTTGCGTGCCCGTGCTGGAGGGTTGACGCGCCTGGGCATAGAACTCGCCAGGCTTCATCAGCGCCAGACCACCTATTGCCGCGAGAAAGCTGAGCGCGTTGAGCAGGAAGAGCGGGGCCACACCGTTGGCGGCGGCGATAAGGATGCCCCCAAACCCAGGCCCCACCACGCTTGCCAGATTGGTGAGCATGGAACTCAAGGCAACCGCGTTGGGCAGGTCTTCGCGCCCCACCATCTCGACCACAAACGCCGAGCGCGTTGGCCGATCCAGGCTGCTGGTGATGCCCAGCAACACCGCCAGCACATACACATGCCAGATTTGCACGATGTTGGCGGCGACCAGCGCCCAGAGCAGCAGCGCCTGGAGCAGCGCCGCCGCCTGGGTGATGAGCAGCACTTGCCGCTTGGGCCAGCGGTCGGCAAAGACCCCACCAAAGAGCGTGAAGAGCAGCACCGGCAGAAATTGCAGCGCGCCCACCAGACCAAGCTGCCAGGCGCTGTGAGTCAATTGCAGCACCAGCCAGGCTTGACCGGTCGTTTGCATCAACGTGCCCATCAGCGAGATCAACTGCCCCAGCCAGTAGAGCCGATAGTTGCGATGACGTAACGAGGCCAGAGTTCTCGCGGTTCGGGGCGCGGTGCGCGTGGGCGTTTTTTCCTCCGGACTGCGCTCAGGGGTAGATTGTTCCTGGGCGCGCGGCGAGTGCCTTTCCATGTCTATGCTCCATTTCAGGATTCATAATGCAATGGAAAGTATACCGAACGCGCGGCCCAGAAAAAACGTCCAAAAGAACGATGTCGAGTGATTGACAAGTATGATACACTTAAAATGAGAAACAGGGACGTTTTGACGGGGTACTGCAAGCGCTACTCCACTATTTATAAAGCAGACTGGCAATACCATCCACCGTTCCCTCATCCGGTGGGCTATTGTGGCCGAACCGCTCTTTTCCCCCTCACTGCGCTTTCAATACGCGCTTGTACGTGAACGCCTCCAGCGGGTCATCCAGGTTCCAGGTAGCCGTTTCGGCATCCACCAGCGCGGCATGGGCGCGGCGAATGTCGCGCAGAGCGTTGCCCGCCGAATGGCGCACGTAATCGCTGGGGTCGGCGCGTAAGGCGGCCAGCCGCCGGATGGCTTCGGCTGGCTGCGCGGCAAAATAGGCGCGGCGCTTACTCGTCCACGGGCGCAGGCCCTCGCTGACGGCCCGGCGAGCGTTGGGCTGCGGGTCGGCCAGCCAGGCATCAATCGTCGGCAGCGCCGCCTCGTAGCCAATTGCCGCGCAATAGGCATCGAAGGCTTGCGCCAGCGCCTCTTGCACCTCCCAGCTTGGGTCGGCGGGCACGCGCCGCCGCAGGATTTCCAGGCGCTCCGGGTGTTCGGCGCTGGTGAAGCCCAGCAGATAGACCGCCAGCAGGCGGTCTTTAGCGTCGCTCGCCCCAAGGACATGACCTGCCACCGCGGCCAAATCCTTGCCGCCTTCGGTCTGCGCCATTTTCTGGGCCAGTTCGCGAATCCTGGCCCAGTTCCAGTTTTCTGAATTAGGAATGATTTGCTGCATGGCTTTTCCCCTTGCTTCGGTGGGTCACGTGGCATCCAGCATATAACACAGTTCTTGGAACCTGGCGCGGAACGTCACCACCTCGTCGCGGAGCGCGGCGGCTTCTTCGCCGCGCAGCAAAACGCGCGCCAGAAAGCTGGCAACCTGGGGCATCTCCGCCGGACCCAGGCCCCAGCGCACCAGTTCCTGTACGCCCAGGCGCAGGCCGTTCTGGTCATCGGGCACGTCCGGCAGGGGCAGGTTGATGCCCGTCGCCAGGATGTTAGCCGGTTCCAGCAGCCGCGCCGCGCGCGTGCCGCCGCCCCAGCGCCGCGCGTCGAGCGCCAGATGATGCGTCTGCGTGTAGTCTGGCGCGTGCCCGGCGATGGGCAGCCCTGTCGCTGCCAGCGCCTGGGCCAGCGCCCGCGCCGTTTCCACGCAGCGCGCCGCGTAATCATGTCCATAGACTAGCAGATCATTGAGGCAGACGGCCAGTGCCGCCACGCGCCCCAGGTCGTTGTTGGCCGTCAGGCCAGGGTACACAATCGCGTCAATCCTGGCCGCCAGTTCGGCATCGTTGGTCAGCAGCAGACCGCCCGGTGGGCCGCCCAGCGCCTTATAGGTCGAGGTGGTCATTACCTCCGCGCCTTCCTCAAGCGGCTGCTGAAAGGCTTCCCCGGCAATCAAGAGCGAAAGGTGCGCCGCGTCAAAGAGCAGCCGCGCGCCAACGCTTTCGGCAATGGCGCGCACTTCACGAATCGAATAGGGAGCGAAAGCCAGGCTGCCGCCCAGGGCGATCAGACGCGGGCGTGTCGCTTCCGCCTGCTCGGCCAGGGCGTCAAGATCGATGCGCCAGGTTGCGCTGGCCTCATCAGCTATCAAAGGAATGGGGCGCACATCCAGCCCATAGAGGCCCGCCGCGCCGAAGGGCTGATGCGTGGCGTGGCCGCCCGCCGCTGGCGGCAGGGTAAAGATCACGTCGCCGGGGCGAGCCGTCGCCATGAACACGGCCAGATTTGCCATCGCGCCGCTCAGCAGGCGCGTTTCGGCAAAGGCCACGCGGAAGACGCGCCGCGCCAGTTCGTTGGCAAGCACCTCGATCTCTTCGCCGGGACCCAGGCCGGTCTCGTACTTATCGCCGGGATGCCCCAGGCTGGGGCGCGTGCCGATGCCCGAGGCCATCAGCACGTCGCCGTAGGGGTTCTGAGCGTTGGTGGCCGGGTTCAGGTTCAGGCATTCGCGGTCCACCAGCCGCGCCTGCTCGTCCACCAGCGCGATCAGATGCAGCAAGCGCTCCTTGCCCGCCAGATCAGCCGAGCGCGCCGCCAGTTCAGCATAGCGACGGTTGACGGCCTCGGTGGCCCAGGGTCCCAGCGTGGGCTGCGACATACGTTTGTCTCCATTATCTAGCGGCGCGGATGGTCTTGCCAGACAAGCTGTTTATGGTTTTCTGGCAGAGATGGTATAGAAGCGCCAGTAGCCTTTGAAATCCTCGGATTCCATCTCCCTGACCATGGCTTCATATGTCTGCTGGAACTCCTCTGCCGTCGTGATGCCCAGGCGCAGCATGATGGGTTCAAAGCCTTTGGTGGCGATCTTCACGTTCTGGCCCATGCCCTCATACAGTTCGGAGCCAAACGAAAAATCGACGACATATTCCTGCGTGACGACCTCGCTCCAGCCTACTTCTTCCATGAGTTTACTGATCGTCGGCGCGAGATTCAAGTCGGTTTCTGGCACATTGGCGCCAAAGCCATAGCCGCCGCGGTCAAACATCATACGTTCCCACAGCGTGAACTGCTCCCAGGCCGGTTGGCTATCGCGCCAGATTTCGTTCGGCTCCGTTGCGCGCATTCTTCCGCCCGCTTTGGTCACGCGCAGGCATTCTCGCAGGAAGTCCGGCCAGCGATCCCGCTGCAACACGGCTCCCAGCAGGCGCTCGTTGACCAGATCGAAGGAAGCGTCAGGTAGATTGAGCGGCTCCAGCAGATTGCCCTGGATGAAATGGGCGTTGGGAAGCTGCGCCTCCTCGGCGCGCGCCTGGGCGAATGCAACCATGATCTCGCTTACGTCCAGACCGGTCACCTGTGTCTGCGGGCAGCGGGTGGCAACCTGCCGCACCCAGGCGCCTGGCCCACAGCCCAGGTCGATGACATGCTCGATGCCAGCGGGCAAGGCGTTGTCCCACTCGGGCAGAATGCCACCCATGCCGGTGGTCACCAGGCTGCCCTGCCGCTCCAGTCGGGCCAACTCTGCCGCATTTTCCGGGTCGAAGATGTACGTGTGGCGGGAGCCAGGAGCCGCCTGCCCCTGCCCTTGAGGGATGTTTGCCATTGAACAAGGTCTCCTTCCAAGGTGCCTGGCGACGGTCAGCGCAGAGCCGACCGTCTGCGAGCGATCAGCCGTAATCTGGCAGGCTTGTCACCTGTCCCTCGCCTGCGCAGCCAGTATACCATGCTGGCGGCTCTGTCACCAGATCAGTTCTTCAAAAGCAAACTCCCTTGACTTTTCCGAGGAAGCGATATAGGCTTACACAGGAGTTTAGCCAGACGCAACAGGAGGAAACGAGATGGACGCCGGATCGGAGGGACGCACCGATCAAGAAACAGCCACGCTCCGAGAACTGCAAGCCTTACAGCAGGCTTTCACCCAACTCACCTTCGATGAGCAGCGTCTGTTTGCCCAGCAGGCGCAGACAACCCAGCAGATCAACGAAGCATCACAGCAGGCGTATCAGGCCCAGCAAGCCAATCGGCCTGACTACTATAATTGGGCGATAGATCAGCGCGCCAGGGCGCTGGCTGCTGCGAACAATCTTCAGGGCCAGCTTGGGCAGGTTGCGGCGCGCAAACAGCAAATTGCCGCGCGGCAGCAATACCTGCAAGGTCAGTTGAGCGCTTTGCAGTCAGCCCAGCGCCAGGCCGATTTCCGCCTGCACGATATGCTGGCCCAGGCTCCTGCCCCGTCTGCTCCCGCCGCGCTGCCGGTCCCGCCGCCGCGCCGCCGTGGGCGCGTGCGTTGGCTCTGGCTGGCAGGGGTCACAGTTCTGGTCGTGGTGCTGGCTTCGCTGGGTTTGGCCTTGCATCTCCAGCCAGCATCGACGACGACCACTGTGAGACCCACGCCGCGGCCCATCACGCTCTCCAGCGATAATCAGCCTATCTATCAGGCTGCTGGCAATCTTCCGAGCAATCAGTATTGTGTCAGCCATCTTGCCACTTCCTGCTTGAGTCCAGAGGAGATTCAGCAAGCCTTTCGCCTGAACCCGCTCTATCGCAGCGGCTATGATGGCAAGGGGCAGACGATTGTCTTGCTGGATGCAGGCCACACCACGACCGTGCAAGCGGACCTGAGTCACTTCGACCAGACCTGGGGCCTGCCCGACCCCACCCTGACGATTGTGACGCCGCATGGCCCACCCGCGCCCTATACCTGCCCGGGCGGCATCGATTATCTGGAGGGAGAAACCACGCTGGATGTCGAATGGGCGCATGCCATTGCCCCTGGCGCGAAGATTGTGGTTGTGCTGGGCAGCAACCATGTGGGCGACAACCTTCAGGAAAATTGCTCAGGCGACCTCACCATACAAGAGGATGTGAACTATACCATCACGCATCGCTTGGGGCAGGTGCTTTCGATGAGCCTGGGCAGCAGTGAATTGGGCCTGGATACCGATACTCCGAGCGATAAGGCGAACGAGCAGCAATATTATCAGCAAGGCGCTACGCTCTTCCAGCAAGCCGCCGCGCAGCATATCACCGTGCTGGCCGCCACGGGGGATGATGGCGTCACCAACCCCAATGATATCAACAATCCTAATTCCTATTGGACCCGGCCTAATGTTTCCTGGCCTGCTTCCGACCCCAATGTGTTGGCGGTCGGTGGCACGACCCTGAGCCTGGATGCGGCGAACGACTACCAGAGCGAAACGGTCTGGAATGACCCGAAGATTGGTTCTACTGGTGGGGGCCTCAGCGCCGTTTTTTCTGAGCCAGCGTATCAGAAGCAGGTGCCCAATCAAAACCTGTTCCACGGCCAGCGCGCGATCCCCGATGTAGCTTTTCCGGCGGATGGTTTCCTCATCTACGACTCTGGTAACACGTCTGACACGTCCAGTCTGGGCCAGGTCAATCCGCAGTGGCGCGACTGGGATGTTGTTGGAGGCACCAGCATCAGCGCGCCCTGCTGGGCAGGGCTGATCGCCATCGCCAATCAGGTGCGCGGCCAGCCGCTGGGACTCATCCAGCCCGCGCTTTATGCCCTGCAAGGCAAGGGGATGCACGACATCACCACCGGCTCAAATAGTTTTCATAACGTGACCGGTTATCTGGCGCTCAAAGGCTTTGATCTCGTCAGTGGGTGGGGCACACCGATTGCCGATCAGTTTATTCCCGATCTGGTGCGAACCGCCGAGCAGCAAAGCTGACCCTGCCTGGCACGTTTGTGCTGCAATGCAGCGTGCATCCTCAGAGGAGAAGACAGGGCAATGAAATATTTTGTAACTGGCGCAACAGGCTTTGTCGGCAGCCATGTGACGCGCCAGTTAGTGGAGGCAGGACATCAGGTGGTGGCCGTGGTGCGCAGCCCGGACAAGGCGAACGACCTGACCGCGCTTGGTGTGACGCTGCATCAGGGTGATGTGGCCGACAAGGAAAGCATGCGCGCGCCGATGCAGGACGTGGATGGCATCTTTCATATCGCGGGGTGGTATAAGCTGGGCGTGCGCGACAAATCGCCCGGCGCGCAGATCAACATTCAGGGCACGCGCAACGTGCTGGAACTGATGCGCGAGTTGGGCATTCCCAAGGGCGTCTATACCAGCACGCTGGCGATCAACTCCGATACGCACGGCAAGATTGTGGATGAAAGCTGTGAATATCGCGGCCCGCACATCAGCGAATATGACCGCACGAAATGGGCGGCGCATTATGAAGTGGCCGCGCCCATGATGGCCGAGGGGCTGCCGCTGGTGATTGTGATGCCCGGCGTGATTTATGGCCCCGGCGACACCAGTTCGGTGCGCACGACATTTATTCAATATCTGCAACACAAGCTGCCCGTGATTCCAAGCGGCACGGCCTATTCCTGGGGGCACGTGGATGATATTGCCCGCGCGCATGTCCTGGGCATGGAAAAGGGCAAGGCAGGCGAGCACTATATCATTGCCGGGCCGTCGCATACACTGGTCGAGGCGATGGATATGGCCCAGCGCATTACCGGCGTGCCCGCGCCGCGCCATGTGTCGCCGGGGCTGTTGCGCACGGCGTCCTCATTGGTGGGCGTGACTGAGAAGGTTGTCCCAATGCCTGAGCAGTACAGCGCTGAATATCTGCGTGTGAGTGCGGGCGTCACCTACCTGGGCACATCGGCCAGAGCGCAGCGCGAATGGGACTATCACCCGCGCCCGCTGGAAGAAGGACTGGCCGAGACGCTGCGTCACGAGATGCATTTGCTGGGGATGGCGGTCAAAGCCTGATGCACAAGGATGGGCCTGTCAGGCAGCGCTGCCTGACAGGCCCATCCTTGTGCATCTTCTATCTAATTGATGCGTTTGTCGCGCCCGGCCCATTCTTTTTCGCGCAGCACGTATTTCTGCACTTTGCCGGTGGAGGTCTTGGGCAGATCGCCGAACTCGACGGCGGCGGGGCACTTGAAGTGCGCCATGTGCTCGCGGCAGAAGGTGATAATGTCGGCTTCGGTGGCCGTCTGGCCGGGCTTGAGGGTGACAAAGGCTTTGGGGCGCTCGCCCCACTGCTCGTCGGGGATGGCGACCACGGCGCATTCCAGCACGGCGGGATAGCGCGCCACCATCTGCTCGACCTCGATAGTGGAGATGTTTTCGCCGCCAGAGATGATGATATCTTTCTTGCGGTCGCGCAGTTCGATATAGCCGTCGGGATGCCAGACGGCCACGTCGCCGGAGTGGAACCAGCCGCCCTCGAAGGCGCGGGCCGTTGCCGCCTCATCGTTGAAGTAGCCCTTGGCGGCGTTGTTGCCGCGCATCAGCACTTCGCCCATGGTTTCGCCGTTGCGGGGCACATCGTTCATGTTGGCATCGGCGACCCGCAGGCCATCGGCAATCACGTAGCACTGGCCCTGCCGGGCAAGCAGCCGCGCTTGCTCATCGGCGGAGCGCTCGGCCCATTCGGGGTGCCATTCGCAGACGGTGTGCGGTCCATAGGTTTCGGTGAGGCCATAGACGTGGATGGGGCGGAAGCCGACCTGGCGCATCTGCCCCAGCAGCGTGGGCGACGGCGGCGCGCCCGCCACGGTAACCGTCACCTGGCGGCTGAGCTGGTGCGCGCTGGGCGAGTTGACCAGCGAGATATGCACGGTGGGCGCGCCGCAGAAGTGGGTGACGCCCTCGCTTTCGATCAGTTCCCAAACGCGCGCCGGGTCGAGCTTGCGCAGGCAGACGTGCGTGCCCGCAACGGCGGTAACGCCCCAGGTGAAGCACCAGCCGTTGCAGTGGAACATGGGCAGTGTCCAGAGGTAGACGCTTTCAAAGGTCATGCTGGTTTCGATGACTTCGCCCAGGCCATTCATATAGCCTCCGCGATGCGTGTACATGACGCCCTTGGGCTTGCCGGTGGTGCCAGAAGTATAGTTGATCGAGATCGTTTCTTCTTCGTCCTCCAGCCAGCTTGTAACCGGCTCCGGCGAGCCTCCCGCCAGAAACGCCTCGTAGGGGTCATCGGACGCGCCGGTATCCAGAATGCGCGTCACCGCGATGCCCGACGAGTCTTCCACCAGATGCTCAAGCTCGGCATCTACGAAGAGGAAGCGCGCGCCAGAATGCTGCAAGATATAGCTGATCTCCGAGGCGGACAGGCGCGTATTGATGGCAACCAGGATGCCGCCAGCGGCAGGCACGCCAAAGTGCGCCTCCAGCAGCGGCGGGATGTTGGGCGCGAGGAAGGCGACGCGATCATGCTTCTGCATGCCAGCGGCGCGCAGAGCCGAGGCCAGCCGGTTGACGCGCTCCTCAAACTGGCGATAGGTGTAGCGTCGTTCGCCATGAACGACGGCGGTTTTGTCGGGAAAGACGGAGGCGCTGCGGCGCAAGAAGCTGACGGGGGTAAGTTCGCTGCGATAAACCTTCTCTGTCATCTGGCATTTCCTCCTGGCTTGGAAAGAACCTTCTACCTCGTTGTTAGAGATAGTCTAGCAGAGAAGGGATTGCTTGAAAAGTCAAGAAGAGTGCTCGGCCCGCCTGCCCTTCATCAAGGACAGGCGGGCCGAGCGAACTCTGGAGTGTCTCTAGCGCAGGTCCAGTGCGACGCGATAGAGGCCCGGTTCCGGGCGATACCCCAGCTTGCGGTTGACGGCCAGCATGGGCGCGTTTTCGGAATCGTTGTGCGTGCGCACATAGCGAGCGTTGTAGGCGCGGGCACAGCGAATCGTCAGGAGCTTGAGCGCCAGGGCAATGCCGCGCCCACGATAGGCGCGGTCAACGCCCGTAAACATGTTGTACATCGACTGGGTGTTAGCAAAAAACCCAACGGCGGCCATGCCTATCCAGTTCTCGCCATCTGCCGCGACGATCTGCCCATCCGGGCGAAACCAGGAAGCGCCGCATATCTGCGTTTGAAACGCCTCGAACGTCAGCCAGCTTTGATAGCCTGGCGTGTCGCGGTTGATGCGCTCGTTCAGGCTGTGCAGCCGTCGCTGCGCTTCCTTGGTGTTGCCCAGGTCGGCCAGCGTAAAGAAGTGAATCCCGCTGGCTTCGATGGCTTCAATATGCCCGGCAAAGCGGCGTTCGTCAAAGGCGTCGAGGTCCAGCGTGGATTCAAAGCGATGGCGCTCGATGCGAAAGCCGCGCTGCTCGGCAAAGCGCAGGCAGGGCGGGCAGTTGTCGCGCAGCATGCCCTGAAGCCGGGTGGCTCCCTGTGCCTGGCAGAACTGAAGGGCATCCTGATAGAGCAGCGCGCCAATGCCCTGCCGACACCAGGTGGGGTCAACCAGCACCTCGACATCGAAGAGGCCGGGCGGCATCCAGGGGTCGCGCCCGGCGTCATTGTAGCCGATGATCTGGCCCTGCTCGTCGACAGCCACCTGGTGTCGGCGAAGCTGGCCCTGGGGCGCTTGCGCTTCCCATTCCTGAAGCTGCTCGACGGTGATCGGTTCGGGTTTGGCTGCGCTGCGCAGTTCGGCCAGGCGCGGGTAGTGGGTCGCTGGCTGAAGCGGCTGCAAACGAATAGATGTGCGCATCGTAAATGGTCCTCTCTTGAAGGAAGAAACATAGAAAGCAGACAGAGAGTGACCCGGCGACGTACGCAGCAGGAGTGTCAAGGGCAAGAACGAGGAGATGGGAACCTGGCCGAAGGCAGCACCGGAAAACCCTCACCTGCGGGCAAAGCTTGCCCGGTGAGTAGGATATTGCTGGTGGCGCCTCGTTCTGCCACATCAGCGAACGCGCCGGGCTGATGCGGCCAGTGCATTCCCACACAGGCGTGGAAGGTAGAGGATGCCAGCGCCGGGCGGGCCTGGCAGGAAACGGTTCTTCATGCCTGGGAAGATACCATGCGCCCGGCGCGGTGTCAACTAAGGATGGTCTCGGCCCTCTGGTCAGCCGCACGGCGTCCGATAGCCTGGACAGCCATAGTCAGGATTATCGAGCGCTTCGATCAAGTCGGGCACGAATTGATTGGCAATGGGTGTGCCCCATCCGGAGGCCAGATCATAGCCGGGCTGCGCGCTGTAGCCGGTGACGCCGCCATAGCTGTTGTTGCCGCTGGTGATGTCGTGCATGCCCTTGCCACGCAGGCGATAGAGCGCGGGCTGGATGAAGCCCACCGGCTTACCACGCATCTGGTTGGCAATGGCGATCAATCCGGCCCAGCAGGGCGTAGCGATGCTGGTTCCTCCGGTGATGTCCCAATGCTTCCATCTGCTAGGGTTGACCTGCCCCATGATGCCGGTTTCAAAGGAGGCGTAGAGGTCGTAGCTTGGCTCCGCAGGGAAGGACACATCGGGAATGCCGCGTTTGTTATGAAACAGTTCTTGATTGAGCAAGCCATACTGGTAGTCTGGCGCGGGGAAGACTGAACTGAGGCCGCCGCCGCTGGCTCCGCCGTATCCGACGTTTCCGTCGTTCCAGACGCTTTCGCCGCCATAGGTTCCGCTCGCGTCTTGTATCTGAAGGGTGGTGCCGCCGACGGCCAGCACATACGGATCATCGGCGGGCCAGGAAATGTTCGGCTGCTGCCAATAGGCATTTAATTTTGTCAGATCGTTGGAATTTGTTGCCCCCTCATCTCCGGCGGCTGCCAGCACGGTCACGTTCTGGCTTGCTGCCTGCCGAAAGGAGACGTCCACGTATTGATAATAGCTCTGATCCTGGGCGTGCTGGCTGGCTGTTTCGAATGTATAACCAAGTTCGCTGCCTGCATAACTAATCGATACGACCTGCCCCAGCGTTTCATCAAGCGCGTAATTGAGCGCGTCAACCAGACCGTAAAGACCACAACTATCTTCCGGTGAGCCGCCTGGAGGCTTGTTGGCACCAATCACCAACACGATGTTAGCCCCAGGAGCGATGGCGTGTGCCCATTCGACATCCAGCGTGTTCTCGATCTGCAAGTCATCCGCCTGGTCAGCGCAGGTATAAGGGGCGGGCGGGCCGTTTGGCTCAAGAATCCGAAAGCTGGGCGGGTCGGGCAGGCCCCAGGTCTGATCGAAGTGATGCAGATCAGCTTGCAGCGTGCCGGTCCTTCCGGTGCCCAGGATGACAATCGTCTGGCCCGCGCCATCGTAGCCGTGCTTGTAGAGCGCGGTCAGCCCGAAGGCTTGCTGAATTTGCTCCGGGCTATAACAGGGAGCGCCGAGCGCGTTCAGGCATTGCTGGTCGGTTGGGCCGGTGCCGTTGGGAGAGAATGCCGGTATGGGCGGCAGCGGCGTTGGAGACGGGGATGGGGTTGCCGTTGGTGGTGAGGTGGGCTGTGTCTGGGCCAGGCTCGTTGCTGGCTGGCCTGGCGTGGCGCGCAGCGCCTGCGACAGCCCCAGCGCGGCCAGCACGATCACAACGAGCGCCAGGCTCAAACCAAGCGCGACGCGACGCCGCTTTTTCGGCTTGCCGGGCTTGAATGGCTGGGGCTTGGTGGAAGGTGCTGATGCGCCGCCGATGGCGCTCGTCTGCCGCAGCAGGGCGAACTGCCGGTTCGTCACCTCCCGCTGGCGCGCGACAGTCTGCGCCAGATGCGCCTGGACGCGCGCTAGCTCCGGTTGAAGTTGAGCAACCCGTGCCATAGCTTCGTCTGCCAGGTCAGGGTGATTCATGCGGCGCGCGATGGGCGCTTGCTCGGTATAACGGTTGATCTGGCCCTGAAGCTGCACGCGCTGGCTTTCCAGGTCGCGCTCGACGGCTGTCAGTTGATTCAAGGTCTGTCTGAGAGAGGTGAGTTCTCTGGCGATGGCTTCTGTGTACTGCGGCGCGGCGTTGTTCTGGCTTCCCCCTGGCGGTGGCTGGCTATACATAAAGCAACCCTGCCTCCTTACACACACGTCTATTCTTGCTCGCTACTTATCAAACGAACAGCAAGCTCAGACGTATCGCCTGGAGGATTGGTTGTTGACACTCCCCTGGCCTACAGGCTGGGGATTCTCGGTTCATCATGACGCTTCCGTGTAGCCACTCCCCGATGGGTCTGCCCGGCCCGTTGAATGTTCTGGGCAGCGTTGTGATCGCGGTGGAGGCTGG
The DNA here is from genome assembly GCA_035307385.1 of Ktedonobacterales bacterium. Lineage (GTDB taxonomy): Bacteria > Chloroflexota > Ktedonobacteria > Ktedonobacterales > DATBGS01 > DATBHW01. The sequence goes on along the minus strand of DATGID010000023.1, from coordinate 21,661 downwards.
CTCCGCAGTCTGGGCATTCATGCCAGCGGACGGACAAGCCTTTCTGCACCAGCACACCGCAGCCCGAACAGACTTGCGATGTATAGGCAGGCGGCACCGCAATGGCTCTCTTCCCAGCATTTGCAGCTTTGAAAGTGAGGATAGTGCAGAATTGCCTCCAGCCCGCATCATGGATGCTTTTGGCAAGCTGGCCGTTCTGCACCAGATTGGCAACCTGCAAGTCTTCGTGGAAAATCGTATCGTACTGCTGAATGAGCAAAAGGACGGTTTTATGGTGAAAGTCCCGGCGCTGGCGTGCAATCTTCTGGTGAGCGCGCTGCAAGAGCCGGACGGCCTTGCTTCGTCGCTTGCTGCCCCGCTTGCGCTTGGAAACCCGGCGCTGCGCTTTCACCAGCCGCTTTTCTGCTTTCCGGTAGTGGCGCGGGTTGGCAAGGGGTTCTCCGTTGGCAAGCGTCAAGAAGGATTCCAGGCCCAGATCAATGTCCGTCTCTTCGCCCTTCAACGGCAAGGGTTGGATGGGCACAGCGGCACAGGCGATACAGGCGTACCAGCCATCTGGTTCTTGAATGATGCTGACGGTTTTGGGTGTGCCTTCCAGCGGACGGGACCAGCGCACTGCGATGCGTCCGATTTTCGAGAGAACCAAGAATTCGTTGTCCACCTGAGCGCACCCATGCGGGCCTACTTGGGGAAAGGTGAAACTGTGATAGCGGTTGCGGCCCTTGAACCTGGGATAGCCGGGCTTATCACCGTTGGCAACGCGCCGAAAGAAGGCTTTGAAGGCCCGTTCCATCCGCAAAATCACATCTTGCAAGACTTGGGCATTGACCGCTGCACAATCTTCCCGATAGGCACGTATCTCTGGGAGTTGGGCTTTCTGTTGGTAGTAGTTGACCGATACCCGGCATTTTTGCCAGGCTTCTTTGCGTTCCTGAAGGGCCGCATTATACAGTTCCCGACAGAGACGAAGCGTGGTCACAAGCTGTGTCGACTGCTCTGGCGTCGGGCGCAGCTTGTACTTGAACGTCTTATGTCCTGTCGGTGTTGTCATCGCTTCGTGCTCCCCTTCTTCCGGCTTACTGATCTCGGCGAAAACAAATAAACTTTGCTACAATGCGGAGGGATGGGGGCAGCAAAGAACATCGATAGGATGTCTCTGGCAACGATTGCTCCACTGCACAGGCTTGCGAAATGAAAAGACGGGATTCCTTCAGGGCAACATGATGCAACAACCGTATCAGCACAAACCCTATTATTTTCACCGGGAGGGGGTGGGATTCCACTTTTTGGCTCCGCCTCCCGAAGATATTCGAGCCGCCAAATATCTCTATGGTGATGATCCAGAGGACGCCCTCTGCTCCATCCTTGCCCATGCACAGGAGGGGGATTTCGCGCCCTGTCAGCGCCTGATTGAACTGATGCAGCTTCATGACCGTGCGACGGTGTGGTACGCTTGTGGCAAGTTGCTGGCCTATGCGGCTCCCAAGTCGCTGTTGCAAGAGCTGCTGGCGACGTTTGCTGAGGAGGTCAGCGAAGAAGCATCCACAGCGAAATGGTTGGGATGGATCTTAGGGTTGAGTGGGAGTCTGTGGGCCGTGCCAGAAATGCTGCGGTTGTTCTCTCTGCATCCACCAGGCCGAACCCTGGTTGAGAAAACGCGAGAGTGGTGGATTCCTGACTATCTCTCGCTGCTCCTGGAAGACCAGGATGGAGTGATTCGGGCTGGTGCCGTGCCCAGTTGGCCCCCCAGAGACCCCGCGTGGCCTGAGTGGCTGAACTCCGAAGACCTGTATGATCCTGTGTATGATGATGAAGGCTACCGCCAAGAGGTCATGCGGCGCTACCAGGCGGCGCGGTCCAAAGTCGCTGACCCTGAGCAGAACGCTATTTCCCGAGGAGAACTCTTGTCACTGCGCCGCCTGGCACAATACCTGCTCGACGTTTTGCCTGGGCGGCACTCCATTTATCATGATGAAGAAATTTGGCTCGATATCCTGGAAGCCTACACGGGCCTCGACGTGACCAGCCATTCCGAGCATCCCCCTCTGGTGGTCAAACAGGTGGAGCAATTCCTGGCTCATCCGGGCATCGAGCGGTACGAACCTGGGGTTCGCTACTTCTTTGGTCATCGCATTCCTGATTGAGCCAGCAGGGACTTCTGGTGGTGCTTTCTCCAACCTTCTCCAGGGGAACTACACCACGTATCCGCATTGGCGAGCGCAACTGCGAATGATCTCCTTCTTGTGCCGCAAGCGTTCTCTGGCCTGAATAAGCTCGTGATGCAGGTGGGCCAGATCGGAACCACAGACATTACCCACTTCGACCCGCTTGAGATAATTCCAGATCCCCTCCTCTGGATTCAGATCGGGGGCATAGCCGGGTAACTGTTCCAGATGGACACGTTTTGCGGCTCCTCGTTTGAGCCAGTCCTTGACCACCTGGCTGCGATGGATCGGCGAACCATCCCAGATCACCAAAAGCTTGCCAGGAATCTTGCGCAGCAAAACCCGCAGGAACCCTACCACCGCTTTCCCATCATAGCTCTGTTCGCGGACTTGCAGGAACAAGCGCCCATCCAGGGTCATTCCGCCGATCGCTGAGAGATGGTCATGAGTGAGAGGCACACGCAGGATAGGGGTCTGCCCCTGTGGGGCCCATGTCCGCACCGCCATCGGCAGCCGGTAAAAGCCTGATTCGTCCACCCAGACAATCGTGCGCTCTTCGACCTCTGCCTTTTTTTGAGCGCAGGCCAGCGCTGTTCGTACCATGCCTGGATGGCGTGCTCGTCCCGTTGGGTAGCACGTTCTTTGGGCTGTTGGCGACTCCAACCGATCTGGTGTAAGAGGCGTCTGACGTGATCGCGGTGATAGTGCACCCCAAAGGTGCGCCAGAAGACCTCAGCGATCCGTCGTGCAGTCCAGACCGCGCCGCGAAAGCCGAAACTTTCGGCTCCATGCTCTAGGAGCGCTGGTATCTTGGCCCGCTGTGCTGCGGTCAAGCGAGGAGATCGGCCCGGAGGTGGATGTGCCCTCAGGGCCTCTCTGCCCCCTTCCCGTCCACGCTTGAGCCATTGACTCACCGCCCCAGCGCTTACGCCTAAGACTTGAGCAATCGTTTGCTGTTTCCAGCCTTGTTGTTTTAAATCCCAGGCTCGTTTCCGGCGCTCTTCCCGCCAATCTGCTTTTGCTGGTGCTCCCATGCCCCCAGTCTCGCACATCTTTAGTTCTCTTTGCCGAGGTCAGTAGTATACCATGCTGTTTGTCTGATGCAAAACCAGAAAGACCGCCTGCGGGCGGCACGCCATTCATCCCCCTTGCTAAAGCAAAAGGGATGAATGGCGTGTTTCTGCTAGGGGTGGATTTTCTCGCCTCTGACGAGCATAGCGATGAACTTGCGGATGCGCTCGGCGCGTGTTTCCGGCTTTTTGGCCGTCTGGATTCTGAAGAGAATGGCGTAGCGGTTGGCGCTGTTGAGCGTGTTGAAGAACGCCTGCGCCTGCGGATTGGCGTCCAGTTCACGCTGAAAATCATCGGGAATGTCGATGGTGCGCTGCGATGCATAGGCCGCGTTCCAGCGGCCATCGGCTTTTGCCAGGTCTACCTGCCGCAGCCCGGCTGATTGCATGCGGCCATCGGCCATCAGCGCCTCGGCTTTGTCGCAGTTGATTTTCGACCAGATGCTTTTAGGGCCGCGCGGCGTGAATTTTTGCAGCCAGAACTGCGCATCGAAGGCGGCTTTTTGCCCGTCAATCCAGCCATAACAGAGGGCAACGTCCAGCGCTTCAGCATAGGAAACGGAGGCGATGTCTGCCTCTTTTTTGGCAATCTTGAGCCAGACGCCCCTGGCGCTCGCGTGATGCTCGCTCAGCCAGCTTTCCCAGCTTTGCTGGCTTTCAAAGGGCAGCGTTGGCAGCGTGTCAGTCTTTTGCATACGCTCAATTATACACAATTTGTACAAAATTTCCAATCGCCTGCGCATCTCGAGGCCGTACCCCTTGATTGTTGGGCAAGCTCCTGGTATACTTGCGGTTAGAACGTTTGAACTACTTTCTTATGATGAGAGGAGGAAGGCTGTCTCTTGATTCCCAGCGGAATTGAGCGGCTGCCTGGAACAGGTCATGAATATGTCGGCACGGACTCTTGCCCCCACGTCTTCTTCTGAGCCAAACACGGCGCGTGCTGCGGCGAAGCCTCAGGTTGCGGAGGATGATGTTGGGCCTTCACGGGTGATGGAAATCGGCCTGCATGCCCTGGTGACGGGCTTGCTGATCGTGTCCATCATCGGCATCGCCTATGTGTATGGCTTCAACCTGCAAACCGGTTCGCTGCTCGATAACATTAGCGCGGCGGTGCGCGCCCTGGGGGTCGATGGCGGCTTCTTTCTGGGCCTCTATTTTTCGCGCCGCCTGTGGATGCGGCGCAAGCGCGGCTGGGGCGATGGCATCAAGACCACGTTATTTGGCCTGATCTGGTTTCTGGTGGCCTTGCTGATGGCCTCGCTGTCCTGGTTCTCCAATACGCTCTTTGTCACCAACTATCAAACGATCATCACCCAGGATTTGCTGAACCGCGCGGGCTTTGCCGATATCCCGCCAGAACTGGTGAACAAGGCCATTGGCGCGATTCCGCTGGTGATTGTGCTGCTGTATAGCATTGTGCCCCGGCGCATGCAGGAGCGCGTCGATGCGCGCACGCCAGAGGAGATTGAAGCGGAGGCGCAGCGCGAGGCGGCGCGCATCCGCGCGCAAAATATGGTGGCGGCAGCCCGCGCCGAGGGCGCAGGCCAGCGCATTCGCACCGTGCTGGGCGGCCTGGCAAAAGAAGCCTTCAATCTGGAAGAGCGAGCGCAGCGTGACGAACGGCTGAAGCAGATGCGTATTGCCCTGGAGACAGCGGGCATTGAAAGCGCCGACCTCAGCGATGAGCAGGTGGAGATTCAGGCGGTGTCGCGCGGCGTGTGGGACCAGACGAACAACAGGCCGTTCAAGGCTCCGCCGCGCCCGGAAACTCCGGTGGTGAATCATGTGCCCGCGCATCACCCGTCGCTGACCAGACAGGAGGGCCTGTCGATTGACGCGCTCGACCACGCGGACCTGGAGGTCTGGCAACCGCTGGAGCGCACCTGGGGCGACGTGGCAGCCCTGCCGGACCATCCCGAGGACGCCACGGTGACCTTTGCGGAACTGGCCGACGCGCTGCACGTGGCGCACGGCACCATCGCCTATTGGGCGCGCCCGGATTTCGATGGACCCACCAAAATCTTTGCCCATGAGGTCGTCACCGGACCCGATGGCGTCAAATATGTCGCGCCATCGGTGCTGCTGCGGCTCTTGCGCAACCATAGCAAATCCGGGCTGCCCAAAGCGAACGGGTTTTCATCCGGCGCGCAGAAGGCGCTGCCAGCGGGCACGGCAGTCTGGAGGAGCAACGGCAATCACTCTTGAGGCGCTGTCGGGGCGGTTTTGCGGCCCGCCAGCGTGAAAAAGACGCCAAACTCGAAATAGCGCCCGTGTTCGCTGCGCTCCTGTAGCTCGTGCAGGAGCGCGCTGGCTTCTTCAGCGGTCAGCGCGTGGTCCTGTTCTGCCCGCCTGACCAGGCGTTGCGTGCTCTCGAACGATTCAAGCTGCGTGGCATAGTGCACAGTGGGAAGAATCTGGATGTCGGCCAGGCCGCATTGCTGAAACAGGCCGGGCAACTGGCGACCCACGCGCCCATTGCGCACGCTGTCGCATTGCCAGGCTGTCAGTTTCCGCGCCAGCGTGTGATCGCTCAGATGCAGGATGACGGTTTCCAGGTCGGGTTCGATGACGACCACCCTACCGCCTGGCTGCACCACGCGCGCCATCTCGGCTAAAGCTCTGGCAGGGTCGTCGCTGTGAATCAGCATCCGTTCGGCGCGGCAGCCATCAAACGCGCCATCGTCAAACGGCAAATGGTGGATGTCACCGTGCTGAAAGCTGCCGGGGAAATCAAGCCCTTTCGAGCGCTCGCGGGCTGCATCGATCATCGTCTGGCTGTTGTCCAGGCCCATGGCGCTGCCCGTCGTCCCGACAATCTGAGCGAGCGCGCGCACATCGTCGCCCAGCCCACAGCCGACATCGAGCAGGCGTTTGCCCGCGCTTGCTTCCAACAGGGCGTAGCTCTGGCGTTTGAGCGCCTGAATCCCGGCGTTGCCTTTCGCGCTTTCCAGATAGCGCACAAATAACTGTGGGTTGGGTGCAGCGTCAACGGTGGCAAAATCGACGCGCGGCGCGGCGGGTTCAGGTGGTATGTGAGCCATAGGCATCTCCTTACTACTGCGGCAATGATGCTGACAATGAAGCAAGTATAGCACCCAGGCGTGCCCAGTGCTGAGATTTGCATTTCTGGGCCGCTCTCTGCTATGCTAGAGACTGAAGGCGGCCACACAAGCAGGAGCATGCTATGAGCCAGCAGCCGGACGATCTATCTGGCGCTTCCTCTGCCGAAGATGGCGAGGGAGCGCTGCCGCTGATTGAACTGGAGACGCTGCTGAGTCAGCCGCCTTCCTGGCGCAAACGCTTCACGCAGCTTGGTCTGCTGCTGGCCGCGCTGGTGGTGGTGCTGGCGGCGTATTGGGGCCTCAGCCGAGCCTCAGCGCCGTCTGTCCCGGTGATCGCCCTCCAGCCAACGTCGCCACCGCCGACCGTAAATGTGGTCAGCAATGTGAACTATGGTGTGCTGACCATCAACGGCCAGCCCCAGCGCGCCGCGCCTCCGCTCACATTCAGGGTATCCAGTCAGCCACCGTATACGATTACGCTGAACGCGCCGCCGTTTCAACCGCTCACCTGCTCCTATCCACCGCCCAGGACGAGTGCGCCGTATGTTTTTCATTCCTGCGATGCCGGGGGAGTGGTGAGCGTGAATCAGCAGGCATCGAATAAGCTGGAAATGCTCTTCACGCTGGCCGATCTGCCCGCCGCGCAGCAGCAGCAGATCAACACGCTCATTACCCATGGTGTCACGATGCAGCAAACGCTGGCCGTGCCCGCCCAGTCGGTGATTGCCGCCGGACTGAGCCAGAACGGGACGGCCACCACCCGACACAACAGCGGGCCGCTCTCTGCCAGCGTTTCCCTGATTCCCAGCGCGTACCTGCCCAGGAAGGGACTGTACTGTTTTAACCTCACCTGCATTGGCGCTGCCGGATTTTCTGCCAATGGCACGGCGAGCGTTCACGGCTGGCAGGTCTTGACGCCCGTCACCCAGCGTTGGCGTTTTACCACAGCCAGCGGCCAGGTGGTCAGTGACGTGACATTTTCATCGTTCCCCATCCTGCTCAGTCTCGTCCTTTCCTATACTGCGGCAACAGGCTGGCGCTTGGGATTGGCGCTTGTCTCGCAGCCAGGCTTGAGCGCGCAGCTTTCGCAGCTTTTCTGCGACACCGGCATCCAGATGCTGACTCAGGTGCAGAGCAAGGCGCTTGGCGGCGCTGGCTGGGGTGTGAACGTGCTGCATGATCGCGGCGCGGCGGGCTGCGCGCTGGAACTGACACAGGGCACAGCCGACGAGGGCCACTTTGTCTGGCGCTTTGGCGCGCTGCTGGCTGGCGATGCCAGCGCGCACCAGGCGTTCCCCACGCTGCCGGTTGCTTCGCCCGCCGAACTGGCAGCCGTTGGAGGGTAAAGCAGCCGCTCGGAGGACCGCTGGACAGGCTGTGTGTACAAATGTGCTACTCCCTTGGATGCTAGTGATACAATAAATCCACTTTTATTGAGAGTCTTTGTTATTTGTGGTGGATGTTGAGAGACCAGCATGATGATGAATAATCCGATCTCAACCGTGGTAGTGGTCGACCCCGACCCACTCTATCAGCGCCAAGTCGCCTTCTCTCTGCAACAGAGCTTCCGGTGTGTTCCAGCGGCCACGCTGTACGAAGCCCAGCAGCTTATCCGGCGCGAGCGCCCAGGCATGGTCATTCTGGAACTTGACCTGCCGGATGGCGATGGCATTAAGCTGATAGAAGCGCTCCAGGCTGACCCGATGTTGAAGCAGGTGTTGATTGCCTGCCTGACCAGGCGCAAATCAGTGCTGGACAAGATTCGCGCCTTCCGGGCTGGCGCGGATGACTACCTGGTTAAGCCGCTCGGTCCCTCGACCAATCTCTATGGACAGATGCTGCTGCTGCGTCGGGCGGGACATTTCGCCCGTAAAGTGAGGTGACACTGGATGTCCGCTCCGCCATCGTCACTGCCAGTCGTGCTGTTGGTGGAAGATAACAAGATGCTGCTGGATGTGTTGCTGACGATTCTTCCGCGCCTGGCCCCCTATCAATTTATCGGCGTTCCCGATGGTGTTACCGGCCTGGAGCAGTGTTACGCGCTCCGGCCTGTCTGTATCATTGTCGACATCATGATGCCTGGGTTGAATGGCTATCAACTGGCGCGCGCCCTGCGCGGAGATGCGGAGACGGCCTCCATTCCGCTCATCATCTTGTCTGCGCTGGCTCAGGAGCAAGAACAATTTGCCGGGCTGGCTGCCGGTGCCGATCAATACTTAATCAAGCCGGTCACTCCGCAACTTCTGGTTGCCGCCATCGAGCAAGCCATTGCCATCAGCGAAGTGGAGCGTGCCGAACACTGGCAGGCGCTGGCTGCCACCATGCCCGCCGACGAAGGCGAATAGTTGCAAGGAGGCCATCCATGAGTCTGGCGTCCCAACCGTTCTTGCCTCTGACGGAAGCCGAACTGGCTGTGTACCAAACCTACGAGCGCCAGCGCAGGCAGCAGCTTCTCAGAGTGATGCTGCCGCTGTCGGCCATTCTGCTGGGAATTGGAAGCGTGGCGTTCACGCTGGTCCTCCCCACGATCACACCCCTGAACTTTGAGGTCTGGCTGAACTATGGCTTTCTGGTGCTGGCCGCTGTGTCGTGCGGCCTGGGCACGCTGGCAGTGCGCCGGGGGCGCGTCGGGTTGGCAACGGCGCTGATGTTTGCCGGTGGCGTGAGCGGGCTGCTGCTCGCCGTGCTGGTGCGCATCTTCGAGCAGGGCCTTGACCCTTATGGCCTGAGTGAGTTCGTCACCTTTAGCGCCATCATTGTGCTGGCGGGGATTCTTGGTGGCATTCGCGCCATCATCGCCACGACGATTCTGATGAACCTGTTGACGGTGGCCGTTACCTTGCTGCCACCCTATCCTGTTGGCATCTATCCCTTGATGCAGTCCCAACTCAACTACCTCTTGCCAACGGCGCTGGTCTTTCAGTGGCTGGTAGCAACCTTCTTGATGGCCCAATGGCTCACCTATCGCCGGACGCTGCGGACGCTGGGCGCGGCGTATGAGCGCGCTCAGCAGTTGGACCGCATCAAAGATCAATTTATTACCCATGTGAACCATGAACTGCGCACGCCCGTCATGGCAGTGCAGAGCTATATTGAATACCTGCGCGTGGCGCGCCCACAGCTTTCCGGCGAAGAGATGGACGCGGCGCTTGAACGCACCAGCCAGGCCGGAACGGCGCTGGTGACGCTGTTGGAAAACATTCTGGCGGTGCGCCGCATCGACGGCAAGACCGAAGCCTTCACGCCTACCATTGTGCCGCTGCGTGGTGTGGTGGATAAAGCTATGCTGCTGGTCGACCCGCGCCTGGGGGCTTCGGGCATCCGCGACCTGCACCTCAACGTCTCGGAAAATCTGGTCGCCTGGGCGGAGCCGGTGCGCTGCCAGCAGATTCTGACCAACCTGCTGGCGAACGCCTGCAAATATTCGCCGCCGCAGTCGTCCATCGAGGTGAACGCGCATTTCGTGGCGGCCAGTTCAGCCCCGCTGCGCCGCGTGCAGCGGGGTCGCAATCAGACGCCTTCGTTTGTGGAGATTGAGGTGCGCGATCATGGCCTGGGCATTCCCCCGGAGCAAATGTCGCTGCTCTTCAACCGCTTTACGCGCCTGCCCCGCGATCTGGCTTCCTCGGTGGAGGGCAATGGGTTGGGGTTATATCTGTGTCGGGTGCTGGCCGAAAGCATGGGCGGGGCAATCTGGGCCGAAAGTACAGGCATCGAAGGGGAAGGCTCCACGTTCCACCTGCGCTTGCCCGTTCCGCCAGTCTTGAATTAATGCGAGAGCGTGAACATTCATGGTGAATACTCCCCCTGTTCCCTGCCGCCTCTTCGGCGTGCTTGCGCCTGCCGCGCCTATGGTGCTGCTGCTGCGGCGCGGTCCCAAAGCCTGGGCGCAGCTTATCCAGTGGCAGACGGACACCGATACCTTCATCAATGGGCAGTGGCTGCGCGGGCACATCTACACGCGGCGCTGCTCGCTGTCGCCGGATGGAACACTCTTCGCCTATTTCGTTTCCAAATATGGCACGCGCATGCGAGAAAGCGAATCGTCGGAGACCTGGACGGCCATCAGCCGCCCGCCCTATTTCACGGCGCTGGCGCTCTGGCCCAAAGGCGATGCCTGGAACGGCGGCGCGGTCTTTCAGGACAACCGCACGCTGCTGCTCAACCATTCCGAAGGCGGCAAGCCGCTGGTTGACCCTGCCGAGCATCTGCGCGTGGTGGCGGGTTGGGAGGTGCCCTGGTTCGCCATGGGCGAAGATTATCCCATCCACGAGGCCATCTTGCAGCAGCAGGGCTGGCGGCGCGTCGAAACGTCGGCCTATGCCGAGAGCGTCGATGAGGTGAGCGCGCAGCTTCCGGTGTTGTCGAAACGACGGCGCAGGAGCCGCTACCTCATGTCAAGGGCGTTCATCTGGCAGAAGCCCATTCCTGGGGGCCGCTTTGTGCTTCAGCAAGCCGACTATGGCGCGGATTTCACCCGGCTTGGCGACTTTCACATCTTGCGCTGGAAGCTGATCGACAACACTACAAAGCAGGCCCAGGAGATCGAGCAGGCCGAATGGGCCGATTTGGACCGGCAGGGGCGGCTGATCTTCACCCGCGCGGGGCAGGTCTGGGCGTGTTTGCCCCAACACTTCCCCCACGGAACGATATGCCTGCTGGACCTCAATGAGCGGCGGCCTGCCCCCAAACCATCGCCGCTGTGGGCCAGCGAGTGGCCCTCCTAACGCTGGCTATTGCCCACCGTCGTGGAGCACGTGATAGAGCGCGTGCGCCTTGGTGATCGCCTCGAACAGACGCGCGGGCGGGCCAAAGTCTGCGCGTGGCCGCCAGCGCTCTTTGCGCCCGTCTTTGAAGAACAGCGCGAGCCACAGTCTGCCGCGTCGTTGGCGGGCGTTCTGCCCTCTATACTCGACGCTGGCGAGCGCGGCATAGAGCACGCCAATGGTCGGTTTGCGTCGATTCGCGTATTCGACAAATCCCTGGGGCAGCAGCACGATCAGCGGGTCGTGGTCGCCAGCGTTTCTGATGGCAACGGTGATGACCACGCTGAGGCCAACCAGCAGCGCCAGCGCCACCACCGCCGCGCCCACCACTGCCAGCGTGGGATACCCGGCGAACGTCGCGGGCACATCAGCCAGCGGCGACGACCTGCCCACTGGCGCGGCGCGCAGCACCACCGCTGCCAGCGTCAGCAAGACCAGAGCGGCGCAAGTCCACGCGGCGGCGCGGATGCCCACGGCGAACGCCGAGCGCCGCCTGCCCCGAAGAATCTTCCAGTCAGTAGGAACGACTTGCTGCCAGACCTGCTGCACAATTGCCTCTGGGCCAACCATCCGTGCCACCTCTGAGAAAGATGTTGCCGTCGCGGGAGTGCGTGAATGCGGAACAAGCAAAGCCGTGCTCTTGTGTACCCTGGCTATTGTAGCTGAGGGGCAGGCAGCGGTCAAGAAGAAAAAGTCAGGTCAGAAACTTGAAGCTCTGCTCCATGGGGGCATAATAGGTGGCATCATCCGCCTGCTCGTTCGCCGCCGATGAACCGTAGTCGATTTGATAGACAGCGCCTTTATAGATGACAACCTCCACGATCAGAACGGTTGAAGAGTTTGTCCCCGCGTCGCAATTTCCTTTGGTCCAGGTCTGCCCGGCAATGGTCACCGTGGTGGTCTGGATGTTCCCAGCGATCATCGCTATGGCGTTGCAATAGCCATTGACGTAGCTCGCGGGGCTGCCCCCTGGGATGCCAGCATTGTCGGTGACCTCAAAATTCTGATTGCCTGGCCCGGTGAATGAGGATTTGGCAGGATTGCCATCGGCGGTTTGCTGCTGCCAGCCGATGGGATACGAGATTTGATACTTGTGATCAGGGCTGGTATAGACGGTCAAGCTGGGGGATGGGGTATTGGTGGGCGTGGGCTGTGTGGCGGCGGTGGGCGTGGGCGTGGACGGAGCATTCGAGGCAGGAGTGCTTCCGCACGCGGCGAGCGCGAGCAGGCACGCGAACAAGGAAACGAAACCGATACGGTGACGCATACAAAACCTCCCAAAGCAAACATCATCATTCCCCAGAAGGGCTGCGCTGCCTGCGGGGGTGTGAGCAGACAGCTTCGCCAGGGTAGTGCCTATCATACGCCTTTTCCGATAAGGTGGCAACCTCTTTAGCGAAAATAAGAGATCGTGCGTGCTGCTGCTTGTCCCCACGATTCGTAACGCTTCTCGTAACGCTCCCAGGACGCTCCCGCCATACACTTCATGCAGAGCTGTGCTGAAGCTGCCCAGGATTTCAGGGCCGCATTTTGTCGGCACGGTGGCAACAACGCGCATCTTAGGAGGTTTCATATGCGCAAACAGGCCGGTATCGGCTTGCTCTTTCTCGCTCTGCTCTTCCTGGCGGGCTGCGGGACATATAACGCCCCAGTGGTGCCGGGCGGGTCCGGTTCAAGGACCGACACCCCAACCCAGACACCGTCGCCCACGCCAACCCCCTCGGCTCCAGCCGGGCGCATCACCGAGTTCTCTGTGCCCACGTCCGACAGCCACCCTTTCGGGATTACCACCGGGCCGGATAGCAATCTCTGGTTTACGGAGCAGCGGGGCAACAAGATTGGGAAGATCACCCCGTCGGGGAAGGTCACCGAGTTCCCCCTCCCCAAGCCCAACAGTAACCCGGAAGGCATCACCGCCGGGCCAGATGGCAACCTCTGGTTTACCGAAACCCAGGGGATTGGGCGGATTACCCCAGCCGGGAAGATTATGGAGTTTTCACTGCCCACGGCTAACAGCGGCCCTCTTGTCATCACCACCGGGCCAGATGGCAATCTCTGGTTTACCGAAAGTTTTAAGGACAAAATTGGGCGCATCACCCCGTCGGGGAAGATCACCGAGTTTTCAGTGCCGACAGCCAACAGCTTGCCGACAGGCATTGCGGCTGGACGCGATGGCAACCTCTGGTTTACGGAGCAACTCAGCACCAAGATAGGGCGCATCACCCCGTCGGGGAAGGTCACCGAGTTTTCAGTGCCAACGGCCAGCAGCAACCCGGATGGCATCACCGCTGGGCCGGACGGCAACCTCTGGTTTACGGAGCAGCAAGCCGGCAAGGTCGGGCGCATCACCCCTGCCGGGCAGATCACTGAGTTTCCCCTCGCAGCCGGCAGCGACCCTGGTGAGATTACTGCCGGGCCGGATGGCAACCTCTGGTTCACAGAGACAAGCGATCAGATAGGGCGCATCACCCCTGCCGGGCAGAGCACCGAGTTTGCTCTCCCCGCAACCCAGAGCAACCCTGCGGGGATTACCGCCGGACCGGGCGGCAACCTCTGGTTTACTGAAATTGATGGGAACAAGATTGGACGCATCACCACCGGGCGGTGAGCGGTGAGGGGCGGAGGGGAGTGGTAGCGCCGCCTTCCAGGCGGCCAAACGCTGGCCGCCTGGAAGGCGGCGCTACCAAGGGCTGACGCGGACTTTTGCAGTGCCCTGGCAAAAGTCCTGCTCCCTTGACAAGTTATAGAGCAATAAGGTAGTCTTGTCTTGGGCGGCTTCTGAATGGGGTCGCCAGGCACATTTCCAGACAAATAACGGTTGACGCGCTTAGTGTACTAATCACTAACCGCGCCATAACCCCAACCCTGGAAGGACCAGGAGACGGGGCTGGGTGGATTGTACCATTTTACGGGTCACAGTCTCGCTTAGCGGCCATCTTCTGGCAGGGTAGGTCGTTGTTTGCCGGGGTGTGTGCGGGAAGTGGCCGGGGTGAGCGCTTGCTCATCCTGGCGCTTCTCTGCCGCGCCACGGCAGGCGGCGTTGCCACGCTTGCAGGGGAAGAGGGCCGTTTTTCGTGTCTGCTGCGATGCGCCGTATCACGCATCACACGAAAAAGGAGCGAAAAGACCCATGTGTATCTCGAAGGCGTGTTGGCGGTCATTTCTCGATTGGCTGGAAGGCGGCGCGAAAGGCACGCCGCCCACGACGCTGCGGCTGACGCTGGGGCCGGTCTGGTGGTTCTTGCCGCAGGCGCGGCAGGCGGCGGAAGCGCTTGGCCCCTGGCTGGTGTCGCTGCTGGAAGCGCGCCAGCGGGCCAGGCTGGCGCACGATGCCCGCCGCGAGACGCTGGAGCAAGATGTGTTAACGCGGCCCCTGACGCGGGCCGAAGCCCGGCAGATTGGGGCATCGTGGGGTTCCTGGCGGCTGGAAGCCGAATTGCTGCGGCTGGTGCGGCTGGTGGAAGCGCCGGGCCACTGGCTCTTTCGGCCCGACTGGCCGCACTGGGAGGTGCGCTATTGGGCGCTGGTGATTACGCTGGCGCGCATCGCCCAGCAGTACGCCGCGCTGGCGCGTCAGCCGGGCGGCAATCCAGCCGAGCGCCTGCTGGCCTCTGCCGAAACGGTCTGGAAGCAGGCAGCGTGCGCCGAGCCGGTGACGGTCTAATCGGGCCGCGCATCGGCGGCAAAACAGGACTCCAGTCGCACGTTTCCGCGCCTTCAGACGGGTCACAAGATGTGCTGCCCCAGGTATGCTTTGTCTGTAAGCAAAGAACACCAGTTGCACTTATCAATTGATACAGACAAAGCAAGGAGGAGCACATGAAGGAGAATGCTGAGCGTGTTGTCCAGATGCGCGGCGTGACCAAGACGTTTGGGGCCGTGCGCGCGGTGGATGGCATCGATGTAGAGATTCGGCGCGGCGAAACGGTGGCGCTGCTCGGTCCCAATGGCGCGGGCAAAACGACCTCCATCAGTATGCTGCTGGGCCTGCTGAAGCCCACGGCGGGCACGGTTGCGGTCTTCGGCCAGTCGCCAGAGCAGGCGATTAAACACAGCTTGATCGGCGCGATGCTTCAGGAAGGCAAACTGATGTCGGGGGTGCGCGTCGGGGAGTTTCTGGATTTTGTGCGCAGCCTGCACCCGGCTCCGCTCTCCAAGGAAAAGCTGATGGATTTGGCGAGCCTGGGCGAGATAGAGCATCGGCGGGTCGACCGCCTTTCGGGCGGACAGACGCAGCGCGTGCGCTTTGCCATGGCGATTGCGGGCAACCCGCAGCTTCTGCTGCTGGATGAGCCAACGGCGGCTATGGACGTGGAGGCGCGCCGCGACTTCTGGACGAGCATGCACGCCTACGCCGCCGAAGGACACACGATTCTCTTTGCTACCCATTATCTGGAAGAGGCCGAAACCTCCGCCTCGCGCCTGATTATCATCGCGCGGGGGCATGTCATCGCAGATGGCACTGTGCCAGAGATTCAGGCCCGCTATGGCGAGCCGCGCGTAACCTTTACGCTTCAGGAGGAAGGCGCGAAGGGATTCGAGCAGTTTCCTGGGGTGCATCGCGTCGAGGTCGTGGATCAGCACGTGACGCTGCATACCAGCAATCCCGACGCGACGGCGCGGGCGCTGGTCGCCAGCGCCATCCCCTGGAAAGACCTGGAGGTCAAGAGCACCGACCTGGAAGAGACCTTCATCAAGCTGGTGCATAACGGCAAAGGAGAGCAGGCATGAAAACCTATATGCGTATGGAACTGCTGCGCACGCTGCGCGACCCGTTTTATCTGTTTCTGGCGGTGGTGGTGCCCATCGGCTTTTATCTGCTCTTTTCGGGGCTGTTCGGCTCGGAAACCCCGCCGGGGCAGCTTTCCGGCAACATCGAGATCATGGTGGCGCTGGCGGTCTATGGCGGCATCTGGGCGTGCCTGGTGGCGACGGGGCCGCGCCTGGCAAACGAGCGCAGCAGCGGCTGGTTCCGGCAGTTGAGCCTGCTGCCGCTGGCCCCCTGGAAGATTCTGCTGGGGCGCATGCTGGTGGCGATTCTCTTTGCGCTGCCCGCCATGCTGCTGATCTACGCCACAGCCATTGTCGTGCATGGGGTGCAAATGACCGCCATCGAGTGGTTGGGAGTCATCGCGCTGATGTGGATTGGCGTCTGGCCGTTTGCGCTGCTGGGCATTGCCCTGGGCTATGTGACCAACGATACCACCTCGTTTGGCGTGACCTATGGCCTGTATATGGTCTTTTCGGCAGCGGGCGGCTTGTGGGTGCCTCCCACGATTCTGCCCAGCACGATGCTGTCAATTGCGAAGACGCTGCCCACCTATCAGGCCGCTGATCTGGGCTGGCGCATTGCCGACGGGCTGGCCCCTGCCTGGACGAGCGCGATTGTGCTGGTGCTGTGGGCCTTGGGGTTCTTGCTGGTGGCAGCCCTCTTTGCGCGCCGCGCTGCGCGAGTGCGCTGAACTAGAGCGTGCTGGAGCCGCGCGCCGGAGCATCGTTTCCGGCGCGCGGCTCCTATGATATGATGAGGCCAGGTCTATCAGCGCGCCAGGTGCCGTTTCGGCCCGCCAGCCAGAGGAGAGAGATAATGCTGTTCCTCTATATGCTCTTCCGCCGCTTCCGTGCGAAGCGAAATGATGACATATACTGGGTGGGGTTGCGGATGCACATGACCATTACCTATATCTGGGTGACGCTCGTCTTCCTCGCCCTCATCCTCTCCGTTCGGCTGACTATTTTTGTGCTGCTGCGCGAGCCGCGCAGCGACCTGTTCCCTTCGCTGATTATTGTGCTGACCGTGCCAGGCTTGGCGTCGATTGATGCCTTCATCGCCGGATTCTTTGCTACCCGCAGCCCGGTCAAGCGCGTTCAGCACCTGGTAGCGGCGACGAAGCAGTTTGCCGATGGCAACTATGCCCAGCGTGTCCAGGTGACGCGCCGTGATGAAATTGGACAGTTAGAGCAGCATTTTAACCAGATGGCCGAGCAATTGGCTGAAAGCATCGTGCAGCGGCAGGCGCTGGCCGAACAAAACGCGCGCCTGGCCGAGCGCAGCCGTCTGGCGCGCGACCTGCACGACAGCGTGAAGCAGCATCTCTTCGCCGTCTCGATGCAGGTCGGCGCGGCGCTGGCGCAGGTGGAGCAGAGCAGCGGCGCTGGCGCGCAAGTGTCCACCGCTGGAGATGCGGCCCGCGCTCACTTGCTGGAAGCCGACACACTGGTCTCTCAGGCGCAGCAGGAACTGACCGCCCTGATTCACGAACTGCGCCCCTCGGTGCTTCAGCAAAAAGGCTTACCCACGGCGCTGCGCGAGTATGCGCAGGACTGGAGCCGCCAGCATAGCATTGCCGTGGAGCTTGACGTGTCGGAGGGGTCGGCTGTGCCGCTGGCAATCGAGGATGCCTTCTGGCGCATCGCCCAGGAAGCGCTGTCCAATGCGGCGCGCCACAGCCAGGCCACCAGCGTTCAAGTAAGCCTGAAGTACGCGCCCGACCAGGTGACGCTTTCGGTTGCCGATAATGGGCATGGCTTTGAGCCGGGCAGCGGCCAGCAGACCGGCGTCGGGCTGCATTCGATGCGCGAACGCATGGCAGGCGTGGGCGGGACGGTCACCATCCAGAGCCGCCCCGGCGAAGGCACCAGCGTGCTGGCCTGCTGCCCGTTGCTTCAGGGAGTGGCCGACGTGCACGACGCCACCAGAAAGGCAGTGCGATGAGCAAGCGTCTGAGCGCGTTGATGGTCGACCAGCACCCGGAAGGAGGTATGCCGTCGTCTCCGCTCTTGCGTGACGACGAGCAAGCCAGGACTATCTCGCCGTATCTACTGTGGGTTATCTGGCTCATGTGGCTGCCCTTCCTCATTCAGCCAGCGATGGACTTTGTGCAGATGCCGCCGTCGCTGCGAAAAGTTGCCACCGGGATGGGCATTCTGCTCTTCCTCGGCTCCTACCTGTGGGCCACCTGGCAGGAAGCCTCGCGCCTGACCCGCGCGACATCGCCGGGCGCGGGTTCCAGGTGGCGGCGCTGGCTGCCTGTTGGGGTGATGCTTGTGTTGAATGTGGTGATGCCCTTTGTGCAGGGCGCCTGGGGGTTGGGCGGCTTGATTTACACCAGCGCCAGCGTCACCGGACGGCTGAAGGTGCGCCAGGCCGTGCTGGTGGTTGGCGGCCTGATGCTGCTGGCGGTCATTCTTGGCGTCATCATCTCCGTTCCCTGGGCAACCGTTGCGCAAATGCTCTTTCTCATCCCCGTGGTTGGGGCCACCGCTGCCAGTTTCAGTCGTACCTTTCAGACGAATCGGGAACTGCGCCTCGCCCGCAAGGAAATCGCCCGTCTGGCCGTCTCGGAAGAACGCTTGCGCTTTGCCCGCGACCTGCACGACAGCGTGAAGCAGCACCTCTTTGCCGTCTCGATGCAGGTCGGCGCGGCGCTGGCCCAGGCGGAGCAGAGCAGCGAAGCAACCCGCAGCCATCTGGTGGAAGCTGATACGCTGATTTCCCAGGCGCAGCAGGAATTGACCGCTCTGATTCACGAACTGCGCCCGTCAGAGCTTCAGCAGAAAGGCTTGCCTGCGGCGCTGCGCGAGTATACGCAGAACTGGAGCCGCCAGCATAGCATTGCCGTGGAGCTTGATCTTGTGCCAGACGGTAAGCTGCCGCTGGCAATCGAGGATGCCTTCTGGCGCATCGCCCAGGAGGCGCTGTCCAATGCGGCACGCCACAGCCAGGCGAGCAAGGTCCAACTATGCCTGAAGTCTACGCCGGAACAGGCAACGCTTTCGATTGCCGATAATGGCCGGGGCTTTGCTCTGGATGGGGTCCGGCAGACCGGCATCGGCTTGCACTCCATGCGTGAACGTATGGCAGGCGTCGGCGGGACGGTCACCATCCAGAGCCGCCCCGGCGAAGGTACGCGCCTGCTGGCCTGCTGCAAGCTGGTCTGATATAATGGCTGAGAAGATTTTTCCAGGTTTCCGGTGATGAAATCCATTGTTATTGAAGGCGGAGGGTGGCATGTCGTCGTCTGGGTCAGCATTCGATGAGATCATCAAACAGGTCATTACGGCCTCTCTGACGGGCGGGGAACATGCCGAGAAGATGAAGAGGCTTGTTGAGGAGGTGATGAAGACCCGCGCCGCCGAGACAGGCATTCACGCGCTGGGCGAAGGGCTGATCCGCGTGCTGGAAGGCAAGCACAGTCACGAGGCAACCAAAGGCTTGCCCGCAGACGCGGTTGAGGTCGTCGAGGCTGTGCTTCGCTCGATTGGGAAACCGACCAGCAGTGGCTGATACGTCTCGCCTAGAAGATCAACTTCACCAGCCCAAAAGTGACGCCAACGATGACGGCGATGGGCAGCAGCAGGCTCAGTGCAACGGCACACCAGCGCGCCCAGAGCGGTTTGTACAGAAAGAAGCGCTCCCATTGCTCGCGGGCAATCTCCGCCGGAGTGTACCACGTCCACAAACGTTTGGCCTTTTCCTGCAAGCCCCTGGGCGTCGTCGCCAGTTGCTCGCCGGGGCAGGCAGGCTGTGGAGGCGTTGACAACCGCTCGGCCAGCGTGCGGGCCGTGTGCTCCAACACTTCGTGGCGCGTGAAGTAGGCGGCGTGGTCGTAGATGCAGCGCGAACAATCGACGGCCACGACGTTCTCATGTGTGGCCGCGAGGTTATAGGGACCGCACCAGCCCAGGCGCGCCCGTCCGGCCCACCCGCCCGATTCCTCGGTGACGAGATTGCCGAACGGCGACCAGATCAAGACGTTATCATGGAAAGAATAATAGATCGTCAGGCGGCCCACGCGGTCCAGCGCTTGATAGCCATAGCCATTGGCGCGCTGGTCAATCAAGCTTTCGCCTGACGTGGTTGACATGCTCGCTCCTGGCAGCCTGGCGGATTCCAGCGCGTCGGCGTTCAGATCGGGCGCGTAAAACACCATCTGATCGATGATTACCGGCGAATTGCCAGGTTTCGGCTGGGCAGAGCGCAGCACCGCGAGGATGTTCAGCGCCTTGATGGCAAGAAAGCAGCCCATGCTGTGGGCGACCAGCAAAATGCGGCGGTCTGGCTGCGTGCTGCGCAGATCGGCCAGCAGGTTCGCCAGCGAGAACGCGGCATAGCGCGCAACCTCTTCTTTGGCGAGCAGATAGCCGGGAAAGACGCTGTGCGCGGCGGGCCAGGTGAAGGGAATGAGATGCTGATACAGCGTGCCTGGCCTGGGCAACTGGCTCTGGAGGGTCTGCGCCAGGCGCACGCCGCCCGATTGCGTAGCCGGTTTGCCAGCGCTGAACGCTTTAGAGATGCCGCCCATGCGTTTCTGGTCTGGCAGGGCTGCCGCTTGTGGGTCGGCCATGATGCCTGCCAGTTGAGCATCCAGCCCTGACTCTACCTGCTCGCCAGCGCCCACGCCCTCTGGCGCGGAATCGTGGAAGCCATGCACCACAATCAGCACATCGCCCGGTGGCAGCACCTGCGCCGCGTCGGTGGTGGCGCTGCGATGGGAAATGGTGGTCCACGTTTCGCCTGGCAGCCTCCTGGCGGCGTTAGCTGGCGTCTGGTAAGGAGACTGCACGCCTGTATAGGAAAACGTGGTCGTAAAAGGGTCGTTGGGGTTGTTGGGATAGGCCAGAGCAACCTGATAGTCGCCCCCATCCAGGGGCAGCGATTCTTTGGGGTCGTCGATCCACGGGCGCGCGCGGCACGTGGCGACAAACAGGGCATTCCCCGGCTGGCGCTCAGCAAGCGCACTGGCAGGGGTGACACCAATCCGGTCGGCTGGTGACATGGCGGTTTCCTCCTGTACAACGAGAGGCAAAATGGCGCAAGCAGAAAAGCACAATAAAAATGACAAACAAAAAGCCGGGAGGATTGGCCGTAACCAATTTCCTTTAAGGAACGGGATAACACGTCTTTTTAGCGGTGAAGTTGCTCGAAGACTGGGAAAGAGGTGCAGCGCTGCGCGAGCGGCAGGTTGAGTGGTTGGGGAGCCGTCGCCCGCCGCAGATGAATATAGAACAAAAGTTCTATATTGTCAAGAAGCGCTCGGTAATAGGCTGAGCTTTTCTGATGATTCAGGGCTATCAGGCGATGAAGTTGCCCGCCAGAAAGCGCGCGGTGTTGAGCAGCAGCAGCGCCGCGCTGGCGACGAGCAGCAGCCGCCCCAGCCGGGGATGATTCACGCCAAACTGTCCCAGCAAGAGAAAAATAGGGAAGGCTGGCAGCATGAAGCGCTCGGTGGAAAGCAGCACCTCATAGGGAATCTGCGCGGGATAGGTGGGCACGGCGATGAGCATGAGGGTGAGGGCGAGTTGATAAAGCGCCGCGCCCAGCCAGAGCTGCTTGCGGCGGATGGCGCAGTAGAGCACCCACGCGGGCAGCGGAATGACTAAGAGCAGATCGAGGATATTGATGGCGTACAGTTCGGGCGCGTGGGCCAGCGTGGCGCGCTGGAAGGCGACGGCAAAGAGGCCCACGGTGTCCCAGGGCAAGGTGACATGCCGATGCCAGGCGCTTTCGCCTGCCAGAAAGGCCAGCGCGTTGCCATTGTGCAGCTTGAGAAAGAGCATATAGCCCAGCAGCGCCAGCGGCACCAGCCCCAGCG
>DATGID010000022.1:0-112163 GCA_035307385.1 Ktedonobacterales bacterium | reverse complement strand
CCCCACTGGAGGGTTGGTGACTCACGTGTTACTCACCCGTCCGCCGCTGACCAGAGCCGAAGCCCTGGCCCGCACGACTTGCATGTGTTACGCACGCCGCCAGCGTTTGTCCTGAGCCAGGATCAAACTCGCCATACATTTGTATCTTTGAACTCCCCATCTCAGAGAAGTATCAAATGTGCATGAACAAGTCTTGTATCCTTGACTTGGAAGTTCTGGTCACTTGACCAAAGTTCCTTACCACTCTTCAGTTGTTCAAGTGCTCGCGCCCCACGATTTCGCAACTCTTGTGCGTTCGTGCTTTTTCTCGGACGCAAGGAAGAATATACCACAGGTTTTTTGGTGTGTCAACCTTTTTAGGACGAGTTTTCCTCTGTTCGCAAAATTTCGTTTGTTTGGCAGTGCTTTTTCTGGCTCAGCTTGCTTCTCTGCGGCACTGTGCTATACTCAGCACACACGCTATGGAATGTCCAGACCGTTGAGGAAGGGGCTTGATGACTATGCCGGTTGATATTACTGATGTGCTGACGATTGTGGGACAACAAGAACAATGGCGCCAGCGCGAAACGATAAACCTGATTGCCAGCGAAAACACGCCGAGCAAGGCGGTGCGCGAGGTGCAGAACTCTGACTTCATGAGCCGCTATGCCGAGGGTCATCCCAATAAGGGCGAGCAGGTAAACCGCTATTACCAGGGCACGCGCTACATCGACCAGATTGAGACGATGGCCGAAGAGGAACTGAAGGCGCTGCTGGAATGCCGCCAGGTGGACGTGCGCCCCATCAGCGGCAACGCGGCCAACACTGGCATTGCGCTGGGCTATCTGCGCGGCGATGACGCGCTGATTGTAAACTCGACGGATGCGGGCGGGCATATCAGCCACGGGCCGGTGGGCGTGTTTGGGCGGCGTATCCAGGGGCGCGGCAAGACGCTGCTCATGGACAGGCCCAACCATGTGCCGCTGCATTACTTTCCGCTGACGGAGGACCATTATCATATCGACGCGGCGCGCACGATCGAGTTGATCGAGCAGGTTGAGCCGAAGATGTTGGTGATGGGCAAGAGCCTCTTCCTCTTCCCTGAGCCGGTGGCCGAGCTTGCGCCGATCTGCCGCGAAAAGAAGATTCCCATCCTTTTTGACGCGGCGCATGTGTTGGGGCTGGTGGCCTGCGGCCAGTTTCAGTCGCCGCTGAAAGAAGGCGCAACCTGGATGACGGCCAGCACGCACAAGACGTTTCCGGGGCCGCAGCGTGGGGCGATCTTTGCCGATCTGGATGAGGAAGATGAGAAACGCTACTGGCAGCCTGCCGACCGGGGCGTCTTCCCTGGCTCCAGCAGCAATCATCACCTGCACACCTTGCCCGCGCTGATCGTGGCGACGCGCGAGATGCGCGCGTTTGGGCGGGCGTATGCGGCTCAGATTGTGGCGAATGCCCAGGCGTTGGGGCGCGCGTTGGACCACGCGGGCATCGCGGTGGAGGCGAAGGACTTCGGCTATACGCGCAGCCATCAGATTGCGGTGAATGTGGCAAGCTCTGGCGGCGGCCTGGAGACGGCGCTGCGCCTGGAGCAGAACGACATCATCTGCAACTACAACATGCTGCCAGGTGATACCGATCCACGCCATCCCTCCGGCTTGCGCCTGGGGGCGCAGGAGATGACGCGCTTTGGCATGCAAGAGGATGCGATGGAGCGGCTGGCGGAACTGCTGGCCGACGCAATTCGCGGCAAATCGGTGAAGGCTGAGGTAAACAAGCTGCGCGGCCAGTATACTGAGATGCAGTACGTCTAGGCTCGCAGATCGCTGCCGCCTTCAGCGCTTTACACACTGGAGGCGGCAACGATACTTCTCTTACACTGCCGCTGTGGCGGCAACGCTGGCCGCCAGCGTTGCCGCAGCGGCGTCATCTGCGGCAAGGATGATGAGATACCAGCTCAGGAGGATGAGCAGCGAGAGTTCGGGGGTGGCTCTGGTCCCAGGCAGCAGGTCGATGTGCCCCTTTTCCGGAGTGGAGCGCGCCGTGCGTTTGACGCGCAGCAAGAGGTCATTCGTTGCTGTGGTCCAGGCCCATTCAGCATTCCAGAAGCTGGTGGGACGCAGGCCAAAGCGTCGGCCATCTGGAAATTCCAGCGTGCCGCCGCCACGCCAGAGCGGTTGAAAGCGGGCAACTTCCAGGTCGGCTTCACTCTCGCGCGCCTCCACGTGCTGATGGAGAAAGCCCAGGCGGCGGAAGGTCCAGCGGCCATCAGCAGCTTCGCCAGCGGCCATCTGCTTGTGCTGCTTTTCCCAGCGCAGCGTTGCCAGCGTCTCTTCACCGGCCCGCAGTTCAAAGTCGCGCTTATGCTTGCGGGGTTGTATCCAGATAAGTTCGTGCTGCCCGATTTCGCGTATCGCTTTCATAGGCTGGCCTCCTCTCTCACCTCCATCATAGCCCAGGTGTGTCAATGTGTATTTATGTGCTTGTTAAGCAGGGGTTAAAATCTGGTCAACAAAGGTGGCCCAAGCCTTCGACTTCAGCCAGAGGCGCCCCATCAACTTGCCAGAACGTTAGCCAGGGCGCTTTTCCTCGCTTTTTCTACAGAAATAGCCTGCTGATACGTTACAAAGGTAGGCGCTGCTGCGTCCCTGCATGGGACTCGTCGGCAAGCTGTTTCAGACATTTTTCGAGGAGAACAGAGATGAGTAAGCGTTCGTTGAATGTACTGGTGGGAATCCTCATTCTGGTGCTGATCGTCGGTATCATCGCCTATTTTGTCTCAGCAGGCTTTCAGGGTTGGGTCCAGACCTGGCTAGGGAACCCGGTTGGACTCGCGGCCTCGGCGACCACAGTTGCTGCTCTAGCCACCCTGCTTGCAGTAGTTGTCGGACTCAGGGGCATCTATGTGGGGCGTAAACTCGCGCATGAAGCCTTCGAGCAGACGGAGAAAGCGCAAGCGGAGGGCCGCCAGCAGTTTTTAGAGGCCCAATACAATGCCAGGCGTCCTTTGCTCGTTCCTGCCGCTGCTGACCTTTCTGAGGTGCGCGAATTAGAAGAGCCGATAGCCATCGAATGGAATACCTCTGTGTTTGTCACCATTCGGAATGTGGGCACTGGCATTGCCACCAACATCAGGATGGTTGTTCTGCCTCCTGCGCCCGCACCAGAAGACATGTATCCCTACGTCTTCCGGCTTGGCACACCGCTTCCTGCCGACAGCGACCCGGTGAAGGTGTACTTACGCCCTGGCGCTGTCCAGTATCGTGAAAGTGAGCGCCTCCATGGGCATTCCCTGTATCTTCCTCCAGAGCGAGTTGCGGACCCCGCTGACAACGCGGACCACTTTCTGGCGCGCCTCTGCATCACCTATCAGGATGTTTTCGGAAGAAAACACGCGAGCATCTTTGATTTGAGCGATTGGGGCATTTGGGTCAATGTGGCGTTTCTCACCAATATTGAACGAGACCTTGCTGAGATAGGTGTGGCATAGTTGTCCGCTCGTTCATGTAGATAAGCTTAGTCACTCATTCCCAGAAAGGATACCAGTGATGAGCCATCCCGATCATATCGAGTTTCTGAATCCTTCGACCTTAGCGGCTCCGCCAGGCTATTCGCATGTGGTGAAGGTCACCGGCGGGCAGACGATCTATCTCGCGGGGCAGGTTGCCCTTGATGCCTCAAGGAATCTGGTTGGCCGTGGCGATTTTCGCGCTCAGGCCGTGCAAGTCTTTGAAAATATCAAGGCGGCGCTGGCTGCCGTCGGGGCTGATTTCAACCACGTGGTGAAGCTGAATTATTACCTGCTTGATCGGTCACAAACGCTGGTACTGCGCGAGGTGCGCGACCTCTACGTGAATACTGAGGCTCCCCCGGCAAGCACGCTGGTCGTGGTGAGCGGCCTGTTTCAGGAAGATTTCTTGCTGGAAATCGAGGCTATTGCCGTCCTACCGGCCTAATGGCGCTGCCCTACAGCGGAATGTTGCCGTGCTTTTTGGGCGGGTTGGTGTCGCGCTTGTTCTTGAGCATTTCCAGCGCGCGAATCAGCCTGGAGCGCGTGTCGCGCGGCTCGATGATCTCGTCGATGTAGCCGCGCGAGGCCGCTTCATAGGGATTGGCAAACTTTTCCTGATAGTAGGCAATCAGTTCCTGGCGGCGCGCCGTGGGGTCTGCGGCGGCTTCGATCTCGTCTTTGAAGAGGATGTTGACCGCGCCTTCCGGTCCCATCACCGCGATTTCGGCGGAAGGCCAGGCATAGTTGATGTCACCGCGCACGTGTTTGCTGCTCATCACGTCATACGCGCCGCCGTAGGCTTTGCGCGTGATGACTGTGATCTTGGGGACCGTCGCCTCGCAGTAGGCAAAGAGCAGCTTGGCTCCGTGCCGAATGATGCCGCCGTGCTCCTGGCCGAGACCAGGCAGGAAGCCAGGCACGTCCTCGAACGTGATGATGGGAATGTTGAAGCAATCGCAAAAGCGCACAAAGCGCGCAGCCTTATCGGATGAGTTGATGTCGAGCACGCCCGCCAGCACGCTGGGCTGCTGCGCGACGATGCCCACCGAACGCCCATTCAGGCGCGCAAAGCCGACGATGATATTGCGGGCATATTGCTCCTGCACCTCGAAGAAATCGCCGTTATCGACGACGCGGTGGATGACCTCTTTCATGTCGTAGGGTTTGTTGGGGTTGTCGGGGATGATGTCGTCCAGCGCCTCATCCACGCGATCAGGCGCGTCGGTGGGGTCCAGGCGCGGCGGGTCTTCCACATTGTTGGAAGGGATATAGCTCATCAGCGTGCGAATCTGATGCAGGCAGGCCGCTTCATTGGGCGCGGCGAAGTGCGCCACACCGCTGATGCTGTTATGGACACTCGCGCCGCCCAGTTCCTCGAAGGTGACATCTTCGTGGGTGACTGTCTTGACGACGTTGGGGCCGGTGACAAACATATGGCTGGCGCCATCGACCATAAAGATAAAGTCGGTGATGGCGGGCGAATAGACCGCGCCGCCCGCGCAGGGGCCAAGCACCGCCGAAAGCTGAGGGACGACGCCAGAGGCCAGCGTGTTGCGCAAGAAGATGTCAGCATACGCGCCCAGGCTGACGACGCCCTCTTGAATGCGCGCGCCGCCGCTGTCGTTCAGGCCGATGATCGGCGCGCCGTTCTTCATCGCCATGTCCATGATCTTACAGATTTTTTCGGCGTTGGCCTCGGACATGGTGCCGCCAAAGACGGTGAAGTCCATGGCAAAGACGTAGACCAGCCGCCCGTCAATCTCGCCGTAGCCGGTGACCACGCCATCGCCCGCGAAGCGCTGCTTGTCCAGGCCAAAAGCGCTGGAGCGATGGGTGACAAACATATCCAGTTCGTTGAAGGAGCCAGGGTCCAGCAGCAGATCGAGCCGCTCGCGGGCGGTTAGCTTGCCCTTTTTGTGCTGCGCGTCGATGCGCTTCTGGCCGCCGCCCAGCAGGGCTTCTTGTTTCATGCGGCGCAGTTCTTCGATACGTTCACGATTGTTCATAGACGGCTCCTGCTTTGCGTATAGTCAGCTACTCGGTGCGTTGCACCAGTTCCAGCAAGACACCATTGGCGCTTTTGGGATGCACAAAGATGGCGCGGCCTTCGGCGGCCTGGCGCGGCGTGCTATCGAGAACCCGCGCACCGCTCGCGGCCAGATAGGCCAGCGCGGCATCGATGTTGGGCGTTTCCAGGCAGATATGGTGCAGCCCCTCGCCGCGCTTCTCCAGAAATTGGGCCACGCCCGTCGTTGGGTCCGTTGGCTCGACCAGTTCGATCTCGCTGCCCTGCGGCCCACCGGAGGGCAAAAAGGCGATGCGCACCCCTTCCTGGGCAAGCGTTTTGATGGCGGAAGGCTGCATGCCCAGCAGATCACGATAGAAGCCCAGCGCCTGATCGATGCTGCGCACGACGATAGCCACGTGATCGATGCGCTTGATGAGATGGCCGGGCATGGCCGCGCTGCTGAGGTCTGGCTGGTCAGTCATACGATATGCCTCGCGATAGCTTCGTCGAAATCGTCCAGAATGGTGTGTATCTCTTCCTGGCTCAACTTTTCCAGGTCCACCCGTGGCAAGACCAGCGGAATGGTCACAAATGGGCCATTCCGCCGGTTTGCCGAGCGAATCAGCCCATCCAGCGCCAGCAGCGCGCCGATGCGCACCTCTTCGGGATAGTTCAACCCTTCCGCCGCTAGCTCGAAGGTTTCCATATTCAGCACTTCATGCGAAAAATCGGGCTGGACGCGCAGGCCAAGTTCCAGATCGGTATAGGTTGCGCCTTCGCCCAGCGCGGGCGGCTGGATGATCGTGCAGTAAATGGCGTACAGGTCGCGATCACGATAGAGCGCATTCAAGGTATACCAGCGATCAGGCCAGAAGTGCTGAAGACTGTGGTAGCGCATCGTCCAGTCGCGGGTGGACCAATGCATGACGGTGCCCGCGGGGGTCCAGATGCTCGTGCGCGTTGCGCTGGAAGGCAAGAGATACCCCTCCCACGTTCCTCCGAGCCGTTTATCATACTTTTCCTGGCGCATCAACACGCGCGGTAGCATACGTTTCTCCAGTGCAGTGGGCGCTTACCAAGCTTCTGCGCCTCACGTGATTCGTTCCAGTGTGATGCCGGGCGACTCTCCAGTCGCTTGCACCTATGTAACATACGTAAAAAATGCGCGACGTGTCAAGATTTCACTCGTCCAAAGGCCGACATAAACAGATACCAGAGGCCCAGCGCACCCAGCACTGCCGCTGGCAGCCAGAAGGAGAAGATGATCCTGGCGGCTGGCGCTGATGCGTCGGCTGCCAGGAGAAGCAGACCCAGCACTGCCACTGCCGCGCCTGGCGAGAGCGCTGCGGGATGTGCCCAGGTCGGGATGGCGCGCATGGCCCAGGTAATTGCTAGCAATCCCAGGGCCAGAGCCAGCAAATGGAACGCCTCAATATACTGCCCGCTGATGATCTTACTATCGAAGAGTTGGTTGATGATGCCCAGCGGCAGCACCAGCGCGCTCAGAATAAAGAGGCGTTTCGGATAGATGAGCCATCCCAGAAACAAGCCGATGCCTGTCGCCAGCACGGCATCAAGCTTACTGCCACCGTTGATCTGCACAATGGCAGCAGTCACCGCGAGCAGACAAAGGAGCAGCGCTTGCAAGAAATGAGGCGAGAAGAGAAAGGGAAGCCTGGGCGTTTGCGCTTGGTTGCGGCCCGCTTCGACGGCTTCTCTGGCATGAGGTGGCTGGGTGATGGATGGCATGCGGGCGCTCCTAACGCGGCAGAAGGCTCCAGAGGCTGGCGCTGTCCCATTCCAGACCAGGGCCAGGCGGCAGGACATCGGGCTGGATGGACGACGCGCCTAAGCGATCCAGGCGCTCGATGATATGGGCGCGCGCCAGATCAGGTGTGTTGTTGGTGCGACTGAGGTGCGCCAGCCAGACCCAGCGCGGCGTGTCATCGACAATCGCCTCCAGCGCGTCGGCGGCCTGCTCATTGGAGAGATGGCCGGTAGGGCTAAGGATGCGCTTCTTTAAATGCCAGGGATAGGGGCCGCGCAGCAGGCGCTCGTGGTCATGGTTAGCTTCCAGCACCAGCAACTGCGCGGCGCGCAGAGCATCGAGCAGTGGCCCCTGCGCCATGCCGGTATCGATGGCGACGCAAATGCGCCAGCCCTGCGAACTGATCAGATAGCCACAGGGGGCGATGGCGTCATGCGAAACCGGAAATGAGGAGACATCCAGGCTGCCCACGCGCAGGCTTGCGCCCACCGCCAGCGGCTCGATGGAGCAGCGTGGCCCGCCTTCGGCCTCGCTGGGCAGCATGGCGCGCAGGGTCTCCGGCGCGCTGATGATCGGCGCTTCCCATTCGCGGGCCAGCACCGCTGCGCCCTGGGAGTGGTCGGTGTGCTCGTGGGTCAGCAGAATGGCGGTCAATTGGCTGCGCGTCACGCCTGCCGCGCGCAGGCGCGCGAACAGGATGCGCGGCGGCAGCCCGGCATCGACGAGCAGGCAAGTGCTGCCTGACTCGACAAGCAAGGCGTTGCCGCTGCTGCCGCTGCCCAACGAGCGAACTTTCATGCGCTGCCCCTTCGGCTTGTCCCTGGTGTTGCTGATGCTCGAACCGTGTAGAGGTATGTTCATGCCTTGCTGATGATTATAGCGCGCTTTTCTTACAAATGTATATACGCGTTTCTGAGCACCTTTATCACCGCTCGCTAGGGCTGTGGCAGGTGCGCATGGATATCTGCCAGCAACGTCTGCCCCCGCGCGATGTAGCGCTCGCTCACCGCTTCTTCGTGATGTCGAAGCGACCAATCTACCTGGCGCAAGATCAGATGGGCCAGATAGATGCTTATAACCTGGATGGGACGGCGGGCAAGACTGTATTGCCACAGAAAATCGCGCAGTGCTGCGTCATCGTAGCCATAGAATAAGAGCGTTGCCAGATCGAAGGCGCTGTCGCCTGCACTGGCGGCTTCCCAATCAACCACGCCACTGAGCCTATCTTGATAGACCAGAAAGTTGGCTGCTTGAAAATCAAAATGCACGATCTCGTTTGTCTCGCTGATGTGCTGCTGATAGTCGGCCACTAGACGCTGAAGCGTTTGCAGCATTCTAGCGGTTTCTGGCGAATGCTGCTGCAATGAGATATGCAAGCAGTAGCCATCGCCGCCTTCTAGCACGGTCTGGACAACTTCACGCGGCCAGGTGCGCGGCCCTGGCGGAGCCTGCATCGCGTGGAGCGCCTGGAGCTTTAAAATATCTGGCAGATTCTGAAGAGTTAAGCAGCCTATAGGCGTGCCAGGAAGGGCCTGCTGCACGCTATAGGTTCCTCCCAGGGCAGCGCCGATATGCAGATACGCAGGTGATGGGTAGCCTTGCGCGCGCAGCCGTTCGGTCACAGCCTGAGCATACAATACGCGCTCAAGGTGGTTTGCTCTGGGTTGCCATTTAAGTACATACCGATGCCCCTGTGCGTCGGATAGCGCATACGCTCCTTGCTCGCCTAGAGCATATCGATCTCCGGCTATGAAGGTGGAGTGATGGGCAATATTGAGGTGCTCTACTAAATCTGCCAAGAGAAATGGGGCATCCATCTAGCGACCTGCCTGAGCTTGGGTCAGCAGGGCTTGCGCATTTCCGCCCAGCACCAGCGTCAGTTCTTCGGCGGTCAGGCCAGAGGCGCGCGTATAGCCGAGCATGCGCTGCTGCGAGATGAGCGGGTAATCGCTGGCAAAGAGCAGCTTGCGCGCCCCAACGAGCCGCGCCGTGATGGGGAAGATGTCATTGCGATAGAGAAAGGGCGAGGCGGCGCTGTCATACCAGAGGTTGGCAGCGGCCTGCTGCACTTCGGGCATCAGTTCATAAAAGGGGAAGCCGCCGCCCCAGTGCGCCGCCACGACGCGCACATCGGGGAAACCGCGCAGAAAGACCTCCAGGTCGCCGGGCACGGCGTTGCCCTTGCCATGATAGCTGTGGCCGACTGGCTCGCTGGTATGGGTGAGGATGAAGAGGCCATGGGCACGGGCCACCTCCACCAGCGGCTCGAGCAGCGCCAGATCGCTGAGGCGATAGCCCTGGCCGTGCGGCATCAACTCGCCGCAGCCGGGCATTCCGGCGCGGGCGCAGCGCTCCAGTTCGGCCACGGCTCGCGCTCCAGCAGTGGGCTGGACGGCTGCCAGGCCGATGATGCGCCCCGGATAGCGGCGCATCGCGTCAATCAGGTAGTCGTTGCATTCCTCGATGATGCCAGAGTCGCTCCAACCAAAGGGGCAGGCAATCGAGGCGTCTATTCCGGCAGCGTCCATCGAGGCAACCAGTTCTTCGGCGGTTGCCATGCGTGCCTTGGGATTGCTGTAGAGTTCGGCGAACCAGGGGTCGCGAGCGCAGTACGCGGCGCGCTGGGCGCGTATTTCTGGCGGGAAGAGGTGGGTATGGGCATCGATAATCATGGCATTGCTGGCGGCTTCACGCCTGGCGCGCGCCAGATCGGGAAGTCGCTCCTCCTCTGGCGGCAGTATAGCATGGGCTGAGGAGGCGCTGCAAATAGATAAAGTTTTCTTGACATTTCCCAGGTAACGCCGCTATACTTGCAGCAGTCAGGCAATTGGGGTTGTCTCGGGAGAACAGACGGAAACCGTCCAGCCCCCAACAAGCGCTCAGGTGGGCTGGCATAAAACATGCCTGGATATGCTGCACACTTTTATTCCCTTGCTATCTAACGGACTGATAGAGGGCCAGTTTGTCCTTTGTGCAAAGGATGCGCCCAAATTGCCGTCACCTCTGGCTATTTTTAGGGATGGGGAAGCGCTATGAGTGCTGCGAACGCAGCGGATGTTCGCGTGATCGTACTAACTCAGGAGCACCGGGGGCATGGGGTTGGCACAGCGCTCTTTTATCTTGGTCAGTCCCTGGTGCGTCAGGGGGTGCGGGTGCTGGTGGCCGACCTTTCGCTGCGCCGCTCGCTTTTGGGTGCCTTATTTGAACACGCGCCGATGAAGAATCTGGTGCTGTGGACACCGGGCGCTGTCCCCCCCAACCAACTGGCAACTATCCTGGAGGGCGCACGCCAGCGCGTGGCTGGCCGCGCCGACTGCGTGCTGGTGGATGTGGATGCCCTACTGCTGGAGCATGCTGGAGGGATGCAGGTGGGGATTGATTATCTGGTGCTTGCCATTGATAACACGCAGGAGGCGCGCCAGGGCGCGACGAAGCTGGCCGAACGGCTGGGCGCGCTGGACCCTGGAGGGCATGCTGCGGTCTTGTTTGCGCGGGTGCCTGCCCAGGAAGAGCAAAACCTGGAAACGAGGCTGGAGGGTGGCCTGGCAGTGCTGGGGAGCCTTCCGGCGGATTATTTGCTGGCGACTGCCGATGATTACGCGGTGCGCGGCGGGCCACCACCAGCCCCCCACGAGGCGTATTTAACAGCCATTAACCGCATTGCGACGACGTTGATTCGTCTGGTGCCGCTGCGGCGCGGCGGGACACGCACCGGCTAAACGAAGCCGAAGCCGCTCCTGGCAGAGAGTAGATCAAACTCTGCCAGGAGCGGCTTCGGCTGCTGTGCTCAGACGGCTAGACTTCCATGACGACTGGCAAGATCATCGGGCGGCGTTTGGTCTTTTCATACAGAAAATCACCAAGTGTGTCCTTGATCTTGGCCTTCACATAGGTCCAGTCGGCAGTGTGGCCGTTGCGCGAGTGCATGCCGAAGGATTCGAGCACGTGCGCGCGGGCCAGGGTAATCAATTCATCGGCGTCACGCATATAGATGAAGCCGCGCGAGATGATGTCGGGACCGGAGATCGGCTGGCCGGTCTCCTTATCCACGGTGAGGACGGCCATCAGAATGCCATCCTGGGCCAGCACCTGGCGGTCACGCATGACAATGCTGCCAATGTCGCCCACACCCAGGCCGTCCACGAAGACGTTGCCGTTTGTATAGTGGTCGGCTTTGCGGATGCCTTCAGGCGAAACCTCGATGATGTCGCCATCTTCGGCGATGACAATATGGTCCTCTGGAATACCCAGCGATTTGCCCAGTTTCGCGTGGGCCACCAACTGGCGCATTTCCCCATGCACCGGCACCAGGAACTGTGGGCGCACCAGGTTCATCATCAGTTTCAGTTCTTCCTGGCTGCCGTGGCCGGATACGTGGACCTGCGCGACCCCAGGATAGTAGACCTCCGCGCCCTGGCGCAGCAGATTGTTGATGTTGCGCCCCACCAGCTTTTCGTTGCCTGGCACTGGCGTTGCCGAAAGGATGACGGTATCGCCGGGCTGGACGCGCACGATCTTGTGATCGCCATTTGCCATGCGGGTCAGGGCCGAGGTCGGTTCGCCCTGGCTGCCGGTGCAGATGATGGTGATCTGCTGCGGCTCGAAAAAGAACATCTCCTCCGGGCGCACCAGTGTGCCTTCAGGAATGTTCAGATAGCCCAGTTCCTGGGCCATCTGGGCGTTGCTAATCATCGTGCGGCCAACCAGCGCAACGCGGCGGTCATAGCGGACGGCGGTATCCACGACCTGCTGGATGCGCGAGATCAGCGAAGCAAAGGTTGCCAGGATGATGCGCCCTGGCGCGTTGGCGAAAAGCTTATCAAGCGTGTCGTTGATGACGCGCTCGGAGGGCGTGTAGCCTGGCGATTCGGCGCGCGTGCTGTCGCCCATCAGCGCCAGCACGCCTTCCTGGCCGATGCGCGCCAGCGCGCCGAAATCGGCGGGCAGGCCATCAACTGGGGTATAGTCGAACTTATAGTCGCCGGTATGTACCAGCGTCCCAAGCGGCGTGCGAATGATGACGCCCACAGCGTCGGGGATGCTGTGGTTGACGCGGAAAAATTCGACGCCGAACGTACCCAATTCCAGATGGTCTTCGGTGGTAATCGTGGTGATGGTGACCTGGTTTTGCAGGTGATGTTCCTTCAGCTTGACTTCGATCAGCCCGCGTGTCAGTTTGGTCGCGTAGACGGGCGGAAAGCCAAGCATGGGAAGAACGTAGGGAAGGCCACCAATGTGATCTTCATGCCCATGCGTGATGATGAGGGCGCGAATGCGGTCAAGTTTATCGTGCAGATAGCCAGTGTCTGGAATCACCAGATCAACGCCGAGCATTTCCGCTTCGGGGAACATCAGCCCGGCATCAACAATCACAATATCTTCACCATATTCGATGACCATCATATTTTTCCCCACCTCGCCCAAACCACCCAGCGGAACGAGTCGTATTACCGCTTTTTTGTCTCCCTGCTTTTTCCCCGACCCTCGTCCATTGACAACTTCAGAACCCAAGAGATAAAAACCTCCTAGCCGTGGAGTCTTCTTT
This sequence comes from Ktedonobacterales bacterium, assembly GCA_035307385.1. GTDB lineage: Bacteria > Chloroflexota > Ktedonobacteria > Ktedonobacterales > DATBGS01 > DATBHW01. The sequence goes on along the minus strand of DATGID010000022.1, from coordinate 99,352 downwards.
CACTCTACGGCTGCTCAATATTCCGGCCCTGCGTCCTATGCGGGCGGCAGAAGCCGAAGCTGTTTGCATGTGTTGTGTCGAATTGCGCTGTTCTACAGCACATCCTCGAATCAATACTGTCACTCACGCCCACCGCCGGGCGCGAGGAAAACGCCTTTTTATGTGTCTATCCATCGCCTGATGTCCAGGCGTATTCACTTCGTTTGTTTGTGTTGTTTATCTGGCAATCTCTGTTGCCTAAAGGATGCACAGTTTGAAAGAGATGTAGATTGGCTGTCAGACTTCTTCAAACAGTATGCTTTTCTACCTATTGTAGCACACAGGAGGCTTAAGGGCAAGCTTTACCGAACGTTCAGGCGTTGGTAAGCTTGCCCTGACCATCATAAACGCTTGGTCGTTTTTTACCCTGCGGTCTTTGCTTTAGAACAGCGAAAGCTGCTGAGGCTGGTCGTCCTGGGGCTTGGGCTTTTCGGACTCGGAAAGGCGTTCAGCCTCGGCCAGCGCCTGTTTGACCTTCTTGAAGTCCTCGACGATGGTCGAGCGCAGTTCGGCTTTGTGCAGGCCCGCTGCCGGATGATACATGGGAACGCAGATGCGGCCATTGATCTTGCGGGCGCGCCCATGAATGGAACTGATGCTTGAGCCTGCGAAGAACTTTTGCATGGAAAAGCGCCCCAGCGTGACGATCACCTTGGGGTTGATGGCGGCGATCTGGCGGTCAAGATACGGGGCGCAGGCGGAGATTTCTTCGGGCAAGGGGTCGCGGTTTTCGGGCGGGCGGCATTTTACCACGTTGGTGATAAAGACATCGGAGCGCTTGACGCCGATGCTGGCGAGCAATTCATCCAGAAATTGCCCGGCAGCGCCCACAAAGGGGCGACCCTGCTTATCTTCATGGTAGCCAGGGCCTTCGCCGATCAACATGATGCTGGCGCTGGGGTTGCCCTCGCCAGGAACCGCTTTCGTGCGGGTTTTACAGAGATTGCACTTGGGACAGGTAGAGACTTCCGCAGCGACTTGCTCCAATTCTTCCCTGGACATGGCTCACTCCCTTTGCTTGGGACGAGAAAAGGGCCAGGAGCCAGCAGCCTAAGGAGGTTTCCCTCCAGTCACTGCTGGCCCCGGGCTTCTCATCCGTTCTTTGCAGGCATGCTATCACAACGCAAGCGCTGTGACAATATTGAGGAGGTATTCTCTTTCACCCTCCCCGATGCGGAAATGGCCTACCAACCCCGGCGATCTTGCGAGCGTCCGAACCCTGGTCGCTGCTGTGAGCCGCCGCGGTTGCCGCCCTGGCCGCCTGAACCCGGGTTCATGGGGCGGCGCTGGCCGGGGCCGCTGGACCGCTGGCCGCCGCCCATGCCTCCGGTGCCAAAGCCAGGAGTCGGCGCGCCAAAGCCGCCGCGATTGCCACCGCGGTCTCCGCTGAAGCCGCCGCGATCACGATCTCCGCCGCGATTGAAGCCGCCACGGTCACCACCGCCATATCCTCCGCGGTCGCGGTCACGGTCGCCGCGATTGAAGCCGCCGCGATCACCACCGCCGCGATTGAAGCCGCCGCGTCCGCCGCCGCTGGGCGGGCGATCAGCCTCCAGCTCGGCGGGTGAGGGAATCTCGCCGCTCAAGGCCGCCCTCCGGGAAAGATTGATGCGCCCCTGCTGATCGACTTCGATGACCATGACGGTAATCTCGTCGCCCACCGAGACCACATCTTCGGGGCGGGCCACGTGGTAGTCAGCAAGCTGGCTGATGCGCACCAACCCCTCTTTGCCGGGCAAGATTTCGACGAACGCGCCAAAATCCACCAGACGGCGCACGACACCATTATAGATTTTGCCGATCTCGACCTCTTCGGTGAGCGAGCGCACTGCATCCATCGCCCGGTTCATATCATCTTCGGAAACGCAGGAGATATGCACCGTGCCGTCCTCGTCGATGTCGATCTTCGAGCCGGTCTCTTCTTGAATCTTGCGGATGGTCTTGCCGCCTGGGCCAATGACCGCGCCGATCTTGTCAGGATTGATCTTGATCGTCTGGATGCGTGGCGCATAGGCTGAGAGTTCCATTCGCGGCTCCGGGATGGCGTCGAGCATCTTTTCCATGATGAACATGCGGCCTTCGCGCGCCTGGCTCATGGCCTGTTCCATGATTTGCGGTGTGATGCCCTTGACCTTGATGTCCATCTGGAGCGCGGTGACCCCATCTGCCGTGCCCGCGACTTTGAAGTCCATGTCGCCCAGCGCGTCTTCCATGCCCTGAATGTCAGTCAGAATGGCAAAGCGATCAGCGTTTTCGCCATCGCCGGTGATCAGGCCCATGGCGACGCCCGCCACTGGCGCTTTGATCGGCACGCCTGCGTCCATCAGCGCCATGGTGGTGCCGCACACCGAACCCATCGAAGATGAGCCGTTGGACGACAGCGTTTCGGAAACAACGCGGATGGTATAGGGGAACTCATCCTGCCCAGGGATGACCGCGACGACGGCGCGTTCGGCCAGCGCACCGTGCCCGATCTCGCGGCGGCCAGGGCCACGTAGCGGCTTGGTTTCGCCGGTGGAATAGGGCGGGAAGTTGTAATGGTGCATGAAGCGCTTGCTCTCTTCAGCGCCCAGGCCATCCAGCACCTGCTCGTCGCCGGGCGCGCCCAGCGTGACGACGCTGAGAATCTGCGTCTGGCCGCGCGTGAAGAGGCCGGAGCCGTGCGTCCTTGGGAGCAGCCCGACCTCGCAGGTGATGGGCCGAATATCGGTCAGGCCGCGGCCATCGGGGCGCAACCCCTTGTCCAAAATGTTGTTGCGCACATACTGCTTGAGTTCTTTTTCGTAGAAGCCGGTGATCTCTTTGCCGCGCTCGGGATACTCCGCGCCCAGCGTGGCGCGCAGATCGCCTTCCACCGCCGCCAGCGCGTCTTCGCGCGCGTGTTTGTCGGCGATGTTGACGGCGCTCTCGAAGCGTGGGCGCACAAAAGCGGCGACCTTTTCTTGCAATTCTTTGTCCGGCTGGCTGGTCTCGAAGGTCCGCTTGGGCTTTCCGGCAAGCTGCACCAGCTTTTCCTGCATTTTCACCAGGTCTTGCAGCGCTTCGTGCCCGGTGCGCACAGCCTTCAGCATCATCTCTTCGGGGAGTTCCTTCGCGCCCGCCTCGACCATCATCACGGCGTCGGATGTGCCCGCGATGGCAAGGTCCAGACGGCTGTCGGGCATTTGCGACTCCAGCGGGTTGATCACCAGTTCGTCGTTGACATAGCCCACGCGCACCGCGCCCACCGGACCAGCGAACGGAATATCCGAGACACTCAGCGCGGCAGAAGCGCCCACGATGCCCAGCATGTCAGAGTCATTTTCTTGATCGGCAGAAAGCACGGTGATGACGACCTGCACGTCGTTGCGATAGCCCTTGGGAAAGAGCGGGCGCAGCGGGCGATCAGCCAGCCGACAGGCCAGGATGCTGTGTTCGGTGGGGCGGCCCTCGCGCTTGATGAAGCCGCCGGGAATCTTGCCCACGGCATACATGCGCTCTTCAACGTCGACGGTCAGCGGGAAAAAGTCGACGCCCTCGCGCGGGGCATCGCTGGCGGTGACGGTCGCCAGAATGACGGTATCCCCATAACGCGCCAGAACGGCGCCATTCGCCTGACCGGCGACGCGGCCAGTTTCGATACTCATAACCCGTCCGCCAATGACGGTTTCAGTACGATGAATCATAGAACCTCCGGGCATTATATGCCCTCTTCTATCTCACCTCCTGGTGAGGAGTGAAAAAAACATATCGTGTTTTGTGCGCCAGCCCACACAGCGGCACTGGCGTCTGGTTGTTCGGATGGCGCTCGGTCAGGCGCCGTTGTCTGGCAGAGATGCAGGGGCGGAGCCTCGCTGAAGCGGCTGGAAGCTGATGCTGGACGGGCAGGACGATCAAGAAGGAGGGGCCGTGATCGGGGGGCAAAGAAGGAGAGGGCACTGCTGCTGCGCGGTGATGAGGAGTGTGGAAACCTCCCCAATCCGGCAGGACTGCCGCTCTTTGTAGAGAGAGCATCTCTGGTGTGAAGATGAATGTGTGATTCTTCTGGTTGGTCGGCTGCTCTCGATGTAAAGACCGCCTGGTCGTCGTCGCCTGCCATACCGCCCCGATCCTTCCGCCCGCTGCTGCTACTGTTCTGCCTGGCGCTTGCTGTTCGCCGTACTCTGCTGTTCTGAATAATGAGGCTATGCTTTCTGAGGGAAGCTGGTCAAATACTTCGTTCGCCTACACGTCAACTCATTACTGCGCCCGCAGGCGCTTGAGGCAACGAGCGCTTGCCTTGGCATATTCGCCTGCGGCGCTGTGCGCCCGTGCCTGCGCGGATGTGAATGCTTCGCGGCTCCGCGCGTCTTTCTTCGTCAATGTCGGCCTCTCCCTGGGCCGAGAGCTCCATCCAAGGGCTGCCCTGTTCACAGAGAGGGCCGTAGCCGCCTGTGTGGGCACGCTGGTGCTCTGTTCACTGCCACCAGCATCCATTTCCGCTGGAAATGCGTTCCCCTGTTGCTGCGTTCCCCTATCGGGTTGTGGTGCGTTTCTGCCGGAGTCCAAGGCTGGTCACCAGCGCGCGATAGCGCTCCGGGTCATTCTCGTTCAGATAACTTAGCAACCGCCGCCGCTGGCCGACCATCTTCAACAGGCCGCGCCGGGAATGGACATCGTGCTTGTGGACCTTGGTATGCCCATCGAGGTCACGAATACGCTTGGTCAGCAGCGCAATCTGCACTTCAGGCGAGCCGGTGTCGCCCTCGTGCGTTTGATACTGCGCGATAATCTCGCTCTTTTCTTCTACAGACAAGGCCATCTCTGGGGATTCACCTCTTTCGTTCTGGGTTGCCCGCTTCTCTTTTCCTTCAGGCACATAGATGCTTGGGCCAGTATAGCATATAGCGCGCGGCTATGACAATAGCGCTGCGGAGGAAAAATCGTCCCCGTTGGGGAAGGCTCGCGCCAGATGTCAGGAAGCCAGACGAACAAGTGGCACAGTCATTGCAACGGGAAATCCTATCCTGGCGAAACCAGGGCACACTGGCCCAATGATGTGCCGATGTGCCACACGGATACCGACCCGCAGGAAGGAGTAGAAAGACCGATGGCGAATACCGATACCGACAGCCGCAAGATGTTGGTCAAAGGTCTTGAGGATGTCTATGCCCTTGAGTCGCATCTGGTACAGGTGCTGAATGACCACGCCAAAGATGCGCAAGATGAGCCGGTGATTCGGCAGAAAATTGAACAGCATTTGCGCGAAACTGAACTGCATCGTGATCGCATTGAGCAGCGTTTAAATGCCCTGGGCGCAGGCAAGCCGGGCTTCAAGACAACGGTTTCGAATGTCATGGGCCAGGTGCTGGGTGGAACCGGTGGCTCGCGCACCAATCCGCTGGCGAAGAATGCGCGCGATGAATATGCGAGCGAGCAGCTAGAGATTGCCTCGTATGTCGAACTGATCACGCTCGCGCAATCGCTGGGTGACGTTGAGACGGTGCGCACTGCGCAGTTGAATCTGCGCGACGAAATGGCGATGCAGCAGTGGTTGATTGAGCACATGCCCGAGGTGACCCTGCGCGGCTTGCAGCGCGAGGGCGTTCAGGTGTCCGCAAATGCCTTGCCGACCGTCCAGAACCTGTTTGCCGATCTGGGGCTGGGCGGCGCTGGCACACAGCAGCAACCGCCGTTTGGCGCGCCCCAGCCGCCGCCCTTTCAAGGGACAGCGCAGCAAAATCCCCCTCCGACGATCTCCTAAGTTTGGGAAACGGAAACGGTTCAGGGCCAGGCGCGTAGAAGGAGAAAACCCTTCTTCTATGTGCCTGGCTTTTCCTGGCTCATGGGCTGTCGCTGGTGTTTCCACATATCGGACTGCGAGAGGATGGTCGCAATATCGCCTGACGGTTCGGTGTAGCCGAGATACCAGGAATTGATCTCGGCCCCCAGCAGCAGGATGACAGCAAAATAATAAAAAAAGAGCAGCAGAATCACCATGAGGCCAGCAATGGCTCCATAGGTGTGGATGGTGGAAATGAAGTGAGCGTAGAGCGGAAAGACCAGTTCATACGCTGAAAGCAAGACCGCCGCCACGCTTGCGCCGCGCCAGACATCCTGGGGGCGCACGCGCTGATTCGGAACGACGACATAGATCAGTTCGATCAAGAGAAAGGCGATGACCGTCCCACAGACCCATCCGATGACTTTGCCAACAGGCGTGGAAAGCGCGTGTAGCCCACCGAGCGGCAGCAAGAAGTGTTCGGGCGCGAAGGTCACCAGCACCGAAAGCGGGCCAAGCACGGCAAAGAGGATGGTCATGCCCAGCGCGATGGTATTTTGCTGCCAGAAGCTGCGCGAGCGCAGGCGGAAGATGACGCCCAGGGTATTTTCCAGCTTGACAAAGAGCCGCGAGCCGAACCACAGGCCGGTGATGATGCCGAACGCCGCCAGCGTAAAGGAGTCGTGGCTGAGCGTGGCGCAAAGGGTGGTGATCGAGGTTGCGCCGCCCCGTTCGCGGTGCGCACCGGTGATCTGGCTGGGCAAGAAGGAAGCCAGATTCGTGATGATCTGTCCCTCGAACTGGCTGGAGGAGCACGCCTTGGTGGAGTGTTGAAAGATGATGCCCAGCAAACTGATGGAGAGGATGAGGAGGGGAAAGATCGACAGCAGCAGATTGTAGGAGAGCATTCCGGCCAGGTTGAACATCCAATCGCGGTTGATCTTGATCCAAAAGCGCCCAAGCTGGCGCGCCATTCCAGCCATGCTGCCCTTCTTCTGCCTGCCTCTTGCTCGCACGCAGGCCGCGTGCTTTCTCTGTTCCTCCACTATACAACACGGGACTCCGATTCTGCGCGCCTCACAAAGAATGCTATAGTGGAGCATATCTTTTCCCTTGTGTATGAAATAGACATTTTCCGATGCTCCCTGTCAGGAATGCCCATGAAGATTACCGCCATTGAAACTCAGGCCAGAAGAAAAGATCGGCGCTCGATCTCTCTTGACGGCGCGTTTGCCGTAGCGCTGCATGAGGAGCAGGTGCTGGAGTTTGGGCTGTTTGTGGGGCGCGAGGTAAGCCAGGAGGAACTGGAGCAGTGGCGCGCCGCTGATCTCTTTCGGCAGACGCTGGACCACGCTTTGAACTTTCTCACCTTTCGCCCGCGCAGCCGCGAGGAGGTGCGCCGCAACCTCTATGGGCGGCGCGTCTCGCCTGCCTTGATCGAGCAGGTGCTGGCGAAGCTGGAAGAGATGCGCGTGCTGAGCGATCAGCAGTTTGCCGAGTTCTGGGTGGAGAACCGCGAGCAGTTTAATCCGCGCGGCGCGCGGGCGCTCAGCGCGGAACTGCGCCAGCGCGGCGTGGACCGCGAGACAATTGAGGCCACGGTGGCCCCCGAGCGCGACGAAGAACGCGCGCTGGCGGCGGCGCAAAAGAAGCTGCGCGGCCTGACGAACGCCGATTATCAAACGTTCCGCAAACAACTCGGTGGGTTTCTGCTGCGGCGCGGCTTCAGCTACGGCGTCTCTGCCGGGGTGGTGCGCCAGCTTTGGGAGCGGCTTCACCAGGAGGGGTCGGCAGAAGAAGATGAGGGGCTGTTCGACGACGATACACCGTTGGACTAACGGCCAATTTGTTGACGTTCAGCGCAGCAGGCCCCTTGACATCCCCCTTGCCCACTGGTAGCATATGCTCCAAAGCGTTGTATCACAGCAGTGCACAGCACCGGAGGTGGGTTATGCCAGGTGAAAATGGTGGAGATTTGGGCGGATTTCTGGGCGAGATGCTGATGGGTGGCCTGGAGGCGATGGCCTCTCAGCGTGAGGGGCGCGGCGAGCGGCGCGAGGGGCGGCCCGCAGGACTTGAGGCGCTCGAACAGATTGCCGCTCGCCAGATGCCAGGGATGCAGGAATATTTCAAGAGTGGCGCGCCCTACGGTCCCACCCAGGAAGGGATGATGCGCTGGATGAGCGAGCGCGCTGCGGCGGCCACCAAAGCAGCAGCGGAGCGCCTCGCTGAAGTGGCCGCGCCCGCCAAGCAGGTGGCTCACCGCGCTCAGCACAATGTTATGGAAAGTGCGCCGATCCGCAGCTTTGCTGAAGGGGACCATATCCGCAGCTTCGCGGAGCACGAGCGGATAGTTGGCGTTGGGGAGTAACTCAAAGAGGAGCGGTAGGCGTCTTTTCTTGAACCCCTTGCGTCCGTCCGCTTTTTTGTGTATACTCTCGGCAGTGGGTTTCGCGATGAAGCCCTGAACAGATTTGTAGAGCATGTATGCAAAGCGCGAGGCTTTGCTTGAAATGAAGGGAGAGTGCAGAAGATGGTTGCACGCGCAGATGTTTTTGCGAGCATGCCCGCGTCGATGCGTTGTGATCGCTGCCGTCTGGCCTCTCCCGCGCAGTCGCTCCTCTAGCGCTGCTTCGTGAACGGCTCCTGACGTTGGTTCACGCGAGACACAACCGGCGGGCATGAACTCCGCCGGATTTTTGTTTCCCTGGCAGATTCGCCCAGTGGAATCTCTGTGTCTTGTCAAGAACGGACGTTTGCTATAAGGAGCTTTTGCCTTGAGCACGAAACAAACTTTTTCTTCAAACAAGTCAGATACTGCTTCCAACCAGCCACCCAATGACCACCCTGCGGCTGAGGCCACGCCGCATCTGGCCGAGGGCATGATCATCGAGGGCAGCCGCGGCATGTATCGCGTGGAAACGCCAGAAGGCGCGCTGCTCTGCACCATTCGTGGCCGCCTGCGCAAACAATTGGAATATCCTATCAGCGCCACGGCGCACAAGCGTGTCCAGAAAGCCGTCGTCAAAGAGCACGACCCGGTGGCCGTGGGCGACCGCGTGCGCGTCTTGCCCACAGGTGGCGGCAAGGGTGTGATCGAGGAGGTCGTTGCCCGCGCGGGCGGCTCCTTTGCTCGCGCTGACCCCGATGAGGGCAGAGGCAAGGTCCGCTCGGTTGCGGGCCTGGATCAGATGATCGCCGTCTTTGCGGCGCGCAATCCATCGCCCCATCTGCGCATGCTGGACCGCTTTCTCGTGCTGGCCGAGATGCAGCGCATGGCGGCGGTGATCTGCATCACCAAAGTGGACCTGGGCATCGAACCCTGGCTGGCCGAACGCCTGAACGCTTACCGCGTCGCTGGCTATCCGGTGGTGCTGACCAGCGCAGCGTCTGGCGAGGGTATGGAGGAACTGCGCGGCTTACTGGCCGGGCGCATGTCGGCGTTTCTGGGGCCGTCGGGCGTGGGTAAATCGAGCCTGCTGAATGTCTTACAGCCCGACCTTGGTCGGCGCGTGAGCGAGGTGAGCGACGCCACCGGCAAGGGTCGCCACACCACGACCGGTACGCGCTTCTATCCCCTGGATGGGCCAGGCGGCGGCTATATTGCCGATACGGCGGGCATTCGGGCGCTGGGCCTGGGCAATGTGTCGGCTGCTCGGCTTGACCGCTGCTTCCCCGAGTTTCGCCCCTACCTCGGCACGTGCCGCCTTTCCGATTGCAGCCACCTGCACGAACCCCACTGCGCGGTGCGCGCTGCCGTTGCCGCAGGGGCCGTTGATGGCGAGCGCTACGACAGCTATTGCCGCCTTAATGGTCAGGAAAGCGGCACAGCGCTGGAAGACTGGGAAGCAGATGACGACTAAACAAGGAGGAGCAGGCATGCACACCACCAGAAAGCAGCGCTGGCAGCAGCCGCGCACCATCGATATAGCCCGTATCCTGGCAGACCTGGACGTGCCCGATGAGTGTACCCGCGCCCGAGCCGTGCGCGATCTCTGCCCGTGCCGCGTGGGCTACGCCATCTATGAACAATATATCTCGGAGGTGAAACGGCTCCAGAAGGATGCCAGCGCGCTGGTGCGCAAAGCCGCGCTGCATGTCGAGGAAGATGCGTTTCGCCTGGAGCAGAAGATACCCACCATACACGCAGACGGTGAGAGGGGGAGACTTTGATGTCGTTAGAGCGGATGAAAATGAGGCTTCGGCTGGCAGAACAGCGACCTGAGGGTGCCTGGAAGTGTCGGACCATCACCAACGAGGATATACCAGCACTGGCGCGGCTGCTGCTCGACGCCTACAAGGATACGATTGATGACGAGGGCGAAACGCTGGACGATGCGCTGCAAGCGATGCAAGATACGTTCGCCGGAACGTGGCAGACGGGTACGCTGCTGGAATCGTGCTCCTTCCTGATTGAGGAATGGGGCGAGCCGCTGGCCTGCACTCTGGTCACCTGGTGGCACGAGCAGCCGCTGCTGGCCTATGTGATGACGCATCCAACGGCTCAAAATCAGGGGATGGGTCGCTTCTTGATTCAAAAGAGTGCTAATGCCTTGCTTGCTCAAGGGCATCAGGAACTGTCGCTGTTTGTGACGAAAGGCAACCTTCCGGCACAACACCTGTATGAAAGGCTAGGTTTTCAGGTCATGGCAACCGTTGGTTCGGCTGATATAAATGGGACAAAGCTCTACTATGAAGTGGCTGGCGAGGGGCATCCGTTGGTTTTCTTGCATTCTGGCCTGACCAACTCCCAGATGTGGAATGCCCAGTGGGAGAGCTTCGCGCAGCACTATCGGGCCATTCGTTACGACTTGCGCGGCTTTGGCTGGTCGAGAATACCGCCGGGTCCATACTCCAATCGCGAAGACCTGTCTCAATTGCTGCGTTTTCTGGGCGTCGAGCGTGCCTATCTGGTCGGGTCGTCGATGGGCGGCTATCTGGCGATTGATTTCGCGCTGGAACACCCCGAGATGGTGGCGGCGCTGGTGCTGATTGGCTCTGGTGTAAGCGGCGAACAGCCATCCGATTTCTTGCTGGAGCGCTGGAAAGAGATTGACGCCGCAGCCGAAGGCGGCGATATCGCCCAGGCCGTCGAACTTGAGTTGCAACTCTGGGTCGATGGTCCTGGGCGCAGCCCCGGCTCCGCTCCTGCCGTGATGCGCGAAGAGGTGCGCCGCATGAACACTCACAACTTCGAGCGCGCCCCCGAACAGGAGCAAGGTCAGCAGCAGGGCCTGGAGCCGCCTGCCATCGCGCGGCTGGCAGAGATTCACGTGCCCACGCTGGTGCTGGTGGGCGATCAGGATGTACCGGATAAGCTGGCATCCGCCGACGTGCTGGAGCGCGGCATCGCGGGCGCGCGAAAAGTGGTGATGCCGGGCGTGGCGCATCTGCCCTCGATGGAGCAGCCGGAAGCGTTTAACCGGCTGGTGCTGGACTTCCTGGGGAGTCTTTGAACAATGAAGGAGAGAAACGTGTCAAATTATCAGGCATACACCATTGAGATGCCGCTCCATCTCGATCAGGATACGCTCAACACTATCCGTCAACTGGTGGACGCCTGCGAAGCCGAGGAGCCTGCTCCGGTGCGCATAAGCTGGAACATGCTGCAAGCGCGCCCTGGCCTCGCGCCATTGGATTTCTGCTGCTATCTGGATGGCAGGCTGGTGGGCTATCTCTTCATGGATCACTACGATCCCAAAGAGCGTGAAACCATCATCCTGGTGCATCCGGCCTATCGACGACGCGGCATTGCTCACGCGCTGCTCGTTGCAGCCCATGAGGAATGTCGGCGTGCTGGTATCGAGCGAATCATCTTGATTTGTGAGCGCCGCGCTGTTGCAGGGAAAGCGTTTGCGGAGCATTTCGCGGCCCGCTTCGACTTCGCCGAACACGAGATGGCGCTGGGCGTGTTTCAACCACGCCAGGCACCCGCTTCCGGCCTGAGCGTTCGCCTTGCCGACTTTGCTGATCTCGAAGCGCTGGTTTCCATCCATGCCAGCAGCTTTGAGGAGGACGAAGATGGAGTGCGCCAGCGTCTCATCCGCCATATGCAAGAGCAAAGTGGCAGGACATATATTGCCACGCTGCCCGCTGAAGGGTCTGAGCCAGCCGAACCGGTGGGCACGTTTCGCCTGACCAGCGAGGACCACGAGACGGGCATCTATGGCTTCGCTATTGCGCCAGCCTACCAGAGACACGGCTATGGCCGCCAGATGCTCGAAGAGGCCATTCGCATCGCCCGCGCTGCCGACCCGCAGGAAGCGGTCATGCTGGATGTCGATGTGGACAACACCCGAGCCTTCAATCTCTATAGCTCCTGTGGCTTCCAGGTGCGCGCGACCTATGACTATTACACGCTGAGCGTTGGTGAAGAGAAGGCCACAGACCACGGATGATACCCGATGCGGCGCGCTATCCAGGGCAGGCTTGGGAAATGCCTGCCCTTCTCGAAACAATCGGTTGGTCAAACGATCTGCTTAGCCGGGCTATGGACTACGCGGGGTTGATCGGTTCGCGGGCGGTGATGATAGTTATAAATGGCGCGGCGCTTGCCATGTGGGGCGATGTGGCGCGCCCTTTTAACTGCCGCTCCATCCGCAAAGCGCTGCTCAGCGCGTTGTATGGCGTACATGTGGCCGAGGGGCACATCGATCTGGCCTGGACGCTGGCCGACCTGGGGATGGATGATACCGAGCCAGCACTGAGCGCCGAGGAAAAGCAGGCGACGATTGCCGACCTGCTGACCTCGCGCTCCGGCGTCTATCATCCCGCCAACTACGTGCCCCCTGCTGAACGCGCGCGCTTGCCCGCGCGTGGCAGCCATGCCCCCGGCACGTTCTGGCACTACAACAACTGGGATTTCAACGCGCTCTTGACAATCTTCGAGCAGTGCACCGGCACGCGCATCTTTGAGGAGTTCGAGCGGCGCATCGCGCAGCCGCTTCAGATGCAGGATTATCGCGCGCACGAGATGAAATATGTCACGCAGCCCCATTCGCTGCATCCGTTATACTCGTTTCGTCTCTCGGCCCGCGACCTGGCACGCTTTGGCTTGCTCTATCTGCGGCAGGGACAATGGCAAGACCAGCAGATGCTCTCGCGGGAGTGGGTAGCGGCGAGCACAACGGCGCAGACGCCCGCGCGTGGTGGGACAGGCTTCGGCTATCTGTGGTGGGTGTGCGTCGATGGCAACCTGTTTCATGGGGTGCCCTTGCCCGCTGGCTCTTTTGCCAGCTATGGCATGGGCGGGCAATTCCTGCTGGTCATCCCGGCGTTCGATCTGGTGATCGTCCATCTGACTAATCCCGATGACCCGACCTCTCAGCCGCCGACAGGCGAACCACTGACACAGTTGCTGCGCTTGACCCTGGCCGCGCGCCTCTCATCAGGGCCGGACGCTATTGAGTAAGCGCTGAAAGCCGTCTTGACGCCTACCATAGCCCATGCTATCGTAGGCGCCGACTTCCCCCAACACAATGCATCGTCCTGGTGAGGGAGGGAAAACGACGGAAGCCCCGGCCATGCTGTGGCGCGGGCAAGTAGTGTGTCGAATGGAGGGCTAGCAATGGGGTTGTTTAAGGGGTTCAAAGATTTTTTCTTGCTGAAGGGATTCAAAGATTTTCTCTTGCGGGGTAACCTGATTGATTTGGCGGTTGCCTTTGTGGTTGGCGCGGCATTTTCCAGTCTCGTTCAGTCGTTCGTCAAGGACTTGATAACCCCACTCATCAGCATTCCCGGAAAGTTCAGTTTTCCTAGTTGGATTGTCACCATCCATGGAAGCGATTTTCACCTTGGCGACTTCATCAACGCTTTGGTTAGCTTTGTCATCCTCTCTCTTGTTATTTTCCTTTTTGTGGTGCGCCCGATGACGGCGTTTCTGGACGAGATGAAAAAGCGTGAAAAGAAGCCCGAGGTAACGACCCGCGAATGCCCCTTCTGCCTCAACCAGATTCCCATCAAGGCGACGCGCTGCGGCTTCTGCACCTCTGAGCTTGCTGCCGTTGGCGCGCCGACCACACCTGCTGAACCCCAAAATCCATACTCCATTTCTTGAGCACAAGAGGCCCAGGCAGTCAAAAAAACTGCCTGGGCCTCTTGCTATGCTTGCTCTGCCGAACTCAATCTCTAAAAGTAGTAATCGCGCCGCGCGCCATCATATCTGCCGCCGTTGCGACAGCAGCGCTTGAAAGCGGCGTCCAGAGCCGCATGGGCACAGGTCTTCTTTCCCCAGCTTTTCATCCAGTTCTTTGTGCCGATGCACGATGCGCGTCCCGCGCTTCACCGCCGTTTCGGATGGGTAGCCCCTGCGCCGCTTGCTGGTAGGCTCAAAAGCGGATGATGCTGTCCTCGCTGTTTTCTCCGCGCCAGTTTTCTGCGTGCTTGCCCATTTGGTGCCTCCTTCTAAGCAGATACCTGCCGATGCAGTATAGCACCTGGCCGGGGGCGCTGGAGGCATATGGATTGCAGGTACAGCGCATGAAGCAGAGTGAGGCGCTCTGTTGGAGAGACAAGCCAAAAACGCTGTTGCGGCAAGTTGCCAAGAGACAGGCTGGAGGAACAGCTATGAGTACAGCAGTGCCAAAGCGCTTTGACGCAAACCTCAAGAATCAACTGGCGCGGGAAGAGGAGATTCAAATCGAGACACGGCGGCCTGGAGCCGCCGCCACGCCCCATCGCACCACGATTTGGGTCGTTTTGGTGGGCGATGACGTGTTTGTGCGTTCGGTGCGTGGGAATGCTGGCCGCTGGTATCAAGAGATCAAAGCCAACCCGACGGCAACGCTTCACGTTGCCGGGCGACGCATACCTGTGCGCGCCATCCCCGCGAATGATCTCACCTCTGTTACGCGGGTCAGTGACGCCTATCGCCAGAAGTATAGCAATTCTTCTGAGATGCCCTCGATGGTGCGCGATGAAATCTTGCCGACGACCCTGCGGCTGGAGCCGATGTGACGCTCACACGCTCGAGCTAAGCAGCTTGGCGCGGCCAGCGGCGCTTCCAGAGTTCCTGGTAGTCGATTACCAGCCCATTGGCATCGACGGTGAGTTCGGCGGTAAAGCCACTGTCCAGGCTTTCGTAGCGATAGCGTCCGCCCTGCTGGCCCATCTCCAGGCAGGTATAGCGCTGCCTGGCCGCGCTCAGGGAAAGCTCGGGAATGGTGATATAAGCTACCTCGATCTCGGCTGACTCATCCGGCTGAAGGCCCAGACGGCGAATGGGCAGTGTGTTGGTGAAGGGCGTGGCGGCAATATCCACATCGATGCACCCCGCCAGATGGTCAAGCGGCGTGTTTGGCGCTTTGTGCCAAACGCCCGCGCCATCGGCGGTTAGTCTCTGCCTGGGGGCGGCATAGCCGTCAACCTCGACGGCTACCTGCCGCACAGCCCAACCAGGGTTGCAGCGAACGGTGTAGTGTATCCGCAGCGGGAGGTTATCCTCGACCATGATGACCGTTCCATCGGCAATGATCTCGCTGGCGCGTTCCTCCAGCCGCAGATATTCCATGCCGGGCCACTGCTGCGCCTCCCAGACAACCGTCTGAACCTTGTTATGCATGTGCATTCTCACAATCTGCCCGTTGTTGCTAGCGCTGGTCTTCTGGTGGTTGCTCCTGGCGCTGGCGGCGCTTTTCCAGCCAGCTTTTGATCGCGCCCTCTTCGCCAAAAGGCGTTGGCTCATAATAGCGCCGCCCTTTGAGGTTGTCGGGCAGATATTCCTGAAGAGCCTCTGGCGGCGGGCGCGTCGGGTCGTCGACGGCCATCTGCGCGTAGACATCGTGGCTGTAGATGTAGCCTTTGCTATAGTCCAGGTCTTTCATCAACTGCGTGGGGGCGTTGCGAATCCAGAGCGGAACCGGGTCGTTGCGTGTCTGCTGCACATCCTGCTCGATGCGCCCGTACGCGATGTAAAGGGCATTGCTCTTGGGTGCGGCGGCCAGATAGACAACCAACTGCGCCAGGGCCAGCTTGCCTTCGGGCATGCCGATGAAATGTACTGCCTGCTGCGCCGCCATGGCGAGCACCAGCGCCTGCGGGTCGGCCAGGCCCACATCTTCGCTGGCAAAGCGAATGAGCCGCCGCACGACGTAGAGCGGGTCTTCGCCCCCCTCCAGCATGCGCGCCAGCCAGTAGAGGCCCGCGTCGGGGTCGGAGCCGCGCAGTGCCTTATGCAAGGCCGAGATGAGGTTATAGTGCTCTTCGCCCGCTTTGTCGTAGAGCAGAGCGCGGTGCTGAAGCGCGCCCTCGATGACCGCGACGGTAATGACACGCTGGCCGGTTTCGTCTGGCAGAGCAGCATCCGCCGCCAGTTCCAGCGCGTTGAGCGCGGTGCGCGCGTCGCCGTTGGCGCTGACCGCCAGAAAACTGAGGGCATCGGGCTGCAAACTGGCCTGGCGACGACCCAGGCCGCGTTCCGGGTCAGTCAGCGCGCGCTCGATGATGGCTTCGATCTGCTCATCGGTCAGGGCGCGCAGAGTAAAGACGCGCGAGCGTGAGAGCAGCGCGGCGTTGACCTCGAAGCTGGGGTTTTCGGTGGTCGCGCCGATCAGGATGACCACGCCGCGCTCGACATGCGGCAACACAGCGTCTTGCTGGGCCTTATTGAAACGATGAATCTCGTCGATGAAGAGGATGGTACGCTGGTTATAGGCTTTGCGGCGCTCGTTGGCGGTTTCGACGGCTTTGCGCAGTTCCACCACGCCCGCCGTCACGGCGCTCAGACGGATGAAATAAGCGTGCGTGGCTCCGGCAATGACTTCGGCCAGGGTGGTCTTGCCGGTGCCCGGTGGCCCCCACAGAATCATCGACGGCACATGGTCGCTTTCGATGGCGCGGCGCAGCACCTTGTCTGCGCCGATGATATGCTCCTGCCCGACGATTTCATCCAGCGTGCGCGGGCGCATGCGCGCTGCCAGCGGCATACGCGCGTCGCTGGCCGGTTCGGGCACAGCAGCGCCGGGCGTCTCATCGGCATCGAAGAGCGAACGTTGATTTCTGGCTTGTTCAGAAGCGGTCATGGCAGAGCACCTGGCGCTGGTTGGCAGCGCTGTGTTGTTGTCGGTCGTCTTTCATGTTTGTGAGGAAACAAAGGCGATGGATTCTTTGAATAGCGCTGCATCTTGCCTGTATTCTTCTGGATGCTCATGCTGGATAACCGCCCATTCCTTCATGGTCCTCTTGCCCATCACCAGCGGCGCCGCCAGCTTTACTTCGATAAGCGCTTGAATGGTTGTTTTCGGCAGTTTGAGCGCCACACCCTCGCCCTGGAGAAAGGCAAAGACCTTGTCCCCAATGAGAAAATTGGTATGATTGAGATGTGTTCCCACACGTACCTGAGGCATATCCTCAAGTATGGCAGAAAGAACGGTTGCAAGATCAGAGTCGGCCATCTAATACTCTCCGAATTTTGGCCGCTCGTTCAGTCAATCCGCGTCGCTCGCTCACGGCTAGCTGGAGATCGAGCGGTGGCACGTGAAGGCTGTAGCCGCGCCAGGTGATGGTTTCCAGCCGGTCAGCGGCAGTTGGACCAAAATCGCTGATATCTGGTGTATCGGCGCGCTCATCGACGCCGCCAACCCACTCGACGCGCGCCCCCAGGAAGGCGCGTCCCCACCAGTTGCAGAACCACTCTTCCGCGGGAAGAATCTTTTCAACCGGAAGCACGGGTTCGATCAATTCATCCAGCAGCACGTCGCCCAGGCGCTGCGCGTCCGCCTCAGCGACAATCATATCAAAATCGCGGGGCTGAATGTCTAACCCGCGCGCAGCCAGAGCCGCGCTGCCCCCAAGAAACCAGTGAATGCCCTGCCCGTCTATCCGCTGAAGCAAGCTCAGCAGCGCATGTTCCCAGGGCACAGGATGGTCACGAGCGGTCTGCAACATCATCTCTTCCGCAAAGCGAGCGAAGTTGTCATAGATGATGTCGAGATGAGGGGTGTCGGCGGGATAGATGCGCGCAAAACCCTCTTCCACCTGCTCGTAGACAAGATCGAGTGCGGTCTGATGATAAGCGGGGTCCAGGTCGGCGAGAATGAAGGAGGTGTGTGTTCCGTTGGTTCGGCAGAGCGTTTTCACGGTGTTGGCCTCCTCTATTGGCAAAAACAGCTCTCTATGTGTAGAGGTATTCTACCCACTGCTTCCTGACATCTGGTGTCAGCTTTTACGCGAGCGAGATGAAGATCGCGTAAAAGCTGACATAATGACATTGTACTAGAAAGCGTGTTCTTGCGCCAGCAATCTCCAGGGTCATGTCTGTCATTGCTTCCAGGCGTAGTTCAAGGCAATGTTGAGGATGCAAATGAGTGCCCAGGTGATACCCAGCCAGAGGGTGACTGCGGCGGCCAGCGCCAGCGCGGCTGAGCCGAAGAAGACAATTTGTAGCAGGACGCGCCAGATGCCCTTCAGGTGCCATCGCCCTCTGGGCGCGCCAAACAAGGCCCAGAGAACGATGGCCGCCGCCGGAGCGCCCAGACCAAGCGCAAACTTTGCGCCTGTTCCTTGCCCCGTCTGAAATCCCCAATAGCCCAGCGCCACCAGCACCCCCAGTTCCAGGAAAAAGGTCAGGGCCAGGTTCGCGTTCTTGATGACTGAGAGAGCCATACCTGTGATCTCTTTCTTCAACAGCGGCTTGCAGCACGGCAGCCCTAGCCGTGCTGCAAGCCGCGAATCATGATCTGGATCAGTCGCCGATACGACTCGTCCAGGTCCAGGGGCATGCCAAAGCCGCCAGTGGTTTCCAGCATCACGAAGCCATCCATCGCGCTGCGCAGCACCCGAACGGCGTGGACAGCGTCATCCCCATGCAGGCCATACGCCGCCAACACAGTGACAATCACGGCCACCACGCTCGCCGCAACCTGCTTTGTCTCCTCGTCTGCCGGGTCTGGCGCGTGCATCGTTGCGGCATACAGCCCTGGATGCTCTTTCGCGAAGGCCCGGTATGCGTGGGCCAGCGAGGTGACGGCGGCGTTGCCTGCCATGCCCATGACGGCGCGCGTCAGGTGTGTATCGAGTTCGTCCAGAGCCAGCAGAGCCAGATCGCGTCGCAATCCTGCCAGACTCTCCACATGGTTGTAGAGCGAGGGCGAACGGATACCCAGGTGTTCGGCCAGCCGGGCGAGTGTCAGGTGTTCCAGACCCTCGGCGTCGGCCAGGTCTGCCGCTGCCTTGATGACCGCTGCTCGGTCTAAGCGTGTTTTAGGCTGCATGGGCGCTCGGCTCCTGGAAACGTCGCCGGGCGACGGCAATCGCGTGATCCATCGCGGCCAGCGGCGCTTCCAGCACTGGCCCATGCCCAACGGCCAGCCGCGCCGGTTCCAGCTTGCGCAGGGCTTCGGCGCTCTGCAAGGATACTGCTCTGGACCAATACGACCACCCTGGCAGCGGGAAGAGCGGCTGTATGACGCCCGCGACGGCGATGCCGCCGCGTGTCTGGTAGGCGTCACCCGCGATGAGTGTCCTGTCGCGCCGGTCCAGAAAGGCAACGTGGCCGGGCGTGTGGCCGGGCGAGGCGATGACCTCCAGCGAGCCAACCATGTCTCCTGGCGCGATGGTGCGTGTTGGCTTCGTGGTGCAGATGGGATAGCCGCCGCGCAACTTGTCCTGTGGCTCCTCCGGGTCGAGGCTGTGATCGCCAGTCATGAAGCGAGCGTCGCGGGCTGTAATCAAGACTTCGGCCTGAGGCAAACGCTCGTGCAATACATCGAGCGAACCGACATGATCGACATGCGCGTGCGTCAGCGCGATGCGCACGATAGGCGCGTCAAGCGCCTGCGCGGCAGCGAGAATCTGCTGGGCGCTGCCGGAGAGATTCGTATCGACGAGGGTAAAGCCGTCCTCTTCGCGCACCAGGAAGCAGTTAAACGCCCACATGCGTGTGAGCTTGTGGAGATGTTCGCCATGAGCCGTCGTTTTCATGGGTGGTTCCTTTCGTGTCATCCGACAAAACTAATGTAATTAGTGTTTAAACTAACTATATTAGTATATAGACTAATTACATTAGTTTGTCAAGAGGAAAATGGATGAATTTGGCTCTTGGTGGAAAATTGGTCCAAAAACGAGCACCCTGGAACTCTGCGTGTCATCTCTCGTACTGAGAAAAGAAGCGTTCTTCTGAGCATGCGAAGGAGATTGAATATGAGCGAGACGGATATGCAGAAAGAGCAGATTGCCGGGTTATATGATCGCGCCGCCGCGACCTATGGCACAATTGGGCCGGACTTCTTCTCATATGGCGGGCGGCAGCTTGTCGCGCACATGGCGCTGCCCGCAGGTGCGCGGGTGCTGGATGTGGCGTCTGGTAGAGGAGCCAATCTCTTTCCCGCCGCCGCAGCCGTAGGGCCAGGCGGCCAGGTCATCGGCATTGATCTGGCTGCTGGCATGGTGGAGGAAACGACAGCCGAAATCACCCGGCGCAAGCTGACCCAGGCGTCGATGCTTCAGATGGATGCCGAGCACCTGACCTTTGCCGATGCCTCGTTTGACGCAGTGTTGTGCAGCTTTGCGATTTTCCTGTTTCCGCATCTGGAGCAGGCACTGGCTGAGTTCTGGCGAGTACTGCGTCCCGGCGGCAAAGTGGGCATTACGGTGGCCCGAAACCTCGATGAGCTTTCGCACTGGTACGGCGCGCATCTCACTGCCTATCATGAACACTATCGCTTCCCGCTGACTGCTGGCGGTGGCAAGGGCCGCGACTACGAGGAACTGCCGCGTTATCTCAGCGAGGCAGGATTTAGCGCGGCGCAGACGCTTGCGGAGGAAGCCGATTTTATCTACGCGAGCGCAGAGGTATGGTGGGATGCCAAATGGACGCATGGCACGCGCTATTCTTTGGAACACATGGCCCCGGAGGTGCTGGCGCAGTTCAAAGCAGAGGTGGTTGCCCGGTTGGCCCAGGAAGCGCAAGCAGGTGGTATTCACGAAACGCTGCGCTTTCAGTATATGCTTGCCACAAAGGAAGCGTGAACGCCCAGCCGGATGAAGTAGAGCGGGCGGGCGCTTCTGGTGGTTCATCCAGAAGCGCCCGCCCGCTCTTGCGGCCATACAGGGCAGGGGCGCCCCAGCCTGCGCGCAGATGCGCCGTGCTGGCTAGTCTCCCGCCGCCACCTGGGCGGGCGCTTCGACGTTGGCGCCGATGTCACGGCGTTTGAAGCCAAACCAGTAGATGGCCCCCAGCACCAGGATGATCAGCAGCGAAAACTCGAAGATGGGCATGCCGCCGAAGAGGGGCACGTTCGCCAGGGCCGGGAAAGCCAGGCCGAACGGCGGGTTGGTGTAGGCATTGCGCAGCCCGCCAAACCACAGGAAGTTCACGATCATCACGCCGCCATACACCAGCGCCAGAATGTTGACCAGCATGCCCCAGCGGCCAAGCCTAAAGGGAGCGTTGTCTTTGGGCCAGCCCTTCATGCGCGCGCCCAGCGAGGCAATGTTGTTCAGGAAATACGAGAGATAGATCATCCCGGTTGCGCCGGTGACCAGGACGCCGATGCCCTGGCTATACAGGAACGGCAGGGCCGAAAGCACGGCCACGGCGACACCCGCCCAGATGGGTGTCTTCAGCGTGGGATGCACCTTGCCCCACACTTTGCCCAACGGCAGCCGTCCATCGCGCCCCATGGAGAACATCAGGCGGATGGTGGCCGACTGAATGGCAAAGGTGCAGACGCAGACCGCAACCAGCACGACGGCAAGATAGATGTTGCCCCAGGTCGTGCCAAGCGCGTCTTGAATGATGGTTGGCAGCGTCTGGGTATAGTTGAGTCCTCCGGCGATGCCTTCGATTTTAGGCAGGTCTTTGATGGACAGGATGGTGCCGCCCAGGAAGAGCAATCCGGCGAAGAAGGAAAGGCCAATGGCCCATAGGACGCCGCGTGGCGCGTTGCGCTGGGGGTTTTTGGTTTCTTCGCCCAGCGTGCCAGCCGTGTCGAAGCCGTAGATCACAAACAGCGACATGAACAACGCGGCGGCAAACGCGCCAAAGTAGGTGGTGCCCAGGCCGGATGTCCAGGGGGCGTCAGTTGTCTGGATGTCGGGTGAGGGACCTTTGAAGAGGAAGCTGAAGTCCTGATGACGGAAGAAGAGCAGCAGCACCAGGGCAAAGATGAACATGCCGATGATTTCGGCGGCCACGCCAACGTTATTGACGATGGAGACCAGGCGCACACCCACAACATTGATGAGGGTGCCGATGACGATGAAGGCCAGGGCAATGAAGACCGGGCTGGACATGCCCAGAATGGTTGCTGGAATGCCTGGGAAGATAGCAAGTATGGGAATCGGAATGGTGAAGGCGACGGCGGTAATCGTCAGCACGCCAGCGAAGAAGTAGAACCATCCCGTAAACCAGCCCAGCGTATTGCCAGCAAGCCGTTTGCTCCACTGATAGATGGACCCGGCAATGGGATAGTGCGAAGACAGTTCGGCAAAGTTGAGCGCGACGAGAAACTGGCCGATGGCGACGATGGGCCAGGTCCAAAAGAAGGCCGGGCCGCCCGCCAGGATGCCAAGATAAAAGAGCGAAAACGTCCCGGTGGAGACCGAGATGTAGGAGAAGGCAACGGCAAAGTTGGATAGGAAACCGAGCGTGCGTTGCAATTCCTGCTTGTAGCCGAGCTTTTGGAGTAACGCCTCGTCTTGTTGGTCTTCAGAAAGGGCGGGTTGTGCCATGAGCAAACACCTCCGTTTTGATCGCTTCATCATCCGCCAGGCGGATGGGCTGATGCTGTCCGAAGAGGGTCGTTTCCGGTGGCTGCCTCCTTTCACGGTGATTGCGTCGAAAGAAGAAAAGCAAGATAGGCTCTGGTGAAACAGAGCCTCCATGCCTCGTCACGTGAAGGTGCGCTAACTATTTATGGATTGCAAGCATCGGGAACTATCTAGTGTGGCATCTAATTCTCGCGCTTGTGCCGCGCCACGACCTGTTTGGTCACGGCAGAGAGTGTGTCCATGGCCCGCTCTAGCAGCGGCTCTTCGATGATCAACGGCACCAGGATGCGGACCACGTTGCCATACAGCCCGGCCTTGATGACCAGCAAGCCTTGCTCGCGCGCTTCGGCCAAAATCTGGTCCACAAAGTTGGGCGCGGGTTCCCTGGTGGCGGGATCATGCACAAATTCCATGCCGATCATGGGGCCAAGGCCGCGCACCTCGCCAATTTCAGGAACCTCCCTCTGGAGGGCCAGACAGCGCTGCATCAGGCGCTGGCCGATGTCGGCGGCGCGCTCCACCAGATGCTCGCTCTCGAAGACATCCAGCACGGCCAGCCCGGCGGCGCAGGCCAGCGGGTTGCCGCCATAGGTGCCGCCCAGGCCACCGGGCGCGGGAGCATCCATCACGTCGGCGCGGCCAATCACGCCGGAAAGCGGCAGACCTCCGGCCAGGCTTTTAGCGACGGTGATGAGGTCAGGCACGACGCCGCTGTGCTCGATGGCGAAGAACTTGCCGGTGCGGCCAAAGCCCGATTGAATCTCGTCGTCGATGAGCAGGATGCCATATTCCTGCGTGATGCGGCGCAGTTCGCGCAGGAAATCGGGGGAGGCGGGGACGAAGCCGCCTTCACCCAGCACCGGCTCGATGATGATGGCGGCGACCTGATCGGGCGTGACCTGCGTTTCAAAGAGGTCGCGCAGCGCCTCGATGGCGCGCCCGCAATCCCAGCCGCGATATTCATAGGGGAATGGGGTATGATAGATTTCGGGCGCGAAGGGACCAAATTCCTGACGATAAGCTGTAGCTTTGCCGGTGAGGCTCAGCCCCAGCAGGGTGCGCCCATGAAAGCTGTGGGTGAAGGCAATGATGGCCGGGCGGCGCGTGGCAACGCGGGCAATTTTGATGGCGTTCTCCACGGCCTCGGCACCGGTGGTCAGGAGGATGGTCTTCTTGGGATCGTCGCCGGGAGCCAGACCGTTCAAACGCTCGGCCAGTCGCAGATAGGATTCGTACATCGCCACCTGAAAGCAGGTATGCGTGAAGCGCTCTAGCTGCGCCTGCACCCCTTGCAGCACTTTGGGCTGACTATGCCCGACATTCATGACCCCAATGCCGCCCGCGAAATCGATGTACTCGTTGCCATCGATGTCCCAAAGCTGCGCCCCCTGCGCCTGGGCGATGAAGATGGGGTGCATGTTGGAGACGCCGCGCGGCACGTGCTGCGCGCGCTGCTGCAACAGGGTTGGGGTGCGCGACTGATTCTTGAGCATGTGAACCCCCTCGGCTTGATCGGCGGATGCTGCTTTGTAAGCAGAGTATACTTGGGAAGGTCGATAGAAACCAGGGGGGAATTAGATAAAATATTCGCTTAATTTTTATCCTTTTTAGATAAAAAGTGCCAGGAAAAAGAGGCGATATGAAGAGGCTCTGATGAAGCTGCTTGAAGCGCTCGCGCTCCCGATTCTGGAAAGCACGCGCGTGGTTGCCGGGCGGACCGGCCTGGAGCGTGATGTGCTCTGGGTACATATTGTCGATCTGCCTGACCCACTGCCCTGGGTGCGGCCAGGGCAACTGCTGCTGACGACCGGCTATGCCTGGCCGCGCGACGAAGAGGCGCAGCGCATGCTCGTGCGTTCGCTGGCTGAGCGCAATCTGGCCGGTCTGGGCATGGCCGTGCCGCACTTTTTCGAGCACTTTTCGCAGGCCGCCCACGAGGAGGCCGATCAGGTGGCGCTGCCGCTGCTGGAGCTTCCCTGGGATGTTCCCTTTGTCCAGATTACCGAAGCGCTGCACCGGGCCATCCTGGCCGAGCAATATCAGGTGATCGAGCAATCTGAGATTATCCATCGCGCGCTGACCCGCGCGGCGCTGGAAGCCGGAAGCCTGCAAGAGATTGCGGCCACGCTGGGCAGGCTGATTAAACGCGCCATCACCTTTGAGGACATGGATGGGCGGGTGCTGGCCGAGTATAGTATCGAGCACGAAGAAGACGGCGCGCGGCGTGCCACGCGGGCGGGTGGCCGCAGCCCGCTGGAGTTGCTGGCCTCGCTGGAGAGCCTGGGCTATCTGCGCGCTATTCGCGCCGCCAGCAAGCCCATTCATCTGCCAGCGCTGCCCCAGCTTGATTTTGTGGCGCGGGTCGTCTGCCCGATTCGGCTGAAAGAAGAATTGGTCGGGCAGGTCTGGATTATCGAGGGAGAAGAAGCGCTGGGCGCGCTCGAACTGCGCGCAGCTGAGCATGCCGCCGTGGTGGCGGCCTTGCAGATTGCCCATCAGCGCGAGTTGACCTTGCTGGAGGCGCGACTGGGCTATACCTTTCTGGATACCTTGCTGGAGGGGCGCTTCGAGCCAACGCCCCACGCGCTGGAGCGGGCGAAGCTGCTGGGCTTTGACCCGCAGGGTGATTACCGCGTGGGACTGCTGGTGCTGGATGAGCCGGTGCCGCTTTCGCGCGCCGGGCTGCTGCGACGTGATCGGCTGGCCGACATGCTGCGGCGGCGCTTGCAGACGCTGGGCGTCGCGCCGCTGCTCTCGTTGTCGCTGAACCAGATTTCGTTTCTGCTGCCCCGGCGCTGCGCTGGCGAAGCCCTGTGGAGCGTGCTGGCCGAAGAGGGCGCTTCGCTGGCGTTTGGGCGGGAACAGCGCGGCATCGCCGGGGTGCAGCGCAGCTATCAAGAGGCGCTTTCGCTGCTGGCGTATCTGCCGCCGCGCAGCTTTCACTACTATGAGGCGCTGCTGCTGCCGCGTGTGCTGCTGGGCGATCAAGAGGCGCATCAGGCGTTTCTTGAGACGCTGCTGGGGCGGCTGAAGCTTCAGCGCAACGGTGATACGCTGCTGGAGACGCTGTTGGCCTGGGCGCGGGCGGGCTTTCATGGCGCGGTGGCGGCCCAGCAGTTGAATATTCACCCCAAGACGTTGCAATATCGGCTCGCGCGCGCGGCTGAGGCAGCCAGGCTTGATCTGGCCGATGCCGATGTGCGCTTCAAGCTTCAGCTTGCGGCCCATCTCAAGTTTTTGTCAGCGCAGCGGGGCTGAACAGCATCACGAGCAGAACGAAGCTCCTGACGGCTCAATATCTGGTCGTCGGGAGCTTCGTTCTGTTACCTGACACCCGTTAGGAGGTAAGAGGATTTGCCATCAGGTGGATGCCGGACCTGGCGGGGGATTGAGTGGCAAGATGACTGGAGGCCGAGGCGTCTGGGTGAAATCAAAGTCGTTCACCAAATTTCCCAGAATGGAAGCGTCCTCGCGCACGTCGGGGCGTGGGTCCGGGCGGCCATCGGTCTTGGGGTCCAGGCGCTGCCCCTTCAGGAAATCATCCTCGATGAACTTGAGGAAGGCATCGAAGCTGAGCGTCTGATGGTCGATGTAGCCCTTTCTGGCGTAGGGGCTGATTACCAGGCCGGGAACGCGCAGGCCGTAGCCCATGCCATCCACCGTGGGCGGCGCAATATGATCGTAGAAGCCGCCCCAATCGTCCCAGGTGAGGAAGATGGCCGAACTGCTCCAGTCTGGTCCCTGCATGACGGAGTTGATGAGATTGGTGACATATGCCTGCCCGGTGCTGACCAGGGCGGGCGGATGTTCGCTGTCGGTGCCGTTGGGAACGACCCAGGAGACGGCAGGCAGGGTGCCGTCGCTGGCCGCCTTGTAGAAATTGCGAATATCCTGGACATTGCCAACCTGACCGTCCTGGTTGACATCCACAAAGTTGGGCAGCGGGTTCCAGATGCCAGGGACGCCGACCTTTTGCTGAACGGGCGCGCAGGATTCGGCCTCATCATCTTCGCAGTCGGGCTGAGTGCCCTGGTCCAGATAATAGCCCCAACTGACCTGGGAGTTATGCAGCAGGTAGGTCAGGTCGGTCCAGGCGTAATCAGGGCCGGTGGGAAGCGGAAGGGTGCTGCCGTTAGCCGGTGGCTTGTTTGGGGTCTGGATGGCGCTCTGGCAACTCATGGGGTCACTGTTGGCGCATCTAGCCGACCAGCCAGAGACCAGATAGAGGTGCGCGGGCTGGCTCCAGGAGGCCACGGACTCAAACATATGGTCTTGCAGCACGAAATCCTGGGCGTAGGTCCAGTAGTTGGGAATCTCGCGGGCGTCGTGATAGCCCATCACGTCGGGCATGGTCGAGTTGGTGCATGCGGGATTGTTGGGGTCTGTGCAGCCGTGTTTGCCCTTCAGGGCCTGGTCTATGAAGCCGTTCATCTGCCCACCGGCAATGTCTGCCGAGGCATTGGTCGCCCCATGCGGTCCTCCGCCGTTCTTATCCTTGGAGTCATGGAAAGGTTTGACGCACTGGCCGGTCTGGGAGTCGGACACACAGACGGTCGGCACGCCGTTCTGCATGGGGATGCCGTCAGCGCCGGGGTAGGTGCCAAAGTAGCTATCAAACGAGCGATTTTCCTGCATGATGATAATCACGTGCTTGATTTTGCTGATGCCCTGTTCCTGCTGATTTCCCGATGGTGGTGATGGCGGCGTCGGGCCGCCGCAGCCCGCCACGAGCAGGGGCAGGGCGGTCAAGAACACGGCCAGATGAGGCAAAATTGCTTGCCGATGCCTGCCAGAAGCAGGGTATGAACGAGCCGGGGGGCAAAACCATCTCATGGTCTGATGTTCCTCCTTCTCTGGGCAATAGAGGCGAGCGAGCGCCTGCTGCTCTTTCATCTCTTATGAGAGAACATATATTGCCAGCTTTAGAGGAAGCTGAGGAAAAGCTGAAAATCTCCTCAGATGCGGCTTCCTATTCCCGTTGCTCCCCATTGCCTGGCCCGCTCAGTTCATGCCAGCACTTTCTCGTTTTTCGGGTCGTAGAGAGGGTCTTTCATGACGGTAGCTCCATAGCGTTCGCCGAAAAGCTGCATCTCGACCCGCGTGCCGGGAACGGCATATTCGATGGGCAGATAGCCGTACAGGATGCTCTGGCGCAAGGTGTAGCCGTAGCCCGCGCTGGTGACGTGCCCAAGCACGCGCTCGCCATCCAGCAGTGGCTCGCCGCCCAGGCCAACGGCGGCGAGGTCGTCGGTGATAAGCGCGCAGAGCTTGCGCGCGTTGCCCTGCGCCTTAATGGCTTCCAGCGCCGCTCTGCCGATGAAGTCGCCTTTGCGCAGCTTCACCGCGAACCCAAGACCTGCTTCGTAGGGATTGTATTCGGAGTGAATGTCGGCGCTCCAATAGCGATAGCCTTTTTCCAGGCGCAGCGATTCGATGGCACGATAACCGCCCGCCAGCATGCCCAACGGCTGTCCTGCTTCCCAGAGCGTATCCCAGAGCTTGAGGCCATATTCCATGGGCGTGTAAATCTCCCAGCCAAGTTCGCCCACATAGGTCACCCGCAGCGCCAGCGCGGGGATATCGCCAAGGGTGACCTCTTGCGCGGTGAGATAGGGGAAGGCAGCGTTGGAGAAGTCGTGTTCGCTGACCTGCTGCATCACTTCGCGTGCGCGCGGCCCCCAGATGCCGATGCAGCAGCGGCTGGAGGTGATGTCGTTGACGTAGACCGAGCCATCGCTGGGCATGTGGCCGCGAATCCAGGCAAGATCGTGCTTGCCAAAGGCCGTGCCGGTGATGATCTGGAAGCGATCAGCCGCCACTCGCGTGACGGTGAGGTCGCATTCGATGCCGCCGCGCTCGTTGGGCATCTGGGTATAGGTCACGGCGCCAATGGGCTGGTCCATCTGGTTATCGGTGATGTGCTGCAAGAACGCCAGCGCGCCCGGCCCCAACACTTCGATCTTGCTAAACGAGGTTTCGTCGAAGAGGGCCACGCGCTCGCGGGTGGCCTGATGCTCCGCGCCAACGGCGGGCGACCACATGCGGCTGGCCCAGCCGTAAGGAGTCGGCCAGTTCTGGCCCTCGGCCAGCCGCTCGTTGGGGGCGAACCAGTTGGGGCGTTCCCAGCCCGCTTTTTCGCCAAAGACCGCGCCGAGTTCTTCCAGACGCTGATAGAGCGGGCTGAGGCGCAGCTTGCGCGCGCTGCTGCGTTCCCTGGCCGGATAGCTGATGTCGTAGTAGGTGCTGTAGACTTCGTTGACGCGCGTGGCGATGTAGCGGCGGCTGGCGGTATACGCTCCGAAGCGGCGCAGGTCCATCTCCCAGAGGTCAAGACTTGGCTCACCATCGACAATCCACTCGGCGATCATCTTGCCCACGCCGCCCGAGCCAGAAACGCCATGCGCGCAGAAGCCGCAGGCCGCCCAGAAGCCCTTGACTTCCGGGGATTCGCCCAGAATGAACTCGCCATCCGGGGTAAAGGATTCGAGGCCATTGACCTGCTTCGTCAATTCAGCATTATGCAGTGCGGGTACGCGCTCAACCAGGCCACGCATCAGGCTTGCGAAGCGCGGCGGGTCGAAGCGCAGCATCGTGGGGTTGGGACTATCGGGGATGAGGTCAATGTCCAGGGGCAGCGGGTCACGCTCGTAGCCGCCCAGCACCAGGCTCTGCCCATCCTGGCGGAGATAGACGAGGTTGTCGGGGTCGCGCAGATTGGGCAAGGGCGCGTCTGCCGACAGTTCTGGCAGCGGAGCGGTGGCGGCATACTGGTGCTGCATCGGAATCAGCGGAATGGAGACGCCGACCATGCGGCCAATGCGCGGCGACCAGATGCCCGCTGCCACCACCACAATTTCGGTGCGAATGGAACCCTGCGCGGTCTGGATGGCCTGCACCCGGCCATTGGCGACATCGATGCCGGTGACGCGGGTATCAGCGTAGAAGGTCGCGCCCTGCGCGCGCGCGGCGTTGGCGAGCGCCTGCGCCAGGATGGGCGCTCTGGCCGAGCCATCGGTGGGCAGCCAGAGCGCGCCCTCGACGCCATCGAGGCTCATCAAGGGAAAGAGCCTCTGCGCCTCGCTGGGGCTGATAAGCTCCGCTGCCAGCCCGGCGCTTTTGGAGAAGCCAACCTGGCGCTTGAGTTCTTCCAGGCGTTCTTTGGAGGAGGCAAGGCGCAGGCTGCCCACTTCAAAATAGCCAGGGGTGCCATCGACCTGAAGCGTTTTATAGAGTTCGACGCTGTAGACCAGCATCTTGGTCAGACTGATGGAGGAGCGTAGCTGGCCGACGAGGCCGGGCGCGTGTGAGGTGGTGCCGCCGATGAGCGGCCCTTGCTCCAGCACGACGATGTCGCGCCAGCCGCGCTGGGTGAGATGATAGGCGACGCTGGAACCGGCGATGCCGCTGCCGATGATGACAACTCTGGCTTGGTCCTGCATGGAAGAGACTCCTGTATGCCCTCTTGGAGAGGCGATAGTGGAAGTGGCGATAAAATGAGCGCTTCAGCTTGTCAGGGATGTGCTTCTTGTAGCCATTGCTCGAAGGGCGATGTGGCGACATGATGCAGAAAGCGGTCAAGGTGATGCTGGGCGTAGTCGCGGTAATCGAAGTCAAGCGTCGAGATGCCTAGTTGCAGAAAGCCCCAGAACGATTCGCGCAGGTCAGAGGCCAGGCGCATCAACTGCAGGCGGGCCAGGTCAACAGGGCGCGCCTCGCCAAAATACAACTGGATGAGCAGCCTACATTGTTCCTCGTTGAGCGACTGATTGACGGCAAAGTTGCCGAGATCGAAGAAGAGATCGCCCATGCCCGCGTATTCCCAGTCTAGAATCCTGATAATGTGCCCGTCGTCGATGAAATTGCTGGCAAGTAAATCGTTGTGGCAGGGCCTGATTTGCTGGTCCGCGCCCAGCGCGTCTTCGATCTGCGCCATCAACGCAAAGACCTGGGGCAGCGTGTCGGGGAAGGTGACGCCGTGCTCCAGCGCCAGCCGATGATAATTGCGCACGGTGGCAAATGGCGAAAAACCGCCCGGAAAGGCGGGGCCGGTGTGATAGCGTTTGATGGACGCGACGATGCGCGCCAGCATTTCAGGCTGGGTGGTGGCCTCCGGTGTGAGGATGGTGCCGACGATAAAGCGCGTCACCAGCACGTCTTCGGCGGGCAGGAAATGGACAACCTCAGCGCCCACGCCCACCTGCGCGGCAATCGCGGTGCAGATGCTTTCGTGGCCGCGATCAATGCCCAGTAAATGCGTGCCCTTGCCGCCGATGCGCAGCACGAAGGTTTCTCCGGCGGCGTCTACGCGGTAGTTCTGGTTGGTGATGCCGCCTTCCAGGGGTGTGACTCTTGCCTCTGCCAGATTCCATCCAGGAAGCTGCATAAGAATGCGCTCGATGTGTTGCTCCACGCTGCGTTCCTTCCTCTCGCGCTGCTTCCTGGCAGCTTTGCTCGCTTTCTGCTGAGCATACACGCTGGCCTGGTGTCCGTCAAGTTTGCTGATTGCCAATTATTCCGGCTCGGCATCGTTGACTTTGCCCAGGGAGCGGCATAGTATCTTTAGCGCAGCAACAAGAGGCCGACCCTTTCTCTGTGCTTTTTATCCGCAAGAGATAAAAAGCGGCGGAACTTTTTGTCTGTTCTCCCTCTAGTTTCTGCTGACCTCGCCGACTATACTCTGCATACGCGGCAGGTTCTTTGGCGCACCTGGCAGGCGCGCATGCCAGCATTTCAGTCATCCGAAAGGGCAGGGCAACATGAGTACCTATCAACTGCTGATTCAAGGTGAACTGGTCAAGAGCAGCAATGGCAAGATGGTCGATGATATCAGCCCGGCGACGGGCGAGGTGATTGCCCAGGTTCCTGAAACCACGCTGGACGATATGAATCGCGCGGTGGCAGCGGCGCGCGAAGCCTTTGACGATGGCCGCTGGTCGGGCCTTCCCCACTCCCAGCGCGCGGCAACATTGGAGAAACTGGCCTCGCTGGTGGATCAGCATGCCGGAGAACTGGCGGCGCTGGAATCGCAGGACACGGGCAAGCCGATCAAGCTGGCGCGCGACAGCGACATCCCGTTTGCCTCCGACAATCTGCACTTTTTTGCCGGCGCGGCGCGGCATCTGGCGGGCACTGCCTCCAGCGAATATACAGGAGGGCATACCAGCATCATTCGCCGAGAGCCGGTGGGCGTGGTGGCCTCAGTTGCGCCCTGGAACTATCCGTTTATGATGGCAGGCTGGAAGCTTGGCCCGGCGCTGGCGGCGGGCAACACGGTGGTCTTTAAGCCCTCGCCCGAAACGCCGCTGACCGCGCTGAAGCTGGGGGAACTGGCGCTGGAGGCAGGCATTCCCGCTGGCGTGCTGAATATCATTGCCGATGGACCAGAGATTGCCCCCAGCCTGGTGAGCCATAAGGACGTGAATATGGTGTCGATTACCGGCAGTACGCGCAGCGGCAAGTATGTGATGCGCGCCGCCGCCGATAATATCAAGCGCGTACATCTGGAGCTTGGCGGCAAGGCTCCGTTCATTGTCTACGATGATGCCGACCTGGAAGCCGCCGCCAATGGAGCGGTGGCGGGCGGCTATGTCAACTGCGGCCAGGACTGCACCGCTGCCACGCGCATCTATGTGCAGGATGGTTTGTACGATGCCTTCTTAGCGTCGTTTCTGAGCAAGGTGAAGCAGATTCGTGTGGGCGACCCCGCCAGCGAGAGTACCGATATGGGGTCGTTGATTTCCGCCCGGCAGCGCGACAACGTCGAGGGCTATGTGGAGCGCGCCTTGCGCGGGGGAGCCAATATTCTGGTGGGCGGCAAGCGCGCCTCAATTCCTGGGTTTGAAAAAGGCTTTTTCTTCGAGCCGACGGTGATTGCCGAGGACCGCAACGATGCCGAAATCGTGCAGAACGAGGTCTTTGGCCCGGTGGTGGTGGTAAGCCGCTTCAAGACGGAAGAAGAGGCGCTGGCAAAGGCGAACGGCGTCGTTTATGGCCTGGCGGCTTCGGTCTGGACCAGGGACATTTACAAGGCGATGCGCGCCAGCAAGAGCCTGCTTTTTGGCACCGTGTGGGTGAATGACCACTTGCCGCTGACATCCGAGATGCCGCACGGTGGCTACAAAGAGAGCGGCATTGGCAAAGATATGTCGATGTATGCGTTTGAAGAATACACGCAGATCAAGCATGTAATGATCGAGCTAAGCGGCGAAGCGCGCAAAGGCTGGCATTACACGATCTTTGGCGACGCATAGCGCCAGCCAGGCAGCACGTATAGGCTCATTGCAGATCATTCTGACACAGCACAGCTCCACGCGCTGTGCTGTGTCTTCATCAGCGTGTACCCTCTAGTGAGAGCTGCTGGACCTGTGCGACGTTATCTTTCGTGACGAAGACAGGGCCAGTATTAATGATAGGGGTCGTTACGGAGTCCAGATTCGTCTTGTACAGAGTCAGCAGCACTATCGGCAAATATCCTTGCAGATAAGGTTGCTGATCGATGGCAAAGAGGATAGTGCCCTGCTGGATTGCTTGCAGGACGGCGGAAGATACATCAAACGTTGCCAAGAGAATCTGGCCCGCCTGTCCCAACTGCTGCAAAGCCG
Organism: Ktedonobacterales bacterium; assembly: GCA_035307385.1. Classification (GTDB taxonomy): domain Bacteria; phylum Chloroflexota; class Ktedonobacteria; order Ktedonobacterales; family DATBGS01; genus DATBHW01. The sequence goes on along the minus strand of DATGID010000022.1, from coordinate 66,265 downwards.
CCATGGCAATCGTAGCGCTGCTGGGATTGACTGCTATCAGCGCATCAAATGAAGAACCCTGGGTAAGCTGTTCCTGAATCTTCTGCTGAGCCTGGCTTGGGTTAGTGGGATCGATAGCCAGAACTGATGATTGCCCCCCTGCTTTTGTCAGCGCGTCCTTGACTCCGCGACAGCGATTATCCGAATCAGTATCTCCCACTGCTGGGTTAATACACAGGACATGCTTGGCGCCTTCCGCCACGAGTTTCTGCCCCCCCGCCAGACCGGCCTGATAGCTGTCCTCTCCGATATGGTTCAGCAGCCCAAGCTTGGTGGCGCAATCACTCCCAGAGTTAATTGATATTACAGGGATATCCACGAGCTGCACACGTGAGATCGCTGGCGATAAGCCAGCACAGTCGGGAATGGAGACAACCAATCCATCTGGCTGGGTGGCGACAGCGGCGTCAATAAGCTGTGACATCGCGTCGGCGCTGAAAGGATTCGGGGCTTCATAGATGGCTTGAACTCCCATATCTTTCGCCGCCTGATCGACCCCGTTCTTGACCACTTGCCAGAAGGGATCAGAGGTTTGACCATTGGTAATGACTGTGAATTTCAAATGCCTTGTGGGACCACTATTCGCAGGCGGTGTCGATTTCTGAGAATTGCTCTGCGCGCAGCCGGTGGCGAGAATGCCAACGATGACGATGGTTGTGATGGCCGTGACGATGCGACTGTTGGATGATGATCGAAAACCCATATTTTACCTCTGATGTGGACGTAGAGCGTTGAAAGATCGATATGTATCCGGTGCGAGGAGTATAGCATATAAGTCTACACGTAACAATTAAATACGAGACAATCACTCTTGTGTTAATAGCTTTGTAATCGCTAATATTTTTGACAGAACACATTTTAAGATGTATAGTGCAGGCGGATAAACAAGAAATCGTTCGTACATTTGATTGCTGCTATCTACCGGGTCTGGTTTCATCTGTGGGAGGTTCAACATCTATGCGGCGTTGGTTGGTGTGCCTTGTGCTGCTGGTAACCATGCTGGGAGTGGTCAGTTGTGACTTTATTACCATCGATTCTCCTGCGCCTACGCCTACCCTGACTCCGTTAGGCGATGCGGCATTTGTGCTGATTGATCTGATTCGTAACAGGGATGACATCTTTACCGTTGCCAGTGACACGGTCCTGCTGGCGCAAGATGCCTTTAAGCTCTTTGCCTCTATTCCGGCAAATCAGAGCCCTCCCGCTAATACCCAGAGAGGGTACATCCAGGTCTCGATTCACTACAACAAGCAAGGAGTCGATACACAGGATATCTATCGAGTGAAGGCTGGAAAGGCGAGCCTGGGTATCCTCTTTGAAGGCGGCAAGACGTTCGAGACCTTTTCAGCAAACAGCATCAATATTGACGCCACCCAGACCCAGGAGATTACGATTGTGCCCTTGCAGAACGCGGTGAACTACGTCACGGTCTCGGCAGGGCGTGGATGGCAAGATACCAAGGTTTTCCTGGAGCGAGGCAAGAAGTTCGAAGTGAAGTATGTCTCGGGCGTTTGGACCAGCGATACCGGCAGTGTGGGGACCAGTGACGCCGCAGGACAACCGTTAAATCCTCCACCGAATCTTATTTGCCGCTGTGGGGAGCCGCTGGAAGGATATTCCACACAGGCGCTGATTGGGCGAATTGGGAACGGTCTAGGCTTTGCGCCTTTGCAAGTTGGCGATGATTACGTGGGCAAGGCGTATGATGATGACTTTCTCTATTTACGCATGAATCTTCCCGATCAGCGATTGCCCCAGAGCAGTGGCTCCCTGAAGATTGCAATTCTGACATATAACGCCTAATCAGGAGGAGTGCAGGTATGGCGCGTCGGTCTTTGAGTCTTGTGCTGCTGGCGACTCTGCTTCTTTCGGGCCTGGGTTTTGCCGGTTGCGGGAGTTCTTCTCCTACTCCTTGCTCTAATGATGCGGATTTGGGCTGTGTTGCCGGAGACGCGGCGTTTGTGCTGATTGACCTGATCCGTAACCAGGATGATATCTTCGCGGTTGCCAGTGACACGGTCCTGCTGGCGCAAGATGCGGTAAAGCTCGTCAGCACGATAGGGGCGACTCAAACTCCTCCCGCTCCCTCAAAGAGGGGCCATGTGGTGGTATCGATTCTTTACGATAAGCAAGGGGTCTATGCCCAAGATGTATATGACATCGATTCCGGAAAGGCCAGCCTGGGTATCCTGTTTGAGGGAGGTAAAACGTTCGAGTCGATCTCATCGAACCGGGTCGATATCGATGCCACGCAAACGCAAAGAATTACGATTGTCCCCTTACAGAAGAGTACCCGGACGGTGACCGTCTCAGCACAGAAGGGATGGCAGAATACCGGTATTTTCTTGGAGGAGGGCAAGGAGTTTAGTATTACGTATATCTCGGGGGTTTGGACGATCTCCAAAGGTAATGTGGGGACCAGTGATGCCGCGGGGCAGCCCCTCAATCCTCCGCCGAATCTCATTTGTAACTGTGGGGAACCAGTTCCGGGATATTCCACGCAAGCATTGATCGGGCAGATCGGCCAGGGAGTGGATCATTCGCCGCTGCAAGTAGGCGACGATTTTTCGGCGGTCGCCTATGCGAATGATTTTCTGTATTTGCGGATGAACCTTCCCGATCAGCTTTTGCCCGAGAGCAGCGGCTCTGTCAAGGTTTCGATTGAGACTGACAACGGGTAGCCGCATCATTCTTGCCTTCTAGTGAATATCTCAGGTGAAATGTGTAGAAATTCACATTTCACCTGAGATATTGCTTCCACGCCCTGCGCTAGTGCATCGATCACGAAGCCGAAGCCGCGCATTGTTTCGCGGCGAGCGGCTTCTCGTGAGCTTCAGTGCTCAGCCAGGCGCACATCAGGCGGCGCGGCGCGTGGCCGGGCGATGACCAGCACCGGCACAAGCACGCACAGGTCCATCAGCAGCATGGCAATAAAGGCAGGGCTGGAGAAGGCGCGACCCAGGACACTTGCTGATAACTGATGGCTGCCCAGCATTTGGATGCCGACATAAAAGCTCCACAGCAGCAGGCCGAGCAGCAGCATACTGAGGATAAACCGGGCGCGCGTGGGAAGCCACCGGGCAAGGCTGGCTGTGCTGGCGTGCGGCGCTTCCTGGAGAAGTGCAGCGTGTGCCCGTCGCGCCGCCGCAGCGCCGAGCGCGCTACCCAGCCAGGCGAACAGCCCAACAATCGTCAGGAGGACGAGGCGGGAGAGCAGAATAAAACCAAATCCATCCACCAGGAATTCAAAGTACAGGAAGTTTCCCAGCGTGTGGGCCGAGCCTGTGCGCTGAATCCAGTACTGATAGTCTAATGCCAGAGATGACTGCACTGTGCCGTGCTGGAGCGCGGGCCATGCTAGTACGACGATGAGCACCTGGCTGGCCTGACTTACCAGCATGCCCAGGAGGCCAGCCAGCAGCCCGGCACAGATGCCCCGCTACTTGCTGCCGCTGATATACCCACCAATCACGCCTACGGTGCCAACTAGCAGGAACATTCCCACGCTGCCCACGTTTGCCGGGTTATAGGTGAAGTCGTACTGGAATTGGGGAGGTAGCGGAAGCAGTGCCTGTGCCACAGCGAAGGCTGCACTATACACGCTCAGGACGGCGCCCATGATGAGGCCAAGTTGCAGCCAGGTGGGGCGAACCGCTGGCCGGGGGAAGGCGCGCAGGAAACGCATCATGATGAAGAGCGGAAGCGCCAGCGGGGCAGTCTGGAGCAGCAGCGCCAGGAACAGGCCGAGAAACAAGGGCAGCCCAAAGGCAAAGCCAGGGCCGCGCGGAATGAAGAACAGGAGACAAAACAGCAGTATGCCTCCGACGGTCAAGGCAATGGAGCGGCGTGACTTCTTCATGGACGCTTTCTCTGAGGGCGGCAAGCTGCTCCCTGACCACGCTCTTGCCTTCGTCGATGGCAACACTGAGCCAGAAGCGCAGTGTGCTCTCGCCCTCGGTTTCAATGGCGTCGTGATAGTGGTCCCGAAAGGTCTGGAGCATCTGCGGGCCGAAGATCTGCCGGTGCACTTGTGGATACAGGTGCAGAAACAACGCATATATCCACTCTGCGCGTCTTCGCTGTTGTGCTGATCTTTGCTGTCCCATCAGGCCTGCTCTGCTGAGAAATTGGGGAGAAGACGGCGGCTCTGCGCAATCGCCACCACCTCGTTGTAGCGCTGAAGTTCCGCCAGAAAAGCGCTTCTGCCTAGATCGGTGAGTCGGTAATAGCGTCGGCGTTCGTCCGTGACGGATATATTGTCAAGAGGAAGCGCGTCCACGAGCGAAAAGGGAATGCCTGTGAAGTTCCTCACACTTTCCCGCCCATCCAGTATGACCTTCGCCTGCTTACACAGTGCATCGTGTCGCCAGCAGTTCACACACTGGCTCGCGCATGGCAATCTGCTCGCTGGGCCGCTTGCTCTATGGGCATAGCTGCAACGAATGGCGACAGCCGCTGCGTCCAGTCACTGCATAATGTGACTTGACAGACTCGGCCTTTGCCTCTATACTCCTCGTAACCGATACCGAAACCGATCACGTGAACGATCTCGGCAGCGGTTACAGAGCAGCCGCTCTGGAAAATCCATCGGGAGTATGACGTTGCCGTGTCGCAGTGCTGCGGGCAGGACCCGCTCATCATATATCGCTATATCACCGTGTTTTCCTTGATACATGGCTAGCTTGCGAGACCCTTTCAATGGACCAGTGTCGCTATTGTCAGGGGCCAATAGACCAGGCCACTGGCATTTGTCGTCGATGTGGTCAGATTACCCCGGCTGACCAGTTTGAGCAATCCTCACCGTTTTCATCCCAGCCCACCGCGCACGATGGATATTGCCCACGCTGTGGCGAAGAGACCATCCCCGGCCAGCGCTTTTGCCGCAGATGTGGACTTTCCTTGCCAGTCCCTGCCGCGTCGCCAGAGAGCCAGCTTGTTGCGCTGCCCATCGGCGTGCAGGAGTATCAGACCAGGGCGAAGGCGAACGGCGCGTATTCCTTCCAGGCTCCTCCGGGGATGGCAACCGCCTGGTGGGAAAGTCCCACGCAGCCGGTCATCACCACCGGTTCGGATGCAACGACTCCAGCGCGGGCGCTGCATCGTCGTCGGGTCTGGTTTACATCGCTCTTGTTGATGGTGGCTGTGATGAGCACCATCGGCGGCTATCTGATTATCCATGCCCAGACGCAGGGAGCCACGCGCGATCTGAGCGGCGGCGGACTGCCTGGAACCTCTACCACCAGCGCCACACCTGCCGCAACCGCTGCCCCGCTGCCACCGGTTGGCACAGGCTACTGGCATACCAAAGGCACGCAAATTGTGGATGAGGCGAATCAGCCGGTGCGCATTGCGGGCATCAACTGGTTTGGCTTTGAATCGACGACCTTTGTCGTGCATGGCCTGGGGCAGCGCGATTATCATGATTTGATGCGCGAAATCAAGAGCCTGGGTTATAACACAATTCGCATCCCATTTTCTGACCAGCTTTTTTTCCCGTCCAGCATGCCCAATGGCATTTCGTTCAACAATGGCATGAATCAGGATTTGCAGGGCCTCAATGGCTTGCAGATTCTCGACAAGATTGTGGCCTATGCCGGACAGTTGGGCCTGCGCATCATCCTGGACCATCACGGCGTGGACGCTGGTCAACAAGAGCCGACCTGGTCGACGCAAGACTGTTCTGTCTCCTGCTTTGAGGGCGATTGGCAGATGCTCGCCACCCATTATCTGGGCAATCCGACGGTGATAGGGGCGGATTTGGATAACGAGCCGCACGGCGTCGCCTGCTGGGGCTGTGGCGATCCTTCGGTGGACTGGCAGATGGAAGCGCAGAAGGTGGGCAATGAGATTCTGGCGATCAATCCCCACTGGCTGATTTTTGTGGAGGGTGTGGAGTGCTACAAGGGTGACTGCTTCTGGTGGGGTGGCAACCTGGAAGGCGTGGCCGACGCGCCGGTTGACCTGCGCGTGCCCAATCAGGTGGTGTATTCGCCGCATGACTATCCGCCTGATGTCTTTGCGATGCCCTATTTTTACGCCAGCAATTATCCCAACAACCTGGCGGGCATCTGGGATCAGCACTGGGGCTTTATCGTCAAGAAGGGCATTGCCCCGCTCTGGTTGGGTGAGTTCGGCACCACCCTGGCTAATTCGATAGATCAGCAGTGGCTGGCAACGCTTGTTGCCTATCTGGGCAGCGGAACCAGCGGAATCAGTTGGACATACTGGTGCTTGAATCCTGATTCGGGGGATACAGGCGGCATTCTGCAAAACGATTGGACCACCGTCAACCAGAGTAAGCAGGATTTTCTGAATCCGATTGAGTTTCCGCTGCCTGCTGGTTCAGGAGGAACCGGCAACTAAGCGGAACGTTTGATGTACTGTCCTGGTCTGCTCACCCCTCCTGGAGGCGGGAAGGTACGGCTTTATTGATGCCTGGATTACAAGGCACGCGCCTGGGCGCGTATGAACTGATGGAGCGCGTTGGCGAAGGCGGCATGGCCGAGGTCTATCGCGCGAAGCAGCTTTCTGCTTTTGGCCGCGAAGTGGCCTTGAAAGTCATTCGCCGCGAGTTCACCGGAGACGAGGCGTTTCGTCGGCGCTTTCTGCGCGAGGCGCACGCCATTTCGCGGCTCTCGCACCCCAACATTCTGCCGCTCATCGAGTTTGGCGATGAGCGCGGCCTGCTCTATCTGGTGATGCCGCTGGTGCGCGAGGGCACGCTGCGTGATCTGCTCAGCAAGCACGGCGGCCCGCTGGCGTTGGAAGAAGCGCTGCCGCTCTTTGTGCCGCTCTGTGATGCAGTCCAGTATGCCCATCAGGAAGATATTATTCACCGCGATATCAAGCCGCAAAACGTGCTGCTGCAACGCTACACGCATGTGCTGTTGGCGGATTTTGGCATTGCGCGTGATCGCTTCGATACACACCTGACCACGACGGGAATGGGCATCGGCAGCGTCGAATATATGGCCCCCGAACAGGCGGAGGGCAAGGCCGATGCGCGCAGCGACATCTATAGCCTGGGGATTGTGCTGTATCAAATGCTGGCCGGGGTGATGCCCTATTCGGGCACGATGCCGCTTGAGGTGCTGCTCAAGAAGGCGAGCGACCCCGCGCCTGACCCGCGTAATTTCAATCCGCATCTGCCGGTGGAGATTGCCGATATTCTGCATATGGCGCTTGCCCGCGACCCCAACCAGCGTTTTGAAAGCGCGGGCGCGCTGGGCCAGGCGGTGCAGCAGGTGGGTCCGCATTGTGTGCCCGCGCCGCTGCCCGGCCAGATGCTCTGGCAGCCCGGCCCGCCAGCGTCCGCACCGGATGGTGACCTGGCTCCCACCGTCCGGCGTCGCCCGGCGCAGCGTCCCTTCGATGAGCAGGAGACCAGGCGCAGCCAGGACTTCGATACCTTGCCCACCAGGCCATCATCTTCGGCTGCGCTTGCCTCTACCTACCGATTCGATGACCTGCCACCTGACGACCCTGCCGCGCCAGAGGAGGCTAATGCCGCCCAGCCTGCGCGCCGCAAACCGGTGCTGCTGATTGCTTTGCTGGTGGCAGCGCTGCTGCTGGCACTTGGCCTCTCGACGATTGCCTATGGGCATCTGGGGCTGCCCTGGCAGCACTCCGGCTCCGCCAATACCGGCGTGCAGCTTTTGACGCCGACACCCAGCACGACGCCGCAGCCAACGCACATCCCGGCGCCCATCAACACACCGTTGCCCACGGGCGGTGGCAAGCCGAATCCCAGCACACCGACGCCGCAGCCAACGGCCACGCCAACGCCGCAGCCAACAACAACGCCCACAACGCAGCCAACAACGACGCCTACCCCTGGCGCGACCGACACGCCGACGCCGCAGCCAGGCGCAACCGACACGCCAACGTCCCAGCCGACGCCGCCACCTTCCCCACAAGGGGGCACGGCAGGTCAGCCAGCGGCGACGCCCACCCCTGCGCCACCGGATAACACTACGCCACCATCTGCGCCGGACCAGCCGACGCCTGCGCCCGCGCCAACCTCTCCGCCTGGCAATTAACCGACGCCGGGCACGTAGGCGGCGGGTCAACCCAGGTTGACAAGAGGCCACTCTCCGCTTATACTTAAGTTGCCTAATAAATTAGATGCTAAACCATTTGCGCGCCGCCTTCCTGTTGAAAGGAAAGACAAAGCCGTCTTTCTTCTCCCAGGTCTCGAACGTCGTATCCTGGGAGACAAAATTGCAAGAAGCGCAGCGACCCCGGCCTGAAATGGTCGGGGCGCGCTGGCGCTTCTTGCTGTCAGGAATGGGGATGCTGCGCGCTGCTGGTTTGGGCGCGAGCGTCCAGCCTTGACAATTTGGTGAAAATACGATATATCTTGTTATATCGTATTTCTATCGAGAACACAGGCGCGATTCGGCAGACTAGAATGGAGAGGAATGACGCATGTTCAAATTGCTGCGGTTTATGAAACCGTATCGCCTGCCGCTCCTTATTATTGCGGTGCTTGCTATTGCGCAATCCCTGGCGAACCTCTATCTGCCCACCTTGATGGCTGATATTGTCGACAATGGGATTATTACCAAAGATATCGGCTATATCTGGGGGACGGGCGGCTGGATGCTGCTGGTAACCCTGGGCGGCACCATTGCTGCCATTGGCGGCAGTTTCTATGGCGCCAGAGTGGCAACAGGCTTTGGCAAAATCATTCGCGGCGAAATCTTCAACCACGTGGAGCATTTTTCGCTGCAAGAGTTCGACAAGGTCAGCACGGCTTCGCTGATTACGCGCACCACCAACGACACGACGCAGGTGCAGCAGGTGTTGATTATGGCCCTGACGTTCCTGATTACGGCCCCGGCGACGCTGGTCATCGGTGTGATTCTGGCGGTTCGGTTAGACGCCACGCTCTCGCTGATTTTTGTGGTTGTGATGCCGATTCTGGTTGCCGTGATTGTGCTGCTGCTGACCAGGGCTATCCCGCTCTTCCGCGTGATGCAGGCCAAGCTGGATAAACTCAACCTCATTCTGGATGAGGGCTTGACCGGCGTGCGTGTCGTGCGGGCGTTTGACCGCGTGCGCCATGAGGAAGCACGCTTCGACCAGGCGAACCTCGACCTGACGGATGTTGCCATTCGCGTAAACCGGATGGTTGCGTCGTTGATGCCGATCATGATGCTGGTGGTGAACGTCTCCAGCATTGCCATTCTCTGGTTCGGCGGGCATCGCATCGCCAACGGTGACATGCCAGCCGGTGATCTGTTTGCCTTCCTCAATTATGCGCTGCAAATCCTTTTCTCGCTGCTGATGGTTTCGATGCTCTTTATTATGCTGCCGCGTGCCGCCGCTTCGGCAGACCGCATCAACGAGGTGCTGGCGATTCCGCCGCAGATCAAGGATGCGGAACAAGCGAGGCTGGCCGAGGAGCAGCGCGGCTATATCGAATATCGGGATGTGACCTTCAGTTATCCTGGGGCAGAAGAGCCTGCGCTTTCCAACATTTCCTTTAGCGCCAAACCGGGCCAGGTGACGGCGATCATCGGTGGCACCGGCTCCGGTAAATCGACGCTGGTCAGTCTGCTGCCGCGCTTTTACGATGTGGACAGCGGGGCTATTCTGGTGGACGGCGTGGATACGCGCGAAATGACCCAGGGCCATTTGCGCGGCAAGGTCGGCTTTGTGCCGCAAAAGGCGGTCTTGTTCTCAGGGACGATTGCCCAGAACATTCGCTATGGCAAAGATGACGCCTCGGACGAGGAGGTGAAGCACGCGGCGGAAGTGGCCCAGGCGCTTGACTTCATCTCTGAGATGCCCGATGGCTTTGACGCGGCGATTGCCCAGGGCGGCACGAATGTATCGGGCGGACAGAAGCAGCGCCTTTCGATTGCCCGCGCGCTGGTGCGCAAGCCGGAAATCTATGTGTTTGACGACAGCTTTTCGGCGCTGGACTTCAAGACTGACTCCAGGCTGCGTGCGGCGCTGAAAAAAGAGACGCTGGACGCGACGGTGCTCATCGTGTCGCAGCGCGTCAGCACCGTGATGGATGCCGATCAGATTATCGTTCTGGATGAAGGACATATGGCTGGCATTGGCCCGCACGCCGAGTTGATGCGGACCTGCGACGTCTATCGTGAAATCGTATCCTCCCAGCTTTCCATGGAGGAGATTGCGGAGAAGATTGCATGAGTCAAGCAAGCGGAGGGCCGCCACGCGGCGGCATGCAGCCCGGCCCGATGGGCAGAGGTGGCTGGGGCGCGATGGGCATGCCGGTGCAAAAAGCCAAAGATTTTCGCGGGACGCTCAATCGGCTGGCTGGCTATTTCGTTTCACAGAAATATCTCTTGCTGGTTGTGCTGGTAACATCCATCCTGGGCACGGTGTTCAATATCGTTGGCCCCAAGATTCTGGGATTGGCAACCACGAAGCTGTTCGATGGCTTGCTGGCGGATTTCTTTGCCATCCAACACCGGCTGCCGCCGCCAGGGATTGATTTCACCTATATCGGGACGGTGCTGCTGATTTTGCTGGGACTGTATATCATCAGTTCGGTCTTCATGTACGTTCAGCAGTATGTGATGGCGGGCGTGGCGCAGCGGACGATCTATCGCCTGCGCCGGGAAGTGGAAGAGAAGCTGTCGCGGCTGCCGCTGAGCTATTTCGACGGGCGCACGCATGGCGAAATCCTGAGCCGCGCCGTCAACGATATGGACAACATCAGCAGCACGTTGCAGCAAACCGTGACGCAGTTGATTACGTCTGTGGTCACGGTGATTGGCGTGATCGTGATGATGCTGCTCATCAGTTGGCAATTGAGCGCCATCATCTTGCTCACATTGCCGCTGAGTCTGCTGGTCACTATCGGCATTGCCAAGCGCTCGCAGACCTACTTCCGCAATCAGCAGCGAGCGCTGGGGCGGCTGAACGGCCATGTCGAAGAGATGTATACCGGCCACAAGATCGTGAAAGCCTTCGGCCATGAGCAGCAGTCCATGGAAGAGTTCGCCGACCTGAATGATAATCTCTATCAGGCGGGCTGGCGGGCGCAGTTCATGTCGGGCATGATCATGCCGCTGATGCGTTCGATTGGCAACCTGGGCTATGTGTTCGTTGCGGTGGTTGGCGGCATCATGGTGACGAATGGACAGCTTGCGATTGGCGATGTGCAGGCGTTCATTCAGTATGCCCAGCAGTTTACGATGCCCATCACGCAATTAGCCAACTTCGCTAACGTGATTCAATCGACCATCGCTTCGGCGGAGCGCATCTTTGAACTGCTCGACGAGCCGGAAGAGGTGCCAGAGGCGGTTGACGCCCAGGTGATCGAAGCCCCCAAGGGCGCGGTGCAGTTCGAGCATGTGCGCTTCGGGTATAAGGAAGACGCCGTGCTGATGGAGGACATGAACATCGAGGTCGAGCCGGGCCAGATGATCGCGGTGGTTGGGCCAACCGGCGCGGGCAAGACGACCCTGGTCAATCTGCTGATGCGCTTCTATGAGGTCAACGGTGGCCGCATTCTGGTGGATGGTGTGGACATCACGCAGATCAGGCGCGGTGCGCTGCGCCGGACGTTCGGCATGGTGCTCCAAGATACCTGGCTCTTCAACGGTACTATCCGCGATAACATTGCCTATGGGCGGGAAAACGCGACGGAAGAGGAGATTGTGCGGGCGGCCAAAGCGGCCTACGCCGATCACTTCATCCGCACCCTGCCGGACGGCTATAACACGGTGCTCAACGAAGAGGCGACCAACATCTCTCAGGGGCAGCGGCAGTTGCTGACGATTGCGCGTGCCTTCCTGGCCGACCCGGAGATTCTGATTCTGGATGAGGCGACCAGCAGCGTGGATACACGCACGGAGCAGCAGATTCAGAAGGCCATGGTGGAACTGATGAAAGGGCGCACGAGCTTTGTGATTGCCCATCGCCTTTCCACCATTCGCGATGCCGATCTGATTCTGGTGATGAACCACGGCACGATCATCGAAAAGGGCAAGCACACGGAACTGCTGGAGCAGAACGGCTTCTATGCCGATCTGTACAACAGTCAGTTCACGGCGCGCAGCCTGGTGGAGGAAGCGGTGTAGTTGGGCAGCGCTGGAACGAAACGGTTCGATCAGCGTTCAGTATCAGTAGATACGCGGGGCGAGAAAACGCCCCGCGTATTTTTTTGGAACAGCAGGGTTGTGGTGCTCTTGTATTTGTTACTGCCGGGCGTAGAATATAGCAACATGCTCAAGCGAGTGTGCTTACATCTCAGCAAAGGAGCAGCATATGGTGAAGCCCTACACTGCCGTCGGACTCATCCCCACCGTTCGTGGGATTCGCGCCCGCGCTGACATCAAACGCAACCTCGAACACCTCTCCCATCTGGTGAAGGCCGCTTCGTGGCTGTCCAGCCTGGATTTGCCGGTCAGGTTGATCGCCTTTCCTGAAGGGGCGCTGCAAGGCTTCAACGATGAAGTGCTGGACCTCGATCATGTGCAGTTTGCCAGGGAATGCGCGATTGATATTCCTGGCGAAGAGACGGAGGAATTGGGTAAGATTGCCCGCAGCTACAATGCGTTTATCATGGCCCAGGCCAAAGCGCGCCACCCCGAGATCAAGGACCGTTATTTCAACGTCGGCTTCATTCTCAACCCCGCCGGAGAGGTGATCTTACAGCACTACAAGGTTTCGCCGCTATTCCCTGTCGAGCATTCCGTCTGCCCGCACGATATTTACGATTGGTGGATTGAACGCTACGGCAGAACGCTTGATGCCTTCTGGCCGGTGGTTGATACTGAGATCGGGCGGCTGGGCATTATGATGGCGAACGAAGGCTCTTATCCTGAAAACGCGCGTGCCCTGGCGCTCAACGGCGCGGAAGTGGTCTATCGCGCCTCGTATCCGCATCCGGCCACTGGCAACGACATCTTCGAGATTCAGAGCCGCGCCCGCGCTCTGGACAATAACATGTATGTGATTGCTCCCAATATGGGCACCTATTATCTCTTCCCCGAGGATGACACGGCCATTGATACGTTTGGTGGCCGCTCGTTTGTCATCAATTATAAGGGGCAGATTGTGGGCCGCCAGGAGTATGGCGCAGGCTCGACCTATGTGGCCGGAGTGGTTGATATTGAAGCCATGCGCGACCACCGCGCCCGCGCCCAGTGGGACAACTGGCTCAAAGACGTGCGCACCGAACTCTATCAACTGCTCTACGAGCAGCCTATTTATCCCAAGAACCTCTACCTCAACCGCGAGCCGATGAAGCACGCCGAGTATCGCGAGCAGGTGATTCAGAAGCAGATTGACCTGCTGCACGAGCGGGGCATCTGGGTCAGGCCGGAACGCTGAACAACGGCAGGCTTTCAGGCAGCGCCCAGATAGGCGATGAGGCATTCGATGCCCTCACTAGCGCCGGTTACTTCGCGCAGCCGTCGCCCCAGCATGCGCGCCACCTGAACGGCGCTTTCGCTGCGGTCAGGACGGCTGGCGACATCACGGGCGACGGCGCGGGCACGCATCAACACCTGGACGCTGCACAGGCCAAAGCCTTCGATATATTCAATGTAATAGTCCTTCGCCAGCCTGCGGGCATCTGATCGGCTCAGCAAGGCCGGAAGGGCTTCTTCGGCGCAGGTGAGGGCCTCGGCTAGCTGCTGCTCGGTCAGCACGCCCGCCTCGTGCGCCTGCTCGAAGGCAGCCTCAAGCTGCTGCGCTTTGTTGCTCTTTTCGGCAAGACTTGCCGCTTGCGTGAGCAGCCCCGGAAGCGCGGCCAGGTCGCCCCGCGCACTGTAGGTCAATTCCAGCAAGCCCGATGCGTGTGGAGAGCCGTTTTGCCGAAGTGGATTGGCCGCAGCCACACGCAGCGTGACCAGCGGGATACGCGCGGCAATGGCTGCCAGGTGAGACGCCCCGCTTTCTGTGCCAGGCGCCAGGACGAACGCGACACGCTGGCGGGCGCGGGTGGCGACAAAGAAGGTGGGCAGCACCGCGTCTTCGAGGCTGAGCGGTTCGGCGGCGCGGCGCAAGGTCCAGCCGTTTTCTTCGCCAGCCTTCCGAATGGCGCTGTATTCGGCGGCCAGGGCATCCTGGGCGCGCCAGCATTCCAGCAGGTCAGCGAGGCTGAAGTCTGCCACCCCATCCTCTGCCGGGCGCATGCCAAGATAGGTGAAGATATCGCTGTTCAGGCGCAGATACCACTTGCCACCGCCCGGCGCGGCGATGATCGCTTCGCCAGACTGCGCAGGCAGCCCACAGGTCAGCAGCGCCGACAGCAATCGTACCAGCCGGGAGCCGTGGCGTGTCCAGCCTTCGAGGGCGTCTTGCCGCCCGTGCAGAGTCAGCTTGCGCCCGGCAAGTTCGGCCTCTATGTCGGCCAGCGCGCACAGTTCGCGGATTATCTCGGCCTGGGCAGGCGCTTTGCTCAGCGTGATGCTGATGCTGGGCGCGTTGGCAAGGATGGCGGCTACCACGGCAGAGTTGAAGCGAGCAATGATGTCGGCGGCGGTGGGCTTGGGGCCGGTGCGGGCGAGGATAGCATGCTCGGGACTATCAAGGGCGCTGAGGGTTTCGATCTGCTCGATCTCCAGGCCAAGCGTTTTGCCCGCCTCTGCCAGAAACGGGGCGCGTTCCACGCCGCCCACGAAGCCGGGGAGTTCGATGTTGACATGGCGAAAGAGCCAGAGGCGCAGATCGCTTGCATTGGTGATGCCTCGCTCTCTGAGCGCCTTGACATTGGCGGTGGGCAGCATCTCGGCGAAGCTGCGGCTGCGATGCCGATAGGTGGCGGCAAGGCAGGCGACGATGCAGCGCGCCAGCTTGTGATCCCCGAAAAGCTGCATCAAGATTTCCTGGTCGAGTTCGCGGCGGGGCCGGTCAAGCATCGATTCCATATACTGAATGGCGCGTTCGATGCGCGGGGCGAGGCTCTGGTCGCGCAGAAAGTGGGGATGGAGCGTGCGCCCATCCCCTGAGCTTACGCGGCGGGTGGTCTTGCGGATATCGGTGAGCTTGAGCATGGGGCGCTCCCGTTTCTAGCTTGTCTGGACAGACGACGCTATATTTTGCGCGGCGGGCGTCGCCTGCGCGCAGCGTTGCGTTCGGTGGTGCGGCGCGAGATGAGTTCGTACAACTGCGCTTCGCCGGGCTTGGGGCGCAGGACACGCCCCAGCCGCTGGATGTATTCGCGCATGGAGGCGCTGCCGCTGGCGACAATGGCGACGTTGGCGTCGGGCACATCGACGCCTTCATTGAGCACGCGCCCGGTGACGAGCTTTGTAATCTTCCCCGAGCGGAAGCCTTCCAGGATGGCGTGACGTTCTGCCGGCGGCGTGCGATAGGTGATGGCCGGTATCAACATCTGGCGGCTGATGCGGTCCACCATGCCAACGTACTCCGAGAACACGATGGCCTTGTCGCTGGCGTGTTTGCGCAGCAGGTCTTCGATGGCGGCGAGCTTGGCCTCGGCGTTCATGGCGACCAGTCGCGCCTCGTGGTGGGCGCGCAGGGCGCTGCGCGCTTCGGGGTCGAAGGCGCTGCGGCGAATAAGCGCGCTGAACATGTCGGGACCGTTGCCCAACTGCGAACGCTTGGTCGCCAGATACCAGCGCCATTCGGCCATCAACGTCTCATAGCGCAGTTCTTCCTCTGGCGCGAGGTCTACATAGATGCGCCGCTCTTTATAGGCGGCGATATGCTTCTGGGCAGAGAGTTCTTCTGCGGCGCGCTCGTACACGACGGGGCCGATCAGCGCGTTCAGGTCTTCATGGCGTCCATCGGAGCGCTCCAGCGTGGCGCTTAGCCCAAGCCGCCAGGGCGCGCCAGTCTTTTCGACGATGATGCGATAACTCTGCGCCGGAAGGTGGTGTACCTCGTCGAAAACGAGCAAACCGTAGCCATCGAGTCGGCGGCGCTTCATAGCCGCTGAATCGTAGGTAATAACAGTCATCGGGCCGATGCTGTGCTCGCCGCCGCCAACCGCGCCGACCAGCGGCCTGGGCAGGCGCAGGCGCTCGATCATGCCAGCCCGCCACTGGCGCAGCAGTTCGATGGTGGGAACGACAATCAGCGCGCGCACGCCCAGTCGCGCAATGGCATCGTAGGCGACAACAGTTTTGCCCGCGCCGGTTGGCAAGACGACCACCCCGCGCCCGCCATTGCGGAGCCAGGCGTCGACGGCGCTCTGCTGATAGGGGCGCGGCGTCAGTTCAAGCTGCGGCGCGACGGGCAAGGCATAGGGGGCGCGCTCCTCCATCGATGGGAGCGGCGCGGCTTCTTCGGTTTGAACGCGGTCATCGCCCGATGGCTGCGCCTGCTCCTCAGGCTCATCTTCGGCCTCGTCAAGCGCGTCGAAGAGATCATCCTGGAGCGCTTCATCGTCTTGATCTGCTTCGGAAGATGAAGGATGCGATAACTTCTCGTCGGACAACCGTGTCCCTCCAGTCTAGTGGGTGGGGGTGTATCAAATACGGTTGAAAGGCTTTCGCTTGTAGCGCCGCCGACCCGGCGGCCAACCGCTGCGCTTCAGCCAACGGTGCGAACCTGCATGGTCCGTTGTGGTCTGCCAACGTTTTGCCAGCACGGAGGCTGGCGCTACAAGCAAAAGCGCTGAATCTATGCGCAGGCTCCAGGTTAGGCGGCCTGCGGGTTATGCGGGCCAGCCGGTTTCTGCGGGGCCTGTTCTTGTTGTTTGGCTTGCAAGGTAAGCAGCGCGGCGTGTTCCAGGCGCTGTTCGCTGCGCGCGCCAAAGCCAAAGTGCTCGCGCAGTTTATGCTCGCGCGCAGCTTCGTAGAGTTCGGCGACACTGTGGATGCCAAGCTGGCCGCTGAGGCGCAGCGCGGTGCGCGGGCCGATATGCGCCACGGTCATCAGCAGGCGCATGTCTTCTGGCAGCACCTCTTCGCAGAGGTCGTTGTAAAACGTCATGCGGCCTGTGGTGACGAGTTCGGCGACTTTGTGGCGCAGACGCCTGCCCAGTCCCGGCAGTTCCGGATGCTCAGGCTGCTCGCTGCGTCGAACGATCTCGGCGGCGGGTATGGGCAGGGCTGTGATGCAGCGCGCGGCGTTGCGATAAGCCGTGATGCGGTAGGGATTGCCCTGCTGCATCTCCAGCAGCGTGGCAATGTTGAACAGCACCTCGGCGATCTGCTGATTGGTGATGCCAGCGAGCAGCGCATCTTTCGATGGCGCTTGCTGTTCATCGATCAGTTCGACGGTTTGAGTGAATTGAAGCATGGTTGCCTACACTTTCCGGGAAGCACCCGAATGTGTGGTACAGAACTCCTGCAAAGATTAGAAATTATGTACTAATTGTAACACAAAAACGATGAAAGTTCAAGTGCACTCGCGCCTGTGCTAGCCTGGGTTCAAGGCGCTTTTTTCATCTGTATTTCTATTCTTTGCGGCTGTGCCAAAACCGGAAAGTGGAAGCGTCTCTGAGGCCAGGCAGCGCCTGGCCTCAGAGATCATTTGGGCAGATTTTTCATGCTCAACTGCACCCGTCCGCGCTGGGTGTCAACTTTGAGGACGCGCACCTGCACCACCTGTCCTACGGCAACGATGGTGAGCGGGTCTTTGACGAAGCGGTCAGAGAGTTCGGAGATGTGTACCAGGCCATCTTGCTTGACGCCGATGTCGACGAACGCGCCGAAGTCGACAACGTTGCGCACCGTGCCCTGCAAGAGCATGCCGGGCTGAAGGTCTTCCATCTTGAGGACATCGTGGCGCAGGATGGGCGCGGGCAGGGCGTCGCGGGGGTCAAGCCCTGGCTTTTCCAGGTTGTCGAGAATGTCTTGCAGGGTGGGCAGGCCCACGCCCACTTTCTTGGCGATATCGGCCCAGGCTCCCGCTTCCCCGTCGCTTTCATCTGCTCTGCTGCGGCTGCTTCTCGTCCCCAGGCTGCTTTGCAGCTTGATGAACTGGCGGAATTGGGCGATGCGCTCCGCCGGTTTGGCGGCTCCATCGCCCGCCGGGAGCATCTCCAGCAAGGAGCGGGTGGCGGCGTAGCTTTCTGGATGGATGAAGGTGTTGTCCAGCGGCTCGGTCCCGCTGGCGATCTTGAGGAAGCCTGCCGCCTGCACAAAGGTTGCTGGGCCAAGGCCGGGCACCTTCTGGAGTTCGTCGCGCGAGCGGAAGGGGCCGTGCTCCTCGCGGTATTTCACCAGCGCGTTGGCGGTGCGCGTGTTGATACCCGAAACATGCTTCAGCAGCGCGGCGGAGGCTGAATTGACCTCGACGCCCGCGAAGTTGACGCACGAGACGACCACGCGGTCGAGCATGGCCGCTAGTTCCTTCTGGTCAACGTCGTGCTGATAGAGGCCGACGCCCACCGCTTTGGGGTCGATCTTGACCAGTTCGGCCAGCGGGTCTTGCAAGCGCCGGGCAATGGAGATGGTGCCGCGCTGCGTGGCGTCCAGTGTGGGAAACTCCTGGCGCGCCGCTTCCGAGGCGGAATAGACCGACGCGCCCGCTTCGTTGACGATCACATAGCCAAGCTGGCCGTGCTTGCCGGTTTCCTGCTCCAGTTCTTTGATAAGCGACGCAACCATCTGCTCGGTTTCGCGCGAGGCGGTGCCGTTGCCAATGGCGATGACGCTGATGTGATGCTGGCCCAGCAGCTTGCGCAAGGTGTGCTGCGCTTTGTCGGGCTGATGCAGGTACATGGTGTCGGATTCAAGATATTTGCCGGTCTCATCGACGATGGTCAGCTTGCAGCCGGTGCGATAGCCGGGGTCGATGCCCAGCACCTGACGCCCGCGCAAGGGCGGCTGCAAGAGCAGGTTGCGCAGGTTGGCGGCGAAGATATTGATGGCGTGTTCTTCGGCCTGCCGGGTCAGTTCGACGCGCACCTCGCGCTCCATGGCCGGAGCCAGCAGACGCTTGTAGCCATCTTCCATCGCTTCGCTGAGGTGATTGGCAAAAGGCGAAGCGGGCCTGACGGGATAGTGCTGAAGGATGTCGGGCTGGGCCTGTTCGTAGGGCAGCGCAACATCCACTTTGAGCACGTCTTCGCGCTCGGCGCGGTTGAGCGCCAGGATGCGATGGGGCACCAGTTTGGTAATGCTCTCGTTGAACTCGTAATACAGTTGATAGACGCCGTTGGGGTCTTTTTCGGCAATTTTTTCCGGGTCGGCGACACGCGCGCCGAGCGTAGACGATTTGAAGAAGCTGGCGCGCACGCCGCCGCGCACATTGGCGTCTTCGGCGATGATCTCAGCGACAATATCGCGCGCGCCTGCGTAGGCTTCCTGGATGCTGCTCACGCCCTTTTCGGCGTCGATGAAGGGCTGCGCGTGTGCTTCGAGCAGGGTGCTGACATCGCCAGCCAGTTCGGCCTGCTGCAAAATAAAATCGGCCAGCGGAGCCAGCCCCTTTTCGCGGGCGACGCTGGCGCGTGTTTTCCGCTTGGGGCGATAGGGCAAATAGAGGTCTTCGACTTCTTGCAGGGTGGTCGCGGCCTGAATGGCGTCGGCCAGTTCGGGCGTCAGCTTGCCCTGCGCGTCGATCAACCGCCGCACATCGGCTTTGCGCGCGTAAAGCGCCCGCAGCGCGGCGGCGCGGTCGGCAATCGCCTGAATCTGCACTTCGTCCAGGCTGCCGGTCATTTCTTTCCGATAGCGCGCGATGAAGGGGATGGTATTGCCTTCGTCCAGCAGGGCGATCGTGCGTGTAATCGGGCCACTGTTAAGGCTTAACTCTGCGCTGAGCAAATGCGCCAGTTCAGCGAGCGGGAGGGTTTCCTCGCTGGCGACGCTGGCGGCTGATGTTTCCTCATTGAGGGCTTCCTGGCTCGTCAAAGGGTGTCCTGCCTTCCACGGGTGATGCAAACGCTCTGGTACGGGTGTCCTATCGTACCACAGAAGCGGCGCGTAGGACAAAAAAGCGCCGCTGGCTCCGCTCCCTGGCGCTCTTGTCTGGCCTACGTACTTCGTCTGTGATATGCTCGCACCATCGACGCTTGCAATCAAGCGCGCTAAAATAGATTAAGGAGAGAGGTGAAGATGACGACGCAGATCACCATGAGCGAGCGCAACGAGTGGTACGAAGCAGTAAAACGATACACCACGGAACTGATGCGTATCAAGGGTGTCAGCCCTAGCGCTGATGAGACGCGCGTGGCCGAAGCAGTGCTGGAACTGCTCAAAGAGGGAGGGCTGGAGGATGCGTATACGGTGGTTGGCCTGGACGCGCTGGAGAGCGACCCCTATCAGCGCCACAACGCCTATGCCTTTGTGCGCGGCCAGAGCGCGCGGACGGTGGTCTTGCTCGGCCATATCGATACGGTTGGGACGGCGGATTATGGACGACTAGAGCCGTTCGCGCTGGACCCCGAAGCGCTTGCCAGCAGGCAGGATGAACTGGCCGAGATCACGCCCGGCCTCAAGGCTGATCTGGATGACCCGGTTTTGGGGCAGGATTGGATGCTGGGGCGCGGCAGCGTCGATATGAAGAGCGGCGTGGCGGCCAATATTGCCGTGATGCGCCGTCTGGCCGAGCGGTCGCGCCAGGGGCAGCTTCCGCTTTCAGTGGTCTTGCTCGCTACCGTCGATGAGGAGAACGAATCGGCGGGCGTGCTGCGAGGCGTGCAGCTTTTGCTCGATCTGCGCACTCGCTATGGCCTGGAGTATCTTGGCGCGATTAACACCGACTACACCGCAGCGCGCTATCCGGGCGACCCCCAGCGCTATGCCTATACCGGCACGATTGGCAAGCTGCTGCCCTGCTTTCTCGTCGTAGGCGCGGAATCGCATGTGGGTGAGCCGTTTGAGGGCCTGGACGCGAACCTGCTGGCGGCGGAGTTGATTGCCGACTTGAGCATAAACGACGCGCTTTGCGACGCGGTTGGCGAGCAGCGCACGCCGCCGCCGGTGACGCTGCACGCTACCGATCTCAAGACCCACTACGATGTACAGCTTCCCTATATGGCATATTTCTATCTCAATGTGCTGACCTTTTCGACAACGCCAGCCGAATTGCTGGAGCGCCTGCGCCAGCGAGCTTCAGCCGCGCTGGAGCGCGTGTTAGGACGCATAGGCCAGGCAGAGCAGCGCTGGAGTGGGACACCAGGGGAGCGGCCTCAGCGCTCGGCCACGGTGCTGAGCTATGCCGAATTGCTGGCCCTGGCAAACGCAAAGCAAGGCGCGCAGCCAGTGCAGGCAGCGCTGGCCGAGGAGTGGGAGCGCTGCCTTCATGGGCCGGATGGCGCGGTGCGCGATGCCCGCGAGCGCAGCCTGGCGCTGACGCGGCGGCTCTGGCAGTTGAGCGGGCTGGTGGGGCCAGCCGTGGTGATCTTCTACGCGCCGCCCTATTATCCGCATCTGGCAAAGCGCGCAGGCGCGCTTCAAGACGCGGTTGAGGCGGTGGCGGCGGCACATCCAGAGGAGCGCTTGCAGGCGGCAGAGTTTTATCCCTACCTCTCGGATATGAGCTACCTGCGGGCTGACGCGGTGGTCGACCTTGCGGGGCTGATTGCCAATATGCCCTTGTGGCAAGCGATAGACCAGCCCCGGCGTCCTGGCGGCTATTCTCTGCCGCTGCAAGCCATTCACGCGCTCGATCTGCCGTTTGTGAACCTGGGACCGTATGGCCGGGCGGTGCATCAGCGTGGTGAGCGCGTTTTGATGTCCTACTCGTTTGGCGTCCTGCCTCAGTTTATCTCAGAAATCATAGAGCATCTGGCGCACTGAGGGGCCAGATGCTCTATGATGCTGGACAGGTCATCCGCCCGCTGTCGGTGTCGGCGTTGGCGTTGGCGTTCCCGCGCCAAGCTGGATGGAGGTATCGTCGAAGCTTTGCAGAGCTTCGACGGTTTCGCTCGTATCCAGATAGGTGCCCGTGACGGTGTCGCCGGGCTGCACCAGGGGCAGTTTGGGCGAGAGGTTGAGATCGGCGGTGAAGATATGGCTCTGGCCCACAATCCAGATATAGTAGACAGTCGAGTTGCCCTGTGTGACGGGCGCAATACGCTTGACCACGCCCTGCATCTGTTTGGGCGTACCGCTTTGGGACGGGCCTCCAGCCGTATTGCCGTGGCTGGCGAGCCAGCCACTATAGTCGGCCAACGCCGCGTCGCGGGTTGATTCCATCTGCACGTTCGCGCCTTGCACGTCTCTGGCATCCAGGAAGCCGACAGCCTGGAAGGTCGAGCCGATGCTGGCCGACTGGACAAAGATCGCCACCCAGGTTGGCTCACCGTAAATCGAGTAAAGCTGCACGCTGGAGACACTGTAGTTGCGGATATTGTGCGGATTGCTCTCAAACGCATTGGTCACGGTATCGCCAACCGCCAGCCCGCTGAGCGGAAAGAACTGGGCCGAGTTCCCGCGTGTGCTGAAGAGAAAGACGCCCGTGCTGGAATTATCGCCGCCAGAACTGGAGGTCATCGGCACCAGCCAGACCGGCTTATCAACATCGTTATAGACCAGTTCAGGGTCACCCACCGGGGTTTGCTGGCCGCTGCCGGAGGGATTGAACCAGGGGGCATTCTCATATTGGCCCCACCAGGTGAGGTATTGGGAAACGGTATCAGATGGCATGACGCGATCAACCCAACTGGGCACATCCTGGGGCGCGTAGCTCTGGATGTCGCCTGAGAGCGGGTCGACCAGCAAGACCTGGTCGAGCAGTTCGCCGGTGAATCCTCGGCTGGGCTGCATCAGCGAGATGGTGAAATAGGGCTTCCAGCTATCGTTGACTTCCAGGGTCGGGTCTACCAGGTCGCCATAGGTGTAGCCGCTCAGGTAGACGTGGCGTATCAAATCCTGGTTGAAGAGGGCGCCGGGAACATAGTGCAAGGCGCACGAACCATCGCATTCAGTGCTGCCGGTGTAAAGCTGGGCCTGGGCATCGGGGTTTTCGGCATCAACTTTCACGTAGCCGGGCGTGTTGCTGTTGGAAAGATTGGTGAAGATGTTGTTATAGACCAGCGGGGCAATCCAGTAGAGATGCTGATCGACGGCTTGCAGCGCGTACTGGTCCTGTTCAAGGTGATAGGTAGACCCCAGGTTCTGCCCTGTCTGGCCGAGTACCTGCTGCCCCTTGTAAGCGGCGACATCCTGCGAGACCAGCACGATATGATCGGTGTTGGTGGACGGCAGGCTCTGCTTGCTCGATTCTATGGTCACCATAGGGATATGCGCCAGCGCCTTGGCGTTGCCGTCAAACCAGGTGGTGGCAACGGTCCAGATGGGATTGACGATCAGCAGCAGCAGGACAACGACGCCCATCCCGACAATCCCCGCGCGCACTTTGCCCCGGGTGTGGTCGGTGGCGTTGGCACTGCCATCAGGGTTGATATCGATGATGCGGGTACGATTGCCCGGCGTGCGGCGGCTGAATGCTGGCTGCTGCCCCAGCGCGTTGGCGCGGTTGATCAGGATGCGCCCCACTGAGAAGAGGTTGAAGACGCTAGTGAGGAAGAGCGGCCAGAGCGCCCATTGCCAGCCCCCATATGGGCCGGTCAGCGCCGGTTGAGCCGTGTAAAGGATGAATAAGCTGAGCAGATAATTGACCACGAAGGTGATCGCTGCCCAGCGGGCGAGCCTGGGCCATTCCACCGGAATGCGGCGGCCCAGCGTGAAACGCCCGATGAGTAGAATGGCAATCACCGCTGCGGCCTCGATGAGAGCGATGAGAAAGATATTCATCTGTAAGCCTTTCCTCTGATGCTGCTGCCTCTGAACGCACCAGAATGCGAGCAGTGCAGCATCTGATTGAAAGCTTACCAGGCAATGGCAAAATCGTCAACGAACAGCTTGGGCCGCGCGTTGCAGCGCCCGACGACAGCAAGGCGCGCTCGTCTCTATATACGCTGCTGGGATGGCAATGGTTGCCTGGTGGATGGGCAAATGCCGCCAGAGAGGAAGAAGCGGCTCTTTATGCTTCACGCTTGCGCAGCACGCCATAGCGCTCTTTGAGGGCTTTGACGTTGCCCTGCCGAATCAGATCAATCTCTTCTTGATTCAGTTCAGGCAGCACGCCAGCGGCAATGTCGCGCTTATGGTAGCGGCTTTGTTTGATCTCAGCGGGCTGATCGAGCGAGGTCAGCGTTAATTGGCAGAACCGTTCGGTTGGGTACAATCTGACCACCGTGCTGATGTTATTGTTGCGCACGGGAATAATCAGGTTACCCTCATATCCGGCGTCGACAATGCCGCTCAAGTCGACGGCCAGCCCGCGCCGGTTGACCGAAGAACGGGGATAAATGTTTCCGGCCAGGTTGGCGGGCATGGCGATGCGTTCCAATGTCGAGACAATCACACCCTCGCCGGGCAAAATCTCGAAGACTTGGCCGGGTTCCAGTTCGATGGTGTCGAAATGCGCGCCGCTGCCTGCCAGATGGTCCAGCGTCAAGGCGACCCTGCCCAATTGATTGACGACCCAATGCCGGGCGATCAGAAAGGTGAAGCCCAGACGCAGATCGATGGCATGCGGCTGGATTTGAAACTCGTCGAGTTCAGGAGTAAAACGCAGATTTCCTGCTTCTATCTGGTCAAGAATATCGCTTTTGGTGAGCAGGCTCATCGATGTTTTCCCTCCAGGTAATCTTCTCAGCGCCGTACATGCAGCGCGCCAGAGATGCTCTTTCTGCCGCCTGCGCTATTATATACCACTTGCGGCCAGGTGGTATATGCGCTCCGCATTAGTGGCATAGGTGGGCTGCTTGAGCAGAAGCTGTGGCACCCCGAGCCCGGCGCGATAGCCATCAGTGACACTGCACAGCCACTGCTCGATCTCCGTGGCATTTTCTCCCTGCTCGCCCATCTCGGCTGGCAGCAAGCTCTGATATTCATGCAGGTTATGCGCGACGATGCTTATATCGCCGATGGGCCGATGCAGCGTCTGGTTGGCCTCGGCCAGCCAGCTCAGATCGTGGAGAAAGTCAAGCTGGGCGCCGCCAACCAAATCAAGAGAGCGGTGCTCGTGAATAGAACTGAGCGGCGCGTCGGCGTCAGCGGGCAGCAGTTGAAAAAGTTGATAGGGCGGTTTGCTCATCTGCGGGCTGAGCTTATCTTCCAGGTGCGGATAGCAAAACGACGAGACAATGGCCCGGCGCGAATGGGGATTGCTGGCGAGGTCATCGATGGCGCTCTGGAGCAAATCAGCGCGCCAGGCGCGTGCCATGGTTTCGGCCAGGTCTGGCTGTCGAACGAACTGGGCGAGGATAGGTGGCGGATAGAGTGCCAGCAGGCTCAAGACCGTTTGCAGGTGCAGATGCTCGCCAAGCAGCGCCAGCGCCTCGGTAAAATAGGGCTTTTCTTGATACATTCTGGCAAGCGCGATGTCATGCTGGCGTATCGCTGCGACCAGCACACAGAGATGCGCCCATCCCGCGTCCCAAAAGCGTGTGCGGGCCGCGTAAGTGTAGGGAAATAAGAGTACGTTTGCTGTATCGGTATTGAGCGGGTCGGTTTCTGCCTGCTTCTTGACGAAGGTGAAGAGGTACCATTGTGCTTCTGCGGCTGTCCACTTCGGCCCCACACTTTCAAGCGTCTGGGGCGCTTGCCAGGTGAGCAAGACGTTGTTGGCCGAGCGCGTCTGCCCGCGCTGGGTGGCGTGGTCGTTAGCGTGTTCAGCGAGCAACTGGCGCGCCTGGGTGAGCAGGTCAACTAAACTACGCGAGGCGCAAGCAAATGTAAACCCTGGTTGGTTGCCCATGGCGCACCCTTTCTAGCGCTCCGGCGTCTCGTCCGCGCCTGGCTCGTTTTCCAGCGCGTACTTGAGTTGAACAGTATCGCTGGAAAGCTGCGTCATTTCCAGCAGGCGCATGCGTATCGTGATGCTGTCCCCACCAAGTAAGGAGATGCCCTTGCCAAACAGCACCGGCTCGACGGTGAGCCAGAGTTCATCCACCAGCCCGGCCTCCAGAAAGAGCCGATAGACGGATGCCCCACCGCCGATGATGGCCTCAGTGAACCCTCGCTCCTCCAGGCTCTGCAATATCTCAGCTGGCGCGGCTGCGGTATATTCGACGACACCCGGCGTTGACGCAAAAGCCTCTGGATGTGCGGTCAGGACGATGTGCAGCCGGTCTTTGAGCGGCTTGGGGAACGTTTCAAAGGTCGTCCGGCCCAGAATCACTACGCCTGCTTTGCGCGAGGCCGCGGCAAACATCTGTTTATCGGCCTTGGAGGTCCAATCTGTGAAGTGCTGGGCGCTGCGGCCAACCAAGCCGTCGGCGGTTATAGCCGCGATAGCGATCACTTTCATGCTATTTTCCATATGGGCCGGGTGTCATTCCTAGAGAACCACCTTTAGTTTGGGCAAGGATGGCTGCGGATGATATTGGGCAGCAAATTGTTCCTCTAACTCGTAGACCAGTTGGGCGTCTCCGGCTAGCCCGCGCTCGTAGGCATAGGCGGGCATGTGCAGGATAATCGGCTCGTGGTCTGGACGCCTGCCCAGCAAGGTCTCTGCCGCTTCGTAATGTACATCGTAGATGTGCGCGTGCGAGATGGAGTGGGTGTATTTGCCGGGCTGCACCTTCAGCCGCGCCGCCAGAATATGCTGGAGCAGCGCAAAGCCAGCGATGTCGTGCGGCATGCCCAGCAGCACATCCTGGCTGCGCACGACATTATGCATATTCAGCTTGCCACCAATGATGTTGACCGTAAAGGCAAAAGGGCAGGGAACATTCTTGCGCTGGATGCCGGAGGTCAGTCCATCGCTGGCAGGGTCCCAGGCGATGACGACGCCCTGCCGCGAGGATGGGTCTTGCTCCAGCAGATGAACCAAATCTTCGATCTGGTCGCGGTGGAAGTGTTTCCGCCAGCGATAGCCATAGGCGGTGGAAACGATGCCGTTGGGATTGGTGAACTCAGACCAGATATGGGTGAACTGCGTCAAGAAGTTTTCGGCAATGCGCTCGCCCGTCAGGAACCAGACTTGCTCGGCGATAAAAACGCGCGTTGGGATTTTGCGGAGCGTGAGCAAGGGAAAGTCGGTACTGGTATCGGCAATCTCGATGGTGATGCCAGGCAACGCGCGAATCGTATGTTGTGTGCGCGCGTTCAGTTCCTCAGTGCCCTCGCGCATCAATTGCCTGAGGAGTGCGAGATATTGTTCATCAAGGCTGCCCATCTCTTAGCGCTCCTTTGCCGTCTCTCAACAGCATTTTTATTACCATCTCTGATGATAGTATCATTTTTGCTCTCTCAATTGCGTGGCTTGCCAGGCGAGGCCAATTGAGAAGAAGCAATATGTTTTGGAAGAGCCGCAGTCCCTGCCCGCTCAACGTTGAGCGGGCAGGGACTGCGGCTCTCTCAGCAAAAGTCATTCCAATTTTACGAGAGCATCTGGAGCTTGCCGGAGGTGCACAGCACGCTGAGCGGCGCGAAGACAAAGGCATCGCCGCGCTCGTTGAGCTTGAGCCGCCCGAAGAGGGCCAGGATAGATTCCTGGGTTGCCAGGCCCAGCACCGCGCTGGCCGCGCCTTCGATGGGCAGCGCCACGCCTTCGGCATCCACCACCAGCAGGCGCGCTTTCGCTTTACCCTGGCCCGCTGCCGCGTCGGTGGCCTGGAGAGCCTGCGGCGCAAAGAGGGCCAGCAGTTCGCGCGGGGCCAGCGGGTCAGCCATCTGCTGCGCCAGGCGGCGGCGCAGCACAGCAACGGTGGTGACAGCATGCCGCGCGGCACGCGCCAGGGCATCGGCGTTGATGGGCTGCTTCTGGCCGATGCCGCTGACCTTCACCCGTCGCGGAGGCTGGCTGCGGCTGCTGGCAATCTGGCAGTTCACCAGCACGCTGTTGTAGGGCCGCTTGCGACCTCTTTCGGCCAGGCGCGCGGGCAAAATCTGGCGCTCCAGCATGACTTCGCCGCTCTCCAGGTCAAGCAGATAGTTGGTATCGGTGACAAAGCCGATCTCGTCGGTTTCTTCCTCAAAAGCAACTTCCAACAGCGCGGCGCTCTGCGATTTGTTCAGGCGGCTTTCATCGAATTTGGTGCCCAGCAAGTCTTCCAGGTCGGTGGAGGCTTCGCTCGCGGGGTCAGCCTGAAGGGCGCTGCGTGTGGCCGCCAGGGTCAGCCAGGCGTCGGCCAGCAGCGCGGCAAAGTCCGTCTCGTCAACGGCTGGCTGCCCGCCGCGTCGATTGGTTCGGGCATCGCTGACCTGGCGCAGGCGAATCGCCAGCATTTGCACGCGGCGGCCCAGCAGATTGAGGCGCTGGGAGATAAGCAGTTCGGCCAGCTTGAGCACCGCGTCGGCCTGCTCCGAGGTCACGGCCAGCAGGCCACGCGCGCAGAGTTCGGTGAGCAGGTCTGTCGCCTGGGAGATGCCGCTTTCCAGTTCCGCCTGCCGCGCGGCAGCGGCGTTCGCGTCGGTTTTGGTCTTGCTGGCCGAGTCGCCCGCCTCGCCCTCGGTGTCGCTCGCGGCCTTTTTGGGCGCGCGGGTCGTTTTGGGCTTCTCCACGACGGGCGGCGCTTCCACAACGGCAAACGAGTCGGGCTTGCCAGCCCAGGCCAGCAGCACGGCGGTGACATGCTTGCAGAGCGGATTGCTGCGCCAGGCGGGACACGAACATTTGCTGGAGGGCTTGCTTCCGGCATCCTTGAAGGTGATGTCGATGCGGTAGGGCGTCGAGCCGCTGCCCTGCACTTCGGCATGGATAGCGGAACCGGCCACCCAGGGGCGCAGTACATCGCCCTTCTGCACAATTTTGCGCGCATCGCGCACCTGGGCGATGTTGCACCAATCCTCCACATCCCTGGCGGTGATGGTTGGCGCGGTGACGGTCGCGGCGGCAGCTTCGCTCATGCTTTCACTTCCTTCCCTTGCAGGATATTTTCCATCATCTGAATGAGCTTATTGGGCGTGCAGGCAAAGGTCGGGATGCCCAGATCAGCGACGCGGTGCGCCATATTATGGTCGTAGGAGGCGCGGCCCGTGTCGTCCAGCGCCAGCAGGCAAAGGGCCTTCACCTTGCTTTCCACCAGCGCGCCCAGTTGGGAGATCAGGACATTGCTGTTGCCGCCCTCGTAGAGATCGGTAATCAGCAGGAAGATGGTCTTTTCCGGCTGCACGACCTGCTGCGCGCAGTAGGTGACGGCTTTGGCGATATCGGTGCCGCCGCCAAGCTGCGTACCGAACAGAATCTCTACCGGATCGGTAAGCTGCTCGGTCATATCGACAATCTGCGTATCGAAGAAAACCAGGTTGGTACGCAGGACGGAGAGCGAGGCGAAGATGGCCGCCATGATGGAGCTATAGACGACGGAGCTTGCCATGCTGCCGCTTTGATCGACGCAGACGATCACCTGCCACTCGCGGAACTTTTTCTCGTTGGCCCAGAAGTAGAAGCGGTCTGGGATGATGCGTTTCAGGTCGCCGTCATAGTTCTTGAGATTACGCGCAATCGTGCGCTTCCAGTCGATGTTGCGATAGACCGGCAGGGGGCTATGCGTGTTGCGGCTGATCGCGCCAAAGACGGCCTGGCGAATCTCGTTTTCCAGCTTCTTCTTGATCTGGTCGGCAATCTCCCGCACCACCTGGCGCGCCGTTTCTTTGGTCTGCTCAGGAATCATGTTCTGGAGCGAGATGATCGTGGCAACCAGATCGACGTTTTTTTCCAGCAGGGGCAAGGTTTCCGGCTCGAAGAGCAGTTCCTTCAAGCCCTGGCGCTCGATGGCGTCTTTCTGAATCATGGCGGTCACGTCTTGCGGGAAGTAGCGGCGGATGTCGCCCAGCCAGCGCGGGATATTCACATTGCCTGCCCCAAGCCCGGCGCTGCGCTCCTGGTAGATCATCTCTAGCGCACCATCGATGCCAAAAACGTCCTCCTCGGATATGGCGCCGTCCTGGCCGCCCGCGCCTGCCAGGCCGCCGAGGTCCATTGCCGAGCCGGTGCAGGAGCATTCTGGCCCGCCCTTTGCGCCGCATTGG
Source organism: Ktedonobacterales bacterium (assembly GCA_035307385.1). Classification (GTDB taxonomy): domain Bacteria; phylum Chloroflexota; class Ktedonobacteria; order Ktedonobacterales; family DATBGS01; genus DATBHW01. The sequence goes on along the minus strand of DATGID010000022.1, from coordinate 36,383 downwards.
CATTTCTGGGCGCGGCTTCCCAGCACCAGCCGCCAGCGCAAAAGCTGCTGGCGCTGCTCCTCGGTCAGCGTTGCAGTTGGAGTGCTCACGGTTATTCCTCCTCCTCGTCCTCATCCCCCGAATCGTCAATCTCCATGTCGAGATTGGCGTCGTCCAGGGTGTAGATGCCGATGCGGGCGCGGTCTTTGTCCTGGTACTTGGTAGCCAGGGCCAGCATGCGCGTATAGTGCGCCAGCACAGGCGCGTGCAAGGACGTGCCATAGATGTGGCGCAGGCTGATGCGTATCTCGTTGCGCTGCTGTTCGTCAAGGATGGTGATCAAATCTTCTTCACTGGCCCAGCCGCGCTCCACGCCCAGCAGCACAAAAATGGCACGCGTTGTGGGCTGGAGATAACCGTGGCTATAATGATAACCTTTCTGCTCAATGGCCTTGGTAACTTGTTCTCGCCCGAGGCTGAGCGCCTGGTGGTACGCCTCAAAGGCGGTGCTCAGTTCTGGCGCTTTGGGCGCAGCCGGTTTCTTGGGTTTGGCTCCCTTGCCTTTGCCAGCCTTTTCGTCCACGATCAGTTCTATTTTCGGTGGCTTGGGGGCGCTGGCAACTTTATAGGCACTGTGCAAGGCTTCAATGGCCCCCACGCGCCAGAGCACTTTCGCCATCAGCCAGGCGCCATCGGCGCTGGGGTTGCCCAATGCAGCTTCCAGCGCCGGAACGACGGCCTGCCCGCGTTGAATGAGTCCCGCGCTGACTTCGCGCCAGAGGTCCAGAATGTCGGTGAGCTTGACCAGCGCGTCCTGAGCAGCAGGCGCGTCAATCTGGGCGATGCTGCGCGCGGCGGTCCTGCGGATAGCAATGCTGTGCTTCTTCTCCGTTGCCAATGCCAGCAAGCCCGGCATAGCCTCTGCACCCCAGCGCGTGATGCGCTCGGCAGCGTACATGCGATGGAGCGGTTCAGCCGCTTTCATCAGAGCCAGCGCGCCGCTCATCGTCTCCGGGTCGGTGTTGGCGGGCAGCGGTGGGATATGCAGGCGGCTTTCTTCGCTGAGCAGAGGCGCGTTCGTCAGTTCGACGCTGAGGCCATCGGCCAGACGGCTGCGCACGATGGTCAGCGCCTTATACGCGCGCAGCAGGCTGTTGGCCCGCTGCGTCCGATCTTCGGCGGCCAGCGCGCGCTGCAGCGCGCCAGCAATCTGCTCCAGCCCGGCTTCCTGGAGCCGCAGAATCAGGTCGCTGATCTCTTCGCTGCCTGCGGTCAGTTGGTCCAGTCCCCCCGCGATGGTGTTTGCCAGCGTCCGTTCGGCCTGGCGCAGCAGGGGCATGACCGGATGGATAGTGATCGTGTCCATTACAGTTCCTCCGCCAGCAGCGCGGCTAGTTCGGCGTCGATGGCGCGCAGTTCGGCCAGATGCTTCGGCTCCAGGAGCGCGGTTTCCTGAATGCGCTCTTTGATCCCCAGCAGGGGAGCCAGCGTCGTCATCAGCACGCCAATCTCTGCCTTGGAGAGTTCAGACATGGCGCGGCGCAGCACCGGCAGGGTATGCATGAATGCCTCTGAACTGAGGGATTGCAGGTAGAAATTGAGCCAGCCCACGATGTCGCGGTTGCGCAGCAGCATGGCGCGGTTCAGCGCCAGCAAGCCTTCCAGGAACTGCGCGCCGCGTTGTGGCTCTTCCGCGCCCGAAAGTCGTCTTCCCATCAGCGTTGCCAGATCATCCTGGCTGATGGCTCCGCGCAGCAGCAGCAACGTGGCGGCCAGTCCGGCAATGCTGGGATGCACGGTGCTCTCGGTTTTGCCTTCCGCGTTGCCTTGCGTGTCGGCGACCAACGCCAGTCGCTCATTGAGCAGCGAAGCGTCCAGGTCGCTGCGGCGGCTGCTGAGTTCGTGCAGCAGCTTGAGCGCGCTGACGACTTTGGCGGCCTCGTCGTCACCAACAATCGCGCCCGCAGGCAGCAGCAGCGCGGCGCGGGTATAGACGCGCGTGAGCAGGCTGGTGAAGAGCGCCGGGTCGAGCTTGCGCGTCGAACCATATTGCGCCAGTTGATGCAGATGGTTGCCCGCCTGCGCCAGCACGTGCAGATCGCTGCCTTCAGCCACGGCCTCATCGCAGCGGCGCAGAATGCGGTTATACAGTTCGGGAATATTCGCCAATACGGCGCGCAAGAGAATCTTGGTGATCGCGCTGATATCCTGGGCGGCATCTAGCTCTCGGCGTAACAGGCGTGCGCAGACATCGCGCACCCGATCACCTTCGATGGAAAGCTCGATCAGGCGAATGTCGGTGTGCGGTGTCCACTGCACTTCCCAGATTTCCATCATGTTGCGCAGGTGGTCGAAGTTCAGGTTATCGGCGCTGACGCCCTGGGTGTGCCTGCTGCTGGAGTGCTGAAACTCGGCGCGTCCGCTGCGGCTGAGCGTGGCGAACGGCACGCCCGCCACCTGCAAGCGATGCAAGAAGACGGAGCGTTGCAGATCGCGCGGGTCTTGCAGGCGCATCGGCGGCTTGTCCAGCTTTTTGGGCGAATCTGCCAGGGGAATACGCAGGCGGCTCGTCCCCGCATAGAAATCTTGCTGAAGCGGCGTGCGCTCCACTTTGGACGAGAGCTTGCCCAGCGCGTCGCCAATCAGCAGGGGTTGCAAGAAGCCTTTCGTATCAAGCGCGCCTCGGCCATAGCAGGCGCGGGCGGCATCTTCTAGTTCCTCCAGACCAGGCGCGGGCTTGTCGCGCACCGCTGCCAATGTCCAGGCCAGGCGCTCCGCCTCGATGGCATCGGCCAGGCTGATGGCATGCCCCTTGGCGTGCATGTTGTTCATCGCCAGCAGCAGAAATTTGCGCGTGGCGCTGGCAAAATCGCCTTTATTCTCCCAGACTTGCTGATAGTAGGCCGGGGCGCGGTTGCCCGCGCCATAGCCTGATTGCTCGGAGAGCCGGGCGTAGCTATAGGGAATCAGCGTGAGCGTAGCGGCTTTGGCGCTTTTGGCCTCGTTGACGCGCTCGCTGTCAAAGCTAAAGTCGCTGCCCTCCAGGCTCAGAGCGCTGGCGTGGGCTGCGCCGCAGACCACCATGATTTCTTCGGGCTTGTAGCCTTCCGCCAGGGCGCGGCGAATCTCGGTGCGCATGAACGCTTCGCGGAAGCGGTCAAAGTCGATCTGTCGCCCACCCAATGCGGGCCGATCAGAGGGCTGCGCGGGGTCGGCCTGTGCCTCTGGATTCGCTGCCTCAGCCCCATCGGGCACGGCGGCGGCGCTGGCAACCATTGGTGGCTCGTCCGGCTCGTACCAGTCGCGCACCAGATCGCCATAGGCGTGCATCTGGCGAGTGAAGCCAGCAGCGTCGTTGAGCGCGCGGGCGCTCATCTCGAAGTAGGTGTCCCAGAACTCGTTGGAGTCGCGCCGGTCAAAGTGTTCGGCCAGCGCGGCAAGCTGCGTCTCCAGCGTGGGCACGATGTGCTGCGGCACGGAGCCATCTTCGTTGATTGCTTCTTCGCCTGAGGGCGCGGGCTGCTCGGATGGTGCGCGCGGCGCGGTGTCCTGCGAGCGCCATTCCAGCATCGCGCCCGCGGGAATGTCGCAGAAGCGCAGCACGCTGCCGATCTTCTGCCCGGCGCGCATGGCAACGTATTCCGGCGAGTAGGCGCAGAACGGCGACACCAGCGATGATGGCCCGCTGCGTTCTTCGGTCTCCTGGTTGCCGTCGCCGCTCGCCTGAAAATAGCAGAGCACCGCGATGGGCGGCTCGCTGCCATCGGCCAGCAGCAGCGGGATCAGGTCGGTGGCGTCGCTGGGGCCTTCGATCAAAATGATCTTAGGCCGCAGCTTCGCAATCATCGCCTGCACATGCAGCGAGGCGGCTGGCGAGTGGTGGCGCACCGGAAAGATAGCGACAGCCTGACTCGTTTCGACAGCGTTAGACATAACGACGCGCCTCGTACAACTGCTCCCACTCCTTGCCGGAGCGGCCCTTGACCACGGTTTCCAGGTATTCACGCAGAGTTTCGATGTCGCGGGAATCTTCTTTGGCGACCGCGCCGACCAGGCTGCGGCCCACTTCGGAGGCGCTGACCTGGCCGCTGCCAAAATGCGCGGCGAGAATCGAACTATTGAAGAGCACTGAGATGGCTTCGGCAGTGCTCAGCACCGCGCCGGGCGTCTTGACCTTGACCTTGCCGTCGATGGTGCGCCCGCGCCGCAGTTCCTGGAAGATGGTGACGAGCATCTTCACCAGATCAGCGGGCAGTTGAGATTCCAGTTTGTAATCGCTCATCAAGTCGTGGGTGCGCTTCTCGACAATCGCCGTTTCGGAAGCCAAATCTTCAGGAACCGGCAGTTCGACGAAGTTGAAGCGGCGCTTGAGCGCGCTGGACATATCGTTGACGCCGCGATCACGGGTATTGGCGGTGGCGATGACGCTGAAGCCGCGCCGCGCCGGAACGGTCAGGCGCAGTTCGGGCACAGCAATCTCTTTTTCAGAAAGAATCGAGAGCATGCCGTCCTGCACTTCGGAGGAGCAGCGCGTCAATTCCTCGAAGCGTACCACCTTGCCCTCTTCCATGGCGCGATACATCGGGCTGGGCACGAGCGCGTTCAGGCTGGGGCCTTCCGCCAGCAGCAGCGCGTAGTTCCAGGAATATTTGATCTGGTCTTCCGTCGTGCCAGCAGTGCCCTGAATGACATAGCGGCTGGTGCCGGAGATGGCAGCGGTCAGGTGTTCGGAAAGCCAGCTTTTCGCCGTTCCTGGCTCGCCGACCAGCAGCAGGGCGCGGTCCGAGGCCAGCGTGGCAATCGCTACTTCGATGATGGAGCGGTCGCCAATATATTTAGGTGTGATCGGGATTTTGCGACCGTCGGCGGTTTCGTAGGTGGTGGGCGCGCTGCTGTTGCGCTTGCTGCCCGTGGTGCCCATGATGAAGGTGGCAACCATCTTGGGCGAAAGCGCCCAGCCTTCCGGCTTGGGATTAGTGTCGGCCAGACGCAGGGCTTCGAGTTCAAGCTGATTACGTTCCTCAGCGGGGAGCCGGATAATGGTATTTTCTGCCACGAGTGAATCCTCCTACAAGCAAAAGCATTGATATGTCAAGGGGATGGCGCTGCGCAGGACCCCTGCGGCTTGGCCTGGTCTCGTTGGGTTGTTCGTTGGACTGTTACACGCTGCTTTCCTATCCTCCTTGTGTAAGCTAGCGAGCAGAACGACAAACTCCTTGTATTATAGCGGACCTGGGCAAGCGGGGCTATCGAAGTATTCTGAGCAGGCGGCTTGAAACCGGAAATGGACAGCAGGGCTTGCGGGCGCATCGGCCAGATGCTATGCTCCAGATGAAGAGGCAGGATGTTCTGCTTCTAAAAGTACTATGAGGGGTACAAGGGGGCGCCATGTCCGATGAGGAAACCTATCGTCACCTGCTGGTTGAGCGGCGCGGGCCAGTAACCTGGGTGACGTTGAACCGGCCAGAGGTGCGCAACGCCTTTAATGCCGAATTGATTGCTGATTTGCAGCGCTGCTTTGCCACGCTGGGCGCGGATACCAGTGTGCGCGCTATTGTGCTGGCGGGCGCTGGGCCGCTCTTTTCCGCCGGGGCCGACCTCAACTGGATGCGCGCCAGCCTGGACTATACCCGCGACGAAAATATTGCCGACGCGCTGCGCATGTCGGATATGTTCACAACGATTGATAAGTGCCCCAATCCCGTCGTTGCTCGCATTCATGGCGCAGCGCTGGGTGGTGGCGTGGGACTGGCGTGTGTCTGCGATGTGGTGATTGCCGCCGAGGGCACGAGATTTGGGCTGACCGAGGTGCGGCTGGGCATTGGCCCGGCGGTGATCTCGCCCTTTGTGCTGCGGCGCATCGGCGCGGGTTACGCGCGGGCGTATGGACTGACGGGCGAGCAGTTCGACGCGGCGCGTGCCCGCGAGATCGGCCTGGCGCATCGCGTCGTGCCATTGGAGCAGTTGGATGCCACCGTCGCTGAGACGCTGACAAGCCTGCTGAGCAGTGGCCCGGCGGGCATCGAGGCGACGAAAGCGCTTTTCCATGCGGTGCCTGGTATGGGTTACGAAGCAGCACGCCAGTTGACCGTTGAGATGATTGCCGCCCTGCGCACAAGCAGTGAGGGTCAGGAAGGCATCCGAGCCTTTCTGGAAAAGCGCCGCGCAAGCTGGGCCGCGACGCTGGAAGGCTGAGAGATAGTCCGGCAGGGTGCATCTGCCCTATCCCATAGATAGTGTAGATAGCGTGGATACTGTGGACAGTGCAGATTATATAAAGAGGCGATGTTTACAAAAATCCTTGTAGCCAACCGTGGCGAGATAGCGGTTCGGGTAATGGCCTCCTGCCAGGCGCTGGGCATCACGGCGGTGGCCGTCTATTCGGAAGCCGATCGCGGGGCGCTGCATGTGCGCCTGGCCGACGAAGCCTCCCCCATCGGGCAAGCGCCTGCTGCCGAGAGCTATCTATCAATTCCGGCAATCATCGGCGCGGCGCGGCGCGCTGGCGCTGAGGCGATTCATCCGGGCTACGGTTTTCTTTCGGAGAACGCCGAGTTTGCCGAAGCGTGCACGGCGGCGGGCATCGTCTTTATCGGCCCATCGCCGGAGGCAATTCGCCTGCTGGGGTCGAAGACGGCGGCCAAAGAGATTGCCCAGCAGGCCGGTGTACCGACGATTCCCGGCTATGCTGGCGAGGACCAGAGCGCCGAGCGCTTTCTGGCTGAGGCGCGGCAGATCGGCTTTCCGGTGATGCTCAAGCCCACCGATGGCGGCGGCGGCAAAGGCATGCGCGCATTGTTGGGCGAAGAGAACTTTGCCGAAGCATTAGCCGGGGCGAAACGCGAGGCGTTGGGCGCGTTCGGCAGCGAGCGCATGTTTCTGGAAAAGTTGATTGTTGAGCCGCGCCACGTAGAGTTTCAGATATTGGCCGATGCGCACGGCCACACGATTCACCTGGGCGAGCGCGAATGCTCCATCCAGCGGCGGCATCAGAAGATTGTCGAGGAAAGCCCGTCGGTGGCGCTCTCGCCTGAACTGCGCGCCGAGATGGGCGCGGCAGCGGTGCGCGTGGCCGAGGCGGCTGGCTATGTCAACGCGGGCACCGTCGAATTTCTGCTGGATGCCGATGGGCGCTACTACTTTTTAGAGATGAATACACGCCTTCAGGTGGAGCATCCAGTGACCGAATCGGTGACGGGTCTTGATCTGGTGAAGCATCAAATCCTGATTGCCGCTGGCGAACCGCTGCGGCTGAGTCAGGAGCACATCGCGCCGCACGGCCATGCCATCGAGATGCGGCTGTATGCCGAAGACCCGGCCAACGGTTTCCTGCCCTCGATTGGGCAGATAGAGGTCTTTGATCTGCCCCGCGCCCCCGGCGTGCGCCTGGACAGCGGCGTTGTCAGCGGCAGCGAGGTGACGGTGCACTATGACCCGATGCTGGCGAAGCTGATTGCCTCTGGCGAAGATCGGCCAGCGGCGCTGGAGCGGCTGCGCTGGGCGTTGGACCGCTGGACCGTGCTGGGCGTGGAGACGAACCTGCCGCTGCTGCGCGTGATTGCCGCGCATCCCGCCTTCGCGGCTGGTCGCACGTTCACCGATTTTCTGATAAAGCACGACCTGAGCGCCCAGCTTGAACGCCCGTCATTGCCCATTGAGGCGCTGCTGGCAGCGGCGGCGCTGGAAGTGGCTGCTGCGCCCGAACAGATAAGCGTTAACGAAAGGGCGGCGCGCAATACAAATGGCCGCCCTTTCAATCCCTGGACGCAGGGCGGCGCGCTGCGCCGAGGGGCTGAGCAAACACTGCTGTATACCTATGAGGGGCAGCAGTATCACTTGACGCTAACACCTGCATCAGATGATGTTTCCAGGTGGGCTGTTCGTATAGTCGGCGAACGCGAGGGGCGGCAGCAAGGGCTGTTTCCAGAGAAGGCATTCCTTGTTACCCTGGCGCGCCCTTCGGCAGATGAGGTCATTGTGCAGTTTGGCGAGCGGCGCGGGCTGGCGCGCGTGGTGTGGCGCGGCTACGAGACGCTGGTGTCCTGGCAGGGAGTGGGTTATCGGCTGGAGCGGCCGCGCCCACTGGATGTCGATGTCGCGGCGGCTGGCGCGACCGCTAGCGCCGTGCAGCAAAAGTTGACCGCTCCGATGCCAGGCACGATTGTCAAAGTGCATGTGCGCGAGGGCGAGCATGTGCAAGCGCGGCAAACCTTGCTGGTGCTGAGCGCGATGAAGATGGAGCACGCGATTGCCGCGCCGCACGCCGCGATTGTGCGCCGCCTGCCCTTTGCGGAGGGCGCATCAGTGCCCGGAGGGGCGACGCTGGTCGAGCTTGGTGAAGAGGCATCAGGCGGCACAGCGGCAGATGTTGAGGAATCTGGCGCTAAATAGAGTAAGGAGCAAAAGCAATGGCGCTTTTGGATAGTTTGCCAAAGCATGTGCGGGTTGTTGAAGTCGGACCACGGGATGGCTTGCAGAACGAGAAGGCGCAGATACCCACTGCCGCCAAGATCAGGTTTATCGACTTGCTGTCGGCGGCGGGCTTTGGCACGGTGGAAGCGACCTCGTTCGTCAGCCCCAAAGCGATTCCGCAGCTTGCCGATGCCAGCGAGGTGATGGCGGGCATTACGCGGCGCACTGGCGTCAGCTATCCAGTGCTGGTGCCCAATCAGAAAGGCATGGAGCGGGCACTGGCGGCAGGCGCGCAGTCGATAGCCGTCTTTACCGCCGCGTCAGAAACCTTTACCCGGCATAATATCAACGCCACCATTGCCGAGAGCCTGGAGCATTTTCGTCCGGTAATCGAGATGGCGCGGGGCGCGGGTGTGCCGGTGCGTGGCTATATCTCGACAGTGTTTGGCTGCCCCTATGAGGGCGCGGTATCACCTGCAAAAGTGCTGGAAGTGGCCGAGCGTCTGCTAGGGCTAGGAGTGGATAACCTTTCGCTGGGCGATACGGTTGGTGTAGCGACGCCTAATCAGGTGGTGGAAGTGGTGACGCTGCTGGCCGGGCGCGTGCCGCTCGAGAAGCTGGGGCTGCACTTTCACGATACTCGCGGCACGGCGCTGACAAATGTGCTGACCGGGCTGCAATTGGGCGTGACGACCTTCGACTCTTCGGCTGGTGGATTGGGCGGTTGTCCCTACGCGCCGGGCGCGGCGGGCAACCTGGCAACCGAAGACCTGCTCTATATGCTGCACGGCCTGGGCATCGAGACCGGCATCGATCTGGGAAAAGTGGTCGAGGCCACCAGCTTTCTGGCCTCGCTGCTGGGCCACGCGCCTACCAGTAAATATTGGCAGGCGGCCACAGCCAATGGTTAAAAAGGCGCCCGGTGGTCCAGAACCGGGCGCGTTTCGCTTAGCGTTCGACCAGGTGCAGGCTGTGCGGAACAACGCCCTCCGGGCGCTGCTGCTGCTGACGATTGGCAAAGCGGCGCAGTTCGCGCCCGTTGACCTGATACCACTGATTATCTTCTAACGTGGCGGGCAGGCGGCCATCGGCAATGGCTGCGCACAACTCGCCAACGGTAAGCATCTTGGCTTGTGGCTGGTTCTTCATTATCAATATCCTCCCCTACGAATTGTAAGCCTCTCGGACAAGAGGTTCAAACCGGCAGCGCCCTCCAGCAGCGCGACGCTGCGTTCCGGTTTTTCTAACACTCTTCCAGGCAAGTTTCATGCCAATTCATGGGGAGGATAGGATGAATTGTAGAAAACTGCTTTTCAAGACTGCGAGTCGTCCTGGCTGGCGTCGGTCCTCTGCCGTTCTTCTTCCTCGCGCAGACGAGTGATAGCGCGCCGCACCTGGCGCTGGCTCGCGCCGTTGCCTTCTGCCAACTCTTGCAGGCAATCGGCGCGCCGCTGAAGCGCGGTGTTGAAGTCAGCAACGTCCATCTTGAGGAACGCCGCGACCTGGGCGAGCGTATTGGCATCTGGATGCGTGAAGCAGTCGCCTTTCGATTCCCAGCGTGAGAGCGGCAGAATGGAAAGGTGCTCGCTCGCGGGGCCGAGCAGCATATCCGAGGATACCTCCGATGCGTCTTGCTGCTCATCAGTCTTGGCTGGATCGTCAGCAGTTTTGGGCAACATCAGATTGGTGGTAAGGAAGCGGCGGCGCGGCGGCCAGGTCCGGCCAACAATGCCAATATTGACGATTACGCCCAGGCGCGCCATCTGCTCTGCCGATAAACGCAAATCGCCCATCAGGGCACTGAGCACGTCATCCAACGTGTCGGCGTGCATGCTGGTGGCGATGGCATAGCCCTCTGCGGTGAGATCGAGGAAGCGCCGCGCCACACGGCCCCACATATAGATGCGCAGGTGATCGCTGACCTCGTTGCAGAGCACGCGCGTGGTGGCTGGCTCGGTCACTTCGCGGAAGTCGAAGCGCTCGAACATGCCGGAGGTATAGACCAGCGAGGTGCCATCGGGCAGGAAATCGAGCATGGCGTTGAGGGTGGTCGTTTTGCCGACGCCTGGTGTGGGGCTGGTCGGCCCCGAGATGATATAGGAGGCGTGGCGCTCGATCAGCATCCAGAGCAACGCGGCAGTGTAGCTGTCCAGGCTGCCCAGCGCGATAAGCTGGGCCACCGACAGCGGTCTGTCAGATTCGTAATGCCACATATGCCGCTCATAAGGGTTGCGGGCGTCGAACACAGTTTGCTCCTTCTTTTGCTGATCCGCGCAAGGCTCGCAATCGTGTCATCTGCTGTGCTTGCAGCAAGAAATGCCCTTGCCGGAAACGGTTGCCTGGGAACGCTTGAATTACGTCTCATGCTGCGGCGCGGCAGGCGCGGCAGTGGTTGGTTCATGCTGGGGTGGTTGATTCTGGCCTCCCTCCGCCGTCGCTTCTGGCGATGCTGTCACCTGCCCATCCGCCTGGGCCTGTGCTTCGGCGGGCGGTGGCGGCGTGTAGGTCAGCCAGCCGGGCGAAGGTGTCCAGTTGAGCGACAGGATTGCGGGAGGATGTTCGTGCTCGCTAAAGGCCAGCAGGGTCACCGAGGCATTATCTATGCTCAAATAATGAATGCAGCTATGGGGCATTCCCGTATAATACGCTACGATAAACTTGATCACATCGGCGTGCGCCACCAGCGCCACATACTCGCCCAGATCAGGAGCGCGCCGGGCGCGTTCGGTGGCGCGCACCACCCGCGCCTGGACATCCAGCGCGGTTTCGACGCCAGGCGGCGCAACGGTCATAGTGCGCGCGTAAAGCTTCCATTCCTCGTCGCTCTTGGAAAGTTCGTTATAATTCATGCCTGCCCACTTGCCCACGTTGGTATCGGCCAGGTCAGGGTCGATTTGAATAGGGATGTCGCGCGGATGGGCAATCAGCGCGGCGGTATGGCGGGCGCGCTCCAGCGGGCTGCTGATAATGGCGCTGATGGGCAGCCCTGCCAGCGCCTCGCCGGTGCGCTGCGCCTGGCGCTGTCCTTCTTCGGTGAGTGGAATGCCGGGAAGCTGCCCCGGCAAGCGATGTTCGACATTAAATGTGGCCTGCCCATGACGAATTAATAAGATGTTACGCTTCATTCGGCTTTCTTTCTGGGAAGAGAGCAAAGAGTGTTTGCCAGCCAGGGCGCTGCGAAGCGCATGGCGAAACTGCCAGTTGCGTATCCTGGTCACCAGCCAGAGGCGAGTGTGCCAGGTGACGCAGCGCAGAGAGGGTATCATAGAAAATAATGCTCCGTCGGCTCTCGCTGCGACTAACTGAGGGTTATTTTAGCAGCCCAGACATCTCTCCTGCAAGGACTTAACGCTGGAGCGAGGAAGACCGCCATGCCCACTGAGCTGTCCGATCAATCATATACCCTGCCGCTGGTCGTGCTGGGCCTGGGCAGCAACCTGGGCGACCGCGATGCGTTTTTGCGCGCCGCGCTGGCCGGTCTGGCCCCTGATTATCAGATCGAGCGCGTCTCCAGCGTCTACGAGACGGCCCCGCAGTTGGTTACGGACCAGCCCTTCTATCATAATCTGGTCAGCGCCGGGCGCACGCAGCTTGCCCCACTTGACCTGCTCCACTTCCTGAAAGACCTGGAACAGCGGCTGGGAAGAACGCCCAGCTTTCGCTATGGACCGCGCGAGATCGATCTGGATATCGTGCTCTATGGCGATCAAATCATCGCCACGCCAGAACTGACGGTGCCGCATCCCCGTATGGCCGAGCGGGCGTTTGTCCTGGTGCCGCTGGCCGAAATCGTGCCCGACCTGCGCCATCCGCTGCTTGGGCGCACGATGCGCGAACTGGCGGCGGAGGTTGCCGATCAAGACATCCGTCGGCTGGGCAGGCTGTAATCCTGTCAAGGCTGCTGGCTGAACCAGCGCAGCGCCTCACCTGCCAGCGCCACGGAACCGGCCACACAGATGAGATCAAGCGGCCAGGCCGCTGCTTTGGCATGCGCCAGTGCCTCGGCGCTGTTGGGGTCGGTGTGGATGTCAATCAGTGGAAGCTGAGCCTCCAGCAGTTTGGCAATGCGGTCCGGCTGTGCCGAGCGTGGGTGATCTAGTGGGGTGACAAAGACCTCATCTACCCCCGCTTGCGCGATCTCACTGACGATACCCGCCAGGTCTTTATCGGCCATGACCCCCACCACGAGCAGCAAGCGCTTGAAGGGGAAGTGCCGCCGCAGCGCGGCAAAGAGTTTGGCAAACGAATCGGCGTTGTGCGTGCCATCGACCACGACCCAGGGCTGTTGTCCTATCACCTGTAAACGCCCCGGCCAGTTGACCGCCTGTAATCCCTGGCGAATGGCCGCCTCGTCGATGCTGGCTCCGGCTTGTTGCAGTTGCTCGGCGGCGGCAATCGCCGCTGTGGCGTTCTCCAGTTGATGGGTGCCCAGCAAGCGCAGTTCCAGATTGCGATAAGTTCGCTGTGGTGTCTGTATATCGCCCCACTGCCGATCACTTTCGGCTGTGAGTGGCTGGTACTGATAGGCGCAGCCTGGCGTTCCGGCAGGTCCCACGCGCAGCAGCGGCGCGCCGCGTTCGGCGCAGATGCGCGTGAGCACTTCCACCGCTTCGGGAGCCTGCGCCGAGCACACCAGCGGGATGCCAGGCTTGATGATGCCCCCCTTCTCGCGGGCAATGTCGGCAAGCGTCGGGCCGAGGAAGGCCATGTGATCGTAGCTGATGGAGGTAATTACCGTCACCGCTGGCTCGACGACGTTGGTCGCATCCAGCCGCCCGCCGAGGCCCACCTCGATCACGGCCTGCTCCACATGAGCGTCTTGGAAGGCAAGCAAAGCCAGCGCAGTCACCACTTCATAGGTAAGATAGGAGCCAGCATCGAGCCGCGCCAGGGCATCTTTCAATGGTGGCAAGAAATGGAGCGCTTCAGCTTCGGTGATGGTCTGCTCGTTCAGGCGAATACGCTCGTGCCAGGTGTGCAGATCGGGCTGGGTGTACAGGCCAGTGCGCATGCCTGCCGCGTGCAGCATGGCGGCGAGCATCGCGCTGGTTGAGCCTTTGCCCTTGGTTCCGGCGATATGCGTAATCGTATACGCGCGCTGGGGATTGCCCAGCCGCGCCAGCAGGGCACGCTCGCGGTTCAGGCTGCCTTCGCCATCGGCGACAAACTGGCCGCCGCGCTCGCTGTCGTGAAATGTGCTCAGCCAGCGCGTCGTCTCAAGCGGGTTCTGGCTCATGGGGCTGGCTCCGGTGTCCAGCCGCGCACCACGGCGTCGGCCATGCGCGCGACCCGTGCCATCTGGCGGACATCGTGAACGCGCACGATGTCCGCGCCATAGGCGATGCTCAGGGCGACGGTGGCGGCGGTGCCTTCCAGGCGGTCATCGGCGGGTGTGCCCAGCACCAGGCCGATGTGCGACTTGCGCGATGTGCCCACCAGCAGCGGGCGACCCAGCGCGCGCAGTTCAGCCAGCCGCGCCAGGACGCGCAGATTTTCGACCCCCGCCAGCCCAAAGCCAAATCCAGGGTCAAGGATGAGGTGGTCCCAGGCAATCCCGGCATCCAGCGCAAGCTGCACGCTGCGCGCAAGCTGGCGCGTCACATCTGCCAATGGGTCATGGCGCGGCTGACCGCGCAGATTGCTCATCAGCACAATGGGCGCCTGTCGGCTGGCGGCCAGCGCGGCCATCTCTGGGTCACCGTGCAGGCCTGTAATATCGTTGATGAGCGCCGCGCCCGCGTTCAGCGCGGCTTCGGCCACGGCGGCTTTATAGGTATCAATCGAGAGGATGACAGTGGAAGGCAAGACGGCTGCCAGTTGCTCGATCACAGGAATGACGCGCTGAAGTTCTATCTCAGCCGAAAGCGGCTCGGCCCCGACGGTGCTGGGGCGCGTGGATTCGCCGCCGATGTCCAACAGTTCGGCCCCATCGGCCACCATCTGCCGCGCCTGGGCAACAGCGCGCTCGATCACCTGCGCGCTCGGCGCGTCTGCCGCGATCAGCCCATCGCCAGAGAACGAATCGGGCGTGATGTTCAAGATGCCCATGAGATACGTATGGCCGCCCCAGGTCAGTGTATGCTGGCCCCAGGCCATGGGAGCGGGTGCGTCAGGCATGGCGTGATAATCCTATCCGCAGCAAGGAACGAAAAGCAGCGAGAGCATTTCATTGAATAGCATATCACTATCGTGCTCAGACGGCGCGTACCCGGCGTCCGCGTGTTTTGCCGGTGGCCGCCGCTGGAGGTTCCGACGTGGGCGCCAGATGGTGGCAGCGCGACCAGAGCCGCAGGACTTCGGCAACGCTCCATGCCTGGGCGATGCAGCCGCGCGGGGTATAGGGCGCTTCGCCATCGAAGATTTCGCTGATGCTGCCCAGACCCTCCTGCTCAAGATGATCGCGGAACGCTGCGAGGATGCCCAGGCAGCGCGCCTCTTCCTGCGCTCGCGCTCGCTCGTCGGCGGAGCCGGAGACGCGCAAGCGGGCATCGAGATAAGGGCCAATGAGCCAGGCCCAGACCGTCCCCTGATGATATGCGCCGTCGCGCGCGCGAACGTCGCCTGTATAGTGGCCCTGATACGCCGGGTGCTCCTGATTCAAGCTGCGCAGCCCCAGCGGAGTGAGCAGGTGGCGCGTCAGGGTGTCCAGCACGGGCTGCCAGTGGGCGGGATCGAGGACCGGGTGTGGCAAGGAGATGGCGAAGACTTGATTCGGGCGCAGACTGCTGTCGTCGCCGTCGGGGCTGTCGATGACATCGGCCAGATAGCCGCTGGCCTCCTGCCAGAAGCGCTGGTTGAAGCTTTCGCGGCAGCGCGCCGCTGCGGCTCCATAAGGCTGCGGGTCTTTGCCCTGGCTGGCAGCCCATTCCTCCATCAGCCGCAGCGCGTTGTACCAGAGCGCGTTGATCTCGACGGGTTTGCCGATGCGCGGCGTGACCACCCAATTATCCACCTTGGCATCCATCCACGTGAGTTGTACGCCAGGTTCGCCCGCCGCCAGCAGTCCATCGCGCGTGTCAACACGAATGCCAAAGCGGGTGCCGCGCTGATGCCAGGCAATGATCTCTTCTAGCGCTGGATAGAGCGTGTTCAGCAGGGAGGTATCGCCGCTGAGGCGCAGATATTGATCGAGGGCGTGAAAATACCAGAGTGTAGCGTCGACGGTGTTATAGTCGGCGTCGGTCAGCTTTTCCCCGCTGTCGGGGAAGCGGTTCGGCAGCATGCCGCGTTCCAGATAGCGAGCAAAGTTTTCGAGCAGGCTGCGCGCCTCATCGAAGCGTCCGGTTGCCAGCGTCAGCCCTGGCAGGCTGATCATGGTATCGCGGCTCCAATCGGCGAACCAGTGATAGCCAGCAATCACCGTGGCCGAAGCCTGCGCAGCATTGCCGCTGCGCTTGCTACCGTTGAGAGGGCGCACGACTAGAAACTGGTCTGCCGCCAGGCGAAGCTGTTGCAAGAAGTCACGGTCACGCTCGCCCAGGTGCTGAGGGCCGCTGTCAACAATCTCGCGCTGGCGAGCGCAGGCGCGCTGCAACGATTTTGCCGGAGCGCCAGGGCGCGTATAGGCGGCCCAGCGCGGTTCGGCGGTCAGGATCAGCGTCAAGGTGTCTTGATCGCTTTTGTCCTTGCCCGCCAGGGTCAGCCGCGCCCGGAAGAGGCCAGGCAAGTAATAATCTTCGGTATCGGGCAGGCCGCGCTCGCGCTCTTTGCGGTGCAGGAAGCGCCAGTACCAGACGCCCATCGGCGTGAAGTCGAGCGTAGAGGTCTGCGCCCCGCTGGCGAGCAGATGATAGGGCTGCGCGCCCGCAAAGGCGGTAATCCGGCATCCGGCAATGCCGGGCGGTTCGTCCTGTTGGCCGCCGTCGGCGGGGTATAAGCCAGCGATGGCGAACTGCCGATCTGCGCTGCCGTATTGTTGAGAATGGAAATCTCGATAGGCGGCAAACGGCAGCAGGGTGAGTGTGATGGCTGGCGACGCTTGCGCCTGCGTCGCGGCTCCGTTGTGCTGCTCGGCTGGTTGGCGAAAGAGGCGATAGCGCACATACGTTGTGTGCTGGCCGTGCTCCATCCAGATGCGTTTTTCCAGCATCAATTCGTCGGGGCCGCCAATGCGATAGAGCCAGACTGGCAGACCGTCTTCCAGCGCGAACTGCTCCAGATGGACGAAGCCGCCGGGATGGATCGTGCCGTCCTGGTATTCGTTGGTGCCCAGGTAGAGCGTGCGCTGATCGTACTCGATCTCTTCGTCTACCTTCGCCACCATGACTGTGCGCGCAACCGGGGGGCGCAGCGCCGCAACGAGCAGCCCATGATAGCGGCGGGTGTTGGCGCCCGCCACCGTGCCAGAAGCGTAACTGCCCAGGCCGTTGGTGACCAGCCATTCGCGCTGAAGAACGGCGTCCAGATTGCGGCAAATCTCTCTATCTAATGTAAGCATTGGCTCCCCCTTCTGTGCGGCGCTGCCCAGGTCAGGCCGGAAGGCATTATAGATGCCAGGGGGGTAGCTGTCAAACTGTACCGGAACAAGACCGGAACCTATCTATGCCAGGGATGTTATCAGTTTGTGCTCTGCGCGGCCCGCCTGTAGGCTGGGCCAAATGCCCATTCTGCTGCGATTTGCTTGACAGCTTTGAACAGGTGGCCTATGCTCAACCATAGGCAATGTGCGCTTTTCTTGCCCATTGCTAGAATAGATAAGCAAAGCAGCAAAACGCGCGGTCCCTCGCCGTGGCATAGAAAGAGAAAGGAACAAAGCCGATGAGCCAGGAGATGGACGCGGCGGCAACGATTGGGGATGTGTCCTCCGACGCCCCGGAGCAGTCGCCTGATCTGGCGGTGGGTGTAGCCCGCGCCGAACAGGCTGAAGCCGGGACAGCCGCTGTGGCACAGCAGACTGGAACCGCAGCCGGGAGTGTGGCCGCGCCCTCGATAGCAGAATCGTCGCTGGCGGCGCTTCAGCAGAGGGTCAATGCGTCGCCTGAGCGCGTCGATCTCTGGCGGCAGTTGGCCGCCGAACTAATCAGGCGCGGGCATGCCAGCGAGGGATTGGAGGCGTGCCGTCGCGCGCTGGCGCTCAATCAGGCCGATGGTGAAAGCTGGAATCTGGCAAGCTGGGCGCTCAATGGCTTGCGCCGCTACGACGAGGCGTTGGACGCCAGCAGGCGCGCTGTGAGCATCGACGCGCGTCTGCCGCATGCCTGGAGCAACCAGGGCCACGCGCTGCTTGGGCTGAAACGCTACGCCGAAGCGCTCTCGCTCTGCGACCAGGCGCTGGCGCAGGTGCCGCCTACGGCGTCGCTCCTGGCGAATCGGGGCTGCGCGCTGCTGAAGCTGGGGCGACTGGACGAAGGGTTAGCTAGCTGCGATCGGGCGCTCGCGCTCGATGCAGATGATGCGGTGGCCTGGCATAACCGCGCCTGGGCGCTGAACGAACTGCGCCGCTATGAAGAAGCGCTGGCGGCGAGCAAACGCGCGCTCTCCATCGAGCCGGGGCACGCGCCGACGCTGGCCTGCCAGGGATGGGCGCTGATTAAGCTGCGCCGCTATGAAGAGGCGCTTGAAGCCTATCGCCAGGCCAGCCGCAGCGACCCGACTGATCTGGCCGTCTGGAATAATCTGGCCTGGATTTTGAACAAGCTGCGCCGCTTTGCCGAGGCGCTGGCGGCGACGGACGAAGCGATGCGGCTCGACGAGGCGCATCCGGTGGTCTGGAGCAATCGCGGCTGGGCGCTCAACGGCCTCTGGCGCTATGCTGAGGCATTGACCGCTTGCGAGCGGGCCATTGCCCTGGAAGCGACGCTGGCGCTGGCCTGGAATAATAAAGGCTGGGCGTTGAATGGGCTGCAACGCTACGAAGAAGCGCTGACGGCCTGCGATCAGGCCATCCGCTTGACGCCAACGCTTGCCAGCGCCTGGAGCAATCGGGCGCAGGCGCTGAATGAACTGGCGCGCTTCCCCGAAGGGCTGGCAGCGGGACAGCAGGCGCTGGTACTTGACCTGGCCCTGACCCACGCGCTGGATAATGTGGTCTGGTCGCTCAACGCGCTGAGCCGCCCAGATGGCATTCTGCTGGGAACACCTGTCCCTGGAAGCTCTTTGCCAGCGCTGCCAGCGACCTGGCATCACAATTTCTGGACGCGCGCCATGGTGCGGCGCTTTCAGCAAGCCCGCGCGGCCTGTCAGCAGGTGCTGCAAGCTGACCAGCCAACCGCCGCGTTCTGGGCGCAGCTTGGCTATGTGCTGGCCGCCTTGCGGGCTGATGCCGAAGCGCTGGTCGCCTGCGAGCGCGCGCTGAGCTTGCAGCCGCTGACGCTGGCGGCTGCGAATAACCGAAGTTGGCTGCTGAACAAGGCCGGGCGGCATGCTGAGGCGCTGGACCTCTGCCGCCGGACGCGCGAGCACGCTGAGGCGTCGGGGCAATTCCTGCCGCCGGAAGTGTCGGCAGCGCTCTGGGCCAATGAGGGCGCAGCGCTGGCGGGGCCGGGCCGCCTCGAAGAGGCGTTGACGGCTTATCAGCGCGCCGCCGATTTGCGTCAGAGCGATGCCGTACTGCTGTGCAGCAGCGCTGCGCTCTTGTGCCGCCTGGCCCGCGCCCAGGAGGCGCTGGATGCCAGCGAAAACGCGCTCTCGCTCAATCCCTATCTTGGGCTGGCCTGGTGCGAGCGCGCCGGATCGTTGCTGGCGCTGGGGCAGGCGGATGAGTCACTCAACGCCAGTGATCGGGCGCTGGCCCTCAACCCATATCTGCCGGATGCCTATCTCTATCAGGCCCACGCTTTGCTGGCTTTGCGCCGCTTTACGCAGGCGTTGGGCGTGTGCGAGCGCGGCTTGCGGCTGGACCGCCGCGCAGCAGGCATCTGGGCCTGCCAGGTGGAGGCGCTGCGCGCGCTCGGCAGGCACGCGGAAGCCGAGGCTGCCGAGGCGCAGCGTTTGGCTGCGCTGCCCCACTGAGCCAGATCGCTTGTCCGCTTGCTCGATAGCTTACGGGCGGTTGATGCCAAAGAGGCTCACGATTTTACCTCGATGTGTCCAAATGGGCGCAAGCAGGGCATTGCATTTTGGGCGAGAATAGGCTACAACTTCAGTAAAGAAGGGCTTGATACAGCTTGCCTCGGACGCCTTATTTTCAAGCCTGTATCAAAATGTCGCTTCTGAACGTTATAGAAGTAAGAACGGGTAATGGAGGGCCTATTTTCTCTTCCTGCTCGTTCGCACGATTGGACACACAGCGGACTGGTGCGGATTGAAAGCCGCAATAGCCTGTTGCTGATACACCGCGAGGACACGCGCCAGGGTCAGCCTTTCAGCTTATGATCCTGGATGTGTCATCCCGCAGGCGATCTCCTATCGTCGTCGCGTGTGCAGCATGCAGCAACTATGGCGATTCATGATCGTACTTTGGAACCGCACATCGCATCTGGATAGCCATCTGGTCCTGGTAGGCTGACTCCCTGGTACACCTTGATCCATGTCGTCATGTCACTCTGGCGCTGCCTTCTACTCTAGTAAACTCAGCAGTATCGGCTTTTCTCTCTCGCGCTCATATACGTGTATGTCTATAGCAATACTTGATGCAAATAGCGCTCTTCGCCCGGCGATCTCCGCTCCGGCTTCCCGAAAAGATCAGCGGGCGCCTGTTCTCTATCGTCTGATGTAGGAGATGCGCCGGAAGGGCGATTCTTCTCTTCAGCGCATCTCTATTCAATCCGCGCTGCAATTTGGCAGGAAGCCTTGCAGCGGGAAGGGTGTGCCCACCTATGGCTCTTGATTCTCGAACAGAACGCCCGCAAGGGGCCGATGACCAGCCATCACCGTCATCTTCTGTGCCACCATCCAGGTCTCAACCTGCCCCGACACCGTCTGGTAAAACGCGCTTCCATCATTGGGAGAGCTTGCGCCCACAGGTGCATGACCTCTGGGGAGAACGTACCCAGGCCGTTGGTGAGACGCTCTGGGCAGCGAAGGCAGGCGTCGCCGAGAACGCTGCCACCGGAACACGTTTCGAGCATTGGCAGCATTTGCGTCACCGGCGCGCGCTTGGCGAGCGTGGGCAAACTGCCAGAATCACGCAGCCGCTGGAAGCCAAACCGGCGGCTGCGGTGACCCAGCCGCGACCTGCGCCGAAAAAAACGGCAAAGATCACCAGGCCACTTGCGGAAACCGGGCCGGTGCTCAGCTTGCAATTGTTGCCGGTGCGGGTTTCGCTGCCAGCCGTCATCGAGCCAGAGGAAGCTTCGCTGGAGCCGGTATCCGAGGAGCGGGCGCTGATCGTGCCCGAGACTCCCGAACGCGCTGTGCGGGTGGTGATTCCACCTGGACCACCGGCCCCCGGCTCACCGTTGCCGGGTCGGCCCTATACCCGCGCGCAGGTGCTGCGCCGCCACTGGAAACGCGAGCGTTTGCATGCTTCCACGTATCGCCTGCATCGCCAGCAGCGGCGCGTCCGAAACGGGATGCTCACCGGCATCCTGGTTCCCAGCGCGCTTGCCATGATGGTGATGCTCTCGGTGGCTGGCATTGCCCTGCTCTACTACACCTATGAACAGACGCAGGTGACGAACCTGGCCGCTGAACTGCCCAAAGACAGCCTGAAAGTCTATGATTCGCAGGGTGATCTGCTCTATGAGTTGGGCGATCAAGGCTTCCAGACAACGATCACGCTCAACCAGGTTTCGCTGGATGTGATCGATGCCACCACGTCCATCGAAGATAAAGACTTCTGGCAGAACCAGGGCGTGGATTTTCTGGCGGTGGTGCGCGCGGCCACGGATGACTTGCGCAATGGCTCGGTTGTCTCGGGCGCGAGTACGATTACGCAGCAGCTTATTAAGAATGCGCTGGTCGGCCCAGCGCCGACGTTTGATCGCAAGCTGCGCGAGATGATTCTGGCGCTGGGAGCCAACCAGCAGTATACCAAAGAGCAAATCCTCACCTTTTACCTGAACACGATTTATTACGGCGAGCAAGCTTATGGTATTGACGCCGCGGCGCATATCTATTTCAACCTGCCCGATTCGCCGCAAAGTCGCGCAGCCAGCAAGCTTGATCTGGCGCAGGCGGCGATGCTGGCCGGGTTGCCCAGAGCGCCCTCGCAGTATGACCCGGCTGACCCCAGCAACTACCAGATCGCGCTGGCCCGCCAGAAAACGGTGCTGGAATCGATGGTGGTGGCGGGCTATATCACCTCTGCCGACGCGGTGCTGGCCGAGCAAGAAGCCGCCAGGAAAGGCTTTATCCATCTGGGGCAGGCCACCAATGTGTACCCCAGCGTGTCCAACGATGTGATGCGCGAATTGCAGGGGCTGATGGACAGCGGCCAGATTCCCCCCAGCATCCTGAGCCGTTCGGGCCTTCAGGTGACGACGACCCTGAACCTGACGCTGCAAAATCAGATGCTCAAGATCGCGCAGGAACATATCAACGCGATGCGCAAGGATCACCATATGTCCGATGCCTCGGTGGTGATGATCGACTATCACACGGGAGCCATCGAGGTGCTGGTGGGCAGCATCAACCCCCAAAGCCAGTTCGACGTGGCGACCCAGGGCTATCGCCAGCCTGGCTCATCGTTTAAGCCGTTTGTCTACGCGACGGCCTTTGAAAAAGGCTGGTCGCCCGGCACGGCCATCAGCGACACACCGGTGCATATCTTCGTCTCGGAGGGCGAGCCGATTTATTCGCCCACCAACTATGACCTGCGCTATCACGGCGAGATGACCCTGCGCCACGCGCTCCAGAACTCGTTCAATGTGCCCGCCGTAAAGACAGAGATGTTTGCCGGAGTGCAGCAGTCGCTGGCAACGGCCCAGGCCATGGGCATTAGCAGCTATCTGGGCACTCCCGCGCCGTCGATGGTGCTGGGCGGGTTGAGCGTGCATCTGCTCGATGAGACCTCGGCGTATGGCGTCTTTGCCGACGGCGGCGTTCAGATGCAGCCCTATATGATTCAGGAAATCCGCGACAGCCAGGGCCACATCATCTACCAGCATCAAGACCCCGGCAAGCGCATCCTCAGTTCCCAGGTGGCCGGACTGATTACCAACACCCTTTCAGACGACAAAGAGCGCCAGTATGAGTTTGGCGTGTGCAGCCCGCTGATGCTCTACAACGGCACGCCCTACAGCCCCGCTTGCCAGAGCGGCAATACCGGCGTGGTTCGCCCGGCAGCGGCCAAAACCGGCACCACCAGCGATTTCAAGGATAACTGGACGGTGGGCTATACCAGCGATTACGTGATTGGCGTCTGGGCTGGCAACGATAACGGCGACCCAATGGTGAATGTCAGCGGGGTTGATGGAGCCGCGCCCATCTGGCACGACAGCATGCTGCTGGCCGAAAAGGGACACCCTGTGAAGCAGTTCAGCTTGCCGCCGGGACTGGTGCGTGCCACCGTGCATTATTCCGATGGCGTGACCAGCACCGATTGGTATCTGCCCGGTACGGTTCCGGCAGGTGGGAAAATCGTCGGCCACTCCTGATACTGCCGCTTTGTACCTATAAGTACCTGTTGCGCCCCTGCTGGATGGCTTAAAAAAAGCCCGGGCAGGGGCGCAACTGTGTTCTGAGCCGCCTCGCATAGATCAGAAAATTAGAACTTCTGTTTGTTAATTTTGCATAGTTGTGTTATGATTGGCATAGCACAGTGGTTGCTTTGACCGCTGGTCCAGACACAGAGAAATCGAGCGAACTGTGTAACGTGCGCAGCGCGTGTGCCAGAATGCTGATCGATGACAGGCTGGCGGAGTGCAGCGGACTCAGGCACGATTTATGCTGCCAGTTCGCTGCTTGTTCCAGGGACTGGCGAAGGAAGAGCAGGGGAACGAGCGGGAGCGCCATACAGCGTCGTTTGACGCGCAGAAGATATGAGGAGCCGCATGCCAACGGAGGGAAGAACCGCAGGACCCTATAAATCAGATCGTGTCAATCAAAAATCGGGGATGCCAGGCGCCCGGCCTGCTGTTTCCGACGCTTTTGATGCCAATGGTGTGCGCCCCTCCCAGCACCTGATTGCCTATGAATGGGCAGCGGCAACCGGCGCTGCTGCTGGGGCTGGCAGCCAGAAGCCGGGGAATGCGCGCCTGGAACTGCTCTTGCGCCCCTGGCCGCTTCCGGCTGGGATGGCCGACGCGCCCTTGCGCCGTTTTCCCATCGAACCTGGCCTGAATCTGCTCTTTCGCGTGCATGAGCGGCGGCGGCTGTGTGTCGGCTATCGCGAGCGCAACACGCTGAAACGCCTGCCCTGTCCCCATCAGGGCGAAGAGTTGGGCAGTGTCGAGCGCGGGCCAGATTACGCCCGCGTTTTTCAATGTTCGGCTTGCGCCGAGCTAGAGGGCGTGCCGGAATGGCTGCGCCACGAAGCGATGCCGCGCTGGGTGGGCCTGGAAACGCCTTCGCCCGAAGCGCTGGAACAAGCCCCCTATCTTTCGGAGCCGCACGTTGTCTATCTGGCGGCGTTTGGGCCGGGGCGCGTGAAGGTCGGCGTGGCGATTGAGCGGCGCGTGCGCCTGCGCTTTTTGGAGCAGGGCGCGCATCTGGGCGCGGTAATTGCCCGCTGCCCGGAAGGCTTCGCGGCCCGCCGCATGGAGCGCGCGCTCTGTGATCTGGGCCTGATTGATCGCGTGCGCGCGGCGAGCAAGATTCGCGGCCTCTATCCGCTGCTCTCCGATGTGGAGGCGCGCGAGGAGATCGATAAGACCTTCTCTTATGTTGTGCGCCACCTCAAGACGGAGGAAACCGCCTTACTGCTGCCCACGCCGGAAATAGAGGATTTTCGCCCGGCCTTTCGCTTGCAAGCTTTGCGTGCCCAACCTGAGCGGCTTTTCCCAACGGTAGACGTGCCCATTCACGGGCGCGTGCTGGCAACGGCGGGAAGCTGTGTGGTGATGGAACGCGATGGAGGTCGCCTCTGGGCGATTGATATCGCGGGCTTGCGCGGCGCGCTGCTTTCCATTGCGCGCTATCAGGGGGGTGTCATTTCGCAAATGGATTTGTTTGGCGATTTTGTCGGTGAGCAGGCGGGCTAACCAGCGCCTTCTCAGGCGTTTGGGAAAATTCGTTCAAGAGACCTCTTGACAAGGCGCAAACGGTTTGGTATGCTACAGACAGTAGAACGTGGGTTCTATGGCCTATATTTTGTGTGGGCAGCCTCCTTCGTGTAGACCTGACCAGGGGGAAAGGTCGAACCCAGGCGAAAGGAGCGTGTGAGGACAACGATGGATGACATGAGTGCAAAGCAACGGGCGATCTATGACTTCATCCAGGAGTACATCCAGGAGCATGGTCGTCCCCCTACCAACCGTGAAATTGGTGGGGCGGTGGGCATCGAGTCCACCGGACACGTAGACTATCACTTAGGCGTACTTGAAAAGAAGGGCTTTATCGAGCGCGAGGGCCATACCAGCCGTGGCATTCGCCTGACTCGACAAGGTCTGGAGGTCAAGGGGCGCATTGCGGCTGGGCAGCCGCTCGAAATCTACGATGTTCCCGACCAGCACGTTGATCTGACCCGGCAGGCATTTTCCGGAAGAAAGTACCTGCTGGAAGTCAGGGGCAAGTCGATGATCGAGGATTGCATCGATGATGGGGACTATGTGCTCATCGAGCAGGATACCGACGTCGAGCCAGGAGATGTGATTGTAGCGTGCAAGAATCTGGCTGATTCCAGCGAGCGCGGCGCGGCCACGCTCAAGCGGTTCTTCAAGGAGAAGAATCGGGTCGAACTGCGTCCGGCCAATTCGCAGATGAACTCTATTTTTGTGGATGCGGCAGAGTGGGAGCGCGACTGGCAGATTCAAGGGAAGGTGCGCGCGGTCTATCGCCTCTACGAGCGCCCACGCCGTAACGTGTAAGGTTCTTCCCAGACTGCGAACCTATTTGCGCAGCAGGGCCAGCTTGCAAGCTGGCCCTGCTGTTTTTTTGTGGTAAAGAAGATGCAAAGGTCGAGGCATCTGCGCGCCCCAGAAGCCGGGCAAGGAAAAACTCCTGGCTGTGTGACTTGCCCTTGTTCTTGCGCGTTCCAGTATCAGTTACAATGGTTACATAACAGGGCGCGCGTTTGTGAGCGTCAATTCACTTCTTTTGATTCTGTTGCATTTTGCCGCGAGGAGGGCGAGGGTTACGGGCTATGGAGCATCTTTTACTGGCAGATATTACACAGAGTATTACTGATCTGATTCGCAACTGGTATGTCACCTTTGGGTATCTGGGCATCGTGCTGGCGATGGCGATTGAAAGCTGCTGCATCCCCTTGCCCAGCGAGATTGTGATGCCGCTCGCGGGCGTCTATATCGTCGCTGCCGCTGGCCCCTCGTCCTTCTGGCCCGCGCTGATCGGGGTGGCGCTGGCTGGCGCTCTTGGCTGCCTGATCGGCTCCAGCGTGGCCTTTGCGATTGGCTATGCCGGTGGTCGCCCGCTGCTGCTGAAGTATGGGCGCTACGTGCTGATTTCGCAGGCCGATTCGGACCGTGCAGACCGCTGGTTTGCGCGCTTTGGCCCGCCAGTGGCGTTCTTCTCGCGTCTGCTGCCGGTCGTGCGCACCTATATCTCGCTGCCCGCTGGCATCTATCGCATGAACTTCGTGAAGTTCGCCATCTATACGGTGCTGGGGTCGCTGCCGTGGTGTCTGCTGCTGGCCTTCGCTGGCTACAAGCTGGGGAACCAGTTCGAGAAGCTGGGCACCTACTTCCACGGCGCGGATGTGGTCATTCTGGTCATTCTGGTCATTCTGGTGGCGCTTTATGTCTATCGACATATCAAGCATGATCGAGCGGCCCGTGCAGCGCTGGCCGAGCGCACGGCGCAGGCGCAGCGTCGGCCCAACGACTGGCCCGCAAATCGGCCCGCGCAGATGCCGCCCCAGATGCCGCGCCGCGACGCTGGCAACGAGTGGCAGGGCCGTGACGGCTGGAATCAGGATAATCGGCGCGGCGGTCCCGGCTACTCTGGCGGGCCGAACTATCCCGGCCCACAGCAGCGTGGAGGTCAGGGGTATCCTGGCCCACAGCAGCAGATGCCAGATAATCAGGGCCAGTCCTACCGCCGCTAATCCAGAAGAAAGAAGCCTTCTCTACAACGAGAAGGCTTCTTTCTTCTTTCTTCGTGAGCAGCGATTAGTTGCCCCAAACTTCGCGGGCGACGCTGGTCACAATCTCCAGCTTCTGGCGCTGCTCTTCGGGTGTGATGTGGTTGCCCTCCATCGTGGAGGCGAAGCCGCACTGCGGGCTGAGCGCCAGACGCTCCAGTGGCACGATGCGCGCAGCCTCTTCGATGCGGCTGCGCAGTTCATCGGCAGTTTCCATGCGTGGCTTTTTGGTCGTCACCAGACCCAGCACGACAAAGCGATCTTCCGGCACATGGCGCAGCGGCTCGAATCCGCCGGAGCGGTCGTCATCATATTCCAGCAGGAAGCGGTGGAAATGCGTCTGGGCGAAGATGCGCGAAATGGGTTCGTAGTCGCCGCTGGCGTAGAACTTACTCTGGTTGTTGCCCCGGCAGATGTGAATGCCGAAGGTGACTCCTGGATGCCCGTCGATGATGGCATTATCCATCTCGATGCAAGTATCGATGATCTGGTCGGGGTCGTTGCCGCGCTGGCGATAGCCCTCGCGCATCTTCGGGTCCAGCAGCGCGGCATATTGGGGCGCGTCGATTTGAATATAGTCGCAGCCCAGGCGAATCAGTTCCTCAACCTCCCGGCGGGAAAAGTTCACGATGTCGGCCAGGTAAGCGTCACGCGTCGGATAAGCGGCTTTCGACTTTTCCGGGTCATAGTAGGCTGCCGCCTGCTGCGCGCTGATCATCGTCACTTTGCCCGGCTTCGTTGCGCGCGAGCGCAGATAGACCCATTCTTCGGCGCACATACTGCGTTTCCACTGAAGCTTCTCCATCACCACCGGGCGCTTGAGCACCAGTTCTTCGCCGCTCTCGTCGCGAAACGGAATCGCCCAGCCGCCGTACTTATCGAAGCCCACCAGCGAATCGATCAGATGCCCATAGAAGGCGTAGCGGCGCAGTTCGCCATCGGTGATGATGTCGATGCCAGCCGCTTCCTGAAGCGCGATGGCTTCGTTCACCGCCTGGTCTTCGGTCTGCTTGAACGCGGCAGCGTCGATTTGCCCTGCCTCGAGCTGCTTCCTCGCCTCTGCCAGATACGTGGGCCTGAGCAGGCTGCCCACCACTTCGCTGCGATAGGTCATCGTTGAAAGCCTCCTTTGCCGTCTTGGATGCGTTGTATGTTGACGATGCTGTCATATATGCGTGGTGAAGGTGAAGATATGCTTGCTGCCTGGTCACCCATTTCGGCAAGGTTAGCTTCTGGCGCGCTCCTGTTCGATCAGCACGCGGCGCAGAATCTTGCCTGAAGCCGATTTGGGGATTTGCTCGATAAATTCCAGCCGCCGGATTTTCTTGTGCGGCGCGACGCGCTCGGCAACATAGGCCATAATCTCGTCGGCGGTGGCCGTCGCGCTGGGCTTGAGTACGACAAAGGCTTTGGGCGCTTCGCCCGCCTCTTCGTCGGCGCTGGGGATGACTGCCGCATCGTCGATG
Source organism: Ktedonobacterales bacterium (assembly GCA_035307385.1). Taxonomy (GTDB): domain Bacteria; phylum Chloroflexota; class Ktedonobacteria; order Ktedonobacterales; family DATBGS01; genus DATBHW01. The sequence goes on along the minus strand of DATGID010000022.1, from coordinate 8,447 downwards.
GCCGGATGCGTCAGCAGCAGCGCCTCCAGTTCTGCCGGGGCTACCTGATAGCCTTTGTATTTAATCAGTTCCTTCAAGCGATCAACGATATAGAAATAGCCGTCTTCGTCGGCGTAGCCAATATCGCCGGTATGCAGCCAGCCGTCGGGGTCCAGCATCCTGGCCGTCGCCTCAGGATTGTTGAGGTAGCCTTTCATCACCTGCGGCCCGCGTGCGCAGAGTTCGCCCTCCTGGCGCGGCCCCAGTTCTTCGCCGGTCACGATATCAACGACTTTGCATTCGGAATTGGGCATGCAGACGCCCACCGAGCCGACTCTGGGGTTGGAGGGGTCCAGGGGATGCAGCGTGACGCCGGGGCTGGTTTCAGTAAGCCCCCACGCCTGCACGACCAGGCAGTTCAGCCGCTGCTCGCATGCTGCCTGGATTTCTTTGCCTAGCGGCGCGGCGGCGGTGACCATGACGCGCAGGTGCGAGAGGTCGTAGTTGTCAACGATGGGCTGCTTTGCCATCGCCAGCATAATCGGCGGGGCCATATAGCCCACCGTAACATGATAGTCCTGCATGGTCTGCAAAAACTGCGGGAGGTCGAAGCGCGGCAGGACGACGATAGTCGCGCCGGTTGCCAGCCCCAGGCTGAGAATCACCGAGAGGCCGTAGATATGGAAGAAGGGCAGCACGCCGATAGCCGTATCCTCTTCGGTAATCATCTTCATCGGCGTGAACTGGCAGATGTTTGCTACCAGGTTGCGGTGCGTCAGCATGACGCCTTTCGAGACGCCGGTTGTGCCGCTGGAGTAGGGCAGCGCCACCACATCTTCGCGCTGGTTGATTTCCACCTGGGGCGGGATGCCGTTGCTCTCCAGCAGTTCCGCAAACGAGGTGATGCCGGGAGCCTCGCCAAAGACAAACACCCGCTCGACGTTGGAGCGCCGCTGGCCCTCCAGCGCTTTTTCCAGGAAGGCAGGCACGGTGAAGAGGTATTTCGCCTGGGCGGCGTTGATCTGGAAGACCAGTTCATCAACGGTATAAAGCGGGTTGATCGTGGCCGTCGCGCCGCCCAGCATGGCTACTGCCAGAAAGACGATGGGATATTCCAGCAGATTCGGGCTGTAGAGCGCCATCACGTCGCCTTTGCGAAAGCCCTGTTGGGCCAGTCCAGCCGCGCAGCGGCGCACGGCATCCTCTACCTGCTCATAGGTGTAGGTGCGGCCAGTAACACCATCGATCAGCGCGGGCTTGGCGGAGAGGCGTTCGGCGTGGCGCAGCACGAACGCCGCGAAGGGAACCTCGGGAATGGTGACATCGGGGAACGGACTGCGGAAGATCATACGGCCCTCCCTTGTCGAGATTCAGGACATCCGCTGTTACGTCAGTCTGTCGCGTTGCCGGAAATAGAGGGTCAGCCGGAGAAAAGGATAGCTCACTCGGACTCGGATTTGGCGATTTCCTGAATAATTTGCGCGCCTAGATTGGCCGCAGACAGCCCGCGAAACAGGAACGCCAGGCTGACCACCGCGCTCAGTTCTTCCCAGGTGGCTCCAGCCCGCCGCGCCGCCCGCGCGTGCAGGTGCGAGGCATCGGCAAGCTGCACCAGCAGCATGCCAAAGAGCATCAACTGCGCGGTTTTGGTATCGAAGCAGGAGGGGTACATGGCGTGCGCGCGGACGGCTTCCTCCAGGGAGAGCAGTTCGGGGTCCAGGCGCGCCAGCAGATCGGTGCGCGCCTGGATGCGCGGAGGCACAAAGCCGATCAACTCAATGTAGCGCTGGCGCAGCGCTTCCAGTTCCTGAGCGTCCATCTGCAACTCAGGCAGCTTTTCTTTTCCGTCACTCTGGCTCATGGCGTCCTCCGCTTTGGGGATAGTGGTTATTGGCAGCGCCAGCGTCCTGGCTCGGCGTTCTATTACCTCAGTTATAACCGCTTTTGCGGAGTTCTGCAATAGCCCTGGCCGATGGTTTCTTTCTTCTTTTTTCGTTTAACCCGCGTGCCGGAAACCTGCCTCTTTCATAGTCAGCGCTTCGCCCTCGCGCCGCAGGCCCACATCGATGACTTCGGCGACGATGACGGTTGAATCGCCTGCGGGCAGGCTGCCGGTGACGTGGCACTCGACCCACCCAAGGGCATCGTGGAGCAGCGGGCAGCCGTTCTCGCTGAGATCATAAGCCAGCCCTTTCAATTTATCAGGGACTTTGAGGGCCGTCTTGCCCAGCGCGCCCGCCAGATCGCGCTGTCCGCTCTCATAGACGTTGACGGCGAAGTGCTGCGAGCGCTGAATCATGCCCAGCGATTTGGAGTCATTCTCCACCGAAACCATCAGCATCGGCGGGTCGAACGATGCCTGTGACAGCCAGTTGGCGGTAAAGGCGTTCACCTCGCCGCCACCAGCGACTGAGACGGCATAGAGGCCGTAACTAAACAGGCGCAGCACCTGTTTCTTGATCGCTTCATCCATCGTGTTCTGCCCCCTTTATCTTTTTCTACTTTTTTGCTTGTGATTTCCACCGTAATCGCGAAATGAAATTATTTTTCATTGTAACCGCGAAAAAATTACAGTGGAAAGTGTCAAGCTTTTCAGCTATCTAGCGTGCCATAATCTGAACCTACATCCCACACACACCGTTCCATCCCCGCTATATTGGCAGAAAGATTCGGTTATTTCCAAATCCATGCTTCCGATCGCATAGCCGCTTGAATTTGTGGCAAATCATGTTTCAGAAAGTCTTCCCATTGTCGCCTGATCTCTCTTTGTAGTTCTGCGCTGCTAGAGCGCTCATACTCCCGTGTTGTGAGAAACAGCCGCCTATAAATGGTGTTCCAATAGTTGTTCAGTTCCCTATGAACAGGCTCAAAAGGAGGCTGTTTTGCATGCGCCATATCAAGAAGACGCTGCCGCGTTTCAAGCGGGCCAGGGTTGATAATAAGATTCAACTGGAGCCTATCGGATTTCCTATCAAATACAAATCCTAATGCCGCCCCGGATATCTCCCCAAGTGCCGGAACATCCCATTCCTGGGGCATAAAACTGGTGAATTTCTTCCTACTGTAATAAAGAAACAATCCAGGGGTAGAAGTAATCAACTCCCGAAGCAGACCTGGAAACTTGTCCGGAATCCTTCCCTGGCGATCTGGCCCTGGTGTCGTGGATGGTAGAGATGAAAATAGGCCGCTTTGCACGCTGCCAGGCGACGTTTCATCTGGCGTAGGTTCTGGTTCTAGTTCGCTGATGGTTGGTTCATCCAGCGTGTCCAGCACTGTTTCGACGACACGCTCCCACACCAAATCTTGCTCGTGCTGGCTGAGGCCGCTCAGCGGTCTGGCCGGGTCATTGATCGCCTGAAAGCGGCTGAGCGTGGTGCGCCGGAAGAGGCAGGGCGTCAGGATGATAGGCAGAATGCGTGTGCCCTTCGCTTCGGCGGCGGCCAGCAGTTTTGGCAATTCTTCCTTTGCCACAAACTCCGAGGCCAGGAAGCTGACGCTGACCAGCAGCAGCGCCACGCGCGCAGCATCCAGCGCCTGCTCGATGCCGCGCTTCCAGTCGTCGCCGGGCTTGATCTGCGTATCGTCCCACAGGGGAATGGCGCCGCTGCGCATATAGGGCGTGAGGTACTGCTGGAGCCGCGCCAGGTAGGCGGCATCCTGATGGCTGTAACCGATGAAGACGGTGCCGGAGGCGGTGGGGGAATCGACCATGCAACGTCCATCCCTCTCTCTCGTTCAGCAGGCCTGCGCGGCTTCACCCCAGAGTTTACCAGACTGGCGCTCACCTCGTCAAGGCAGCTGCGGGGCGGCTGTAACTGCCCCTCACGTCTGCTCCCATGATCTGCCAGCACTGCCGCAGCAAATCTGGTATGTAATCTCTAGTGTCTGGTTCTGGTCCGAGGAGGCAACTCCTGGGTTGAGTTCCTTTTCGAAACTCAGCCTCCGTTACCGAATAGATTACCGTTGGAAAGAACAGTGAATTGTACAGTTAGTTCGCTGTACAACACACGCGTGGCCTGATGAGGCCAAAGAAATATAGGTTTTGATGCGTGCCTGCCGCTATGTGCAGAAGGTTGCTTACAAAATGAGTGCCGACCAGTCTGGAGTAAAACAAGCTCGCCCTCGTCAATACCGTTTGAATGAGCAGGAATCCTTGTTAGTTGTCTGGGCCTATCAGGTGATGGTTCTGCATCCTCGAATCGATAAAGAAGCCCTTTGTGACATAGTTGCCAAGACTACTGGACGCAGCCCTGATGATGTTGCCGTTTTGGTGCGGTACGTAGCAGCATACGATCCCAGGCGAAGCAGAGAGAAACCAGTATTACCTTTGCAGAACAAGCACCAGATTCTCCGAAAGGTCTTTGATCAATATTGGGAAAAACGAGCGGAACTTCAGTGCATAGTTGAACGGCGTTATCTTCGTTCGCCGTTATGGACCACAGTTGAAGGCTTAGAAAGCAGCACTGACCCCCTCTGGATTCGCTTCGAGGAAATGCTTCGCCTTGCCTGTGAAGAAGAAGAGGCAGAGTACCAACGTGACCTCCAAAGGCAAGAAGAGTCCTATTTGTGGGCTATAGAGAAAAACTTCTTTGAACCAGCAATCAGGCATCTCAATAGGGACCAAGTGCATGAGATTGAGGGGATCCCGGATGATATTAAAGAGAAAGTGCTCACATTCTTTCTTATGCACAAGAGTCTCTTGCGGGATATTGAGTACGAAGTTTGGGGAAAGGCAGGCAGTGGCTATCGGGCTTGGGGGATTGTTGTTTACTACAGGCTGCTGGACCATCAAGCAGCCATGGCGAAACAACCATATGATGCTGTCGTTTCCTATGTCCGGCAAATTCTACAAAATCACACCCATTGTACATGCCCTGAATTAATTGAGAAGAATGCTCAGATTTCTTCTTCAGCGCTTGTTGAGCAAGCCTTTGATGCCAACAAATCAATCAGTACTCCAGAGCTATTGCCTCACCCCCTAACTTCAATTGAAGTTCTTCTTCAGCAACTGCAAGAGGTACAAAATCGGGGGACAGACCGCGAAAGTCTGCGAACAGGACGCAATGGGCAGGATGTTCTCAGAGACCTTCTGCTCATAATTTATGGTGGGTGTTGTGCCCTCTGCGAGACAAGAGAACCTACACAGCTTGTTGCGAGCCATATCCTAAGCTGGTCATCAGACGAAGAAAGCCGCCTGGACCCGCACAACGCGATTCTCCTCTGCAGGTTGCATGATGGGCTCTTTGATAAAGGATTGATTGGCCTCACTGACGCGCTGGAATTAATAGTTTCTGATTGCCTGGATCTTCGGGAAAGCCCTGCTCTTGCTAGCGCGGTAACCAATGTATCTTTTCGCAACCCCATCCGTTTTACCCCCAGCCCGATATTTCTTGCCTGGCATAGGGAACATTATAAATTGGTAATGCATGCCGCTGTCTCTTAGCATGGGAGTAGTGATAGGACAAGCTAATACCCCTTGCCTCTTCAGCGTGAAGACCAGCGAGCTTTGTTGGCTTCGGTACGCCGCTTTGGAACGGTTTGCTCCAGATAGGCTCTGATCCGAGGATAAGCTCGTAATCCAGCAACAGACATCCCTACAATCTGCTTAATCCCCTGAAGCGTCAGCGGCTTGCCGAGCGATTGTAGTTGATCAACTGCAGCCTGTACTTGAGCTAGCAACGCTGTCTCTCGTTGGAGTGCTGCTTGTTCACGGGCTTGCCGGTGCTCCTCTATTGCTTGCTGGTAGAGCAACTGAATGTCTTCATAATACACGAGCGCTGTGGCAGTGAGACCAAGCTCCCGGCCGATGGACTTGAGGGTGATGGGTTGCTTTGCTGCTTCCAGGCGGCTCATGGCTTGTCGCACCTTCTGCAGCAACTCCTGTTCCCGTTGTTGGGTGCGGCGTGGCTGCTCCTCTCGGTAGACCTGGGTGATCTGCGCGAGCAGCGGGCGAACTGTGGCGCGTTTATCCAACGCCCGTGGGCTCAAACCGACCATTTCGCCCACAGCCTGCCGCGAGAGAGGTAATCCCTGTGCTTGCACCTGCGTGATACCTTGCTCCACCTGCTTTACCAGCGCCTGTTCACTCCGTTGCGCCTGTTGTTTACGAGTGAGGGGCCACTCCTGGGCCACCTGCTCCAAAATCGCGTTCACTTGCGGATAGGAGCGCAACCGCGAGAGCGATAACCCAACCAGACGATGGATGCCTTGCTGGGTGATCAGCTCTCCAGCGGCTTTCAGGGTAGCCATGGCTTCCTGGACTTGTTGGAGTACCACGGCTTCGTCGGGGCGATTCCGCGGCTTGCGCTCCCGATAGCGTGGCTGCATAGCCTCCTGGAGCATGGCATGGACGCGCGGATAATAACACAGTGCAGCCGGGGTCATCTGGACCAAATCACCGATAGCTTCCTGGGTAATTGGCTGGTCGCGCGCTTTCAAGGTGCCGATAGCCTGCTGTACCAGCACAACGAGTGCGTCTTCCTTCTGCTGTTTGCGGTGCTGTTGTTGCTCCGGGAAGCTCAGAGAAACTTGGTCCAAGATGGCTTTGACGGCGGGATAGCGTTGGAGCGCTGGGATGGATAAGCCCAGCTCCTGGCTGATGGTCCCAGCGGTGATCAGCGCTCCCCGGGCTTGTAAACCCTCTATTGCCGCTTGCGCCTGGAGGCACAGTTCCGCTTCGCGCCGTTGCTGTCTGATCTGCCAGCCTGGCTGACTTGCGGAAACTTGCTCAATGCTGTGATGACTTCTCTCGATCGGGGAAAAAGCAGGGTCAAAGACCCTCTGAAGAGGCACCCCAAGGACATCGGCATACTGGAGATAGGTCTGAAAATGTGCCCCTGCCCTTGGACGCCCCTGCTCGATCCCTGCAATATGTTTTAATGAGATGCCGATGCTATCAGCAACCTCCTGGGTAAGGCGCTGCCGGGTGTGCCGAAGCGCTGCCCAACACTGCCCAACGGCTTTTGCCAGGTCAGGTTTATCTTCGCAGGCATGCGGAGCCACCAAAAAGGCCAGATCAGCAGATCGACGTGTGGTGAGGTGCATTTCCGCCTCAGAAAGTTTCTCAGCTGTGCATTCACGCAGCTTACCGTTACAGGTGGGGCAGATGCCCGTGTGCACTGGCAGGCCAAAGAGAGAGGGATCTGGCTCCCACAATGCCCGCACTGCTCCAACAGGCGAAGTTGATGGGTGTCACAACCGGGAAGGGCCAGGAAACGCCAGAGCAGCGAGTAATATGGCGCCTCTTTGAGGCAGGCTGGGCAGTAGCGAAGAAAATTCCCTAGGCTGCCAGCAAAGAAGCGTACAAGGGGGTTGGGGAGGGTGTGACGCTACCATGCTGACCCTCCTGACCAAACTCGAACCACGGAACCATGACAACAGACCGAACACCACACCCACTCCACCGGTGCTGAAACCTCATACGTGCAAAGATATCTTGCTTGGCAGCAGGAAGGCAAGTGTGACTCCTCTCACTGGGGGGAGAAGCATCATCTCTTGTGGGAATGGCAGCATAAAGATGCAGCACGCCATCCACGACGAATACGGGCATCACTGGCTCCTTTCACTTCTTTCAGAACAAACAACGAGCCAGTACAGTCAGCTGTACTGGCTCGTGTAGATACATAGACCGTTTCTATAGCGGATGGGCTTATTCAGCCCACTCGCTCATAGAAACAGTCTGCCCGTTGCTGTTGGGAATGTTCTGAGAAGTAATCCCAAAAAACCTCAAAACATTACACTTTGTGGTAGGCCATTCAACAAATCGCTTCCCACCAGTTTTCCTGATCTTCGCCCTTTCGTCGCGTTCTGCGCCTAATATCAGTATAGAGCAGGTTTGGGCCAGTAGTCGGGGGTGTATGGTGCAACCTTGAATTCCCTCGCCCTTTTAAATAAGCATTTTATTAAGGTAATTGTATTACCTTATTATTTCCCCTGGCTTCTCTTTTTCCCAAATCCACTCCAGAAATCTTCTCTACATCTGGGCTGCTATCCAGTTCATTGATCATGGTGGTGTTTGATGGGGCTGATAAAATGGTTTCAGGGACTGTTACTGCATTTCTCGCGGCTGATAACGCGGTTTCACAGGGTTGTTACTTTCGCAGCCCTGTGAAATATCTCTCACTTGGTTTCACAGGGCTGTTAATTTTAGCATGTCTGTGAAATGTCGCTTGCTTGACTTCACAAGGCTGTTACTCATTCTCGTTCTCCTCCTCGAGAGAAAGTTCTGGGGTTGATACCCAAGGACCCAACAAGGGCATAAACGACTTTTCTGGGAAGAGGTGTTCTGCAGTAGCCTGAAGCGTTTACTGCTCTATCTGCAACCTTTGCAACCCATCTTCCGCACGTTTCCTTGCTGTGTTGAGTGATTTAGGGCAAGAATCGATTTGACAGGTTCCAGCCAGCGTGAGAGACTCGCCCCATCGCATAATGGAGGAGGCTTGCATGGCGAATTTTGCGGTGGAGCGGCT
>DATGID010000021.1:0-1986 GCA_035307385.1 Ktedonobacterales bacterium | reverse complement strand
CCTTATACGTTAAAATGTTTCCAAGCCCGTTCGACAGCGGGCCTGCGCCCAGGGTAACTGGGGGCGTTGGAAGGAACAACCAGAGCAAGTCCGAATCTTTCCCACAGTTCGACTGATACAAGGAGGGTGCGCTGCTCTGGAGGTTCCCTTGAGCGAATTGACCATAGAGGACCGTGCTGCGATCACCGGTGTATAAGGACGCAACCACTCAAGGGCCTTCCACACGTGTACACAGAAAGGAGTCTGTCCCTCATGTGGTATGCCGGACTGGATTGGGCTGACCGTCATCATGATGTGGTGGTCATTGATGAGACGGGAAGCCAGATTGCAAGCAGGCGGGTTGAACACACCAAAGTAGGCTTGGAGACCCTGATCCGCTTGTCTCGTGGGCATCAGTGGCCCCACCCAGAAAGAGCAACTCGCCTGCATCATCGAGACGAATCGTGGCTTGCTGATTACCGCCTTGCTGGAAGCTGGGTTCCCGGTCTATCCCGTCAACCCGAAGAGCATTGATCGTCGCCGCGCGCCTTCGGGCGCCAAAACCGATCTGATCGATGCCTATCTGCTGGCGAAACTGGGCAGAGCCGACCTGGCTGATTTGCGCCGGGTGCAGCCCGACTCCCCGCTGATCCAGGAACTCAAAACCCTCACCCGCGACCAGGAGCAATTGATTCAGATGCAGACCCGCCTGGTCAATCAGCTTACCGCCTGCCTCAAAGCCTACTACCCGGTGGCCTTGTCCTTGTTTACCAAACTCCACCAGCGCTCCACGCTGCGCTTTCTCCAGGCATATCCAACCCCGCAAGTGGCGATGGCTGCCGCGGTGGAGCAGCTCACCAGTGTCCTCAAACAGGCAGGCCATTCCAAAGCGGAGCAGGTGGCGGCCAAGCTCTTCGAGCGGTTGCATCAACCCCAGTTGGTGGCGGACCCCATCACGACCCGCACCAAATCCCGCTTGACGCTGGCTCTGGTCAGTCAACTGCTGCTGCTCATCGAGCAAATCGCCGCCTACGACGAGGAGATCGCGGCCCTTTTTTTGACGCATGCTGACAGCCCCGTCTTTGCCAGTCTGCCTGGTGCTGGAAAGCGCCTGGCCCCCCGGTTGTTGGCCGAATGGGGAGATGATCGTGGCCGCTACGCCGCGGCGCGAAGTGTGCAGGCGTTGGCTGGCACGGCGCCTGTGCCCTACGAGAGTGGGAACTACCACACGGCGCATCGGCGCATTGCCTGCCTGAAACCCTTGCGCAACGCCCTCTACCAATTTGCCTGGCAATCGACGCTGATCGAACCCTGGGCGAAGGACTACTACCACCGCAAGCGGGCGCAAGGGAAGAGCCATTCGGTGGCGGTGCGGGCGCTGTCGAATACCTGGGTGCGTATTGTGGTTCGGATGTGGGTGGATCAGCGGGGCTACGAGCGCAGCATTTTCGAAGCCGCGGAAGCGAATGCACGCGCCTCGCGCCGCCTGAAATGGCTGCCGCGTGACTATGAAAACCGCTGAGCAAAGTCGGCCCGGCTTTTCCCTCCCGTGCCTGGCTCCAACCCGGAGCAGGGGGGAAGGAGAACACAGCAGCGGTTCTGTTAGGTTGCTCATGGCATACCAGGCACTGTCTCTGCGGGTTCATCCGTTCCCTTCTCCTGTGATGTTCTCCGTGGTGGGGCTTGACATAGACAGACGAGATCTTAAAGATTTCCTGCTCCTCTCTTCTGGAACAAGAGAGCTTCCTGGTGCTTTCGCATAGCACTGCCTTGCTTTTCTGCTTGCTGCAACCGGCGGCGTAATACTGAGATGGAGAGGTACTTCAGGCAGTCGCTCTCCTGAAGAGCGAACCCGCAGACCCCTTTTGACATAGTGGAGCTTGACTCCTGGGCCCTCAGTGGGGGAGGCGTATTCAGGACTCCTGATATGTCTATGAGGTCCGCAAGGCACTTCTGGTCTGTCTGTGGGTGTGACGCCTCCACGGGTTCTCGCCTCTCCACCTGCCT
>DATGID010000020.1:0-45143 GCA_035307385.1 Ktedonobacterales bacterium | reverse complement strand
TGACCCCGAACAACAAGCGGCACTCCTCTCGTCTATTCCACTTGGTCGGATTGGTGAAGCTGAAGAGGTTGCCAGGTTGGTGGTTTGGCTTGCCTCTGACCAGTCGAGCTATGCCGCTGCAACGACGGTTTTTATCGATGGCGGCATGATGCAGGCCAGGAGTGTCCTCTAGCCTGCATGCGCGACGAGAGGAGATGACGATGGCCCAGGGGATCCGTGAGCAACGCCTGCAAGCGGCGTTGCTCGCTGCTGGACTCGACCTGCTGGTGTGCCGTTTGCCTGAGCATGTGCTGCTCCTCTGCGGCTACTGGCCCATGAACGGGATGAGCTTCGCCTGCTTTCCCGTTGCGAGTGATCCCGTCCTCATGGTGCCCGCGGGCGAGCAGCAGTGGGCCGAGTCAGGACGCTGGAGCGACGTTCGCACCTTCGATTGGGGAGCCGTACGCAGCCCGGCAATGCTGGAGTCGGTGGCGGGCCACTTGCGTGCGCTGCGCGGTAGGCTGCTGAGAGCAGGCGGCCATTTGCGGGTAGGCTACGAAGGCAGTGTTGAATCTGTAGCGCCAGCCCACGCTGCGGGTGAGAGTGTGGCTGTCGCTCAACCGACCCGCGAGATGCTCCAGCAGGTCTTCGGCGACGGCCTGGTGGATGCCACCCCGTTGCTGGAAGAGCAGCGCGCCGTCAAGACGCCCGACGAGGTGGCTGGCATACGCCGCGCAGTCGCCGCAGCCGACATTGGCTGCGCCGCATTCGGGGCGTGGCTGCAACCTGGCGCCATCGAGTGTGAGGGGGTCGCAGCAGTCGAAGCAGCGGTGATGTGTCGCACTCTGGAGTCGCAGGGCGCGTCGCGTGCGCGCGCCTGGGCCACCATCCTCGCAGGCTCCGGCAGCAGCGCGGCGTGGTTGCCCTTTCAGGTGCCGCGGGCGCGCCCCATTGCCGAGGGGGAATCCGCCATCCTGGAGTTGGGCGTGGTCGTCGATGGCTTCTGGGCCGACCTGACTCGTACCTATGTCGCCGGTCACCCCTCTACGCGCCAGCAGCACATCCACGAGATTGTCCTCGCCGCTCACGACGCGGCTCTTGCCGCCATCCGCCCTGGCAGAACCGGCGCCGAGGTCGACCATGCCGCGCGCCAGGTTATTGAAGCCGCTGGCTTCGGCACCGCATTCCATCACCAGAACGGCCACGGCCTTGGATTCTGCTACCACGAAACCCAGCCCTTGCTTCACCCGGCCTATGAACGGCCTCTTGCGGCTGGCATGGTCACAAGCGTCGAGCCCGGCATCTACCTGTCGGGCGAGTTTGGGCTGCGGATCGAAGACGACGTCCTTGTCACCGCGTCTGGCGCGGAGTCGCTCTCACACGCACCCAGAGCGCTCGTCCCTTGAGAACCAGTCGCAGTCACAGGAGCCTCCAACGGCACTAGAAGGAGGGGAGCAGATGGGCAACACCAGGGGTGCGATGGCAACTTTCCTCACTCACCCATCTCCTTCGGCAGCAGCTTCAGCTTGCGAGCGCAAGCGTGTTCAACTTCCAGGGGTACTGGAGTAGAACTTGCAGCATGCCCCTATATGTTGCAGACATGTGTTGAGCGCGAAAGAGAAGGATCCCATGCGAGTCATTATTCTGGGCGGCGGACCGGCAGGCGTCACAGCTGCCTTACAAGCGCGTGAGTTACAGGCGGAGGTCACCTTGATTGAAAGCAAACGGGTCGGTGGCACCAGTATCAATGAAGGTCCAGCTCCGGTGCGGACCCTGGCCCGTGCTGCACGGTTGTTGCGCGATAGTCGATCCTGGGACACGTTTGGGCTGTGGGGAATGCCACCGCAGGTGGATCTGGCAGCCGTGCTGGCCAATGCCCGGCGGGTAGCAGAATACGCGCATGACAAGAAGCATCTGGCCGCCACGCTGCAAAGGACCGGGATCGATGTAGTAGAGGGGGGCGGGCCCGCGACATGTATTGATGCCTTGACGGTGGGTCTCGCCGATGGGAGACGCTGGCAGGGCGACCGGATCATTATCGCAGTGGGCGGACGCGAACGCATCTTGCCTCTTCCTGGCGCTGAGTTCGCGCTGACGTACAGTGATCTCTGGTCTTTGCAACGCCTCCCCGCGCGGGTTGCCGTGGTTGGCGGTGCGGCCACGGGCTGTCAACTGGCGTCCATCCTCACCGACTTTGGCTGCCAGGTCACGGTGCTCGAACTGGCTCCCCGGCTTGTTCCTCAGGAAGATGCAGATGTGTCACACCTGCTGGAAGCGATGTTCCGCCAGAAAGGGATGACCATTCTCACACGTGCAGCGACCGCAGCGCTCGAACGAACCGAGCAAGGAATACGGCTGACCTACCAGCAGGACGAGACCCCTGGCGAACTGGTGCTGGATGCCGTGTTTTTTGCGGTGGGCTGGCCGGGCAATGTCGATACCCTCAATCTGGAAGCGGCTGGGGTCCGAGTAGAACGCGGCTTTATCCCCGTCAATGACTTTTTGCAAACCACCGTTCCTCATATTTTTGCTGCCGGAGACATCAATGGGCAGAGTATGCTGGTGCAATCCGCGCGCACAGAAGGCCGAATTGCCGCTGAGAATGCACTGCTGGGGCCTTTTCGCCGTTTTACGCATGACATTGTGCCTACCGGAAGTTTTACCGATCCTGAATATGGGAGTGTTGGCCTGACCGAAGAGGAGGCGCGCAAACACTATGATTGTCTGGTCGCAGTGGCCCGTTACGAGGATTTGTTGCGACCAATAGCCGATGCCCGTCCGGAGGGCTTCTGCAAGCTCATCGTCGAGCGTCAGCACCGCTACATTCTGGGAGCCCATGTGCTGGGCGAATACTCGGCGGAGATTGTGCAGATGGTGGCGGCGTGTATGGCCGGCAACATGCGGATTGAAGAGGTCGCGGACCTCCAACTCGCCTATCCTACGGTCACGGAGGGCGTTGGGATGGCCGCGCAAAAGATTGTCCGTGCATTGGGGGTCGCGCCCATGCCACACCTCTGGATGACCTTGGTTTCGTAACAGAGGCGCTTGCTCACCTGCCTCTTGGTGGCGAAATCCAAGGGGCAGGTGGGCAAGCGCTCACTTCTGGCGTCCACGCGACGCGCAAGAGAATACGCGTCATAGCAACAAGAACGCTTTTGCCCAGCAAGAATGACGGTTGTGAGGAGCCTGAGAAGTGCAGAGGATGTACGTATGTTCTTGCCTCTTCTCCAGAAGATACAACAAGGAACACAACCGCTCCAACGGTTTCACAGGAAATTACGCAATGATTGGATCATGCATTCGGCTGCAGGTCTGGCCTATCACCTGGTCACGGCGCTGCTTCCAATGGCTATTCTGCTCATCTCTGTGTTAGGGCTGACGATTGGAAGACTCGATCCTGCTGCTCACGCGCGCCTCATCGCGAACCTCAAAACGATCTTTCCCGCTCCGTTCTCTTCGCAAAATGTGTTAGAGCCCGCTTTCGCCACGGTAAGCCAGGGTGCTGGCCTTGCCACTATTCTCGCCCTGCTGGTAGCGATCTTCAGCGGATCAGAACTCTTCATAGCGATGGAGGGCTACTTCGATATCATTTACCGCACGGACATGCGCAAAACCAGGGGAAAGTATGGGATGGCCGTGCTGATGCTCGTGCTTTTCATCGCCCTCATCCCGCTGATGTTCTTCGCGTCGTCCGTCCCCGCCCTGCTTCTCCTCTTTGTCGAAAATGCCGCGCTCCAGCACCTGCCGGGTATCACTCGACTGACGCAACATGGTCTGGTCCTGAGTGTGGCGAGCATTCTGGGAAGCTTGATCGTCACCTGGACGCTCTTTGAAGCCCTGTATATCGTGGTACCCAACCAGAAAATTCCCTTCAAGAGGAGCTGGAAGGGCGCGCTGTGTGCCGCGCTCCTCTTAGAAATTTTTCTGGTCCTCTTTCCATTCTATATGACCCATTTTAGGGGGAGTTATACCAGCTTTCTCGGTTTACTGCTGCTGCTGCTGTTTTTCTTCTACTACTTTGCGGCGATCCTGTTGATCGGGGCTGAGGTGAATGCTTTTTATGCTGAGGGCGTACGTGCCTTACCAGATACGCTTGCCAACTTCATTCACCGGGAGGTGAATCCACCAGAGAAAGGAGACATGGCTGATGTGAGTTGATGGGAGCGTATGACGCACCTCTGAAGGTCGCCACAGGAGAGCGGATCAGGGTATCAGCCCACTGTCCGGCCATGCACCTCGACTGAGACAGCCATCCGCGCTGCACTTTCAGCCAAGTACAGCACTCTGAACAGCAGTGGGAGGCTTCGATGGAGACGGAAGAACGGCGAGTGGCGAAAGCTCCGTTGGCGATGCATTTGCTCGCAGCGCCAGTCGCCGCTGCGGCAGTGGACCTCTGTATCAGCCAATAATAAGCGAAAATGACATCCCAAGTTTTGCGCACAGGCCCACGGGGTGCGCAACGAGCTACTCACCTGTCAATCCCATTCTGTGAGGCATTCGTCTCATACTGGGGGCCATGAGTCTGTTCCTGGTCGCCACCGGAAGCCGGGGTGATTTCTGCGGCCAGCAATGGTATAATGTCTTTGCGCAAGAGGTGCGCACCCGGTCCGCGGAAAGGACAGAAGTCCACCTCACGACACATCGCTTTCACGAACTAACTTTCTGCCTGCAGATGCGGACAATCAGGCGTATGGAGAAAGGAAGTTCGTCATGCCGGTCACGCCTCTTCCCCCGAATCCGAATCTCGATCATCTCAAGTATCAGGCCAGGGACCTGCTCAAAGCCCATGCTTCGCGCGAGCTGCAAGCAGCCCAACGCATCAGGGAATTCCACCCGCGCTTCCAGGAATGTACCGACGCTGCGATTTTTGACGCCCACTTTCGCCTCAGCGATGCGCAGCTCACCATCGCTCGCGAGCGCGGCTTTGCGAGCTGGGCGAGGCTCAAGAGGCGCATTGAGCAGCCCACCCTAGCCGATAAGCTGGATCTCCCCCATCATGAGCGCATCGAGAACCCGGCCTTTCGTCAAGCTGTGGATCTCCTTGATCGGGGCGACGTGGACGGCCTGCGCGCCCACCTGAACAAGTACCCGCGCCTGGTGCGCGAACGTGTGACGTTTGAAGGAGGCAACTACTTTGACCATCCGACGCTGCTGGAATTCGTGGCGGAGAATCCCGTGCGTCGCGGAACCTTGCCAGACAACATCGTTGAGGTAGCGAAGGTGATCCTGGACGCGGGCGCAAAAGAAGACCAATCCGCCTTAAACGACGCGTTGGGGCTGGTCTCGACGGGTTGTGTGCCACGCGAATGTCGCGTGCATCTTCCCTTGATTGATCTCCTCTGCGATTATGGCGCCGAGCCAACGGGCGCAGCCCTGGCGGCGCTGGCTCACTGGGAATTTGAGGCAGTGGATGCGCTTCTCCGCAATGGTGTCCGTCTTGATCTGGTGATCGCCGCTGGTCTGGGGCGCATTGAAGATTTCCAGCAGTTACTTCCGGCTTCAACCGATGAAGAGCGCCATCGCGCCCTGGCCCTGGCATCCCAGCATGGCCACGCGGAGATCGTCCGCTTGCTGCTCGATGCGGGCGAAGACCCTAATCGCTACAACCCCGTCGAATTCCACGCCCATTCGACGCCGCTGCATCAGGCTGCCGCATGGGGTCACGACGAGGTCGTTCGTCTGCTTGTGGAACATGGCGCACGGCCAGATATGAAGGATACGACGCCGGAGCAAGGGACGCCAGCTGATTGGGCACGACACGAAGGCCAGAAGGACATCGAGGAGTATCTTCAGACACAGGAGGCGCTGGGCAGGAGGAGGTTCAACCCGATTGATTCCTCACCAGAAGCCGCGCAAGGATAAAAATGGGCCCTTGTGAAAAGGAAACACCAAACACCTTCCCGGAAGCGAGGCACATATGACCAGTATCGCCGGCGGATCGGTAATCATCCAAACCTCTGCCGAATCTGTGCCCTCGACCCTTTACTGGTTTGGCGAAGTGGCCGCTTTTGCTCAGGTACTCACCCATACGAACATTCTGAAAACGATCCAGGATCAGGTGCGCTTTGCTCGCGCCCGCTTTGGGCAGTACGACCTCGTCGATTTTGTCGTGGTACTGATCGGCTATGTACTTTCGAGCGAACCCACCTTGCTGGCGTTTTACGAACGACTCGCTCCGTTCGCCGAGGCATATATGGCGCTTTTTGGCCGGAACCATTTGCCTCATCGCTCTACTCTCTCCCGTTTTCTTGCCACGCTCGACCAGACCTGCGTGGAAGCTCTCCGAACGCTCTTTCAAAAAGATCTGTTTGCGCGGAAGCCGTTTCCCTCTCCTGGTAGCCTTGTCGACCGGCGAGGTGCCGAGTTTCTGGTCATTGACGTGGACGGAACCAGACAAGCAGCCAGCCAACGTGCGCTGCCGCAAACGGACACCTTACCTGCTCCCCATCGGCGATTTGATCAGGTCTGCGCACCGGGCTATCATGGAAGGAAGCGGAGAGAGGCGGTGCGGACCCGTTCGGTCGTGCTTCAGGCGCATACGAATCAGCTGCTCGGCTCGTTTGGCAGCCCTGGCAATGGGGATTACCGCGGGGAATTGCGACGAGCGATCGGGGTAATTACGAGCTATGCGACCCAGCTTGGGCTTCCCCTCGCCTCTGTCCTCGTCCGGTTAGATGGCCTGGAAGCGTCTTTCAGATAAGCGAGACCCAGGCGTTGCTCGTCTCGTCCTTACCCCCCTTTCCCAATGCCACACCACAACCTCTGCAAATTCAAACGGAGGCGCCATTCACCATCGAACAAGCTATCCGCTCGGTCCTTTCTTTGACCTTGCTTCATTATGGGTCACTCCGCCCGCCACGGCTCCCAGTCACTATTCACTACAGCGATAAGATTGCCTATATGGCGTTGCGCGGGATCAAACCAAAAGATTTGGAAGGAGCCATGCCCTTCTGGCTATAGCTCATGCGAGCTGGATGGTGTTCCTGACGAGGGCATACCTCTGGAAGTCAAGGGACGCAAAGAATGTGAGGGCAGCCCCAGACAGGGACGCTCTTCCTCCAGTGCCGTTTGCAGAGAGAATTGACCTGGCTCCGGAGAACTATTCACTGCACAAGGAGTATGCTATGAAGGAGAACCACCCTGAGGACCATCCATCAGCGTTCGAAGGGCCCGCAGCGCCTGAACCAGACCTCACAGAACCAGAAGACCTTATTGCAGCCCTGGAAGCCTGGAATCCTGAGGATTCGGCGGCCCCAGATGTCGATGCTGCTGAGGAGGAAATGGGGCATGTCCACGTGGTGGCACGCCATCCAAACGAACCCTGGGTGATCGTGCAGGGGTGGGATCGCGACAATCGAAGCCATGCCTGGGTACGTCATGCAGCCACCCATACTATCCTCTGGGAGCCTGAAGGGGCCATCCTCATGACGTGGTTGCGCCAGGGGCAAGAGATCGGACTCATTGGCGAAACCTTTACCCCTGATCCTCACAAGCCAGCCGTCATCGGCTCGCACCTGCAAAGCGAGTTTGGCTACTGGTTCGAGCGCTGGAGTTGGCCCGACCGCCAGCGGATTAGCCACTGCTCGATCGGCATGCGCACCGGGTGGCCAACGGCCCTGCTGGAAACCCCTGATCCTCACCTGGCCTTCTTTGAGTGGTACGATCAGGGGGAGGCAGGCTATGAAGGGATCATGCTTGATAATTTCCAGGGGGACACGCAAGATCCGCAAGAAAGCTATGAGATTGGGGTTCCCTTGATTGGGCATCACGGACAACTGGTGTTTAGCGCTGATGCGCGCTATCTGGTGCGCTGGCATAGTCTCTCTTTTGAGGACAATGCCACCTGCACCTGGGAGCGCACCTTGCTCGTTGCCTATCTCACCATTATTGATCGCCGGGTCCCTTCGGTGCGCGACGTTCCCATCTATCGCACGCTGTCGCCGGGTTGGAAGCTGCCGGAGGCCCTCGCTCGCCAGTTCGCTGGTGAACAACCAGGCAAGACACCTCATCCCCACGTCCCTTGGGTCCAATCATGCGCCTTTGTGGATGATATCCATCTGGTGCTCTCGCTGATCGATGGGACGAGCGAATCCATCCTGGCGACAGAGACTGCTCTCGCAGCCCTTGCCCCCTTACCCAACCACCCGCCGACACCGCATACTATGCCAGACGTCAACCAGCAATCACTCCAGCCAGTGATTGCTGAGTATCACCGCACCTGGAGGACCCCTGCCAAACACCTGCGCCATCCCCAGGGAGAGGCAGCGATTGTGCGAGCAGAGTGGCCGGATAGGAAAGAGATCGAATGGATCGTAGGAGCAGGTGGCGGGGTGATCTGGGACCCTGGCGACGCGATGGCGATGACCTGGTTAGCCAACGGCCAGGAAATCGGCGTTGTGCGCGGCGCGCCGTACGCCTACCGGAAGCCCGGTGACCAGCAGCTCGTCTTTGAGCGTCGCTCCTGGCCGGACCTGACCCTCTTGCATCGGTTGGAACTACAAGGGTGGTCTGGCTATACTCATGAGCTGCTCGAAGTTCCCCACGCGCAGGCGGTCGTCCTTGTCTGGCGGGCGCCGCATCTGGATGGGCCTGCTGCAGTCACCCTGAGACGTCTTGCCATGAACCCGACCCAGGCCCAGGAATGGTTGGAAGCCCAGATACCCATGAGCGAGGCAACGCGGGTAGCGGCTCTGAGCACCTCCGGGCGATGGCTGCTCTGCCTCCAACACGAAGGCGTCCGCTGGCCTTCCCATGAGGCCATGTTCCGCTGTGCACAACGGAGTATCGCGGGGATCGCAACCCTCTACGACTGGCACCGGAACCAGGCGCGTGATCTCGCCATCTGCGAAGATTTCCCAGCCAACTGGGTCCCGCCTGATCTCAACACGCGGCGCTCGCCGCTGCTTCCCTGGTTTTATGAGACCTGGATCAACTTTATCGAGAGCGTGGCTTTCATCAATGACCAGCAGCTTGCTGTGGAGTTTGCAACCAAACGAGCAAAAACAATCATGCTGGGCTGACCTTGCATCGCGCCCTACTGGACAGTAGAAGAGACGATCTCTGTCACGGGGGTGAGGCATCGTCTGGCCTCACCCCTTGATTATTCCCCGGTGGCAAGGTTGCAAAGCGTCATGAGATGACTGAG
Organism: Ktedonobacterales bacterium; assembly: GCA_035307385.1. Taxonomy (GTDB): domain Bacteria; phylum Chloroflexota; class Ktedonobacteria; order Ktedonobacterales; family DATBGS01; genus DATBHW01. Next base: position 36,019 of record DATGID010000020.1, on the reverse strand, counting down.
CGACAAGGGGCTTTTCGCCTCAACACATGCTGACCAGTGCTTTCAATAGAAATTGCCACCAATTGGTGTTTCATCCTCACCTGGACGCAACTTCGGGCTTTCGTTAAAGTACCGATCCATCTCCGGGAAGGGAGAAGGAGTTGACGCTCGTTGCTCTTGCTCCCTACGCTGGTGCCACGCCTCTTCCAAGGCCACGACGACAGCATAGAACTTTGCTCGTTCCAGAAGCATCGAAAGGTTGGGATAGATGGGGATCCAGCGCTGGAGGAAGTCCTCGCCATAGCCCGCTGGACCAACAAGCCGAGCGAAATCAAGCGCGGGATCACCCAGGCAGGCGCGGCTGAAATCAATCACGCCACTGATGCGGCGTTCCTTCGCGTCGTAGAGAATGGTTTCTGGGCCGAAGTTCCCGTGGACCAGCACCGGCGTCACGGCAAAATGCTCGGGAATGTTGAGAAACGTCTCAAACTGGGTGGTGACCTGCGCTTGTCGGTCTGGCGGCATCTGGGGAAAGAGTTCTTCGCGCGCTTTCAGATAGAGCGCTTCTAACACTTCGCGGTTCGGAGATTCCGGCAGCGAGAGGTGAGCCGCTTGAGCAAGGGGAAACTGATGAAGCGCGAAGAGGAAGGAAGCAAGTTGCTCGGCCAGGCGCTGGACGGTTTCTTCACCATCAACACACTCGAGCAATCCCTTCGAGAACGGCTTGCCAGGCAACCTGGCAAAACCCATAAAGGCGCGTCCCACTTCGTGTGTGCCCTGGCTTGAATGCTTGGGGTTCGGGATCGGCAGGGGCAGATACTCTTGTAATATCCGCAACAGCGCGATTTCTCGTTCCATAGCCTCCACTGCCTCAGCGCACCGTGGAAAGCGAAACAGCAGCCCATCATTGATTTCCATCACATCATCTTCCTGACTGCCCTCAGGTTGTATCCCTGGCCCTCCGTATTTATAGATAAACACGTCCGGAAAGGTCGCTTTGAGCACCTCGTGGTACCGATCTGCACGCCCTTTGCTCGGGTGTTCGGTACGACGCGTCCATAGGTTGGGCGTCCCTGCCGGAGGAAGCTCTGCTGATGCCTCCCGCCCCAGATACGCTGCCAGGTCCTTCCTGGTGGCTGGGATGCCATAGGCTCTGAGCAAGCCGAGGAAATTGCCATGATGCCACAATTGCTCATGTTCCAGCAGCACCAGCAGGCCCTGACGCTGCTCTTCGGTGAGCGCTTCTGCTGATCTGGCGAGATGGCCGTGATGTGGTGGCTCGGCAAAGACGATGAAGAGCAACAAGCGTACAAACAACAGTTGTTCCAGCACGTAGGCATCTCGGTTCCTGGTGAGACGCTCCTCCAGCACTGGCGCAAGATCCGCGAGACGCGCTGGTCCCAGATTGGACAACGCCCACAAGGCCGCACTCCAGGGATACGTCCCCCCACAGGGGAATCGGAGATAGAGATCCAGCGAGGAGGGCGCCTCCAACATCACCCGAACCAGGAGGCGCATCACCTCCTCGGGTGTGTCTGCTTTGGCGAGCCGCGCCACCACGAGCGCTGCTGCAAAGCGGACCAGTTCACTCTGAGCGGTCTGGAAGCGTTCGAGGAAAAATGACTGCTTTTCCGGAAGCTGTTTAGCCAGCCGACCCAACTCCAGCACCAGATCAGCCTGGCCCGCCTCCGTTGGCTCACGCTCGAGAGCCGCTTGGAGGGTCGGCCAGAGGTCTTGCGCTTGGGCAAAGAAGTGGATCAGCAAGTGCGCTGCCTCCAGACGGTCGATCAAGGCGGGCGCATCCAGTAACTTGAGGTAGATTGGCAAGCCCGCTTCAATCAGCGCGTGGGTATCTTTGTACGGAATGTGCCTGGGCATTCCACCCCACGCGCCGTAGCTCTCGGTCCCCTCCTCGCCATACCACATCCGCTCATCAACTGGAGAGGCTCGATAGAAGACAGCAAGCCACCCAAGAATCTCATATTTCCCCTGGATCGCTGGCTCCTCAAGCAAGGAGATGAGATATGGCACAGCATAGGCTGTCGCCGGGTAAATGCCTCCCTGATGTTCGAGAGACCCTCCGAGCCTACCCATCGCTCGCTGGCGGACCTGTTCATCGTCCGACGTGAGCTGGCGTAACCACACCGGCACTTCCTCACCTGAGCCATAGGCATGGGGGAGATCAGCCCAGGGAAGCGCATTCAATCCTGCGAACATCGTCGGCACAGCTTCTTTCCTTTCTTTCGATTTTCAGGAATCATCTTGCTCTGGCTGGGTAGAAGCAGAACTCATACGGGCAGTCTAATAGAACTGCTCTGCTTGTTCTTCAACAGGCGCAATAGAGGAGATGAGCTTGTTCGTGACAAAAGCCTGGCTGAGATGCTCCTGCTCCAGCCGCACTTGCTCGCGTGCCAGCCGCTGGAAGAGTGCGTGTTCGGCTTCATGTAAATGGGGGAGATCGCTTACATCGCACGGCATCCCCCGTACTGCATACTCGCGGAACGCCTCAAAGGTGGCCTCATCCATCAACACGGAGGTCACCTGGGGAAAGGCAGAGCGCAGCTTGGACAGAATTTGGAACCCCTGGGCATCCAGATCACCCCAATAGAACAGGGAGCAACTGTCCAGCCAGTCAATACCTGTCAACACCTCGATGCGAAAGCCCTCACCGAAGATCGCAAAGGTGTCAGGCAAGGACGGAAGCGTCAGGAAAGTCAGCTTGTTTTCAGTGATGAGGCAACGGTGATGGCGCAATGGAAGCGTGGCAAACTGCGAGAGAGGGGTACTGATGTCAGAGAGCGGAAACTGATACCGCTGGCGCAGCTTTTCATCGAGCAGGCGAAAGCGAATCAGCGGTTCAACGTAGCGCAGCCCAAAGCGTCTTTCAAAGACGGATTCCTCTGCTGCAATGGCTTCCGCCGGGAGGGCAGCATCAAGCAATCTCCGGAGAATGCCTGTGTGTGATTCGATGAATTTGGTGTGGACCGGGATCGGCAATTCGCGAGGATAACGGTTCGGTTGAGGATGTGCCAGGAAGTAGGCACAGACCTGGAGAAGTTCAGGCCATGTGCCGTGCTGCTCAAGCACGTGTTGTGGCTGCTGGATCACCCATTCGCTCAACTGCGGCACCTGTTGACGAATCAGGGCTATATCCTGTTGGAAGGCGCGAAACTCCTCCGTCTTGCCAAGCAACCGTAGAAAATCGGCTTCGGTTTCAATCAGAATCTGCGTCGGAAGCGATTGCGTGCCATAACGCTGGGTAGCGTGGGTATGCAGCTCAACTTGATAGCCATATCCCCGCTGGGCCTTCGACCCTTTGAGCAGCTGCCCTACCGCTTGGCTCAATTGCAGGTAATCGGTCGGCAGTTTTCCCACGGGAAGCGCCAGCGGAAAGAAGGGGGCTTCCTGGAGCCATGCGCGGAGATACGGCACGTAGAACCGCTCGGCCCGCTGAACAATCTCTCCAGGTGTCAGCATGGCTCCTCTCGCCCTCCAGATTGAAATGCTGCTTTGTATTCGTAATATTGCTCGACGGTCAGGGTATAAACTTTTGAATTGCTCTCTTCCTCCGTATTGACGACGAAATGACAGGCCCCAATATAGGGCTCAATGACGTGCGTTTTATCGAGTGGTGTCACCACCAGGAGTTGCAGATGCAGATGCCGGAAGAGTTCCATCGCGTAACGCGCATTGGCTTCGTCTGACCGGCTGAACGCTTCGTCAATGATGACCAGGCGGAAAGACTTTGCACGCCGTTCATCCTGCTCCAGCCCGTATTGATAGGCGACGGCTGAAGCCAGAATCGTGTAGGCCAGCTTCGCTTTCTGCCCGCCCGATTTGCCCGCTGAATCAGTATAGTAATGCTTGGTCTCCCCATCGGCTTTGTATTTCTCTTCCGCTGAGAACTCGAGCCAGTTGCGCACATCAGTTACCTTGACCATCCAGCGGTCGTCCTCCGCAAAACGCTGAATGAGCGCTTGAATACGCTGGAAACTCGTTTCGTTTGCTTCTGCCGTTCGCGGCTGGCCGACATCCGGCAGGCACATCCGCAAAGCCAGCCGGAACTCCTGCACCTCCCGATCTCGTCCGAGCGCATAACAGAGCTGAATGTAGGTTGAGGGGGTGTAATCGATCAGGCGCAGCGAGGTATTCAGGGTATCAATGCTCGTCTTGATCTCCTCTACCTGCTGTTCCAGGCCGCTCTTGAAGAGGGCAATCGCCGTAATGACCTTTTCGTCCAGTAGTTCTTTGAAACGGCGGGCGTGACGTGGAAGATCTTCGCGTTCGATGCGCTCCAGCAGGCGCTGAAACTCGCCAATGGCCTCAACGGACGCATCCATCTCTTCAGTTTCGGCTGGATAGTCTCGTTTAAAGCCAGTCATCTGTTTCACCAGGGCGTCTCGCAGTTGGTTGAGCTGGCCTCTCAGAGCGTTCGCGCTGCGCTGGTAAGCATCCCTGGCCTGGGCTTCCAGTTCATGCAGGTTGCTCAGTGCCAAGGTCTGTCCTCGATGATCGGTCTCGATCCGTGCCAGAGGCGCCTGCGCCGCGGGAGGAACAACGCTAAGCTTCTCTGCACAGCGCACCTGCCGGTCAGTAAAATCCTGGAGCTGGTTTTCTAGCGTGGTGATGCTGGCTTGTGTGCTCTGCCGTGTACGTTCTAGCTCCTGGCTGCGTGCCTCGGTCGTGTGCAGCTCTTGACGAAGCTGCTGAAGATGATCGGCGCCTGCCTCAAGGGACCGCTTCCGCGTCTCAAGCTCATGCAGCCGCTGTTCTTCCGCGCTCCAGTCGATCTCTCTGAAGGCGTCAAACGTTAACACATCCTCAAGCCGTCGGCGGCGCTGGGCTTGTTGCTGCTGCTGTTTCTCAATATGCTGGATGGCTCCCACAGCCGCCTCTCGCGTTTGCTCTGCCCGCTGCTGTTCTTCCGTGAGCGCCTGAATCTTGTCGCGATTATCCCAGCCCAGCACATACCAGGTACGATCGTTCAGGGCATGGCGATCATCTTTTTCGTGTCTGGAGCCACCCTGTTTGATCTGCCCCTGGATCGACAAGGCATAGTGTTCGCGCTGAAATTGCTCCACCGTCTCGCAACAGAGATAGTTATAGTGTTCGATCAAGGTGCCCCTGAGCCAGTCGTAAAAGGGGGTATCAGGCTTGATCTCCACCTTGAAAAACAGCGCGTCTGCTTCTAAGTGGTCGAAGGACGCAGTCACGCGCCGTTCGGTGACCCGGTGATAGACCAGCCGCCAGCGCAGATTCGTCGCATCGACGTAACTGCTCACCCGGCGATAGAGCGGCTCTGATACCAGGAGCTGCCTTCCAAAGCTATGCAGCAGGCGTTCAATCGCAGCTTCCCATCGACGCGCGTCTTCCTTCACCCGCAGTAACTCGCCAATAAACGGCAGGTCGGTTTCGGGGAGCTGCAGCGCTTCCACCAGCCGGGCACGAATCTGAACATCCTGGAAGGGAATCTGGCTTTTCCTCTGCCGCAGCGATTCAAGCTCCTGCTGGTACTGTTGGCAGCGCTCGCTCAGGCGGGCCACTTCGGGGAGGAAGCGGTCACGTTCGCTTCCCAACTGGCGAGCCTGCGCTTCACCTTCTGCGAGTTGAAGTTCTGCCCTGGCGCGGGTGCTGAGGAAAGCAACTTCATCATTCACCCTTCCCAAACCCAGCGCTTGTATCAACTGCATATAGCGGTCGGCCTCTTTCCGCCGGCTGGCCAACTGCGCCTGTGCCTGAACCAGGTCACGCTCGATGCCTTGGATGCGTTGGCCTACGCTGTCGTTGGTAATGGCAGCATACAGGACCTTCTCGCGTTGCCGCAGCTCAGCGAGGTGCTCTTCCAGCAACGCATGCTGCGCTCGCTGCTGCAAGAGCAGGTGGGTGGCGTCACGTATGGCTTGCTCGAGCAAGGCCAGCTCGCGGCGGAGAAAAAAGAACAGTGCGTACGCGGCGCAGCTTTCTGCCTCTGTAATTCTGGCCTGCACCTGTTGATAGTGGGCAGCCTGCTCAAGCAGGGGCAGCAACTTTGCTCGCTGCGCCTCGGCCCGCTGGATGGCTTCATGCGCGCGAGTCAAGTTTTCGTAATTGGCACGCAGTTCAGCTACTTTCTCCTGGGCGTCGGTTCGTTCGAGCATGTGGGCACGGACAAACTCGTTCAGGCCACCGATTTCCTTAATCGAAACCGTCTCATTGAACAGGTCCAGTGCCTTTTCTGACCGCAGCCCAAACAACTTGCAAAAGCAGGCACTGTACTTGCTAAACTCGTCAAATACCTCAGCGCCGGTGGCTTTGAGCCGCTTGCGCAACTCGCCTATATCGCCGCTGGAAGCAAAGTGTTGGGCAATACTGAGTGGCTGCGTGGCCACCAGATGGAATTTTCTCACCCCATCTTCGTGCAGCCAGAAGACCTGCGCCAGGGTGATCTGCTGATGCAGGCGCGCATTCTCAAATACAGCCAGCAACACCGAATACGTCTCTCTCCCGCGCAGAAACTGGGTGATGCCAGCATTGTTTTCCCTGTCCCTGATCCGTCCATAGGCGCCGCGCACATAGGTTTTTTCGTCGCGCTCCCGATGCTTTTCCGACCCTGATGCCTGATTATATTTGCGTTTGAGATGGGGCACCAGTAAGGTCAGTAATCCGTCCACCAGCGTGGATTTGCCCGAGGCATTGGCTCCCGTCAACAGCGCGGTAGAGCCGTTCGGCTCCATACTCCAGACGCGTCCGTGAAACGTGCCCCAGTTAAAGACCTCAAAGCGTTGCAAGCGGAAGCCATCTTTGGATTCAGGAATCTGATCCGGGATCAACACCGTTTGCTCAGGTTTCAACAGGTGCATAGAGCTGTACCTTTCTTCTGATCTCAGCCAGTTTCTCTGAGTCAATCTTGGCCTTGAGGATACGCCGGACCTCGTAGCGTTCTTCGCTGGTGCTGGTGATAGGCCGCAGGAAGCTGAGATCGACCACCCGCCCCAGCAGCGCGGTAATGCGCTGCATCAGCACCCGTTCGTCGGTGTATTCTCTGAGAAACGGGCGGAGCAGGTCAGTCATCTGGTCCCTGGTCAAGATGAGGCGATCAGAATCAGGCATACTGGCATCGAAGAGATCTAGCTGCTCGCGTAGGAGGATGCAGAGCAGGGTCACAGGATAGCTGAGTTTATCACGGCGGGTCAGGCGAGGGAGCACGATACGCTGACCATCATCGTCCTCCAACTCTGGCTGGTGCAAGAAGGCAAACCCTTCTGTTTCGTGCACATGAATCTCCAGCCCAATCCGGGCGAAATAGTCCTGGATGGCTGCAAGATGGGTCAGCAGGAGGGTCCAGGCGGCAGCGTCATCGTGGTAGAGGGGACTTTGGAGCAGTTTGAGGATGACGGGCGCGTAGGGCGCGATGGCATTACTGGGCATGGACGGTCCTCCGAAAGAGAATCTGGGGGACGAGCAAGCGCCGGGGCACGGCTTCATCGGCTCCTGCGACGGCGCCAAGCCAGATAGATTCCGTCACGGTTTCATCAACGTGGTGGCGAGTATCTTTGAAGGCAATCGACAGGTAGGCAATGATTTCAGCCAACCCTTTTTCAATGGGGTACAGCTCTACCAGCCGAGCCAGGGTGATCTGGGGATACAGCGTGAGCGCGTGTTCGATGCGGCGCCTCAGCCTCGATTCGTCCACAACCAACGGGGTATAGAGGTGCGCGAGATCGAGCGCGTCGGCAAACGTCTCTTCGGCTGGTAGCGGTTGGGCGCTCATGGAGACGGCCTCTGATGGCTCCCAGAGGTTTTTCTCCATGACCAGGTACACCTCTGGTGGGCCCTCTAACTGGAGAAACGTGTCTTCAGCAGGTGGGGTGTCTCTGAGCAGGAAGGCGCCCTGCTTAATCTCCGTGATCAACTCGCGGACCCGTCGGCTCTCGGCAAGATGCCGCTCATCCAGCACGCGCCGCACTTGCTCGGCCAGGCGGGAGTTCGATTGGACGATCTTGTCGCCCGCCTCAATGAGGCTGCCAATCATCCGGCGCAGAATGGGATGCGCGCGGCTGATCTCCTGGAGGGCCGGGAGCGCGTAGACTGTTGCCAGCAGGTGTTGCAGTGCTTCCTGTTTTGAGGAGGAGAGCAGAAATTCCCAGAAGGCATAGAAACTTTGGCCCTGATCGGAGGATTTGAGCGCGTCGTCGGCGTCAAGGACAAAGCCAATCAGGGCGCCCTTCCGCATATCTGGCTTCAACTGCTCCTCTTGCACAGAGCGAGCGATATCACGAAAGTTTAGTTCCACAGCGGCAAAGTCGCGGAGCAACTGCCGGGCCACCTCACACGCCTGGAAAAACCGCTCTTTCAATTGAGTCGGTGTGTAGCGCGCGACTTCCCCAGTCGCGTGGATCAGGTCGATCTCTCGCTGAAGCGTGGCTTTCTGCTGCTCCAGTTGCGCCAGGCGCGCCTGGGGGTCTTCGGTACTCTTATAGACGAGCTCTTCCAGCATGCCAAAGAGGTGCAGAAAACGCGATTCGGTGCCAATCAGCGGATCCTGATAGAGTTCCTCGACCCAACCGAGCGCCCGTTCGGTATCAGCCGTCAATTCCACCACGGGGTCATCGCTGCGGCCAGAGGTGTAGATGCGGAGATACCGATGTTCTTCATCGGACCACTCCTTCAGATAGGCGGGGGCGATACGCTGATAGGGACCAGGCTGCTGCTCATGTAGCAGTTCCAGATAGGCTTCCAGCCGCTCAACCAGTTCGGAATAGGGGATGGTGAACCGCTGTTTCTGCTTGAATTGCTGATGCAGAAAACCAACGATCAACGGCGCACTATCGCTCCTGAGGAGCCGGATGCTCGGCGCGTGCTTAAAATCAAATTCAAGCTGGCCGTACTCCATCAAGTCACCCATCGGTTGCTGTAGCGTGCAAGCTATTATGTGTCGGCTTCTTTTTGAGGTCACCAAAACCGGAAATCTGCAAAAAAGCTTTTACAGCTTGGAACAGCACTTGGCTGCAAGCAGATGCAGCAGGTAATGCAAATGTTCTACCTGCTCTTGTGAGAGTATACTATGGGTACTTGATCTTCGTAACGGTGGGAGAGCGTGCTTACATTCACCCATCGGGGAAACAGCTCATCGCCTCCGATGAGCTGCCTTCTGCGCTCGGGAGAAGTGGATGAGCCAGTGCCCAGGCTGTAGAGCGCGTGAGGCTATTCTTCCACAGCTTGCAATACTGAGGGTTTGTGGTTTCTGCAGCATCTGTGAACATATTCATGCAGGAGGTTCATATAGAGGAGAGCGGGTAAGTACCCGTGGGGGATCGCTTCTGCTGGATGTACAAGCTTGTCCAGGGAGAAGCTTGGAAAACCCTGGCAAAGGTTATTTACCTGCCAGGAACAGGAGGCATCATGAAACAAGAGGAGCAAGATCCAGTACCTGAATGGTTCGCAACTCCCGAAGGACGGCGTTGCCTGCTCTTGTATGAAGAGGGTTTGCTCTGCGGTATCTGCTATGCCGAGTTGACCAGCCCACAAGAAGTTGCCGATGGGGTCTGCCAGGAATGTGCATCTGGCCTTGTTCAAGAAACGTCAGACACGGAAGTGAGCCGGCGCGGGCCTGAAGGAGATGCATTGCCGTTTTGAGGAGATGCTGTAGGAATTGCGTGATCAGAGAAATGTTCATAAATTGTGCAAACGCCGACGGGAAAGACGAGCAGGTCGAGATGGAACAGAAACCGCCACCCTGGTTTGGGTACAAGCAGGTCGAAGAGGCTCCCTACCCGATGACAGCCGAGGAGCATTATCGCTGGCCGCGAGAGCCGGGCTACAAGTATGAACTGCACGACGGCATGTGTGTGCGGCTCTGGCGTGGCCCGCATGGGTACTGCGGTGGGTACGGCATTCTCTGGGCCTACCAGCCCGCAACAAGCATCTATCGCATCATCGTGCCTGAGTTGCCAGGCTGCGAGATGGAGCGGCCATATACAGGCGATGATGACATGGAAAACTGGAATCGCAATCTTGAGGTGGGCGGCGAGATGGTGTACCGCTGGATGGCTGCCGCCTGGAAGGCTGCCACCACGTCAGAACGGATCAGCGCGCCCACTGTTCCGTTGCCTCACGTCCTCGAAGAGCCGCCAGAGGCGCCACCGCTCGTCCATCTCAAGCGCTATGGCGTCATTCCGCTTGAGACAACAGCCGATGTTGATCTGGCCGTTGCGGTGCTCTTTGCGCTGGTTGATCGGATAGACGGCGATAAAACGCATCCGCTTACGGGCATCACCGACGCGCTCGCGCATGAAGTAGAAGCCTATGAAGCGAGCAGCAAGGAACTAAAAGCCTTGTGGGAGGAAGGTATCCAGAGCGGCCCAGGACGCTTTGCGAACCTGGATGCGTTGCTCCAGGAGGCCAGGCGGCGTTCCCAGGCCGACCACGCGCCTGAGGAGCACGAGGCGAACCATGGTAGCTGAGCGCTCGTAGGAGTGCTCAGCTACCGGAAAGAGAAATTGCTTATTCACGTTTGAGAGGCTAAACGTGAATAAGCAATCCCTTCCCGTAGTTGGAGAACACCCTCCTTGCTCCTTGCGTCATGAAACCTCATGCGATAGCTTGTATGCCAGCGAAGGGGGCTTGTATCCTCTCTTTTTCTAGGTTCATCTCTCATGCAGGCAAGCAACTGGAACAGGGCCCGGTTGTGTTCGCTATCAGGGGGATGCTTATCACCTCAGACACGTGCTAGGATGCAATCGTCTCCATAGATCTGCTGCTTCTGGGACGGTTCTCACTGAAGCACACATGTCTCCCCTTACATACTCCTGTCTGTATCTCACCACTGCTGCCCCAAGGCGCTTTTGATCGCCTGTTGCTGTTGGCGCAGGTAGGAGGCAGCGACTTCAGCGATGAGCGGTATCATCGAGCGAGATGGAACTTTAGACGCTTGAGCCATCTTCTTGGGGAGGATAAACGAGCGAACCGCCGGACAGGCAAGAATCTCTGCTCCTACTTGATCAGGGAGGTCCGCCCACTCTGCCAGGTACTGTAGCGTTTCCACAAAGGGCTGCTCCCCATAGGGTTCATGTTGCTGGATAGAGGTGATATATCTTCCAAAATCCCGCACCCGGCGGGAAGGATCAGCCTGCTTCCCAGCAGCCTTGTTGCCTAGCAGGTCGAATGCTTTCCCAGCGAGGGTCCATCCTACGGAGGCAGCGTCAATACGGAAGAGGACTTGCTGCCGAACCATGAATTCCTCGCCGTCGTACTCTCCCAGCACCATGCTGAGCGCCAGATGACGGTAATAATCGAGCGGGTTGAGCAAGAACTCAACGCGCCCCTGCAGACTGGCCAGGCCACGTTCAACACTGATATCTTCTGGCCGCCAAGCATCAGGCTCAAAGCGGATGGCCGCCTCTGGAAGGTCGGGATAGGTAGTCCACCGGACAACAGTACTCGGCATGTTCAGGTGGCGAGCCACCGCTGAATACACTCGTTCCCCAATGGCATCTCGCCCCCACTTGAGCAGATACGTGGGAGGGGGTTTCGCCTCCCCGCGCCGCCGATGGGGACGTGCCTCTCCCTTGCGGCTGTCGCCATCATGCTTCCATTCCTGAACCAGGAAAGGTTGCAGTTCTACTGGCTGGTCGTCTGTGGACCAATCCCAGGGAACAAGCATGGCATGCGGCGAGGTGTTCCTGTCCATACCGGCTCTCCTTTCCAATGGTACCGGTTGTTCACACCCTGCTGCTTGTTTCTTCATAAGTGATCGAGTTGTGCATGTATCATCTGGAGGAGCTAGCCTTTGATGTCCCCGCCCTTTGCGTGGGCGGCTCAAGCCTCTGCTACACGCTTCCGTTCCAAATGGACTGGTAGAAGGCTTGCTCTTCCTTTCTTCGTCGGGCAATCTTTTGAAAGCGATGTTGGAACGCTTCGTTGCGCATGGCGAGAAATTCCTCGAACGTTTGTGGGCGGGAAAGCCCTTTGAGTTCGTTCCGGTTGTCTAATTCATTGCATGCCCTGCAGCATAAGACACAGTTGATCATGTCCAAGTACCATTCCTTTGGAATATTCCAGGTTTCGGCTACCTTGATTGGCACGACATGATCGACAGACATCATCATCCAGCACACGAATGTGCTCTGGAAGTCGATCCCACAATACGCGCATGTGGATAGCTTTGTTGCTTGATAGAGCCTGAGGCCGCAGCCGTGACGACAGTTGTCTATGACCAACCTCCCGAGACAGCTTCGGCCTCCCTTGGGATATCTATCGAACGGGTTAGGGACGGTGAGGGATGGTGCAAGGTCCTTCATGGTGCCTCCGCAGTTCTCGCCTGGTTGCATACACAACAAAGTGCTGATACCGAAACTGGTGTTGACGAACGCTGTGCTTCGCGCAACCGCATCACGTTGCGCGCTCTTCCTGTGGAAGACTGGTGACTTTCGTCCACCAGCGTGCTGGCGTCATCGCATAGGGTTCAAGCAGCGTGAGTAACTGCTGGCTCGGATGCGACGTGGCATATTGCCCTTGTGCCCAGGACTCCGTTTTTGTCCAGGGGAGGGCTTCAGCAATCGCCAGGGCTTCATCATAGGTCAGCGCGTAGGTGATTGCCTGGGCTGGAGTAGCGAGGTGCCAGACATAGGCGAGAATCAGGTCGGGGAGACGGCGATATTTCGTGGCGAGGGAAAACCCTTGCCCGGAGGCGGCTTTCATCTGGATAGGACGGGCAATAAACGATTGGACGGTAGGGCTGAGGTCAGCATACGCAAACAGATCAATGCCTCGATCACGCTCAGGCCGCGCGACTTCCAGACCTGCCTGCAAGAGTTCATTCACCAGCCGGTTTCGACCAAGAATCTCAATGACCTGGGTATCCATCACGCCTCCTCGTTCGTTTCACCACGAGTGCGCCCTCCGTCAAGAAGCAGGTGGTAGAACCATTTTATCGGCTTATGGCATGGTTGACAACCCCAATCCTGTTCACAATAATAGGTGTACACGTTTTCCAGGGGGAAAGGCCATGCGAATCCAGGCGGTCTGTTCATCATTCATGCTGGGAGCACAGGGAGAAGAGCAGATATTGCAGACGCTCTGTACCCTGGCAGAGCAGCAGCATCCCGCCATCGATCTTGCAACCTGGAGAGAGTTAGGGTACACGGCTACTGTCTCTCTGCCTACCGCCCTTCTTCCCTGCGGCTGGTTGGCCGAACCGTATCTCCAGGAGGTGGTCAACCCCACCTTTGCCGTAGAGCAGCGGCAGACGGTCACTGAGGCCGACCGGGATCTCATGGCTGCGCTTGCCCCGTGGGTGGAAGAGGGGGGCTTTGTCCTCTTTATTGGGGGTGGCGAGGACACAGGGCACTGCGAGCGTTGGGACTTCTCCAATGGGTGTTTGATCGTGCGAACAGGCCGTTTTGATTTTGATGAGCCACGAGTCCTTGTGACGGACAATGGTATGCGCTTGCACAAGCAGGATCAATAAATCGACGCCCTCTTACTCAACAAGAGTTTTTCGGCAAAATTATGCTTCCTTTTTCCCAATATATAATTGATATTTCCAGAAACCGAGATCACAAAAGGGACGCGAGATATTTGTTACTCGCTGCAAAACTATGCTTCCTCGAAAAATCGCCTTGGGTGATCTTACGACACAACACTTACCTCAACTGCCAAAAAATCAGGTCTCAACATGTTACTTTCGGCAAAACTATGGTATCTGGACTTTGCAAAACAGGCGGTAAAAGCACACAATCACACAACCAGCACATTGCCTGGTAACAGAGGTAGATGGGAGTCGAACCCACCAGGGACGCCGCTGAGACGCCCCCCAACAGTTTTGAAGACTGCGGCAGTCACCGGACCACCCCTACCTCCCTGTCTGAAGCACTCTGAAGGTCACGACCGGACCACATAGCGCCTGGCTCTCCTCAGTACGCGCGCCGACAGATATCCCAGATGCTCGGGGGCACACGAGCCGTTCTTCAGCTATCACTTCAGGTTCACAGTATGCCATACGATATCCAGGTATCGCAATCTCAACCAAGGGGTCCTTTTTCTCTTCCTTTGGTCAATGGCACGATAGAACCTGATGTAGATGACAAACACATGACAAAAATGGGTAATCACATTCATGCTCTGGTCATCTTCCCAGGCGATACTGAGACCGTATTCTCAGGTAGAGGCAATGAAAGGGGGCCATTGATGGGTCAGACTCCTCCATGCCAGCAGCCGAGCAACCTTGGGATTATTCCTGTCCTTCCTGTCCAGTATCAGGCAGGGCTTCGAGAGCCAGCAGGCTCCGCGGCGCGACGAGGGTTGAGGCGATGATGCAGCCACCGGTCCGGACTGACCTCACAAACTGGAGCAAGTCAGCGCACTCATCTTGTCTTGTCTGTAGGCCAGACGATATAGCAGGCGTCACCAAGGCACTGACTGCCGCGCGGGCACGCGGCCTCTCGGTGATTCCGCATGGCGCGGGCCATAGCTATACCGATGCAGCCATGAATACCGACGGAGTGGTTATCGATCTGAGGTCCATGTGCCGCATTCTCTCCTGGGATGCTGCATTGGGAATCATGCGCGTGGAACCTGGAGTGACCTTGCAGGAGATGATGCAGGTATCTTGGAAGGATGGCTGGTGGCCTGCCGTCTCCCCATCCACACCGCATGTCACAGTTGGTGGCTGCGCGGCCATGAATGTGAATGGTAAAAATGCCTGGAAATGTGGCCCCTTTGGGGATCATATTCGCGCTCTAGATGTGCTGCTTGCCACCGGAGAACGATACACGCTGCTGCCAGAGCGCGATGCCCAATTATTTCATGCGTTCGTTGGAAGCCTGGGGTTGCTGGGCATTATCACGTCGATGACCATCCAATTGCAACGCATTGGTTCCGGTCAAGCCGTTGTTCGGAGGCGCCCTGCTGCCTCATTGGCCGAAATCTTCACCATCTTTGCCGAAGAACAACAGACGAGCGACTTTCTTGAAGCCTGGCTCGACGGATTTGCCGGAGGGCAGCGGCTTGGCCGTGGCTATGTCACCTGCGCAACTGTTGACACTGCCGACGAGGTGCCTCACTCACTGTCAACGCCTGGCATTCTTGACCAGCTAGAAACGGCGCTCGTTGTTCCGGTAAGCACCATAGGGCGACTCGCGCTGCTGCCTGGCGTGCGGCTGGCAAACCGCATCAATTATTCGTGGAGCAGATGGGGCCGCAATCCCCAGGG
This sequence comes from Ktedonobacterales bacterium, assembly GCA_035307385.1. Classification (GTDB taxonomy): domain Bacteria; phylum Chloroflexota; class Ktedonobacteria; order Ktedonobacterales; family DATBGS01; genus DATBHW01. The sequence goes on along the minus strand of DATGID010000020.1, from coordinate 20,850 downwards.
GCGGCTGCGTGGCCTGCTTCCCTCTACATATTGGCCTTCAGCGGCCTTTGCAGGGTATCATATGCTGTTCACAGAGGGCGTTGAGACGTTCCAGGCGTTTGTCCCCGGGCAGGATGCGCGGGAGGTTTTTGAGCAGGTATTGCGTTATTCACAACAGCAAGGCCAGATGCCGCTCTGGTGTATCATCAAGCAGCATCGGCGCGACCCATTCCTGCTGAGTTATCAAGTCGATGGGTTTTCCCTGGAATTAAACTATCGCGGGACTCATCAGACTATGCAGCCGTTGGAGCGAACGCTGCGGCAGATGATCGCGATGGTGATTGAGGCGGGCGGCAGGTTTTATCTCGCCAAGGACCATTTTCAAACACAGGCCCAATATCGCCAGAGCGTTGGAGATGCAGTGGTTGATACTTTCCTCCGCCTGAAACAACAGTGCGACCCTGAAACGCTGCTGCAATCGGACCTCTACCGTCGTTTATTTCAGCCATCGTAAGGAGCACACCTTTGCTGCCTTTGATCTATGTGAATGAAGAAGCTGCTGCACTATTTGTTTTTGCTTGCCTCATCTGGCTGATTCCGGAAATGATCGGCATGGTCAAGCAAATGGCAAAAGTCTCCAGAAAGGCGGCATCGGTCCAGGATCGGGGGTCCCTGGGCATCCTGATCGGGTTGCAATGGGCGGGCATCGCCTTGAATTTCTCACTCGCTGCGCTGGTTCCTGGGGCCGCGCTGCCCGGGCCGCCCATGGCGCTCTTATTGGTCGGGGTGGCCTGCATGCTGCTGGGGGTCGCCTTGCGCTGGTATGCCATCTGGACGCTGGGCCGCTACTTTACCCGCGATGTGGCTGTATCGGCAGATCAGCAGGTGGTACAACGCGGTCCCTACCGCGCTATCCGTCATCCAGCGTACAGTGGGACGTTCTTGACGATGCTGGGGCTGGGGCTGGCGCTGACCAACTGGGCCAGCCTGGCTGCGCTGCTCACCTGTGTATTCCTCGGCCATCTGTATCGGGTCAGCGTAGAGGAAAAAGCTCTTGTGGACACCCTCGGCCAGTCCTATATTGCTTATATGCAGCGCACCAGGCGTTTCATCCCTTTGGTGTTCTAGGCTTGTGGCAGCGACGCTTGCTAGTCAGGTGGTCGCCAGCCTTCAAAAGAAGCGTTACAGGAAAGACAGACGACATGAGCGTGCTCGAATTTCGGCTGAAGCAGGCAGCGCAGCCGCTGACCGATGCGTGGCGGCATGTGCCGGTTGCGCCACGAGGGCGAACCCTGCTGGGCGTCAGTTTTCGCGTGCCCCAGGTGGCTGCGCTTGGCCTGGACGCGCGCGCCACGCTGCGAGACCTGCTCGCATATCCATTTCAGCTTCTTCGCCTGGGAGCATACTGGAATCGGATTGAGCCGGAACCAGGAACCTTTCAGACTGACGAACTGGATAGGCAGGTCGCTGCTGCCGAGCAAGCCGGAAAGCAGATTATTCTGTGTGTTGGCCCGATTAAAACCTTTGGCTATCCTGAGTTCTTTGTACCCGCTCACTATTTGCCACGCCCCTTGCCGGAACATACCCGCATCAAGCCATCTGCGTACTCTGCGCTTCTGAGCGCTGCCACAACGTTCATTATCCGTCTGGTGGAGCGCTATAAACAGCACCAAAGCATTGTTGCCTGGCAGCTTGAGCACGAAGCCGTGGACCCTCTCGGGGTAGAGCATTCCTGGCGGTTGGATGCTGCCTTTGTTGAACAAGAGATAGCAGCCCTCAGAAAAGCTGACGGCAGCAGGCCAGTTATAATGAATGGGTTTTTGCCGACTTCTTTGCCGGTACGTCTCTCTCAATGGTGGCGGACGCGCGATCAAGGGGATTCCCTGGCGGTCGCCCAGCGCCTGGCAGATATGGTCGGGATCGACTATTACCCACGTCACGCACTCGCGCCAGTTGGGAGCAAAACGCTCTACCTGGATGGAAGCCAGAGTCGCCGAGCGCGCCAGAGAGCACAGCAAATGCTCGCCTGGGGGCATGCCCATGGGCGACCTCTGCTCATCGCCGAAGGCCAGGCCGAGCCGTGGGAAAGTGTGACGATTCCGCCCAGTTTGGACAAACAGGGTCTGTATAGTTGTTTGCCAGAACAGGTCATTACCAACTATAACACCTGCATGGGTTGGATTGGGCAAGAAGCCCCATTGTATGCTTATCTCTTTTGGGGGGCAGAGTATTGGATGCTGCGAAAGCAGGGCGCAGACTCCAGCTATCTGCAAGCGTTTGCTCGTGTTCTGGAACAGGCTTGACTCGCTGGGAATCAAGCTCTTACTCGTCCCCATTTCCGTTTATTCATTTGGGGAGCATTTCACTGTAGCCGGAGAGTCAACGCGGGCGCTCCAGCTTTTTTCAGCACGCCTGGAGCGCTCTCTGCCAGCGCTGCCTCCAACGAGGCAAGCTCGTTAGCGCAGTAGCGCGGGTGGCGCCAGAAGAAGTGGTCAAAGTACTCCTGGCGAAAAGGAGCCGACTGGACTTGATAGGTGTGGTCTGGCTGGCGGGTGAGCAATCCTTTCTTGCAGCAATAGCGCAGAAAGCTGCGCAGCCGTTTGCGGACGCCGTTGGGGCGTGTCAGCCCTTGCTCCAACAGGGCTGATTGCCTCGAGAGCGCGTCGAGACGCTGCGAAACGGCGGTGAGCGCTGTCTCAAAATCAAAGGCCGACTGATCTTGTTGGAGTCGTTCCCATAGGAAGGCGCTGCCCAGCATGCTCATCGTGACAACCGTTTGCAGCGCAATGGCGGTCCTTACTTGCTCCAGCAGTTCTGAACGTGATTGACTCTTGGGTAGAGGGATGGCTGGCCCAATGGCAACACAGACACGCATCCGCCCGGTAGTCATAAAGTCGTAGCAGATATTGGTGGGCAGCGTGCGCGTGTCAGGTGGTATTAGATCGAGCAGCAGCGTCAGGCCGCTGCGGGACCGTCCCACCGACCCATTGCGGCTCAGCGTGCCCTCAGGGGCCAGCCAGAGGGTATCGCCTCTCTTCAGGCTGTCAGCCAGCCCCTGAAGCTGCTCGGCAATCTTCTTGCGCTGATGCTCTTTATACTCTGCATAGCGCTGGGGCAGCAGAAACCGCCGCCGAAGGTAGGGCATCAGCACTTTGCGATACTTCCATTTGCGCACTTCGCTGATGTGTAGCTCGCGGCTGGGGCGAGGTTGGGCGCTGTGCTTGCGGCTGGCAAGCACAGCCCTCCAGCGATCTAATTGTTCTAATATTTCGTCGCTGAGCACCTCGCCCAGAAGCAAGTCGCCCTGTTCCATCTGGAGTTCCACCAGGTAATAGTAGAGGCTCACCTCTGGCACGCGCACAATGGGATAGGTGCGCATCCAGAGCAGGAACGACTCAAGGCTGACGTGCTCCAGCCAATCCACCATCCAGGTCAGCCATTTCAAGTTGCCCAGCAATTCGACTACAAAGCCTGGGAGGAAGATGTCTGCTCTTCCGGCAAAAGCCATACGCCGCCCATCTGGGTGCCACAAGCCGCGATGGTAATAGAGATGGGGGGTAAGGACTGTAATATCCCAATCTCGCTTGTGGCCGTTGAGCAGCAATGTGGCGGGGGCTGGCTCATAGTTGTCGCCGCCATCTATCTGGACACCCATTCTGATTTTGACGACTACCAATAACAGAATCTGAAAAAGCCAGTAGACTGCCTCGTTTGGGCGCAGGTTCCGGCGCAATTCATCCCATTGACGCCGCAAAAAGTCACGCATAACGCACTCCAAAACATCAGGTCAAGGAGGGTTGTCGCCACAGGCGACCCGTTCTGACGGTCAAACGAAAGGGCGCGCTGCGCCCCTTCCACTTTAACATAACACGTCAATACCCCACCCCCTCAAGACCAGGGCAGCACAATCAGTCAATGCACACTCCAGGGAAGCAGGAAGGTCCAATCCCGCGCGAGGTGGAATGCCATCCCCACACGGTGGATCGGGAGGAGGTCAATCCTTGCTGTGGCTCTTGTCGAAATAGCGCGTTTCGCCAACAGCCATGGTCCACCTGTTGACGGGGTCAAGCTTCTGCTGCCCCCACCAGGCCGCCAGTCGCCTGGGTGGCTCATCGGGAGGTTCGATACTCAGGCGGAAGGTGCCCCAGTGCATGGGCACGAAGATGCGGGCACCGACATCGAGAAAAGCTTGCCCGGCTTCTTCCGGGGTGACATGGGATGTTTGCATCGTCCAGCGCGGCTCATAGGTGCCCACTGGCATGAAGGCAATGTCTATGCCGGGGTAGCGTTCTCCAATGATTTTGAAGCCGCTGAAGTAAGAGGAGTCACCTGCAAAATAGAGCTTCTGACTGCCATCACTGAGTATCCAGCCGCCCCAGAGGGTCTTGTTGGAGTCGCTGAGGGTACGCCCACTCCAATGCTGGGAGGGGACAAAATCGAAGTGTAAGCCCAACAGTTCAAGCTCTTCCCACCATCCACACTCGTGAACTTTCTGGCAGCCCAGGGAGTGAAACCACTTGCTCAGGCGTGCCGGGACCAGATAGGTGGGTCGGTTGCCCAGCCGCCGAATGGTATCGTAATCGAGGTGATCGTAGTGATTATGTGAAATCAGCACCAGGTCGATGGGTGGCAGATCAGCGAGGCGTATGCCAGGGGAAACCATCCGCGAGAAGCCAAAAGGCCCAGCCCCAGATGTCTTTGACCACACGGGGTCAGTGAGCAGAGAGCGACCGCCCAACTGGATGAGAAAGCTGGAGTGCCCAACCCAGGTAATACTCGTGCGCGAGGCGTTGTCGCGGAGTGCTTCGCCATCGTTAGCAACCACCGGTGTGGGCTTGAATGGATTGAGCTGCTCCTTGATTCCTGAGCGGTGGCGTTCAACCAGCACGTAGCGCAGCATATCTCCGAAGCCTTTTCTGCGCTCAGGATTGGGATAGAGGTTTTGAAAGCTTTTCTCTTGTGTCATCGTTCATACCTAATTGTCGAGGAGCGCCCAGGGAATTCTGAAGGCATTGCCAGTCCCCGTACCTTAGTTTCGTATGCAAAGTGATTAGCCTGCGAACAATAGCTTGTTCCAATTGTAGCGCGCCATTGCAAGAGCCTAAAGCAGGCTGCTTTTACAGGTGTGGCCCAAACCCCTGACCTGGCCTTCCAAACGATTCTTGCGTATCTCTCTATTCGTCCAGGCATCTGCTGAAATAGCGAATAAGCTAATCTTCAGCCAAATGCAGCAGCGATTTCCTTGCATGGCCTCAAGCTATAGGTTATAATTCGCTGCGTACTCTCTCACCCTCAATGCAAGAATCCATCAGAATTTGCAGAGATGTAGATAAATAAAATTGTCTAAATGAGCTTGTCAATTGAATACAGCGGAATCGAGATCAATGGCAAGACAAGCTTATTGAATGATATAGGGAATATGTGAGGAGAATAAATACTCGGGAGTCGCAAGAGGCTTGACGTGCTGAACGCCTGTCCGCTATAGTGGCGCCAGCAGTATCAAGTGTAGGATGCAGGAGGATGACATTCGATGACACCGGCTCCCGGCAGCAAAGTCTTCATCAGCTACAGCCACAAAGACAAAGCATATCTGGATCGGCTTCAGGAATATCTGACACCTTATGTGCGCAGCGGCGCCATTCCCCTGTGGGACGATACCCAGATCAAGCCGGGCGACGACTGGTATGAGGAGATCAAGACGGCGCTCGCCTCGGCGAGCGTTGCTATCTTGCTCGTCAGTGTGAGCTTCCTAGCTTCGACATTTGTGGCCGAAGAGGAACTGCCCAATCTGCTCACTGCCGCCAAAGAGCGAGGGCTCGTCATCCTGCCGGTGGTGGTGACACCGTGCCTCTTCTGGAACACCCCTCTCAGCCGTTTCCAAGCCATCAACGACCCGGTAAAACCGTTGAGCGGGCTGGCTCAATACGAGCAAGACCGGATATGGGAGCGGGTGGTCGAGAGCGTGCAGAAGGCGCTGAACGTGCAGCGGCCTATAGCGTCGAGCAACCCCTACCCGGGATTGCTCCCATTCAGAGCAGATCGGGCACAGCATTTTCACGGGCGAGATATAGAAAAAGCGGAGCTCGTCGACCTGATTACCAAAGACCAGAAACGGCTTATCCTGATCTTTGGCGCCTCTGGCGCTGGGAAATCATCGCTTGTCTGGGCTGGGGTTGTGCCGGTGTTGGAAAGAAGGGGCTGGAAGACCATTATTTGCCACCCCCGCCAAGATGCGTTTGATTCGCTGGTATCTGCACTTTGCAATGAAGTTGTGGAAGAGCTTTTAGATATTCGCCTGCACATCTCTTCTAAAAGCGAATTATGTCTCCAGTTGCGCAAAAATCCAGCGCTGATCAAAGATGTCCTGAGCCTGGCATCCGAAGGAAGGGGTTGGCGGCCAGAAAACGGCGTGCTCGTGTTCATCGATCAATTTGAAGAATTGTTTACGCTTGCCTCAGCGGACTCTGATGTGCCCCCAGCATTTATGAACCTGATCAAGTATATCGCCAGTGCGGAAGAAGAACTCCCCACTATCCACCTGATTTTCACCATGCGCAGCGAGTATTTGGAGCAATTGACAGCATACGTAGGGGCGCGTCTTATTAAACCATATCTGGTCGGGCTACCGGACCAATCAGAATTAAGGCAAATGGTCGAAAAACCGATAGCGGATGCGGGAATGAGATTTGAAAACCCCAGATTGCCCCAGATCATCGTAAAGGAGGTCGAAAAAGAAACCAGCGCCCTGGTGCTAATTTCCTTCATCATGGAGAAACTCTACACCCGGTGCGCGGCAAGGGGGCTGCTGACCGACGAGGCATATAACCAACTGGGCGGGGTCAAAGGCGCCATTTCAGAACTGGGAGAGCAATACCTTCAACAGCATAAGGACCATGCCGAGCCAATCATGGAGGTCTTCTCGCGTTTAATCCAGTTTGTTCCCGTACAGAATACTCCAACTCGTCGTCCAGTACGGCTGCAAGATTTCAGCCCAGAAGCACGTGCGGTGATCAATGACTTATCCGGACGGGGTTACCGGCTCCTTTCCATTCGCACGGAGAGCGATGCTGGCGACAGCCACCGCGCCCTCACGGGTACAGTGGAAAATATGGAACAAGAGGTACAGGGAGGAGTTCCGGTCGTTGAAATCGCCCATGAAGCGATCATCAGCAACTGGGCTTATTTGAAAGAGGTTGCAGAGAAAAATGAGGAGTTTTATCGGAGCGAAGCTGAATTAGAGCAATTACTCAAGTTAGTCGAGAGTGGCAGTGTCAGAGGCAAACCAAGCGACTTAGATAGGTATCTCAAAGTGCTTCAAGGGCAGGGAAATCCTGAGCTAAAGAAAACCTTTGCGGGACACATAAAAGACCTCGTAGACGCTATCTTTCAGGGACTAGAGAAGGAAATTAGTCCTGAGAACACAACCCCAGATAGGCGGAAGGACATTGGCCGGGAGCTAGCCGAAATGGTCGAAAAACTTCGGTTGACAGACATCCCACCGCCCGTGCGCAAGGGGGTCTATGTGCTCTCAGATAAGACTCATCCAGAGCAGGATAATCTCCCGGATATTGACTGGCGGCCTGTCGCGGGCGGCACCGTGACGATCAAAACAAAGGCAAGAGAAACCCAATTTCACTTTGATGTCGGGCCATTTGAGATCGCGCCTTACCCCATCACCGTCTGGCAATACCAGGCATTTCTGGAAGCCGAAGACGGCTACAAAGACAAAGAACATCGATGGTGGCAATGGACGAAGAAGCAGGTAGGCAGAAAATATTGGCGTGATCAAGAAATGCGCAGCGAGAAGCAAGGAAACTGTCCCGTCAGGGGTGTGCTCTGGTACAATGCGGTCGCGTTCTGTCACTGGTTGACAGCGAAATATCGGCAGATGGGAGAGCTTGATAAGGATCATGTCATCCGCCTGCCAACCGAATGGGAGTGGCAGTGCGCGGCGCTGGGGCCAGAAGTCCCTGGGAAGAAACCGTATATGTATCCATGGGGAACGGACTGGGAAGTGAATCGGGCGAATACCAGCGAATGCGATTTGCGTGAAGAGATCGCTGTGGGGATGTTCCCCTCCACGTCGCCCTCAGGGGCAGAAGATATGTTCGGCAATGTTGCCGAATGGTGCCTGAACAGCGACGAGCCGACCCCTGGAGAACTGCTCTTGACTGATCAGCAGAGGCGCGTCCTCAGGGGGGCGTCTTATGCTATTGAAGGCCAGACGAGCAGCGCGTTCGAATGGCGCGTCGGTCGCACCCCTGACCAATCCGAGAAGTGGGCAGGGTTTCGGGTGGTGAAAGCATTACCAGTGCAATTTTAGCTCCCGCTGAGTGTTTGTATTACAGAAGGAGAGACAAGCTATGGACCGCCAGAATGGCCCGAAAGTGGCTTACGCGGAAACTGAGATAGAAGCGAGGACGAAAGAAGAAGAGACAGGCGCGTTTAGTGCTCTCCTGGCATACATTGAACCACCTCAGCAGGATTTCGAGAGTTTTGCGCGCGCGCTTGCCAAAGAAGCCTTCAACGACCCGGTCTATGAGATTCTTCGCAAATATTTTCTGCTGTTTTCCAATGGGTACGTGTATTGGCAGCAAAGCTATGACTATCCACGTATTCAGGAGTATTTCTGGGTTGCCTATATGTCCACGGCACAGGAATTACGCGATGATCTTTCAACGCTGGATGAAGCTCCGCTGCTGCGTGAAATGTTCCGCAATATCTCGCTGGCGCTGGTCGAAAACACGTATTGCGAGAGCAGCCTGGCCTGTAACATGCCGCGGTGGTTAAGGGAGAGTTCTACCAAAGCAGAAGAAGCCATGGTGGCTGCGCTCACCTGTCTTGAGGATTTACGAGGTCTGGGATTAGAGGACACAATTTATACACCCATAAAAGCCTATCTGAACATGAACCTGAAGCTCTACCGCGCCCTTCAGGGGTGTGCACAGCTTTATTTGACCTCCTGGACCAATTTGTCCCATGAAGAGATTGAAAAGACGATCAATGTCGTCCAAAATCAGCTTGATCTCCTCCTGCCTGACTCGCGGGAGTTGTTTTCTGAACTCCGCGCCCACGTGAACTTTGCGCGTCGCAGCGCGCTTGGATTTGAAGAGCGTAACCGCACCTCACTGCGTATAAAGCAGGCGAACATCATCCTGCGCGCAACGACATTTGTTGGCGTTGATCTCGTTCAGGCGATCTATAAGTATTTTGATGAAAAAGGGAAAGAGCCGCTGCTCGACTTTCTGATCAGGGAAACTGGGCTGGAGTTCACTGATGTACGTCATGGCTATCTCAACGAAACATTCGAGACGAACGCGGGTATCTCGATCTTGCGCCCCATCGTGATGGACCTTTCAGGTGAGGGTCAGAATGTGAAATTCAGCCTGCCTGAAGGCGAACGAGATGTTGATTACGAAACGTGGATGTTTCGTATGACCATGACACGCTTCGGCGCGTTATCAGTTGACTTCGGCTTTTCTATTGGGGACCAGGGCAATGATGAACCCAGTGCCTCTGTCTCACATGTGCGCGCGCTAGAAGCGTTGATGGGTCCGCACATGGGCAATATCCAGTTTGAGTGGAAAAAGGCACCCAAGGAAAGCAGCGAAAAACAATTCGTGCGCCCAGAGGCGGTCAATTTCGTGCATGTCTATACCGAGACATTGAACTGGATCAACCGCGCGCGCGACATATTTCCTGAAGACACGCCAGCATATGACTACTACGACACGTATTTCAATTTTAACGAAAACGCGAGGTCGAGCGGCCAATCTGCCGTGGAGAAATACAAAACCAGCCTGGAAGGGTTACGAGGCCGCTTGTCAGACATCTCGCGCGATAAGCCTTATATAGAAGAGCCTGATAGCTCTTTCGGGACTAAGATTTTCACCCTTAGCCCCGATCTTCAACAGGTTCACGCGCGGTATAACGACCTGCGCGAACAATTCATCGGGTGGGACTGGATCAAAGCAAGTGAAAATGGACATGGCGAAGCAGCGGAAGAAGAGCAACTCCGGCGCGAGGCGCAGAATCTGTTCCCCGAAGGGCGCATCTTCTTTAAGCTGATGGACATTGCCGAGGAAATTTACCGGCGCTTCGCTACCTTCCTGGTGAATTTCTCCAGGGACGAGGACGTCAAAGTTCCATTCGACCGGGATATTCGCACTTCGTTCTATTTCGACCGCAACTATGGCTGGAATTCCATCCTGGAGGTCAATCGGTTAGCCCTGTGCGATGCCGATGGGAACGAGCGAGAGCCAGTGAGCGATAGTGACTTCCAGGAAATCTTCAACCATCCCGATTTTCTTGGCTTCAGGGTCACCAGCCGCGAAGCGCGCGCTGGCCTCGATGACTGGTATCTGGCGAGCGAACCACCCACGCAGAGAAACCTGGCTACCATTCGTTCGCACAAAAACGACTGGTTTCTGGTAGAGCAAAACCGGGCATTCGTATTTTTGCCAGATGACCCGCAATTCATTATCAACCAATATAACGATACGGCACGTTGGGCTGGCAATATTGTCGCCGCGCTGCTTGCTCACCAGAACAGCAGTAAAACCCTCATAGAAGAAGTTGAAACCGCACTCAGCGACTATACAAAGGGTGTTCGGTCTCCGGAGCAGCTTCGCAAGCTGCGCGGCAAGATTCAAATCTTCCAGCGCGAGGCGATGAAGATGCAGAGTCTTGCACGAAATGTCGTCATGACCAGGTATGTTGACCACAGCGAACTGCTGCGCGCGTTAGTGAAGACGAGTCGCATTGAATTCCTCGCGGGTATCCTGGAAGAAAACAGCGCTATCCTGGATCAGTTGTATGCACATATGGGCGACCTCATCGGTACGAAGAAGGTGAGCTTCGAATGAGGCAGGCGCTCATCCGGAAGTTTTGTAAGCAGGTCAATGGTGCCCTTGCCCAACAGCAGGACCGTTCCGGCGAGATTTACACGGCGCTGAAAGCAACGCTAGCGGATGACTCGCTGTTGAGCCTATTGGAGAGCCTCAAGCGCGATTTCGAGGCAGCAAATCATCCGAGCCAATTTGTGAACCAGCGTATCATGACGCCGGGAACACAACTTGATCAATGCTACGAGTTGCTCAGCATGGCACTTGGTGAAGACATTCTCGATCCCAAAGATGCCTATGCGGGTCCTCTGCTTGCAGAGCGCCCTCCTGGTGTGCCATTAGACTACACCATGATTGGGCGCTTCTGGTCGGTTTCGGGGCTTCAGCAGTATAGCCCCAATGGCACGCTGATGAAGTACCATTTTGATCCACTGACGGTGACTAACAGCGTCGCGGCAGTGGTGACAGGGAACTATATTGCTCTCGAAAAGCATCCAGGGTTAGGCATTGGAGGGATTGGGCAAGCGGCCTCACGGCCTGGGATGCGCGGACAGGGACATGGAAAGTTTGTCGTTGAAGCCTTTGAAGCCGAAATGAGCCGGATAGCTGCTGCCTCTGGACAGCAGCTCTGCCTGATGGTCCTGGAGGCTGAGGAGGCTTCACGCCCGTTTTGGGCCGGACGCGGCTATCGGTATCCCATTGGGACACGTTATAAGCAGCCGCCAATCGATTATGATCGAGTGACTGGAAAGCCCTTATTCCCGGCTGTGCCAGAATTACTGATGGTGAAACCCATAGGAGACGACACAGACGAGGCGGTTGATCGTGCACTGCTTATCGATGCAGTCCACTCCCTGTACAATAAATGGTACATGTTTGACTATATCCCCGAGAAAGCAAGACCTGAAGCCGAGGCATATGTGTTTGGCACGTTGTTTAGGGATTTCCTGGATTCTTTACCACCTGGAGATGGTCCTGTACCGCTTGTTCTGCCTCCTATCGAGAGAGGAACCAGTTAAGGGAGTTATGTGTCAAACAAGGACCTGCCAGGTCTGGCGCGTTTGCTGTATTTGATGGAAAATAGGTCAAACTTCAAGGGAGCCTCTCTAGAGCAGAAATTTAATCAACAAGGTGGCGAAGCTCAAGAAAATGCTAATGCCAACCACATCCTGGAAGGCCGTTTCAAAAGGCCCAGAGGTTAGCGCGGGATCAAAGCCCAGGGACTTGGAAATGAGCGGCACCACTGTGCCCACCACGCCCGCAATGTTGACGGCCATGAACATCCCCACAAAGATGATCAGGCCAAACGCTAGCTTGCCGTCCCAGACGGCGCCAATGGCGCCGAGTACGAAGCCAGCCGCGGCGCCCAGGATGAGCGTCGTCTTCATCTGTCTGATCACCGCATGTTGCCAGCGTGCCAGATGGACCTGGCCGGTGGACAGCCCCCGCACAATAATCGTCGCCGATTGCAAGCCCGTGTTGCCGCTGATAGCAGAGATAATTGGCATAAAACTTGCCAGGAGAATGACCTGCGTGAGCGTGCTATCAAAAATGTGGATGACGACGCCCGCAAACAATTCGATGAACATGGTTGCCATGATCCAGGGCAGGCGCAGCAGGGCAATGCGAGTCGGCGAGCGGCGTTCTAACTCCTGGGCATCGGAGCCGGCGGTGCGTAAGACATCTTCCGTGGCTTCCTGTTCGATGACATCGATCACATCATCAGCCGTAATCACGCCCAGCAGCTTGTTGGTGCCTGGTTCGACGACGGGCAGGGCCAAGAGATCATAGCGCGCGAAGAGGTGCGCCACCTGCTCCTGATCCATGTCGGGTGGCACCGAGAGCACCGGAGGGATTGTGAGGTCCCGCACGAGGGTCGTGGGCGTCGCGCCGAGGAGCTGCCGCAGGTCCAGTACCCCGGAGAGCGCGCCTTGCTCGTCAAGCGTGTAAATGTAGAATTGATGCTCGGCGTTCCCGGTATTCACGAAGGCACGGATGGTTTCCACTTGGGTAGCGGTTTCGGGGACGGCGACGAACCCGGAGGTCATGATGCCGCCCGCGCTTTCCCTGGGGTACGCCAGCAAGGTGCGAATGGCCTGGGCGTGGTCGGCGGGCAGGAGGGCCAACACGCGCTCCCGCAGCGCATCGCTTGAGGCACCCATAATATCCGTCGCCTCGTCGGGCATGAGTTCGCAGAGGATGCTCACCAACCGCTCAGGGGACGCGCCTGCGACCAGGCGGGCCGTCGTCTGCGCATCGAGTTCATCGAGCACTTCTGCCGCCTCAGGCGCATCCAGCAGCTCAAAGACCGCCTGGTCCTGTGGGTCATTGAGAAAGAACATCGCGTCGGCCAGGTCAGCGGGGTACTCGGCGTGCAGGAGGGCATGCACCTCGTCGGTTTGGCCGCTGGTGAGGTGCTGACGAATGTCGTTGGCGAGCTTTTCGACATCCGGACGAGCCGTCAGGGTCTTGTGCCGCTCCAGGAAGCGATACTTGGGATCGCGGTGCGTGTGAGGCGCATCGATCTTTTTCATGAGCCGCATCTCCTCGGGCAAAAATGATGCGTCTATCTTAGCGGCTTTCTCAACCGAGCGCAACTGGGCCGCAGGACGTGGGCATACACCTGGAATACATCCATCGGGTCCTGGCCCACGCGGAGGGCCTCAAGTAGACTCCTCGGGGCCTGTCCCTCACCAGGAGATGCCAGCGACTCGTGTTGCTACCCGTGGCTCCTGATATGTCCGCTCCAGTGTCTGATTTGGGCCGGTAAGGACGGCGCGATAGGCCAGACCGGCGGCAAGCAGCAAAGCGATGCCGCCGGGTGTGCTGGCTAAGACGATGAAGGCGCTCAAAGCGGTGCGATTTTTGGGGCTGCTAGCGCTCTGCGCAGAGATGTTCGCTTGCCTTCGGGGTTGACTGGCGCTCTAGTCTACCGTTTCGCCGCAGGTCACATTGGCTACCGCTCCCGTCATCGCGCTGGCACGATCCGAGGCCATCAGCACCGCCATCTCCGCCACTTCGGCCAGCTTCGGCAGTCGCTTGAGCAGCGTTTTCTCCGCAACACTGACCTCGAACGCTTCCGGCGACACCCCCGCCTGCTTGGCAAGCACGCGGATCGCCCACGCCACCCCCGCTGCGTCCGGAGACCCCGCCGAGCGCAGACAAATCACCCGAATCCCCTGCGGACCCAGCTCACACGCCAGTTGTTTACAGAGTCGCTCGATGGCGGCACAGGCGATGCCGAAGTTGCCCTGGTTGGGCAGGAGCATACGAGCGGGCGTGGCGGTGAGGGTCATGATCACGCCCGAGCCGCGCTTCTGCATGTGCCGCGCTGCCGCTGTGCTGGTCAAGAACTGCGTCTTCATGGCGTCGGCGATCCCCAGGCTGAACGTCTCCAGCGGGAGATCAACCAGGGGAGTGCCTTGCGTGTAGCCAATCGAGATGGCATTGAAGGCAATATCAATGCCGCCTGTTTTCTCTACCACCGTGTGCAGGTGCCCCTCGATGGACAGCGCATCGAGCGCGTCAACCTGCGCCGCCTCAGCCACGTCGCCCGCCTGAGAAAGCTCCTGAGCCAGCGCCTCCAGTGGCGCTCTGGTGTGACCAGCGAGGAAGACCCTTGCCCCCTCGCGGGAGAAGGCGCGGGCTACCGCCCCGCCTATGGCGCCTGCCGCGCCGTAGATGACCGCCGTTTTCTGCTCAAGTAACATGTCCATCCTCCTACTGTCGCGTGTTGTGATCCAGGTAGTCGGGCGGCTGTTTCCCACACTCGCCCCCTGGCTCGTGGAGGTGCCAGGCCTGTAGCGCCTCCGACCACCTGCCCATGCTGGCAGTGCGATCAGTATAGACAGGATGACGGTGAGAGCGCTTCTTCTATCTTGCTCATATTTCGCACACCAGTCACCTTCAGCCCAAGCGGCTGGGGTCGATGATCTCCCGATCATGTATGGATACAACGGGCCTTCAGTGAATGGCGATAGCACCGGTTTTGATTGTTGCGGTTCAGGCAATGGAAATCCTGGTGATTCCTATTATCTGTTCAACGCCCCCTCTGGTGGGATAGCTCAAGCGAAGATCACTGGCTACTACCTGGGGGTAAGAATTTCAACGATTGTACGGGCCGGAACCAGAGAAAAATAACATGCCCGGCAGCCAGGGGGAAGCAAGGATGAGATGATGGCCTGTCGTCCCCAGGGCTTTTCGAAAGTCTTCCGAGGCGGCCTGGCTGGCGATTAGCATGTCCCCTTTGGGGGAAGGTCGCGCCTCCATGCGCGGCAATCATGATTGGCAGAGGCGTCAGCACCCTCAGACTACTCGTGAGCGAGTCAACCAGTTCCACATCGTCTGCGTCACCAGCGCCGAGGCGTCGTGCTGCACGAAGTGACCAGCGTCTGGAATGGTCAGCAGCGTCCACTCGTTTGCCAGCCAGTCCCAGGTATTGTTCAGGCCACCAGCCAGGATACGCTGGTCTTGCAATCCATGGATTTGCAGAACAGGCGCCTGCACTTTAATTCGCGGCACGATGTTGTCCTGGTAAGGGGGGCGTGGGAAATTTTGTTTGTAATAGTGCAGCATCGCCTCAAAATCTGAGCAGTTGAGGGCCTCCAGGTACCGTTCGCGCGTAGCGGGGTTCTGTACCCAAGCGCTGAGCGCTTCCGCTGTGAGCTGTCTATGCGCTCCTTCCTGTTGGAAAGTGCGAACATACGCCGACGCCTCATGCTGCTGCGCGTGCTGGGCCAGTTCACGGGCGAGACACAGGGGATGAAGCATGTTGAGGATAATCAAACGTTCTATCATCTCTGGAACATACATGGCGAACTGCCAGGCGATGGCGCCGCCCCAATCGTGACCCACGATTACCGCTTTTTCTTCCCCAACGTGTCGAATCACCGCCACGACATCTTCCACCAGCCGCCGCATCGCATACTGCTCGCCTCCAGTTGGTTTATCGCTGAGGTTGTAGCCGCGCAGGTCGGGTGCCACCACGTGAAAGCGGGACGCCAGCACTGCCATCTGGGCACGCCAGGTATACCAGAAATCGGGGAAGCCATGGAGCATCACCACCAGCGGTCCCTCGCCAATCTGCGCGTAGTGCAGGCGTACCCCGTTATTGGTAGCATAGTCATGGGTCACGTATGTATCGAGGTTTCCAACGTCGATATGCTGCGTTGCCTTGTCCATGTGTATTCTTTTCTCCTCGATTTTTATCTTGTTTTGCTCGATGGTGAGCCTGGAGCGGAAAGCCCGAGCCTGCTGGAGATAGTTTGCACCACCTGCGCAGACACCTGGTTCAAGATGGCTGCGCCCTCGCCCTGCCCTGCAATTGCCACCACCGTGCGCAGCGGGCGGCTTCCGGCGGGCATAGCGATGAGTTGAGCAATCGCATCAGCTACCTCTTGCGGGTTTGGCGCGGCATCATTGCCCCCCATGACCACTCCCCGCATGGCGCTCAGTTGAGCCAGGAGAGGAGCATATGGCTGGATGTGGGTCTGGTCACTGGCCGCGATACTCTTGCGCCCAAATTCGGTTGGATAGGCGCCAGGTTCGACGATACTCACCTCTACGCCGCTCGATAGCAATCGCAGTTCATAGTTGAAGGCTTCAATCAGCCCTTCCAGCGCAAATTTCGTTGCACTGTACAGGCCGAAAAAAGGCATGGCGGCACGCCCCAGGACAGAGCCAACGTGGATGATCAGCCCGTCTTTCTGCGCGCGCATCGACGGCAGAGCCGCGCGATTCACGCGCAGCACGCCAAATACATTGGTGTTAAAAAGCTGATAGATTTGCTCATCCGTATAGGCTTCCAGCGGGCTTTGTGAACCGACCCCAGCATTATTGACCACCACATCCAGACGGCCAGCGTCCTGGACAATGTCTTCAACGGCGTGGGTCACCGAGGCATCGTCGGTGACATCAAGGTCTACCACGCTCAGATTGAGGGCTTCTTGCTCGGCCAGCGACATCAACTCCTGTGCCGCAGGCAGGTTTTTCTTGTTGCTCTGGCGCATAGACGCATAGACAGTATGGCCCTGACGGGCCAGGGTTTCGGCAGTAAGGCGGCCAAACCCACTCGTCGTACCGGTCACCAGGATCACCTTGTTGGCGTTCATGGTTGCTCCTTTATGATTGCTTGCCCACCGAAATTCAGTGGGCGTGCACACGCAGACTCCTTATCGAGATAACCTGGCTTTTTCATCGCTGTGCTCGCGGTTTGCTCCTCCTTCCTGTGCCACGATTGGCTCAGCGGTCCTGGCCGGTTCCAGGGACACCGGTCGGGGGACGCGGATGAAGAACATGACCAGAAAGGCCAGCAGGAAAGCCCCCAGGGTGAGCCAGAAGGCATCCTGCACTGCCAGGTTCAGAGCCTGCTGACTTAGCGTCCCAAAGGCGGCAGGCGAGGTCGGCCTGGCCTGCTGGGCCAGGGTCGTCAGGTGCGCGGCGGTACGACTCTGGACGAGGGTTGCCAGCACCGCAATGCCCAGCGAGGTAAAGACAAAGCGGATGACCGTGTTCAGCGATGATGCCTGCGTAAACTGGCGCGGCGGCACCTTGGAAAGCGCCGCGACGGTCAGCGTCTGAACCAGACAGCCAAGCCCAAGCCCGCGCACGGCAGCGATCAGGATGAGCCAGGCATAGGAGGTTGAAAGCTGGACCTGGGCTAATTGCCAGGATGAGAGGCTCATCAGGATAATGCCTGGAAAGAGCAGCACGCGCGGGCCAAAGCGATCCACGATGCGCCCGCCAACAACCGCCGCCAGGACGGCGGCAAAGGCCAGGGGCAGCGTGAACAGTCCGGCTTGAAAGGCGGTGAGTCCACGCAGATTCTGGAGATAGATCGGCAGGAGAATCAGGCTCCCAAAGAAGCCAAAGCTGACCAGGGCGTTCACGATATTGCTGCTGAGGAAAGGTCTATTTGCAAAGAGATGCAGCTCGACGAGCGGCTGCTTGCTGCGATGCGCGGCGCGCAGCTCAATGACCGCGAACGACACGAGCAGGCCGAGGCCAGCAATCAGTGTTCCGAAGACCGATGGCGAACTCCAGCCGGAGCTGCTGGCATTGGAGAGCGCGTAGAGGACCGCAGCCAGCCCGCTGGCAACCAGCACAAAGCCGGGCAGGTCGAAGCGCTGGCGACCCTCGGCAGGGCGTTCGCGCAGCAGCAGCAGCGTCAGGATGATGGCGACGACTCCTATGGGCACATTGATGTAGAAAATCAGCGGCCAACTGGCGTAGGTCACCAGGTACCCGCCAAGCGTTGGTCCGACAGCAGGAGCCATCAGCGCAGAAATACTCAGGACCCCAGCCGCCAGACCTCGCTCGTTGGGTGGAAATTCGGAAAAGAGCAGGGTAATCGCCAGGGGGAAGAGCGTGGCGCCGCCGATGGCCTGAATCACCCGAAAAACGATCAGCGCCGTCAGGTTCCAGGCAAGACCGCAGAGCGCGGACCCCAGGGTGAAGAACACGAGCGCGATCAGATAGAAGCGCTTCGTACCCAGGCGGTTGGCAAAAAAGGCGGTCGTTGGTGTAACCACCCCTTGCGTGAGGGTATAGGCGGTGATGACCCATTGCACGCTGCCCAGATCAGCCTGAAAAGCGCTCAGTAAACGGGGCAACGCATTGTTAATTACCGTCTGGTCCAGAATGCTCATAAAGGACCCAAAGACAACAACCATCAGAACAATCCATTTGTAGGGTACTCTGCCTCTCTGGCTGCTGATCGCGGCTGGCATCGAAATCTCCTCTGTGTGTTCACTGTCCCCAAATAGGTGTATTTGCACCTATTAAAGTCAAAAAAAGATGGCTCGGTGGCTGATTCCCAACTCCTCTTGTGAAATCTTTTTATGTACCCGAGTACATATGTTGCTATGTACATAACATATACTATGGGAAAAAGTCAAGGGGTGCTGGGACTGGGTGTTGCAGCACTTCTTGACTGGGAAGAAGGAGACCATGACCACACTTGGGTATGCCTTGTTGGGCATCCTGGCACGCGGTCCGCTTTCTGGCTATGATCTGGCGCGCAACCTGCAACTGCCCGTCGGCTATTTCTGGCAAGCCAACCATAGCCATATCTACCCAGAACTGGCGCGATTAGAGGAGGCAGGACTGGTGGGCCATGAGGTGGTGCGGCAAGAGCATCGGCCCAACAAGAAGATGTATTCGATAACCGACGCCGGGCGTGAAGCCCTCCGGCAATGGGTGAGCACCCCTGGGGAAGCTGCGGTGCCACGGGACGAACTGCTCCTCAAGGTCTTTTCGCTCTGGCTGATCGAGCGGCACCAGGCAATCACCCTCATGCGCGCGCAAGAGCAGCGCTATCTGGAACAACTGGCCCACTTTGAGACCATTCAAGCCAACCTGGCCGCCGAATTTGGCGCAGCCCTGCATAACCCGGACTCACCCGCCTTCTGCGCCTTTGCCACCTCGCAGTGTGGCCTCCTGCGCGCCCGCAGCCAGCTCGACTGGTGCCGCTGGCTGCTCAAGCAGCTTGGGTGGAATGAGACCCCTTGATCTGGCGTCAATCAGCTTTTCCAGGCACGCCTTGTGGGTCAGGGCTTTTCGAGCGTGAGCGGTCCTCCCCGACGAGACGAAGGGCCACAGCTCGGGCAAGCGGCAAACCGCGCCGCGCAACTGCTGAGCCTGAAAGGCGGACCGTTGCTGGCTCCCGGCTTCAGTGTTGATCAGCTCCTCGGCTATTTCAGCCCCTTCTGCGGCATTGTGCTGATGCTGCGCGTGGTGATTGCCATCGCCCGCGAACGTCTGGGGTAAGATTTCCCGGCACCGACAGTGCTGCATGCGGTGCGGAATGTGCTCTGCGTCTCCAGCAGGCTGATAGGCACCAGGAGTCTGCCATACCAGGCGGAGAAAGGGCCGTGATGAGAAAAGCTAAGAATCGAACTGGTCCGGGCCTTGACTTCTATCCTGTTCCGTAAAGTCTTGTCTGCGCCAAAATCCCAGGAATAGCCAGGCCTGGTCAGCAAACTTTGTCTCATGTAGGTTGGCTTCGTTCAGTTGAGACTGATCCTGCTGTCGTCAGATTTGTCGTCAAATGCCGTCATCTCCTTCACAACGTCAGAACAGGGCCAGCCAGACCCAGATGATGCAGTTGCAGGGCATCTCGCCCGCCACCTATGAGACGATGACCTCCAAAATCACGACCGATGGGATGGGCACGGTGGCCCAGATGACCGATGCGATGGGTGGCGTGACGCAGTACCAGCATGATGTCAACGAGAACATCATCAAGGTGACTGACCCAGATGGGCATGTGACGACTGGCACCTTTGACAGTAACGGCAACATCTTGGCCCAGGTGGTGGACCCACGGGGTCTGAACCTGACAACAACCTGGACCTATGACGCAGACAACAATGTGCTCACCGAGACGGACCCACGCGGCATCGTGACCCAGTATGCCTATGACAGCCAAGGGGATGTGCTGACCACCGTTGCCAACTATCAATCTGGTGTCCAGCCCGATAGTCAGGCCAACGTTGAAACCAGCGCTACCTATGATGTGCTGGGTGAGAAACTCACTCAGGCCAATCCGCTCGTTATTGTCACACAGTATGGCTATGACCTGTTGGGCCATCCGCTCCAGACCGTCGCTGACTACCGGTCGGGCGTTCAGCCCGATAGTCAGACCGCCTTCCGAGCGGGCGTGCTGGGGCACGTCGCTTCGGAAGGGATTGGTATACAAGTAGACGGTGATATGTCCAGCTTTCGAGCGCTGGGTGCGCAATCGCTCCGCAGCGCGTGCCATATAGACCACTACCGCTTGCTTGGGCGAGGCCAGGTCAGTCACGTTCTCCCCAAAGGCTTGGGCGCAGGCGATCTGCCGTTTGGCTGGCGGAGCGTGCTCGATAGAGATACACGGTATCCCACGCAGCTCTAGAGTCTGTTCTGAACTTTTTCTGATAGACTGGGGGCATGGCAAGAAAACCGTACCCCAGTGATGTGAGCGATGAGGAGTGGGCCTTTGTCGCTCCGTACCTGACCCTGATGAGCGAAGAAGCCCCCCAACGCGAGT
>DATGID010000019.1:0-138463 GCA_035307385.1 Ktedonobacterales bacterium | reverse complement strand
TACTCGCGTTGGGGGGCTTCTTCGCTCATCAGGGTCAGGTACGGAGCGACAAAGGCCCACTCCTCATCGCTCACATCACTGGGGTACGGTTTTCTTGCCATGCCCCCAGTCTATCAGAAAAAGTTCAGAACAGACTCTAGCCAGAAAACGCTGCCGATGTGCCCCTGCCAACGAGCGTGTTTTTTCCTGCGGTCTTGACAATATAGAACTTTTGTTCTATAATTAAATAGTGCTGTTCATGTCCGTCTCCGCATTTCTGGCGACGCGCTGCCGTCTCCTCAGATGCAAAACCCCGGCGAGGTCGCAAACGAGAACATCATTTCGTTTGCGACCTCGCCGGGGTCCATTGTCAGGAGATAGGCGAGCCTTAGCCGCGCGCTTGCGGTGCGTGCCGTCGGCGTCCCGCTGGCTCCAGCCCCGGAGGAATCCAACCCCCATCAACCGGATTGAAGTTCGTGCCGGGCGTGACAATCGCATCGATGCGGTCAAGCAGCTTCTCATCCAGCGTCACATCGACAGCGCCAAGCTGCGATTCAAGCTGTTCCATCGTGCGCGGCCCGATGATGGCCGCCGTCACCGCCGGATGGTTGATGACAAACGCCAGCGCCAGATGAATCAGCGACAGGCCCGCTTCCTCGGCCAGCCCGGCCAGCGCGTCGGCGGCATCGAGCTTGCGCTGATTATCGGGCCGGGAAAGGTCATAGCGCGCGGGCAGCCTTTCGGCGCGGGTCGAATGCGGCGGCGGAGCATTTTTGCGCCAGCGACCCGTCAGCCAGCCGCCCGCCAGCGGACTCCAGGGGATGACGCCCATGCCATAGCGCTGGCAGGTCGGCAGCACATCAGCCTCGATGCCACGCACCAGCATCGAATAGGGCGGCTGTTCCGTCACGAAGCGCGTCAGATGGCGGTCGCGGGCCGCCCACTGCGCTTCAACAATAGCCGAAGCCGGGAAGGTCGATGAGCCGACGTAACGCACCTTGCCCTGCCGCACCAGATCGTCCAGCGCGCCCAGCGTTTCTTCGATGTCGGTATCCGGCTCAGGGCGGTGAATCTGATAGAGATCAATCCAGTCCGTTTTCAGGCGGCGCAGCGAGTTCTCGACCTCCTGCATAATCCAGCGGCGCGAGTTGCCCTGCTGGTTGGGGTCGTCGCCCATCACGCCATGTACTTTGGTCGCCAGCACCACGTGGTTGCGGCGGCCATCGGCCAGCGCCTTGGCGACAATCTCCTCCGATTCGCCGCGTGAATACACATCGGCGGTGTCGATGAAATTGATGCCCGCATCCAGCGCGCGATGAATAATCCTCACGCTGTCGTCGTGGTCGGGATTGCCCCACTGGCCGAACATCATCGCTCCCAGACAGAGCGGACTCACGCGCACGCCCGTTCGGCCAAGCGTACGATATTCCATAGCTGCTTCTTCCTTTCAGAACCCAGGTCAGCACTCAGAGTCCTCTGATCGTGTCTCGCCCATTCCTGTGCAAGAACATGGCCCATTCCTGGCCCTTTGCTTATTGTAGCGCCTTTTTCATCCGCTTTGTTAGTTCTTGTGAACCAAAAGGGAGGTTTGTCTTGCGTACGCTCACCACATCCATTCAAAACGCGCTGGCCGCCGCCGCGCGCACGCCCGCCAGCAGCGTGCAGCTTTTTGACCCCATCCAGCATTACGCCAGCTACCAGACGGGAGGGCTGCTCGAAGGCATCAGCGCGGCCTGTCTTGCCAGCGACGGCGCGATTATCCGCGCCTTCACCACCCAACCAACGGGCGCGTTCGTCGCCTCGCTCGATGTGCAGCGCATCAGCGACCCAGGTAACAGCACTCAATGGAACACCTGGACCTCGCTTTCCAGCGGCAACCTCCTGCGCGACGCGGGCTGCGCCGTCTCCAACAACAGCGGCACGCTGCATGTCTTCGCGCAATCCGGCTCCAGCCCCTATAATCTGCTCGTCTGGACCAGCACCGACAACGGAGCCACCTGGAGTGGCCCCGTCAC
The DNA here is from genome assembly GCA_035307385.1 of Ktedonobacterales bacterium. Taxonomy (GTDB): domain Bacteria; phylum Chloroflexota; class Ktedonobacteria; order Ktedonobacterales; family DATBGS01; genus DATBHW01. Next base: position 136,469 of record DATGID010000019.1, on the reverse strand, counting down.
CATCGCCGCCATCAACGCCGCCATTCGCGGCCTCGGCAGCGCGGGACAAAACGATGTCTTCTATGCCTACGACATCACAGGCGGCGAGGCGCTGGCCGTCTCGCGTTTCAGCAGCGGCGCGTGGTCGTCGCCCGCCACCTGGACGCTGGGTGTCATCCCCGCCAACGTCGGCCTCGACGCCGCCTGGGACAGTGCCAATAGCCGCTATCTGCTCGCCGTCTCCGATGGCCGCCAGATCACCGGCTACAGCTATACGCCTTCTGGCGGCGTGTGGGCGCTCGTCGGCTCCATCGCGCCGCTCGACAGCGCCACCAGCCTGGGATTGGGGCGCTTTTACCCGCGTCTGCAACTCTTCGATGGCCTTTATAACCTCAGCTACGTTGAGGTCGACAACGGCGCGTTTACCGGCCTCACCTACAGCTACGCGCGGCTGCGCCAGTCGTCCGACTTCATACACTGGAGCGACGGCACCCTGCTCAGCCAGACCTTCGCCTTTGGCCCCACCTGGCTGAAAGCGCCCACACCGCCTACTGGCTCTGCCGGGCCAGCCTATTACGTGCTCGACAACACCTATGCCTGGCGCGCGCCCGTCTATAATCCGGCCAATCCGTCCAGCCTGCTCGACGTTTCCGCGCAGGTCTTGGCGTTTCAGCGCGTCGAAAAGAACCAGCATGCCGGGCAGGTCAGCCTGCGGCTCAGCAACGTTGGCGGCCAGTACAACAGCCCGCCCATGCTTGGCCTCAATACCAGCATTGCCCTGGCCGAAGGCTACCACGACCCCACCAGCGGCACGCCCAGCACCGTCACCGTTGGCATCTATTACGTGGACCGCTGCCAATACCTGCGTGCGCCAGACCACAACGAACTGTTGATTACTGCCAGCGACGCTACGAAACGACTCGATCACGCCGCGCGCCTGCAAACCAGCTACAGCGGCCAGACGCTGGCCTGGCTGCTTACCGAACTGGCCGCCCGCGCCGGTCTCTTTGCCGTGCATATCCCAACCACCAACCAGTTCACTCAGGTCGTGCCGGTCTTTGTCATGCCCGCCAGCCAGACCTTGCGCCAGGCGCTCGACGAACTCTGCTCCATCTATGATGTGTACTACTTTCTGGACCAGACCGAAACGCTTCAGTTCCGCGAACTCAGCGCAGCCGACCTTTCCGTCTGGACCTATCAACCGGAGATCGAAACACTCACCCTGGGCAGCGATGATCTGCGCGCCAACCATGTCATCGTCACTGGCCGCGCCGCTGGAGGCGCACAGGTCTTTGGCGAAAGCTACGACTTCGCCCATATCACCCAAACCGGCCAGGAGCGCCCGCTCTATCGCACCGACCCCCGGCTCACGACAGCCACGCAGGCCGCGCTTAAAGCCGGGTTCCTGCTGGCCGATGAACAGCGCGCGGGCACGCATCATACCATCAACGTGCCCGCCAACCCTGGCCTGCAACTGCTGGATGTCGTCACCGTCACAGACAGCGCCGCACCCACCGGCACCGGGCAATCGACCAACGCCCGCATCAGCACGCTCGATGTCACCTACACGCCGCAGCAGGCATTGTTCGACATGACCCTCACCCTGGAACAACCCTGAGGGCTGGCAGGCGCTTGTCCTCTTTTGTTATACTGGAGAGAGAGGAAACGTCTTATTCTGCTCTCCTACCTCAAGAGGAGGCCGCCTGCTATGTCTGAAGGAAAGCCCACCCAACCGCTTGACCTCAACGAAGATGATCTGGCCGCGCTGCGCCAGCACTACACGGCCAGAGACGTGATAGAACTCTTTCGGGCGCTGGGGCTGCCCGTCTGCGACGACCACAGCGCCATCAACAACCTGGTCGAGCGCGAACAAGCGCAGCGCGAGCAAAACAGCTTCAGCCCCGACCCCACCTTGCGCCAGGAAGCCACGACCTGGCTCACCGCCGCGCGCTTCCTCACCCAGCAGGCCAGCCGTCGCGAACTACTCTTGCAGGTGCAGGAAGAGGTCAACAGCATGCTCAGCTTTCGCCTGGAGCGGCCTGGGCAATCTGGCAAGCCCTACACCCCTGAAACGCGCGCCGACCTGAAAGCCGCCGCCGCGCGCGGCTTTGCCCTGAGCGATGATCTGGCCGAGCGCTTTCTGCGCGCCTTCGAGCATGGCTGCGTGCTGCGTTTTGGCGTCAGGGTGCCTGTCGTTCTGCGCAACTTCAGCGTGCGGGCCGTGGCCGCAGAAACCTTCGGCGCAACGCTGACCGCGCTGATACCGACTGTACCCACGCCCGACACGCCTGAGCAGGCGAGCGCGCCAGGCGCCCAGCTTACCGAACCCATGCGCGCCATCCGCCCCAAACGCGCCGTCACCAAAATCAGCGCGCCCGCCAGCACTCCGGAGCGCCGGGCATCGGGGCCAATCATCATGCCCGAAAAAGCGCTGACCAGGCTGGTCCTCAAGCAAACCGAACAGCCAGGCGGCCAGAACGATCTGCCGGGCGAATGGCTGTTGACCAGGGACACCATCTCGATTGGCCGCATGCCCGAAAGCGACTTGTGCTTCGCAGACGACAAGCGTGTCTCGCGCCAGCATGCCGTCATTCACCGCGCGCCCACTGCCTACATCCTGACCGATCTGAACAGCGCCAACGGCACCTTTCTGAACGGCGTGCCGCTCACCGAGCCAACCGTGCTGCATTCGGGCGACCTGATTCGCGTCGGCCACACCGAACTGACCTTCCTGATGGAGCCGCTGCCCAATCCCCAGAATGACGCCTGATATGGTATCCTGACAAGAAGAGCGTGAGTACGCCATCGGCAGAGCTTCCACTGCGAGCAGTGCATGGCCGAAGAACAGCTTCCAGCAGAGGAACCAGCGACAAACCCACCATGGCAGCCAGAAGAACCAGCGAGCGAAACAGCGCCATCAGCGCCGCTCGGCCCCGAGCAGCAGGCTGCGGAATCGATGCGCCTGCGCCAGCAGCTTGTTGAGCGCCTGAAAGCGCGCGACGTTCTGCACAGCGCAGCGCTGGAACACGCCCTGCTGCGCGTGCCCCGCGAGATATTCCTGCCCGACATTGCCGAGCGCGAGGGCCTGGAACGCATCTATGCCGATGATGCCATTGTCACCAAGCGCAGCAGTTACGGCGCGCCGATCAGTTCCTCTTCAGCGCCCTCCATGATGGCAATCATGATCGAACAACTTGAACTGCACCCTGGCCTGCGCGTGCTGGAAATCGGCGCGGGCACCGGCTACAATGCCGCCCTGCTAGCTGAACTTGTGGGCGACCCAGCCGCCATTACTACCATCGACATCGAACAGGATGTCGTCGAGCAGGCGCAGCGCAACCTCGCCAGCGCGGGCTATGGGGCCATCACCGTGCTTTGCGCCGATGGAGCCGAAGGCGCACCCAACCTCGCGCCTTTTGATCGCATTGAACTAACCGTTGCCGCCGACGACATCGCCCCCGCCTGGATGGATCAGCTTTCGCCAGGCGGGCGGCTGGTCTTGCCGCTGGAACTGCATCGCCAGCAGCGTGGGCAGCTTTCGCTGGCCCTGGTCAAGCACGAAGACTATCTGGAAAGCACCGCCGCGGCCTATGCCTTCTTTATCCCTCTGCGCGGCGATCAAGCCATGAGCGCCGCGCGCAGCGCCCCGCTTTCGGTCGTTGGCGCTGACGACAACAGCCATCGCTGGGAACTCACCGTCTTTGGCGCGCCGCTCTCTGGCTCCGCCGCCATACGCCGCGATGTCCTGCACTTGCTCAGCGGGCCGCATGAAAACCGCGACCTGCACCTGGACGCCACCGCCCGTTCGCTGGTGGCATATCTTGAACTGCGCTATGGGGAAGAAGAAACCATTGCGGTCTGGTCGGGGCATGCCAGTTGGGGCTTTGAAGGCTGGGCCACCGGCGTGCTGGCGCATCCGGCGCAGAGCAGTGGCGTGCTGCCTTTTGCGCCGCGCTCAGGCCGTTTCAGTCAGCAGCCCGGCATCGTGCTGCTGCGCGCCGCCACCGCCAGCCCTGATGACGCTGGATTGGAGCAGGCCATCCTCTATGGCGGCGGCAGCGCCCTGCATCGGCTCCAGAGCATCATCCGCGAATGGAAACGGCTGCACGCGCCCGATCTTGAGGCTCTGCGCGTGCGCGTCTATCCGCAGGGCAGCGCGCCAACACCTGCCGCCGATGAGTGGCTGATTACCAAGCGTTCGGTGCAATTGCTGCTTTCGTTCCAGGCACCAGCCATCCCTGCGGAGGGCTGAAGCAGCGCGCTAGCCCAGGTCAACCGGTTCGGGGAAGTGGGCCAGATGATATTCCGGACGCGGTGGAAATTGAGGCCCGCGCTGGTCGATGTAGTAGGCGCTGTGCTCGGATTCCTTGGCCTTCTTCTTGACCTCGGCGGCCACGCGGCTCACTTCCTCAATGCTGCGCACCGGGCGATACTCGTTCGTCACCACGCCAATTGCCAGGCCCACCAGCGGATAGAAGCAGGCATTCCCTTGCCGATCAGAAGAAAGAATCGCGCCGCGCAGCAAATCTTCCTCGTTATAGAACAACTCGCGCGAGCGATCAAACGCCTCCATCAACGCCTGGCAGATAGAAACCGCGCGATCAGGAGTTGTCGCCACGACAAAGTCATCGCCACCCACGTGCCCCACAAAATCGGTCTCGTTCCCCAGCCGCCGGACCACATCCAGGCTGATGCGCGCCAGCACCCGAATCATCTCATTGCCGCGCAAAAAGCCATAGGCATCGTTATATGCCTTGAAGTTGTTCAGGTCCAGGTACAGCAGGCTCCAGGGCGATTTCTGCCCCAGCATCGCCATAATGGCACGCTCCACCTGCACACCTCCTGGCAACCCCGTAAGCGGGTGCAGCCAGTTTTCCTCCACATGCCGAAGCTGCGTGCGGATGCGCGCCAGCAGTTCGTCGGTATTATAGGGCTTGGTCAGGTAATCATCGACGCGCTCTTCAAACGCACGTATCTTATCAGCCGTATCGTGGCGCGCGCTGAGCATAATAATCGGAATATGGGCCGTCTTGAGATTGGCCCGCAGCGTCTTCACGACGGCAAAGCCATCCATCCCAGGCAGCATAATATCTAAAATCACCAGTTGCGGCGTCTCACGCAGGGCGACATGCACCGCCTCCTCGCCGGTATGCGCGATGATCGGTGTATATCCCTCAGCGCTCAAGGTCTCGCGCAGCAGCCCGGCAATCAAAGGCTCATCCTCAACCACTAAAATCGTTGCCATGCCGGTTTTCCTCGATCTCTTTTGGGATACCTGCAAATGCAGCTTCCAGACACCAGGATACACCCGATGGCAAGCTCATCCTTACTACCGCGTGCCTGAGCGCCTGATATTCCAGTCCAGTTTGATTATAGGGGATAGAACCCTGAACGTCTAGCGCTCATCCGCCAGGATATTGATCATGTACCTGGCAACTGTTGATCTGCCTGGGTGCTGGAACGTTGGGCGCGCACCACCGCCTCTGGCCCGCCCAGGAGGGCATCGCGCACGCGCTCGGCATGTTTGGGCAGCGTATTGATCGGCAGCGCATCGGGGGCAAAAAAGCGACTTTCGCGCACCTCTTCCGTTTCTGCCAATGCGCCGCCCGTAATCGAGCAGAGGAACGTCAGCACCACCTCTTGCTTTTGCGGCTTGGAATAGACGCCCACCAGCCGCCCAACCAGCACCTGGAGGCCGGTTTCCTCCAGCACCTCGCGGCAGAGCGCCTCATCCACCGTCTCACCCAATTCCATGCCGCCGCCGGGCAAGTTCCACCACTCAATATCGCGCCGCAGCGAGAGCAGCACCTTGCCATCCTCGATAATCACGCCAAAAACGCCGATCCGAAATTGCGCTTTCGCCGTCGCCGCATCCAATGTCTCAATATCCCTCGGCATAGCGTTCCTCTTCTTTTCAGATCAGATACAGTACAGCTATAGTTGAGCTTAACCTTGCGCGTATCCGCATGCTCCAGTATAATATGGAGCGCAGAAGAATCGCCAGGACAGGAAGCAAGAGATACATGGCAACAACACAAGCTCCACGGGTCGTCAGCCACCGGCGCGCCGCCACCAAAGCCGCGCCAGCCAAACGCCCGAACCGTTTCAGGCGCTATTGGAAGCACCCCATCAATTCGCTCTGGGGCTTTTTTAGCTCCGTCAAAACGGCGATTGTCTTGATCGCCTTGATCACGGCTATCTGTATCATTGGCATCATCGTCATTCAAGCGCCGGTAGAAATCACCTCTTCCCCCGCCGATTATGCCCTGTGGGTCACTTCGGAAATGGGGGCAAAATACGGCCAGACCTGGACCACCATCTTCAACGGCCTGGGCTTCTTCACCATCTTTTCCATGTGGTATTTCAAGGCCATCATGGTGCTGCTGGCAATCAACGTCGCCGTCTGCACGCTGAACCGCGCGCCAGGCATCTGGTACAACTTCCGCAACCCGGCGGTGCGCACCAATGATCGTTTCTATCAAAACGCGCTGGCGCGCCAGGAGTTCGATACCGACCAGGATGTCGAGGGCATTCGGCGCTTCTTCCGCAAGAGATATTTCCGGGTCAAGTCCAAAGAGAGCGGCAGCGATAACGGCGTCACCTATCTTTATGCCTATAAGAACACCTGGGCCACGCTCTCGACCTTTGTCTTCCATGCCTGCCTGGTCTCGCTGATGCTGGCAACGGTCGTCACCGACTGGCACGGCTTCGGCACCAACAGCATGGCGGAACACATCCTGCCAGCCCCCATCTACAACTATTTGCAAAACCTGGCGGGATTCAGCTATACCCAGCCGCTGCCCGATGGCGAATCGGGCGTGGTCTATCCCATCGGCACCGCGCACAACATCGAATACCGCTCCGATCAATTCGTCGCCACCTTCAACCCGACCACCGGCCAGCCAACCGACTTCTATACCGATCTGACCATCTTCCAGGACGGCAAGCAGGTCGCCCAGCAGCGCATCCGCGTCAACGACCCGCTTACCTATCATGGCGTCACCTTCCACCAGGCATCGTTCATTCTCTACGCCTGGATTACCATTACCGACGCCAAGGGCAACGTCATCTTCAATCAGAAGCCGGTCCTCAATGAAAACCTGAACGACATTAACCCCAACACCGGCAACAGTGTTCCCGTCAGCGTGGCGGAAAACATCCCCATTCCCAACATCCAGCAGGATATGAACATCGCCGCCACGCAAACGCCCGACGGCTGGGCCGTCATCGTCAATGGCAGCGACCTTAAAAACAACCCAACCTTCTGCGGCATTTCAGGTTCAGGCCACAGCGCGCCCATCATCGACCTCTCGCAAAGCAATCTTTCGTGCGAGAAGGCGTTCGCGGCGCTCAATCTCGGCCAGGCCGTCAAGCTCAAAGGTTGGACGCTCAACGTCAAGCTGGTCAAAGAGGGCACCGTGCTGCTCATCACCAAAGACTCCGGCTCACCGCTGATCTGGCCGATTTCGGCGCTGCTCATCCTGAGCCTGTGCGTCACCTTCTACTTCCCCCAGCGCCGCGTCTGGATTCGCTTCCGCGATGGGCATGTCCAGTTCGCCGGGCTGAAAGAGCACTTCATCAACGTCCAGCGCGACTTCAACATGCTGGCCCGCGACTTGCTAGCCCTGGATGCCAGAACCAGTCGCGCCGCGCCACGCGAAGCGCTCAAAGACCCGCCCGAGGCCAGCACACCAGCAAAGCCGAAACCCAAAGTTACGCAATCTAGCAAGCGCTCAGCAGCGGCAAAAGCCAAAGCCGAAGCGGTCGAGGAAACCGACACCGCGCTCAACGTCGCAGCCGAAGTTGACGAGACGCAAGCCAGCGAAGCTGACGCGCCTGATATGACCGAGATCGCAGGAGAAGCAAGCGTGAGCCAGGAAGAAGCCGAACCTTCCGCCGAGAAGAAACACGTGACGGCTGGCGACTAACTCGCCAGCCGCAGACCCAGGCTGAAACGCTCAGGGCTGGCAGTTACTCAAAGAGAGGCCAGGTCGTCATTGCCTGTGACGACCTGGCCTCTCTTGCAGAAGGAAGGGTAAGCATGCAGACGGACATCCAAGTATGCGCCTATTGCAGCAGGCAGCTACAGCCTGAAGTCACATATTGCCCACACTGCGGCGCGGGTCAAGCAGCTGCTCAGGCAGCAAACGCGCCGCCTCATACCCATTACAGCGAACCATTCCAGCCCCCAACGGGTCCGGGCAAAGCATTTCAGCCCGCAGCCAGTATCGGGCAGACTGCGATTCAACCCTTGCCGGGCCAGCAAGCGCTCGCTCTACAGCCAGGAGTGGTGCCGCTCTGGTTGAAGACGCGCTTCTCCGGCTTTGCCGTTACCTCGCTGGTCGTGGGCATCGTGGGCATCATCCTGGCGCTCTTTGACCTCATCATCGATGTCTGGGATGCTGCTTCGACACATTTCGAAGGGCCCCAAAGCTCCACGACCCTCGGTGTCCTCTTGATCTTCGCCATCATCTGTTGGGTGCCAGCGTTGATCACGTTCATCTTTGGGCTGCTGGCAAAAGCCAGGATAGGCCACGATGGAGGGCAAACGATGGGCCTCGGCTTCGCCGTCGCGGGCATCATCCTCGGCGCTGTCGGCTTTGTTTTGCCGCTGCTAGGCATCGGGCTGTATCTTCTCACCCTCATTCCCTGAAGAAGCATAGTCCTATCTGCAATCATGCATCTGGACCAATGCCAAGCGAAAGAAGCAGCACATGAGTCAGTACCGCACCCTCATTCCCATCTTCGACGAACTGCGCGGCGAGCGTGTCATCGTGCGTCCCTATCGCGTCGAGGATGCCGAAGCGCTCCGGGCAGCCGTGCAAGAATCACGCGATCATCTGCGTCCCTGGCTGCCCTTTGCCGATGAACATCAGAGCGTCGAGGAGTCCCGCGATTTTATCATCCGCAGCATGGCGAAATGGCTGCTGCGCGAGAATTTCACGCTCAGCATCTGGGATAGTGCAACCGGAGCGTTTCTCGGCGGCACCGGCTTCCATATCCACGATTGGGAACTGCGCTTCTTTGAGGTTGGCTACTGGCTGCGCGCCTCAGCAGAGGGGCATGGCTATATGACAGAGGCGGTGCGGCTCCTCGCTGATTTTCTCTTCGTGCAGCTTGGCGCGCAGCGCGTGCAGATTCGCTGCAACGCTTTGAATACCCGCAGCGCGGCAGTCGCCCAGCGCCTGGGCTTCATTCAAGAGGCCCGGCTGCGCAATGAGCGCCTGGCTCCCGATGGCAGCGTCAGCGACACCCTGATCTTCAGCCTGATCCCCAGCGATCCCCGCTGGCCGACCAGCGGCACTCCCCAGCAGTCATAGCGGACTCTCGACGTTCTTATCCTGCCTGCTCGTGGCGATTGGAGCCGACCGCTTCAAGGTAGCGCTGCGCCCGCTGGCGCACCAACTTATCGTGGTGGTCCTGGGTGAAGTGTGGGGCCAGATGCACCCCGGCGGGCGTGTGCATCTGCGCCATCGCCCAGAGGAATGCCGAGGCGCGAAAGCTCGCCGAAGGATAGCTGGTATCCTGGTGATGCCTGGCAAGCTCCTTGACCAGCATGCCATCGAAGTCGGGGACGCCCATCCGGCTCAGGGTCGGCAGAAACGGCTCGTGGAAATAGGGTTCGGAGAGCGCCGCCAGCATCGGCTTCACCGCGCGCTTATCGCCAAAGGCTGCCAACGTCCAGGCCGCCCGATACTGCACCGCCTTGTTTTCATCCAGCAGCAGCAAGCCCACCTGATCGCACACCTCCGGCCCAAAGGCCCGCAGCGCCTGCGCCACCGAATAGCCACACTCGTCCTGCCGCAGCAGCCGCAGCAAATCGGGCAGCGCGTCCCACTGGCGCTGCTCAGCAAGCTGATGTGCCGCCTCCACCTGCTGATCGATATTGGCCGAAGAGAGGTGAGTCCGAACCTGTTCCAGCAGCTTAGCCATGCTCCTCAACCACCTCATCCTTTCTTCCAACGAGGGAAATCTCTGCTATAAGCCTGAAAGATCGGGGCGAGATCGAAGCCATCATCTCGCCCCGCAGTGTCTAATAGGCCGCGTTCGTGCTGCGACCATAACGCGCCGTTGGATCGGTAATCACGTTCACGCACGCCGGTTTGCCCGAGGCAAACGCGCGCTCCAGCGCCGGACGAATATCTTCCGGGCGCTCCACCATCTCGCCGTAGCCGCCCAGCGCCTCCACCATGCGATCATAGCGAATCTTGGGAGCCAGATCAGCCGCCGTGCTGTGTCCCAAAGCGTCCTTCTGAGGGTGCTTGATCTGTGCCCATTGCCCATCGTTGCCGATCACCGAAACCACCGGCAGATTGTGGCGGGCCATCGTCTCGAACTCCATGCCATTCAGTCCGAAGGCCCCGTCACCGTGCAAAATCAGCACCTGCTTATCCGGCTTTGCCAGCTTGGCCGCCAGCGCGTAGCCTGTGCCCACGCCCAGGCAGCCCATCGGGCCGGGGTCCAGCCATTGGCCTGGCCCATACATCTGAATCACGCGCCCGCCGAAGCTGACGATATCGCCGCCATCGCCGACGACAATTGCGTCGCGGTCAAGAAAATCGCGAATCTCCGCGCAGAGCCGCATCGGATGTATCGGCGTCTGATCGGAGCGCAAGAGCGCTTCATCGGCCTGCTGTTTCTTCTCTTCGTCCTGGCGAATCGCTCCCAGCCACTCGTCGTGGCGGAGCGGCTTCTCCAGCGCTTCGGCAATCTGCGTCATCACCACGCCTACATCTCCGGCAATGCCCACCGTCGCCCCGTGATTCACGCCAATATCTTCCGCCGCCATATCGAGCCAGATCACCTTCGCGTCGGCAGGAATGAGCGGGGCTTCGCCAAAGTTCAGCCGGAAATCGAGCTTAGTCCCCACCAGCACAATCGCGTCCGCACCGCCCAGCGCTGTGCGCCGCGCCAGCGAGAAAAAGAGCGGGTCATCGGGCGGCAGGCTGCCACGCCCGCCGCCATTCAGGAAGACCGGAGCCTGCACCCGTTCGGCAAATGCACGCAAAGGCGCAGCGGCATCGCACCACCAGACGGCGGTGCCCGCCATAATCACCGGGCGTTCGGCCTTCTGCAAGACTTCGGCGGCCTGCCCAATCAGCTTTGGGTCGCCGGGCTGTTTGCCTGCGGTGCGATAGCCCTCGCCCAGATGCGTCGCCTGCGCATCGGGAATGATGTTGCTCAGGACATCCATCGGGCATTCCAGGAAGACCGGGCCGGGCTTGCCGCTCGTCGCCTGGCGAAAGGCAAAGCCGGTATACTCCTCCAGTCGCCCCGTCTCGACCACCGTACGCGCCCACTTGGTAATCGGTCGCACCAGTTCGATCGCGCCCATCTCTTGCAGCGCGCCACGGTCCCATTGATGCACCGGCGCGGCCCCACCAAACACCAGCATGGGGCTGCCCGCCAGATACGCATTTGCCAGTCCCGTCACGCCGTCGGTCACGCCAGGGCCAGCCGTCAGCAGCGCCACGCCTGGCTTGCGCGTGACCTTGGCCCAGCCCTCGGCGGCGTGCACAGCCGCCTGCTCGTGCCGGGTGTCCATCACCCGAATCCCCTCGCGCAGACAGCCATCATAGATCGGGGCAATATGCCCGCCGCTGAGCGTAAAAACCACTTCCACGCCCTCGCGCTTGAGTGCGCGGGCAATCAGCCAGCCGCCGAGAACATGTTCAAGCATCGAACAAACTCCCTCCGGGAGAAAGGACGGGCGCGCGAGCCGCAGGCGTCACAGCGCCCCTACCATGATTGGCGCTTACTGTACCGCGACAATTTTAATGGTGCGCATACCGCCGGGTGTCTCCACTGTCACCACCTCGCCAGAGGTGCGGCCCAGCAGCGCCGCACCAATGGGCGATTGCGTCGAAAGCGTTTTGGCCTCGCCAACCGCGCGCCCGCCAAAGTCCTTCACCAGCACATAATCGCTGGGGCCGCTCTCGCCAATTTGCAAGGTGATGACATGTCCCACTTCAATGGCATCCTGCGCCACGGGATGTTGCAGCGATTTCGCCTGCCCGATCTCCTTTTCCAGCCAGGTAAGCTGCTGGCGAAGCTGCGCCAATTCCGCATTGACGCGCTCGCGGTGATCGTCAAACTGCGCCACTGCCACATGCCCGGCGCTGTCGCGCGCTTCTTCGGCATCCAGAATCTGTTGAATCAGACGCGCGCGTTGGTCTTCCAGATGGTCCAGATTCAATTCCATTTTTTGTTCCCCCTCAGCAGTGAGCAAAATAGCGGTCTCTTGCCTCACCAAAGAAATAAAGCGCCTCCCGCGGGGCGGGCCATCGACAGCCGCCTGCCCTGTGGGTTGCCTCCCAGGAAGCAGCCCTGGGGAACCTATTCCACACCAATATCCCAGGCTTGTTCCAGGTCTTCTTTCGAATAGACCTTAAAAGCCATCATGGTGCTCGTTTTGGTTATTCCGGAAAGGCCCATCATCCGTTCCGTGACCACGCCTGCCAGGTCTTCATACTCCTTCAGGCGCAGCACGGCCACCAGATCATAGTCCCCCGTCACCGAATACACCTCGGCAATCCCCGGAATATCCAACAGTTCCTGCGCGGTGCGATTGATTTCGCCGCGCAGCACGTTCATCATCACCAGCGCCGTAATCATCGTTTCCTGGCCCTTCCCATCTTACGCGACAGCAGGTAAGTCGGTGGAGAGGCCCATCACCCGCAGTTTCTTGCGCAGCGAATGAAAAGCAAACTCCTGGGTCTCGTGGGGATTGCCGCCCTCGGCCAGAATTTGCGGGATCAGGCTGGGACTCGGCCCCAGCGCTTCCCAGACCAGCGGCGCGTGACGGCGCACCACCTCTTCCACCAGACGGCCATAGCGGGCATCTTGCTCCCGCATCCGGCGCAAGAACGCGACCCCAAACAGCACATGGCGCGACTCATCGCGCGCCACGGCGGTAAAACCGGCGCGGAAACCTGGCAGCACATTCATCTGGCGATATGTATTCAGCATACCACGTTGACCGGCCAACGCCATAGCGCCTTCGATCAAAATATGGTAGACCGTCACCGCCTCGATCAGCGCCTCCAGGTTGTCCGGCTCGCGGGCAACGCGGCCAGTCGCCTGCGGCAGCACCTCCAGCAGCATCGTCGCCGTCTCTGCGCGCACAAAGGGACGCGCCTCCGCCAGCACATCCTCCAGCCGTTCGCCGGGCAGCGCCACGACCTCGCGGAAAAAGCGCTCGAAGAAGACCACGTGCCGCGCCTCGTCGGCAAGCTGTGTCGTCAGAAAGATGCGCTCGGCCTCGCCGGGAATCGCCAGGCAGATGGGCGCCAGCGTATCAGTCACACTGGCCTCGCCCACGAAGAACGCTGACATCCCGCTCATGCGCATCGGGCGGTTTTCTGGCGTGACCATCTCTGCCCACTGCGCCTTGTCTTGCGAGAAATCGATGTCCTGGGCGCGCCACTGCTGGCGCTCCCAGCGATAATACAAATCCTGAGGCGTCGGCAGCCGCGTTTCCCCCTCATCGATCAGCGCCAGCACGTCTTCCACCGGCGTCTCGGCTAATTGACCCAGCGTCAAATTGCCAATCTGGCTTGAGGATGCGCTCATGCGTCCTTATCCCTTCTGGCGCGCGGCTGCCAGCCGTGCAGCCTCCTCGCGCAGTTCGCGGCGCAGCACCTTGCCGGTCATGTTCTTAGGCAGCGCGTCGGTGAACACCACGCGGCGCGGGCACTTGAAGACCGCAATGCCGTCGCGACAGTATTGAATGATGTCCTCTTCGGTGGCCGTCTCACCTTGTTTGAGCACGACAAAGGCCAGCACCGACTCGCCCTGGTATTCGTCTGGAGCCTGCACCACCGCCGCGTCGGCAATCTTGGGATGGCGATACAGGAACTCCTCCACCTCGCGTGGATAGACATTGAAGCCCGACACCAGAATCATATCCTTCTTGCGGTCCTCAATGTAGTAATAACCATCCTCATCGACGCGCGCCATATCTCCGGTATGGAACCAACCGTTGCGGAAGGCTTCCTCGTTGGCCTCCGGCTTATTGAAGTAACCCTTCATCACATTCGGGCCGCGACAGACCAACTCGCCAATCTGCCCCACCGGCACTTCCTGGTCGTTGTCATCAACGATCTTGATCTCCATACCCGGAATCGCCGGGCCAATCGAGCCGGGCTTCGTCACCGAGCCAGCCGCGTTGGTCGTTGCGACCGGCGCGGTTTCTGTCAGGCCATAGCCTTCCATAATATCGACGCCCGTCAGCGTCTTGAACTTTTCCAGCACGGCGACAGGCAAAGCTGCCGCTCCAGAACTGGCGGCGCGAATCGAAGAGAGATCATAGGAACTGGCCGCCGGATTCAGCGTCCAGGCCACATACATCGGCGGCGCGGCCAGCAAAATGCTGACCTTATCTTTCTGGAACATCTCCAGCGAAGCCGTGGGGTCGAAGCGCTCCATAATATCCAGCGTCACGCCGTGATAGATGCCCGCGTTCATACCCACGCTCAGCGCGTAGCTGTGGAAGAGCGGCAGGCCGATCCAGACAATATCGTGCTCATCAAAGCCGATGCGCGGCAACTGGCTGGTCTGCTCGACATTCGAGATCAGGTTCTTATGTGTCAGCATCGCGCCCTTCGGGCGGCCCGTCGTGCCCGACGTATACAGGATGACCGCCACGTCGTCCTCATCGCCGCCAACTGGCGTGGCCTCGCCCGATTGCCCGCCAAACGCCTCGTGCCAGAGGATAGCCCCCGGCAGCGCCTCCGCGCCCAGGACAACCGCGTGCTCCAGCGTGGGCACCTTGTCGCGGATGGCCTGAACATTGGGATAGAACGGAGCCAGCGTCAGAATCGCCTTCACGCCCGCGTCGTTGAGGATATATTCGATCTCGCCCGCCTTGTACATCACGTTCAGCGGGATCACCGTCGCCCCGATCACCTGCGCGCCATAAAACGCCTCCACAAACTGCGGCAGGTTATGGATATAAATCGCAACCCGATCCCCTTGCTTCACGCCGAGCTTCGTCAGGCCGTTCGCCACGCGATTGACCAGTTCGTTCAGCTTGCTATAGCTCATCTGCTGATCTTTGAAGAGGATGGCCGGTTTGTCGGGAGAGCGGGCGGCAGACCGTGCCACCAGTTCGCCAAGCTGCATTGCTCTGTGCTCCTATTCGTTGCGCGCTGGACCGCCAGCGACATAGATCACCTGTCCACTGATGAACCCGGCCTCTTCCGACGCCAGGAAGCAGATCACATTGGCGATATCGCGCGGCTGGCCCACGCGCCGCACCGGGATGCGCTTGCTCGCATCTTCGATCATCTGCTCCGGCGTAATGCCCAGCCGCCGCGCCGTGTTGCGCGTCATCTCCGTATCGATAAAGCCGGGCGCGATGGCATTGGCCGTCACCCCAAAGGGGCCAAGCTCAATCGCCAGCGTGCGCGTCATGCCCTGCAAGCCCGCCTTGGCCGTCGAGTAATTCGTCTGGCCGCGATTGCCCAGCGCCGAGGTCGATGACATGCTGATGATGCGCCCATAGCGCTGATCAACCATATACTTCTGCGCCGCACGCGAACAGAGAAACGCGCCCTTCAGATGCACATTGATCACCGTGTTCCAGTCGTCATCTGTCATCTTGAACAACAGATTGTCGCGCGTCACGCCCGCGTTATTGACCAAAATATCCAGTCGCCCGAACTTCGAAGCTGTCTGATCGATAGCCTGCTGCACGTTATCGGCATTGGAAACATCACAGGACACCACCAGCGCCTCTGACCCCAGCGTCTCGATTTCGCGGGCGACCTGCGCGCTGTTCTCGGTATCGATGTCCGCCAGCGTCACACGCGCGCCCTCTTCCGCCAGGCGCAGCGCCGTCGCAGCGCCAATGCCGCGCCCCGCGCCCGTCACAAACGCGACTCGACCATCGAGTCTACCCATCAGTCAGCCTCTTTCTGTTCGGTGAACAACCAACCTGTCAAGGGTATACAACGCCATCAGGAGAAAAAGTGGGTTTCTGCCTACAAGCATAGTCGCTTGCCCGGCCCATGTCAAGCGCGAAATTATGTACTATCTCATCCCTTTATCCAGGCGTCATGCCCAGCCGTCCGGCAATGGTCGCGCTCACCGGATACACACGCTCGCGGGGCAGCAAGTCTTTCGCTTTGCCGGTTTCCCCCGCCTTCAGCAAGGCCGCGATTTTGCGCACCAGCGGCGTCTCGTCGTGGATTTCCAACGTCCACTCATTGACATACTTCTCGATGATATGGCGGCTCAGCCCCACCTGAATGCTGCGAGAGGGCAGGCTGGCCCCGCGAATGTCGCGTTCCGGGTCCCACTGCACGTTTACCACTGCCTGCTTAAGCTGACCGCGCCAGTCTTCGGCATCATGATAGACATGGCTGTCTGGCGTCGTCAGCACCGCCTGCGACAACGCCTCTTCCCAGCCCTCGCGCGTGATGCGCACCGCCAGAATATATTCCTGCCCCGGCTTTCTGCCCCAATTGCTGCGCTCCATCATCCACAGAAATGATGGCTTAATCCACGTCATCCGGTTCAACGAAAACGGCGGCACAAAGCGCTGCTGCGCAATCGCGGGCCGCGCGATCTCCTCACGATACGCTTGATAGACTATGATCGAGCGATCATCATACCTGGCACGAATTTCGCGGTCAGCCATAGCGGCATCTCCCTAAAAGGGGGTCTCCCCTTGACATTGTTGAACATATGTTCTATACTGGCAATGGTTCCCACCCCATTGATTGCTGAAACAAGCGAAGACAAGCAACTTCACAAGGAGAACCTGTTATGTCCAATCACCCAGTCGTTCATATCGACATCCCGGCCAGCGACACCAAAGCCGCCGGGAAGTTCTACGCCGATGCCTTTGGCTGGAACATTCAAGACGACTCTAACTCCAACTACATCATGTTCCAGGCTGAAGGTGGCCCCGGCGGCGGGTTCGCCAACCTGGGCGACATGCATGGCATCCCAGTGAAGCCCGGCGATGTGCTGCTCTATATCGACACCGACGACATCGACGCCTCGCTCGCCAAAGTCACATCCCTGGGTGGCACGGTCCTGCTGGGCAAGACCGAAATCCCACATGTCGGCTGGTGGGCCGTCTTCACCGACCCAACCGGCAATCGCATGGGCCTCTTCACCAACGCTCCGCACCAACACCCGCACTAAAACCGCTCTCGCATCTGGCGCTCAATATTTGGACGCTTCGATGCACGCCACGCCCGCCGGACCAACCACCGCGCCGTGCCGCGTTCCGGCGGGCAACACCATGCGGTCCCCCGGCCTCAGATCGACATCTTCCTGCTGATCGGGCAGTGTGAAGCGGATGCTGCCGCGCACACAGTACAACACCTTGGTATAATTGTGGCTGTGCACAGCGTACTCGTCGCCTGGCCCGTTCGACCAGCCCTGCGGCGACAATCCTTCCACCAGCATCCTCCGGCGCAGTTCCGCCTCGTCCGGCTCATGTGCTTCCTGCCAGCGTGTCATTTCCATGAGACGTTGCTCCTTCTCTTCTTGCGAAGCTCGTCCTCTGCCCGCGCATACCTACCCATTCGGGCTAGAGGGGCACGAGCGCTTGTCACCGTGCGTCAGATTAGCTATAATGAAACCACCGACTCATCTATTGACACAAGCAGGAGTGCGCTATTTCATATCCCTTCTGCTGGAGCAATAGAACCATCTGCCCGGCAGATGGGAATGGCACTAACTTTGCTACGCTGCGTCGGATGATTGGCTTGCGGCCATCGTTCCGCGCGCCATACACACAGAACTGGAGGAGCCGTCTGGCGCTGGGAACCCCCAGCGCGCAGAACACGTCGTTTTATGAGCAAGGCTGCCGATGCCTCGCTGTCCAGATGCCACGAAAGCGGTCCTCCTTTACCGCAGGTATTTCGTTATAACGCTATGGGAGAGAGGAGCAGGATGCGCCAGCAACAAGCCACCAACATTGCTATCAGAAAATAGGAGAGATGCTTGCGTTCTGTTATCTTGATAAGCGGCACATCGTTATACTGAAAGAAAATTATATGTTAAGAAATCTGTCTATGTCTTTGGCGCGCCGCTGATCCGCTGTCCCAGGCAACCACGAAAGGGGAGTTGATACTTGTGTTTCACGGCATATTTGTAACGTCAACCATTGCATCCATCCTGGCGTCCTCACCGACATCATCCACCTCCGGGATTACGCAGTGGTTGGTCATTGGCGGGTCGTTTCTCTTCGCATTCCTTGCGGTCTTCTGGGCCAGCTTGATTATCTGGACCTGGCGCGACATCCGCTCGCGCAGCCAGGATATGGTATTGCAAGTCGCCGCCACGCTGCTTGTCACCGTCTTTTCCGTTGGCGGCCTCTTCATTTATCTGATTCTGCGCCCGCGCCACACACTGGCCGAATTGTACGAGCGGCAACTGGAAGAAGAGTCTCTGCTGGCCGAAATGACCGAACGCCCCACCTGCCCCACCTGCCACTATCGGGTAGAAGGCGAGTTCCAGGTCTGCCCATCCTGCGGCACCAAGCTGCGCCGACCGTGCCCACGCTGCGAGCATCTGCTTGAACTCAAGTGGAACGTCTGCCCCTACTGCGCCTATGGCGCGGGTGGCGATGGCCGCGCGTCCTCCCGACCCAGCAGCGTGCGCGCTGGCGAACGCGGCTGACGACCGCACCCCCGCCTGGGACACCTCCAGGCAGCAGAACCCGGTGCCAGCAGGGCGCGTCGATTCGTTCGGCGCGCCCTGCTGGCACGTGAAAGAGCAATTTCTTCCCGCTTATTCTTCCGCTCCCAGAAACACACGCAAGAAATAGGAAGGAGAGTCCTCGCAGACCCAGCGGTGATTGGCTGGGAGCCATGTCACCAGGCGATACCAGTTCAGCGCTTTATACAAACTCCCCAGGCGGTGCGCCAGCGCCAGAGCGCGCTGCAAGCGTTCCATCGGCGCGAAATCGGTCCAGGGCAGCAGATATGCCTGGCGCAACGCCTCCAGCCCGGCTTCATCATATTCCAGCGCATATCTGGCAACCCGCAGCGCCACAAACAGCGTGCAAAATGGATGCGCCAGGCAGCATTCCGCCGCGTCGATGAAGCGATACTTCTCTCCGTTGACCAGAATATTGGCGGTATGCAGATCATCGGAATGCAGCGACTCTGGAATGTCATAACTTGCCAACTCGTCGCACATCTCCCTTAACTGCGAGCCAAACGCCAGCAGTTGTTCATACTCGCTGCGGGGCATCCCTTTCGGCTCGTCGATCAGTAAGAGGGGCGTGTCGGCCAGCACCTCGTCATAAAGCGATGGCAGCAGGCTCAGCCGTTGATCGGGGCAGCCAGCAGCCTTAAGCGTATCGACATGCCCGGCCAGGCGCATCTGCATCTGGGCAAACTGCCGCAGCGCTTCAGCGTAGCGCGGAGGGTCGCAAGGGCCGCTGCGCAGCGTCTTGCCCCCATCCTCCATCAGCAGCCAACTGCGCGGCTGATCGATGGCAACCACCGCTGGCGCAACATCTGGCACCAGCCGGGCCAACGTCTGCGCCAGGGCAGGCTCGAAGGCAAAAGCGGCAGCCGGAGCCTTAAAGTACAGATGGCCGCTGCTCGTCGGCACGCGCAGCACCGCGCCCCACGGGCGGGCGGCCATCTGCTCGATGGGTGCAGATCGTTTAGCGCCCAATCGCCCAAGCTGCTCATCTATCCAGGCGCTGGCCTCGGCAAACCAGCCCGGACGCATCCAGGGCAGTTTCCGGAAGGCTGGGCCATCGCCCGCTATTTGCGCAAACCATCCCTCCAGCACGGCGCGATGTTCCGGCACCGCCAGCGCAAACTGCGCCAGTTCCGCCCGGCCAATCCAGCGTCCATTGTCAGGCAGCGCCGCGCCAGGGCTGTGGTTTTCCAGGGCATAGACGCGGTGCTGGTCCTCGCGCTCCTCATCTTGATAGCGATCATAGACGCAGCCCAGCACCGTGGTTGTCAGACCAAGCTGCGTCAGCATCGCCGCGTTGATCTCGTCGGCCTGCGTGCTGCTGTGGCGGGGCAGCGTCCAACCGTGCTCCTCCTGCAAGAGCAGCGCCCGCTGCTGATCGGGGTGCAGAAGAAGGCTGTAGTTGTCGTTTTGTTCGTCGGGCATAAATCTCTTTCCTCCTGAAATGACCTGTTTGAACACACAAAAAGGCCGTGAGCTTCGGGAAAGTTGCTCACGGCCTGATGTCTGCTCTGCCTAGCTAGCTGATTGCATCACTGGATGCAGTGGGGAAGCCTCCTGAAAAAGGGCACACTGCGGCCATGAGTGAGGGCGCATGCCATCGAAAGCCGCGTTTGCATGCGCGGGCACATCCCATGAACCATGTGTGTCGCGCTCCTCTTCTTGCCTGGCTGGCGTATCAAACTCAGCACGCCCGCAGTATAGCAGAGTCACGCCAGAAAATCAATCAGGGGTTGGTATCTTCGACAGGGACCTCTTCCAACAAGGCAGGCCGCATGATTCTCACAGCCCCCTGGAGAAATTTTTCCGGCACATACTCCGTCAGCAGCAGCCCTAAAAAGCTGCGCTTGGCCTTCTCGGGGGTCGCTGAATGCTCTAACTTATCGATCTTTCTCTTCAACTCGCGCTGCTTTTCAAGCGGAAGTATCCGGTTGCACAATGGGACGATAATGCTCACCAGCCGATCAAAAGGGACATCTCCCATCATATCCTCGATAGCCTCGAGGCTGCGGTTGGCCTCCTGCGACTGTATAGAGCCAAGAATTAGGGAACGCAGCGTGTCAAACCCCTTCCCAGGGTTCACCACGAGAGGATGATCTGCAATCGTCACCGTGAAGGAGATACGCAGAATAACAAAAGCTCCAAATCCGGCGACGAGGACCTGGAGCCATTCATTATTCAGAGAGAGTTCCGCCGACGGTACCCAGCCAAACCGCCGCACCAGCACCAGCGCCGCCACCGACGCCGCAATATTCAACACAAGGTAGGCAAACGCCAGACTCGAACCAATCGCCCGCAGCGGGGCACTCCGACAAAGGAACGCTAACTCGATCAAGCCGACCAATAATCCTAAACTGCCTGCTGCAACCCAATCAATTACCTGATCCATCATTCGCACGTAGGTAGCGTGTCATCTCTTCGCCTTTTGGAGTTAGTCGTATCGTTTCCAGGCCCTGCTTGTAAGAGACGGTAACAAGCCCCATACTCCTTATCAGTGTGATGGCCTCTGAGAAGTTTTCCAGGCTTAAGCTCATCTTCTCAGCAAGATGCTCGGACGTTTCTGGCTCCGTCTTCGTCTTCGAGAGCAAATCCAGGATCGCAAGAAAGTCTACCGCTGACTGTGGTTGCTCCTGATCTTGCTTGAGCGTCTCCAGAGGGAGGGCAAGGTGGCTGCCCTTTGACTTCTTTTTCTTCTGCCATCGCTTCAGGAACTCCTCCACCTCTGGCCCCAGGTCCTGCGGCTGAGCGCTCACCATCTCTCCCTGCGCTTTTCGAGATGCCATGTCCGTGTCCTCCTCAGCGTTCACTGCTTTGGTGACGATCTCCGCGACTCTCTGGCGTATATGCTCTCTTTCCTCTGCTGGCAAAGCCTCCAGAGGCTTAGAAGGGTCACTGACTTGTGGGGACAGCGCCAGGCCCAGATGCTTGAAATGCGAGCGACTGAGGAATATTGGCAAGATGATAGGGCCATCTTCCCCCGGAGACCTGAGCGACGACGACACCTCTTTCCCAAACTCAGAAGCAAGAAAATGTTGACTCACCAGCAAGATCGCCAGCCTCACGGAAAGCAGTTCCTGCCTCAGCCGGTCACGCCAGTCCCGATCAGCGGTGGTAAGCTCATCATTCCAAACCGTAATGGCCCCTGTTTGTATATGCGCTGCCAAATATTTGCTTAACGGTTTCCATTCTTCTGCATCTGCCTGACAATAACTGATAAACGCTTTAGCGTGCATAAAGGTCGTATCTGTCATGAAACCAGAAACCCTTCTGGAAGAAAAAGCCAGCACTACTAGCGTAGTTCCACATTGGCCCTGTGAGGAAGGAGAGTTACACTCTCTTATGAACGATCATTACCATGTTTGATAGATCAAGTATAGCATAACTGTTGTGTTCTTTCAAGAGGTTGCTCGATTAAACCATAGCATTTACAGGCGTTGTGTTACTAGAGCAAAAAATACACTAATAATTTCTCATTGTCCTTTTCTGCTCTACCAGCCGCAGCGTTCGCCACCAGAACAATGCGCTCAGAGCCAGGGCTGGCTCTGAGCGCATTAGCTCGCGCAACCTAGTCGGTGTTATTCACACCCTGAAGAATCTCGAAGAGGAACCACTTCCGCTTCTCGGTCTGGTCCAGAATCTCTTGCAGCAGATTGGAGGTCACCGAATCGCGGTGCTTGTCGCACACCTCGATAGCTGCCCGCTGTTTCTTGGCGATGTGCAGATTATCCTCCATCAGCCGCCGTATCATCTCGCCCGCTGACACAAAGTCATCGTTGTCGTCCTGGATGGTTTGCAGTTGGCTAATATGCCCAATGCTGCGGATGGTCGTGCCGCCCACGCGGCGCACGCGCTCGGCCATGATGTCCACTGATTCCAGCAGTTCATCGGCATGCGTGTCGAAGAGTAGATGAAAGTCACGGAAATGCGACCCGGACAAATGCCAGTGGAAGTTCTTGGTTTTGGTAAACAGGGCCAGCGCATCGGCAATCAACGGATTCACCGCCTCGGTGATGGCCTGCGCCTCCTGCGAATTCAGATCGGTCACCGTCGCGAGTTGCTTCGGAGCGGGAAACGAGCGCACACTGACATTGCCTCGCGCCTGCATATCCTGTTGACCTGGCCTGGTTTGTGTCGGGGTAGACATCAGTCGTTCTATCCTTTCTTAGCTTCGTTACACTGATTCATCTGGGCTGCGTCCCGCTGCTGCTTCCCCGGACGCATCCCTCCAACACAAACTCCAGCACGATATATACCAGTCTCCTCAAATCAAGCGAACAACAATCCTCAGGCTGCGTGAGCGTTGTCGTTGCTTCAGCCCGCCTGCCCTTCTGCCGACGCCCCCTCCGGATGCAGCAGCACCATCGGGATTTCCCGCGTGGTGCGCTTCTCATACCCGGCATAAAACGGCGCAATCTCCAGCAGCCGCGCCCAAAGCACTGCTCTTTTTTCAGGGCTGGCGACCTCAGCTACCGCGCTCATGTGGGTGTCTTGCGCCTGCATGGTAACGTGGGGATTACTGCGCACATTGAAAAACCAGCCAGGATGGCGCTGCCTTCCACCATTCGAGGCAGTCACCACATAGTCAGCACCATCGCGAATATAGATGAGATGGACACGGCGCTGCTTTCCCGATTTGCGTCCCGTGGTGGTCAGTTGCAGAAAGCCTGCGGGGCTGTCGGCGCTGCCCCTGAAGGCGCGGTATCCTGTCAGGAGATACATCATCACCGAAAAATAACTCAGCTTTGGTGTCTTCTGGGCCATGGTTTTTTTCCTCTTCCTTTCAATACGAGAGTATTTCAAAATGAAAGTGTATTGCCGCCAAAAAAGTGCCCCTCTTCTTCAAAAGGGGGAGCGCTCACCGGCAACGATGGCCGCTCTGTTCTTACGAAGCGGGCCAGTGCTGCTGCATCTTGTTCAACAGTTCGATGAGTATCAATTGCTCGGTTGGCGTCAGCACGCCCAATACGCCTTGTGCCACTGCGTGCCATTCCTCCAGGAAACGCGCAACGGCTTGCTGGCCGCGCTCGGTCAGCATCACTTGAAAGCTGCGGCGGTCCTGCGGGTTGAGCATGCGCTTGATATAATCATACTGCTCCAGCCGATCCAGCATCCTGGTAAGCGTGCTCTGGCTGACCCCATGGAGTTCTTGCGCGATTTCCTTGACCATCAAAGGGCCGCGCGGCTCCATCCACAAAAACAGCACACGCACATCCTCAGGATGGCAGCCTTCCATTTCCTGCTCGAAGTGCCACTGCCGTTCGTTGACCATACCGCCCAGAAAGAACACAAACTTGAGCAGCGCCGCCGTTATCTGCTGGTGGTCGGGAAACGCTGGGCGCTCCATGGGCTACCTTTCTGTGCCGTTTCATGTCGATAATTCAACGGTTTCTTGCCGCAGCATATACTTTCATAATGAAAATAGTAACCGATCTTGCGAAAGATGTCAAGATGTTGCCGGGAATGAAGAGAGCAGCGCCAGATATGCTATACTGCTGGCTGTCATGTCCATTGAAAACCAGGCCACGCCTGACACGAACCAGCCATCACCCGAACAGCCAGCCAGACCAGATCGCCCCTGGCTCAAGAGGCCGCGCACCATTTTGCCCATAGCGGCGCGCATCGCCCTGGACTATCTCGTCATCACCGTGGGCGTCGTCATCTTTAACCTCTCGCTGGACTGGTTTCTCATCCCCAACCAGATCGCCGCTGGCGGACTCAGCGGCGTTGCCGTGCTGCTCAACGCCCAGCTGGGCTGGCCGGTGGGGCCGGTCTTCCTGGCACTGAACGTGCCTTTGTTCCTGGCGGGCTGGCGTTTCCTGGGTGGCGGCGCGTTCGTCAGGCGCACGCTTTACGCTACCGTATTGGTCGGCGCGCTGGTCGACCCCATGGCCGCGCTGGCAAAGCCGCTTACGCACGACGCCGTGTTGGCAACCGTGTATGGCGGCCTGGTGGGGGGCTTCGGCATCGGTCTGGTCTATCGCTATCGCGGCAGCACCGGCGGCACCGACATCATTGCCCTGCTCGTCAATCGCTTCACCGGCATCAGCGTAGGGTTGGGCCAACTGCTGGCCGATGGCCTCATCGTGCTGGCCTCTGGCATCGTCCTCAACCTGCAACTCGCGCTCTATGCCCTCATCGCCATCTACCTGTCCACCAAAGTGTTGGATGGTGTGCTGGAAGGCTTCAGCAACATGCGCCTGGCGCACATCATCTCCGACGACCCCGAACCGATCATCAGAGCGGTGCTCTTCAAGCTCAATCGCGGGGCAACCATCTTAGAGGGGCGCGGCGCGTATACCAGGCAAGAGCGTCAGATTGTGCTCGTCGCCATCACTCAGCGAGAAATCAGCCAGTTGAAAGAAATCGTGGCCGAGGTAGACCCGGAGGCATTCATCATCATCGGCAATGCCGCCGAGGTCCTCGGCCACGGCTTCAAACAGCCACCGACCCCGAAGGGGCAGCGTTGAAGGCTAATTGACAGGGACGTTATATTGCTGCTGGTTGCCTCCTACGGGCTGGAGGATCAGCGGCACCATAGAGCCTTGCAGGTTGGCCGGAATGGTACAGGTGATGCTCCCCTGACCGGTGTTATCGAGCGTCACCGGATCGCCTTGAGCCTGACCAGGCAGGCACGAGCTACCACCAAAGAAGACCGAAACCGATACAATCGTTCCTGGTTGCCCCATCAAGGTGATGGTATTCTGCTGACCAGCCACAAACGCGCGGCCAGAGGGGTCAGGGCTAAGTTGATAACGGATTCTGCCGCCACCTGGGCCACCGCCGGGCTGGGTAGGCGTCACCGAAGGCGTTGGGCTGGGGGTCGGCGTCGGAGGGGGCGTGTTGGACGAGGGCACATTCTGCGCCGGAGGATTTGGGTAATTATAGACCGTCGGCTTGGGCAGCGGAAAGGTCGGATTGACGTTCGCAACCTGCGTACCGGCCTGGATCGTCGGGCGTACCTGCGGCCCAGAGGCGAATAACGAGTTCACCACCCCACCGCCAACCACCCCCAGCAGATTGAGACAGCCACACAGCAGCAGGATGGCTACCACAGCAGTGCTAATCATAATCACGATGCGGTTGCGTGTGTTCTGCACCCACAAGCCCTGAAGGCGATCCCGCCCGTTACTCAGCATAGGTTCCTCTCTTTAGCTCCTGGCGTATCTTGGCTGGCTGA
This sequence comes from Ktedonobacterales bacterium, assembly GCA_035307385.1. GTDB lineage: Bacteria > Chloroflexota > Ktedonobacteria > Ktedonobacterales > DATBGS01 > DATBHW01. Next base: position 110,638 of record DATGID010000019.1, on the reverse strand, counting down.
CGAGCCGGATTCATTCTAGCAGCGCCAGCAGAGCTTCAGCAAACCCTATCCCCAAAAGCGGTACTTTGGTCCTGGTAGATGCTCCGGCTGGCAGCGTCTCCCCGCTCAGCACCTGAAAAACTCGTCCTAACCACTGCAACCTCAAGCGTATTACCCTTGGATGAATCCGATAAAAGACCTTTTGAAAAGCATGATAGGCAGAGTACCCAATGAATGTATCGTTCTCCACAGCGTTGACGTTCGCCTGGCCGCTGGGGTCGCTGTTCAGCAACCCGCTCACGGCCTTTCAGATCGCCGGAGTGCTTGATCTAGCCGGGCTGGTGGCCGCTATCTGGATGCTCTGGTCCACCATCTCGCTCACCCTGGGCGGCAGGCTGCTGCTGGCCTTCCGGTTTATGTCGCTGGGCGCGCTGGCCTTCGCACTCTCGCACCTGGCCGACACATTGCTCCAGGGGTCCGGGGCCTTGACCCCTGAAGTCGCCACGTTCCTGCATCAAGGCGTCGTCACCATCTCCATTTTTCTCTTTGTGGCAGGGCTTGCCAACCTGGCCGATGACCTGCCAGGTTTGGGAGCCTCCCGGCAGAAGGCATCATCGCTGCGGCTCTGGCCGGTGGTCATTGGCCTGGCGCTTTGTATGAGCGCGCTCAGCTTTATTGTCTACGGCTTCAGCCTGCTAGCCGAAGGCTGGGCCTTCCTCTGGATGGAAGGCGGCCTGGTTGCCCTGATCGCCGTCTGCCTGGTGCTGGTGCTGCGCGCCCGCCTGGGCGGCAGCATCGGGCGCTCGCTCTGGCTGGCAATGTTAGGATTGTTGATCTTTGGCATGGCTCATCCGGTGCAGGTCTGGTTTTATCTCAACACCACCTTCGCGCCTGGCGAACTATCTGTATTGCATCGGCTGGTCGTCATTCCGGCCTTCGTGCTGTTTGCCGCCAGCATTACGCGCCTGGGTCAGCAGGTTGACCGCTCCAGGCGTGTGGTGCAGGCCATGCCCGCGCACACCGGACAAATCAGGCCAATCACCAACCTGGGTGCAGCAGCAACCCAGCCGCGTCAAGGACCACATTCACGCTAAGCGCAGTCATCGGCGGCAGCGTCACACCTGCGAGCGCAGGTGTGCCTGCCCAAACCATCTGGGCGCGCGCGCCACGCGGCGCCCAGATGGCCGGGTCCGTTGGGCCAAAGAGCGTCAGCGTGGGCACGCCCAACAGCGCGCTCAAATGGCTGACGCCCGAATCATTGCCCACATAGAGCTTGGCACGCGCCAGCAGCGCTGCAAGCTTGGGCAGCGTCAGCACAGCCACACGCTGCGCGCGATCAGCAGCCAGCAGGCGCAGCACCGCTGACGCTGCTTCCTCGTCCGCTGGCCCCTCCAGAATCAACGTCTGCCAACCAGCCGCGATGAAGCGCCCGGCCAGCGCGGCAAAGCGGTCCGGCGGCCAGCATTTGGCGCGCTGGCCGCTGCCCGGATGCAGCGCCAGCACCGACGCGCCCATCAGCCCGCGCCGCGCCCATTCCTCCTCGGCCCAGGCGAGCGCTTCCGGCGCGAGCGCCAAAGGTGGCAAGGTATCGGGCGCTGTCTCGCCAATGATCGAGGCCAGCGTGCCCAGCAAATAGTCAGCCGCGTGGATACGCACCCCAGCCGGTGGGCGGCCTGGTGCGCACAGCACCTGGGGAATGCCCAGCGCGCGCAGATTGCGCGTTGCCTGGCCGTCGCCGTCGCGCATCCACAGCACCGCCAGGCTCGTCCCTGCCAGCATCTGCCGCGCCTCTGGCGAATGAATGCCCTCCTCGGCAAACAGGTCCGCCCAGCACAGAGCATCGAACGAGGCCACCTCATCGGCCAGCCCGCCATCACGCGCCAGCGCCAGAGCAGGCACGTTGCCAATCACGACCAGCCGGGCCGCCGGAAACGCGCGGCGCAGCGCCGCCAGCGCCGGAAAAGCCAGCAGCGTATCGCCCAACGCCCCTGGCCGAAAAACCATTACCTGCACCATGCCTGCTGCCTCACTTCTGCCCTTGAGTCGAGCGGTCTTGATTTGCTATTACCTTATACGAGAAGATCATCACAGAATCATCATGTCACCCTGGAGAGCGCAGCGCTCCAGAAAGGCCAGCCGCCATGAGCAGTAATAGCACACCCCCAGACGCCAAAAACAGCACACCTCCCGATGACAATCGCCCGCAAGAGCGCAAGCAGCCACCGCAGCGCTGGCGCGACGCCATCGAAGAACAGATTCGCGCGGCCCAGGAACGCGGCGACTTCGATAACCTGCCAGGCGCGGGCAAACCGCAGCGCATCGACGACAATCCCTATGCCGGTGATCGCGCCCTGGCCTTTCATCTGCTCCAGCAAAACGACCTCTTGCCCCAGGAGCTTGATCTGGGGCGCGAAGTCGATGCCGACCTGGCGCGAGCTGAGGCGCTGCTAGCCGAACTGCGCCGCGAGCGCCAGTGGCTGCTCAACCGCCCCGCGTTCTCCAGAGAAAGAGCGCGGGCCACCTATGCTCGCATGCGCGAAGAATATGCCGCGCGCTATGCCGAGGCGCTGCGCCAGCTTCGCAGCAAAATACTCTCGCTCAACATCATCGCGCCCTCTACGCTGCACCGGCCCGTCATCGACGTAGAGGCCAAAATGCGCGCCTTTTATCAGGAGTTTCCGCCCGTATAGCCACAGCGCCCTGGCCCTGACACGCTCAGATTGACGGCTCGCCCAGGGGACGGCTATACTGCCAGAGAGAAGATATGCCTTCCTGGACGTGCCTGGCTTTTCAGAAGGGACCACAACGATGTTCACGCTCAACGACGAGCAACGCGAAATGCAAGAGGTGGCGCGGCAGTTCGCCCAGCGCGAACTGGCTCCCCACGCCGACGAATGGGACGAGCGCGGCTATTTTCCCGGCGAACTCTTCCCCAAGATGGCCGATCTGGGTCTGGCTGGCATGCTCGTGCCCGAAGAAGTCGGCGGCGCGAACCTGGGCCGCCTGATGACCGCTGTCGTCCTCGAACAACTGGCGGGCGCCGACCTTACCACCGCCGTCTGGCTTTCTGTGCATAACATGGTCACCGGCCTGATCTATCGCTTTGGCAACGCCGAACAGCACCAGCGCTGGGTCGCGCCCATGACGGCTGGCAAGCTGCTGGGCGCATTCTCGCTCAGCGAGGCGGGCGCTGGCTCCGACGCTGCCGCCCTCACCACCAGCGCCCGACGCGACGGCGATCATTATATCCTCAACGGCTCCAAAATGTGGGTCACCAGCGCGGGCGTCGCTGATATCTATGCCGTCATGGTCAAGACTGATCCCACGGCAGGGGCGCGCGGCATCACCTGTCTCATCGTCGAAAAAGGCACGCCCGGCTTCCGCATCGGCAAGATCGAACACAAAATGGGCATGCACGGCTCGCCCACCGGCGAACTGCTCTTCGAGGATGGTCGTGTGCCCGTCGCCAACCGGCTTGGGGCGGAGGGCGAGGGCTTCAAGATCGCCCTTTCATCGCTGGACGGCGGGCGTATCAACATTGGCGCAACGGCCACCGGCCTGGCAGGCGCGGCGCTGGACGTGGCCGCGCGCTACGCCCAGGAGCGCCAGCAGTTTGGCCGAGCTATTGGCGCGTATCAAGGCGTGCAGTTCATGCTTGCCGACATGGCAATGAAAGTCGAGGCAGCGCGGCTGCTGGTCTATCAGGCCGGAGCCAGAGCCGACGCGAACGACCCCGCTATGACCTACTACGCCGCCATGGCAAAATGCTTTGCCACCGACGCCGCCATGCAGGTCACCACCGATGCCGTGCAGGTGTTGGGCGGCGCGGGCTACGTGCGCGATTGGCCGGTGGAACGCTATATGCGCGACGCCAAGGTCACGCAAATCTTCGAGGGCACCAACCAGATTCAGCGCGTCGTCATCGCCCGCCAGATGCTGGGCAAGATCGCCACCGAAGGCATGCGGTGAAGACAGCATGACGCAGCGCTACCTGGGCAGCCAGAATCCCGAAGAAATCGCCCGGCTGGAGGCACAGCAGCCGGGCGTGGCCGAAGCGCTGCACCAGGCGTTGGCCTGCTGCTCCTTGCCACCCAGGCCGCGCGTGTTGGAAGTTGGCTGCGGCACCGGCATCCTCACCGCCGCGCTGGCCGCCGCCCTGCCGACTGCGCCGATCACGGCCATCGACCTGGACGAGCGTCTGCTGGCTGTGGCACGCAAGCGTTGCCCAGAGGCGCGCATCCGCTTCGAGCGCCAGGATGCCGCCGCGCTGCCCTATGCCACGCGCAGCTTCGATCTTGCTATCTGCCGCTATGTCTTGATGCACCAGGAAGCGCCGCTGGCCGTGGTCGGCGAGATGCACCGTGTCGTCGATCTAGGCGGCTCGGCCATTGCCTTCGAGCCGGATTGGGCCGCGCGGGCCATCTATCCGCAGAGCGACGGCGAAGCGCGCCTCATCGAGCTAGCCATCGCTGCGCGGCGCTACGGCTGGCCCGATGTGTTAATTGGCCGCAAGCTCTTTGCCCTCTTCCGCCAGGCGGGCTTTCTGCCCGTCCACATCCTCGCTTCGACCACCTGCCAGACGGCAGATGACGTGCAAGCCGCGAGCGGGGGCAGCATGGCAAACAATCTGGCGCAGCTTATGGAACCAGGCCGCAGCTTCTTTCTCCGGCACAACCTCATCTTGCCAGAAGCCTTGGACGATGCGCTGCGCCAGGTGGAAGCGCTGCCGCGCCAGCGCGACTATCTGCTCGCCAGCATCGAATTCACCGCCATTGGCGAAAAAAGCGCGCCGCCGCTCGGCAGCGCCAACGACTACCTGCCCACATAAAAGCGCCAGGGACAAAACCATCGATGATGGTTTTGTCCCTGACCGCATGGCGTCTTCAGGTATCAGTCTGTTCAGCAAACGATTTCAGCCTCACAGTTGATACACCTCGACCGAATACGTCAGCCCGGTTTGCGTCGTGCCCTGGGAGGTAGTTAGCCAGATAGCCTGTTTGCCATCCGCTGTGGTCACCTGGATGGACTGCACATTGCCGGAGAACGCCGGAGTCACCTTATGCCAGCTTGCATCGCCGCTCTTCCAGGCATAGAACGTAACCGTCGCGGTCTTGTTTTGCAAGCCAGCGAAAGCGTAGAGCAAGGAACCATCCGTGAGGATGCCCTGCGGTACACCTCCCGGGTCTGCCGACCCGGTGGGCAAGCCCTGCGTAGGCGCAGCTTGCCAGGTCTTGCCGCCATCCGCGCTCACTTGAATGGCCGCTGGCGAAGCAGGTCCGCCGCCGACGCCCGACCGGGGCAACGTGCTGCCGCCGCCCATCAGCGTCGGCATATTGATATAGAGCAGCGGCGCGCCAGTGCTGCCCTGCACCACCACCATGCCTTCATCGGTATTGCCCGGCAGCGTACCCACCTGCGACCAGGACGCCCCAGCGTCATCGCTGCGCCAGAGCGTCAACGTTTCGCCGCCACCCGCGCTGCACGTGATCGATGAGGTAATCGCAAAGACCGTCGAGCCAGTGGGCGCAGGCGCAATATCACAGATATAGCCGTTTTGGCTCAGCCCGTTATCGATAAACTGCCAACTGCTGCCGCCATCGTTGCTCTCAACCAGCCGCCCGCCAGCCTCACCCTCAAGCTGATTCTCCTGGCTGTACGGACCCCAGACGGCATACAGACGGCTGCCCTGGGGACGCAGCACGTTATTGCCCATGAACTGGCTAATCGCCTCATCCAGAATCGCCGTATCGCCCACAATTCCCCCTCCAGGGATTTGCACCTGGCTCCAATGCGTGCCGCCATCCTTGCTGACGTATTGAAGCGCGCACACATCCTGTCCGCCAGAAAGCGTGCTATCGGCGGTTAATGTGCTGACCTGGCAGCCCGTGCCAACGCGCGAGCCGGTCACCGTCAGAAAAACTGACTGCGCGTCCACCGGGCTGAGGAAAATCGTGGGTGGAAACTGATCGGATGCCTTTCCGGCTGGCAGCGGGAAGGTCTTCCAGCTTTTGCCCGCGTCATCCGTGCGCGCCAGCACCAGTTGGCCTGCCGATGTGGTTCGCAGTTCATAGACCACCTCGGGGGTGCTCGGCGCAATCAGCGGCGGCACCGGCTGATGCGCCAGCGTCGCCAACGGGGTAAACAGACTGGGAGGGATGATGTTAGGGGGTGGAGTTCCCTTGGAAGAAGTGCCTGTCTGCGTTGTGGTGTGCCCACCGGCAAAGCCGTGGAACAACATCACAAACAGCGCCACAATGGCAGCAAGGCTCACCACCGCCAGCGCGACTCTTAAACGTCCACGAAACATACTATCTGCTCCATTCGTTGGGGAAAGCAATCGGAATCGGCTGCTCCGCCTCGCGCCAGAGGCGCGAAACGGGGCAGGACGCTGCTGGTTCTTCAGCGCGTCCAGGCGCTGTTCAAGGCGCTCGGTGGAGGGCAGCCCGGCGCGCCAGGCCGCGCCGTCATCGATCAAACGGCGTTGCAGGGCATCATAGGCTGGCCCCAGCGGCTCCATATGATTCGGCTGTTCTTGTTCGTCAGCCATGGTACATATCTCCCTTCCTATCGTGGAAGGAGGACTGATCTTCTGAGGCGCTCAGGTGTTCGCGGAGCAAGGCCAGCGCCCGGCGCAGGCGCGTGCGTACAGTGGCAGGCGGCACGCCAAGCGCCGCCCCCACCTCGCTGGCATCCATGCCAACGTAATAGCGCAGGGCCACCACCACCCGATACTCGGGGGCAAGCTGCTGAAGTGCCGCCCGCAGATCAAGCGCCGCCGTGTGATCACTCGCGCCGGGATCATCGCCAATCGTGGCAACCAGATCATCGGCCTCGGCGGCATCAAGCGGCTCCATCAGACGGCGGCTCGTGCCAAAACGCCCGCGCTGCCAGTCCCGGCAGACGTTGACCGTAATCCGCAGGAGCCAGGAACGAAAGGCTGCTGTATCGCGTAGACTGGGCCAGGCTTGCCAGGCCCGCGTCAGCGCCTCCTGTGCGGCGTCTTCGGCATCGGCCACTCCCACGAGCGCCGCCGCGACCCGCAGCATCGTCGTCATGTGCAGCGGCGCCAGGGCCGCAAAATCATCGCAATCGCGCGGATTGCTCATCGGTTGCACACTCGACTGCCGGAATTGCACGCGCTGCACCACCTTTCCATCCATGCTCCTTCGTGAATAGCTTTCCAGCGCTGGGTGGATGTCATCCATACACTAAGACGAAACCACAGTCGTCAAGTGTTTTGCCTTCCCCAACCTGGTCAGATAGAGCAGAGGACAGCAGCATATGAGAGGATAGCGCGGCAGAGCGCAGGCAGCAACAAGCAGAAGCCGCGCCCCCTGCCAGGCAGGAAGCGCGGCCCGCGTTAAAGCGTGAGACAGAAAACGAGCGGCTAGGAAAGGGTGAACTGATACACCGTTGACGAGCCAATATCCGAAATCCAGAGCACCCCAGAGGCAGCGAACTCGATATTATAGAAGCCCACACCGCCCGGAATCGTCCACTCATTGATGAAGGGGTAAGCCGCCGTCAGCACCAGTTCGCCAATCTGGGCGGTGCCATCGTTCTCAAAGAAGAGATTGCCATACCTGTCAAAGCGCATATCTTCGGTATTCTTCGCCAGGCCCGTATGCGGCAGTTGATATTCCACAATGCCCTGCGAAACCGTCGTCGACGTGCCAACCGACGTGCCCGGCTCCGTCGTCTTCGTCGGATTGGTCGGGTTGCCCGGCGCAGCCTGCTGCGGCGTGATCGACGCGCCAGGCCGCGAAACCATGGGCGTGACATGCGTCGTCACCCCACGCGCCAGATTCGGGAAGAGATGCGCAATCTTATCAGCCGAATGTTCCGAAAACCAGATCGTTCCATCGGAGGCCGCCAGCACGCCCGCCGGGCGGCTGTTCGGCGTCGGCGACGTATATTCTGTAATCGTATTGGCAAAAGGATTCAGCTTGCCGACAATGTTGGTGGCCTGCTCGGCAAACCAGAGGTTGCCGAAGGGGTCCACATTGATCTCCTCCAGTTCAGCGCCCGCCGTTGGCACCGCCCAGAGCGTCATCACACCGCCTGCCGTCAGGCGGCCCACAAAGCCGCCCGTCGCGTCGGTAAAATCGACCACGTTAAACCACTTATTGCCCTGGCTATCGATCTCGATAAAGTCCGGGCCAACTGCCCCGCCCTCCGACGCCACCGGAATAGCAAACTCATGTTCCTGACCGGTCACCGGATTCAACTCAGCGATAGCCGGGCCAGTAAACTCCGTGAACCAGATATTGCCCACGCTATCAATTTTGACAGACCCAGGAAACGCATTTGGATTTGCCAGCGTATACACTTTCAGCTTGCCAGTAAGGTGATTAATCGTCCCAATCGTTCCAGGGCCAGCAGAAAACCATGGATTGCCAGAGCGATCTACCGTAATGCCCTGCGTATTGCCACCATTGGGGGTCACGCTGTAACTGGTGTAATGCGCGGAAGGCGTGGCGGCCTGTGCCACCGGATGAGCCGAAGCAAACAGCGCCAGCACGGCTGCCAACACCACCAACCCACTCAACCTGCCCCACCGCCTGGTTTCTGCTCTCATCGTTGCGACCAAAAAACGGCTCCTCTCGACAAATACTCTTGACGCTTCGTCCAGAAAAAGGCTGGGCTTACCAGATAAAATATACCTCAAATCGGAGCAGGGAATCTAGCCTCCCTGCTTCTCCTCATCTGCCGTTAACTTCCCCGAGCCGCGACCCACCCCACTCAGCGGCGGTTCCGGCATGCCCGGGACGCCAAGCGTTACCCGGCTCCCGCCGCTTCTGGCCGCCGCGTCCAACTCAGCCGTCAAGTGGCGGCTCCCAATCGCCGCCAGTTGGGCGCGATGCTCGGCCTGGGCAAAGCGCGTCGCCTGCTCTTCAATATCCGCGCGCTGCTGCCGCGCCGTGCGCACCATCAGGTGCAGCACGGCAACGACTTGCGCCATCTGGCGCTGGGCAGGCGAAAGCGTGGCAAACTGCTGCTCCAGCGCCTGGGCAATCCGCTCCAGTTCCGTTGCCATGCGCTCCAACGCCCCAGCCGTGCCGCCGAGCGCCGCGCCTTCATTCGTAATAAAGCGGCCCTGCTGCACCACAATCTCGGATAGCTCGCGCGATGCCTGGCGCGCCTGGTCCAACTGGAGCAGCCCGGCACTCATCTCTTTCAGCCGGGCGCGCAGGTGCGAGAGCGCGATAGCCACCCCATCCAGCGGCGTATTGGTCGGCTTGGAAAGCGCCAGCAGCGCGCGGTCATCGTTCATCGCCAGCCCCTGGGCCGCCTCAATCACCAACTGAAGCGCCTGGTCGAGCCGCGCGTGCGCCAGGTTCGCCCGGTTCAGGTTCGACAGCCGGTCCAACATCAGATTCAGCGTGCCAGCGATGGGAAACAATTCCCCCGTTTCAATGTGGGCGCGGGCCGACGTATCGCCGCGCGCCACCCGCGCGTGGACCTCTTTCAAGTGCTCGATGTCGCGTTCCAACTGCTGAGTACGCTCGGCAAGCAGTTGGCGCTGTTCTTCAGCAATCCGCGTGGCCTGCGCCAGTTCTTCGGCGCGGCGCTGCTCCAACCGCAGCAGTTGCGCATTTTCCAGCACCGTGATGACCAGCCGCGCCAACACCAGCACCACCAGACCAAAGCTGACCATAAAAGGGATGAGCAATCCGTTGCGACCGGCAGGCATGATGGCCGCTCTGGTCACAATCAAAGCGCTGGCCGCCAGCGCCGTAATAAAGGGAACCAACAACCAGAAGATTCCCACTGCCTGATCTGCTGAAGGGGGGTCGCTGGCTACTCTCCTGATCGCGCCCGACATTGGCCCACTTGCCGCCTCTTGCTGGGCCATACGCCAGCGTATCAACCCGGCCAGCCCAAAGAGGAGGTAACACACAATCCAGAATGTATCAGGAGGGCTGCCAGCCTGATAGGAGTTCGACAGGCCAAGATACGCATACCAGGAGTCCGCGAGAATCAAGGCCACCACCGAGGCGATCAAGATACGCAGCGCGGCACGCCCGGCATCGCGGGAACCTTGCCGTACAACCACCACTGCCAGGCCAAACAACAGCCCCAGATCGCCCACCGGATAGGCCAGATTGGTTGCCTTCCCAAGACCAGATTCCGCGCTGCTGCTGTAAAGAGGAGCCAGAAGAAAATACCAGGAAAGCGCCGTACCCGCCGCCATCAAGAGCATGCTGTCCAACACCACTTTGGCGCGCGCAACGCTCGGCTGCCCACGACGTGAAACGCCTGGCAAGAGCGCCAGCGCCAGAAAGAAGAAAGGATATTGCAGGAGATAGAAGAGATCAGTCCAATTCGGAAAGGGAGCCGCAGTCGGGTCAGCTTTATAGATGATCTGGTCGTTGATCGCCCACATATTCTGCGCAAGCGCATAAAAGAGCATGGCGAGCGTGAACATCAACCAGGCCAAGGCCCCTGGCCTGCGTGTGCGGTACAGCGCCAGGCTGGCTAATCCCAGAGGAACCCATTCCACCCAGGAAAGCGCAGCACGCAGCCAATCGGTCGAAGCCACCAGAAACCCAGGCTTCAAAACCGTCATCACCAATTGATAGATGATGATCAGCAGAGAGATGAACACCACGCCTTGAATCAGGCCGTCGCTCATCACCCAGTCAATAAGTCGGCGCTGCCCCACAGCGGGCACGGGCGCGCCTGGCGGCATCTGCCAGCGGGCGCTGGATGCGGGGGCGTTCATGCCCGTGGCTGAAGGCCCCGACTTCTGGGAAAGCCGCCACTCGCTGCCAGCCGCGGGCTGCTCTGGGGAAGACATCTCAGGAGGGCCAGGTGATGCTGCCTGGTCAGGAGACCAACCGTCTTTGGCGTTCCACATGATGATCCTCCAGCCGTTGACCCCTTCCGTAAAGGAAGGGGAACCGCCTTTTTTGATCTGCTCAAGATGCCTCGCTTCATGCAGCCTGCTTCCAAGAAAGCAATACTATAGCGGCCTTCCCCCTTTGTCAAGTATTCCATAGCTCGAACAGCCTCATCAGGCTATCTCTGCCGCAAAAAGTATGGCGCGATTCTTTCTTCGTGCACCTTTGGATGCCCGGTTCCGGCACAAGATTTGCTACTCCATTGCTCTGGGCAAATGGCAGTTCCTCACACCTCCCAGGCGCAGCGGCACCGGGGAGACAGCGCTGGGAGAAAGAGAGGCAGGCATGCAGCGGCAAGGAGAGCGCATCACGCGCCCCCAGGCAGGCGGTGAGTATCACAGAGGGCAGACGCCCATCCCAAATCCAGGCTCAGGGCCAATCGTCACCAATTCCCCATTCCAGGCTTTCCCCCTCCCAACGCCTGGCACGAGCGACGACGAACTCCCTCCCATCTATGCAGACGACGACCTGCCCAACGGCCTCCAGGAAGCCCATATCACCGCCATCCTGCGTTCTATGGCGCTCGGGCATCTCTTCCTGGGGGCAGCCCTGGCGCTGGGTGGCGTCATCATCGAAATTCTGTTACAGCAGCCCGCGTTCTTTGGGCTGGCTGCCAGCGGTGGCATGCTCGGCGCGTGCGGACTGATTACCCTCCTCGCCATCCAGCGCCAGCGGTCCGGGCAATCGCCGCTGGCGTTCTATCTCTTGCCATACGCCGATTTTGCGATTGTCGGGCTATGGCTGCTGCTGTTTGGCGTGACCGGACCAACCGCCCTCTTCTACGCCTACGTGGTCATCAGCGCCGCCCTGCTGTTGGGCAGCCGCCACGCCATCGCCCTCACCGCCATCTCAGGCGCGACCATCCTGGCGATCAGTCTGGAACAAACGCGGGGGCAGGTCACGCCAGCCATCACCCTCCCCGGTGCGGGGCAAATCGCCTTCACCATCGCCTCAACCACGCTGGCGCTGGCGCTGATCGCCTATGTCGCCCGGCTCTTTAGCCTGAACCTGGACCGCTTCATTGCCCAGACCAATCGACAAAGAGAGGACCTGCTTCACATACGCCGGTTCATGGCCGAGCGGCAGGAACAGGTTCAGGCAGATATAGAAAACCTGAGCAACACCTATGTGCGGTTCATCTCAGGCGATACCAAGGCGCGCATCCTGGTGCCCACCCCCAAAGGTTCGCTGGCATTTGCCAGCCACCTGCTCAATACCCTGCTGGAACAATTGGAACGCCACCAGCACGCCGCAGCCGCGCACTTGCGCCTGGAAGAGCGCATCGGCGAACTGAGCCAGGCGCTGGACCGCCTGACCACCGGAGACATCACCGGCCTGCACATCATCGGCAACGCCACCGGCACTCCACTGGATACGCTGACCCTGGCGCTGGGGCGCGTGGGTCGTCAACTGCTCGCAGCGCAGCAAGCCCTCAAACAAGCCATTGGTGGTTACACCGCTGTGTTGGGGCTAGCCTCCGATCTTTCCTCGCTGCGCCAGACCCTGAGCGCCACCGACAGCGCGCTGCGCGATATCCAAAAACGGTCCGACCAGAGCGCAGGCCATCTGCACACCATGCTCGAAAACAAGGGCGATTCCACCGAACGACCCATCCTGCATGAAATGGAACTGGGCGCGCACCAGCAAATCTCTGGGGCCGAACTGCTCCGCGCCAGGCTTGGACACATCGGTGTCCAGATGCAATCCATCGAAACCGAACTGCGCCGCATCACTGAAAGCATGGAGCAGCTTACCAGAACCTCGCGCCCGCTGCGCGCCGAGCAGGCCAGCGCGCCAGCCACCCCCCAATCTCGCCCAGACAGCGCCTCCAGGAACGTACGCGAGCACGCGTCTTCAGCTTCGCCCGCTCCGGCGCGTTCGCCTGGCAATCCCGCCAGGGGCGCTGACGCCTTGCCTCGCCGCTTTACTGGCCCGCTCATGCCGCCTGGGCGGCAGCCCGCAGAAAAACTCAACGCCTGGCAAATCCCGCTCGGACACACAGAAACGGAGGCCAACGGCCCCCAGCAATAGCGCCGGACACCAACCAGGACGCAGAGAAACATGAGTCATCCCGAATTTTTTGCCAGACAGACCTTCTGCCAGCAGGCGAGTCTGCTGGAGAGTGCAGAAGCCCATGGGAGCGCCGCCTTCCAGGCGGCCAAACGCTGGCCTGTCGCACCGGAGCACGCTGGAGGGCCGCCCTCGCGGCAGCGCGGCGCTGGCCGCCTTCCAGGCGGCGCTCCGAAAGCTGACGCCGCGCTGGGCTTGGCCCCCCAATATTCGGGATGACTCATGTTTCAGCAGATACCGATTACAACGAGAAGTTGCTCTGGCCGCCAGCTTGTGTCGCGCCCTCGGGGGCTGGCGGATGATACGTCATCGACTGAATGCCGACGCGCCCAGGGCCGGTGAAGCGGTTCAATGTAATCGAAGCGCCCGCCACCAGATTGCCCAGCGCGCCCAAAAAGCCGCCGCGTGTCGAACTGGCAATCGAGGTCGTCGTCATCTGCACCGAGGCGTCCTTCCAGACCCACGCGCCCGGCTCCACGTCCAGCGTCTCGCCCGGCGCAAGCTGCTTCTCGAAGTGATTGCCATAGGCATGAATAATCACCACACCCTCACCCTGCTGGCCGGTAAATTGATCGACAAACAACCCCGTCCGGCTGAAGAGGACATTGGCCGCGCCCTTCACGAACGTGAAACCGTAATTCACATTGCTGGAGGCGCACAAAAACTGATGCTCGCGTACATCAATCGTCTGGCCTGGCTGCAAACGCAGGGCGACAACCTGCCCAGGCGCCTCACGCGAAAACGCGATATTGCCTGGCCCCTGCGCCGTGCTGATAAAAACCTGCAACCCCGCAAAGAAGCGCTTCCCCGCGCCCTTCAGCCCCGAAAAGCCGATATTGACGCCCGGATGTTTCCACAACAAGATATGATGCTCGAAATAGATCGTCTGCTGCTGGCCCAGTTCCACGCTCACCGCTGGCACCACCTGGCCCTCGATCTTGATGCGCATATCACCGATCACAATCGGTTCGTCGGGGTTGTGCAGTTCAAGCTGTGGCTCATTCGGGGCCAGCGCGCCACCATAGGCAGCCTGATATTGCCCTCCAAACGCCTGCCCTGGAGGCGGCCCATAGCCACCCCCACCAGCCGGAGACGGCGCATATCCCCCAGATGGCTGCGCACCTGCAACCATGGGGTTCGGATTGCCACACACCCCACAGAAGCGCGCATTATCGGCCATCTGATTGCGACAATTTGGACAGATCACAACACATTCTCCCTCGTTCGCCTGGCTTCCAGGCCAGACGCCTAAACAGATAGCCGACCAACATTGGTCGGCTGCACGTGTGTGCCCATATGCTCATCATATCATGCCACTGGCGACAGAGGGAAGCGGATGTGCTCCGCCAGCCTAGAGGACAAAGCTGTCGGCCAGCGGATTGCGCCCATTATTGTTGCCGTTGCCATTGGTGGCAGGCTTGTCAGGCGTGAACAACGGTGCGCTCGTCGCGGGGCTGGGTGGCGGCGTCATACCAGAAGAGAAGCTGCCGGAGACTGCCCCCAGATTTAACTGGCTAATCTGGTTATTGAGTTGACTAATCTGATTAGCCGCCGGAGACTGCCCCAAAGCGGCCAGCCCATTCTGGAAGGCCGGGTCCGACGCGCCGCTAGCAAGCTGAATCGTCTTGCCTTCAATGACCACAGCGATACCAATGCCACGCCGGAGTTCCGCTAGTTGACGCCGCAGCTCCCGATTCTCCGCCTCCAGCGCATCCATCAGCTTCTTCTGCTGCAACAGCATCTCAGCAATACTTTCAAAACCTGCGCTTGCGCGATCCATTGTTCAACCCCTCCTGCATATCTGCTCATGCCGTATGATACGGCGTATAAGGAGCATCTCGCGGCTCCTGCGCCCTCGCATCCACCTGCCTTGCCGCCCATACTTTGCCTAGCTTCTTTCCATCAGTCACTGGGCATATTGTACGTCATCCATTCTTCTGGAGCAATGGTCCATAGTCCAGAAGTACTAGACCAGCCAGGCATCTTGCCTCCTGGCGTCGGGCGCGCTGCCTACGCCAGCAGCGCTTGCACCCGGTCCCAGATCACCCCGGCCACATCAGCCTTGGGCAACACCGCCAGGTCTTCCACCTGCCCGCCGCGATGCAGCAGCCAGACCTTGTTCGTGGTCGTGCCAAAGCCACTGTCCGCCCGGCTGACATCGTTTGCCACCAGCAAATCCAGTCCCTTGGATGCCAGCTTGGCGCGCGCATATGCCTCAAGATTGGTCGTCTCCGCAGCGAAGCCCACGCGCACCAGCCGACGGCTTGCGCCTTGCCTGAGCGCTTCGTCCACATCCGCCAGAATATCGGGATTGCGCACCAGTGTCAACGCCATCCCTCCGCTGCCCGGCTCTTTCTTCATCTTCTCCGCCGCCGGATGCTCCACGCGATAGTCGGCCACCGCCGCCGCCATCACCAGCGCCTCAGCCGAGTCTCCCGGTCCAGCGCCCGCAGCGGCTGGCTCACTGCCAGGCGCTCTCAGCCCCAGCGCGGCCAGCACAGCGGCGCGCATCTCCAGCGCCGTCTGCACGCGCACCATCTCCACGCCATAAGGCGGGGCCAGGCCCACCGGCCCCGAAATCAACGTCACCCTGGCCCCGCGATCACGCGCCTCCTCCGCCAGCGCGTAGCCCATCAGCCCCGACGAGCGATTGCCGATGAAGCGCACCGGATCAATCGGCTCCTGCGTGCCGCCAGCCGTCACCACCACGCGCCGCCCGGCCAGCGGTCCCGCGCGGCCCAGCGCCTGACGAATCGCCTGCACCAGCGTCTCTGGCTCAGGCAGGCGTCCGGCGCCCACCTCGCCCGAAGCCAGCGTGCCTACCTCCGGCTCGACAATCATCGCGCCGCGACTGCGCAGCGTGGCAAGGTTGGCCTGCGTCGCCGGATGCCGATACATAGCCTGCTCCATGGCAGGCGCAACGAGCAGCGGCGCCGTTGTCGCCAGCGCCACCGCGCCCAGCATGTTATCGGCCATGCCATGCGCCAGCTTCGCAATCGTGTTCGCCGTCGCCGGAACAATCACCAGCAGGTCGGCCTCGCGCCCCAGTTCGATATGCCGCGCCGCAGCCTGGCCGGTTGGCTCCCACAAATCAGCATAGACCGGGCGATGACTGAGTGAACTAAAGGAAAGCGCGCTGACGAATTCGCTGGCGTGCTCGGTCATGATCACATCGACCAGCGCCCCGGCTTTCTGAAGCTGGCTCACCAGGGCCACCGCCTTAAAGGCGGCGATGCCCCCGCACACCCCCACCACCAGGCGTTTGTTGTGGAGTACCTGCTCCATTGCGTCCCACGTTTCTATCTCTAAGCAATCAGCATACCAGGTAAGAAGACGAACAACCTTGCCGGGCAAAAATCAGCCGCAAGAAGTTCAGGGCCAGCCAATGCCAAAGACCACCACAGTTATCAGGATGGAGATAGCCGCGCCCACCAGCACCTGCGGCCAGGTATGCTTGCCCAGCACCACGCGCGACCAGCCAATCAACGCCACGCCAATCATCAGCGGCAGCGCTTGCGCGCCATAGAGCAGGGCCATCACCGTGGCAGCCCCCGCCGCGCCGCCCGCGTGAATGCTCACCTTCCAGCGCAGCGTAATCAACAGCGCCACCGTCCCACCAATCAGCGTCGAAATCAGCAAGATCAGCAGCAGATGCGGCGCGCCCAGCATCCACAAGACCATCAGCCCCACCACGGTAATGCCCAGCGCGATTACCATCGGCCAGGGGCGTTCGTGCCGCAGGTCCAGGTCAAGATTGCCTACCCGTCCTGCGCTGACGGCCACCGCCAGCAAGATCAGCGGCCCCACCGTGACAAAAGCCGCTGCCAGCGCGGCCCAGCCAAGCGTAGGCCAGACACGATGCGTCGCGTGCCAGGAGACAATCAGCAGCAGCAGTGCTGCCAACAAGAACGGGCTGCCAGCCAGGGAGACCCATTCGGCGGCACGCAGCGCCAGCGCCTCTCTTTTCGTGGTCATGCTTCTCCAACACCTGCATACAAAGGGACGCACTCCCTCTTCCAACGGAACCATAAGACACCGTGCTATGATGATATGCTTTCCAAGAGATGGTTTCAAGTGACCCCAAAATCGGGGGCGGATAGCTTCCCAGTTGAAGAGAAATTCGCTACAATAAACGCAAGGTTGGAAAGCAAGCAGGAATTTTGCAGAGGGAGCGGGTGCTGGCGATGGCGATCTCCATATTCATCAGCTATTCTCGGACCAACAGCGCCTTTGTGGACCGCCTTGAGGCAGACCTACAGGCGCGCAGCTTCCACGTCTGGGTTGACCGCCGCAAGCTGGAAGCCGGGCAAAACTGGATGGACGAACTGCAAAAGGCGATTGATCGCTGCCACATCCTGCTCATCGCGCTTTCTCCCGAGGCAGCCGAATCAAAGTATGTGCGCATGGAATATCGCTACGCCCAATCCCAAAACAAGATCATTCTTCCCCTGGAGTACCAGACGTGCCCAAAGGTTCCCATTGACCTCAACGGCATCCAATGGGTCGACTTCAAAGCCCACTACGAGCAAGGCTTGAGCGGCTTGCTGGTTGCACTCAGCCAGATCATGCCCGCTCCGCTCGTCCCACCAATCCGCCCGGCACAACTCACGCCGCCTCCAGCCGCCAAAGAGCCAGACCTGGTGAGAGCGCAGCCAGCGCCCCCTCCGCCAGACGCCGACCTGAATACCCTCTATCGAACAGGCGTGGCGGCAAAGGCCGAAGGCGATCTGGAGCGGGCGGCAGCGCTCTGGCAGCAAGTGCTTGATCGTGATCCCAACTTCGGGCGCAAAACGCTCGCCACCTTTATGGCCCAACTCCAACAACAACTACTGCCGCGTCGCATACAAAGGCTAAGAATACTGGCGCTTCAGGCACGAAAAGTGGGAGAATGGGGACAGGAAATTGGCGCGTGGCAAGCGCTGCTGGGGCTGGAGCCACAAAATGCTGAAGCAAAACAGGCTGTCAGTATCGCCCAGGTGAATCTCCAACACGCCTGGATGTATGAGAGCGCCGTTCAGTTTGCGCAGGAAGGACAACTTGCAGCAACTAAAGAACAACTTAAAATGCTCTTGCAGGTGGCTCCTGATTACAGCGACCCTGCCGGGTTAGCAGAAAAACTTGGTCTTTTCCCTCAGCTAAAGAAATCATATGTTGGTACAATGAAAACCAATAATAGTTCTCCATCTAATATAGAGTTTTTAGCAATTACCCAAAGTGGGGGTCTCGCAAAGGGGGATTTTGTTCACAGTTCTTCTGTGCGAAGTGTTTTTGAAGGCACAATCAACACTAAAGGTGATCTCGCTTTTATTGTTGCAAGTAAGAATTCTTTACAAAATTTGAAATTTGCTGGAAAAGTGCAACCTAACGGTTACCTTGTTGGCACATGGGAAAGTTTAGATATTGATGGACATGGTGGCAGTTGGGAGGCCAAGTAAACAACTGACGGCTTTGGCAATCCTTGATCTTAGGCGAGCGAGAACTGAAGAGAAGATAACACATCTAACGATAGGCAAGGCAGAGAGGCAAGGAACACACCATGAATAAAATCGAGCGCGTGAACGCCGCCGCGCGCGGCGAGCCGGTGGATCGGGTCCCGGCCAGCATGTGGGGCCACAGCTATTTGCGCGAATGGCAGCCTGAAGATGTGGCCCAGGCGATGCTGGAAAACTACCACGCTTACGACTGTGACTATATGAAGTTCAACCCGCGCGCCTCGTATCACGTCGAAGACTGGGGCGCGAAGCTCCAGCCATCGGGCGACGCCAACCGTGGCCCCAGCTTCCTTGCCACTCCCGTGCAGGAACAGGGCGACTGGCGACGGCTGCGCGCGCTCGACCCCAGCCGGGGCGCGCTGGGCGAGCAGCTTCAAGCGCTGCGCCTGATCGGCAACGACCTGAAAGGGCAGGCGTATTTCATCCACACCATCTTCAGCCCGCTCTCCGTCGCCAAATATCTGGTTGGCAACAAGTTCGAGCCGGTGCAAACCTCCATCGAAGACAACCCTGGCGCGCTGCGTCAGGCGCTGGAGGTCATCACCGAAACGTTCATCGCCTATGCCCAGGCCACGCTCGAAGCCGGAGCCAGCGGCATCTTTTACGCCACGACCGGCTGGGCCAGCACCGACAAGCTCACCCAGGACCAGTATCGCGCCTTTGGCGTCGACTATGACCTGCGCGTGATCGACGCCTTCAAGCACGCCCCCTTCAACGTGCTGCACAACTGCGGACAGCACATCATGTTCGACCTCCTGGCCGACTATCCCGTACATGCCATCAGTTGGGCGGCCACGCTGCCGGGCAACCCTGACCTGGCCGACGGGAAAACGCGCACCCGCAAAGCCGTCATGGGCGGCATCAGCGAAAAAACGACCCTCCTGAATGACTCGCCGCAGCAGGTGGCCGACGAAGCGCACGCCGCCCTGGAACTGACCGGCAGCCAGCGCTTCTTGCTGGCTCCTGGCTGCTCCATCCCGCCCGCCACGCCAAAAGCCAACCTGGAGGCCATCGTACAGGTCGTGCGCGGCGCATCGCCCACGTAAAGCAGGTATTGCAAAGGGGCAGCAGAGGCCAGCGCTGGCCTCTGCTGCCCCTTTGCAATGGTGCTACTCATCCAGATTCAACCCGCGCAAAAAGGCTTTCATGCCAGGGGCCAGATCGGGGCGTTTGAGCGCGTAGGCAACCGATGTCGTCAGCCAGCCCAGCTTATCGCCCATGTCGTAGCGCGTGCCCGTGAACTCATAGGCAAAGACCGACTGCATCCCCAGCAGCGCGTCAATCGCATCCGTCACCTGTACCTCGCCGCCGCTCCCCGGCTTCGTCTGCTCCAGTAGTGTAAAGATTTCCGGCGTCAGCACGTAGCGCCCCACAATTGCCAGGTCCGAGGGCGCGCGGTCAACGGGCGGCTTTTCCACCGTCTCGCTCACGCGCCAGGTGCGCTCAGCGACCTGCTTCCCCGAAATGATGCCATAGCGCGAAACGTGCTCACGCGGCACGTGCATCACCGCCAGCACCGACCCCTCGTGTTGCTCATACACATCCATCAACTGGCGCAGGCAGGGCGTTCCGGCATTCGTATCGATCAAGTCATCGGGCAGCATAACGCCAAACGGCTCATCACCCACCAGGTCTCTCGCCATCTTGATGGCGTGCCCCAGGCCCTGTGGCTTGGGCTGGCGGGTAAACGTCACCTGGGCCATATCCTCGATCTTCCGCAGCATCTCCAGCGTTTGGTGGTCGCCTTTTTGCTCCAGCATCCGCTCCAATTCGGGTGATGAATCAAAATGATCCTCGATGATACGCTTGGTACGGCTGGTAATCACAATCACATGCTCGATACCTGAAGCCACAGCCTCCTCGATGATGTATTGGATGGAGGGCTTATCGGCCAGCGGGAGCATCTCTTTGGGCGTGGCTTTGGTTGCCGGAAGGAGCCGCGTTCCCAGGCCAGCCGCCGGAATTACTGCTTTGCGTATTTTCATAATGGGCTACTTTCTATGATGAGCTATCGTTTGCGCCGATGCGCCGTATCGCACGAAATATACCCGCAGGGAATATGCCAGAGTTCTCCTTGATGGCTGGCCGGAGCAGGCACCATACAGCACCGCTTGCACAGCATCTCTGCTTCCAAACGCGCCTACTATACACAACCTGGCTGGCGGTGTCAAGCGCTCAAGTGAGTGGCTCTGCTCAACGATTGATAATCAGCGCCGTCGCAATGACACCGCCCAGGAAGAGAATCACCAGAATCGTCATCACCACCGCCAGCCGCAGCGACCGCGGCGCGGGCGGCGGTTCTTTGGGCACCGGCTTCCACGTCGGGCGGTCGGGCGCAGGTGCCGGGCCAGCAGGCATCATCTTCTCTCCCACCAGCGGGCGCGCAGGCGGCACGGCTGGAGCAGACGCCATCTGCCCGGCGGGCGGCTGAGAAAGGGACGCAACCGGCGAACGAGGCAATTGCCTGGTCACACGCGGCAAGGCAGGACCAGAGAGCGACTGCCCGGCAAAGAACAGGCCAAGCTCCAGCACCCGGCGCATATCGGCGGCAAACGCGCCCGCCGTCGCATAGCGCTGATCGGGCTGGCTGACCAGCGCGTGCATCACCACCGTCTGCACCGCCAGCGAAAGCGAGGAATTGACTTGCAGCAGCGGCGGGGGCGGCCCATCCAATACCTGCACCAGCACCCGCGTAGCGGATTCAGCCAGATAGGGCGGGCGTCCACTGAGCAGTTCATACAGCACCGCGCCCAGGCTATAGACATCGGCGCGACCATCCACCTGATCGCCCAGCGCCTGCTCTGGCGCGATATAATGCGGCGTGCCAATCGCCAGGTCGGTGGCGCTGATCTCCGCGCCATCATGCAGCGAGCGGGCGATGCCAAAATCGGCCAGCATAATCCGGCCATCGGGATGCAGCAGCAAATTGCCCGGCTTCACATCGCGATGGATGATGCCGCGCTCGTGGGCGTGCTGCAACGCATCGGCCACCTGAATTGCCAGGCCAAACGCCTGCTTTGGCGGCACGCTGCCGCCCAGCCGCAGCCGCAGATCGCGCAGAGAGCCGCCTTCCACCACGGGTGTCACCAGATAGAGCAGGTGGCCCACCTGGCCGACATCCCACAGCGGCAAAATGTTGGGGTGGTCAAGCTGCGCCAGCGCCCGCGCCTCGCGCTGGAACCGCGCCGCAAAGCGCGGCCCATTGCCCACGCTGACATCAATCACTTTGATGGCAACCGCGCGCCCCAGCCGCATATCCCGGGCGCGATAAACCGCGCCCATGCCTCCAGTGCCCAGCAGCCCCTGAAGCACATAGGGTCCAATCCGTTGCCCAATCAGTCCGCCTGCGCCAGCCATGCTGCCACCCGCTTTATGCAGATACTGTCGCCCTGCCGGAAGCCTACGCCGTCAGTTCCGTCGCAAGCCAGCGCGGCGAGTTCAGCAGGGCAGAATCATCTCTTCTTAAAGTATACCAAAGAAAAGAAGAGCGAACCCTGGGCATTCATCCTTCAAACGTGGCTATTATCCAGCCCTGCTGAGGCATTCTGATCTACAAGAAGCGAAAGCTCTGTTCCATGGGTGTGAAAAACTGGCTGCGATTACTCAGAAACGTGAGCGTCGCTGACCCGTAATCCATATGGTAAAGCTTGCCTTGATACACGCTAGACTCGATGATGGTCCGATAGTGGTCAGCATCAAGAAAGCAGAGTCGCTGGGTCCAGGTCTGCCCTGCCAGCGTGAGGGTGATCGGCAGGCCAGCGATGCCCCCTAGATTTAGACAAACCGCTCGATCAAAGCCTGCTGCTGTCCCGGAGTACGCGCCGAGATTGGCAGCGGTGAAGACCTGATGCGCCGGACCGCTGAACTGCGCGCCGCTCCCCCTGGACGGGTTCATGACCTGCCAGCCGGTGGGATAATCCAGGCAGAACGTATGGTCCGGGCTGGTGAAAGCCGTATAGCCTCCCAGTGAACAGGGAAGCGTCGCTGTCGTGCTGCCCAAACCCAGGGCAAAGTAGCCAACGACTGCGACGACCACCACGACCAGCGCGACACCGATCAGCGTCAGCAGGCCGATACGGCGTTTCCTGGGTGGCCTATCTGGCGCGCCCGGCATGGGCGGAACGCCAACATCTCGCACCGTCGGGGGAAATCTACCAGCCTGCTCAGGTGCGTTCATGGTAGGGGCAGGCGACCAGAGCGGGTCCAGTGGTGTCGGAAAGCTCGGCTGCTGAGGAAGCTGTGTTGGCGCGTGGGGGTCATACTGCGGCGGCAGAGGCAGCGACACTCGCTCTGGTAGGGGAATCTGGCTGGGCATCGTTGGCGCGTCGCCGAACTCATTATAGTCTCCTGAAGAGATGGGTAGAAATGGTGGCTGTGTTGACATCCTGGCTAGACCGACATGTGCGCTGCGCCGGTCTCCCCTCCTTTGCGTCTATCAAAGCAGCATGCGCTGTTCATGCGTGCGCTGCTATCTGATGAGCGGCGCGCCTGGGCGCATCCGCTCATCATCCTGCTTCCATACTAGACGCTCTGGCTGAGACGTTCTTGAGACACAGCTTAAAAGGCGCTGAGGAATCGGCACGCCCCACGCCCACCCAACTCATTGACAGGCAGGAGGATTGCCCGGAAGCAGCGTCATCTTCCCATCAGTGGAATAGGTGCATTCGTGGCCGCGGCCCATAATCGCCCTGGCGATGTTCACAAAATAATCGCTCATATTCTGGGCAGCATCCATCGGAACCGTGGCAACCGTGATGATAATATTCACGTCGCGCACAAAAAGCTGATAGGTCTGTTGCCCGTTGACCTGCACAATGCCCGCCTCGGCTTCTGCGCCCACACTCTGCGGCGCTGGCTGGCTTTGAATCAAGCCAACCTGGCGCTGAAAATATGTGTGTGCGTCCTGGTAGGTGTCAATGCGGTCAACCAGCACGACGAAAATGGGCGTGCCGTTTCCGTCCCTCACCACCTGCGCAATGCCAGCCGCGCGGCCCAGCATGTCCGCCGAGCCATTCTGATACACATCACCGTTGGTCCCTTCGCGCGCCTCATAGGTGTTGTTGCCAATGGTGATGACCTTATCAACCGTATCACCATTTTCCAAATCGCCATTCATCACTGTATAGAAATGGGCCATATAATAGACGGTGGGCAGCGGGGTCGGCGTGGGCGATGGCCGGGCTGGAGGCGTCACGCCAGACGACGTTTGCGACGCCGAAGTCTGGGTGGTGTTGCCCTTGAACAACCCTATCGAGGCCGCCAGCGCCAGCGTCGCACCTCCGCCAGCCACCAGCACGAACGCCAACACCACCAGCAGCAGCGATGTCATCCGGCGTGAACGCCGAGGCGGCGCGGATGACGGCAGGGGAGTCGGAGGGTTCGTCGATTGATTGGGCAGCGCCGCAAGCCCGGTCATATACGTCTGCGGCAGCGGCGGCGAAGCCGCTGGCCCACTGCCCTGGTTTGCCCAGCCAGCCGGGCCGCTGCCTGGCGCTTGAGGCATTCTATAGGTCGCCACCGTCGGCAGGTCACTCATCATTCCAGAGGGCGTTTGCGCCAGGTCGGTTTCAGCCGAAGGCGCAGCAGCGGCGGCGCGCAGGTCAGTCACCAGCGCTGCCGCCGTCTGATAGCGATCTTCCGGCTTCTTCGCCAGCGCCTTCAACAGCACCGCTTCCACCGCTGGCGGAATCTCCGGGTTCAGGCTGCGCGGCGTGGGCGGCTGCTGCTGCGTCTGCATCATCAGCAGCGCCACGGGGGTTGGCGCGGCAAAGGGCAACTGCCCCGTCAGCATCTGAAACAGCACCACGCCCAGCGCGTAGAGGTCTACGCGCTGATCGACCGGCGCGCCCGTCACCATCTCGGGGGCGGCATACTCCGGGCTGCCCACAAACGCCCCCATGCGTGTCAGCGTCGCCGAAGAATCTCCCTTCTCCACCAGCCGCACAATTCCGAAGTCCGACAGCAGCGCGCGACCCTCCGCGCTCATCAAAATATTGGCAGGCTTCACATCCCGATGCACCAGCCCGCGCTCGTGCGCGTATTGCAGCGCGCTCGCCACCTGCTCCAAAATCGCCAGCGCCTCCGCCAGAGGCAGCCTGCGGCGCTGCGCCAGATAGTCGCGCAGCGTACCACCCGGAATCAACGGCATCACCAGATAGGTGAGATTGCCCTGTTCGCCGAAATCATACACCGGCACAATATTGGGATGATTCAGCTTCGCGACGGCCCGCGCCTCGCGTCGAAAGCGCTCCAGATAGCCAGGCTCTTTCGACAGCGCATCCGCCAGGACTTTGATCGCCACTTCGCGCTCCAGGCGGGGGTCACGCGCGCGATACACCTGGCCCATGCCACCACGGCCAAGCAGCGCGATCACCTCATACGGGCCGACAGTGGTCCCTTCCAAACCAGCCACAGGAAACCTCCTAATTTCACCGCAGAACGGACAAGCGAATGATGAGAGCACGCGAGCACATTGCTTCTGAATCCACGTGCCCGCTGGCTTTCATTATAGAAGACATTCCCTATGGCGCGCTATGAAATCGACCACAGCTCCCATGTGAAACAAGCACGGCGCTGGAAAAGAAGACCTCAGTCACACCCCTAGCCAAGCAGACGGGTAGCGTCCGACCAGTGCGCCAGCACTACCACCAGCCCCAGCGCCAACAGCACCACCGCAGGCAACGCCCGCTGGAACGGCTGCCTATTGACAAGCTGCGTAAAGACCGCGCCTGCCATCGTCGCCACCAGCAGCAGCGCCCCCAGCACCGCCAATGGGGCTATCCAGATGCCCACCACCAGACCAACAGCCGCCACCAACTCAATCACGCCGGTCACCATCCAGAACCAGGGCGCGACATGCAAAAGATCGCGCATCTGCACAGACGCCTTCGTACCAGCCAGCTTGCGCACCGCAGTCAGCAAGAACGCCAGCGCCAGCAACACTTGAAGGACAATAGCCACAATACTCATCGCTTCTCTTCGCCTTTCCTGGCCTGCCCTGATGAGCGGACCAGTCTTAACTGTTCATTTCCGATTACAGTATAGCGAGAAACTGTATAAAAATCAAGTGCAGTTTAAAAGGAAGCGCAAGCCTTATCTCAGGACTGACAACATGGCAAGGGGTCTGTCTAGGAAACCCGCTCCCGCTGGACCAGATCGGCCAGCGTATAGCGTTCCAGCGTTTTGAGGATGTCTGCCTCGATCTCCGCGCCAATCTTGCAAAAAGCGGCGCTCAAGCCAGCTTCAAGCGTCAGGCCTCGTGGCAGTTCAAAGGGCGTGGCCGGACCGTTTCCGGTGGATTGCAGCGCGCGGTACACCTCGGCCAGCGTAATCTGCTCGGCAGGGCGCGCCAGCAGATAGCCGCCATCGCGCCCTTCGCGCGCCTCGGCGATGCCCGCCCGCACTAGATAAGAGAACACGCGCCGCAAAAAGACCGCGTGGGAGTGCATCTGCTCGGCAAGCTCGCCGCTCGAACACGCCTTGCCACGATCAGACCGCTCGATAATCAGTAAGATTTGCAACGCGACAACAAACCAACTCGGGTTTACCGGGCCGCTTTGGACGTGTTCTCTGGGCTGCATAGCTCTATCCCTCCAGGAAAATTGTACTCCCTTCGGCTACAGTCTGCAAGATGCACATGTTACCCAAAACAGAGCAGAGCAGTGGAATGTGGACCGATTCTGTCCACATTCCACTGTATACTAAAGAGAGAACTGCAATGAAGAGCACCCAACGGTGGTGAAATGGAGGCCACGCATGCAAACGAACACATCGCCGCGACGTTCAACCGCGCATCTGAAGAACCTGCAACAGATTCCTGGCATTGGCCCCTCCCTGGCGCAAGACCTCTGGGACCTTGGCTATCGGCGTATTGAAGACCTGGCGCAGCAAGACGCGCAGGCGATGTATACCGCCCTGGAGGGGCTGCGCGGTCAGCCCATGGACCCGTGCGTCCTCTACACCTTCCGCTGCGCGGTCTATTTCGCCTCCCATGACGAACATGATCCCAATCTGCTCAAATGGTGGAACTGGAAAAATCCCCCGGCGCTCCAGGCGTAACCCTCAGCCGCACAGGCCGGGGGAACGCTATCAGTCTCAGTGATAGCGTTCCCCCGGCTCATCTTTGCCTGGCTGTGTTTACTCTTTCTTTAGAAGGGCGACCACGCTAACCGGCCCACCAGAATAAACACTGCCAGCAGCAGCAGCACTACATTACCGCCGATGTTCTGCCATTCCTTGCGCCCGGCGTGGAAGAAGGCCGCGCTCAGCATCACGATCACCAGACCGCCAGCGGCGGCAGCCACCAGCCACTGCTGAATGCCGGTGATGGCAGGCAAAATCAGCCCGATGGCCGCCAGGATTTCAGCCACGCCGATAAAGCGCACGAACGGGCGGGGCACATCCTGTGTCCAGGGCATATTTTTCTTCAATGAGTCCAGCGGTCTGGTGGCTTTCATAAAACCGGCCAGCAAAAATGCCAGCGCCAGCAGGCCCGCCACAATCCACAAGGCGATATTCACGTCTGTGCTTCCTCTCTCACGGAGTATTCCTGTTTTTCCCATCAGGTGTTGGGTAAGCGATAACCGTTGCATACATGGCAACTGTTGTTTATAATGCTACAGTATGGCCGGGTGGCATGCAACCCACAAAGCAGCCCTTGTGTTGCTTAGACAACAAAACCAGGAAAATGATGGGAGCGGAACCTTGAGGACTTTTACCGTCACGCCGCAAAAAGGCGTTGACCCGCGCGTCAAGCGCACTCGTCAGCTTTTACAGCAGGCATTTCTTGAACTCTTCCAGGAAAAGAGCTTCCTGGCAATCACCGTGCAGGACATCGCCGAGCGCGCCACCGTCAACCGCGCCACCTTTTACGCCCACTTTGAAGACAAATATGATCTGCTCGATTCACTCATCCGCGAAGAGTTTCAGAAGGTCGTCACAAGCAAACTGCCCCCAACGCCCGCATGGGAGATTGGCAGTCTGCGCCTGCTCATCCAGGCGGTCTTCGACTTCATGGGCCAGTTCCATCAGCATTGCCCGCCAACCGATACCCAGTTTGGCCCCATGTTCGAACGCGCCGTGCAGCAGGAACTCTACACCCTGCTGCTGACGTGGCTCAAGCAGACGCCAGCGCCAGGCATAGGGCGGCGCGGTACGCCCGAAACGCTGGCATCGGTCATCAGTTGGGCGGTGTTCGGAACAGCCGCCCGTTGGAGCCAGGAAACACAGATGCCCTCAGCAGAAGAGATGACCGATCAGGTGCTGCTCACGCTGACCGAAGGGCTGGCGCGGCTCACCCCTGGCTTCGCCGTCGCAGGACGAACGCCAGAAAGGTAAGCCAGCGTGTAAACTGCCTCGGCTAGCCCTGACCGCACATCGCCGGGGAACCAGCCACCGGCTTGAGGTCGGCGGTGAACTGGCAGCGGTGGCCGCGCTGATCGATAGTTAGCGCCAACTGCGCAAAGTAGGGCTGGAACGCCTGCGGCTGGTCGGTGCGCGGCGTAGCAAAGGTCACCACGATATTGCTGTCCAGCAGAATCAGCCGGTACGACGCCTGATCGCCTTTGATGCGGCCCAGGCCCGTCGTCGCCTGCTGCCCTCCGGCTGCCATCGCCGTCTGCGAGAGCAAACCGACCTGCTCTTGATAATACTGCTGGGCATCCTGAAGCGTATCAAAACGATCTACCAGCGCCACAAAGCGCAGGTCGCCGTCTTGATTACGGATGATGGCTGCGGTGCCAAACGCGCGGCCAAACTGCGTGGCCGCGCCGCTCAGATAGAGCGTTCCTCCCGGCCCTTCAAACTGCTGATACTGGTCGTTAGAAATGTTGAGTTGCTGGCTCAGTTGATCGTCCTGGTGCAAATCATCCTGCGTCAAGACAAAAAACTGCGCCAGATAATACGCCGTGACGGGTGTGGGCGTCGCCGTTGGGGGCACGGTGGTTGGCTGCGAAGGCGAGGTCGTGGGCGACGGCGCCGAGTTGGCCTTGTTGCGCAGCGCGGCCAGCCCACCGGCCACCGCAAAGGCTCCGCCAATCACGACCACCGCCAGCACCAGCGAGAACAGCGCCACCCAGAATTTATCCCCCTTCATACGTGGCTGGCTTCCTGATGGCGCGCGTGTGGCAAACATGCCTGCCAATTGGCCCGGCCTGCGCATCTGCGGCTCCGTCAATGATTCGCCGTTGACCATCGCGCCCCAGGCGTTCCATGCTGGCGCGCTCGCTGGCGCAGACTCGCGGCGGGTCTGCTGCATCAAGGACAGATGTAGCCAGGGCACCGCATCGGCCAGCGCCACCGCGAAGGCCGCGGCGCTTTGAAAGCGCTGAGCGGGGTCTTTCGCCAGCGCCCGGAGAATAACCTCCTCAACGGACTCTGGAATGGTGGGATTGATGCTGCGCGGTGCAGGCGGCGGTTCATGCACCTGCATATAGGCCGTCGAAAACGCATCGGTGGCATGAAAGGGCACGCGCCCCGTCAGCGCCTGAAAGAGCACCACGCCCAGCGCGTAGACATCGGCGCGATGATCGACCGGCTCACCACACGCCTGCTCCGGGGCCATATACTCGGCTGTGCCAATGCCCATACCCGCCTGCGTGATGCCCTTTTCGCGTTGCTCGGCCAGCGCGCAGGCAATGCCAAAATCGGCCAGCACCGCGCGCTCATCCGACGCTATGAGGATATTGGCGGGCTTCACGTCACGATGCACCAGCCCGTGTTGATGCGCCTCGTACAGCGCCAGCGCCACCTGATAGAGAATCGGCGCGGCCTCGCGCAGCGGACACGCGCCGTGCCTGGCAATGCGATCACGCAGCGTGCCACCTTCGATCAGCGGCATCACGACATACAGCACGCCATCCTCTTCGCCAAAATCATAGATCGGCATGATATTGGGGTGATCTAGCCGGGCAACCACGCGCGCCTCGCGGCGAAAACGCTCTAGCAAGCCGGGCTGCCGGGCCAGATCAAGCGGCAGCACCTTGATGGCTACTTCTCGATCCAGGCGGGGGTCGTGTGCGCGATAGATTTCGGCCATCCCGCCGACACCTAAGAGGGAGAGCAGTTGATAGGGACCGAGCGTCGCAAGTGTAAGTTTGCTCATCGTGCCTCTTTCTGGTTCACTGCGTTCCTCGCACATCATTTCCAGTATAAATGGCTCAGTAACGCAGAAACAAGAAAAGTAGTACCATCAGGCCAGCCAGACACGATGAGCAAATCAGCCTGTTCGGCCCGTCACGCCTTCTGCGCGGGCTGGCCGCGCCAGAGCACCAACCCCAGCCAGATATACCAGATGGGCGCGAGCAAAAAGCCGGTCAGCCCCGCCGCGCCCAGCAAGAATGGATTGCTGGGCTGAAGCAGAATCAAACGCCCCAGATAGACGATCACCAGCAGGATGCCCAGGGCATAGCCCAGATAGCCCAGGCTCCGGGGCAATTGCCCGCCGCGCACGATCAACCAGGCGAAGACCAGAAACGCAATGCCCGTCACACCAAAGGTCAGCAGGCCGCGCGGGTCGATCTGGCTGGGCAGCGTATTGAGATTCGTCTGGAAGTCAGCGCCCAGCGCGGGCGGATTGATGGCATTCCCCAGATCATAGCCGCCGTGCGCCGCCGACCCCAGCGCCGCCAGCACGCCCAGCAGCGCCGCCCAGAGCGCGAAGGTCGCCTCTGTCTCGCGCAAACGCTGATACAGCGCCAGCAGCACCGCAGAACTGAGCAGCCCGCCAACCAGCAAAAACAACGGGCTGAGCACATTGCTCACGTCGGGCGCGCTCTTACTGATGATGACAAACGAAACCGAATAGCACAGCCCACCAATGCCTGCCAGGAACGCGCACAGGCCGCCAAAACGTTCAAACGCTGTCGTTTTCATACTTCCCCTCTTTTTTATGCTTTGTGGCGCAGCAGCAAGATGCCATGCCACAGCCAGAAGATTGGCCCGCCAACGCCGCCCGCAATCAGCGCCGCGTAGGTCGGCAAGGTCGCGTTTCCGGCCAGCGATGCGATGAAGCCAAAGAACAGATCGGCCACAGCCACAAACCCAATGACCGCCAGGAGTTTGGGCAGATTGGCGCGCAGCATCAGCACAGCCACCACCAGGAACCACACACCCGTCAGGCCAAACGTCATTATCCCTACGGGATTGGTGGGCAAGGGCGCGTTATACAACGCCGTCACCAGCGCGTCTGGTGGGTTCGATGTGGCAAGCGAACCGAGATAGCGCAGGTTCGCCAGTTGATAGAGGCCGTTGGCAATCGTGCCCACCGACGCCACCGCCGCGACCAGCGTGGCAAAAAATGCCCAGGCTTCTGCCGTCTCGCGGAGGCGATAATAGCTGGCGATCAGGCCAACGAGCGCCCAGAAGGCCAGCAGCGCGTATAGCCCATTGAAGATCAGCGTGCCGGTGGGGTCGGCGTGCAGCGATACCAGATAGGCATTGACATCAGTGACCGGCAACTGCTGAGCCTTCGGCACCAGCGCGAAGTATTCGACCACCGACGCCCAGGACGTGACGGCCAGCAGAATGCCAGCCACGCCACCGAATCGGATGAATGACTGTTCATTCATTCTTTGCACTTGAGGTCTGGTATCGGGTTCTGCCGTTACGGATGAATGACCGCTCATTCAATAGCTCCTCTCTAGCCGATAGGATTTCCCCCATCAGCTTATTTGCCTTTGCGCACCAGGATGGCGATGTTGCCACCTGCCAGAAAGAATGGGGCCACGACCAGGATTGCCGGAAGAAGAGGTGGCTTGCCCAGCGCCAGCGCTGTAATGCCGATGATGAAGGCCAGCGTGTTGAAGATGGCGGCCATCAGGCTGCCCAGGCGCAGTTCTGCCCAGCGATGCGAGCGCGCCTGAAAAATGCCCATCACCCCATAGCCGACGGTGGCCGCGCCAAGCTGGCGATAGATAAAGACATCCTGCACGCTCAGCCCAAAGACCGACCGCAGTTGTTCCGGCAGGAAGAGCGCGAGCAGCCCCGTGCCGAAGGCCGCGATGGTCGCCAGCACGAGGAAGACCATTACCCAGCGCGCCGTATCCGGCTCGCCACGCGACGCGGCACGATGGCGCGCGAGCAGCCAGATGGTCAGCGCACACAGGAAAATCGACGCGCCGAGAATGAGATAGACGATGACATGCGAGTTCGCGCGCCCCAGCCGAATCTCTTCTTCGCAGGCAAAGAGCGAGCAGGCGTTGAAGCCCAGCACAGCGATGACCGGCATGCGCGTGGGCGTCCAGCTTCCCTCTCGGATAGCAAGGGCTAAGACGATGCCATAGGCAAGGGTGGCCGCGCCAGCCGTCCAATAGACAAAGATTTCGTCGTCAGCGCCAACGTAGCCGTTCACCTGGGCAAACAGCTTCGCCTCCAGCAGCGGAGCCAGGCCAAAGAACAGCCCGGCCAGCATGGGCACCAGCAGCAGGATTCTCTCGATGCCGCTGAGTGAGGCCGTTTGCCCGGTTTTGGGGGTTTCTGCCACGGGGACATGCGCCATGAACAATGCTCCTTTCTGTATGCCGGGCGCTGTCTCATAAAAGCGCCCAGGGCATCTGCACTTCTGAAGCAAGTATGCCGGAGCAGCCCGCGCAGACGAATAGCATCGCCTTATCATCTTCTAGGCAACTTGCGCAGGCCGAACAGATGAGGCGTCGGCGGCTTCAGCGCTCGTTTTGACAGCCCCGAAGCCGCATGCTATACTTTCTGTAGTATTAGGAGCAGAGAGAAAGAAGCGCCGATCATGTCCGCAGACCGCATCATTTATCTGGACCATGCCGCCACGACGCCGGTTGACCCGCGCGTGGTCGAGGCCATGCTGCCCTATTTCACCCAAGCCTATGGCAACGCCAGCAGCATCTACGCGCTGGGCCGCGCCGCGCACAAAGCGCTGGATGAAGCGCGCGAGAAGATTGCCGCCATCCTGGATTGCCGACCCACCGAATTGATCTTCACCGGCTGCGGCTCCGAAAGCGATAATCTGGCGATCAAGGGCGTGGCCCAGGCCAGCCAGAAAAAAGGCAACCACATCATCACCTCGGCCATCGAGCATCACGGCATCCTGCACACCTGCCAGTACCTGGAAAAGTTCGGCTACGAGGTTACCTACCTGCCGGTCGATCAGTACGGGCGCGTCGACCCCGCCGATGTGGAGCGGGCCATCACTGACAAGACCATCCTGGTCTCGATCATGTACGCCAACAACGAGGTCGGTACGATTCAGCCCATCAGCGAGATTGCCCAGCTTTGCCGTGCGCGGCGCGTGCCCTTCCACACCGACGCAGTGCAGGCGGGCGGCGCGCTGGACCTGAACGTCAACCGGCTGGGCGTGGATATGCTTTCGCTCTCAGCGCACAAGTTCTATGGCCCCAAGGGCGTGGGCATCCTGTATGTACGCCAGGGGACGCGCATTCTGCCGCAATTGCAGGGCGGCTCGCAGGAGCGCAACCGCCGCGCGGGCACAGAGAATGTGCCGGGCATCGTCGGCGCGGGCGAAGCCTTGCGACTGGCCTATGCTGATCTGGAAGCGACCAACGCGCACCTGCGCGCCCTGCGTGATCAGTTGATCGAGCGGCTGCTGACGATTCCGGGCGCGCACCTCACCGGCCATCCCACCGAGCGCCTGCCCAACAACGCCAGCTTTTGCTTCGAGCGCATCGAGGGCGAGTCGGTCTTGCTGAATCTGGATATGCTGGGCATTGCCGCTTCCAGCGGCTCAGCCTGCACTTCGGCCTCGCTGGACCCGTCGCATGTTTTGCTGGCAATGGGCATTCCGACTGAACTGGCGCATGGCAGCCTGCGCCTGACGCTGGGCAAAGAAAACACGCAGAATGATGTCGACACCATCGCAGAAGCGCTGCCCGACATCATCGAGAAGCTGCGGGCGCTTGCGCCGCTGTCTGTGGCGGGCTGAGTCGCCAGACCCATCCCATGGCCCACCAGTTGCAAGTATCTTCCCTGCCGACAGCAGCCATCAGTCAGGTAGGGGAGCATCTCTTATGAACGATCCAATCAGGCAGGCCTCAGAGAGTGTATCCAGAGGGCGCTTTGATATGATCGTTACCTTCAATGACGAGATACGGGCGCGCCAGGCGCTGGGCGAACTGCGCAGCGCGGGCTTTGGCCCAGACCAGGCGCTGTTGCTGCAACCGGAAGACGATGCTTCCAACCTGATCACTCCGGAAGGACAGATCAAGTTGCCGCGCGCTGAATTGATTGCTGACCGCGCCGTTGCCATCTGGATTATCATCTGCACCGAGTTTGTGGTCGGTGGGCTGGCGGGCGCGCTGGTGGGCTGGTTGATCGCGCTGTTTCTGAACGCGCCCAACATCGCGCCGGTCTGGACCTGGATGCTTACCCTGAGCTTGATCGGCGCGGTGATGGGCATTGGGGTGGGGTCGCTGGAGTGGCGGAAATGGAAGCGGCAGCTTGACACCTTGCGCCAGCAAGTTGCCATCGGCCTGCGCTTTGTGGGGCGCGACCCGGCCAACGACATCGTGCGGGCGCGCGCCATTCTGGAGCAGCACGGCGCTTCCGGCATCGACAACACCTGAGCGCAGAAACAGAGGCGCACTCTATAAGGGGCGCTCTACTCGCTCCAGGATGAGCAGGCCCGCTGCATTGGTTCCCACGACCTGGGGGGCACTTTCGCTGGCATCCACCTCGGCGCAGAAGGCCAGATCAGCTTCCAGCCCCACCTTCGCCACCGCCTGCCCCGCAGCCGAGGCACGCAGCACCTCAAGGAGCGCAGAAGCACCTGCTGCGACGCTGCGCGCCAATTGCGCTCCATCCAGCAGCGTCAGCGCGCAGCCTAACGCTGGAGCCAGATGCTCCAGGTGCTCCAGCATGACGCCAGCGCAGAGGGTGTCATCGACGGCGGGACGGCCCAGCCGCCCCGAACAGACGATTACGACGCGCGGAGTGTTCTGCTCCGGCTCGATGCGCGCCTCGCTGGCCGTTTCGCCTGAGGGTGGTTGACGCGGCTGATCTGCTGGCGGCGCGGGTTGTTCCGCAGGCGAAACAGCCAGAGCCAGGCGCAGCGCGGCGCGGCTGACGGCCTGGGCGTTGCGCAGTGACCCGGCCAGAATCGCCCCTGCCTGGGCGCAGGCATGCAGGGCGCGCGTGCCGTTAGTCGTGCTGAAGATGACCTCGCGTCCGCGCACATCGGCAGCGGCCAACTCAACCGGCGAGTTGCCAAAGTCAAAGCCGGGTGGTCGCAGCCCGCCGACCTCGCCTGCCAGCAGATACGCGCCAGGTTGCCCAGCGGCAAAGGCACGCGCCTCCCGAATATCACCGGCCACCAGCACACGCTCACAGCCGCCATCGAAGAGCGTCGCCAGTGTGGTGGTCGCGCGAATTACATCGATCACAATGGCAACGTCGGCTGGCCCCAGCCGCACTTCACCGCCCAACTCGGCAGGAGTGAGCAGCACATCCACCACCAGCGAACGCTCTCCAGGCGCACGGCGCGCGGTCATATATTTATGCTCCTTTGGTCGCGGGACTAGCCATTCTGGCCTATCGATCTCTTGCAACTTTGCATTAGTATACCCTGATGCTTATAATTGGCTCGTCAGCCCGGCTGCCGACAGCGGGCAGCCGTTTGCAAGGGGGCATTGGGCGCTCTTGTCACGTGGACTAGAGGGTATCAGCAGCATATTTATCAACATTGCCCCATCAGAGGATGTGGGATTGGAGGTTGGCTATGAGGAGGCTTGTCGAGTCCTGGGTGGCAGCCCGACGGCATCGCGGCCAAAAAGGGCAAACACTGATTATTATGGCTTTTCTCAGCATTTTCCTCATCACGCTGCTGGGGCTGGTTGTTGATTCTGTGCGCCTCTACGTTCTTGCGGCGCAGGCCGAGCGGGCGGCGGAAGCGGGGGCCTTGGCAGCCGCGCTCTATATGCCCACCTATTTCTCGGAAAGCGGCCCGCCCGTTTCGCCTGATGGGGAGTCTGCCCAGAAGCGCGCCTGCGAGGTGCTCAAGCAGAACGGCATCACCAATTGCCCCGCGCTGGCGGGGCAGATAGGCGCTCAGGTGACCACGGTAGCCACCAACCAGTACGAAGTACAGGTGACCGTGACGCTCCAGACCAATATCTATTTCCTGGCGTTTGTTTCCCCCAATCTCTCAACTGTCACGGTCAGCCGCTCGGCGCTGGCGGAGTTTCTGCCGCCTATTGAGCTTGGCTCGCGCGCCTCGTATTTCGGCGACGAGGCCCAACCAAACCCTCCTCAGTCTTTCTGGGCTTCGATTAACGGCCCCTCTGATCTCAAAGAACAAGGTGACGCCTATACTCCCACTCTGGAAGAAGGGCCAACCAACCCTCAGCAGTATCCTGACTCTAGCAATCAAAGCGCCTATAACAGTTCGCGTTTTGGGTCAAATTTTCAGACAAATCATCAGCAATATGGGCAATGTTCTGGCTGTCCCAATGGCCCCATCACCAACCCCGATGTACAGCCGAATGGTTTCACAGGCTATAATTATCAGATTGTGGTGCCTGCGAACTCAGGGGCTATCCAGGTACAGATATACAATCCAGCTTTTATTTATTCAAATCCTGTGGACAGCACAGGGGACACCGTTCTCATAGACGCCGGGAACAGTGGTGCCTTCAACGGGACTGACCAAAAAAATGAATATATGCAGATGACCTACTCCCTCTACACCGCTCCGTTGCAATTTGAACGTTCAGCAGACCAGTTGGTCACAGGAACGCTCTTGCAGCCGATGCCATTTCAGCCAGCCTCACTTGATCTCGTGGCAAGTGATCTGCGCGCCCATGGTTGTTTAGTGGCATGGAACCCACAGGCGCAGCAATGCGTGCTCGTTCTTCCTCCTTATGTGAACAACTGGTACACCCTTTACACCATACCGAATTCTAGCAGCCAGCAGACCTACCGACTATCGGTGAATGCCACTGGCTATTACGGCAGCAAGAATTATGGTTTGAGGTTGACTGATCTACTTGGCCTTACACCGCCTTCCGGGGTGCGTATCTTTGCCTGGAATAACATGTGCGTCTATTTTGCTACGACGGGCACCACTTCTGTCTTTGACCTAGGGGAGATTCCAGCAGACTACGCGGGCAAAACGCTCAACTTTAGCCTCTTTGACCCAGGCGATTCCAGCGGCTCCGTCGAGATGGAGATTATCAATCCATCTGGCAATGCGGTCAAGCTTCCCGCCTGGGTGCGGACGGTAGCGGGCAGTAATGGCACGGAACTGCTGGCGAGTAACAACGGCGATCGCATCTATAACGGCCTCTGGCTCAACATGCCCATTACCATTCCTGCCAATTACAACCCTACGGCTGGGAATGATTGGTGGCAGATCGAGTATCTCACACCCAACGGGACACCTACGGACAAGATCACCATCAGCATTTCACTCAGCGGTAGCCCGGTCCATCTGGTGAACGAGATTCCTTAGAGAGTGTTCTCGCCAGAAACATCGCTGCCAACTTTCGAGCGAATGCGCTGCATCAGGCGCTGATGGTCGATCTGAGCAAACTCGGTGGTATCGATGATCAGCGCCGCATCGGGCGCGCAGAGCGGCGCGTAGACACCGCGCTCCAGATTGGCACGCAATTCCTCCATCTGGCTTGACTCCCCATGCCCAGGGTGGCGTTCCGCCGACTGCGCACGCTGGGCAAAGCGCTCCAGCAGGGTTTCGATCTGCGCGGTGCAATGCACCTCCAGCGTCTGGAAACGATAACGCTCCTGCAAGCGCCGCAGCCTGAGCGCGTCAAAGACCGTTTGGAAGGCGCTTTCGGCCACCAGCGATTGCCCGGTGGCAAGCTGACGCTCCATCACGTGAAAGAGCAGCGCGCTGCTGGCAATGCCAAGCTGCCGGGACCACGCTCGATCTTGCGCGCCGAGCGTATCGAACAACGTTTCCTTGATGCCATCTTTGTTGAAAAACGGGACGCCTAGCGCCGCCGCGATCTTCGCGCCCAGCGTGGTTTTGCCCGCGCCCGGCGGGCCAGAAATCAGCACCAGCAATGCCTCAGGCATGGCACACCTCCTTTCAGGAGTTAAAACGGTTGCCCTCGGCTGGAAGGCGCGCTATACTTCAGTATAATCCTGGTAGATTCCCCTGGAGGCGCTGGAACAATGCTGCGCAGCGCCGCGCAGCCAGAGCGGGTTTGAAAGATCGGAGATACGCGAGATGGCAACAGCGAAGGCCAACATGCTTGACTACGAGGCCGAGCGCCAGCAGTTTCGCTGGGAAGTGCCCGACGAATTCAACTTTGCGGTGGATGTCGTGGGCAAGTGGGCCGACGACCCCCAGAAAGAGGCGATGTGGTGGGTGGGCCACGATGGGCAGGAACGGCACGTCACTTTTGCCGAGTTTGCGCGGCGCTCCAATCAGGCCGCCGATGCGTTTGGGAAGCTGGGCATCCAGAAAGGCGACCGGGTGCTGGTGATGCTGCCCCGGCTGGTGGAATGGTGGGAAGTGGTGCTGGGCTTGATGAAGCTCGGGGCGGTGCCCATCCCCTGCACAGTCTTGCTGACGCCCAAAGATATTCAGTTTCGCGCCGAAACCGCGAAACCTACTGCCATCATCACCGACAACGACAACGCGCCCAAATATGACGAGGTACGCGACCAGTGCCCGTCGATTCGCGGCGCGATCATCGTTGGCTCGTTCCGGCCACGTTGGACCTCCTACGCCGAAGTTGTGGCCGAAGGGTCGCCCAGCTTCAAACCTACGCGAACCAAAAGCACTGACCCCTGCCTGATCTACTTCACCAGTGGCACCGTCGGCTATCCCAAGATGGTCTTGCACACCCACGCTTCCTATGGCATCGGCCACAGCATCACGGGCAAGTACTGGCTGGACCTGCGCCCCGACGATCTTCACTGGAATGTGAGCGAAATGGGGTGGGCAAAGGCGGCGTGGAGCAACCTCTTTGGCCCCTGGAGCCAGGGCGCGGCAATGTTCATTCAGGATGCGCGCGGCAAGTTCAACCCAAAAGAAACGCTGATGTTCCTGGCAAACTATCCGATTACGACGTTCTGCGCGCCGCCGACGGTCTATCGCCTGCTGGTCCTCGAAGACCTGAAAGCCTACCCGTTCAAGGCGCTGCGTCACTGCGTTGGAGCGGGCGAACCGCTGAATCCCGAAGTCATCCAAACCTGGCAAGAAGCGACGGGCATCACCATTCGCGACGGCTACGGCCAGACCGAAACGGTGCTGATCTGCGGCAACTTCCCGCCGCTGACCGTGAAGCCGGGGTCGATGGGCAAGCCGTCGCCGGGGTTTTATCTTTCGGTGATCGATGACGAGGGCAACGAACTGCCCCCCAACAAAGAGGGGGATATCGCCATCAAGATCAAGCCACATCGTCCGCTGGGTCTCTTCCAGGAATACTGGAACAATCCCGAAGCGATGGCGCGCTCGTTCAAGGGCGACTGGTATATTACCGGGGACCGCGCCTACAAAGATGAAGACGGCTATTTCTGGTTCGTGGGCCGCGCCGATGATGTCATTATCTCGGCTGGCTATCGCATCGGACCGTTCGAGGTGGAAAGCGCGCTGGTGGAGCATCCGGCGGTGGCCGAGTCAGCGGTGGTCGCCAGCCCCGATGAACTGCGCGGCGAAATCGTCAAGGCGTTCGTCATCCTGGCCCCAGGCTACACGGCCTCGGAACAGTTGGCCGAAGAGTTGCAAGAATATGTGAAGAAGGTCACCGCGCCGTATAAGTATCCGCGCGAGATCGAGTTTGTGACCGAACTGCCCAAGACGATCAGCGGCAAGATTCGCCGCGTGGAACTGCGCGAGCGCGAGCGCGCCCGCAAGTCCGGGGCGTAACGAGGAGAAAGCAAAGACGATGTATTGCTCGCACTGTGGCATGGCCGCAAAGGAGGGCGCGGCAGTCTGCGGCTACTGCGGTAAACCGCTTGCCTGGATGGAGCCAGGCAACGGCGAGGCTGCCGAGACAATCTATCAGAGGTCGACTGGAGCCGCCCAGCAGCCCTTCGCGCAGCGCAGACCCCAGCGGAAGCCTCGGCCTGGCGGTCAGATGGGCAACGCGGCCAATACCGACCCGCGCAGACAGCAGATACGCGCGCTGCGGATGCAACTCAAGCAGGTGCGCATCGAACTGCAACAGGTGAATATGCAGCTTCAGCAGATTCGGAATGATCGCAGCCAGGGCGCGCCCTTTGTCCCCTGGGGCATTCCAGGCCGCATCTACCGCGTCATCGAAAATAGCCAGTTATCCGGCCCGCAGCAGCACAAGCAGCAGCTTCAACAGGAGATTATCAGCCTCCAGCAGCAGATTCTTGCCCTGGAAAACCAGATGGGGAATAATCTGCCCGATTAGAGGAGTGCGGCCTGGTTGCAGATTACATAGCTTATGAGCATACGGATTGACAAGTTAAATAGCCTGGGGAAGGCCGTGCTCAGCTACAAGGCTGAACTGGCCGAGCGCCTGCCCAATGGCATTGTTTTAGACGCCATGTGGACCTGGCCGCCGCGCGATCTGGGCTACGTCGTGTTTGAAACGGGTGATCGCTTCACCGAATACTTTTATACAGACCGCTGGCACAATATCTTTGTCATTCGCGCAGGCAGCGGCGCGCTCAAGGGCTGGTATTGCAACGTAGCCCGCCCGGCCACCATCAGCGACGACGTGGTGGCCGCCGAAGACCTGATTCTGGATGTCTGGGTGAACCCTGACGGAACCTGGCAGGTGCTGGATGAAGACGAGTTTGCCGCTGATCACACGCTGGATGCGCCCACGCGCGAGGAGGCGCGCAAGGCGCTGGACGTGCTGCTGGCTCAGATTGCCGCCCGCGAGCCGCCGTTCGATGTATCTGCTGGCTCCCAATAGGCCAGCATATAGCTGATATTTTCACAGATATTGCCCACGCGGTTGCCGATACATTCCATCTCGTGGACCGCGAAGAGCAGGCGCGTCAGCAGCAGCGCCCATTCGGGGGTCTGCGACATAGCTTCCTGAAGCGCGGCCACCAGACGCAGATAGATGCGATCAATCTCGGCGTCAGCCGCCGCAAGCTGCTGCGCGCGCTCCGTTTCGGGGGCTGCCAACATCTCGGCGCAGCCACGAAGCTGAGCAGCAAGAGCGCGGATGAGCGCCAGCAGATCGCTGCCGATGTCGCGGCCCAGCGAGGGCAGGTGCGGCTCGGTCCCGATGGTCAGTGCCAGAGCATGGGTGGCAATGCGCCGCGCGTGGTCGCCGATGCGCTCCAATTCCGTGGCTGACTGCTGAATCATCAACAGGCTGCGCACGTGGCCCTCAAAGCTCACCCACTCTTGCAGCAGTTCCAACGTGCGCGCGTGGACGTTTTCGCCTGCTTCATCCTCAAAAGGGACCACCCCCGCGCCTTCGGCCACCTGCCGCGCCAGAAAGCGATCACGCCCCACCAGGGCGCGCGCGCTGGCGCTAAAGAGTTCTTCAGCCACCAGCGCCATTTCGGTCAACTCCTCCGTCAATTGGCGAAGCTCCACCTGAAACAGCCACTGCGACCCTTTCCGCTGAAGCATACACATCCCCCCTTGAAACGGACGCCCACAACCAGAGAAAGAAGCAGGCGACCCGATGGCGTAACTGATACGCTGTTAGCAAGATCAGTGCCAGCAGAGTTTGTTCTTTCAAAATAGTGATTTTGTATATTATGATGTTTTGTATTGATTTTATTAAGTAGTATATGTTATATATTGATAAGTATATTTATTTCTGTAACACGTTCATTATGAAGTGCTGCGAGGGAGCGAGGCAGAGCATGACACAGAGCTTGACAGGCCAGGCCACACAAACAGCGCAACGGGAAAACAGACCGCTATTTGCACTCTTTGGCGCGAACATCATCTCGTACATTGGTGATTATCTGATGATCCTGGCGATTCCCTGGTTTGTGCTGCAAACAACAGGCAGCATCACCGAAACGGGGATAACGGCCTTTTTCTCGACGCTGCCCACTGTGCTCGCGGCGTTTTTCGGCAGCGCGCTGGTAGACCGCCTGGGCTATAAACGAACCAGCATCGTCAGCGATCTTACCAGCGGCGTGAGCGTGGCCCTGATTCCGCTGCTCTACTCGACAGTAGGGCTGGCGTTCTGGCAATTGCTCGCGCTGGTCTTTTTCGCCGGATTGCTCCCAGCCCCTGGCGCAACGGCGAGGTCAGCGATGATTCCTGATCTGGTGGCACGTACGCAGATGCCTCTGGAGCGCGCCAACGCGATCAGCGACGGCATCCGCCGCGTCTCTGGCTTTATCGGCGCGCCGCTGGCCGGAGTGCTGATTGCCTTCACCGGCACGAGTAATCTGCTCTGGCTGGACGCGCTCTCCTTCGTCCTCTCCGCAGCGCTGGTGGCGCTGGCCGTGACCAGGATACCCTCGCGCTCAAGCTCTACTGAGGCACAAAGGGAAAGCACAGGTATACGCCGCTATGTGGCCGATCTTTGGGAGGGTTTGCGCTTCATCCGCCAGACGCCGGTCATTCTGGCGTTCACCTTGACCGTGATGATTACCAACCTGCTGGATGAAGCGCATTTCGCTGTTGTCTATCCCGACTACGTGCGAACGTTTTTCGGCAGTGCTATCGTGCTGGGCGTGCTGGTGGCAGCGTTTGGGGGAGCGGCCTTCGCGGGAACGCTGATCTATGGCATCATTGGCCCGCGCCTGCCGCGCCGTCTGACGTTTGGCGTCTGTTTCATCTTGATAAGCCTGCGCTTTGGGGTGATGGCGCTCGTTCCGCCGCTGTATGTCCTCATCATCACCAACATCCTTAGCGGTCTGGCGGCTGGGCCGCTCAACCCCATCATGTCGACGGTGGAACAGGAACAGGTGCCCCAGGAGATGCGCGCCCGCGTCTTTGGCACCACGACGGCGGGCGCGTACCTGGGTATGCCAGTTGGCGCATTTGCGGGCGGCTTTCTGGTGCAGTGGGCAGGCATTCAGCCCACGCTGCTGATGTTGGGCGCGTGTTATCTGCTGACCACCGCCAGCCTGCTAGTCAATCCGGCGCTGCGAGCGATGGACAAACGCAAGCCACTTCAGGCCAATGAGCAGGAACCCTGATTACTCGCCTATGTGGCTGCGCAGATGGTCCCAGCCACGGGCAGGCAGCAGCCTGATGGAACCGTCGCGGGCACGCAGGGTAAGGCCCGCTTCAAGGGGCAGCATCTCGCCAATCACGCTGACGGGCGTGCCGGTGGCAATCCAGAGCGTCTTGACGAGATGCGGCACGGCAGCGGGCGGCGCAGTAAATAGCAGTTGATAATCTTCGCCGCCAAAAAGCGCCCAATCCAGGGCACGCTGCCCGGCAAGCTGCGCTGCGGTCTGCACGGCTTCCGGGATGGGCAACGCCGCCTCGTCCAGCAGCGCGCCGACGCCGCTCTGCAAGCAGAGATGCCCCAGATCAGCCGCCAGGCCATCGCTGATGTCCATCATGGCCGTGACCACGCCCAGCGTCGCCAGCAAGCGGCCCTCTGGCACGCGCGGGACAGGCACAAGCTGGGCCGCTGCCAACTGCGCCACCACGGGCGCGGGCGCGTCGATCTCTGAATGTAAGAGGAGATGCAGGCCAGCCGCTGCCTCGCCCAGCGTGCCCGTCATCA
Organism: Ktedonobacterales bacterium; assembly: GCA_035307385.1. Taxonomy (GTDB): domain Bacteria; phylum Chloroflexota; class Ktedonobacteria; order Ktedonobacterales; family DATBGS01; genus DATBHW01. Next base: position 67,606 of record DATGID010000019.1, on the reverse strand, counting down.
GCAAAGCGTCGCCGGGATGCGCGCCGCTGCGCAAGAGCGCCTGGCCGCGACGCGCCTGGCCGAGCAGTGTAATGTCTATGCCAAACATGGAGGAGCCGGTGATATTGCCGCCGACGATCACCGCGCCGTACTGCTCGGCTTCGGCGCGCAGGCCACGATAGACGCCATCCATAAATGCGGTGGGCAGGTCAGAGGGCAGCAGCAGCGAAATGAGCGCGTAGCGCGGCCAGCCGCCCATGCTGGCAATATCGCTCAGGTTCACCGCCATGGCGCGGCGGCCAATCTGTTCCGGCGTGGCGACGCGGCGCAGAAAGTGCTCGCCATCCAGCAAGGCATCGCAGGTCGCCAGCGTGACCAGTTCGCCGCCCAGGTCAAGCACAGCGCAGTCATCGCCAACGCCCGTCAGCACATCGGGGCGCGATTCCAGGCCAGCCGTCAGGCGCGCAAGCAGACCGAACTCGCCCAGCGCTTTGATTGTTTCGGGGGCTGGCGCATCGGAGTTAGTCAAGGTTTTCTCCGCGAACCCAGGCCGCCACCTGCTCCGGCAAGACCGAAACGCTGCCCTGGCGCACGGTGCAATGAGGCATGGAACTCAAAAAGACGGAACCGTAATCCTTGGCCTGCACCCGTTTGTCAAATAAGACAATGGCGTTGCGGCGCGCACTCTTACCCGCGCCTCCGGCACCGCTCCACGAGAGGCGGTTCAGCGCCTGGCGCAGCCGCAGCGTCGCCTGGGGAATGACAAACTGGTGCAGTTGATCGTGATAGACCTCGGCGCGGCCAGCCAGGGGCGGGTCGCTGAGCGCCGGAAACGGCAGCCGCGTGACGACGACGCAGGCCGGACGCTCGCCCGGCAGATCGACGGTATCCCAGGTGTTGACGGCGGCCAGAATCACGACGCGCTCCTGCGAGCGAAACGTCTGCCAGAGTTGGCGAATCGAACCATCGATGCCCTGAGCCAGCACCAGAATGCCGCGCTCTTCCAGCGCTGCCTTCACGCCAGCGTAGCCAGCGCGCAGGGCCGCGTGCGAGGCAAAAAGCGCCACTGTTTCGCCGTTCAGCGCCGTAGCAAGCTGTGTCAGCAGCGCGTCCAGGTGCTTTTGATAGTGGTGGGTATTGGGTTCGGAGACATCCTCTGGCAGATAGAGCAGTGACTGTAGCTGATTTTCGGGTGCCACGGAAAGGGCCGCGGCGCGCCCCGCAGGCAGCCCAAGACGTTCGGCCATGTAGTCGAAATCGCCGTTCACCGTCAAGACCGAAGATACCAGGGCCGCCGCGCGATCAGCGCGAAACACGGTGCGCTGAAGCAGCGACCCGGCCAGGATGGGCGCAGCATGCAAGGTGGGCAGCGCTGGTGGCAAGTCGGCGGGCGACGTGGGCGCGATGCCCGAGGCCGCGCGCGGCGGCGGCGGAGGCAGCGGCGGCCTGACCCAATAGACCATGCCGCCGCGAGGCTGGGTAATCGCCTGCCTGCCTTGTTCGGCCCACTCGCGCAAGCGATAGCAGACGCCGTTCAGTTCGCCTGCCAGCCCTCCCGACGCATCAGAAGAAGGCTGCGAAAGGTCGGCCAGCGTGGATGGCTGCGAGACTTTACGCGATTTGGATGGGCGCTCGTGGCCCCCCGTCGCGGTGACCGAGCCGCCCAGCAGCGGTACCAATCGTTCCAGGCGCGCAGTCAGCGGCAGCAGCGCCTTTTCTAGCTCGTCCCAGGCTTGTTCAACGCCTTTCCAGGCCGGAAGGTTGCGAATCTTGGGCTGAAGCCGCAGCGATGGCTCGACGCCCTCCGACCAGGAACGCGGGCCGCCGCTGTGATGCTGCGTCTGATGTTCGGTCAGCAGCAGCGCCAGCGCGTTGAAGAAGCGCTCCAGCGTTTGTTTGGCCTCGCTGACCGGCCCTTGCCACCAGGTAAGGCGGGCTTCCGCTGGCAATGTGCCACGCCCGGCAATCTGCTCCAATGCGCGCGTCGCCAGGACCAACAGCCCACCTGGGGAATCTTCGGCAGCTTCGGCCAATACATCATTCAGCAATCGGGCGATGCTGTTCTGATTCAGATCATAGCTATCGTGGCGCAGCGCCTCTTCTTCCAAGAGGTGCGCGTCAAGCACCAGCAGATGACTGGTCTTTGCCAGCGCCGCCGCATCGGTAGAAAGATAGGCCAGCAGCGCCGCGTGCGTCGTCACCAGCACGTCGGCGCTGGCCGCCGCGTCGCGCGCGCGTTTGAAGAAGCAGTAGTTCTGGCGCGCGTAGGGGCAGCCGGGCAGATCGCTGAGATAAGCCGGACCGGCGCGCACCATTTCCCAGGCGGCCTGCTCTTGCGGCATCAACACCAACTCATCGCGGATGCCGCTGGCGCTGTAATGCAACCAGAGGGTCAGCTTCGCCAGGCCGCGCGTCATATCGGCGGGCAGATGGCCGTTGCGCGGCAGGCGTCCGCCGCCAAACCAGCGATGCAGACAGAGATATTTTTCCGGCTCAACCAGAAACTCGATAGCGGGCCTGCGCGGCAAATCGGCGCTGAGCGCGGGCAGGGTCTCTTGCAGCAAACGACGGCAGGCTGCGGCATTGGCCGCCGCAATCACCAGCGGGCGCTGATGCTCCTGCGCCCAGCGCAGCGCGCCGAGCAGCGATGCCTTCAGGCTCGCGGCATCTGGCTCGATCTCCAGCAGCAAAGGCTGTGGCGCGGCATAGGCGTCGGCCAGCGCTACATCGAGAGCTAGCTGACCAGGGTTCACTTCGCGCTGAGCGCCCTCGGCGGGCGCGGCTTCCGCTGGCGCGTGGCTCCCTTGTGCCTGGGGCTGCTCTGGAGCGGTTACGTTGCCGGCGCGCGCGATGCCCAGCGCAAAGACTTGTGGGTTGAGGCCGAGCTTGGCCGCCCATTGTTCGCCAACCGACGCCCCGCCTGCCCGGCTGAGGCGTCCCGCGGTGCGGGCGCGGCGCTCGTCGGCAAAGAGCGAAAGCAGCGGCCAGCTTAAACGTCCGCTCAGCAGCGATAGCTCCTCAAGCACCGAAAGTTCAAGTTGTTCGATGCGCGCCAGCAGCGCCAGCAAGACATCCTTCGCCAGCACGGCATCGGCCATGGCGCGATGAAAGACATCGCTCTGCACGCCCAGCGCCTCGGCCACGCGCTCCAGGGAATAGCTGGGCAGCGCGGGCAGCAAGACGGTTGCCAGTTCGAAAGTATCGATCAGGGGGTTTTCCTGGGCCAGCCCGCGCCGCCGCAGAAAAGCAGCGTCAAAGGGCACACTGTGCCCCACCAGCGGAGCCTTGCCAAGAAAGGTACGCAGCGACGGGGCCACAGCCTCGAAATGCGGGGCATCTTGCAGGTCTGCCGCTGTGATGCCGGTCAGGCGCTGCACGCGATAGGGGATGGGGCGATTGGTGGCAACAAAGGTCTGAAATTGAGCAATGACCTCAGCGCCGCGAAACTTGACCGCGGCGATTTCGATGATGTTGTCGGTTTCAGCTTGCAGCCCCGTGGTCTCCAGATCAATGGAGACACGGATAGGGGCAGGGCGCGGCGTTCGTTTTTGCAGACCGACAGCGCTGACCCCCGATGGCTCTCCAGGCGTATTAGCGATGAGCAGACCCCGCATTCAAGCGCAGCAGCACGTCACGCGCGGCCCTGGCCGCCCGGCCCCGATGGCTGATGCGATGCTTTTCTTCGGGGGAGAGTTCCGCAGTCGTCGAACCAAGCGCAGGCACATAAAAGATGGGATCATAGCCGAAGCCGTTTGCGCCGCGAGGGGCATCTGCAACGACGCCCTCCAGTGTGCCCTCAACTAATTCGTGCCAACCATCGGGCTGGGCAAGGGCAATCACACAGCGGTAACGTGCGGTACGCTGTTCCGGGGGAACGTTGGCAAGACGCTCCAGGACCAGCGTGAGGCGCTCAGGATAGGGGGTATCATAGGTGGGCCAGCGCGCAGAATGCACCCCTGGCTCTCCGCCAAGGGCGTCGATCTCCAGCCCGGAATCATCGGCCAGTGTCAGCAAGCCGCTGGCCTCTGCATAGGCGCGCGCCTTGAGCACGGCGTTTTCGGCGAAGGTCGCGCCGGTTTCCTCTACATCCATATCAATACCCTCTTCGTCCAACGTCGTCAGATGAAAGGGAAGCTCCGCAAAAATCTCTCGAAATTCACGCAACTTGCCTGGATTTGTGGTTGCGAGAAGGAGAGTAGACACAGCCCGCGCTCCTTAGCAGAAAGATGGATTTGGGCACATTGTACCATATGCCGCTTGCGGCGTCGAGACCTTGCTGCGTATCGTTGAGCTGACCCGATTAGGCTAACGCATTGACGCTTGCGCGCCTCCATGCTATAGTCCTGGCTGCATAGCTGGCAGGACTTATGCAGGCTATGTCACTCACCAGCAGGCGAAGGGAGGCGAGCGATGAAAATGCTTGCTGCCCGTTTTTACGCGCCGCTGGATGTGCGCATCGAAGAGATCGACGTGCCTCACCCTGGACCCGGCGAAGTGGTGGTCCAGGTGGGGGCGGCAACCACCTGCGGCACCGACCTCAAAGCCTATCGGCGCGGGCACCCGGTCTTGATGAAGACCCTGCCTTCCCTCTTTGGGCACGAGGTCGCGGGGACGATTGCCGAGGTGGGTGCGCAGGTGCAGCACTTCCAGCCAGGGATGCGCGTGGTGGTGGCAAACTCTGCGCCCTGCAATCGCTGCTTCTTCTGCCGACGAGGCCGCCAGAGCCTTTGCGAAGATTTGCTGCTCTTGAACGGCGCGTATGCGGGGTATCTGCTCGTTCCGGCGCGCATTGTGGAACAGAACCTCTGGGAACTGCCGCCCGATTTGCCGTTCGCCTGCGCGGCCCTCACCGAGCCGCTGGCCTGCGCGCTGCATGGCATCGAGGCCAGCGACATGCATCCCGGCGACAGCGTGGTCATCATTGGCGGCGGGCCTTTGGGATTACTGCTGCTGGCCGTCGCCAAACTAAAAGGCGCGCGGGTCATCCTGTGCGGGCGCGGCGATGAGCGTCTGGCCCTGGCGCGGGCGCTGGGGGCCGACGAGATCGTTGATGCGCGCCAGCTTCCCGATCTTTCCGCCGAGGTGGCCGCCGTGCGCGCGCTGACGGATGGACAGGGCGGCGCGGATGTGGTCATCGAAGCCGTTGGCGAGCCAGCGCTGTGGGAGGCTGCCGCCCAGATGGTCAGGCGCGGCGGGCTGGTCAATTTCTTTGGCGGCTGCGCCGCCGGAACGAGCATTTCGCTGGCGACCCAGCCGCTGCACTACGATGAGATCACGCTGAAAGGCGTCTTCCATCATACCCCATATTATTTCTCAACTGCCCTGAGCCTGATTGCCCAGCACTGCATCGCGGTGGAACGGCTCATCAGCGGCTCCTATGCGCTGGCGCAGTTGAACGAAGCATTTGAACGCTTACTCTCGCATCAGGGGATCAAGTATGCAATCCTTCCAGAACAGCCGTAGGGGTGACGCCCGATGAGAACTGTGGCGACGCGGCCAGGCAAGGTGGGCCAGGCCATAAATCTGCGCGCTTCCCAGCGCTATCGCACGCGCCAGCGCATCTTTGTCGCCGTGTGCGCCGTCTTCCTCACGGCCCTGGCTGTCGTGTGCCTGGCGCAGTTCGGGCTGATCTCGTTCATCTGGTCATCAGTCGGTTCGACGCTGCCGATGATGACCGTTCAAGGCGCAGTTGAAGATGGGCAGACGGGCCAAGCGCTGGCCCACGTCTCGATTGCCGCGCGGATTTTCAGCTTTGCCACCCAGACGACTACCGACGCGCAGGGGCGTTTTTCCATGCGCGTGCCTAATTCCAGCCAGTTGAACGTCAGCGTGCCTGGCTATGACGCCGAGCCGATTACGCCCGCGCCGACGCTCACGATCAAACTCGCGCCTGACCCCAGCGAGACGGCCCGGCGCTTTATGAATGCTTTCATGCAGCAAAACGTTGCCCAACTCTGGAGCATGTTGCACCCTGACGAGCAGGCGTTCTGGCGGTCTGAAGCCGCTTTTGCGAGTTTTTTGGCGCGCAAGTTCGGGCCGTTCCAGCGTCTTTCCTTCAACGTCGGCCAGGCAAACACCTTTACTCCCTGGATCAACCCCGATACTACCCAGGTCTACGACACCGCAGCAGTGCTGCCTGTTTCGCTGACGCTCGGCGTACCCAGGGGCATCCTGAGCGCGCCTTCAGAACAGGCGGTGACCAAGGGGCTCTTCAATCAACTGACGTTTGCCGAGGTCAAGAGCAATGGCCTCTGGCGCGTGCTGGTGGGTGGGCCGCTCGACCAGGAAGCGCCGATTGTGATTCCGGCGAAAGCGCCAGCGGTGACCGCCAAAGTGCCGATTCTGATGTATCACCACGTCTCGGCCAAGCCGACCATGAACAGCCTGGATTTTGGCCTGACGGTCACAACGCCTGATTTTGCCGCGCAGATGGACTATCTGGCAAAGAACGGCTATCACCCGATCAAGCTCATCGACATCTTCGATAACCTGTACTACGGGACGGCGCTGCCCAAGCAGCCGATTGTCATCAGCTTCGACGATGGGTATGAAGATAACTATACCGATGCATTCCCCATCCTTGTGCAGCATCACTTTGTCGCGGAAATTAATATCATCACCGGCATGATCGGACACAGCTATCTGACCTGGAACCAGATTCGCCAGATGGCCGCCGATGGCATCGAGATCGGCTCGCATACGATCCATCATATCAGCCTGGCGAGCGCGCTGCCCCAAACTGCCGAGCAAGAATTATCGGAGTCGAAAGCGACGCTGCAACAGCAGTTGAACATGCCCATCCAGTTTTTCTGCTATCCTTCTGGCGAGCCGTTCCACAATGGGACCGTCGAGCGGCAGCAGTTCATCACCTCGCTGCTGGCGCTCTATGGTTATGTCGGCGCGCTGCTGGACCCTGGGGCCGAATCGGTCATCCAAAATCCCCAGCAGCCCTATCAGCTTCCGCGTATTCGGGTAGCTGGCGGAGAAGCGTTGTCGCTCTTCATCAACAAGCTCGACATCCAGGGCGTGGGGCCAGTAGACAACGGTCCGGGCGCGTGATAGCCTCCCTGCTTGTAGCGCCGCCGTCTCAACAAGGTTGGGCATGAGATAAAAGCGGCGCGGCATCCCAGCCCTATTTCTTGGGATGCCGCGCCGCTTTTCTGTTGGGGTTAGTGGGTGCTGGCAGCCGCTTCAACGCGCGCCGTGGCGGCGCTCCGCGTCTGCGGAACGGGCGCGGTCCAGGTCATGGCGGCTGCGCCCCAGGTGAGGCCACCACCAAAGGCCGCGAAGACGACCTTTGCGCCCGGCCAGATTTTACCTTGCTCAATGGCCTCGCACAGCGCGATGGGAATTGACGCCGCCGAGGTGTTGCCGTAACGATCAATATTGATAAAGACTTTTTCCGAGGGCATGTTGAGCCGTTTGGCGGTGGCCTCGATGATGCGCTGGTTGGCCTGATGCGGCAGGAAGAGGTCGATCTCCTCAGGCGCAATGCCCGCCTCGCTGATAACCTTATCGGTGGCGGCATCCATGGCACGCGTGGCAAATTTGAAGACTTCGGACCCCATCATCTTGATGCAGTGCTGTCCCGCGTTCAGGTTTTCGACGGTGACCGGCTGGGCGCTGCCGCCCGTGGGCACATAGAGCAGTTCGGGCCGCGCGCCATCCGACCCCAGCGTGAAGGAGTGGAAGCCGCCGGGGGCATCGCTGGCGCTGACCACCGCCGCGCCCGCGCCATCGCCAAAGAGGATGCAGGTTCCGCGATCTGTATAATCGACATACATCGAGAGCTTTTCCACGCCCACCACCAGCACATGTTTGGCTACGCCGCTGCTGGTGAACTGATGGGCAATGGACAGGGCATAGAGGAAGCCGCTACACGCCGCCTCGATGTCGAAAGCGCCGCACTGCGCGCCAAGCTGTGCCTGCAAGATGCAGCCGACGCTGGGGAAGTGATAATCCGGGCAGACCGTGGCAACGATAATCATGCCCAGGTCTTTGCCCTCGATTCCGGCCACCTTCAGCGCGTCGCGCGCCGCTGCCAATCCCATCGTCGAGGCTGTCTCGTCTGGTCCGGCGATGCGCCGCTCTCGAATGCCCGTGCGCGAAACAATCCACTCATCAGAGGTATCGACCATCTTCTCCAGATCGGCATTGGACAGGACTTTGGCAGGCACATACTTGCCCCAGCCGGTGATCGTGCTGTAACCGCTCATTGTTCTCCTTCCGTCTCAGGCGGCACTGGCTGACAACGCCGCACCCTGACGATGCTGTTACCGCCTCGAAAAGACTTCTGTCGTAGTCGTGGGCCATGCAGGATGAACAAGCCCCCGCCCGCTACTGAAGAACGGGAGGATAAGAGCAGCGCCACAGCGTTGTGTGGCGCAAGAAAAGCGGTTGCTATTTCCCCTGACCCTTATCGCAATTGTAACATAGAGGAGCCGATAAAGCGAGCGCGGAAGGGAGCGAATTACCACGAACAGCAGCAGCCAGCCGCCCAAAACTGGCTGCTGCTGTTGCTCGGTTAGACAGGCGCGCGGGTGGCTGCGGCGCGCAGTGTCTCGAAATAGCGAATCGTTGCGCCCACGCCCTGACCGGTGGGCGCACGATCAAGCGTATCGATCAGCTTGCTGGCGATCACGGCCCCATCGGCCATCTCGGCCAGCTTTGCCACGTGTTCCGGTGTGGAGATGCCGAAGCCCACCGCCAGAGGCAGATGTATCTGCGCGCGTACACGCGCCAGAAAATCGGGTAGATGGGCGGGAAGTTCGCTGCGCGCGCCGGTTACGCCGCTGAGCGAGACGCAGTACACGAAGCCGCTTTGCTGCCGCCGGGTCGCCTCGGCCAGCAGCGTCAGCCGCTCAGGCGGGCTGGTGGGCGTCACCAGGAAGACAAGGCACATTCCGGCGCGGTTGGCCGCATCCAGCAGTGGCCCAGCCTCTTCTGGCGGCAGATCGGGCACGATCAAGCCCGAGACGCCCGCCAGCGCCGCCGCTTCGCAGAAATGCTCCAGCCCAAAGGCCAGGATGGGGTTATAGTAGCCCATCATGACCAGCGGCGTGGCGACATGGCGATGAATCGCCGCCGCGACCTCCAGCACACCGGCGGGCGTCATGCCGCCCTGCAAGGCCACCTGTCCGGCATGCTGAATCGTCGCGCCATCCGCCAGGGGGTCCGAAAACGGCACGCCCAGTTCCAGCACATCCGCGCCCGCATGCGCCAGCCCCAGCGCCAGCGCCTCGCTGGTCGCGGCATCGGGATAGCCCGCCATCACATAGGGAGCAAGGCAGATGCGCCCCTCAGCCTTGGCACGGGCAAAGGCGTCGTCAATCGCCGACGCTAATTTCAGTTCACGCTCTGGCATGGTTATATCCATTCTGGGTTGCTAACGGTTCGGTCGTTTTGCACGTCGCCCGTATTCAAGGTGGTCTTAGGTTCCAGCAAGAGCACCTGGGTTTCTTCGTTGGCTATAGGCACATGCTCAACCCCTCTAGGGATAATGACAAACTCGCCCGGCTCCAGGTGTATATCCTGGTCGCGCAGTTTGATGAGCAGCGCGCCCTTGATGACCAGAAACAATTCATCTTCCGTTTCGTGCTGATGCCAGACAAATTCGCCCTGGACTTTTACCAGTTTGATGTATTGCCCGTTCAGTTCGCCCGCAATCCGGGGCTGCCAGTGGTCCTGAATACGGCCAAGCTTTTCGGCCAGGTTTACTTTCTCAATCATTGCTCTGCTCTTTCTCTCCGCTTTTTACAGACGTTCAGCTTTCCCAAAGCCGAAGGGCCTGCTCAATCCGATCTCTTTCCGCCTGGCTTAGTTCCCAACCAACACCGCCCAGCATCTGCCGCGCTTCCTGCTCGCTGCGGATGCCCATGATCGCACCCGTCAACGCTGGCTGGCCCAGCACCCAGGCAATCGCCAGGTCAGCCAGCGTCTTCCGGTGGCCGGAGGCAATCTCCCCAAGCGTTTCGCGCAGGCGCATGAGCCGACTATACGCTGGTTCCTGGGCGAAGCGATGACGACGCCGAAAATCTGCCGGGTCCAGCGCCTCCAGATCAAAGCCATCGGTGACAAATCCGCTGGCGAGCGGCGACCAGGCCAGCAGGCCGATGCCATGCTGCTCGGCAAAGGGCAGGATGGTCTGCTCTATCGGGCGGTGGAGCAGGCTATATTGCTCCTGGGTCGAAATGACAGGCGCAATCGCCCGCGCCCGCTCGATCAGATCAACTGGATGATTGGATAAGCCACCATAGTGCACCTTGCCTTCCTGAATGAGCGTTTGTAGCGCCGCCCACGATTCCTCTATCGGCGTCTGCGGGTCGGGGTCGTGGAACTGGTATAGATCAATATAATCGGTCTGTAAGTGACGCAGGCTGCTTTCGACTTCGCGCCGGATGCTTTCTGGCCGAAGGTTTTCATGCCACCTGCCCTGCTCGTCGCGCAGCGTGCCGCACTTCGTAAACAGATACACTCGCTCGCGCTTGCCGCGTACGGCTTTGCCTACAATTAGTTCGGCGCGTCCCCAGCCGTAAAAGGGAGCGGTATCAATCCAGTTTACGCCTACATCGATGGCCGCCTCAATGGCTCGTATGGCTTCGGTTTCATCCTGCGGCCCCCAATAGATGGCCCAATCAGGCGTCGACCCGATGGGAGCCGTCCCAATGCCTACCGGCGTAATCAGTAAGTCACTCTGGCCTAACCGTCTGGTGGCTGGCGTCTGGCTCATTGTTCTGCCTCCTTTGCGCGAGATGCGCTTTCACCGGCAAGCCTGGCACAGCAGCCACCACACCACATTGCACAAGAGGCCAGAATGGTTCCTGTCCATAGAGGCAGGGAGCGCTGCTCCCCGCTACAAGGTCACGCCCAGCGCAGTGGCTATCGTGCCCATATCTTTGTCACCGCGCCCGGAAAGGTTGATGACCATCACCTCGCCCGCGTGCAGGCGGCCCTCTTCGGCCATCTGGAGCGCGTAGGCCACCGCGTGCGCCGACTCCAGCGCCGGGATGATGCCTTCCGTCTGGCTCAAGACTTGCAAGGCACGCAACGCCGCCGCGTCATCTACGGAGACGTAGGTTGCCCGGCCCGTCTCTTTCAAATAGCTGTGCTCGGGGCCAACGCCGGGATAATCCAGTCCGGCAGAGATGCTGTGCGTTTCGATCACCTGCCCGGCGTCATCCTGCAAGAGATAGCTCATCGCGCCGTGCAGCACGCCCACGCGCCCACCGACCAGCGTTGCTGCGTGTTCGCCCGTGGCAATGCCCTTGCCGCCCGCCTCGATGCCAATCAACTGCACCTCGGGGTCGCCCGCGAAGGGATAAAACATGCCAATCGCGTTGCTGCCGCCGCCCACGCAGGCCAGCGCGTAGGTGGGCAGGCGACCTTCGGCAGCCAGGATTTGCGCGCGTGTCTCCGCGCCGATCACCGACTGGAAATCGCGCACCATGCGCGGGTAGGGATGGGGACCAACCGCCGAACCGATCAGATAAAACGTCGTCTCGACATTCGTCACCCAGTCGCGAATGGCCTCATTGATGGCATCTTTGAGCGTCTTGCTGCCCGAGGCCACGGGACGCACCTCCGCGCCGAGCAGCTTCATGCGGAAGACATTGAGCGACTGGCGGTGGATGTCCTCTTCGCCCATATAGACGATGCACTCCAGGCCCAGCTTGGCGCAGACCGTCGCCGCCGCCACGCCATGCTGGCCCGCACCGGTTTCGGCGATGATGCGCCGCTTGCCCATGCGCTGCGCCAGCAGTCCCTGCCCCAGGGCGTTGTTGATCTTATGCGCGCCGGTATGCGCCAGGTCTTCGCGCTTGAGATAGGCGGGAATGCCCAGCGTTTCAGAGAGGCGCTCGGCGCGATAAAGCGGCGTGGGCCGCCCAACATAGGACTTCATCAGTCCGCCAATTTGCTCGTGAAAGCGCGGGTCGGCCTGCATCTCTCCATATGCCTGCTCCAGTTCGCGCAGGGCGGCCATCAGGCTTTCGGGCACATAGCGCCCGCCAAACGAGCCGAAGCGCCCGCGCGCATCGGGATACGCGCCGTGTTCATAGGCGAGTGGCTGCGCCACCGGCCCAGGGTTTATGGTTTGCATGACTTCTGGTCTCCTTACTCTCTCTTTTGAGGAAGGTTTCGCTTCCTCAACTTACAAACGCTCATAGGCAATCTGGCGCATGCCCCATTCGATTTCGCCTTCGCTGGTGGAGGTTTCCGCCAGCGCGTACAGGTCATCCTCAAGCTGCCCGATCATCTGCGCTCCATAGCGCTGCTGAATGAAGGGCTGGCTTTGCCAGGCAGCGATATTCAGCGAGAACATAGTGGCGGCCTGCGCCGTTGACACCGGCAGGCGATAGATGCGGCTCAGGCCACGGCTGAGTTCGGCGCTGACCGGCAGGCTCTCCAGCAGCGGCCCGATATAAAGCTGATTGTGCTGCTGCTCCAGCATGGCAGCCACGATGCCCAGATAGGTGCGGAAAAGCGGCTGGTCCGTCTGAATCCACTCGACTTCTTCCAGCAGCAAGAACCCTCCTGGGCGAAGCTGCGTGGCCCAGCGATCAATCACGGTCTGCGGGTCTTGCAGATGTGTCAAAAGCAGGCGACACGAGATAAGGTCGGCTGGTCCGGTTGGAAATGGCACCCGGGTGACATCGTGGCACACAAACGTCACCCGCTCGGTGGCATTCCTGGCTGCCAGGGCAACAAAATGCTCGGAATATTCGAGGCCGATGGCCCGCGCGCACTGTGTGGCCTCAGCCAGCAAATGCGTGGTGTAGCCCGGCCCGCAGCCGAGATCGAGGGCAAGCTGCGGTGGCGTCTGCACGACCTCTTGCAGGAAGGCCCGGCTCGACGCGGCATAGACGTCGGCCAGCACCTTCAGCCTCAAGGCCGCTCTATCGGTATCCCCAAACAGGTAGGACATGCGGTTTCATCTTCCTCTAGATACTCAGGCGGGAAAGGAGGGGTGCTGGGCATCCAGCAGCGCAGAAGAATATTGCCCACCCGCGCACTTCCGCAACAATTCCAGCAGATCATCGAGCGCCGCCTGCACATCGGCGCGCGCCCCGGCGTGGTGGCCTTCTACGGTAATCAGCGCGCGCGTAGTATCCGACTGCGCCGCGCTTTGTTCGCTCTGTCGCCAGCACCAGCGCCGGGCAATAACCAGCCTCGTCTCGTCCGAAAAGACAACTTCGCCTGGCGTCGGATGGTCCTCTTCGCTTTCGCCCAGCGTGGTATAGCGCTCGGAGCCATCGGCGAAATGGACCGTCACCGCGCCCTGCAAGGCGCGTGTATCGAACACGGCAACGGGCAAGGCGTAGCGAATGCTCACCAGATTCCCAAGGTCCACCAGCGTGTTGATGCTGGGGATGTCGCCTTTCTTGGTCAGCCGCCGCAGCAATGCTTCGGCGGCGCTGCGATACTGCGTCGGGTCCAGGCCAAAGCCGCGAAACACGCCACGCCAGGCCGATAGCGATGGAATCTGGCTGAGCGGCGTATCGCCAATGCGCCGCAAGACAGCCTGCTGCTCGGCGAAAAAGGCTTCGCGCAGGGCATCGGGCGTGGGGCCGTTGGTCATCCCTTCGGCCAGGATAACGCCGCCAATGACGTTGGGATAGCGCGCAACAATGTCAGGATGGTAGCAGAAAGTGGTCATTGAGAAAGCCTCTCGTCTTCAAGTCTCATGTACATCTCCCGAAAAGCACTGCTCAAGGGCGGCACGCATACGGGCAATGCAGCGCGTGAAAGCCTGCCACTCAGCAGGGCCATCGCACCACCACTCCAGACGAACATGCAGAAACCCTGAATCCATTTGCTCGAAACCAAACATTTCCCCATCAAGACCCCTACACGCCTCGATCCCTGCCACCGGTACAGGAACCAGGGCCAGTTCCGCAAGCAGCGAGGAAAACCGGTCAGCAGGCATCCTGACATCACGAACGACGATGGTTGGCGCGGCGCGATAGCCTTGTCTCAGCCACTCCAGCGGATCGGCAAAGCGGCGCAAATCATGGGTTCGCTCCCAGATGACTTTGCGAATAATGAGAGATGCATTGCTCACATTTTGCCCCGCTAATCTAAGCATGGTCCAGCAGGAATAATCGAAGAAAGCTGGTTCATGCCAGAGCCGCAGCACTGGGCAAAAACCCTCAACGGCCTGGCGTGGCTCTAGCTGCGCTGGATGCTCCAGCGCCCATCTGGCGCGCATCTCCAGCTCTGCCAACTCTTCTGGCCTGTTTTCTCTCATACGCCTAACCTTCCTGCTTGCCAGATAGGGCCGCGAGCATACGCGGGCGCAGATCATCCTCGAAAACCTGGCGCAGGTCGGCAAAGGCATCGTTTCCGGCCAGCGAGAGCGCGGCCACGCGATCAAGCAGCGCCAGATCAGCTTCAGCTATGCCCTGCTCGCTCTCTGCGCCGTCGATATCCCACGCGTCCTGCGTAAGCAGTTCCACCTTGTTGAGCGCCGCTATATCGCGCAGCAGGCCCGTTCGGATGAAGGCGAGGCCACGCGGCCCTTTTGAGGAGAGACCACAGCGCGACGGGTCAAGCGCTCCGGCGCGATAGTGCTGCCACGCCTGCCCGGCCAGGATGAACTGCGCGCGAGGCACATCGGTTATGTCAAAGGCGACCCCATACGCCTGACGCAGCACGATGTCAAGCATCGCGTCGGCCAGCGTCCAGCGCTCCTCATCGGCCTTCCAATATTCGCAGACTACGTGATCGGTGAAGAAGTCCGGCTCAAAATAGCGGGCGAACCCACAGCGCACCCGCGCAGGCGTCCCCTGATGCCGCAGCAGCGCGCAGAACATAGTGGCATAGTCGCGGCAGTTCCCCAGCACCCGGTGTTCTGGCAAATAGGGCCTGGCGAGGGTGTCATCGCATCCCAACCCTCTGAGGGCTATCAGCTTCTGCTCGACAGAGCGCAGTTGCAGTTCACGCATGCGCTTCAGGCGGGGCTTCACCTCATAGCGGTGCGCCTCAACAGGGTGCATCATGATGCCCTGCACCATCAGGCAGCGGGTACCCACCCCCTGCGGCAGCCAGCGAAAGAGAATCTCATTGATGCCAGGGTCGGTAATGGCGCTCTGCTGGGCATAGTAATCAAGGGCTGGATGCACGGATGTTTTCTCCACTCCCTGGTAAAAAAAACGCCTTACGGTTTCGGCTGCGTCTGCGCCCATTCCTGATAGACCCGTTCCATCTGGGCGATATGGCGCTTCTGGTGCAGCGCCAGGAAATACAACCATTGGTACATATCCATTTTCCCCAGGTCTTGCACCGACATACGCACCAGATAGAGCGCGCCTGCTCCTCCGCTCAGACCCGCGAGCATCTTCTGACAGTCTTGATACTGCGCGTGGATACGCGCCTGAACCTCCGCCAGAGACGTTTTGCGCGTCGGCTCCATATGCTCCGGTCTGAGCCAGGGGAAGGCATCAGGATGTCCAATCGGCTCCAGCTTGTGCAGATCGCTTTCCCCATCGGGGATAGTTTCTCCACGCGCTGCCCGGCCCAACGCCTTTTTATAGCCCTGGCGAATGATAAGCAGCAGATAATGGCTGGTCAACGAGACGTGTTCCAGAATCTCATTGATCGACCAGCCCCCATCCTGGGGATGATAGACCCGGCTGGCTTCAGGCCGCGCAAACCAGGTGCCCAGTTCTGTCGACGCTTCGGCCAGCGCCTTGCCAACCTGCTGGATGGTCTCCTGATGGTTGGCATTCATGGAAGCGTTACCTCAGGCCGCGCTTGCTCCGCTATGGCCCAACTGGTGCGAGCGCCGCAGTGCGTGGCGAGCAAAGCACAGAGTTCTGTGACCGCTTCTTCCACCAGCGCGGCGGTTGGATGGAGTGCCTGTACGGTCAAGACGGCACTGGTCGTGGTGGCAGTGATCGGGCTGCGCGCATCCTGATACCAGTTCCAGCGGCGACAGAGCAGCTTTTCCGCATCGGCATAGACGACCTCGCCGGGCGCGGGCGGGTCTGGTTCCTGGGTTTCATCGCCCAGGGCAATGAAGGTATCGCCGGGGCGCGCATAGCGAAAGCCCAGCGGCGAGACGACTTTCTCCAGATCATCAGCGCCTACCGGCACGCGATAGCGCAGCGAGATCAGGTTATAGGCATCGACCAGCGTATTGACGCGCGGCAGCCCGTTGCCCTGCTGCACGCGCTTCAGCAGCCGCTCGACGGAACTGCGATAGCTCGTTTTCTTGACGCCAAAGGCTTTATAGGCTTCCCGCCAGCA
The DNA here is from genome assembly GCA_035307385.1 of Ktedonobacterales bacterium. Lineage (GTDB taxonomy): Bacteria > Chloroflexota > Ktedonobacteria > Ktedonobacterales > DATBGS01 > DATBHW01. The sequence goes on along the minus strand of DATGID010000019.1, from coordinate 51,382 downwards.
GCGCAGTTCGGGAATATCCGCCAGCGCGGTATCAGCCAGCGATGCCGACGACTCCTGTTCGGCGGCCAGCATCGCCTGCTCCAGGGCGGCTGGTCGCTCGGGCTGGATGGTCAGGCCCTGGGCCACCACGACGCCTATACGAAAATCCGCGAAGCGCGCGATGATGTCAGCAATCGTAAAGGTCAGCATTATGGTGTCCTCAGGCCCATCTGCCGTCTGAGCGTTTCTACCGGGTCTTTCTGGCGCGACGGCGGAATCGAACGCCCGCGTTTGGCTTGTCTGGCCTGATCGCTGAACAGCATGATCTTGCGCAAGTCTTTCTGGCCGCCCGTCTCCACACCGCTGCTGACATCCACGCCCCAGGGCTGGACTGCCTCCACCGCGCCGCGCACGTTGTCGGGCGTCAGCCCTCCCGCCAGCAGGGTCGGATAGCGCCGGGCCATCTGGCGCGCCAGCGACCAGTTGCCCACCGCGCCAGTGCCACCCCACAGGCCCTCGACCTTGGTATCCAGCAGGAACGCCTGTACGAAAGGGTGATAAGCTTCCAGCGCGTCCAGGTCTTTGGGGCGCTGCGGGCGCACGGCTTTGATCACCGGAATCTCAATTGCCCGGCAGTCCTCCAGCGATTCGTCGCCGCTGAGCTGCGCCACATCCAGCCCCAGTTCGCGGGCCAGCGCGTTGATCTTGTCGGGTGGCTCGTTGACAAACACACCCACCACTCTGGGCGCGTGCATGCCCATCTGCGCCCGCACGCGCAAGGCGCGTATTACTTCGTTCGCCTCTTCAGGCGTGACATAGCGTGGGCTTGGCGGATAAAACATCAGTCCGATATAGTGCGCGCCGCTGTCGATGGCCTGGCGCGCGTGCTCGCGGGTGCGCAGGCCACAGATTTTGATGCGCAGCGGCGAGAGTTCGCGCGTCTTTTCCAGCACATCTTTCGCGGTCACCAGCGCCTCGCCGATCAATACCGCCTGTACGTTCGCCAGGGCCATGCTTTGCACATCGCGGCCAGTATGCAGACCGCTCTCGCTGACCACCACGCGATCTTTGGGAATGAGCTTACGCAGACGCCATGTTACCTCGGTATCCACATGAAAATCGCGCAGGTCGCGATTGTTGACGCCGATGATCTGCGCCCCGCTGGCGAGGGCGCGCGTGGTTTCGGCTTCATCATGCACTTCCACCAGGCAGCGCATGCCCAGATGACGCGCCAGGCCCAGCAGCAACGCCAGGTCAGAGTCGTCCAGCAGCGCGCAGATGAGCAAGATCGCGTCGGCCCCGGCGGCGCGGGCCTCATAGACCTGATAGGGGTCGACGATGAAATCTTTACGCAGCACCGGCAGCTTTACCGCCGCGCGCACCGCCGTCAGATAGTCCAGCGACCCCTGGAAGAAATGGCGCTCCGTCAAGACGGAGATGGCCGACGCGCCGCCCGTCTCATAGGTGCGCGCCAGCGCCACCGGGTCGAAATCCTCGACCAGCACGCCCTTGGAGGGCGAGGCTTTCTTGACCTCGGCGATCAGCTTCGCCTCGTTGTGCAGCGTCGTGAACTCCGGGCCTTTGAGCGCACCCAGGAAATCGCGCGGCAGTGGCGCGGCATGGGCACGCTGGCGCATCTCCTCCAGGGGCACACGCTCTTTCTCTTCCACCAGATCGGCGCGGATGCGCGCAGCGATGGTATCCAGAATGGTAGTCATGGCTTCTCCGACTATGCTTGCTGGCTCAATGCGGCCACGGATTCGAGCGTCTGCACGGCGCGGCCAGAGCGCAGCGTCTCCTGCGCCAGCTTCACGCCTTCATCCAATGTCTGCACGCGCTCGCACGCCAGCAGCGCCGCGCCCGCGTTCAGGCTGACCATATCGGCGTGGGCATCGGTCAGCTTGCCCGCCAGCGTCTCGCGCAGCAGCCCGGCGTTAAAGGCCGCGTCGCCGCCGCGCACCGCGTCACGGTTCTGGCGCGCGAGGCCGACATCTTCAGGGGTCACGCGATATTCGCGCAGATCGCCTTTGCCGCCCAAGACCTCGCAGACGAGCGTCGGCGCGCTCAGCGAGACCTCATCCATACCATCTTCGCCGTAGACTACCAGCGCGCGTTTGCAGCCCAGGCGCAGCAGCGCCTCGCCCATCTTGCGCACCAGCCCCGCTTCCGGCACGCCCAGCACCTGATAGGCCGCGCCAGCAGGATTAGTCAGCGGCCCCAGGATGTTGAAGACGGTGCGAATGCCGATTTCGCGGCGTGTCGGGCCGACGTGTTTCATCGCCGGATGATAGGCGGGCGCGAACATAAAGCCAAAGCCTGCATCGGTCACGCAGCGCGCCACCTGCTCCGGCTTGAGTTCGATCTTCACGCCCAGTGCTTCCAGGACATCGGCGCTGCCGCAGCGGCTCGTGGCGGCGCGGTTGCCATGCTTGGCAACGGGCTGCCCGCAGGCGGCCACGACCAGCGCCGCCGTCGTCGAGACATTGAACGTGCCCGCGCCGTCGCCGCCGGTCCCGCAGGTATCCATCGGCGAGACATGATCTGGAATGGGCACATGCAGGGCTTTTTCGCGCATCACGCGCGCCAGCCCAGCAATCTCTTCCACCGTCTCGCCTTTCAGGCGCAGGGCGGTCAGAAACGCGCCAAGCTGCGAGGGCGTGGCCTCGCCGGTCATGATCTCTTCCATTACGGCAGCAGCCTCGACCTCGGTCAGCGATTGGCCTGCCGCGACATGCGCGATGGCTTCCTTAATCATCGTCTGTTTTCCCTCTTTAAGCGTTGACGCCAGCAGCGGCGTACTCATCCACCCGCGCCAGAAAATTGCGCAGCAGGTCTTTACCGGGGCGTGTCAGAATAGACTCTGGATGAAACTGCACGCCCTCCACCGGATAGTGCCGATGACGCATTGCCATAATCAGCCCATCGTCGGTTTCGGCAGTGATTTCCAATTCGGCGGGCAGGCTCGCCCGCTCAACGATCAGACTATGATAGCGCACCGCTTCGAACGGCTGCGGCAATCCGGCCAGCACACCCCGCCCCTGATGAGTAATACGCGAGAGTTTACCGTGCATAGGGACCGGCGCGCGAATGACGCGCCCGCCATAGACCTGGCCCATGCACTGATGCCCCAGGCAGACGCCCAGGATGGGCGTCGTCTGCCCAAAGGCCAGAATGACATCGTTGCAGATGCCTGCCTCGTTGGGCGTGCAGGGTCCGGGCGAGATGACGATGCCCGCCGGAGCCAGCGCCTCGATCTCCGAGAGCGTGATCTGATCGTTGCGCCGCACGACCACCTCTGCACCCAACTCCGAAAGATATTGATAGAGGTTATAGGTGAAGCTATCGTAGTTATCGAGCAGCAGCAACATGCATATCTCCTCGCTCCAGCGCTTCGGCCCGCTCCAACGCGCGCATAAGCGCGCCTGCTTTGTGCGCCGTCTCTTCATATTCAGTCATTGGGACAGAATCGGCGACGATGCCCGCGCCCGCCTGCCCATAGGCCACGCCATCTTTGAGCACCAGCGTGCGCAGGCCAATCGCCATATCCAGATTGCCGCTGTGGCTGAAGTAGCCCACCGCGCCGCCATAGACACCGCGCCGCTCGCCCTCCAGTTCGGCGATAATCTCCATCGCGCGCACCTTGGGCGCGCCCGAAAGCGTGCCTGCCGGGAAAGCCGCGCGCAGCGCATCGTAGGGAGTGAGGTCGGCGCGCAGGCGTCCCGTCACATGCGACATCAAGTGCATCACATGCGAATAGCGCTCCACCTCCATAAACTCGGTAACGCGCACGCTGCCCGCCTCGGCGACGCGGCCCACATCGTTGCGCCCCAAATCCACCAGCATCAGATGCTCGGCGCGTTCTTTTTCATCGGCGCGCAGTTCGCGCTCCAGCGCCTGATCGCTCGCCTCATCTTTGCCACGCGGGCGCGTGCCCGCCAGCGGACGGATGATGACCTCGCCATCTTCGACACGCACTAGCAGTTCTGGCGACGCGCCCACCACCGTGATCTCGCCCAGATCGAGATAATAGAGGTAGGGCGACGGATTGACCGCGCGCAGGGCACGATAGATGCTGAACGGCTGCGTCTGCACCGGGCGCGCAAAACGCTGCGAGAGCACCACCTGAAAGATGTCGCCTGCCTGAATATATTCCTTGGCGCGCTCGACGTTCGCCTCAAAACGCTCGCGCGAGGTGAGGAAGGGGACGCTTCCCCCGCTGGCGACTGAAGTCGCGCCTAAGGGCCTGCGGCCACCAAGTCCCTCTTCAGGGACTCCCCTCGCCCCAATTTGCGGCGCGACGGGCGCTGAGCCGTTCTGCAAACACTGCCGAAGGCGTTCTATCGTGTCCACCGCGCGCTGATAGTTCGCCTCAAGATCATCATCCAGGCGCACATGGCTGATGATGCGCAGGCTGCGGCGCAGATGATCGAAGACCAGCATCGTTTCGGTGAAGCAAAAGACCGATTCCGGCAGTTGCAGAGGGTCAGCATCAGGGACGGGCAGGCGCTCGAAGCATGCTACCGTCTCATAGCCCAGATAACCCACCGCACCACCATGAAAGCGCGGCATCCCCGGCAGTTTCACCAGCCGCGAACGCGATAGCTCGGCTTCGATCAGCCGCAGCGGGTCGTCGCAGGGCACTTCCTCGCTTGTTCCAGCTTTGGGACCGCTGCGCCAGGTGAGCGTGGCTGAGCGCCCGCGCATGGTCATGACCAGATAGGGGTCCAGACCGACAAAGGAGTAGCGCGCGATGCGCTCTCCGCCCTCCACACTTTCCAGTAAAAAGGTATAGGGACCACCCGCCACCTTCAGATAGACCGAGACGGGCGTCTCCATATCGGCGAACACCTCACAGGAGACCGGTAGCAAATTGCCCGCGTCTGGTTCTCCTGCTGCGACGGCTCGCAAGCGCCGCGCCTCCTCCACTGTCGGCTGATACATGCTACAAACTCCTTCACTTCACGAACACATCAGGAACGCAAGCCCATGCGGGTCATCGCGGTGCGCAGCGTCTCCTGGGCCAGCGGGCGCAGTCGCGCCGCGCCGTCGTCCAGAATGGCAGTCACCTGTGTGGGGTCAGCCATCAAGGCGTGATAGCGCTGCTGAATCGGCTCCAGTTCGGCAATCACCGCCTCGGCAACCTCAGACTTCAGTTCCTTGTAGCCCTTGTTCTCAAAATGCGCCTCAATGGCAGGGCGCGTTTGCCCGGTCAGCAGTTCATAGATCGTCAGCAGGTTATAGACGCCGGGCCGCTTCTCATCAAAGCAAATCGAGCGCTCTGAATCCGTCGTGGCGCGGCCCACCTTCTTGCGAATGACCTCGGGCGGGTCGAGCAAGGCGATATAGGAACCAGGCTCGCTCTTGCTCATCTTCTTGGTCGGGTCGTCCAGCGACATGATGCGCGCGCCCACCTCCCGAATCAGCGGTTCTGGCACGGTAAACGTTGGCCCGAAGAGATAGTTAAAGCGCTCGGCGATGTCGCGCGTCAGTTCCACATGCTGGCGCTGGTCATCACCTACCGGCACGGCATCCGCTTGATAGAGCAGGATGTCGGCAGCCATCAGCACCGGATAGGTGTAAAGGCCCGTGCTCGCCTGCTCCTGGTGCTCGCCCGCCTTCGACTTGAACTGCGTCATGCGGTTCAGCCAGCCGGTGGGCGTCACGCAGCCCAGCATCCACGTCAGTTCAGCATGCTCATGGAGGTGCGATTGCACAAAGAGCGCGCACTTCTGCGGGTCCAGCCCGCAGGCTACATAGAGCGCCGCCAACTGCATGGTGTTCGCGTGCAGTTCCGCCGCGCGCTCCTCCGGGTCAACCGTCAGCGCGTGCAGGTCCACGATGCAGAAGATGTTGTCGTATTCATCCAACGAGGCAACCCAGTTACGAATGGCGCCTAGATAATTGCCGATGTGCAGATTGCCCGATGGTTGAATGCCTGAAAAAACTCGTTTCTTGCGGTCAGCCATAGCGTTTCCTCACCTCGCCTCTCCGCCAGCGCGGCCCGCTGGCAAGAAAACTGTCCCAAACACAAAAAGCCTCTCATCCCAACGGGACGAGAGGCTGAATCAACAATGCCTTCGTGGTGCCACCCCACTTCGAGCAATGCCCCAGCTTCTCATGCTGGCTGCATTACTCCTCATTTCAGGTACGGATGGCAAATATGCTCTGCAATCGATACCCTGCCGCGATAACGGTTGGCTCTTCCGGCGAATTCCTACTGACGCGAGATGCGGTGTTCGGCTCGCGGCTCACAGGTCCATTCAGCAACTGCGCCGATATCGGTTCTCACCTGGCCCGACTCTCTGTTCTGTACGCTGTCGCTTACTTTTCCTGATCAATGCCCTGCTGTCTTCAACAATGGACGCTCAAAGTATAACGTGACCTCGCCCAGAAGTCAATCCCCATTTTTTGTTCCTGCTTGACAGGATACTCATGCTGCCTTACAATAAGGGAGCGTTCACAGTAGGCGTAGGCGCTCCTGATGGTTATCTCCTGCGCTGCGAGATGGAGGAAGTATGTCTGATCGTACGGGGCAGCAAGCGGGCAACTATAAATTAGTCAAGTTGCTCGGCAAAGGTGGCTTTGCTGAGGTCTACCTGGGTGAACATATTCATCTGGGCACACCGGCGGCTATCAAGCTGTTGACTGCCAAGCTCAGCGGCGAGGAGGAAAACCATTTTCGGGAGGAAGCGCGCACCATTGCCTGGCTGAGGCACCCCAATATTGTACGGGTGCTGGAGTTTGGCGTGGAAGAGGGCCTGCCCTATCTCGTGATGGATTACGCCCCGAACGGCACGCTGCGCCAGTTCTTTCTCAAAGGGTGGAAGTATGAGCCGCTCACCATCTTGCCCTATGTGCAGCAGGTAGCAGGCGCATTGCAGTTCGCGCATGACCGCAAGTTGATTCACCGAGATGTCAAGCCAGAGAACATGCTGCTGGGTGAAAACAAAGAGGTGCTGCTTTCCGACTTTGGCATTGCTGTCGTGGCGCAGAGTTCGCGCCATCAGGATATGCAGGAAGTCGTCGGTACCCTGGCGTATATGGCGCCGGAACAGATTCAGGCGCACCCACGCCCAGCAAGCGACCAATATTCATTAGGGGTCGTCATCTACGAGTGGCTCACCGGTGCGCGGCCCTTCTCTGGCTCGATGAGTGAGATTCTGGCGAAGCAAATTTCAACCCCACCGGCCCCTCTGCGCGAAAAGATTCCAAACGTCTCACCCGAACTGGAGCAGATCGTGTTAACCGCGCTGGCAAAAGACCCCAGGGAGCGCTTTGCCAGCATACGTGCTTTCGCGAATGCCTTCGAGCAAGCCGCCTTGGCGGCACAAGGGGCAACATCGGCCACCGTAGCGGCCCCAGCTCCTGAAATCCCTCAGGCAAGCCCTCCAGGCGTTGGGCAAGCCAACAATATCATATCAGCGCCTTCGGCTCCTGCTAATTCCTCCCCGGCCTCCAACTGGCCGTCATTTTACGCCCCTTCGGGACCAGCTTCCACCCCTTCTGCGCCACCCATCTCGGCAGGCTCAGGGCCGTATGGGAATGTGATCTCAGCGCCTAATGCTGTGCCCTCGGGTCCGTACCCGAATGTAGACTCAGCACCAAACGTTGTGCCCTCTATGCCCCCAGGCGCGGCTGGCGGGATGGCCTCTTCAACTGGACCAGCCGCTGATTCCTCTGGGCCATACGGGCCACCCTCAGCATCGCCTGCCAATGGCGAGTCCAATATTCTCGATGCCCCGACTGTTATGGGCACGTTTCTCGCTCCAACAGCACCAGCCCCGCCTGCGCAGCCTGTTATGCCAGCGGCGGCTGGATGGCAATCTTCTCAGCCAGTTCCGTCTGCGCCACCTGGCTGGCAGACGGCTCAACCGATTCCTTCTGCACCACCCGGATGGCAGTCTTCTCAGCCAGCGTTTTCTTCTGGACCGGCCCAGATGGATGCACCTACTCTTTCATCTGGGCCGGTAGGCCCCGCTGGGCCAGCGGTCAACCCTCCGCCGCCTATTCCTGCTCCCCCGCCAACGGGGCGTGGCATCTCGCGCCGCACAGTGCTAGTGGCCGGAGCCGCTGGCATCGCCGGGCTGGCAGTGGTGGGGGGAGGCATTACCTGGTTCGCCCTTTCCAACAAACCATCTCCGCAGACAGGCCAAGGCCCCACTCCCCCGCCAGACCAGCCGCTGTATACGTACAGCGGGCATCGTGGCGCTGTACGCGCTGTTGTATGGGTGGATGATGGGAACCGCGTTGCATCGGCCAGCGCCGATCATACGGTGCAAGTCTGGGATGCGCTCAGTGGAGCAAATTCGGTTATCTATCACGGCCATATCGCCCTCGTGCGCGCTATCACTCTCTCTTCCAATAAACAGTTTTTGGCTTCAGCCAGCGATGATAAAACGGTGCAAATCTGGAGCCTGGCAACCAACACGAGAACCTTCACCTATAAGGGGCATACAGATGCGGTGCTGGCTGTCGCGTGGTCACCTGTTGGACCCAATATCGCGTCTGGTGGCCTTGACCAGACCGTGCAAGTCTGGTCTTCCGCCAGTAACGGCAAGCTGCAATTTAAGCTGACCCTCACTGGAACAACAAATCATGCTACCTGTATCGCCTGGTCGCCCGATGGCAAACGCCTAGCAGCGGGGAGTGCTGATGGGACAGTGCGCATTTGGGATGTCGGCACTCAGAAGCCTCAAGTCACCTACCGCGGTCACACGGCGGGTGTCAATTCAATCGCCTGGTCGCCTGATGGGTTACGTGTGGTTTCTGGCGGGTCCGATAAGAGGGCGATTGTTTGGGATTCGCAGGATGGCAAGACCTACGCGAAAGACCACAACCATACCAATTCGGTAGATTCGGTTGCCTGGTCGCCCGATGGCAAATACATTGCCACAGCCAGCACAGATATGACTGTAGAGATATTGGATGCGGTGACATATAGGATGGTGCGCACCTATTCAGGCCACAAGACGCAGGTGCTGGCCGTCGCCTGGTCACCTGATAGCCAGAATATAGCCTCGGGCGGGCAGGATGACACAGCACAGGTGTGGAAGGCGCTGGAAGCATAATCCCCTTAAAAGCTGAGCCAGTTCTCTAAGAAGGTTATGACTACATGCAATGGCCGTCTATACAAGTAAGCCAGCAGGCTTCATCCAGGCTTTCGTCCGACCCGCTGAGCCAGAGCAAGCCATCTCTCTTCAGATTCTCTCGAAGGTGGCCCCTGCTGGCACTTGGGTTAATTTTGCTTTTGTCGACGTTCCTGAATTTTTTTCGCCTTGATCAGCTTGGCTATGGCAACCGCTTTTACGCTGCCGGTGTCAAAAGCATGCTGGAGAGTTGGCACAATTTTTTCTTCGTCTCTTTTGACCCCGGTGGCTTCGTTGCCATAGATAAACCCCCGCTGGGCTTATGGATTCAGGCAGCAAGCGCCAAACTCTTCGGCTTCTCTGGGATGAGTATGCTGGCTCCCGAGGCGCTTGCTGGCGTTGTCTCAGTCGCGCTGCTCTACCATTTGGTTGCGCGCACTTTTGGGGCAAAGACTGGTTTGCTGGCGGCTCTGGCGCTGGCTGTAGCGCCGCTCAATGTGGTCATCAGCCGCAACAATACTATGGATATGCTGCTGGTCTGCACCCTCCTCTTCGCCACCTGGACCATCTTTCGCGCTGCTGAAACGGGTCGTTTAGGCTGGCTCCTGGTTTCGGCAGTACTCCTGGGCCTGGCGTTTAACATTAAATCGCTGGAAGCCTATCTGGTGGTCCCCGCCTTTGGGCTGCTCTACTTGATCAGTTCTCCCCGCAGATGGCAAGTCCGGAGTCTGCATCTGCTTCTGGCTGGTGTGGTGCTGCTGATCATCTCGCTTTCGTGGATTACCATTGTTGATCTCACCCCTGCCTCTGAGCGTCCATATGTTGGCTCTACAACTGATAATTCAGAATTCAGTCTTGCTTTTGGGTATAATGGCCTTCATCGGTTGTTCGGGAACCCTGTTTCGTTCCACATCTTCCCGCTCCCCGCTGGCCCTCTCGGCGGGTTGGGCACGGTGGCCCTGCTCGAAACGGATGCGGGCGGGAACTGGGTGCTGGCTTCCTATGGACCGCAAGCTCAATCAGCGCTCCAGGCGACCAGTCCTGACCAACAAGACAACATCGGTTCTCCTGGTCCGTTTCGGCTCTTTGGGACAGAACTGAGTGGTCAGATTGCCTGGCTGTTGCCTTCCGCTTTGCTGGGGCTTCTTGTTGCTGCCTGGCAGACCCGGTGGCGCTTCCCCCTCACTCGACAACAACAGTCGCTGGTGCTCTGGGGAGGAGTCTTGCTGACCATGGGGGTGTTCTTCAGCGTTGCTGATTTATACAACATCTATTATCTGGTAATATTTACACCATCGATCTGTGCCCTGGCCGCAATTGGGCTTGTCATCATGTGGCGAGCATATCGTCAACAAAGCTGGCGCGCCTGGTTCCTTCCAGGAGCCATCGTCCTTGCCGCAGGAATGCAAGCCTTCTATCTCTCATCCTATCCAGGTTTCGCCCCTGTGTTGGCTCCTCTGGTTATTGAGGTCGGTGTGCTGGCCGCCGCTATCCTTGTTGCCGCTCACCTTCTGTCGCGCCGGGCTATTGTTGAATCGGCCCGCTCGGGAAAGATGGCTCTCGCTGGCGCGCACTGGTGGGAGGCAATAGTCCAACCGGCTGTGCTGCGTCTGGTGACGACGCTCGCTTTCCTCGCGCTGCTGATTGCGCCCTTCGTCTGGGGGAGTTATTCCGTGTTGGGCACTTCCGGCATCCAGCGCTCTGCTGGCCCCCAGCCACAAATGACGATCCAGGTATATCTGCAAGCCTGGGGAAATGCCATGCAGCCGAGTTCCCAAAGCAGCAGTTCGGCACTCGCTCTTACGAAATTGGACCGTTACCTCCTCCAGCAGCGCAGTGGGGCAACCTTTATCGTCGCCACACTGGCTTCTGATCTGGCGGCTCCGATCATTCTGGAAACGGGGCAGCCGGTTCTGGCGCTGGGCGGCTTCGTCGGCCAAGACCCCATCTTGTCGACGACACAACTGGTCAATCTGATCGATCATGGGACGGTGCGGTTCTTTTTGTTTCAGTTGCCAGATTTGGGGACCAGAAATGATAAACTGGTCCAGTGGGTGAACGATCACTGTAGCAAAGTTCTGGCCCGCAACTGGGCTTCTGGCAAAATACCACCTGGGAGCACTCGTTCTCTCACGAATGAGGAACTGCTCGACTGCGCCCATCACCGGTAGCAATCAAGCTGGTGCTGGGTTCGGCCTTTGGGCCACATCAACTGACCGTCGTGAGCAGAAGGTTGTTGAAGGCAGCTTCGACACCATCAGCCCCAGTCCGAATGCCACAACTTCCCTTGGAGAAGCTTGTGTCATTCACACTGCCTATTTCCAGCCCGTTGAGAGAGAAGATGAAATGGGTGGCCTTCATTTGCACCTGAAGGGTGTTGAGCGCATGCAGCCCCTGGTTGATGCTCTTATCTGAGTTGGATGGAAGGATGTCTTTATACACTCCATTTACCAGCTTTGCAAAGCGCCATTTCCCCTTACTCGTAATTTCAAACTCGTAATAATTATTCCGGTCCACTCGTCTGAACACCAGCCCATAGAACGCATCCGTCGGGCCAGCCACTTGCTGAACAATCACGCTGATAATGGCATCCCCAACAGCCCCAGCGGGAGCATAGCAGATATTGCTCCCATGAACATGATAGGCATGATCCTGAAGAGCGCAGTTGCTGTCATGTGCCCAACCGTTTGCATCAGTAGCGAACGATTTTTGATACAGCACTTTGAGTGCAGGTGCAGCAGTAGTGGTGGGGGTAGTAGTGGTGGTTGGCTGCCCGGAATGGGCCAGTGTGTAAAGCGCCCCAGCCAACACGCTGGCAAGAATGACAACCAGGATGATCAAAGCTCCAATGATGAGACCGGTACTGCTTCTCTTCTGCGATGTGGGGCCGGAGGACGATGGAGGGGGTCCGCCTGGGGCCGAAGCAGCAAGATACCCTGGAGGCGCACTCCGGTCTGGGTTGGATGGGAATGAAGAGAGGCCAGGACTGGGCAATGGAGTGCCCGAGGAGAAATCCGGGCGTGCAGCAGGTGGGCGAGGGTAATACCCTTGATCCATAGACCCAGGGACAGCGCGAGCGAGATCGCTAATGGGAAGAGTTGGCAGGTCTTCACTCGTGATTGCTGGCAGCCCATAACCTCCCTGCTGCGGAAAAGAGCCGCCTGCCAGGGGTCGCCCACAGCGAGGGCAGTTCGGGGCAGAGATCGTTTTCAGGGAGAGGCCACAAGAAGGGCATATCCTGGAGCCTTCTTGCTCATCATAGGTCATAGGTTGCACCGGTGGCAGCTCCTTTCGCGCGGTTCATCTTGTCATTGCTCCAAGGCCCCTTGCAGCGAAGGCGCTCCTTACCTCATCTGCTTTATCGAGTAAAATCTTGTGCGAGCTTGCCTCTATCAATTTGGCATACTTCGACATGGTCTTTAAAGCCATTGAATGTTTTTAAGGGAATACAAAACTGATTAATATTCCCAAATGCAGCGGGCAGTGGTTCCGTCTCGCTCCAATAGAAAGCGGCGTATGTGGCCCCGCTGTAAAAGAGTTTTTTAGGGGTCGTCAGCACAGCGATATTCACGTAGGCCCGTGTAATGTCCACACCGATATAGTTCTCTGTGGCAACAATGGCCGTTGCAGGCAGGGTCGCGTTGATATAGGTATCTGCCTGCGCCAGTGTATCCCCTGGCAGGTCCAGAAAACGCGCCTGAAAGCTCCACAGGTTGATGAGCAGGACACAAACGAGGAAGACAGGCATTGCCACTTTCTGCCGCCGAACAGGCAGGTGTTTGTACACGCGGACCAATTCGGCGCTGATGACGATATAAAGTGGGATCAGCCACAAGATCAGGTAGTGCGGGCTTTTGAGAGCGATACCCAGCGCAAACGCAACGCCGCCCAGCGCCCAACTGAGAAACAAGGTATCAGCTTCCTGGCGTTTCCCCATAACTTTTTGGACCGTTCGCATGATGACAAGGATTGAGCCACCAACCAACGCCAGAATCGTGGTCACGAACACCCAGTAGGTGGAGGCAACAGCCCCTAACGCCGTCAATGGCCCGTAATTCAAGCCAGGCGATGAGCGCGCCCCAAGGGTGCGGCGCAGTTGGGTAAACGTCTCCGTGTCGAAGAGGCCGCCAAATGCGGCGTGCATATACACGAGGTAGCCGACAACGACTGTTCCCGCGACGAGGAAGAGGTACAGATGCGCCAGCCAATGCTTGCGTTGCAGGCAGAGGTTGATGAGGATGGCTATGGCGAGGAAGACCCCGATCTGCTTATAGGCGATCACAGCGCCGACGAGCAGCCCGGCCACCAGATAACTCAGCACATACCGCCTGTTATTAGTGGCCTCTACACGGGTCGCTGCCCAATACGCCCACATCGCCAGGAGGATCAAGATCATCTGCGAGTTCTCGATGTAGACCGCCTGGTTAGTAAAGATAACCCATACATCGCTGCCGACGAGCAGCAATGTCAATAAGGCGACAGATTTGCCAAGCGCTACCCGCACGAAGCTATAGAGCAGTACCAGCATCACCAGAGAGGTAATCACACTGAGCATCCTGGCCGTAAAGAAGTCAGTCGTGTTGAAGAGACGAAACCAACCCGCAAGCAGGAAGAAAAAAAACGGAGGATGATACAGGAATGGCACGGTTGGCTGACCATAGGTGGCACGGATCGTTGGGAAGCCATATCGTACAGTATAGGCGGCGGCGTATTGGTAAATCGGCTCATCAACTTCCACACCGGCCAGAGTGGCAGCAAAGAGCCGCAAAGCGAACGCAGCCGCCAAGGTGGTGGCGACTAAGGCAATCTCAGGTAGGAGGTCTTTTAGACGGACTCGGTGAATCCTTCCTTTGAACATACACATACGCCTTCTTCATATGGGGTCAGCTCTGTAAAATGTTCCAGCCCAATTTCTTCCATTAGACAAAACGCAGCCAGAGGCCGATTGTCACCGCAGCCTTATGAGCAGCCTGGCAACCTTAGGGTCAACTTTGCCTCCCCGAAGGAACGCATAGATGGCCCCGCTGATCCAGAAGCCAATATGGATAATATCCAGGAAGGGGAACAGGATGCCTCGCCAGTCCTGGGCACTTCTGATGCTGAACAGCCCCAGGAGAAAGAAGGCCAACCCCATCATGATACAGATGCCCAGAAAGAAGAGATCAGCATGCAAAGCCAGCGTGACCGCCAGAGCAGCGGTAACCGTCAGGCCGCAGAAGACGACCAGCAGCGCTTTCATGAGCATCCGCTTTGAGTAGCCGCTCTCCGGGTACTTGCGATGAAAGTCCAACGCTGCAATGCCTGCTGAGAAGTGCTTTGCCAGTCGGAATTTTCTTCGATGCAAGCGGTAGACAGCGAGTTGGTCCGTGCAGAGCAGAGTAAGACCAGAAGAGACGATGGTCCAGGCCAGGTGAAAATCTTCCCAGCCATAGGGACACTGAACCGGCCAGCGAGGGTTGATGCGTTCAAAGGCCCGTACGGACATAAATAAGTTAGCGGTAATTGGCAATCCCCTTGCCCGGCCAAAACTGTGCTTGGTGAGGTAGAGCGCCTCGCCGTAATGCGGCCATTCCGAGAAGAGCGAGCCATCCTGATAGACCCCGACAAACGATTTATCACGAGGGGGGCGCAGGCTGACCCCGGCAACCCCATCCACATGTTTTTTCTCTAACAGGTAGAGAGCCGTCGATATCCAGTTTTTGCGAGTCACGACCTGGCTATCCGTGAGCGCAATCACATCGCACCCGGCTTCCATGGCTGCCAGGCAACCATAGTAGCGTTTGATGCTGGCATCTCGCCCCATCCAATATTGCGGGAGTTCCACCTGGATGTAGGACACTCTGGGGTCGTCTCGGAGGCTAGCCAGCGCCTCCCAGGTCTTATCCTCGTGCTGTACATTTGCAACCAGAAAGATATGGAGGAGTGGGTAATCCTGCCGCAGCAGCGATTGCACACACCTGGTAATGGTGCGCGTAGAGTTGCGCACCGGAATCACAACAGCAACACGCAGCGGATGGCTGGCAAGCAGTTCTTGGGTGGCCCATTCGATTTCTTGGGTCTCGTCCCGGCGGCTGGCAAAAACGTATTTGTCGTTGGTAATAAAGTTGATAACCGTAATAACTGCGGTACAGATTACAGTCGCCACCAGATAGAAGATTCCTGCATACGTCAGCAGCGCGAAGAGAATCTGGTTGAGAATGATCGTCCCGACTTTGGTCGTGTGAAACTTGAGCCATTGGGTGAGGATGGGACCACGACGATCGCGCCAGTTAAAGAACCGGTTCAAGACAAAATTAGCTTCGATGCTTACAACGGCTTGAATGAAATAGGCTACATTCTGTTGGACACCCAGAAAGTGGACCAACACATAAAGGAGAGCAGTGCCCCCGGCCAGGACGCTCAGCCCTACCAGGCCAAACCCCCAGAAACGCCCTTTGAGGACCCGTATGACCCAAGACACAGCCTATCTCCTTATTGCAATTATGCCTGAAAGGTGACACAGAGAGCAGAGCCTGCTGGAACGGATATCTGAGTAAGCGTTCCCTGGATGGGAGAAGACGTGGACGGCGGCGCCCATGTCCCCTGCGCTGAGACCGTTCGGTCGCCTAAAGTGACCCCGCTGGTCGCTGAGAGATTGGGTCCGCTAAGCCGGAAGAGATGGGCGCTGAGATACAAATGAGCAGTATTGATGGTCACCAGCGCAGGTTGAGTGGTCTCTTTATTGATAAGGACCACCCGTAATGTGCCCAATGAATCGCTAAACGCATAGGCGGTCAGGTTCAACGCCGTCTGAAGCGCCGCTTGAACCACGCGCGCGCGCGTGGTGGCTATATGAGCAAGCAGCAGCGCATAATAGAGCACGGTAGGCCTGCCGTCGTCGCCAATGACGTTATAGGCAGCATTGGGCGCATTTTGAACGTCTATCTGGGTGACCCCGGCTGTTGCAGATTGAAGCAGGACATCACTGAGCCAGAGCGAGGCTGCCAGTGTGTTCGTTACACCGGCAAATCCACCGCCCGCAATGGAGTTGGTTTCGGTGAGTTCAAAGGGCAGGTGGTATGAATTGGCAAATTTGACCCAGCCAGCCTCTGATGAGGCAAATTTCGCCATTCCCTGCGCACTTAAAAGCCCATTCACCGTGGGTTTTGGTCCCTCTGAAGCTCTGGTATAGTAATGGCGCGAAATGGCAAGCAGCGACCCATCGCCTCGCGATCCCTGGATAAAGGAGGAGAAGATAGTCGAATCGCAGCAGACTTCCGGCCCAATGAATTCGGCGGAGGGAACGGCAGCCAAAATGGCATCTCTCGTCCGCTTCCACTCGGTATAGTAGTCGGAATAGCTCCACGTAGCTGGGCGGTATCCTTGCTTGATGTAAAGTTCCGGTTCATTGCCAATGGTGAAGGCTGTGAGGTCCTTTCCCCCTACCGAAGCGACATAGGCGGCCTCGCTGGCCGCCATCGCTGGATCATTGGCAATCAAGCTGATACCCCATGTCACCTTCCACTGAATGCGGTGTGCAAAGGCAAAAACCGCTTGCACAAGCGTCTTGGTGATGATCGGATTCTGCTGGGAGCATGAGGCCGTTCCATTCGGAACCCACTGGCTTATATCGCCTGTATGACCGCCGACATGAAGTACGCCTGCTCCAAAGTTGCGATACAGTTGCTCGTAGTATGCCCGCTTTGCGGTGTCAAGCTGGATAATCTGACAGAGGCTCGAAACCTCGACACTAAAGCCGAGGAAGCTAGCAGGGATGGGATTCCCCTGTGCTCCAACCGAAACCAGCGCATTGGAGTTTTGGAAGAGCGTCTGGGTTGAAGATAAGTCGCCTGGGAGATTGGGCGTGGGAGTAACCCGCCGATCAGGAAGACAGCTAGAGGCGAGCAATGGAAGAAGTAGAAAAATAACAAGTGATTGAAGAGCCTTTGCAGAGTGCCTTTGTAATACAGAAATCATCCGCCGTCCGTCCATAGGGTCGCCTTTTCTATCAGAGGTTGGAAACCAGGCAGAGGCAACCAGCCCCTCGCTCCCTATAAAAATACTGGAAACCAGCTCACCTGTCAATAGCCCCTTTATCTCACTGGTATACCTTTCGAGCAAGCGGGGATTGCCCAGATGCCCGATATGGAACGTGATCATTGGCCGACAAAAGAACCACTTCGGCTACTTATTATTACCTGAGGGTGATACACACCGCAGAGGATGCCGGAATGGTCATCGTAACAGTCTGCCCCTGCACAGTCAGTGGCGTTTGAGAGGGTGTCCAGGTGCCTTGTGTTGACACGGTTCTGGTGCCCAGGGTGACCTGTGTGGTGGCTGCGAGGCCGGGGCCAGTCAGTTGGAAAGAGGTTGCGCTCTGATAGGGCTGCCCTATGTTCATCTTGATGGAAGCATTTACAGCCTTTTCTTTATTGATGAGGACCACCCGCATCGCCCCAGATGAGTCGGCTGAGGCGTAGGCCGTAAGATTGAGTTTTGTCTGGAGTGAGGATATGAGTAAACGCGCATGATTGATCATGGTGTGCACCAACAGCAAAGCATAGTAGAGGACAGTTGGTGCGCCATTGTCATCAATAACATCATAGGTATTGCCGGGTCCGTTATGCAGGTCTGCCTGTCCCACTCCCAGCGAGGCGGCTTCCAGAAGATAGTCACTCAGCCAGAGAACAGCAGCCAGAGTATTAGAAACTCCTGGCTTTCCGCCGTTGGAGAAGGAGTTGCTCTCCGTGATATCCAAAGGCACGTGGGCTGTTTTAGCAAGACTGATCCAGTTCGCTGCTGAGGTTGCGAATTGTTGCATCACGGCGGGATCAAGCAAGGAGTCAATGATGGGCGGAGCGGTCGTGGAGAGATAGTAGTGGTGCGAAAGCCCAATCAGCGCCGGATCGGTTCGCTCAGCTTGCGCAAAGGTCGGGAGCAAGCTGGTTCCACAGCAGACCTCTGGTCCGATGAATTCGGCAGAGGGAACCAGGGCTAAGATGGCATCCCGCTCCTCGCTCCATTCTGCATAAAAATCAGCAGAAGTCCAACTGGTTGGTCGGTAACCATTCTTCACGTAGAGGTCGGGTTCGTTCCCGATAGTGAACCCCATCAGGTTGTCCCCACCGGAGGCAGCAACGTATGCTGCCTCGCTTGCCGCCATACCGGGCTCGCCAGCAAGCAGGTTAAGTCCCCAAACGACGCGCCAGTGGATGCGCGCTACAAAAGCGAAGAAGGTATCAACAAGGGCTTTTGTAATGATAGGGCCATTGGGATCGCAGGAAGCCTGGCCGTCTGGCTCCCACTGGCTGAAATCTGCGGTATTCCCACCAATACGAAGAGTACCTATGCCCAGGTTATGATAGAGTTGTTCATATGTGGTCGAGTTCTGGGCATCAAGCTGGACAACATTACAGAGTTCATCTAGCTCGATGCTCAAGCCCATAAAACCTGTGGGGAGTGATCTTGCTATGGCAGACGTAATGTCGAGCAAGTTGCCCCCTACGGTTGAAAGGGTGGCTTTTGGTGTAACCGAGACAGGGGATGAGTCAGATGGAGGCGGAGATGTGCAGCCAGTTATCATGACACAACAGAGCAGACATGCCAGAAAAGATGCTTGGTATCTTGGAAGACCACTGTAGAATGCCGTTGCCGAATGGTGTTGGCGCATGCTCAACCTTTCCCACCCAAAACTCATAACTATTGCTTAGCCGGGTACAAGATAGGGCAGAGCAAGCTGTTCTGTCAACGGCTTCCAGATCGCGAAATGTGAAGTGAGACCTTTCTTGCAAGCCCACCGTTGTGTATTATGGTACTAGAAAACGTATGCGGAGTGCCTCACAACCACGAGAGTGGTCGCCTATTCAAAAACAAGGATAAAATGTATGCCTCGCGGTGGCTATTATCCCACACAAACATTCGGCTATGACCCGATGCAGCCGGTTCGTCCTGATGGGCTGCAACCCTATTACCAACCGCCGGTTCCTACCAAAAGGCTCAAGAAGCGTCGCCACTGGGGCCGCTGGGTAGCGCTTGTCCTCGCCGTGCTGCTGGTTGTGGTGCTGGTGCTGGGGGTGATTGTCGGGCAGCGGGTCTACGCCTTCGGCCAGGCCATCTCGACCCAGGCGCCGCTCTCCAGCCAGATCAACCTCAGCGGCACAGACCGCGTCAATCTGCTGGTTATGGGCTTTGGTGGCGGCAATCATCCAGGCGCGTATCTGACTGATTCGATGCTGATCATCAGCATTCAGCCCCAAACAGGGCAGACGGCGATGATCTCTGTGCCCCGCGACCTCTGGGTGCAGATTCCGCCGAACTCCGGGCAGTATGGGAAACTGAATTCGGCCTATGAATATGGGTTGTATAATGGCTTCGACACCGAGAAAGCGGGAAAAGTGGCCGCTGGCGATATTGCCGCGAACAAAATCAGCAACATCACCGGGCTATCGGTCAAATATTGGCTGACACTCGATTTCAGCGGCTTCAAGGAACTGGTTGATGCGCTGGGCGGCGTCGATATCAACGTGCAGCATAGCTTCACGGCGCTCTATCCTGCGAACGATGATCCCAGTATCAATCCGAACTGGATTACAGTCTCCTTCAAAGCTGGGAAGCAGCATATGAACGGCGCGACGGCCATCGAGTACGCGCGGGCACGTGAGGTGACGGGTGGCGATCTGGCTGAGGGCACCGATTTTGCCCGCTCGCAGCGCCAGCAAATTCTCATCAAGGCCATCGTCTCGAAGATGACCCAGGTGTCGGAGTGGCCGAATTTCTTTAACGAGATGAACGCGCTGCAAAAGAGCCTGTACACCAATCTTTCGGCGTATGATCTCTTCCAGTTTGTGCGCAAGATGGATTTGAACAATCCCAAGCATATTGGCCTCTCCAATCAAAACGTGCTGGTCGACAGCACCGCTGATGGACAATATGTCTTGGAGCCGGAGAATGGCGACTGGAGCCTGATTCCGCAATATATCCAACAGCAGCTCAATAGCAAATAACATGCGACGAAAAGGAGCCGCACAGCGTCATGAACCCCATGCGTGATGCGCAGGGGCTTGTCCCTGGTTCATGACCAGTCTCGGTTCGCAAGAACTCCGTTGGTGCGGTCAGGATACCCTGGGATGCGCGGCCAGTCCCAGGCACTATCGCCGGTGATCATGCCATCCTCGCTGGGGAGAGGATCAAGGTTGCCAGCCAAACAAGCCGCTCCAACATTGACGAGGCCACCCTTACCCTGGCAACAGGAGGCTCACTACGAGCTATGTGTTTGTTCTCGATGCGAACAAGCGGCCCCTCAACCCTGTCCATCCGGGCTGGGCACACAAACTTCTTGCCGCTGGGCAGGCGGCTGTCTTCAAGCGCGCTCCCTTTACCCTGATCCTCAAAGCTGCTCTGCCAGAGGTGCCAGTTCAGCCGCTACGCCTGAAACTGGACCCAGGCAGCCGGACCACCGGGCTGGCGCTGGTCCATGATGCCAGCGGCCAGGTGGTCTTTGCCGCCGAAATTGCCCATCGTGGGCAGCAGGTCAAGGCCGCCTTGGAAGCGCGCAGCAGGGTGCGCCGCAGCCGGCGCAGCCGGAAGACGCGCTATCGCCCCTCCAGATTTCTCAACCGCCGTCGTCCGAAGGGCTGGCTGCCCCCCTCGCTCCTGAGCCGCCTGGCGAACGTCACCACCTGGGTGGCGCGTCTGCGACGGCTCTGCCCGATCAGCGCGCTCAGCCAGGAACTGGTGAAGTTCGACCCGGCCCTGATGCAGGACCCCACGATCTCAGGCATCCAGTATCAGCAGGGCGAGCTGGCAGGCTATGAGTGCCGAGAGTACCTCCTGGAGAAGTGGCACAGGCGCTGCGCGTACTGCGGGGCTACCGGCGTGCCCCTGGAAGTCGAACACCTCGTGCCCAGGAGCCGGGACGGCAGTGATCGCGTCTCGAACCTCGTGCTGGCCTGTCATGGCTGCAACCAGCGCAAGGGGAACCAGACGGCAGAGGAGTTTGGCTTTCCGCAGCTTCTGGCGCAGGCGCGGCTCCCTCTCACGGATGCGGCAGCTATGAATGCTGCCCGCTGGGCCTTGTACGAACGGCTCAAAGCCACGGGATTATCCGTCGAAGTGGGCAGTGGTGGTCTCACCAAATTCAACCGATCGAACCGGGGTCTGCTCAAGGCGCACTGGTGTGACGCCCTGTGTGTCGGCAGCTCGACGCCTGCCATCGTTCACATCAAGGGTATCCAGCCACTCTTGATCGAGGCGACAGGGCACGGCACGCGGCAGATGTGCGGCACCGATGGCGCTGGCTTCCCGATGCGACACCGCACGCGGCAGAAGCGCTGGTTTGGGTATCAAACGGGGGACCTGGTGCAGGCTGTGATTCCGCGCGGCACCTACGCGGGCAAGCACACCGGGCGCGTGACGATTCGGGCGCGGAAGAGCTTTCGCCTGAATGGGATCGATGTCCATCCCAAGTATCTGACCTGCCTCCAGAAAGGAGATGGCTATGCGTATCGCCTTGGAACGGCACTTCCTCCGCCTGGCTAGAGCCAGTGGCTCCCACGCAGCATTCTCGGTGGTATCAGTGCTGCCGCTTGGCCCTTACCATCCGGCGCTGCCGGAGCCGGCCTGGTATCAACTGCACCTGCAAGGCGAAACGATTGCGCGCGTTGAAATCACCAGCGGTTACGCAGAGCGCGGCGTCGAGACGCTGCTCGCGCAGGGCAGCATCGAGCATGGGCTGAAGGTTGCCGAGCGGCTCTGCGGCAGCGCAGCCCATCATCATCGCCTGGGGTATTGCCTGGCACTGGAACGGCTGGCCGGGATTAAGCCACCGCCGCGCGCACGTGCCCTGCGCAGCTTGTTCTGTGAAGCGGAGCGGCTGCTTTCGCATCTTTCGTGGGCTGTCCAGGTGGCGCGCGCCGCCGAGGAGCCGCGTGCCTTTTATGCCGCCATCGAAGCACATGAGCAGCTTGTGGAAGCGCTGGAGCAAGCAGCAGGTTCGCGACTGCTGTGGGGATTGCCCGTTCCTGGTGGTGTTGCCTCCGCGCCAGACTGCGCGCCGCTGGAGCAGGCGCTTCAGCACGTTGAGGCAGCGCTGGCGCAGCTAGAGCGACACCTGGCACGTGATCGAGCGCTGCGGCGGCGCACCGATGGGTTAGCTATCATCCCCGCAGATCAGGCGCGAGCAGCCAAACTGACCGGACCCGTCGCGCGCGCCTCTGGCCTGGGCAGCGATGTCCGGCGCGAAGCCGCCTATGACGCTTACGTCGATCTTGCACTGCCTGAGTACGAAGGCAGCGCAGCGGGCGACACGCAGGCGCGGATTGCCGCGCGGCTGGATGAGATGCACACGAGTATAGAAATCGCAGGTCAGTTGCTTGAACATCTGCCTGATGGGCCACTGGCAGAGCCTTTTCCTGATGTGCCACCATCTGGCGAGGCTGAAGCCGCCATCGAAGGGCCGCAGGGCCAGGAAACCTGGCATGTGCGCAGCGATGGCTCGGCCCGCCTGGCAGGCGTGACCATCACCACCGCCAGCCAGCGCAATCTGGCAGCAGTTCCTCTGGCGCTGGAGGGGAACGATCTCAACGATGCCCTGCTGATGCTGGCAAGCCTCGATTTGTGCATCGCCTGTATTGATAATTGACCTCCTCCCGATTTCCCTTGAGGGAATGGGATTACCAGCCTCGCGGCAAGGATCTTCCTGCTTCATCGGAGCGTGCCTTCCCTGGTTCCATTCAGGTTTGGTCTTACCGCGCCTCCACAGGCCAACACGGCTAGCCCAGCCGCTTTTACATTCAGAGCAGCGTTGATGTCTCGATCATGAACCAGGTCACAGTTTGGACAGGCCCATTGGCGAACATCCAAGTCCAGATTATCCAGGAGATACCCACATCCATGACAGCGCTTGGAACTGGGAAAAAACCGGTCAATCGCTACCAGAGTCCGCCCGTACCATGTGGCTTTGTATTCCAATTGGCGAATCAGTTCGCCCCAACCCACATCGGCTATTGCTTTCGCCAGCGCGTGATTCTGCAGCATATTTTTCACCTGTAACGACTCGACACAAATCACTTGGTTCTCGCGAATAAGGCGCGTCGTCAACTTGTGCAGGAAATCACGACGGCGATCAGCAATGCGGGCATGGAGTTTGGCGGCTTTCAGACGGGCCTTTTCTCGGTTCTTAGAATGCTTCTGCTTCTTGGCGTGGCGACGTTGCAAGGTGGCCAGGCGCTTCTCCTCCTTGGTAAAGAAGTGTTCAGTACCCGTTTTCTCCCCCGTCGAGAGAGTCACCACATCCTGCAGTCCCAGGTCAATCCCCACCGTCTTGGACGAGACAGGCAGAGGCCGAATATCCTCTGTTACCAGAAAGGAGACGGAGTAGCGGCCAGCGGCATCGCGGCTCACAGTGATAGTGGTCGGCCTGGCGTCTTTCGGGAAAGGACGGCTCCAGCGAATCGGCAGCGGTTCGGTCATTTTGGCAAGCAGCAAAGAACTCCCATCCCACTTAAAAGCGGATGTGGTGTATTCTGCCGACTGGCGATCACGCTTCTTCTTGAATTTCGGATACGCAGTACGGCCCGCAAAGAAGTTGCGGAAAGCTTTCTCCAGGTGACGCAGGGCTTGCTGGGGCGGCACGCTGGAGACCTCATTCAGCCAGGCCAACTCTGGTTGCTGCTTCAAGGTCGTGAGCGCTGCAGAGGTATCACGGTAGAAAACGTGTTCCCCGCGCTCGCGGTAGGCATCCGTGCGCAAGCGCAGGCCCCAATTATACACGAAACGCACACAGCCGAAGGTCTGAGCGAGCATCTGGCGCTGGCTCGGGGTCGGATAACAGCGGTACTGATAGGCGCGTTGCTGTTTCATACCAAGCAGTTCTTTTCATCCAGACAAAACCGGCAGGCGAAAGGAGTGGCGGCCTCCTTCCAATCCCATCGAACGGGATGGGTGTCCACCGCCTATTGTTTATGAGCGCCAGTTGTGCGAAGATACGGGCGAATCTTCTGATGGAATGGTTTCTATGATTTCCCTTTCGCTTTTGCTGGGGCTGCTTGGCCTTGTGCCGGTGGCTTCAGGTGTGATTTTGCTCCTCGGCGCCAGAGCCTTGTCGCGGCTTGCAGCAGCTATCTGGTGTGGCGTTGTGCTGCTTTTCAGCCTGATCGGCGTCTTGTTCCTGATTCGGCTGCTCTCCTACGGCGATACGATCCAATCTACCGCCTTCGCGCCCGCTGGCTGGGCAAGCTGGCTCCAGTTAAGCTATCAGGTCGATAGTTTCAACATCTTCGGCGCGCTGGTCGTCGGCGTGCTGGCGAGCGCGGTAGCTGCCGTCCTCATCGCTTTCGAGCTGCCGCCAGCCGAGCCACCAGGACAGAGCGCATGGTGGAACCATACCGGGCAAATGGGCGTGCTGCTGATCGCATTGGGAGCAGTCTTTACCGCGATTTTCGCTAATAGCGCGCTCTGGATGGTTGTTGGCTGGGCACTGGCCGGGCTGTGCGCCTTCACTTTTGCTGCGCGGGGCGAGGCACGTAAGCGCGCCATCGTGCTGCTTGCCACACCTTGCCTCGCAGCCATCATCCTCTACCTTTCACTGCTTCCGGCGCTCGCTACGCGCGCTGATCAGCGGCTAGATGTGCTCGCGGGCCTGGGGCGCGAGCCATTTTGGGCAGCCTGCATTATGCTGGCCGCACTGCTGGCCCCAGCCACGATGCTGCTCACCCAACAGGCTACCTCGGCCCATGGACCAGGCATTACCACTATGAGCCGCAGCGCCGTCTACATGTTGATGGCCGCGCCAGTCACGTTCACGGTGCTGGCGCGGTTGGCGCTCCTCGTCGCTGGTCCGGGCGAAGTCGCGCCGGGCAGCGGTTCCCTCGGCTGGCGAGCCTTCAGCCTGGTCATCGTCTGGGCCAGCGCAGCGCTGGCCCTGGCAGCAGCGCTGGCGGCGCTGCGCACCGCGCACCGCGCCACACTGCCGGTTTTCTTGAGCATTCAATTACTGAGTTGGATGTTTGCAGGAGTCGGCATTAGCGGTACAGCAGCGCTGAACGGCGCGCTGCTGCTCAAGCTGCTGCGTCTGCTGGCGCTGGGCGCGCTCCTGCTGGCGGGAACACGCAAGCCAACGCAAGCTATCTTGAATAGCAGTTGGTGGCTGGCGGCGCTCTCGCTGAGCGTCCTGCCGTTTTCGGCTGGATTCAGCAGCGCCTGGCTGGTCACCAGCGGTGCGGTGGCGGCTGGCCCCGCCTGGGTCGCAGGCATCGGCTTCAACTGGCTGGCGCTGCTGGTGGTCACATTGGCAATCGTGCGCGCCAGTGGGATCGGCGAGGCACCTGCTGAAGAAGCGCCTCATGCGAGCGCAGCCAACCAGGTTGAACTGCTTCCCAACTTTCTGTTGTTGCTGCTCGCCTTGCTCGCGCTGGCGCTGGGCATCGCGCCAGAGGTAGCCGTGAACTTCTTTACCAGCCCTGCCGCCAATTCGCTGCCGGTTCTTGCCAACCAGGCTCCTGGCGCGGGCGTGCAGACCAATCCGCTTGGGTTCGTCAGTGCCGTGGGAACGTGGACACCTGGGCTGGTCTGGTTGCTGGCGCTGCTCTTGCTGCTGCTGTGCTACATACTCACTCGCCACACGCGCCAGCCCGCCAGTGTTCCATCCTTTTTGGGCGGCGAGGCCGAAGTAGCGCTGACAGATGATACAATAGCGCTATCGCCACCACGCGCCGGGCAGCCACGCGAACCCGAGCGTTCGCGTGAGGGCGAATCATCAACGAAACCGGAGTAGCCACTTCTGTGTTTGGACGCCAGGCCAGCCAGCATTCCGTCTGGCTTTTTCCGTTAAACAGCGGCTCCTGCAACGGCTGCGAGCAAGAGATTCAGGCGCTGCACGCCGCGCGCTATGCACTGGAAGCGCGCGGCATCGCCTTTGCAAGCAGCCCACGTCACGCCGATATTTTGCTGCTCACCGGCATTATGACCCCGCGCAGCAGAGCCGCCGCGCGCCGCGTCTGGGAGCAGTTGGCCGAGCCGCGCGCGCTGGTCGCCGTTGGCGATTGCCCGCTCAACGGCAGCGTCTTTCGTGGGTCCGAACGCTTCACGCCTGCCGCAGAAACGCTGCCCATCGATGTGGAGCTTTCCGGCTGCCCGCCATCGCCCACGCTGATTCTGGAGGCCATTGAAGCCGCCACCAGGCTGCTCGATGGAGAGGCGGCTGAGGAGACAGAAGCGGAAGAGGCGGAAGCAGAAAATGAGGATGAAGCGGAAGAGTCTTCTGGCGAAACAGGCAAGCAGGCAGCAAACTATAACACTGACCAATCAGATGAGCAAGATACTGCTAAGTCCAGATAAAACGTCAGAGGTGGGTAATCATGGCAGAGCGTACTTGGCTTCAGCTACCAGTCGTGGTAGCTGGTTCAGAGTATCTAGTGATGGGTTACCTCATGCGCCGCAATATTCTGACCTATAAGGCCCCACCAGGCAACGAGGGCTATGATCTCATCTGCATCCATCCTGACCCACGTCATAAACCCAGATCGGATGAGTTGGCCCAAGTCAGGGTCCAAGTGAAGAGCCGCTACGCGACTGACTCAGGAAGAAGCTTTCCAATACGACCGGAAACTTTCGATGCCTTTGACTTTCTCATTATTGCATTTCTAAACATTGGCAAATTCTATGGAAAAAATGATGGGTCAACCGGCCAACGTGAACCTGAATTTTATACCCTGACTAATGAGTTTATTCGTACCCATCACAAGGAAGCAGGTGGATGGGTGAAAGTTGCCCTTGCAGGGCTTGAGACCCAGATCGAGCCATTCAGGGGAGAAGCAGGATTTGACTTGATAGCCTCTGCATTAGGAATTCCCCGCCCAAGACGCCCCCAAAGCATCCACATAGACGAAGGAGACGTGGAAGAGTCCCAGGATATGGATATAACCGAAATATGATTTTAATTCTCCTCTTTTCTTTTAGATGCGAGGCAACGTTATGAATACTGTGCTGCACTATGCCATCGCCCTCATCCTCTATCCAGGCGGCTTCTTTGCGCTGCTGGCGGGCTGGCTCTGGTGCTGGTTTTCGGAGCAAGTGGGCGCGCGCTGGCGCGGCACACGGGGAACGCGGCTCATGCAGCCAGTACAAGACTGTTTCAAGCTGCTGCGTAAGACTACGAACCTGCCCATCGGAGCTGAGGCCGGGGTGCGGCTGGTGCTCTTTGTGAATGCTGTGGCTACCCTGCTCGTGCTTGTCTTGCTGCCGCTGCCAGGGAATCTGGCCGCCGATTCACTCACGACCAGCGGTGATCTGCTGGCAGTGCTCTTTCTGCTCTTGCTGCCGACACTGACACCCATTTTCCTGGGCAATCTGCTGGCGTCGCCCTACGGGCGCATTGAAGCTTCGCGTGCTGTGCGCCGTGTCGGCGTGACGACGGCATTGCTGCTGCTCGGTATCCTGGCGATTGTGGCACAGCGCGGCTCGCTCAGCCTCAACCTGCTGACCATCCAACAAACTCATCCCTCAGTCGCCAGCATTCTTGTGGACGCGCTGGCCGGGCTGATCTTCCTGCTCTGCCTGCCCGCGCTGTTGCCCGTTGCCTCATGGGGGCCATCTCGCGGCGAACCTCTCCTGGTCGCTGGCATTGCCACAGACCTGACCGGCGCGGACCTGGCGCTGCTGCATCTCGGCGCAGCCTTGCAGCCCATTGCCGCAGGAAGTCTGCTGGCGGGCCTTTTCATCTTGCCTTTCGTTCCTGGCGGCCTGCCGCAGATTATCGTCTATCTGGCAACACTGCTGCTCGGCAGCGTGTTTGTCGGGTTGGTCAGCCGAGCGAAAGCCGGTTATTCCTTTGCCAGATAGCGCAGCACCTGCATAATTTGCTCTTCCAGGTTGGCGCTGGCGCTTTCGGGAGGAAGCTTGTTATAGGCGGCCTGCGCGGCAGCGGCGCTGTAGCCCAGGTTGGTCAGCGCCTCGATGACCTCAGCCCGCGCCGAGCCAGAGGCAGCGGCAGTTCCAGTGCCCGCCCCAACCGTTGCGCCCTTGGCAAGCTTTTCCCGTAGTTCCAGCACCAGCCGCCCGGCCAGCTTCTTGCCAACGCCGGGGATCAACACCAAGCGCTGTTCATCTCCAGTGATAACGGCCTGGCGAAACGTCTCCGCGCTCATCGAGGAGAGGATCGCCAGCCCCATGCGTGGGCCAACGCCAGTGACATTGAGTAGAATCTCAAAAAGCTGAAGGTCTTCCAGCGTAGCAAAGCCATAGAGCGCAATGACATCTTCGCGCATATAGAGATGGGTATGCAGCGTTACTTCGTTGCCCACGCTCCCAAGTTGGCTGAGCGTGGTGACAGGCGCCTGCACCAGAAACGTCACGCCGCCCACGCGTACCAAGGCCCCCGTGAGTGTTTTGTCCTCAAGAACTCCGCGCACCGCAGCAATCATACATTCGTTCTCCCAACCAGACGTGTTTGTGGCAAGCTGTGTAGATGACAGATGGCAATGGCAGCGGCATCAGCCGCATCATCTGGTTTGGGCACAGCGGGCAAATGCAGCAGAATACGCACCATCTCGCCAACCTGATCTTTGGTCGCGCTGCCATAGCCATGCACCGCCTGTTTCACCTGCCTGGGGGTATATTCGCAGACCTCCAGCCCGGCGTTCACCGCTGCTAGCAGCACGGCGCCGCGCGCCTGCCCAACCGCCATAGCCGTGCGCGCGTTTTTGGCAAAGAAGAGTTCCTCCACTGCAACATCCTGCGGCTCAAAGCGTTCGATCAACTCACCCAGCCCGCGATAGATACGCTGCAAACGCAGCGGCAACGCCATGCCAGCAGGTGTTGTCAGGACATCGCAGGCGAGTAGGGTAAGATCATCGCCTCGCGCCGCCACCACGGCATAGCCAACAATCGCTGTGCCTGGATCAATGCCCAGGGTGATGCGCGGCGGATGTGGCTGCCTCGAAAATGTCATACAATCGCCTCCTTGCTCGTAGATATACCACATTTCAGCATGGAATGGAGATTTCTTTCTGCTCAGAAAAACAGCGGCCCCAGCGCCAGGCGCGTGGGGCCGTAAAATCTGCCTGGGCTGGGCGTGTTTGCTCACTCCTCAAGCTGTTCCGCCAGGGAATCCGCAAACTCAGCGTTAGTATAGACGTTCTGTACGTCATCTAAATCTTCCAGCTTCTCAATAAGCCGGTATGCCTGAGCGCTGGTTTTGTCGTCAAGTTCGACGGTGGTCTTGGGAACAAGGGTTGTCTCGGCTTTGGAGATGGGATACTTTTTCTTCTCAAGCTCGGTACGCACCGTATCCACCTGCGACGGGTCGGTATAGATCGTCAGCGTCTCATCGCCCTCTTCCACCGGGTCTACGTCCTCTGCTCCAGCGTCGATAGCCGCCAGTGTTACCTCATCAGTGTCCAGTTTTTCCAGGGCGATTTCAATCACCCCTTTCTGCTCGAACAACCAGTCTACACAGCCGTTCTCGCCGAGGTTCCCGCCATTGCGACTGAAGACATTTCGAATTTCGGCCACGGTACGATTTCGGTTATCGGTCATCACCTGAACGAGCACGGCAGTGCCCGCAGGGCCATAGCCCTCATAGGTAATCTCTTCAATCGATGCGCCATCGCCGCCGCCCATCGCGCGTTTGATGGAGCGTTCAATATTCTCCATGGGCATATTGGCTTCGCGCGCATGCTGAACAGCTATGCGTAGGCGGAAGTTCGCGGCAGGGTCGCCGCTGCCACCTTCGCGGACAGCGACGATGATTTCGCGTCCCAGTCGGGTAAAAATCTGCCCTCTTCTGGCGTCATTGACACCCTTTTGTCGGCGTATTTGCGCCCATTTCGAATGGCCTGACATCGTGCAATCGCCCCCTCATGACTCTCAAGAAACCGAACACAGGCATGGCTTACCCGCGTTCCTAACTCGCATCATCGCTAAGTTGCACTGCATAGAGGATGCTGAGCGCAGAAAGATACTGCTTTAGTAAATCTTGGTGTTGTCAAAGGCATTGTACCACGCCAGCCGCCTATTGCCAACCTATCGTCAGGAGCAGCTTTGAACATTACTTGACAAACTGGCTGGATTCATGGTATGATTTCACTTGCCCGGCGGCGCTGATCTTTTATCAGCCTTTGCTGGACACAAGGAGCCGTAGTGTAGTGGCCCAACACGCCTGCCTGTCACGCAGGAGAGCGCGGGTTCGAATCCCGTCGGTTCCGTTCCGTTCGCTTGCTTAGCCTCGTGAAGCGAGATGAGAGCAGGCTTGGCACGTAGTGCGCAGTTGATGCATCTGCGCACTATTTTTCATACTTGCTACTTTAGCCCAGGTGGCGACTGGACTGCTGTCGAGCGCGGAATCGAACACTTCGGTTCCGCTCTCAAGCCCACCTGTCGCAATACCCAGGCGCTCGCCGTGCAGGCTCGCTGCTGCCACGGGTTCGGACAAAGGGCTAGTGCATGGGCAAACTCCTGAAATATGGTGGCCTGATGACGCACTCGCGCCAGCACAGGTCACCCGCCTAAGATTCCTTCATTTGCCTGTTTTTCGTTCGTACCCGCTCATAGAGTTCTTCCATCACGCTGATGAAGGAAATATCTTTCTGCCAGAATGGTGGATAATCTCCTTGCTTCTTGATCAGGATCGCCGAAACTGCCGATTGGGATGTGCTGGCAGGCGGCGCTGGCAGGCGCTTCGCGCCGGTCCAGAAGGCTTTGTGAGAAATCACGCCTGCTCCTGTGGGCACCTCTCTGACTGGGCGCGTGTAGTAGGACTCCACTGGTTCGACAAGAATGTCTGTTGCCACCATCGCGGCTCCTAAAATCTGCCCCAGGGGCGTCTGCGCCAGTTCGGCCCGCAGATCGTTTCTGGACAATCCCCGCAGTTCGAACATGAGAAAAGGATCGTGGTCTAAGGCAGATGCCAGCAGATAATAGACCCCAGCGATATGCTTGCAAGGGTTCGCGTAATCCGGGCATGAACAGGTCGTGGTGAAATCACGCTGGCTATGCGGCAAGAGGTGCAGCCCCAGCTCGGAGAAAGCATCTTCAATGGTATCAGGCATCTCATTCATCAACAGCTTGGTCACCAGGTCTGCCCGCGACGCAATCCGGCGAATCACCTTGATCCAGTCAACCGTCGTGATCGCTTTGATCGTAATTGCAGTATCGTAGATAGGTTCCTTGTAGACGCCAAAGTAGGGATTGATGGAGCCTCGTACTCTGGCCGTGACTGTGCCATATTCCAGCCTATACTCAAGGATGCGCCCTCCATGTGCGTAGGTACGCCCTCGTCCCAGGCGGGCAGGGTCGGTAAACTGTTCCAGGGCAGCGATAAAGCGCTGTCCCCACCAGGTGCGGCTGAATTGTGCCATTGCGCTCACTCCAAAACGGCGCTGCGCCGCAGGGTAATCAACTCCTTGAACGTCTCATTATCCAGCTCTGTCAGCCAGGATTCGTCGGTTCCCACCACCAGCGAGGAGAGCCGTTTCTTATCCTCGATCATCGCATCGATACGCTCTTCCAGCGTTCCCATCACCACAAACTTATGCGCGAAGACATTCTTGCGCTGCCCAATGCGGAACGCGCGGTCGGTGGCCTGATTTTCCACCGAAGGATTCCACCAGCGATCAAAATGGAAGACATGATTCGCCTTCGTCAGGTTCAGGCCGACCCCACCTGCTCGCAGCGAGAGAATAAACAGCGATGGCTCAGTTTCAGGGTCTTGAAACTCGTCAATCATCTGATTTCGCCGGGTCACGCTGGTCCCCCCATGCAGGTAGTAGGTGTTGTAATGCCGGGTATGCTGAAGGTAGCGCTCCAGTGCGCCGCCAATCTCGGTAAACTGCGTGAAAATAAGCGCGCTTTCGCCGCTGTCTATCACCTCTTCAAGCATCTCGCCCAGGCGCTGAAACTTGTAAGAACGCTCGGTGGTGAACGCACTGCCATCTTGCAGGAACTGCGCCGGATGGTTGCAAATCTGCTTGAGCTTCAGCAGCGTCGATAAGATCAGGCCTTTGCGCTGGATACCTTCGGCATCGTTCAATTGTTCGTTCACATCTTTGACCACCGCTTCATAGAGCGAAGCCTGCTCAGTCGAGAGCGTGCAATACACTTTTTGTTCGATCTTCTCAGGCAGATCATCGATAATGCGCTTGTCGGTCTTGACCCGCCGCAAGATAAACGGCTCGACGAGCTGCCTTAAGGTCGTCGAACTGGTCGAGTCATTGCCTTTGTAGATGGGCACTTCGAAAGTCCTGCGAAACTGCGCTTCCTTGCCCAGATAGCCGGGATTGAGGAAGTTGAAGATGGACCAGAGATCGCGCAGGCGGTTCTCAACGGGCGTGCCGGTCAGCGCCAGCCGATGCGCGGCAGTCAGCTTGAGAATGGCCCGTGTCTGGGCCGTCTGCGGATTCTTGATATTCTGGGCCTCATCGACCACCACGCGGTGCCATTTCAGCCCCTGCAAGAGCTTTTCATCCAGGCGCGCCAGGGCGAATGACGTCAAGACGACATCGTGCGCCTGGCAGCTTTCTTCAAAAGCCTGTTTGTCTTTGAGCCGCGCGCCGCCTTGATGCACCAGCGCGCGAAGCTGCGGCGCGAACCGCTCGATTTCTTTGTGCCAGTTGCCCAGCACCGACGTCGGCGCGATAACCAGCGTGGGTGGCACGTCGGAGGCTTCCTCCCGTTCTTTGAGCAGGCAAGCGATAACCTCCAGCGTTTTGCCCAGGCCCATATCATCCGCCAGGCAGGGGTTCAAGCCGAGGCGTTCCAGGTAGTGTACCCAGGCGACGCCGCGCCTCTGGTAGTCGCGCAAACTTCCCTGTAAGTCGCGTGGGTCTTCAATAGGGGCAAACGCATTCTTGTCATGAAGCCGCGACAGCATCTCTTGCAGGCTCTGGTCATGGTCCCATTCCCGGTCAGCCTCGTCCTCGGTTGCCATCTTGATCAGGTCCAGCAGCGTCATCTCTGGGTGTTCGTGCTGATGGGTTTGCCAGAACGCAAGGAGCTGCTGCATCTTGTCGCGCTCCAACTCCATCCACTGGCCCCGAAACTGGACCAGCGGGGTTTTCGCGTTGACAAGCTGCTGCCATTCCTCTTCGCTAACAGGTTCTCCTCCAATGGATAACTGATAGTCGTAGGCGATAAGCGCGTTGAGGTTAAAATAGCCCTGGTTGGCAGCGGCAGCCCCTTTGGGCGACCGCAGCGACGTTTTGAGGCGCACCTTCGCCCGGCGGCGTCCTTCGGGCGTCCACCACGCCGGAACGATGACGGTGTAGCCCGCGTCTGCCAGGACCCAGGCGCTCTCTTTCAGAAACGCAAACGCTTGCTCCAGCGTGAGATGACATCCCATCGGGTGGTCGGCGCGCATCCCATCCCAGAGTGTCGGATAGATTCGGGCGGCGTATCCCAGCGCCAGCAGTAGATTTTTCTCGAAATCCTGGCCGAAATGGCGGGCAGTCTCAGCCCGCGTCTTGGGGGTGAAACGCCAGTAATCGCCAAGACTGAGCTTGAGCGAAGGATCGTGCCTGGGAGCAACGAGAAAGTGCAACTGCCAGGCATCCATTGCGTCGGGGGCCGCTTCTTCCAAACGGAAACAGAGCGTGAAACCCGCCTCGGTAGAAGTTCTGGTGAAGTTTGCTCGCCAGGAGCGCCAACGCTTGTAATCTTGTAGCGCGTCAGACGGCGCTTGCGGCTGGGCTGGTCGGGACGGAGAGAGACACCGGGAGAGCAGCGTATCGGTGATCTGCCGCTCAAATTTCTCTGGGAAAGCGGTGCCAGTGACGACATCGTGCAGGAGCCATTCTGAAAAGTGACGGAGCAAGGGCGCTTTCTCCCACAATGCCGTGTTATCCGGGCTGTTCAATCCGGCAGCGCACACTCCTGGCATGGCAGCAGCATAGCGCTGGAGCGTCTCCTCATAGGTGTCGGCCAGCAGTTCCCACGCCGGGTGCAGTTCAAAAGCGGCGTTTGCCTGGTCGGGTCGACCTTGCGTTGGAGAGGGTGAGGTCGCCCGATACTTCAGAGCAGGAATGTACTGATCTTTGGCGATCATGCTCCTGATCGCCTGGGTGTAGTGATGCCAGAACACGAGGTCTGCGCCCAGTTGGAAATCTTCGGCGGCGTAGAGAGCCAGAAAATGGATGTCGGCCAATGTGCTGATGATCTGCGGCACCCGGTAGCAGGAGACCTGCCAGGGAGCCAGATCGAATTCGATCGGCTCTTCCTCATCCGTGTATCGCAGCAGTTCGAAGGCGGGAGCGGGCTTGCCCGCAACCGTCGGGAGTAACACGTATTTGGTCGACAGGGTACGCACCAACGTGCCTGGAAAAGACTCCTGTCGCCCCAGCTTCTCCAGAAGAAACGCAGCCAGAGCCGTATGGGCCAGGTGCCTGGGGTGGGGGTGAGCGGCGTCGCCGCGCCGTCGTGCTGCTCCCGATGGGGTATCGGTCTCGACCCACAGATAGAAAGCCCCACGCTGAGTAAACTCTTGGGTGTCGTCGGGAATCCAGGTTCCATGAACAACGTGCATGCGGTACTCCTGGGTGAGTAACTCTTTTCGCGTTCAGTATAGCATGATGGCAGCCTCTGGTTCCCGACACCGCCGGAAATGCTCTTGACCTCATCACGTCAGTCGTTTACCCTGGCTTCCTTGAGGAAGAGAGCGGTTCTGCGGCCCGCCAGGGTTGCTATGAGAGCTTGCAATAACCGCCTTGTTTCGAGCTGCTCTCATCGGGATCGAGTATAATAGAGAGAAACATAGAAAGGAGGAGTGCTATGGCACCGCTAGAGTTGGCCCTCCCGCCAGCCGAACTTATCGACCTGGTGCTGGAGCATCAGGGCACGGTGACCCGCGAGGAGCTGCTGCACCGCTATTCCCAATCAGCTATCGAACACTGGTTGCAGGAGCAGGTGCTGGTCCCGCAGGGAGAGAGATTCACCCTGGGCCAGCTCACCGCTTATGTCGATGGCTTGGTCCTGGCCCAGTGGGCAGTGCCTGAGGGCATCATCGGGAAAGTGAGCGCCCTGGTCTTTCATGAACTCTCCATGGAGCTGCCCAGGGTCATTGACATGAGTCTCCCTCCTGACTGGCAGGGAGCATTCCCTGCCGATTTGGGCATCCGACCCTTTGTCGTTGCCCCGGCGTTGCGCGAGTATGGCGTGATGACCATGTATCCGACTCCTCCAGGATCCGAGCCCGTCCGGATGTATACGCCCGCAGTAGCCCTGGCCCAGATTTGGGCAGACCCGGCCATCCCTGAGGAGACACGCGAGGATGCCCTGATGATGTATCGCGCCTTCATCGATGAAGAGGCAGGAGCGCGTGCTTTGCAGGACGCCTTCCGCTGCTATGGTGTGAGCCTGACTGATGCAGTGCAGGTCGCTTGACCACGCTCTACGGTAGTTTTAGACTGCCCCTGAGAATGAACAGTGTTCTCAGGGGCTCGTTGTTGCTGCTGTTTGCCGCTGATGCAAAAAAGGAACTTGCTCGATGCCACAACCCGATCCACAAGCGATCAGCATTCAGGCCCGGCTCGATACCTGGGCCAGAAACGCGCTCCCGCACGTCCCTTCCGGCAGCCGGGGCACGCTGGTGCGCAGTTGGTATGCCCAACAAGGCTTTCTCGCGCGCTTGGCCGCATCGCCCTATGCCGGCCAGCTCATCGTCGGGGGCGCGTGGTCTTTGACCTTGGCTCGTCCGGCTGATTATTCTGAGCAGCGCGTCACCCGCGACCTCGATGTGGATGTGCCTCAAATCAGCGATGAACACGAACTCCGTGCCCTGTTGGAAGCCATCATCAGCACACGGTTGCCATCGGATCAGGAGGACCATCTGGAATTTGAGCCACTCTTTACGCTAAAACGCGTACTGCCCGGGACCCCTGCTGGTGGGTATCGAGCGGTCATGCACGCCCATCTGGGCCCCAACACGCGTATCCTGTTCACGCTTGATGTGGCCTTGCAGTTTGAAGTTGTGCCTGCCCCCGAAGTAGTCCAGGTGCCACGTCTGCTCCACCCACAGGCCTCCATCTCCGTCCAAGTGGCCCCCATTGAAGCCGTCCTTTCTGGAAAGGTGGCGAGCCTTCTGAGAAATGGTTTCCAGACGACCAGGCTCAAAGACTTCTATGATTGCTGGCTGGCGAGCCA
Organism: Ktedonobacterales bacterium; assembly: GCA_035307385.1. Classification (GTDB taxonomy): domain Bacteria; phylum Chloroflexota; class Ktedonobacteria; order Ktedonobacterales; family DATBGS01; genus DATBHW01. Next base: position 15,212 of record DATGID010000019.1, on the reverse strand, counting down.
ACGCAGCGATTTTGTCGGAGATCGGATGATCGCAGCACTGGAAGCGGTCTGCCAGCAACAAGGGGTCGTCATCGATCCTCAGGCCGAGGTATTCTCCTCCTCCGTGGTCAAATACGACGCTAAGCACGAGACACGCTGGCAAACGTTTCTACAGGAACACTGGATTGAAGCCCCGGACTTCCCCATTGTGGTCCAGGCACTCCGGGCTCTCTACCTCCCGGTGATTGATCGGACAGCAGTAGGGTGCATCTGGCAGCATCAGATGCACCAATGGACATCTCACTATTGAGCGCATGGGATGTAGCGCATCGCATCTGCTTTTTCTCTGTCCCTCCTTAAGTTGTTTGCCAGGCTGGTGCCAAGTACGCTTTGGGCAGCGTGATGCGCTTTGGCCCCGGAAGCGAGGAGGAAGAAGAGAGAGGCCACGACGGACTTCGTTCGTTAGAGAATTCCTCCAGTTCCACAACGATTGGTGCCCAAACCAGAAACTGCCAGGGTGCCTTGCACGATGAGCAAGTGTGAGTTGGCTCTCTCGAATATCAGCCCCAAATTACGAATGCCTCCAAGCATACAGGCAAACGCTTGTATGGACGACCCAGTCGAGTAATCAACATAAGCCTCCAAGGCGCTCTCTGCTCGCCGTTATTCTTGCTGTTGTTGGCTACTCTGTTTGTTCTTCGGGAGGCAGTGTCGATGGCCCACCCTCGCTTGCCAGTAGCCCCTTACGAGCCGCACTCAGCACTCGGCGCACCGCCTCATGGGAGGTGTGATAGCTCCTGGCGATCTGGCGCAGCGATTCCCCTTGGGAGATCCGCCGTACAACTTGGGGCCATTCCGAACGGGAGATCTTGAAGAGAGGGATTGGGGGATTGGCATGCTTGGCCTTTTGAGGCAAGAAGGGGCTCACATGGCCTGAGAGCAGCGTTTCAAGCGGGATAGCGGCGATTGGTGACAGCGAACTGAACGCCCGTCGGTTCCGCTCTTGCTTGCTTGAGTCCGCCTGCTATCAGGCCTCGTGTGGTGTGCGCGGAACCGACCTCTTCATCCTCTTTTCTCACCTGCTTACGTCAGCCCAGACTACACCAGGAGTCCTGTCGAGCGCTGATTCGATCACTTCGGTTCCGCACGCGTGTCATACCAGCGAGGCACCTCGTCATCAGGTGTAGTGGTTCCTGCATGTTCATACTGTTCCACCACCTGCGAAAGCACCTGCTTGCGTTCCCCATTGCTGATCTCTTGTTGCGCTGGGCAGCAGGGAGCTTATCTCCTCAAGGGCTTTTCTGCCCGGATAGCGTGCTGAGCCAGAGTGAGGCAGGAGCCAGTGCTCATAACCACCGTGCCCCGCCATCAACCCCGGCACTTTGTGAGGATGAACTGCTCTGTACCACCGTGATGGCGACATTTCCCTTTTTGTGTCCTGCGTCGACGTACCGGTGAGCCTCAACAATTTGTTCCAATGGATAGCACCTATCGATGACCGATTGCAGCTTTCCCGCCTCTATCAACTCGGTGAGGAAATTGAAGTCTTCAGCGTATTCGTCGGCGGTCCTGGCTGCCCAGGAGATGATCTGCTTGCCGCCCCGCGAAAGCCATCGCCCGCGCACCTGTTGTAACGGGCCAGCGTTCCCCAGAAGATAGCGCCCATTTGGCTTGAGCGCTCGTACACCGCGAGAAAACGAACTCTTGCCGACCACATCAAAAATCACATCATAGGTCTCACCGTTTTCGGTGAAATCTATCTGGGTATAATCGATAACATGGTCTACCTTCAGCGAGCGCAGCATCTCCAATTTCTCCGTGCTGTCCACAGCAGTCACCTCAGCTCCAACGTATTTGGCAAGCTGCACTGCAAACGTCCCGATGCTGCCACCGGCGCCATTAATCAACACCTTTTGACCGCTCTGGAGCGCCGCTTTTCTTATAAAATACAGGGCATCACATCCACCGATAACCAGGGAAGCTGCCTCCTCATAGGTCAGCATAGACGGTTTGAGTGCCAGCACCCCTGTTTCAGGCCGACAGGTGTACTCCGCATACCCACCAAATCCAAAGCCGGTCCAGCCAAGCACCTGGTCTCCTGGGCGAAAGCGCTGTACATCTTTGCCAACGGCTTCAATTTCCCCAGCGATCTCCTGGCCCAGGATAAAGGGCCGTGATCTAATGCATCTGAGGAGACCCACACCAATGAGGAAGGCAAGCCGATACGCGAGCGGGAGGCGTAAACCGCGCAGCTCACAGTCTCCTGCGAAGACCGTCGTCGCATAGATTTTGATCAGGACTTCATGGTCCTCAGGCACCGGTGTTGCGACCTCTTGAAGCTGAAGCACGTCCGGTGGTCCGAATTTTGTCAAGATAATCGCTTTCACGTGTTTCCTCCGGGGTCGCTTGCATGCGGGTTGTGTTCGGTTGCGTCGTGCTGGTCCACCGTAATCACCACTTTGCCTTGAGCATGGACTTCCTCCAGATAATGGAACGCCGAAGCCACCTCCTGTAACGGGTAGCTTCTATCGATCACCGGCACGACCTTGCCGGCTTCCAGCAACTCACTCATATAGATCAAATCCTGCTGGTTGATTTTTGCTATCCCCATGAACCCTAATTGCTTTCCACCGCTCCTGGACAGCACTGGCCCCAGAAGCATCGTCTGGATGACGGCCTGGAAGAGACGCTCCTTGGAGGCTCCGACCAGGAGATACTTTCCCGTAGGGCGTAATATACGCCTATAGGCGAAAATGGAATGATAGCCGTTCACGGCCAAAATCAGGTCATACGGCTGCCCTTGTCTGGTGGCATCTTCCTTCGTGTAATCAATGACGTGGTTGGCCCCAAGGGAGCGCACCATCTCCACATTCCGCGTGCTGCACACGGCAGTGACTTCTGCCCCCAAGGCTTTGGCAAGCTGCACGGCAAAGGTTCCCACCCCACCAGTCGCTCCCTGAATCAACACCTGCTGGCCTGGCTGAATCTGCCCTTTATCGCGCAGCCCCTGCAAGGCGGTGAGCGCCGCGACCGGGACGGCAGCGGCGGCCTCAAACGAGAGATTGGCCGGTTTCAGGGCGACCTGATGTTCAGCCGCACACGCATACTCGGCAAACCCACCACCCGTGCATGTCCCAAAGACTTCATCACCGACCTGAAACTGCGTAACACTCTTGCCAACCGCTTCCACTCGCCCGGCGATGTCAGCGCCCAGTCGCTGGTCTTTGGGGGTACGCAGCCCATTGCCTGTGAGGAGGCGGACCAGAAGCGGTGATCTCAGGCTATGCCCATCAAGGGCATTGACGGAGGCCGCATAAATCTTTACCAGGACCTCACCATCATTAGGAACCGGTTTCTCGGCCTCTGTGGATTGAAGTACATCCGGTGATCCGTATTTGGGGTACACAATCGCTTTCATGCAAGGTCTCCTTTTGTGATTCATACGGGGTTTTTCACGCCGATGCACGCGCGCGTTTTTCCCACTGTTCGACGTTGACGCCCTTGATCGCCAGCCACAAGGGGACGAACAGTTCCGCCCAAGCCGTCATCCCAGGAAGCAGGGCAAGGGTTGCGGCGAGGTCAGGCACAAGAAAGCCTCCAAAACTTTGGATCAGAAAGCCAAAACATTCAATGATCAACAAGACTCCAATCAAGACCCCGATCAATTTGGGAAAGAATCCCGACTTGATCACCAGTAACCCGTAGGGAACCAGCCAGAGACCCCAGAAGAGACCGCCGATGGTGCTGCCAGTGGTGTGCAAATTTAGCAAGAGGGCCAGCAAAGCGTGTACCTGATCTGGTGTGAAGATGCTCGGAGAGTCAGCACTGTGCAGGAGGAGGAGGATCGCAAACTGGTTCAGCTCATTGAGCATAGCGATAGGGACGCCGAGCAGATTGAGGATGACCATCAGCAGCGCCAGGTTCTTGTTCACCGGTTTGAGGAACTGGTAGTACACAAGCACCACCGCTACATCGACGAGCAGTAAGAGGAGTGTGCTCACAATACCAAGACGGAAAAGGAACTCCGATGCCATAATATTCCTGGCTGTTGTGGCGGCATCTCCGGGCACGATCAGTTTGGAGGGAACATACAATGAGCCAAAGAGATCGAGTGGAATGGGAAGGAGCAGCAGGAACCCAACGACTCTTGCACGGGTAACAATAAGAGGTATCTCAATACGTGGTGATGGTTCGGCGATATGGGTGGTCATACGCATTTCTCCTTTCCGTTGCTCTGGGTCGTGTGGATCGATCTTAGCCACAGACTGTGCGGTCATGTGTTCCCTCTCAGAGAATCTTGATCAGGGCTGTGTTAGCTTTAATGATTCTGGTCCACGGTGATGACGACTTTGCCTCAGGCGTGTCCTGCTTCCAGATAGCGGATCGCTTCAGGAACCTGATGTAGGGGATACTGCCTATCGATCACCGGGACAACTTTGCCCGCTTCAAGCAGCCCTTTGATGAAAGTCAAATCCTGCTGATTTGGTCTCGCCAGCAAGTTCCCCATTTTCCTGGTCCCGGACATGGAAATCACTGGCCCCAGCAGCATCGCCTGGAACATCTGGGCATTGGAACCGCCAGTCATCACATACCTTCCCTCAGGACGTAACGCCCGCCGATAGGCGAAAATGGAATGATAGCCATTCGCGGCCAGAATCAGGTCATACGGCTGCCCCTGTTGGGTGACATCTTCCCGCGTGTAATCAATGACGTGGTCGGCTCCAAGGGAGCGCACCATCTCGACATTGCGTGTGCTGCACACAGCAGTGACTTCTGCCCCCAAGGCTTTGGCAAGCTGTACGGCGAACGTTCCCACCCCGCCAGAGGCACCATAAATCAACACCCTTTGCCCTGGCTGAATCTGCCCTTTATCGCGCAGCCCCTGCAACGCAGTAACTGCTGCCAGAGGTACGGCTGCTGCTTGCTCGAAGGAAATATTGGATGGCTTCAACACCAGGGCATCTTCACGCGCGCAGACATATTCGGCAAAACCACTCCAACCACACCCGGAGAGGTCCCCAAAGACCTCATCACCGGGCCGAAACTGCGTGACGTTGCTGCCAACCGCTTCAACCCGCCCCGCTACAGCAGCTCCAGGTATCATCGTGTGTTTTGGCTCGAGAAGCCCCCCAACCATGAAGCGGATTGGGAACGGTTCACCTCTCACGACATGCCAATCAGCCGCGTTGAGAGATGCCGCAAGAACTTGTACCAGGACTTCGTCATCCTTGGGGGTAGGCTTTGCTACCTCCTCGAGTTGAAGCACATCCGGTGATCCGTAGTGTGACATGACAATCGCTTTCATATGAGTCTCCTTTTGATATCGGGCGCATCTACGTGGGCGGGTGGCAGGCGATTCACCGAGACCAATGACATACCCAGATCGCGCACTTTCTTGAGCACGCTGTGCAACGCGGCCTGATCAACCACCGGGCCGGTTAACAGCGTCTCGCCAGTGTCTTCCAGCGTAATCGTCAGACCATCAAACCAGTCGGTCCATTGACAATCCAGATGCCCTTTGATACGAATCTCATAGACCTCTGGTTCACCAGGATCAGTGTTTGGGCTGCGTGTGTTTATCATGGCCTGTCCCTCTTGTAGCCGGTCAGAACCGTCTATGCCACTTGTTCGATCCGTTAGAAAGCATAGCTCCAGAGCGATCTTCACATGGAGACACGAAAGTGTTGTTTAGAGTGTTGTTGTGGAGGTGTTGGGAGGGGAGCGGTGATCAAGCTGGGGCGTGATAGACCGCTGGCAAGCCGTTCTTGTGACGTTGCAGGCAAACCGGCGTGTTGTCTATAACAGCCCTAGCTCGCGGGCACGGGCGACCGCTTCGGTACGTCTCTGGACCTGGAGTTTGTCAAAGATGTTCCGATTGTGTCCTTTCACCGTATCCAGGGCAAGGACCAGCCGCTCACTAATCTCCTGATTCGAGAGTCCCTGCGCAATGAGTTGGAGCACTTCTCGCTCGCGGGGGCTGAGGAGCTCGATCAAGGGGTGGGCAGAGGGGGGCTGTAACGCGGAGGCTTCGCTCTGCTGCTGCTTGGATTCAAAGACAGCCAGCAGCTTGCTGGTATAGTCCGGTAGCATTCCCTGGGCCGCGACTGCGGTCAGGAGGTGCGCCATCGGATCGCCTTCGTCAACAAAGAGCCGGATGAAGCCGCCCGGCTCGGCCAGCGCCAGCGCGTCACCAAGCAGTGACACCGCTTGCTCCTCTTCACCCTGCGCCTGCAAGGCCAGCGCCTGGAGGAGCAGCATCTTGAGCCGTTCATCCGCCCATCCCCTGGCCTCCACCTGTACACGAAGGCGAGCGAGCACAGCCAGGGCAGCGGAGGGGTTTCTCTGCGCCAGATGGACCCTGGCCTGGCTGAGCGGAAGCGCGTGCGTCTCTGCCAGATGGGCGGCTGCCGCGAGCTTGCCCTGGCGCAGCAAGGTCAGCACCTGGGCGGCAGCCACTTCGGGGATGCGATCCATAAAATGTTGCTGGTGCGCTGACTGACTGGCCTCTGCGAGCATTGCAGCCGCGCCAGCCACATCGTCCTGGGCCAGCTTCAGACGGGCAAGCAAGACCTCACAGCTAACGAATCGGTCAACAATGCTCTCGTACTGCCGCGCCAGATGGAGAGCCTCTTGCCCGTGCTGCTCAGCGGCCTCCAGATCGTTCCATTCAAAGAGCACACGGGCCAGGCCCAGATGCGCTTCGGAGATAATCTGAAGTGGTTGATTTCCTGCCAGGTGCAGAACGCGACGGTAGGTCTCGGCTGCCTGCGCGAGTTGGTTGTCTGCTTCCTGAATATTGCCCAGGCCAATGGTCGCCAGGATCGTGGTGAAGATGTCTCTGGCTGACTGGCTGAGCGCAATGCCGTCAGTAAAGGCCCGGCGGGCGGCGGCGCGGTCTCCCTGGAGTTGGTAAGCATAGCCCAGCGTCCAGTGCGCGTTGGCGCGGAGAGACCGGTTGTCAGGAGGCAGATACTCCAGCGCGCGGCGCGACTGGGCCAGCATGGTTTCCACCTGATACCGCGTGAGTGCCAACGTCGCTCTGGCGGTTGCAATCCGCCCGACCAGGAGGTTGCGTGTCTGCTCATCCACCTCGACGTCTGGCAGGGCGGCTTCAGCAGCGTCTAGTTTCTCTTCTACGCCAATCGTTTGGCCATTCACTAGCAACAGCGCAGCATATCTCCACCACAACGAGGGTCTGGCATCTAGGACCGGCGGCGAAAGCTCCGCCAGCCAGTCAAGCAGCACTTTCACCGCGCCACGAAAATGGAGGGGAATCCCCCTGCCATCCATCAGGCGTTCAGCGCGCTCCACATCATGAGCAGCTGCCGCATGCTGAAACGCTTCAAGACCAAGATCGTGCTCTTCATACCATTGGCTGGCCTGGATGTGCAAGGCATTCACCTGGCTTGTCGCCTCTCCAGGAGAGGCGGCAAGGCTCTGGGGCAGGCGCTGCCGCAGCAGTTCAGCGAAGAGGTGGTGATAACGATACCACCGTCGCTCGTTGTCCAGCGGGACGACAAACAGGTTTGCGTGGTCAAGATAGTCCAGGGTAGCTTGCCCCGAAGCCGAGGGGTCGCGCACCACAGCATCACACAGCGGGCCGCAGAGACGTTCGAGGATCGAGGTACGCAGCAAGAAGGTCTGGACGCTTGCGGGCTGCTGTTGCAGGACTTCTTCCACCAGATAGTCCATCACAAAATGGTGGCTGCCCGTGAATGAGGAGATGAAGCTGGCGGCGTCTGGATGCCCTTGCAACGAGAGAGCGGCCAATTGCAGACCGGCAATCCAGCCCTCGGTACGCTGTTCCAGGGCAGTGATGTCTTCGGCGGAAAGGCCCAGACCCATCACCTGATTGAGAAAGTTCGCAGCTTCGGCAGGGATAAAACGCAGGTCGGCGGCGCGCAGTTCCGTCAAGTGACCCCGCGCACGCAGCCGGGCCAGGGGCAGGCCGGGGTCCTGGCGAGTGGCGATGACCAGGTGCATCTGCGGTGGCAGATGCTCGACCAGATACGTGAGCGCCTGGTCAATCGGTTGGGCTTCAATCAGATGGTAATCGTCCAGGGCAAGGACAAATTGGTTCGGAATGGCGGTCAGATCATTGAGCAGCGTTGTCAGCAGCGCTTCGGTTGATGGCGGTTGAGGGGATTGGAGCACCCCCAGCACTCCTTTTCCAAGCGTGGGCGCAATCGTCTGCAAAGCCGCGATGAGGTAGGCCAGAAAACGCGCGGGGTCATTATCTCCCTCGTCCAGCGACAGCCAGGCTGCCGGTCGCTCGCACCCGGCCAGCCACTCGCTGACCAGCGTCGTTTTCCCAAAGCCAGCAGGGGCCGAGATGAGGGTCAGTTTGTGGCGCAGCCCTGTGTTCAGCCGCTCAAGCAGGCGCGGGCGACTGACCAACTGAGGCCGAGGGAGTGGCAGATACAGTTTCGTGGCGAGCAAGGGCATAGACATGACTCATTATAGAAACGGCGGTTCTCCGCTGTCAACTTTGACGTTTTGGGAGGGCTCTTTTTCTCGTCTCCGAGACTCCGAACAGGCAGACATCCTTACGCTCTGCCGCTGCTACTGCGCTTCCTCTTCAGTTCGCAGCGCTCATAACTCACCCTCACCTCCCTCAAGCTCCTTGCGAGCAGCGTTCAGCACCCGGCGCACGGCCTCGTACGAGGTATGATAGCTCCTGGCAATCTGGCGCAGCGACTCCCCCTGGGCGACGCGCTGCAAGACGATGGGCCACTGGGCAGGCGGAATTTTGAAGAGGGGAATGGGTGGATTGCCATGCAGTGGCTTGGCCGGTGGAGGCTCTAGGCCGCTTGGGATAAGCGCTGGCGAACGAAGCTTGCTCGCAGGCGACAGCGAGTTCGACGCCCGTCGGTTCCGCCAGGTTGCTTTCAGCCCAGATACCAGCAGGTTCCATGCGTTGATCGCGGATTCGACCGCTTGATCATCCCCTTTCCTCCTACTTGCCTGAGCCCAGATGTCAACAGGCTTTGCCCGGAGATCGCGGATTCGCCCCTTCGGTTCCGCTCGCCAGCAAAACGATCACTCCAACAAGCCTCCTGTGCATTTTTCCTGACTCTACCTGGGCTCCCAGCCAGTTCCCCCGCTCCTTCTCCTCTGGTGCTGGCTCCCTGTATGAAGAGAGGTAGGGTGAGAGGCCCAGGGGACCAGGCTCTCATACTTGGGTGCTACGTTGATGATCCGGTATTAGCAAGCGAGTGCCTGAACGGAAACGACCGTCTTTGTTTCCAATGCTCGCGCTTATGACGAAAGAAGCTGACATACGTCAGCCGGATTGCCGTCGGGGTCATCGGGCCGTATGGAGGAAACCGCCTTGCCTATGCTATACTGTCTTGCGTGAGGCGGGGAAGCGCCATCCTTCCTCTCGGCTCTCTGAGGCGGGTTGGAACAGCAGTATGGAACGGGCACGAGCGCGATGACCAGAGCATTCCAGAGGAACATGGTCTGTCCCATCTTCATTGGTCGCCAGTTCGACCTGACGACCATGCTCCAGCTCATCGAGGGTCTCCAGCACGGCCTGGAGCATATGTTCCTTCTGGCGGGCGAGGCTGGGATTGGCAAATCACGCCTGGTGGCTGAGGCCAAGACGTACGCAGCGGCCCATGACGTTCGGATTTTCCAGGGCGATTGCTTCCAGACGGAACGTTCGGTGCCCTACGCCCCGCTCCTGGACCTCTTCCAGTCGTATTTTATGCAACGAACTCCGGCTCCCCTGGCCGACAATGTGAAGCCCCTCCTTACCGAACTGTACCGGCTGCTTCCTGACCTGCCATTGCGCTTCCCAGAGCTAGCGAGCCAGCCCATATCCCGCTCGGCTGATCCCGAAGAGGAGAAGCGTTGCCTCTTTGCGACCATGACCTATTTCTTTACAGAGCAAGCAATGCAGCAGCCAGTATTGCTCGTGGTGGAGGACGTCCACTGGTGTGACGACCTGAGTCTGGAGTTTTTGTTGCACCTGGCCCGGCGCAGTCAGCAGATGCCGCTTCTTTTGCTCGTGACCTACCGCAGCGATGAGCTGCACCCACGCTTGCGGCAGTGGCTCAGCCAGGTGGATCGTGAACGCCTGGCACAGGAATATGCGCTTGAGCGCTTTTCACGCGATGACGTGGCTGCGATGCTCTACGCGATGCTGGAGCCGAAGCAAGAGGTTGATGCGGACCTCCTCGACACGCTCTACTCCCGCTCCGAGGGCAATCCGTTCTTTGTCGAAGAACTCCTCAAATCACTCCTGACCACTGGGGAGCTGGTCTATGTCGATGGGATCTGGAAGCGCACCGCACTGCGGGCGCCCGTGCCGCGCAGTGTCCAGGAAGCGGTGCAGCAGCGTATCATGTACTTGAGCGCAGACGCCAAACACCTCGTCACCCTGGCAGCGGTGGCCGGGCGGCGTTTCAATATCACCTTGCTCCAGGAAGTGATGCGCTGCGATGAAGCGCATCTGCTGGCCCTCCTCAAAGAACTGATCGTCGCTCAATTAGTGGTGGAAGAGGCGGTAGACCAGTTTGCCTTTCGCCACGCACTGACGCAGCAGGCCATTGCTGATGAGTTGCTGCTGCGCGAGCGACAAGCGTTGCATCGCCACCTCGCCCAAACCCTGGAACGGCTTTGCCCCACATCCCCGACCGCTCGAGAATGCTACCTGGAAGACCTGGCCTACCACTCCTATGAAGCGGGGATGTGGGAGCAAGCGCTGGCCTACGCACAAGAGGCCGGAGCAAAAGCTCTGACGCTCTACGCGCAGCAGGCGGCCATCGACCACTTTACCCGTGCGGAGGAGGCCACCCATCATCTCTCCCAGACGCCACCAGTGCACCTCTCCCTGGAGCGGGGGCAGGCGTATGAAACGCTGGGTGACTTTGAGGGCGCGCGGGCCGATTACGAGCAGGCACTTGACACGGCCCGCACCGTTCAGGATCGCCTGATGGAATGGCAGAGCATGCTCGCCCTCGGCTTCCTGTGGACCGGCCACGATTATGAACGAGCAGGCGTGTGGTTTCGCCAGGCGCTGGCGCTGTCTGAGGAACTAGCAGAGCCCACGCTGCATGCCCGCAGCCTCAACCGTCTGGGCAACTGGCTGCTCAACACCGGCCAGATTCAGGAGGCGCTTGAAGCTCACCAGGAGGCGCTGCGTCTGTTTGAAGTGCAAGCCGACCGCCAGGGCATGGCTGAGGCGCTCGAGATGCTGGGCGGAGCCTCTTTTTTCCTGGGAGACCCGGCCAGAGCGGCGCAGGAGTTCTTTGGGCGCGTGATTGAGCTGTTCCGCAGCCTGGGCGACCAGCAAAGACTGTCCTCTGCGCTGGCTGTGCGCGCTCTGGACGCCGCTCCTGAAACGATTGAATCTACTTTCAGTGCGCTGCGCACCCGCGAGGAATGTGTGCAGGATATCGAAGAAGCGTTACGCCTGGCCAGGCAGACCAATTCCCTCTCGGGGCAGGCTTTTGTCGAAATGGCTACTACAAATGTGCTCTCCTCCTTCGGGGACTATGGCTCGGCATTGGCCCATGCCCACGAGGCGCTGCGCATCGCCACCAGCATCGAACATCAGGAATGGATCGCCGCCACCAACGGCGCGTTGGGGCAACTGTACCTGTTGCTGCTGGACCCCGACCGGGCGATTACCTGCTTGGAAGCCGGAATAGCAGGCGCACAAGCAAGTAGATCGATGATCTGGGTGGGCTATCTGACGCCCTACCTGGCACTGGCCTCCCTCCTCAGGCGCGACTTTCCTCGCGCAGCAGCAGCGCTCGAGACCATCTTGCCACGCGACCAGAAACCGGGCACCTTTTTTGAGCGGCAAGTGGCCCGCGTCTGGGGCGAACTGGCGCTGGCACAAGGGGAAGCGGCTCGCGCGTTAACCATCGCCGGGCAGTTGCTGGTCTCGGCTCCAGGCGATGCAGGACCGCAGCCGATCCCGCATCTGCTGGCCTTGAAGGGGGAGGCGCTCCTCGCGTTAGGGCGCCTGGAAGAAGCGGCAGCAGCGTTTGAGGAGGCCAAACGGGGCGCCGAACTGCGCCAGGCTCCCTCCATCCTCTGGCGTATCCAGCGGTCCCTGGGGCGCGTCTACCACGTACTCCAACGAGAAGACCAGGCGCAGCAGGAATGGGCTGCAGCCCGGTACCTCATCCAGAAACTGGCCTCGACGATTGATGATCCCTCCCTACGCGAACGGTTCTTCCATACCGCGCTTGCGCTGGTGCCCAAGGAAAAACCGCCCCGCTCTCGTGAGGTTGCCAGGCAAGCGTTTGGTGGTTTGACGCCACGCGAACGCGAGGTAGCGACGCTCGTTGCACAGGGAAAAACCAGTCGACAGATAGCCGATCTCCTGGTGGTGAGCGAGCGGACTGCTGAGGTGCATGTGAGCAATATCCTGGGAAAACTGGGCTTTACTTCTCGGACCCAGATTGCCACCTGGGCGGTCGAAACAGGACTCGCGAAACGCTGATCTTCTACGTACCCGATCAGAATCTCTCCCCAAGAAATCTACGTACCCTTCCCCTTTCTATCTAGTTATTTTCCTCAATGGCAAGACGCCGCTTTGTGGCTACACTCCTCTGGAGGTGATCGCCGCAGCCTGATGTCAGGCACGTATCACCAAAGAACCCCTTCGGATGGCACTGCCATCTCTTGAAAGCAGGCCAGGAAAGCCTTGAGGAAAGGAACATACCATCGATGTCAACCAACGCCAACACCCAGCAGAAACAACTGATCTGTCGCGCGCCCGACTGCCACTTTGAGGTGCGCGATACGGAAGAGGACGAACTCATTCGGATGACGCAAGATCACGCACAGCGGAAACATCAGGCAAATTTATCGGCAGAGTACCTTCGGGCAGCCATAGAGCCGGTTGAAAGTCGTCCTCCGTCAGGCCGCTAAGGAAAGGAAAGTAGATGATGGGACACGAAGCGGATCACAGCCTTGCGCTCGGCGAGGCCACCATTCAGGACTTCCGGGCCAGCCTGCGCGGGCAGCTTATCCTTCCCGGCGACGCCGCGTATGACGACGCCCGCAAAGTGTGGAACGGCATGATCGACCGGCGCCCCGCCCTGATTGTGCGCTGCGCCGGGGTCGCCGATGTGAGCAAGGCCATCCGCTTCGCCCGCGACCAACAGTTGCTGGTCGCGGTACGCGGCGGGAGCCACAACGTCACCGGGGCAGGCACCTGTGATGGCGGCCTGGTCATCGATCTCTCCCCCATGAAGGTCGTGCAGGTTGATAGCGAGCGCCATACCGCCCGCGTCGAACCCGGCACGACGTGGAAAGAATTCGACCAGGAGGCGCAGCAATACGGGCTTGCCACCACGGGCGGCCTGATCTCGTCCACCGGGGTGGCTGGTTTCACGCTCGGTGGCGGCATCGGCTGGCTGGTGCGCAAGCATGGACTGGCCTGCGACAATCTGCTCTCGGCGGAGGTCGTGACCGCTGACGGGCAATTGGTGAAGACCAGTACCGACGAACACCCTGATCTCTACTGGGGCCTGCGTGGAGGAGGTGGCAACTTCGGCGTGGTCACAGCATTCGAGTTCGCGCTGCACCCAGTTTCGACGGTGGTCGGGGGCGTGGTGGCTTACCCCCTGGCGCGCGCCAGAGAGGTCTTGCACTTCTACCGTCGCTTCCTTGCCACCGCGCCCGACGAACTGACCACCATTATGATCTTTGCGACCACTCCAGAGGGACAGCAGATTATCGGCATTGCTGCCTGCTATGCTGGCCCGGTGGAACAAGGCGAAGCGGTGCTTCGACCGCTCAAGGAATTTGGCCCCTCGGTGATGGACATGATGGGTCCGCTGCCCTATACCGCCCTGCAACAGGCCAATGACCCCACTGCGCCTGCCGGATTGCACAATTACTGGAAAGCGGCTTTCCTGCACGATCTGAGCGATGCGGCTATGGACACGATGATCGAGTACGCCACGAAGGCTACCTCACCGCTCTCGATGATCCATCTGCACCAGCTTGGTGGCGCGATGAACCGGGTGGCCGCCGATGCCACCGCCTTTGGATACCGCAATGAGGGATTCGTGGTCAACATCATCGGCATGTGGCCGACACCAGGCGACAACGAACACCATATCAATTGGGCGCGAGGCCTGTTCGCCGCCCTGCAACCCGAGGCGCATGGGGCCTATGTCAACTTCCTGGGCGACGAAGGCCAGGGGCGGGTCCGCTCGGCCTACGGTCCCAACTACGAGCGTCTGGTTGCGTTGAAGCGCAAGTATGACCCCGCCAACCTGTTCCGGCTCAACCAGAACATTCGACCGGATTAGGGACACTCCTTTCGGAAAGCGTGTTCTGGATCAGTTGAGCGACCTGTAAGGGGGGAGAGCCAAGCATGCGTATCCTCATCACATCCGTCTCTGGATGGAGCACCGTCGGGAGGTGCCACTCCTGCATATGACCCTCGGAACAAATAAGGGAACCAACGGGGACATGGCGATGTTCCGCAGTGTGATCGACGGGCTGCGGAGTCTGGATATGGATGTGCTCATCACCAGTGGGTTCCAAGGGGATCTGGCCTCGCTTGGGCCACTCCCTGGAAATATGCAGGTGGAGCCCTACCTGCCATATACGCTGCTCCTCCCACACTGCTCAGCGGTGATCTGTCACGGTGGAACGGGCACCGCATTAAGCTCGCTGGCATTGGGACTGCCGCTGCTGATTCTGCCACAAGGCGCTGATCAGTACCTCGTCGGCGAACTCGTCAAGGCATCTGGTGCCGGGCTGTGCCTGACGCCCCAACACGTCAACGCATCGACCGTTCGGCAAAGCGTTCGCGCACTTCTGGAGGAACCGAGCTATCGCGCGAACGCCCATCGCTTGCAGCGCGAGATCACTGCCATGCCAGGGCCTGAGGAGGCGGTTCATCTGATCGAGGAAGTGGCAGCTATCCAGCGCTAACCAGCGCGCGTCCTATCCTCCGAGGTGAAGCGCTTGCTCCTCAGTCAGAATTGATGAGCGAGGTGGATAGGCTGTCTCAACAGTCTGGATGCTGGGGAAATTCTGCCACACACTGTTTTCGCCTTCTATCTTGGCGGGCAATGCTTTGGACCATGTGGTGGTGCAGTCCACCAGGTGATGTGTCCAGTACCTGATAGAATAGATAGGGAGATAAGGGAAGCAAAGACGCAGAAAGGTGCTGGACATGATGGACGCCAAACGCAAACAGTATTCCGCCGAGTACAAGCTGAAAGTCGTGCTGGAGAGCCTGCAACGGGACA
>DATGID010000018.1:0-57069 GCA_035307385.1 Ktedonobacterales bacterium | reverse complement strand
GGCAGGGTTTCCACCATCACCGCCTGGGCCAGCACGCCGGAAAATGCGGTCACCCCAGCAATCACCCCGATGGCCCAGGAGACACCAAACAGATCGGCCAGTCCCCCAGCCAGCAGCGCGCCGATGGCATAGCCACTATCGCGCCAGAGGCGGTAGACGCCCACGGACGAAGCCCGCCAACTGGGATGCGCCACATCGGCGATGGACGCCAGCAGTGTTGGGTAGACCAGAGCGGTTCCAATCCCCAGCAGCGCCATCGCTGCCGCCCACCAGGTAAAACCGTGTACGAGCAGGAGCAGCCCTATGGACACGCCTTGCAGCAGCATGCCACCCACAATCATGCCTTTGCGCCCTAGCCGGTCAGAGAGGGCGCCCGTCGCCAGCTGCGTGACGCCCCAGACCCCCGGATAGATGCCAGCCAGGAAGCCAATCTCCTCCACACTCAGCCCCACCGCAGCAAAGAAGAGGGGGAACAGCCCCCAAGCCAGGCCATCATTCAAGTTGTTCACCAGCCCGGCCTGACTGACCCCGAAAAGTGTCCGATTCTTCCAGGAGGTGAGCAGAAAGATCTCCTTGAAGGAGCGGGCCTCGTGGCCGAGTACTGTGCGATCTGGCATTGGCGCCCTATCATCTGCTGCTGGCTGGGTGGGTACCGAAAGCCTGGCTGCTTCGTGACGAGCATGCCCATGTGATTCGCGCACAAAGAAGAACGAGAGCAGGAGTCCGGCCAGGGCGAAACCGATCCCCAAGAAGAAGGGCTGAGGCCGCAGCGCATAGGTGGCCGCGAGATAGCCCGCGGCAATCGCGGAGAGCGAGACCGCTCCGTATCCTGCCGCTTCGTTGAACCCCATTGCCAGTCCACGACGAGCAGGCCCCACCAGATCGATCTTCATAATCACGGTCGTGGACCAGCAGAGGCCCTGATTGATGCCGAGCAAGACATTCGCGAAGACCACCCACTCCCAGGAGGGTGCAAAGATGATGAGCAACGGCACAGGCAGTCCGATGAGCCAGCCCACCACCAAGACGCCTTTGCGCCCAAGGCGATCACTCAGCCGCCCGGCAAAGAGGTTGGCGAACGCCTTGACCACACCGAAGCTCACGATGAAGGAGAGGACAGCAGTCGTCGAGGCCAGGCCGAACACCTGCTGGCCGAGCAAGGGCACGATGCTGCGTTCCAGGCCCACCATTGCGCCGACGAAGGCATTGATCAGCACCAAAAGCCCGAATTGGCCGAGATTGGCCCGCAGGCCCAGCACGGGTGCCGCCGCTCGACCAGCGGGCGCTTCCTGCCTGGCGTGGGCCTTGGGCAGACGAGGAGCTGGCAGACGCATGTGATTAGCCTTCCTCCCGCACGCTTGACGCGCCCAGGCGCTGCCCTTGTCGGTTGGCTGTGAGAATCTCCCGATGCTGCGGCGGGGCTGGTGGCAGATCAGTGAGCATAAAGGCGACAAAGTCCTCTGGGCTGCGCGGCTGCAACGCCGGGTTGAAGCGGCGTTCGAAGCCGAGGGTGGAACTGGGCTTGCCGCTCATCGTCCGGCCACAGGCCGACCCGGCGAAGTGCGCTGGATACAATTCCAGATCGTCTGGCAGGGTCAGCAATCGCCGAAGGCTCGTATAGAGGGTCAGGGCAGCCTGTCTCGCTTCCTCTGGCGGCGCGGCGTCTGGGTGCTGGGGGCCATCTTCGCTGGCCGTCAGATTGGGGCGTCCGGCATCTCCGACAAAGAGGGTATCTCCCGTCAGCAGGAACCAGGGATCTTCCCCACGCACCCGGTCGCCTGCGAGCAAGCAGATACTATCCGGGCTATGACCTGGCGTGTGCAGCACGCGCAGATAGTCGTTGCCCAGCGTAATCTCCTCGCCGTCGTGGAGGCTGCGATGCGGGAAGGCGACTTCTGCCGCCTCGTGCAGATAGATGGGCGCGCCGGTCTGCTCGGCCAACGCCAAAGCGCCTGAGAAGTGATCGGCCTGGACATGGGTTTCGACAATGGCAACAATGGGCGACTGCGCCTCGGTGGCGAGGGCCAGGTAGTCGTCTAGATGCTCCAGATGCGGATCGACCACGGCCAGCGCTTTCTTGCCGGTGCAGCCAAAGATGTAGGACGCACAGCCAGTGGCTGGATGCAGAATTTGGCGAAAGATCATGACATGGCTCCTTTCAGGGACGAGAACTTGGGAGGCCTCATGGGCTTCTTCCTACGACCAGGAGGCCTTCACGTTCGATAGGCGGCGTGCGTGAGGGTTACCGACGCGCCCCGACGGCACCTTCCGTTTCTGCCTGGTCACGGGCAACTGGCAAGCCAGCCGCAGCCCAGTCGGGATAGCCTTCGGTATACCGCTCTGCGGAGAAACCATGGGTGCGGAGGATGGTCACGGCTTCGTCGGCAAAGACACAGTAGGGACCCCGGCAGTAGGCCACAATCTGCCGGTGTGGCTCCAACTCGGCCAGGCGCTGCTCTAGCTCATCGACCGGCATGGAGCGCGCACCTATGATATGGCCCTGGCGATATTCCAGCAGGGGGCGCACATCCAGGATGATGGTCTCGCTATCCGTGAGCCGTCGCGCCAGCTCTTCACGGGAGACAGGCTGGAGGCTCCGGCGGTCCTGGAGGTAGGTGGCGACCAGCCGATCAATCTCGGCGAGTTGGCGCTCGCCCGCCTCGCGCAGCGCCACCCATAGGCGGAAGACGCTGGGATCAGCGAGTCGATAATAGACGCGCAGCCCCGCTTTCCGACTGGCAACTAACTGCGCGCGACTGAGCGCCTGAAGATGCGCCGAGGCATTGGCAACACCCAGATTTGCCTCCTGGGCCAGGTCTTCCACCGAGCGTTCCCCTTGAGCAAGCACGTCCAGCAACTCCAGACGAGCCGGATGGGCAAGCGCTTTCCCCAGCCGGGCAAATTGGCGATAGAGGTCCACTTTGAAAGCCCGATCTCCCATCTCTTCCTCCACTATTCAATAAAACAATAGAATACTTTGCAAAAATATACCGCGCAGGTGAAAGACCTGTCAAGGGAGATGGAAATGGCGCCTCCCTCGGTGGATACTTGGGCTCTTCTTGTCCCAGCTTATATCATGGCCTGGACTAAACTGGTCAGAGGGGCGCTCCTGAAAGAGGGCCGCTGGCATGTGGAGAGCAAAGATGCAGGCATCCATGACATTTATCACATCAAAATCACGATAGGCTTCACTTCCCCTCCATTCGATCTACGACTACACTCTCCACAGAAGCTGAGGCGGAAGCAGGTCAGCCAGGCAGGCAAGGCGTGCATGCACAAGCGCGCAAGCTGGAAGCGTGAGCGCGAGGAGGTGTTTCAAGTATGGCAGGGCAGATCAGATCCACCCGGATTCCGTGGTTCGTCCCTTACTTCAACCCTATCGCTAAGACCTTTTTGGCCGTTGGTATCCCAATGGGACCCAATGTGCTTGTCACCATTCGTGGACGGAAGAGCGGCCTGCCTCGGACTACCCCCTTGACCATCGTCGAATTCTCTGGCAGGCGGTGGCTGATGGCCCCCTTCGGCGACGTCAACTGGGTGCGCAATTTACGGGCTGCCGGACGCGCTACCATCGTCGTGGGACGGCGCAAAGAAGAGGTGATGGCGGTCGGAATTGAGTCCTGCGGAAACGGTGGCATTCTTTCGGGATGTTCTCAGTCCTCGTGTCCAGCGGACGCGGGTCGGCGCGTGGATCGTGCGCCATCTCGATCAGGTCGATGTCGACCACCCGGAAGAAGCGGCCCAAGGCCGCCCGGTGTTCGAGTTGCATCCGCTGACGCCAAGAAGCTGAGGCACGTGAGGCACACATGTCATTGGCACAGCCACATCACGATGGGCTTCGCTTCCCACCGACTCGATCCACGACAATACGTTCCAGCAAAAGCAAAGCAGGTGTACCCCAAAACGCCTCCTGGCAGACTCCAGCAGATCACACAATACCGTGAGGAAGGACAACCATGCCACCCATCCAATCTGAAACAGCAGCATCCGATCAGGACGAATCAGTAGCCATGGCGCCTCATGTTGAGCAGGCGACGTGTTGTATCGTTGGTGGCGGGCCTGCCGGTGCTATGCTGGCCTTATTATTAGCCCGGCAAGGGGTTTCCGTTGTCCTGTTGGAGGCGCATCTGGACTTTGAGCGCGACTTTCGGGGCGATACGCTGCATCCAGCCGTGATGGAGAACCTGGATGAGCTTGGCCTGGCCGAGCGCCTCCTGGAACTCCGCCATACCAAGGTCCGCACCCTCACCGTGCAAACCCTCGGCGGCCCGCTACAACTCCCGTTAGGACAGGGGTATGCTCACTGGAAAACACGCTTCCCCTACATCACCGTCATGGCCCAGTCCCGCTTCCTGGCCTTTATCACGCAAGAAGCAGAGCGTTATCCCACCTTCCGGCTCCAGATGGGTGCCAGAGTCGAGACCCTCGTAGAAGCGGATGGCGTGGTGCGCGGTGTTCGCTATTGTGGGCAGGATGGCTGGCACGAGGTGCGCGCTGTCTTGACGGTCGGTGCCGACGGGCGCTTTTCCCGACTACGCGCGCTGGCGGGCTTTGAACCTATCAAGACCTCGCCTCCCATTGATGTCCTCTGGTCCATCTCTCGCGCCGGGACGATGATTCCCTCGAAAGTCTGGATAGCCGCTTCGGCTCGGGCTTCTTGCTGATCTTCATTGACCGCGTTGAATACTGGCAGGTCGGTGTGGTGGTTGCCAAGGGCACCTACCAGCAAGTGCATGCCGAAGGGTTAGAAGCGCTGCGCCAGGCGCTTGCCAAGGCTGCGCTTGAGATCGCTGACCGCGTTGAGGAGCTGCAAGCGTGGAAGCAGATCGCCGTCCTGTCGGTCGAGTCGAGTCGGCTCCAGCGCTGGTACAAGCCAGGCGTGCTGTTCATTGGGGATGCCGCACATGTCATGTCGCCCGTGGGAGGCGTCGGCATCAACTACGCCATACAAGATGCAGTGGTGGCCTCCAATGTCCTGGGAATCAAACTCCGCGCAGGGGGAACTCTCCAGGAGCACGATCTTGCCGAGGTGCAGCGCCAGCGCGAGTGGCCCACCCGCGTGATGCAGCGGCTCCAGACACTGGCGCAACAAGCCGTCGTCAGAGGGATGGGCAGGGCAACGACCCAGCAGTTCGGGCCTCCTCCTATCGTGCGCCAGTTCCTCCGGATTCCTGGATTGCTCATTCTCCCAGCACGGTTCATCGGCTATGGCTTGTATCCCCCGCATGTCCAGACAAGCGAGCCAGTGGAGCAGCGGGAGAGGCGCGCCACCTGATGCCCTGGACAAGGAGCAGAACTAACCGTGCAGGCATCGGCCCTGTTCAAGCCTGCTTCCAAAGCAGATGGACATTCCATCTTGAGCCCGCTGCCAGTTTCCCCTCGGCCAGGAAAAGAGGGGTCCAGGGAAAGGAGAAAACGATGGACGTGGATACCTTCTCGCTCAAGAAACGCTGTCTCCCAGTAGGGGCGGCGCGGGTCGCCTACTACGAGGAAGGGACTGGAGAGCTAGTGGTGTTGCTCCACGGGTGTCCCTTCTCCTCCTACATCTGGCGCAAGATCATTCCCCGCCTCTCGACACAGCACCGCTGTCTGGCTCCCGATCTGTTGGGGCTAGGGGACACCGAAACCCCAGCACATACCGACTGGTCCCTTCCTGCCCAGGAAGCGATGGTGGTTGGATGGCTCGATGCCCTTGGGATCACACAAGCCCATGTGGTGGGACACGATCACGGCGGCGCAGTTGCCCAGTTACTGGCCGCGCACCACCCGGAGCGTATCAAACGATTGGTGCTCTCCAATGCCGAAGCCTATGACAACTGGCCCTCCGCTGAAGAGCGCCCCCTCGTGCGCCTGACACAGGTCCCCCTCGTGGGCACGCTCTTCCTGTGGGCCTATGGGTCCACCCTGGGCACCCGAGTAGTCTTGTCCATTGGGCAAGCCGTGAAGCACAAAGCGGTGCTGACGGATGAACTGATCAAGGGCTACGTCCGAGCCAACACCAGCGACGCTCATCGTCGTGCCAAGACGGCCCGATTCCTGGCAGGGCAATTCGATCCGGCTAACAACCGCTGCACCCTGGAGGCGCTGGAGGGACTGCGTCGCTTCGATCATCCTACGCTCCTCCTGTGGGGCGCAGATGATCCCCATTTCGGCCCGGCCTGGGCGGAGCGGTTGCGTTTGGACATTCCAGGGGTCACGCGCCTGGAGTTGCTCCCCAATACAGGGCACTTGCTGATGGAGGAGCGGCCAGAGACGTTCGCCACGCATCTCTTGACCTTCCTTTCGGCGACGACGAGTGAACTGAAATCACCGAGAGCAGCGGGTGACAGAGAAACCTGAATCGCCGCAAAGAAAGAAGCGAACAGAAACGCCTGAGCAAGAGGGGCCTGGGTGGGAAAGCCCCTGTGTCTCGACATGTCCCCAATCACCTCAGACGAACTTCTGGGGAAATGTTGTCCTTCTACACCAATGGAAGAGGAGCATCTTATGGAGCTTGTACCCCCACTCCCGGCTGGAGCCGAGAGTGACCTCATTATCTTGGAACACGTCAAGAAGACCTTTGGTGCCGTCCGCGCGGTGGACTATCTCTCGCTGCGCATCCACGCTGGAGAAATCTTTGGTCTCATCGGCCCCAACGGTTCCGGTAAGACCACGCTCATTCGCTTGCTGCTGGGGCTCTTGCGTCCTACCAGCGGAAGTGTGCGCGTCCTCGGGCAGCGCATGCCGAATTGGCGGGTGGCCCCTTCCATTGGCTACATGACCCAGGCCAGCGCGCTCTATGGGGAACTGAGTGTGCGGGAGAATCTCGCTTTTTTCGGCGCACTCTATGGACTACGTGGGCGCGCCCTGGACACACGCATACAGGAGGTGGTCGAACTCGTGGATCTCGCCAACCGTGTACGCTCACCCATCCAGACACTCAGCGGCGGTATGCGCCAGCGGGTGTCGCTGGCCTGCGCCCTGGTCCACCAGCCACGTCTGCTCTTCCTGGATGAGCCAACCGTCGGGATCGACCCGGAACTGCGCCACACCTTCTGGGTATATTTTGCCCAGCTCGCAGCGCAGGGGATCACCATTGTCGTGTCGACCCATCATGTCGATGAAGCGGCGCGCTGTCACCGCCTGGGGTTGCTGCGCTTCGGCCAGCTGCTCTTCGCCGACACTCCTGCTGCCTTGCGCCAGCAATCGGGCGAGGAAGACTTTGAGCAAGCCTTCCTCTATTTTGCTCAGCGTCACACCATCGCCATCACTGCACAGAAGGAGTGAAACCCATGTCGTTCCGTCGCCTGCTGACCTTAGCGCTGCGGATCATCCGGCAATTTCTCCACGACCCGCGCACCCTGGCGCTGCTCTTTCTTGCGCCGCTCCTAGTGCTGACCCTGTTATATCTGATCTTGAGCCAGACCACCTCTACCGTCGTGCTGGCGCTGGCTCCCCAGAACGCTGAGGCCCAGACGTTCGCCACGTCTCTGCAGGCCAGTGTTCCTGGGCAGACAGGCATCCAGATCCTGCTGCTCTCGCCCGCTCAAGCCGCTCTTCACCTGAAACAGGGTGACGTGGATGGCGTCCTGGCGATCAGCTGCACCACCACGAGTACCACTCCCTGTGCGCCTACCTTTACGCTGACCCTGGAGGGGTCCAACCCGGCCATCGCCAAACAGCTCCGCAGCGTGGTCACCTTGCTCCTCACCGGATTCCAGGGCCAGATTGCGCCGAGTGGCCCCTCGACGCCGTCTGCGCACCCTTTGAGCATCCATTACCTCTATGGCGGACCGAACTATACCGTGACTGATGCCCTGGCCCCCTATCTCATCAGCCTGTTCTCCTTCTTCCTGATCTTTATGCTCACGGCGGTAGCGTTCCTGCGTGAACGCTCGCAAGGGACGATGGAGCGGGTACTGGTGTCACCGCTCCACCGGTCAGAACTGGTGGTTGGCTATATCCTGGGCTTTACCCTCTTTGCCCTCATGCAGGTGCTGCTGATTCTGCTCTTTGTCATCCTGGTCTTGAAAGTCCATGAGCAGGGAAACCTGGCTTTTCTCTTCCTGGTGACGGCCCTCTCTACCCTGGGGGGCTTAAGTCTGGGCATCTGTGTCTCAGCCTTCTCGCGCAATGAGTACGAGATTGGGCAGTCCATCCCGCTGTTGATCGTGCCGCAGATGCTGCTGGGTGGGTTGTTTTTCCCTGTCAAGACGTTGCCGGTGGGACTCAAGCAGCTGGCTGAAGTCCTGCCCCTCACGCATGCCAACGACGCGCTCAGCGCCGTCATGCTCAAGGGTGCGCAGTTCTCCGACGTGTGGGGCGACCTCCTCTTCCTGGGCGGGTTTGCGCTGCTGATGCTTGTGCTGGCCGCCTTCACCCTGCGGCAGGAGAAAGTCTGAGGACCCCCCTCGAACGCGACAGCATAGGCAGGAGCACGACTGTGAAGCCTTCTGCCCAAGCGAAAGGACCACTGCGATGATCGATGGGTTGCCGCTCTCCTTCTTCTTGCCGCTCGTCGTACACGCGCTGGCGGGATTGACGACGGGCATCACCGGGGTGGTTACCTTCAGTGTGCCCAAGCGTCCAGGACGCCACTATCGGTGGGGAAGACGGTATCTCTGGGCGTACAGTGTGGTGCTGCTCACGGCGACCATTTTGTCTGTCCAGCGCTGGGAGACCGATGCGTACCTCTTCGCGCTGGCTGTTCTCGGCTCGAGTGGCGCGCTAATTGGCTATACCGCCCGACGGTTCCGGCAGACCCTTTGGGTGAAGCGTCTGCTGGGAGCACAATGGGTGGTCGTGCATATCTTCGGAATGATCGGGTCGTATGTCGTGCTGTGGACGGCTTTTTACGTCGATAACGCCCACCTGTTCCCAGGCTTGAACCAGCTTCCGTCACTCACCTTCTGGGTAGGACCTGCTATCATCTCCCTGCCGTTCCTGGTCCGCTCGCTTTACCGATTTGCCCCGGACCATCGGAAAGGCATGTGATCTCATATCAGGCGTCCCTATGGAGGGCAGGATCGGGAGCATGGAGAGGAGAGAAAACTCAATGGATCTGACCGTGTTGATCCTCGCCCTCGCGATAGCCTTGAACGGGCTATTGGCAGGGCTCAACCTGGATACCGCGCTCGTCAAGCTGCCAGCTCGCCGACGCATTGGCGTCGCGGCCTACGCGACCTTCGCGCGTGGCAACGATCTGGGGAATGGGTTGGTCCTCTACCCGCTGCTGGGGATCGGCGCAGCCCTCCTGACGATCCTAGCCACTGTGCTTGCGTATCTAGCACGCGAGCCGACCACCCTGGCGGTGCCGCTGGTCTTCGCCTCGCTCTTGAGTCTCTTGCACAGCTTTGCCACCACCAGAGCAGCGCCAGTGATGCTGAGCCTCAAAGAGACGCCGGATGACGAAGCCGTCCTGGCCGCGAAACTGGACCAATTTGCCCGCTGGCATGCCGTCCGGGCAACCGTCCAGATCTTGACATTTTTTGTGCTGCTGTGGGCGTTAGTCGTGGCATGACCCCAGGATACGCGGTTTATGCGCTCTCCTGTCCCTCGCTCAAGCGGAGCACTGGAGGCGAGCAGATAGTGAAGTGACAGGAAGAGAGGAGATGGTACAATGCAGTCTCAAGTGAACAGGCCCGTGTGTCGAGAGGAGCCCTGAACCGATGGAGCTGGCCTCAGCACCGGAAAAATCAGAAGGAAGCAAGGGGGCTACTTCCTCACGTGCTGGCAGGAGTAGCACCTCAGAGGGGGTCATTGCCTCCAGTGGAATCGCCTTCAAGCTCTGGCGGCTCTATCAGCACTTCTGGCTGATGTGCCTGTTGTTCCCGCTCGTTTCTCTGGTCCGCACACCAGGATCACCTGCGCGTGTGGGCCTGGGCCTCGGCGCACTCGTCTTTTTCGCAGTCAGTTATACCTGGCTGATGTGGTCCCATCCGGTCAGCCGCACAGCACAGAGCCGTAAACGGTTTCGAACGCAAGTAGGGCTGTTCGTGGTCCTGGTAGTGTTGGTCCTGGTCTTGAGCGCGACCTACGACCTCGCCTTTCTCTGGCTTTTCATCGGGGTCAGTGCCTGCGCCGGAATACTCTTCCCGCTGATTGGCGCCTTCGTGGTCGTCAGCGTCCTGATGTTCATGCCCATCCTGATTAGCCTGCTGGTGCGGGGCGATTTCGAGCGAGTCGATTGGCCCCTCACCATCGCGCTGCTGCTCCTGGTGCGTGGACTCGGCCTGGACATGATGGGCCTGGCACGCATGGGCCAGGCGATTCGCGAGCTGTATACGGCACGGCGTGAACTCGCCCGCCTGGCGGTGGCTGAGGAGCGGCTGCGGGTGGCCCGTGACCTGCACGATCTGTTGGGCCATACCCTTTCCATGATCGCCCTCAAAAGCGAGTTGGCGCGGCGCCTGGTGGAGCAGGACCCAGGGCGAGCCGTGCAGGAAATCACCGAGGTCGAGAGCGTGGCACGCCAGACCTTGCGGGAGGTGCGTGAGGCGGTAGCAGGATATCGGCAACCCACCCTTCAGAGCGAACTGGAGGGGGCACAGCAGTTGCTGGAGGCGGCAGGCATCGAATACCAGTTAGACTTGACCGTTGGAACGCTGCCGCCAACCATCGACGCAGTGCTCGCCTGGGTGGTTCGCGAAGGGGTCACCAATATCGTCCGACATAGCCATGCCCGGCGCTGTCATATCCAGGTGAGGCAGGTGACAGCAGGGGCACAGATCGAGATCACGAACGACGACCGGAAATCTGCTCCGCTAGAGACGAAACGCCAGGTTCCTCCTCTTGGAAGTGGCTTGTCTGGGATCGTGGAGCGGGTTGCAGCATTGGGCGGGCAGTGTGAGGCCGGGCCCTGCCATACGGATGAAATGAACGGCTTCCGCCTTCACGTCACACTGCCCATCCCCCTCCCAGAGCAAGGCAAGCACACGGTCCTGATCAAGGCAGACCTCCCTGCTGCAGAAGAGGCCACGTCATGATTCGGCTGTTGCTGGCCGAAGATCAGGGAATGGTGCGCGGAGCCCTGGCTGCCCTCTTGCGCCTGGAGGGAGACATCGAAGTCGTCGCGGAGATTGCCCGAGGCGATGCGGTCGTTCCCGCCGCCCTCCAGACACAGCCTGATGTTGCCTTGCTGGATATTGAGATGCCAGGCGAAGACGGCCTCAGCGCAGCCAAAGCGCTGCATGAACGACTTCCTTCCTGCCGTATCGTCATCCTAACGACCTTTGGCCGCAGTGGGTATCTGCGTCGAGCCATGGAGAATGGCGCTGTCGGGTTCTTGCTCAAGGAGGCGCCTGCGAGCGAACTGGCAGTGGCGATCCGGCGCGTCATGGCTGGGGACCGGGTGGTGGATCCAGAACTGGCGTTAACCGCACTGGCCGAAGGCACCAATCCCCTCACGATCCGAGAGCGCGAAGTACTCGCTGTCGCGCGCTCTGGAGCGAGCCTGGCTGACATGGCGGTCCAGCTCTCTCTCTCGGAAGGGACGGTGCGCAATCATCTCTCTGTTGCTATCCAAAAACTGGGTGCGAGGAACCGCATGGAAGCGGCACGTCTGGCTGAGCAGAAAGGGTGGCTGTAGGGGAGGCATTGCCAGCCCAGTTCCTCGATCTTGATGAAAGGTCCCATTCCTCAACTGAAGAGCAAGGTTCATCACTGCTCTTGCACCTCAGTGTACGCCATGTACAGGTGATGACTCCTCATACATGGGCTCCCTCTCTCTGCAGCGCGCGAATCGGCTCCCAGTCACAGCTCCTTAAGGGAGTAAGCGGGTTCCATATATGTAGGCGGAGGCGCGAGGCATACCCCTTGACAGCATAAAAGCCTTCTTGTAGAGTAGATATACGCATATGCGTATATCTACTTCTTGGGGGCATGGTATGCCAGATGAATCGGCGCACGCTTCTCTTCAAGAACCCCTCTCTGATAGTGCACCTTCCGGCACCTTCGATCCAGCGCTCCTCGCCCGTTTCTTTCGCGTCTTGGGCGATCCGAAATGCCTTTGCCAGCCAGGCGCAGGCAGAAGCCTGGCAGCACGCCCACCCGGAGGCAGCCGTACGTCTGCTCACCCAGGAGGCAGCGATCGTCGAAGCGCGCACCCTCTTTGAGCACCTCCTGGACGAAGCGGAGGCCCTTCCTGCCTCACCGGTGAGGCAGGAAGCAAGCTGAGGAACCACCCTGACAGGAGATCTCATGTCTGAGCGCTTGCTCTTTGTCTGCGCCCGAGGATCGAGCCGCGCCCTGCTCGCGGGCAGTCTCCTCCAGGCATTCGCGGCTGACCGGTGGGAGATCTGGAGTACGCCCACGACCGACCAGCAGGGATACGCCCTGGCCGAGCAGGTCTTACGCGAACAGGGCAAAACTCCACTCGATGCCGAGCGACTCATCCAGCCCACCAGCGGGATGGCCTGGGAGGACGTGATCATCCTGTGTAGCGGGGCCACCGACAGCTGACCCTTCGTTCCCGGCGCCGGTCGGCGTCGTCTCTGGTCCGTAGAAGACCCACCCGCCCAGACGCTCGAAGTCTCCGAGCAACTGGCGAGCTATCGGCGGTTACGGGACGTCCTCGCCCGTACGATTCGGTTCGAACTGCTCCTTCCAGCCAAGCTGGCGGTGCTGCCGCAGCACAAATAATGTGCCTCGTGGGAGGAGCATCCTCGCCGTTGTCCCGCAGCACAAGGGCGTCGTTCCTTGAACCAAAACACATCCGTGATGGAATCATCCCGAAGGCAGAGCGATGGGGGGTGCACGATGTTCCGCTTCCGAGAAGCGGCAACGGCGGGAAAGCGCATTGCCGCTTCTCGGTGCGTTCGGAAGAATGACTGCACATGCCTACCCTGTCGTTGCAGCAGAAAGGAACATGTACCCATGTCAGCATCCCAAGAGCGCCAACCCACCCTCGATGCGGTTGCTCCTCGTTTTCTGGTCGGAAATATGGAGCTAGCTCTGGCCTTTTATGGACAACTCGGCTTTGCGAGCACCCACCACGACGAGGGGTTTGCCATTCTCGAACGGGATAAGATTGCTATGCAATTCAATGTCTCTGATCCCACGGAAGAACCTCCCAAAGAAGGGTGCCGTGTGTGTTATATTACCGTCACCCATATCGAAGCATTGTATCAGGAGTATCTGCCCACTGGCGCCGTTCGGTCTCCGATCCTGGCGACAGACTGGGGGACGAAAGGATTTTGGCTCAGCGATCCCTTTCGCAATATCCTGATTTTTGAGGAACGTGTATGATATTCAGTCATGGGAACCCTAGATTCACCACATCATACATTTTGGCTAGCTGCTTGTAAGAACTGCAAAGAGCGGTGATGTGTGGAACAGAAAAACAGCACCTCTTTCGGGGCAGAATGGTCGTTTTCTTCTCATGGACTGCTCGTGTATCCTGGTGCTAACACCAGAGCAAAGAGCAGGCATCTATGAGTGAACGACCCTTCAGACTTCGAACGCGTTGGGGCTGGTTAACTGGTGGGGTGCTGGCGATTGGATTTGCCAGCTTCTTCTCTGATCTGGGCCATGAAATCACCACCGCACTGTTGCCTGCGTTCCTGGTGGGCACCTTGGGGGCGCCCGCCCTGGCGCTCGGACTCATTGAGGGTATTGCCGATGGGGCCAGCGCCCTCTTCAAGTTTTGGGGTGGCTATGCGTCCGATGCTGCGGCAGCTTCCACTCGTGGGCGGCGCGTCTTAGGGGCAGGTGGCTATCTGGTCACGGCCTTTGGGACGGCTCTGATTGGCCTGGCCCAGACGTGGCCCTTGGTGCTCGTCTTTCGCGCGTTGGCCTGGATGGGGCGCGGGTTCCGTTCCCCGATTCGGGACGCGCTCCTGACCGATCAAGTCGACTCGAGCGTCTATGGCCGCGCCTTTGGCTTTGAGCGCGCGATGGACTCTACGGGTGCAATTGGAGGGCCACTGCTCGCGTCAGGGTTGCTGGTCGCTCTGGGCATTCGCCCGGCGCTGCTGCTGGCTGGACTCCCAGGGCTCGTCGCGGTGGTGCTCTTCTTCGTGGTGCGGGAAGAACGCAAATCAGCACAAGCAAAAAGGCCAGGGCTCCGGGCAGCCTTGGGCACGTTTCCCCCTCGCTTTCGCGTCTTCTTGCTGAGTGTTGGAGCGTTCGGTATCGGCAACTTCGCGGCGACCTTCCTGGTGTTGCGGGCGACGACGCTGCTGGTGCCAGTCTATGGAGCGGTTGAGGGGAGCGCGTTGGCGATTGGCCTGTACACCCTGTACAACGTCGTCTATGCCGCCAGCGCCTATCTGGCCGGAGAAGTAGCAGATCGCCTGCCCAAAGCGCTGGTTCTGGGCGCGGGGTATCTGCTCTTTGGGCTAATCTGCCTGGGGTTCGTCTGGGTTGGACCCAATCTGGTCCTGCTGGCGGTCCTCTTTGCCCTGGGTGGTGCTCAGATCGGCATGGTGGAAACTGCGCAAGGGGCATGCGCGGCTGAGCTGCTCCCGACGGAAGTGCGAGGGACCGGCTTTGGGACACTGGCTGCGGTCAACGGTCTGGGCGATACCATCTCCAGTATCGTGGTGGGGTGGCTGTGGACGGCCATTGCTCCTGCCGCAGGCTTTAGCTTTGGCGCGATCTTTGCCCTGCTCGGCCTCCTGCTGCTTCCTCCCTTGGTACGGAAGCCGCAAGCTGCAGCGGTGGGTGACGACACGCAAGGCGATGTCCGGCCTGGTGATTGAAGGGATGTTCTTGCAGCCAGGAGCGATCGGCAACAAGCCGGGCTTCTTCCATTGGGGGCACTCCAAGCAAGATGTTTGCTCAGAGTGTGCAACCAAGCAGGTAAGGTTACGATGTGGCTACCTTAGAGTCACAAAGAAAGAAAATCATATAGAAAGCCTTCCTGAAGAAGCACGCAACACGGGACAAGGAGCGTGACCAGCAGCGCTTCCGAGCGGTGCCCGTGGACCGCTGACCCCCGTTCCTCTCGGCCTGCTCATCTTGACAAATACGTCGGGTCTGAGCGATAGTGTGAGCCATGAACCGCTTTGCCTGAACCAAGTAGTTTGCTCACCGGGGTGGGTTGGCACTGGCTGGCCCATCCAGCAAGAGCTCCTTCATCACTCCGCCAGGCACCCCTGGTGTGGTTTACTATGCTCGTGCCCCTCCTTCCTTTCGGTGTCGTTTCATGCGTGCCCCCAGCGCTCATGCGCTGGGAAGGACCTCTTTGGAGACACACGAAAGGAAATACTTCAGATGACTCTTCACATGCGCTCCTATGGTGGCACGGCAGACCTCCAGGCACTGCTGGAGGTGAAGCGGGCTTGCACCACGGCGCAGAATCTCTATGACCGGCCCACCGTTTCGACCCTGCGTAACCTGCTCGCGCCTGTGCCGCCTTCGACGGGGACACCGCCGCCCCAGCAAGACGACCAGGCCAGACGAACCCCAACGCGCTCCCAAGGGCGTTCACCGTCCTCTGGGAGGAGGATGGGCGCCTCGTGGCCTACGCGATGCTGCTGGTCCACTCGCTCGTCCTCACGTTTCAGGTACAACCCCAGGCACAGGGCGGCGGTATCGAGCAGCGTATCCTCACCTGGGCCGAAGAGCAACTCCAGGCCGAAAGCGCCAGGCGTGGAAAAACCCTCTCCCTGTGGTGCCGCTGCCACGAGTACGAACGGGATCGTCGAGTGCTCTTGCGACGGGCTGGGTTCCAGCAGCAGCCCTGGCGAGATCTGCGGCTCATGTGTTCGCTAGATGAACCTCTTCCGTCTCCGCCGTTGCCGCCAGGCTTCGTCTTGCGCTCTGGTGCCACACCGGCGGAGTGGGACCAGTATCAGGAACTGCACCG
Organism: Ktedonobacterales bacterium; assembly: GCA_035307385.1. Lineage (GTDB taxonomy): Bacteria > Chloroflexota > Ktedonobacteria > Ktedonobacterales > DATBGS01 > DATBHW01. The sequence continues at coordinate 41,282 of DATGID010000018.1, read as the reverse complement.
CGCGGTGTTCGACGGCGGGGAGATGACCTTCGATGACCATCAGCCCCCCACTTACCAGCCTGACCTCGACCTGCTGGCCGTAGGCGCGGATGGCACATTTGCGGCGGTTTGCTGCTGTGGGCTTCACCAGGTCGCTGATGCCAGTGGCGAATACACCGTTGGCGAAATCGGGCCCTTTGGAACTCGCCCAACCCAGCGCAGGCAGGGGCTCGCACGAGTGCTGCTCCTTGGCGGGATGCAGCGGATCCAAGCACGTGGCGGCAGGACGGTGTTTCTCGAGACGGAACAGACGAACTCCGCCGCGCTCTCCCTCTTCACGACGGTCGGCTTTCAGGTGGTGTCGCGCTTCCGGTGGTGGATCAAGCAGATCGCCCCCAAGCGATAAGCATCTGTGCCGTCTCTTGCTTGTGGGGAGTTGACTGTTCAGCTCCCCACAAGCAGCCAGGCGTTTCCAAGAGTCGCAGCTGCTCGCTGACCTGAACACAACTGATCTGGGCATTGCGAATGGTCGTTTGGATCGCCAGGCTTCCCCGCTGGGGGATACGTCCCGGGTAGGAGGCCAGTGCTGCGTGACCACACTCCCTCACAGCTTCCATGACAGATCCGTATAGTGAACCCCGCCGATCAACGACCGGTTCTTGTAGCAGGTGCTACAATGGGGCGCAGCCATCCCTGGTTGTCTGTTTTCACAGAGGAGGTCGCCTCAATGCCGACTCGCCCCCAATATGCCCATACGGAAGAGTGGAGCCAGATCGCCCAACTCTGTCTCTGGCCGGAACAGCGCCGATATGAACTGATGCGCCCGGTCGTACTTTACGGCGACTTGCCTGCGGATCGAGCGCGAGAAACAGGTGTCAACGAGCGGCGGTTACGCGAACAAGCCGATCAGTTTGATACCGAGGGCGTCATCAGCCTCTTCCGGCCCACCCGCAAGCAGGTGGAAGACCATCATCGGTCTTTGCCTCCACCGATGCGCCAGGCCATTGTTGATCTGAAAACCGAGTTTGCGGGACTGGGTTTGCAAGAAATTGCGGGTATCTGCTATGTGCGCTTTGGACGCCGTCCCAGCCCCATCACCATCAGGCAAGTGTTAGCAGATGGTCCTCGCCCGACCGTCACTGGGCGGCGCTTTGCTCCCTACGCGAGCATCCCAGATCCCGCCGCCCGGCGGCATGCGGTGGTGACGTTACATGCCGAAGGCTGGACACCCACCAGTATTGGACGCTACCTGGAACTGGGACGGCAGAACGTCTACCAGATTCTCCAGCGCTGGCGAGACGAAGGGGTCGCCGGCCTGGCGGATAAGTCACGGGCCAACACCCGCAAGCGCGTGGTCGATGCGGCGCTCAAACAAGAGATTCGCCAGCACCAGGAAAATCCTGAATTGGGTGAGTGGCGCATGCACGCCGCCTTGAAGCAGATCGGCATTCAGGTCAGCCCTGCCACCTGCGGCAGGATTATGGCGGAAAACAGACAGCTTTACGGCTTAGGGAAGCAGCCGAAGGAGAAGAAAGAGCCGAGGGAGCATCCCTACAAAGCCCAGTATCGGCACCATATCTGGTCGGTTGATGTCAGGTACATTGAGGAGCATCAAATTCCTGGGATCAAAGGCCCCTTCTACATCCTCTCCATTCTAGACAATTTCTCACGCGCTATCCTGGCAAGCAACGTGTGCCAGCGGCAAGATGAGATGAGCTATCTGCTCGTTTTAATTGCCGCGATTCGTCAGCACGGGTCTCCCGACCTGCTCGTCAGCGACAGCGGGAGCATCTTCGTCTCCAAACAGGCGAAGTTCATCTACGACAAGCTCCATATCCAGAAGGAGCAGATTCATAAAAAGCAAGCGTGGGAAAATTTGATAGAAACCCAATTTAACATACAGAGACGGCTTGCTGATTTCCACTTTGCCCAGGTGACGAGTTGGGAAGGGGCCAAGCTGGAGCATGAGCGCTGGATGGAATCCCATAATCATCAGTCGCATTGGGCCCATAGGCAGCGCGAAGACGGCAAGCGCACGCCCGCTGAGGTGTTGGATCAGGCGCAGGGACATATCTGGGAGGCAGCACAGCTGCATCGGGTGTTCTTTACGCGCCGCTTTGCGCGATGGCTAGACCGCCTGGGCTATCTCCGCTTTCGCCAATGGTCACTGTACGGTGAGGAGGGCCTTGCCAAACAACAAGCTACACTCTGGCTGTATGGGCAGACGCTCACCTTAGAGTATGCCAGCACCCCGTTAACCCAGTTTACGGTTTCCTTCCAAACCGATAAGAAACGCCTTCGTACGGTAAAGCTGCTCCATCGGTTCGAGACGCAATATCGTTTGCCACAGCTTTCCTTGTGGAATGCAGACGAAGTGAAATGGCTACTGGCCCGGCGGCTGCCCGACTATCGACTACGCAAGGCCGCCCCTTCTGTGGTGTCCTCCCTGGCTCAATTATCACTGTTTTGAGCATCGGCCTACCAGGAGGAAAACAGAGGGATGAGAGCCACCCAAGCTCTCTGGTGATCAACACATCATTGGACGGATCTGTAAGTGCTCCTACGGAGAGGTTTCCGTGGCGTCATTCTCATTGTCCAGAGAAAGCAAGCGTTTCGCCTCGCAGACGCTGCACATCGCGTATGGGAGGAACGCCAAAGAGGCTTTTATATTCGCGATTGAAGTAAGCGGCGTCCTGGTAACCCACACGATAGGCCGCACTCGTGGCGTCGAGGTCTTCCGAGAGCATGAGACGACGCGCCTCCTGGAGCCGCAACTGCTTCTGGAACTGTAAGGGACTCAGCGCCGTGACCGCTTTGAAGTGGTGGTGGAAGCCTGAGACACTCATCCCCAGATGCTGTGCGAGCTCCTCAATGCGTAAGGGTTGGTCGAAGTGTTGCCGGAGTCGCTTGACCGCCTGGATGATGTCGGGCGTGTACCCCCCTTGCAGAGCCAGGTGACGGAGCCGGCTCCCCTGCTCTCCGATGAGGAGCCAGTAGAGAATTTCTCGTGTGATCAAGGGTCCAAGCACCCGTGCGTGGGCCGGAGTATCCACCAGCCGCACCAGTCGTACGAAGGCTTCCAGCAGATTCCCATCGAGGAGGCTCACCGTGATCGCCGAGACCGCTACATGCTGTTTCGACCAGGTATGGTCTGCCTCAACGGCGACGGAGCTGACCAGGGAGGGAGCCAATTCCAGGCGGAGACTGAGGTAGGGGTGTTCCTTCGAGGCAGAGAGGACCTGACTCACGCGGGGCAACGCGACGGTGGTCAGGAGATAGTGTGCAGGGTCGTAGCAGTAGCGGCTCTCCCCGAGTAAGACCTCTTTGCTCCCCTGAGCAATCACGCAGATGGATGGCTCAACCACGCTGTGAACCGGTTGGAGCGAGACGGAACTGCGGGCCAGATGCACCCCTGGGAGTGGCTCTTCTACCCCATCTTCACGCACCGCTCGCCCGATGCGCTCCACCAGTTCCTCGCGATAGGCATGCTGCATCACGGCCTGGCGTTCTCGCTGCTGATCATGTCGTCCATCCATTGCTCTGTCCTCTCCTGTTGTTCTCATCACTCTGGAAAGATTTGCAGAATCCTCCAAGCATTCTCGACAATCATTCTATCACTCCAGGCTTCGAAGCATCTATACTATCCTCAAACCGAGTACCTGCCGCTCTGCCTGTGCCGAATACGCTGGAATTTTGTTCAAGCACAGAACCGAGAACCTGCCTGGTGGACAGTGCATACATGAGGAGAAACGATGGCTGAATCGCAAGAACCAACCCCTGCTCAGCAGCTCATTGGCACCTTTTTGCCGAAAATGGTGTCACTCACGGACGACGTGCTTTTTGGCGACATCTGGGAGCGACCAGAACTCTCGAAACGAGATCGGAGCTTGATTACCGTTGCCGCTTTGATTGCAGGCGGAAATACCGAACAACTCACCAGCCATCTCATGCGAGCAAAAGACAATGGCTTGACGGAGACGGAACTCAAAGAGGTGATCACGCATCTCGCGTTCTATGCAGGGTGGCCAAAGGCCATGTCTGCCATTGCCGTCGCCAAACGCGTTTTTGGCGAGCCATGAAAGGGAAAAGCATGCAGAAGCGCACACTTGGAAACAACAGCCTAGAAGTCTCGGCCCTCGGTCTTGGCTGCATGCGCATGACCTTTGCAGACAAACCGATTGGAGAGAAAGCAGAGATGATTGCGTTTCTCCATGAGGCGGTGGACCGGGGCATTACCTTTTTCGACACGGCTGAAGTCTACGGACCTTTTACTAATGAAGAATTGGTGGGAGAAGCACTGGCTCCCTTTCGGGGGCAGGTGGTCATCGCCACCAAGTTCGGCTTCCAACTCCATGCCGACGGAAGTCCTGGATGGAGCGGTTTCAATAGCCGTCCGGAGCGCATCAAGCAGGTCGCCGAGGAATCGCTCAAGCGCCTGAAGGTCGAGGCCATCGATCTGTTGTATCAGCACCGGGTTGATCCCGACGTTCCCATCGAGGATGTCGCTGGGACGGTAAAGGTACTGATCGAAGCAGGCAAGGTCAAGCATTTCGGTCTCTCGGAAGCCTCGGCGGAGAATATCCGACGCGCTCACGCCGTCCAGCCGGTGACAGCCGTCCAGAGTGAGTACTCGTTGTGGTGGCGAACTCCGGAAGAGGAAGTGCTACCGACCTGTGAGGAACTTGGCATCGGCTTTGTGCCCTACAGCCCACTTGGCCGGGGCTATCTGACGGGGAAGATCGATGAACACACCACCTTCGACCCCTCGGATATTCGCAGCCGCAATCCGCGCTTCACCCCGGAGGCCATCAAAGCGAATCAGGCCGTGATCGAGCTGCTGGCCCGGATCGGAGCGCAGCAACAGGCGACGCCAGGCCAGATCGCGCTGGCCTGGCTGCTCGCGCAGAAGCCGTGGATCGTGCCCATTCCAGGTAGCCGCAGGATCGAGCGCCTGGAGGAAAACATCGGCGCGGTCCAGGTCAAGCTGACCGAAGGCGATCTGCGGGAAATCGACCGCGCCCTTTCCACCATCACGGTCCTGGGAGATCGCTACTAAAAGGGCATGTGGAACAGGGTAAGGTTTTAGACGACGAAGTAGAAACACGGATTGAGTTCTACCGGTAAGGGAGATCACATGACAAACATTCCAACCATCACATTATCGAACGGTACAAACATACCAGCGTTAGGCTTCGGCGTCTTTCAGATGAGTGATGAGGAAGCCGAACAAAGCGTTGCTACCGCATTAGTGACCGGCTACCGTTTAATTGACACCGCAGCGTCCTATCAGAATGAAGAAGCAGTAGGCCGAGGCATACAACGCAGTGGCGTGCCCAGGGACGAGCTATTTGTGACGAGCAAGCTTTGGATTGCGGATGCTTCCTACGAAAAAGCGAAGCAAGCCTATCAAACGTCGCTAGAGAAGCTCGGGCTTGAATATCTTGATCTCTATCTTATGCACCAGCCATACGGAGACATCTTTGGTGTCTGGAAGGCATTCGTTGAACTGTATGAAGCCGGGAAGGTCAAAGCGATTGGTGTATCGAACTTCACCGGCGCGAAGCTCGCCAACTTCGTGTTGACCAACCGGAAAGTACTCGGTATTGAAACGGCTCCCATGGTCAATCAAGTGGAAACGCATCCGTTCAATCAGGAAGTGGAAGCGAGAACAATCATGGAAGAGTACGGTATCGTTCACGAAGGGTGGGCACCGTTTGCGGAAGGTCATCACGATATATTCACCAATGCTGTTTTACGCACCATAGCTGAGAGACATGGGAAAAGCATCGGCCAAGTAGTGCTGCGCTGGGATATTCAAAAAGGTATCGTGGCCATCCCGAAGTCCGTCCGTAAAGAACGTATCGAGGAAAACTTTGACGTGTTTGATTTCGTCTTGTCTGATGATGAGATGGCTCAGATTGCAGACCTGGATACAAACCAGACGCTGGTGAATCACGAAGACCCTGATTTCGTGAAACGGTTATTTGGCCGTCTAGGCTGAGCTTCGACCACCGTGGCCCTAACGCCGTGAAGCGGTTGAGCGAGGCAACACGTCCGACCTAAACGGACGAGAAAATGGGCAAAGTTCATGTACCAAAACAAAAGTCGGGACTCTCGGAATTGTTCAGATACTACCCGTATTACCCGCTCCTCTACCTCTGGTGAAAGCTTACGTAGCGCGGGGGAGCCTATGACCAGGAACTCTGCCCCCCTTGTTGTGCAAAAGCGCAACGTGTTTCACGATCAGGGTGTGGGAGCAGCGCGCGCGCCCCACTTAAGGGGCGCGCCCATGATCGACGTGTGGGATATTTGCTGGAATGATTTCAATCGGTCGTTGATCGGCGGGGTTCACTATACGGATCTGTCATGGAAGCTGTGAGGGAGTGTCCTGCGTGACGATCCGCATTGTTTCTCTCGTGGCCGGAAAGATGCAGCGAAGAAAGGGAGAAGCGTCACGATGGAGTACGACCGAAGATTCCATTTTCGCATAGATGCGTGAAATGAGACTGCGAGTCGCAGGATCTTCCAGGCGCGAGACACCCGCCAGTGGAAGGGAGGGAGTGGATGAAGCCGAGCATCGATCAGACAGGCTTTGGCTCGATCACCATTGAGGGTATCTGCTTCGAGCATGATGTGCTCATTCGGCTGAACGGCCAGATCGAGAAGCGGAAGAAGAAACTATCCAAAGCGATCTATGGGACCTCACATATCGTATCACAGGCCGAGGCCGAACGCATCTACGAAAAAGGCGTGAAGCGGCTGATTCTTGGCACCGGCCAGTACAATAGTGTCACGCTCTCTCCAGAGGCGGCAGAGTATTTCCAGCGCAAACACTGCCAGGTCGAATCGATCGCGACTCCCAAAGCGATCCTGGCCTGGAATACCGCGAGTGGCGCGGTGATCGGCCTGTTTCACGTCACCTGTTGAGAGGGCTGCCAGAGATGACATGGTCGGCCCGTGGGGGTAGGCTCCTACCACACAGCTCTCCGTAAGGGGGAAATTACTTCTCCGAACCGCCTGGCCAAACTTTTCCGTAAAAACTCGCCCCAAATGCTCGATGAGCCCGCATAAAACGGCCAAACATTTGGGTCTTCCGCGCTTCTGGTGCAGCTTGAGCGCTTGATACGCTTGAAGCGCTCCATCGTTCTACAGGGAAACACGCTTCTGTAGCAGGTGATGGTCAGCATGGACGTCTCGCCGTTCCTTCCTTTGCCCGATGGATTACTCATGGCCTCCGCCCAGGCCGAGGGCAATGTCCTCACTATCCATCTCATTGCCACCGCCTCCCATGCCGCTTGCCCTCTGTGTACACAAGCAGCAACACGAGTGCATAGCCGCTACACGCGCCAGGTGACGGATCTGCCCTGCGGAGGTCGTCAGGTCCAGTTGATCCTGCACGTTCGCAAATTTCGCTGCGATACCGCTGCTTGTCCTCGCCGCATCTTTGCTGAGCGGTTGGTCCCGTTCCTTGCCGCGTGGGCACGCATGACGAGTCGGCGAACCTGCGCCCTCCAGGACATTGGGCTAGCCACCTGTGGAGAAGGCGGCGCGCGATTGGCTGAGCGGCTCGCACTACCCGCCTCCCCAACGACCATCCTGCGACGCGTGATGGCCCTCCCGTGCAGGCCGGTGGAACGGGTGGTGTTCCTGGGAGTTGACGATTTCTCCTTCCGTCGCGGCCACCGGTATGGCACGCTGCTCATCGATTTAGCGGACCACCACGTGATCGACCTGCTGCCGGACCGGAGTGCGGAAACCACGGCGGCCTGGATGGAAGCGCACCCGGAAATCGAGTTGGTCAGTCGGGACCGAGGGGAAGACTATGCTACTGCCACCAGAACGGGCGCTCCTCAAGCGGTGCAGGTTGCGGATCGGTTTCATTTAGTGCAGAATTTGACGAAGATCCTAAACACGTGACCAAAAGAAAGACCTGCAAATCATGCAGCGTTTGGTAGCTTGACGGGATGCGGAGTCAGGTCGCTGAAGAAGCGGCGAGCGGCCACAGTGAGTTCTTCAATGGAGCCTGCTAACCGATCAGCAGCGACTGCCGACTTCATCAGGCCCCAGATCCGCTCCACCGGGTTGGTTTCATGCGCAGCATATTTGGGCAGCCAAAGCAGCGTCACCTGTGGGTGAGCTTTGAGCCAGGTCTGGACCACTTTGGCCGTATGGGCTGGCGCTTGGTCAAGCGCCAGATACAACGGACCGGTGGGGTACGTCATCGTGAGCCGTTGCAGAAAGGCCACAAAATGCACCGCCAACTTGCGATCGTGATCGGCAAAGAACCAGTGACCGGTGACCGCATCCAAGGCTCCAAAGAAGGCGCGGCGGCGGTTGATCCCAGGAGTGGGCACGCGCCGACGCGGCCCTTTCATCCACATCGCCCGGATCAACGGCAAGAGATGCAGCTCCGACTCGTCCAGGTAGAGCAGATGGCTGCGTCCCTGCACTGCCTCCCGCTGGGCAGCCGCCAGGGCTGCCAGTTTGGCATCGGCTTGGGATCGGACTTACGAGCCGGTGTCAGTCGAGGCCGAGCCCAGCGCCAGCCGGTCTGATGGAGCAAGCGTCGAATGCTGGAGCAGGACAGGACCAGGTGGAACCGTGCGGCCAGGAACGCCGTCAGCAGACAAACCGTCCAGCAGGTTTGGACATGACCCGAACAGGGTGGGGACTGGCTCGCCTGGGCGTCCACGATTGGTCCGGCCAGCGGGTCCTTGGGCGGCCGTCCGCTGCGGGGCTCATCCTCCAGTCCGGCTATGCCCTCCTGCTCATAGCGGTGCAACCAGGTGCGCACGACATCTTGCCCACAGGCATGAATCACCGCAATCCAGGGGACAGTGAAACCTCGGTCGGAGAGCAAGACCATCTGAGCGCGCAAGGCCACGCGCCCGATCGCCTGATGGCTCAGGCTCGTCAGTTCCTCCCGTTGCGTTTGCGTCAAGGACACGTAGATCATCTTTCTTTCCTCCGGCTTTCGGAGGTTGCCGAACTTGTGCCACACATTTGACCATGTGCTTAGAAGAGATTCTCGCCCGCTGTCGGGGAGAGATCCGCCAGGCAACTACGCCCGCTGCCGTTACTGCCTCTGCAGACACGAGCTTGAACGATACGCCCTTGGGGCTAGATCGCTCGGCGTGCAGGGCCTATCTGGCACACCATGCGGAACGGACTGACCGTTATCGCCAATTGGTGGAACTGCGCCAGGCAGGACTCACCCACCGGGAAATTGGGCGACGGCTAGGGATGGGCGAGCGGACCGTGCGCTATTGGCTCACGCGTGGCATCCCGTATGGTACACCCGAACGGCGCCAAAAACGGCATCGGGCGTTTGATCCCTATGCAGCCTACGTGACCGAGCGCTGGGAGCAAGGGTGCCACAATGCTCTCCAGTTATGGCGTGAGATCACGCGCCAGGGCTTCAAGGGTGGGTGCAGCAGCGTCTACCGCCATGTCGCGGCCTTACGCGATCCCTCCATGCCAGTGCGAGGGAAGGCCGAACGGTCCCAGGTGGTCCCAGATGGGCCGTTGCAACACCTCCATGCACGAGAGGCAGTCTGGCTCTTTATCCGTGATCCGGCCACCCTGGACGAAGCAGAACAAGCGGAGTTGACGAGCATTCGTCAGGTGAGCCCGACGGCTGATCAGGTGTATCAGGTGGCTCAGATGTTTCTGCGGATGCTGCGGCAGCGCGAGGGAAAGCGTTTGGATGCCTGGCTTGCCCAGGCGAGAGCCAGCCAGATTCCCGAACTGCACCGGTTCGCGCGCAGTATTGAGCGGGACAAAACGGCTGTGTTGGCGGGGCTTACTCTGAGCTACAGCAATGGGGCGGTGGAGGGCAAAGTGAACAAGCTGAAATTGCTCAAGCGACTCATGTACGGGCGGGCCAGCTTTGCGCTATTGCGCCAGCGGGTGCTGCATGCCCTCTAGCAGGCGGAAGACAAGGCCGAGCCGTGTCCCGCGTCGCAAGAGAAGCCCTGGCAAATCGGGGAAGCTGCCACTACAATGGGCAACAGCAATTACCACAAATGTAAGAGAAGATCGCGTGCTTCCCAAAAGTCCTCTTTGCTTTGTGGTGGCCCCAGTGATGGGAGCAGAGAAGCCCGTACAGAAGACAGCTCAGTGGCACAAAGCGAGCGGTTGGAGGAGCTATCCAGTGATCGAGAGGATGATCCGAGGAGGCAACCATGCCCTCAGAACAGGCAAGCGAATGGATTGAGCAGGGTCTGACACTGCACGAGGAAGGGCGCTTCAGCGAGGCATTGGCAGCCTATGAACGGGCAGCGCACTTGGAGCCGGAGAACGCACTGGCTCCTTTTTATCAGGGGTGTGCTCTGCTGGATGAGGGACACTATGCAGAGGCACTGGCCGCCTTAGAGCGGGCTATTGCGCTAGGGGCTGACTTTGTCGATGTCTATCGTGAGCAAGGAGTAGCCCTCTACTGGCTTGGACGGCTCGAAGAAGCGCTGGCGGCGGTGAAGCACGCGCAAGAGGTGAACCCCACCGACGCCGAGACCTGGTATGTGACCAATCAAGTGTTCCAAGCGCTGGGGCAGCCAGTAGCCGCCCTCAAGGCCGCTGAGCAAGCCTGTCGGCTCGACCCGGAGAGCGCTGACGCGGCGCTGAGTCAGGGACACTTGTTGGAACACTTCCACCGCCCACGACATGCGCAATGAGATAGTGCCTTGTAGCAGATAAGCTAAGAGATGTGCCTCTGTGAGAGGGAAAACCCCAAAGATTCCCCTCAAGGAGGCACGCATGATCAGTATCGCTGATGGATCGGTACACATCCAGACCTCGTCAGAAGCGCAGTTTGCGACCCCGTCCTGGTTGGGCGAAGTCGCTCTGGTGGCCTCTCACCTTCAGAAGCAAGGCATCCTCAACCAAATAGGCGAGCAGGTGCACTTTGCGCGACGGCGGTTCGGGCGCTACGAGGTGCTTGATTTTCTCGCCGTCCTCTTCGGCTATGCCATCAGTGGCGAGCGAACCCTGGAAGCGTTCTATGAGACTGTACGTCCGTTTGCCACAGCCTTCATGGCCTTGTTCGGACGCGCCCGTTTACCAGCGGCCTCGACGCTCAGCCGCTTTTTAGCCGCACTCTCCGCTGACCCGGTAGAAGCCCTGCGGACGCGTTTTCTTGAGGATCTGTTGGCCCGCTGTCTTTCCCCTGAAGAACACGCCGCTGGGCTGTGGGATCGGCAGGGGAACAGCGGGTTCGTGTTCGATGTCGATGGCACACGAGAAGCGGCGCGGCAACGGGCACTCCCTCAGACGCCGGATCGGCCTGCTCCCCAACGGCGCTTGCGTTCCCTCTGTGCGCCTGGCTACACCGGACGCAAACGTGGGGAGGTCGTTCGGAGCCGGACGACGGTCTTGCAGATGCATACCCATCAGTGGGTGGCCAGCTTTGGCAACCCTGGCAATGGACAGTATCGCGAGGAACTGCGCCGAGCGAAGGCCGCCATCCAGATGTACGTCAAAGCCCACAGTTTTCCCGCAGAGCGCACACTGCTGCGTCTCGATGGCCAATATGGCTCCGGGGTGGTCATCTCTGATGTGGGCGACTGCGCGTATGTCATGCGCGGCAAAGACTACGGCCTGCTCGATCACCCCGCCCTCCAGGCGCGTTTGCACTTGCCTGCTGATCAGCACCTGAGCAGTGCCGAGAGCGGGGTCTGCCGCGCGCTCTACGACTGCCCGGCCCAGCGCCTGGCCGAGAATGGGCCGCTCGTTCGAGTGATTGTGGCTACTCATCCAGCCCCAACCACGAAGAAAAAGAAACGGCAGGTCGGGCTCACTCGCGATGGCGTCGTGTATGAACTCTTCTGGACCAATCTGCCCCAGGACGCTTTCACTGCCTCCGATGTGGTGTCCCTTTACCTGCATCGCGGCGCCTTTGAAACGGCTCTGGAAGACGAAGACCAGGAACTTGAGCCGGACCGCTGGTGTAGCCACTCGGCCTGGGGGCAGGAAGCCTGGCAGATCGTGGCGCAATGGACCTGGAACCTGCGATTGGAGTTGGGACATCAGCTCGCCCCGGAACCGGTGCGGACCACCGAGTTTGTGCCTGCGCACCCTTCGCCGAGCGAGCACGGATCCCCGCATCCCGCTTCACCTGCTGCTCCCTCTGCACCCGCCTCGGGGTATGCTCCACCTACCACCGCGACCTCCTGGAAAGCTGGCCGCTTCACCGGAGCCGACTTTCCCCTCCAACCCGATGGAACCCTGCGCTGTCCCGCAGCCAAGGCATTGATCCCTCATGAACGCCGTCGAGAGCGTGATGGCAGTCTACGGGTCGTCTATTCCGCCAGCATTCGCGACTGCCGTCCGTGTCCGTTACGTGAACGCTGTCAATGGAACGGCAGGGAAACGCGCAAACCACGCCAGGTGAGCATCCTGCTTCATCCTCGCTCGGTAGGTTCTGCTCCGCTCCTTTGGCGAGATTGGCCCCGACGACACCAGCGGCATGCCTGCTTGCGTCTGCATCGCCAGCGCCTGGAGGTCCAGATGGAGCCAACTCTCGAGAGTACCGCCACTTCTTCCTCTCCGACGATCTCTCGGGCCAAGCGAGCGCATTACCGCTTATCATGGGAAGAGCGGCTGGCTCGCAATGCCCGCGCCCCAACGGCTGGCCGGGTGACGATCCGACTGTTCGGCGTCCCAGAAGCCTTTGCCCATTTTCTCGGCCTGGCGACAGCTTAACACGGCTGCGGCTATCCGGGTGTTCCCACTCCTCGGAACAGCCTCCTAATCCGAGCGGCACCTCCTGGCTCTTTTTCCCAGCGGTCCGACCTTCCCCCGCTCAGGCTCGCTCGTTCCGCTGCGTCTTCCCTGTTTCTGCTGGGCTTTGGGGTGCGCAAACAGGATGCCCTTGTTTGGCCCTGCTGTCCCCGTGTCTCGGCAGGGGAGTCGCTTTTTCTCACGCCTTGGCCTCCCTCTATGCTTCCTGATCCGGCTGATAGGCAGCCGCATCCAGCCCAAAGGTCCAGGCCACGGCCTCATCGGCAGTGGTAATCGACGGCGGGACACGCAGATAATATTGTCGATTGGTGGAGGGATCGCGCACCTGGAGATAATGGGCCACCCGTTGCGGATCACCAGGCAGATCAATCTCCATCAATTTGCCGCGCTTGCTCTGGTCAATACAGCGCTCCCCAACGAGAGCAATGAATTGTTCCAGCCCCAGCCGCTCTTCGATCACCCGCCGCCGTTCCAGATTCGCTTCACGCAGCCAATCTGCTCTGGTGATTTGTCCTCGAATGTAGCGTTCTGGACAACGCACCCCATGCCAGGCAAACACCCCCAATTCATCGACATACTGGATGGCCGTCCCGTCCGCGCTGTGCAGCCGCCCTTGCGCATCACGCTCCAGTCGAACTGGCTTGCGAATCAACCAGGCTTCGGCATCCCCCAGGCGATACCCGCTCACCAGCTCGTTCAGCTGCGCCAGATGCATCAGCGCGTTGTCCTGACAGACCTCGTGAAAGAAGCGAAAGCACGCGAGCCTGCCTTCCTCGCGATAGGCGTGCACCATGTCCTGCGGGCCCTCTTCCCATAACCGGTTGTCTTCTATCTTCTCCTGGACCTTTCGCCAGAGAAGATTCTTTTCGCTTTCGAGATAGGCTGCTCTCACTTCTACCCAAGCTTCCCAATTATCATTTGTCCAATCCCATTTCCTCTCCCATTCATCATCTTCCCGGAGCCTTTTTTCGCCTATCTCGTTGTAGACGTGCATCCAGATGGCATTTCCCACGCTGGCCCAGGCGCCCGTTTCCGGGATGCTGCCTTCCACCTGTTCCCAGATGGTGTCTGAGGCGCCCTCCCAGATGCCCAACAAGACCTGCTCCGTCAGATCCTCAAGCTGGCGCTGAATGCTCCAGCCGATCTCGTTCCCGTAAGAGTTCGTCACCCACTGCGGCGCATAGGCCGCTATGAAAGCCAGCGGCGAGTCGAACCAGCGGATGCGCGGCGCTGCCAATCCAAGCATGCGATAGGTATGGGAGAGATGTCCTTCGGCTTCTTGCTCGTTGATTGGCGCGCACGAGAGCATGGCTGTCAGCCGTTCCTGGAAGAACTGGCGCAGATACGCCTCCTGCTCAGGCAGGAGGCGCTGTTGCCCACGCTCAATCTTAGGGCAAGGGAGGCGCTGTGCTTCCCGCGCCATCAATCTCTCACCAACCGTGTCCCTGCCCATTTCATCTCATATTCTCTTCGCCTCATCTCTTCTTCTCTTCGTCTCGTCTCTTCTTCCCATTCCATCTCTTCTTCGATGCTTCTCACAGAGCCAGGCGTTCCTGGGGCATATTCGCGCTGTCGCGTCACTTGGTAGCATCCCGGCTTCAACTCAATGGAGTGATGTTCCTGGTGCACCACCTGGGTCGGGATGAGTACCTCCAGGAAGAGATTGCCCTGCACATCTTCTAACACGCGCCCCTCTTGCAGCCGGTGCGCGTGGCCGGTCGCTTCGCCCATCACAATCACATTGCCTGAGCGGAGGGTCAGCCCTTCGGGCAACCGGTCAATAGCGGTCAAAAGAATATCGCCTTGTCGGTGCATGCTGCTGCTCATCACAGGCTCCCTTGCTGATCGTTCATACGCTCGCTGACGGGTTCCCCCTGAGATCCGCCAAAAGCCCCCGCATCCGCAACGCTGGACGTTAGGAAGGGTTGCCCCTCTCTAGCGCAGCGCCTTTCCTCCATTATACGCTCACCGGGGAAGTCCTTCGTGTGGCAAGGAGAGCATCAAGAGAGCGCACCCATGAGTGCACAAGCATCAACAACCGTGGAGACGACGGCGAAGTTCAACTCATCGGATAGGTAAGGGATGCTCTGGTGAGGTTTCAGGGCAGAGGCAAACTCTTCAACAACCTCGTTGCGCATCGCGTGGGCAAGTCATACAGGTACAAGTCGGTTCTACCGGCAATCAGCGAAAGCAGCGCCTTCATCTGCCAGGCATACTCCGGGAAAGGCCAGGAGAGCCGGGTCAAGCGCGAGGGCTTGAGCTTCCTTGGCCAGCGTAAGATGGTCGTTTCGCTGGAGAGTTCGTAGCGCTCTGCTGGTTGACTGCCCTTGGCAAGCACATCAATGGCAAACAACCGGGCCGCTTGCCAGCGAATGGTCTTGCTGCGAAACGGGGAGCGAACCGTCATCCCTTCCTCGCTCAGCTCAATCCACTGGTGCAGCGAGAGCAGCGTTGAGACACTGTAGACCAGAGCAAGGACCAAGCAGAATAGTGCAGGCGCGTCAGGAAAATCATGGAACCACCAAACTTGCAGCACCCAGTAGACGATGACGGACTCGGCCAAGAGAGACAGCAGCGCATAGATATATCTCTTTGGCTTGAACCAGATCGATAACGGCAGCGGGAGCGCCACGGGAGAGGGACTGAACGTGCTTGACCCGCATACATTTTTCAGCCCTCAGACTGATCACATTCCGCCCTCAGACTGATGACAGATCTCCTGCTATCGGGCATGCTCAAAGTCGAGGAAACCGCATGGTTCACTCGATCATGCCACAATGTTCCCCGCTCCATTGTGATGGAGCGGGGCCAGGGGTGAGGCCACCCCGAAGGAGATCCTTTATGGTCCAGACGACCGCATCGACACCGTACGCCCCCTTCCCGCCAGGCAGCCCGTTGATCCGCGTGGAGCATCTGACGCGCACCATCACCACCCGCACGCAACGGACTATCATCCTCGCCGACGTGACCTTCACCATTCCTGCGCAGCGTTTGTTCGCCATCAACGGGCCGTCGGGCAGCGGCAAGTCGACGCTGCTCCACCTGCTGACTGGCATCGACCGCCCCAGCAGTGGGCGCGTGATCTTCGGCGCTGAGGAATTGAACGAAAGCTCCGAGAACGCGCTGGCGCGCTGGCGCGGAGCGCATGTGGGGATCATCTTCCAGTTCTTCCAACTGGTGCCAACGCTCACGGCGCTGGAGAATGTCTTGCTCGCGTTGGAACTGGGCAAAGGAGGCGGACTTCCCCGCCGAGCCTGGCGTGAGCGCGCGCAGACCTGCCTGGAGACGGTGAGCCTGGGGGCCTTTCCCCATAGTTTGCCCAGCGAGCTTTCCGGCGGGCAGCAGCAGCGCATCGCCATTGCGCGGGCACTGGCGAACGATCCGCCGGTCCTGGTGGCCGATGAGCCAACTGGCAACCTGGACTCACACACAGCGCACGCGGTCTTTGAGACACTCGCGAGCTTGACACAGGCAGGCAAAACCGTGATCTATGTCACCCACGACCCCAACCTTGCCGCTCGCGCCGAGGCGCGGATTGATCTGCTGGATGGGCGCATCGTCGGCCAGCACGGCGCCAACGCGCTCTTCGCCTCGTCGCTGGAGGTGTGGTCATGAGCGCTAGCCTGAAAAAGTCGTTCGCGGATGTGACGCGGCGCAAGGGGCGCACGCTGATGGTCGTGCTGGGCATCTTCATCGGCGTGCTGGGTCTGACGGGCATCACGTTCATGCAGCAGACCCTCTTGTCCGCTTTTACCTACAGCACGGGCACTACCGCCAACTCTCCGGACATGACGCTCCAGGTGAATCGACTCGACCCGGCATTGGTCCAGCAGCTTTCCGCCGTCGCGAACGTGCAGGCGGTGCAGATGCAGTCGGTCTTTGCGACCCAGTGGCACGTCAGCGCCGCGCCGGGGCAGGTGCCCATCACCATTGTCAGCTATCCTGACCTGCACCAGGTGCCCATCACACCGTTGCAACTGACGAGCGGGCGCTACCCAGGTGTGGGCGAGATTGTGCTGGAGTATGGCGATCAGAGCTTACAGCCAGTCTCCATTGGCGATACCGTTACGGTGGACACCGGCCAGAACACGACGGCTCTCTTGCGCGTCGTGGGCTTTGCGCGCACCCAGGGGCTGCCCAGTCCGGCGGGCAGCGGCACGGCACGCGGGTACATGAGCGAGGCTGCCATCACGCAGGCGTTTGGGTCCGTTGTCCCCGCACCGGGCAGCCAGGGGCCGCAGGTACAACAAGAAGTTGCGGTCAAGGTCCAGCACATCAGCCAGGTGATCACCACGGAGGACGCGCTGGCGCGTGTGCTGCGGGCGAAAGGCGTGGCTGTCCTGAGCGAAACGATCAACCAGCCATTCAACCAGGCAAAAATTCATGCTGCCAACGGCGTCTTTACGCTGCTGCTGTTGTTATCCATCCTGGCGGTGCTGTTGAGTGCGCTGCTCATTCTGAACACCATCATCACGCTCATTGCCGAGCAGACGCCGATCATTGGCACGCTCAAGGCGATTGGAGGGGCGCGCGGCGCCATTGTGCGCGGCTACCTGCTCTCGGTGGCGATCTACAGCGCGGCGGCGACGCTGCCTGCCCTCGCGCTGGGACTGTTGCTGGGCTATCCGCTGGCATCCTCCCTTGCCAGCGCCAGCTCGCTCGCGGTCGGTCCTTTTACCGTCTACCCCTGGATCATCCTCCTTGGCCTGGCAATAGGCTTTGGCGGGCCACTGCTTGCAGCCCTCGTGCCGCTGTGGATCGGCACGCGCATCACGGTGCGCGAGGCGCTTTCCGGCTATGGCATCAGTGTCGGGCGGGCTAGCACTCGCCGAGCCAGGCGTTCACCGCGCCGGACCGGAGTCTCGCAGACCACCTGGCTGGGGCTGCGCGGGGTCTTCCGCAAACGCGCTCGGGCGGCGTTGACCTTGATGACGCTGACCCTTTCGGGGACCACCTTCCTGGTGGTGCAAACGGCTACCGCCGCCACCAACCAAACCACTGTCAACGCGTTCGCTCCCTATCATTACGATGTCCTGGCGCAGATCTACGCGCAAAACGCACCGCTGGTAGCCGAGATCAGCGCGTTGCCTAATGTCAGACGGGTAGAAAGCTACCGAGAGGACGAGGGAGCAGAGAGCCAGTGGGGGCAACTGCTCCTGCTGGGCGTTCAGCCAGATACCCGGCTCTACACCCCGCAGCTTGAGAGCGGGCGCTGGCTCTCTAAGAGTGACACCAACGCGGCCCTGATCAACGAAGAGGCAGCTACGGCAGCGGGCTTGCACGTGGGCGATACCCTGACCCTCTCGAGTGTTCAGTATTTCAATGGTCAGCCCACACCGGGGAACCAGGCCGCCTGGACCATTATCGGCATCGTGCATCAGCCGATGAATGCGCTTGGGCAAATTGGCACGGTGATCACCTCGGTGGAGAACGCCAATCACTTGTTCGGCGACCCTGCCGATATGACGCCGGAGCTGCTGATAGAGGCGCGGGACCATTCGCCAAGTGCCGTGGATGCCCTCACCAGGCAGGTCGATCAGTTGGTGAGTGGAGGGAACGCGAATGCAGGGTCTGCCAATGGAGGGCTGGTTCAAACCAGACAGCAAGAGGTCCAATACCGCCAGCAGAGCTGGTTGATCTTCTATGCCCTGCTCTACGGCGTGGCGCTGATTGTGGGGGCGGTGGGCATCCTGGGGTTGGCGGATGCGCTGACGGCCTCGGTGCTGGAACGGCGGCGTGAGATCGGCCTGCTGCGCGCAATGGGCGCAAGCGACTGGCAGGTGGCGCGGGTCTTCTGGGTCGAAGGGCTGGCCCTGGGCGGCATCGCCTGGTTCCTGGGTGCGCTGCTGGGGCTGCCGCTGGCCTATGGGTTCATCCAGGTGATGAGCAGGCTGGTGCTGCGGGTGGACTTCCTCATCGCCCCGTCGGCTTTGCTCGTCATGCTGGCCGCCGTCCTGGTGATCTCGACCCTGGCGAGCATCATTCCGGCGCTGCGGGCGTCTCGTGTGCGCGTTGCCGACATGCTGCGCTACGAATAGCAGCCATTGGGAGCGGGGCATCGCGTTGGGAACGCGATGCCCCAGGCGCATGGTCCAGGTGGGTTTCGTGTGGCATACTATGCTCGACGTTCGAGCGATTCTTGCGGGCAGGAGGAGTGACATGCAACTTGTACGCACACGTTTTGGCGGACTCTATTGGCGGCTGACGGGTTCTTACTTTCTGGTCACCTTGCTCTCAGCCGTCATCATCGATGTTGCCCTCACCCTTGCCAGCCTGCAAGATAATCAGCAAGCGCACGCTACCCCTGTGAACCCTCAAGGAAATGAGACGAGCACCAGTGTGCTCGCGCCCTCTGGTTTCTTCCAATTGCTGGTTATCTTTTGGGAGCACTTGCACGAGGGCCTGTATTTTATCCTGCTCGCTAGCGTGATCGGCACGCTAACTGGCCTGCTCATCACGCGCAACGTCACCCGCCGCCTGCACCGGATCACCCAGGCGGCCCAAGCCTGGAGTAAGGGCGAATTCGGGGTCGAGGTGCGTGACCCCACCGGCGATGAGATCGGCCAACTGGGGCAGGACCTCAACGGCATGGCCGAACATCTCCACACGCTCCTAGCGACTCGCGAGGAGTTGGCGGCCATTGAGGAGCGCAACCGGCTGGCGCGCGATCTGCACGACTCCATCAAGCAAAATGTCTTTGCCACCGCCCTGCTGGTGGGCGCAGCGCGCTCGCATCTGCCCCCAGATACTCTGCCTGCACAGACCTATCTCGCCGAGGCCGAGTCGCTGGCAGAGCAGACCCGCCAGGAACTCTCGGCGCTCATCCAGGCGCTGCGCCCGGCCCGTCTGGCGGATAAAGGACTGGCCGTCGTCCTGCGCGACTATGCCCAGGACTGGTCGCGCCGGATGGGCATCGCCGTCGCCATACACATCCAGGGGGAGCGCGTCATCGCGCTCGACATCGAGGAAGCGCTGTTGCGCGTCGCACAGGAAGCGCTCGCCAATATCGCGCACCACAGCAGAGCCGCGCACGTCACCATCCACCTCGCGTGGGATGGCGCAGTGGTGCACCTGACCATCACCGACGACGGCAAAGGTTTTGACGTGGCCCATGCCAACGGACGCGGCGTGGGATTAGCCAGCATACGCGAGCGCGTGGCCGCCCACCACGGCACGCTGATGATTTCCAGCGCGGCTGGCGCAACATCTGTGGAGGCTACGATCCCGCTGCACAAGACTTCGAAGCTGAAAGAGGAGGCGACCCGATGAGCGATCCCATCACCATCTTGATCGTCGATGATCATGCCGTCGTGCGGCATGGCGCGCGGGCCTTTCTCGACGCGCAATCGGATTTCGCCGTCGTAGGCGATGTCGGCTCCGGCGGGGAGGCGGTGTTGCTAGCGGAGGATTTGGCCCCTGACGTCGTGCTGATGGATCTGGTGATGCCCGGCCTGGATGGCGTGCAGGCGACCCGGCTGGTGAAGCAGAAAAGCCCCTGCTCCCAGGTCATCGTGCTGACCTCCTATCATGCGGACGAACAGATCTTTCCCGCCATTCGAGCTGGCGCCTTGTCTTATTTGCTCAAAGACATCAGCCTGCCCGATCTGGCTGAGGCGATCCGCAAAGCGGCGCGCGGCGAGGTCGTGCTGCATCCCCACATCGCCGCCCGCGTGGTGCAGGAGTTGGAGGGCGCCGCGCCGCAGGACATGGCGAGCTTCGCTCACCTGAGTGAGCGCGAGCGGGAAGTGCTGCACCTGATCGCCGAGGGGCACAGCAACGCCGAGATCGCCGCGCGGCTTGTCCTCAGCGAAAAGACGGTGAAAAGCCACGTCCGCAACATCCTCAGCAAGCTGCAGCTGGCCGACCGCACGCAGGCTGCCATCTTTGCCTGGCGCCAGGGGTTGATGGGAAGCTAACTGGGAAGCAGCTATTAGTAGCAAGCAGCTTAAGAAGCAAAATCGTGTGAAGAGCGCAAACGACTCCTCCCCCAGGCACACGTCCATCCTGGGGAAGCAGGTGTTCTGAACAGGCGACCGCATGGTGCTGGCTTTCTCCTGCCCTCAGCCAGTGTTCTTCACGAGCGAGGTGGGTGGTAGCACATAAGCTTGGCCCCATAGCTGAATCGTTCTACCTCCGCTCCCACCCCAACCTGATCGAGCATCTGGCGAACGAAGGCTCGTGGCTCCAGGCGTGGACTCGTAGCCGGGCGCTTCTGGTGCGTCCAGCGCAGGAAAGTTCCCGCGACTCGGACCGGATCGGCGTGGCAATCGGCAGCCTGCTTGGTAAGCACATGCCACACCGCCACCAAGAGCTTGCGGGCAATCGCCACGGCCGCCTTACGATTGCCAATCGAGTGCGTCAGCCGCTCAAACTGCGCCTTCCAATGGAGATGATGCTCAACCACCACCCAGGCCGCTTCGATCATGGTGGTACGCAGTTCGCACCGCCCTTGCTTGGTGATCCGTCCGGTCTGATAGGTCTGACCAGACGCATGCACCCCTGCTCCCAGCCCACTGTAGCCGACCAGTTTCTTGGCTACGGGAAAGCGGATGATGTCCCCAATGGCGGCCAAGAGCGTGAGCGCGTTGATGACGCCAGTGCCAGGGAGTTGGATCAAGAAAGGCGTCTGGCTGGCCCACAGCTCCGTCATCGACAACTGGACCAACTGCGCATCCAGCTCGGCCACCAGGGGATCAAGCCGATCTAACAGCAAGAGATCCTGCTGGACTCGGAGCCGCTCCAAGGCAGAGAAAGGCAGGCTCTCCCACCACGCCCGTTGACTGGTGGCAAAAGAGCTGTGCTCGGCAGGCGGGAGCACTTGATGGGCAGGCAACACGCTGTGGAGACGATTTTGCGTCTGGGTACGCTGTCGGATCAGGCGTTGTCGATGGGCGAGCAACATCCGCAGGTCACGCACATGCGGAGGCAGCACCCAGACAGCCGGAATGAGCCCCGCAGCCAGGAGCCAGGCCAGGGTGGTGCTATCGCGGGCGTCCGTCTTGACCTTGGCGGCACTGATCGCTTTGACGAGCAGCGGATGAGCCACGGTGACCGAGGCAACCAGAGGTTCTAGCTGATCGTAAAGCTGCTAGGCATTGACGCTGGCTTCCAGGACCACGGCATCGGTCGGCTGCAAATGGGTCTGCGCCCACGGGAAAAACTCGGGGAGAGCCACACGGCGCGGGCGCAACAAAAGCTCTTGTTCCTTATCGACGGCAGCTACCACGATCGAATGTTTGTGGATATCCAGGCCGACGAACCGGCTGGGAGGGCTCGTGGGAGGAGGCATGGACAACTCCTTTTCAGAACGAAACACACCGAGTTCTGGGGCACATGAAAAGGGCAGATGGCACTCAAACACCGATCCGAACTTGGCGCAGCCGCGCCATCTCAGGCGAGCGAAAGCGGACGGGCAGCCAAGCAGGGGGTCGAGCGCGCAGTCCCACAGTGCCTTCCGGCTGGCCCTGACGCCATGTGCCCCGCACGCGTCCCCGTCAGCTCGTCGTGACGAGGATAGCACGCGCCTGCGCCCCAGGCAACTACATGCTAACAGGGGGCGGGCAGGGGGACGCGCACCGACCCACCTCGTCGCTCGCCTGGATGATTCTTCGTCTGACTGGGTGCCTTGGTGCCTTCTGGACACCACGCTGTGGCACAGGACTCCTCACTATCTGCGGTTAGATCACCTGATGCCCGTTCTGCAGGAGTTTGTCTCGCCTGATGGTTTCCAGCCAGCCCTCGACTTCGGGCGCCGTGGCATGGTGGCTGGCCTGTAAGAGCCTCAAACTGAGTTCGCCGTGTTGGACCGCTTCAAGGCCATATCCCTGCTTTGCCGCCACCTGCGCCAGCCCGTATTCCGCCAGAGCTTCCAGTGTCTCCAACCCATCGGTTTGTGCTAGCCGCAGGGCATCTTCGAAGGCAGATTGAGCCTCCTCGATCCGGTGCTGGCGCAATGCCAATCGACCAGCAAGTTCCCAACAGCGGCCTAAGAGGACATGATGCTCGCTCTCTTGCGCAATCTGGGTGCTTTCTGCCAGGGCCGCTTTCACCTGGTCCAGCTCGCCGAGGTGCAGCCGCACACTACACTGGTTGGCGAGGAGATTCCCCAATCCTTGGCGATGCCCAATGGTACGGGCGATACTTACCCCTTCCTCCAGATAGGTCAGGGCCTGTTCCATGTGCTGCTGGTGGGCGGCTACCTCCCCCAGGACACCTAAGAGCGCGCATTGCCGGTATCGATGCCCCAGGCGGAGCGCAATGGGCAACGCTTCGGTCAGGTAGGCGCGCGCCTCCTCATATCGCCCCTGCTCCAGCGCGAGCTGCCCCAGATTATTGAGGACATCACTCAACAGTGAGGGAAAGGTCATCTGCCTTGCCAGCGTTAACACCTCACGAAAGCAGTGGTCCGCTTCGGCGTAGTCGCCTCGATTCCCGGCCAAGACGCCCAGGTTTTGCATGCAACTGGCAATCAAGGAGCGATCGCCAAGGTGGTGTGCTAGGGCCAATGCTTCCTCATAATAGCCCTTCGCTTGCTCAGGCTGGCTCATCGAGTACGTGGCCCCGAGTTGCACTAGGCTGGCCCCCTCTGCACGCACATCCCCAAGCTGGCGCGCTGAAGTGACACCGAGCAGGAGGTAGTACTGCGCCTCGTGCAGATCTGCCCGACGAAGCGCCAATGTCCCCAATAGGTACTGGAGAGCCTGGCAGGTTTGGGCATCGTTGCTGGCTTCGGCATGTTCCATTGCTTCGGTGGCATAGGTGGTCGCCTGGTCATACTGGCCCTGAGACTCGGCGAAATGGCTCAAGTGTCGTAACACCTGTCCCAGCAGGCGTCGCTCCCCCAGACGCTCCGCCAGCTCAAGGGCGACGGGGCCATACTGGAGGAAGGCTACTCGCTTGCCATGGCGCCTCGCCCACTCACACAAAGCCACGAAGCCCCGCACGAAGTCCTCATCGAGCGCGGTATCCCGTGCGAGGTCCAGGGCTGCCCAGAGGTTGGCTTGCTCTTGCTCCAGCGTTTGGTCGGGATGGCGCTCCTCCACACACCAGCGCAGCAACGCGTGCGCGAACCGCGGGCGCGCCGATGTCTCCGGAAGGTGTACCCGTGCGTAATCGACGATGGTCTGATGCAGTGTGTAGCGACCTGGTCCGCTGCTCTCGACCAGCCCGGCATCCCCCAACGCATCCAGCGTCACCGTGCGGCCCGCGCTCACCGCCAGGGCAGCCTCCTCGGAGAAGCTGTTGGGCTTGGGCGGAAAAAGGGCCAGGGCTGCGAGCATCGCCTGCGCCTCCGCAGGGAGAGGTCCCACGCTGAGATCAATGCTGGCCTGTAACGAGAGAGGCGTTCCGGCGGGGAGACTCGGATGCGCTGAGAGCGGTGCTTGGGGTTGAGCCAGACGCAGGCGCTCGGTGCCCTGCTGGAGCCGCTCCAAGGCGGCCCGAATGCGCCGAGGCTGGCTGCCATAGCTCTGGCTGTGCAGGTACTTGCCCAGCAGCACAAGGCCCAGGGGCAGCCCTCCGATGGCCTGGACGAGACTGCACGCCTCCTCCGGCTCGGTTTCCACTACTATCGGCGCAAGCCGGGCCAGCAAGGCGAGACCGTCCTCCGCCTCCAACTCAGGCACCACCACCACGTCTGCTCCGGCTCCCTGAAGGGCCAGATCGGGACGGCGGGTTGTGATCAGGTAGGCACATCCTATGCCGCCCACCTGGCAAGCCAGCACCTCCTCCAAGGACCAGGCATCATCCAGCACGAACAAGAGGCGGCGTGAGTCAATAGCCGTCCGCAGGGCCTGTGCCCACGCCGCAGGGGTGGAAAGCCGGGCGGCATCTGCTGCGGTCAGCCCCAGCAGGGTCCCCCAGCGGGTCAAGGTTTCCGGGACGTGCGGGGTCTGTCCCAGGCCCGTCCACAGGATACCATCTGCAAAGTGCGCCTGCACCTCTGGGTCGTGGGCCAGCGCCAGCGCCAGTGCGGTCTTGCCGACGCCTGGCAGGCCCTGAAGCACCGAAAGCACCAGCGTGTTTCCAGCCAGCAGATGTGCTTTGAGCTGTGCCAGCAGGTACTCGCGCCCCATCAAGCCGGCGGTGGAGGCCATGGGCGGGGGCAGCAGCGGATCACGCACGACCGCCTGGGGGCTTGCTGCAGGAGAAGGGTCGGGCTGGAGCGTGCCAGAGGGCGCCAAACCCAGCGCTTCGGGCGACTGCGCAAACAATTCAGCGAGCCGTTGGCGAAAATGGGGGTTTGGGAAGGCGCGGCCCTGTTCCCAGCGGGTCACGGTGAAGGGATTGGTGCCCACCGCCTCGGCCACTTGGCGTTGGGACCACCCTCGCGCCTGGCGCGCCAGGCGCAGTGGGGAGGGTGGGCGGGTTGGGGGAGTGGATATAGGCGACTCCTTTCGTTACAGCAGGCAGGTGGTATATCTCCGGAAAAGACTCCAAGAAGACTCCAAGAAGATATTATCACCTCAGCCGTGGGAATGTATACTCTGCCTGGAGAGCGAAATGACCAGCTAGGGGAGCTCCCAGGACAGAAAGTCTCCACCGATGATGAGCCGCTGGCAAGCTCTGCTTCTCATCAAATGAATGTATCTAGCTTGCTTGAGGCGGCGATGAGCAGCGCTTCAACCGGAAACCAATCTTATGTTGAAAGGAGAAACAAGGCATCAGGCTCGATGACAGCCAAAGACAAGGAAAGGGAGGCATAAACGTCATCACTATACTCAGAAGACTCGTGCTCGTGGGAGTCGCTGCGGCCCTGAGGTGCCTCTGCGATCCCATCTGAAACAGATACCTCAATCAAGATGGAGTCAGCTAGCCAAGGAGGTTTCAAACATGAACTGGAAAAATGCTACCGACATCGCAGACAATGAGTTCGATTTGGATGTTCGTTTTACTCCTGCCGCTGCACCCAACCAGCAGCGGATGGCGGGGATCACCTCTACGTGTGCCGATGAATGCACTTTAGCTCCTGCTACTCAGTGTCTTACAGGTTGCCCCACTTGTGCTGGGACTTGTAGCTGCGTGACGTGCGCGAATACCTGCGGTGGCACAGGCCGCCCTTGTCATTGTTAATCAGGGCCGATTTCGGCTAGCCAAATCGATGGTAGATACGAAGCGGTCCGCGATACTGAAGAGTTCTCTGGCTGGCGAGATTGCCAGAGAACTCGTTCTTCGCCTGCATAACCAGAATGTGCTTCAGCAGGCAATCGTCCTTTCTGCCCATCAAAACAGGCGCGAATATTTCCCGCCCTGGCTTGATATGTCCGCTACGGAAGGTTATGCTGGGTTGGCGCTCCTTGACGCTTATCTTCATTCCTGCTTTCCCGCTGAGGGCTGGGACCAGCCTGGTCATCAGCATCTTACACGGGCTGTAGCGGGCCTCCAACAACACCTGAAAACCACTGAGCAGGAGCGTCACGACATCCTCAGCCTTTCTGCTGGCTTTTGCGGAGTGGGACTGGCAACCTGGCTTTTGAGCTGCTCAGAGACCCGCTATCAGAGGCTCCTGACAGCACTTGATCGGGAGATTACACAGCGTGTACGGGAGCGGCTTCTTCAGATGGCTCAACAGAAGCATGGGCTTGTTTCATCATTTTTTGATACTATTTCGGGTTTGGCTGGTATTGGAGCGTATCTCCTGTGCAGACGAGCACAGGTCAGCATCACACCTCTTCTCCATGAACTTATTCGCCAACTCGTGCGCATGAGCGAAGAGGAAGAGGGACTGCCGCATTGGTATACCCCAGGCCCCATCATTGAACATCCTTTTTGGAAACCACGCTATCCAGATGGTCTGCTCCACTGTGGTCTGGCGCATGGCATTGCTGGCCCCCTGGCATTTCTCTCGCTTGCCAAATTATGTGGGGAAGAGGTTGCCGAAATCGAACCAGGCATCGAACGAATGGCAACGTGGCTTAGTGAACATCGGTGTGACGATGCGTGGGGGGTCAACTGGGGCATGGTTTACCCGGCCACTTCTCATGGAACGCCCCCAGAGCCATCGCAATGCTCGTGGTGCTATGGTGCCCCAGGAATCGCGCGGGCGCTGTGGTTGGCTGGCGAGGCGCTCGACAGCGTGCCCTATCGCACTCTGGCTCTCGCGGCAATGGAAGCAGTATATCGCAAGCCTGCTGCTGCCCGGTGTATCAGTGGGCCCTCCCTCTGCCATGGGGTTGCCGGACTGCTCCAGATCACCCTGCGCTTTGCCCAGGATACCCACCTGCCCATGTTCTACGAAGCCGCACAGTCGCTGGGCGAGCAACTGCTCGCCCTCTACGAACCGGCGTCTCTCCTGGGCTACCGCGATCACGAATCTGAAATAGGTGCTGACCGCCCCGGGTTATTAACCGGCGCAACAGGTATCGCCCTAGCGCTGCTGGCCGCAAGCCAGGATCAGGAACCCACCTGGGATCGCCTGTTGCTTCTTTCTTAAATCCACAGGTGTGTGAAGGTTGGTAGAAATCGGGACATCATCTGGAAGACAGGATTAAGGCATGCAAGACGAAAATGTCACACCTCGATTCCATTCCCCTTGGCGCGCCCCGGTAAAAAGCGCTCAAGCTGTTGAGATTCTTGGGGATATTGTCGAGCGGTTACATAGCCCAGAAACCCTTCAGGAGTCCATTCATCTGTCGTCTCGGCAATCAAGAACCACTTTTTATGTGCAATGGAACGCTGCTTCTACAGCCATGGGAGATGCTGGGTTAGCGTTGCTCGATTCCTACCTGGATGCCTGCTTTCCTGAAAAAGGATGGGATCAGGCAGGACATGTCAATGTATTACGCGCTGGTCAAGAGATTCAGTCCCCCCCGTACGCTAACCCTAGTTTAGGAGGTGGACTCTCTGGCTTGGCATTAGCAGCCGGATTATTAAGCCGGAACGGGACACGCTATCAGAAGATGCTGGCCTCACTTGATGAACGGATTCTTTCCTTGATCCAGACGCGGCTTCAGCAGATGAAGCCTCATCAGCATGGATTTAGTTCTTCTCAATTCGACGTGATTGCCGGTCTTTCAGGCATTGGCCGGTATCTCTTGTCTCGCGCAGACATTCCAGAGGTGAAAACGGTTCTAGATGCGATCACTCGACAGTTGATTGCCATGAGCAGCGAAGAAGATGGTGTTCCTTCCTGGTATGTGCCACCCCAACTCATTATGCAAGAGCATTGGCAACCTTTCTACCCTGTGGGCCTCCTTGATAGTGGCCTGGCCCACGGAGTTGCTGGCCCGCTGGCGTTGCTTGCACTGGTGAAACTTCAGGGTGAGGGGATTGAAGGGATCGACGTTGGGATTGACCGTATGGCAAGCTGGCTTTCAAATCACCGCTGCGATGATGATTGGGGGATCAACTGGGGCACAGCCTATCCTATCAAAGGAGAAGGATTGCCACCACAACCATCGCGTTGCGCGTGGTGCTATGGGTCACCTGGGATTGCGCGTGCTTTGTGGCTGGCCGGGGAGGCGCTGAATCAAAATGCCTACCGCGATTTGGCTGTGCAAGCCTTGGAAGCCGTCTACAGCAAGCCCATTCCCGCCAGGCAAATCGATGCGCCAGGGTTGTGCCATGGAGTTGCCGGTTTGCTTCAAATCACTCTCCGTTTCGCACATGACACCCACCTGCCGATGTTCCAGGAGGCGGCTCAGGCGCTCGTTGGGCAGTTGATTACGCTCTACGAACCCAACTCGCTGCTCGGATACCGAGACCAGGAGTATGAGAACCGTCTGGATCGTCCAGATTTGCTGAATGGCACGATTGGGGTTGCACTGGCCTTCATCGGTGCCACCCAGGACAAAGAACCCGTCTGGGATAGTCTCCTGCTGCTCTCGTGAGGGGTATTTTTATGAGGACAACGCCCAATACGAATCCGAAACGTGCCCAGAAAAAAACAGCAAATCTACTCTACCAACCGGCAGATTTCTTTCAGGTTCGCGCTCCTTTGTTCCCCATCGAAGCCTATCTGGGTCTGTCTACACTTGATGCGGAAACACCCCCGCTTTCCCTCGAGAACCCCCTTGTCCGACAAGCAATAGCGGTTGGCAGCCTGTCACTACTGGACGAGCTTGAGCGCCAGTCGCTCGACCCGCGCGCTGTGCAGCGTCGCCAGAGAAAGCTGCTGCGCTATTGCATCCGCATGGCGACACGGCCCACACCCTATGGGCTTTTTGCTGGGGTTGCACTGGGCCGCTGGGGAGAACAAACGAACTTAGCCTTGGGCGAGAAAATGGCGCAGGTTCAAGCCCGACCAGATATGGAGTGGTTGCTTTCATTCGTCTGGCAGCTTGAATCGGTACCCGAAATACGTACCCACCTCCGCTTTGTTGCAAGTGCGGCAACCTATATTCGTAATGGTCGTGCCTATGTGCTTGAGAACGTTGCCTCGGCCAAAAGTGATCCCTCCTTAGTGGCTTCTCTGCGTGCGACCAGTGCCGTAAAAAGGGCGCTGGCAATTGCGCGGCAACCGATACCCTATGCAGAGCTTTTTGAAACGCTGCTTGGCTCTATTCAAGGGGCGACTGCTGACAAGGTGACCAGATTACTTGATGAACTCTGGAAGCATGGGATGTTACTGACTGATCTTCGGCCAGCCATGACGAGTATGATCCCACCAGCCTGGCAACTTCAGCAGCGTATGGCCTCTATCCCTCCGCTCGTTTCCCTCGCGCAAGAGCTTGAGGGCCTCTTGCAAGAAATCTCCCAATGGGAGCATCTCCCGCATCAAGAGGGGGCCACGCAATACCGCCAGTTGAAGGAGAAGATGTCCACCTTTCGCCAACGTGCAGAAGACACTATTCCCGCTCTTGCAGCATCCTCGGCCCCTGACGGCTCATCAACAGAAGATGAATTAATAAAACATCTTGCAGCAGGCGCTACTAATCCCGTTCTTCAGGTAGATATGTGTCATCGATTGGCAGGGAAACAGCTTACACGCGAGGTCGCCAACGAGGTGGCGTTGATGGCTGATGTACTAGCTCGCATTTCCCCAGCTCCAACCGGACTTACCAGTTTGGAAGCCTTCCGTGAGGAGTTCCTCGAACGCTACGGCGCGGAGCGAGAAGTGCCCTTACTAGAACTCTTGAATCCCCATTTTGGTCTGGGTGACCCTGAATCCAAACAGAAGGCAGGGGTAGAGGAGCGCTACAGGCAGCGCCTGCGAAAGCGCAATCAGGCGCTATTAGAAATGGTTTTTCTCGCGCAGCGCGAGCGCCAGATAGTGATCGAGTTGGATGATGAACGCATCGCCCAACTCGAAACGCCGAAACCAGACCATGTCTCAATTTTACCCTCGCTTGATTTGAATGTCTTTCTTGCTGCTCGATCTGCGAAAGCCCTGGATCAGGGTGATTTCCAGGTCATCTTAGGCCCGAATTTCGGCGGAATGCAAGCTGGACGAACCTTTGGTCGCTTTGCGACCATGCTTGGTGAGGAGGCGCTGGATGCCCTACGTGACCTGACCTCTCAAGAAGAGCGCCTCGCTCCGAATGCCATCTGGGCCGAGATGGTCTACCTGCCTTATTGGTCACGCTCGGCCAACGTTTCCTTGCGTCCTGCCTTGCGTCAGTACGAGATCGTTTTTGGAGCCTGTCCCACGATGAAAACGATCCCCTTGGATGAACTCGTCATTGGCCTACGCGGGAACCGTTTCTATCTTCGCTGGCCCACGCAAGATGCTGAAGTGATCGTCTCTGTCGCTCATATGCTCAACCCCCAGGGAGCACCAGCTCTCGTGCGTTTCCTTGAACTCTTACCCTATGATAACACCACGCTAGTGAACCCCTTCAACTGGGGCGATGCGGCCAACTTGCCATTCTTGCCCAGGGTTCAGTATGGCCGCTGTGTGCTGGCTCTAGCACAGTGGAAAATTACGACCCGAACGCGGGATAGCGATCTGCCTGCTTCATCACCCCCAGCATTTGAAAGTGCTTTCCCCATCTGGTGTCAAACATGGAATGTTCCGCGCTATGTCTATCTCTCAAGCGCAGATAATCGACTGCTTCTTGACTTGGAAAATGCCCAGCAGCGCGATGAATTGCGCAGAGAAGTGGCCGAGTTGAAAGAAGGAAATTCCCTCTTGCTAGAAGAGGTTCTTCCGTCTCCGCATGAAGTCTGGGTTGATGGCCCAGATGGACGGTATATGGTGGAGATTACTGTGCCTCTGCTGCGCTGCGAGCCAGAGACGAGGGCTGAAGTGGATGAGGCGAAGCGGCAGGCAGCACCGAAACAGAAGCTTTCGGTAGGCCGCTTTGTTCCAGAAATTACCCCATCTCTGCGCATGAGTCCTCCTGGGAGCACCTGGCTCTTCATGAAGCTCTATTGCAGCCACGAGTTACAAAACGGCTTGATTGCCGGGCCACTTCGTGCCCTTGCCCACGATACGCTCAATGAAAAGATGGCTGACGAATGGTTTTTCATTCGGTATGCTGACCCTGACCCACATCTGCGCCTCCGGTTCCGCGGAGACCCGCAGGTCTTGACACGAAGGCTGCTGCCTATCCTCTGTGATTGGGGAAATTGGCTGATGAACGAGGGGCCTTGTGTCAAGTTTGTCTTTGACACCTATGACCGCGAAATTGAACGCTACGGTGGCTTACAGGCCATAGAATTGGCTGAACAGCTTTTCGGTGCGGACAGTCGTCTGGCCGCAGGCATCCTTGCTCTTCAGCAACAGAAAACATTGGATGTCGAGACGGCGATCTTGGCTGCGGTGAGTACTGACCAATTGTTAAGCGCTTTGGATGGGTCTGCTGACCGTCGGCGAGCCTTTTATCATACCCGCGCTACCAATCGCCAAGAGATTGGGCAAACATTCAGAAAATACGGAAGACAACTCCTCACTCTGTTGGGGAATGCAGAACAAGACTTCAGTATGCTGCCGGGCGGTGAACAACTCCTCCCACTCTTCAAAACCCTGCAAAAAGAACTTGCTCCTGTTGCTGACTGCCTCAGCAGATTAGATGCCGAAGCAAAACTGGTTCAGCCGTTGTCTGCTCTCTACAGTAGTTTTGTGCATATGCACTGTAATCGGTTGATTGGCATGAACGGCCAGGTGGAAGAGCAGACAATCGGGCTCTTGCTACGCACCTATGAAGGATTGGAAGCGCAGCATGTCAAGAAGTGAAGAAACCACACTCGAACACGCCACCATCCAGCGGGTCTTGCGGGTGCTGCGCCCTTATACGTCGCGCATTCTGGTCGTCCTTGTGTTATTGGGTATCTCCTCTGCACTGGGAGTTGGTCCAGCGTTTCTGAGTTCGCTCATCATTGATCATGGCATTCTGGATCACAGCGCAGCTTTGTTGCTCACCTATTCGCTGCTGTGGCTGGTGGTGATGCTAAGCATAAGCCTGATCAATGTCCTCACCAACTATCTGACCACTTACATTGGACTCCATCTCATGGCGGATTTACGCGAGCAGCTCTATAACCATGTGCTGCTTCTCCCAATGCGTTACTT
This sequence comes from Ktedonobacterales bacterium, assembly GCA_035307385.1. Taxonomy (GTDB): domain Bacteria; phylum Chloroflexota; class Ktedonobacteria; order Ktedonobacterales; family DATBGS01; genus DATBHW01. The sequence continues at coordinate 9,115 of DATGID010000018.1, read as the reverse complement.
TTCTACAGGAAAGCTGGGTGACCTCATGTCGCGGTTTGAGAACGACGTTGGAGGCATCCAATATGTCCTCAATACAACCATCATCTCGTTTGTGACCAATGTCATCGTACTGATCTCTACCACCATCTTCATGCTTGTCTTTAACTGGTTTCTGACCCTGGTGGTTCTTGCTTCTGTTTCTATCTATGCGCTGCCAACGTTTATCGTTGGCAAGCGAGGTAAGAGGATAAGCAAGGAATTGCAACAACAGCGGGCTGCCTTCGCGACAAACCTGGAAGAAACGCTGAATATTAGCGCAATGTTGCTTATCAAAAATTTCGGGCGGCAGCGCGCCGAAACGCAAAAGTTTACACGAACCAGCCAGAAATTGACGGAATTGAGCCTCCATATCACACAGAATGGTCGCTGGCTCTTTATGTGTATAGGACTGACTGCTTCCCTGGGGGCAGTTCTGATCTATCTGATCGGTGGCCTGAAAGTAATCGGGACCATCCCAGGTCCGGTCACGTTAGGGCAGATCGTTGCATTCATTGCCTTATTGGGGCGAGTGAATGGACCAGCAGGTTCGATCTCCAACACCTGGGTTGGGATGCAACAGGTGGCTGCGCAATTAGATCGAATCTTTGCCGTTCTAGACCAAAAACCAGAGATTCAAGACGCGCCTGGTGCCTTAGCGCTCAACCACATCAAAGGACATATAGTATTCAAGAGCGTGGATTTCGCCTATAACGAGTATCTCACTTTGCACGACATCAATCTAGAAATCCATCCAGGGCAAACGATTGCAGTGGTTGGCCCGAGCGGATCAGGAAAAACCACGTTGTCGTATCTCATCGCCCGAATCTATGATGTGAACACGGGCGGGGTCTCTATCGATGGGTATGATGTCCGCACAATCACCATGAAATCACTCTCGGCGCAGATTGGCATAGTGACCCAGGAGACCTATCTCTTCCACGACACAGTGCGGCAAAATATCGCCTATGGCTGTCCCAGCGCATCTATAGAAGAAATCATAGCTGCCGCCCGCGCAGCCTACATCCATGAAGTGATTGTGCGCTTACCAGATGGCTACGAGACGCTGGTTGGAGAACGAGGCTATACCCTTTCCGGCGGAGAAAAACAGCGCATCGCCATCGCCCGCGTTATTCTCAAAAACCCACGAATTCTCATCCTGGATGAGGCCACGAGTTCTCTCGATTCTTGCGCTGAGTCTATTATTCAAGCTGCCCTTGAGCCTCTCATGCACCAGCGCACAACGCTTGTTATTGCTCACCGTCTCTCGACCATTGTAACAGCAGATCTCATCGTAGTAATGGATCAGGGGCAAATTATCGAACGCGGAACGCATCAGCAACTCCTGGCAAGAGATGGATTATACGCTAAGATGTATCACAACCAATTTACCATGCGAACCGCATAGATATTCCTAAAGGAAGGCGGCATCTTCTCGCCGCTCCTCACAACATTCTGGACACCAAGCCTGTGCCTTCCGATACTCTAGCCATACCATCTTCTGCGCGTCTAACCACTGCTCGGCAAAACTTCGCACCAGCGCCAGGAACAACGTTGGCCTGGCTCACACTCACTTCGCCCAGTGGCATCATTCCCTTCTTCTGCGACCTGAAGCATGACAGCGCATTACATAATATTAGCCATCACTTAACTATATTTTAACAACGCCGTTATATAGTGCTGCCGTCATGAAAGGCAAAACAACCACTACCTTCTACGAGATAGTGCCAAGGGAGTATAGAAATGACTCGGGTTCTTTCCACCATCTCAGCAATCTTAGAATTTGTAACGCACCTGATCCAATTTGCCCTGGCGGCTATTCAGCTTGTCGCTTTATTGGCCTAGTTGCTTGAAGGGGTGAGTGCAAACGGCACAGCATGGATAAAGCCTGGAGCGGCAGAGCCTTCAAGCAAGCGACCGAGTAAGACAGCAGCCAGCGTTCCCGCGCCTACGAGCGCCCAGCCAAAGGGCGTAGGCAGCGCCAGGTTGAGGAACGCACGCAGAGGAGGAATGGCAAGGCTGGCTCCGAGCAAGCCAGCAGAGCCACCGATGGCGCCAACCACCGATCTGGTCAGGCTGCCTTCAGCCAGGCCGATGTCCAGCGATTGTGCCAGTTGGGTCGTGACGATGGCCGAAAAGGCGACCGTTCGCGCTTCTGGAAGCGCACCAGAGCCAAGGGCGATGAGGTAAGCGGCAAGTGAGGGCATAGTCGTTGCTAGACCGCGCCGCACAACATCGCGGCGCAGGGTGATATCGAGCGCAGCCGCTCCTTCGCGCGCCAGCCCCGCAAGGTCACGATGTTCTGGCTGTTGCAAGGCGATCGCCAGACCTGGCAAGACATCCGTGACGAGGTTGACAGCCAGAATCTGGCGTGTAGTCAGTGGGGAAGCGAAGCCGAAGACGCTCGCGCCAACCAGCAGACCAAGTTCACCCAGGTTGCCACCCAGTAATATCCCTAATGCACGTCGAATGTTGCGCCAATAGCTGCGCCCTTCGACTAAACTCTCCACCAGCGTGAAGAAATCATCATCAGCCAGCACAATGTCTGCTGTCTGACGGGCAACCTCCGTGCCGCCGTGCCCCATCGCCACGCCAACATCGGCCAGGCGCAGCGCTGGCGCGTCGTTCACGCCATCACCTGTCATGGCGACGGTGTGCCCCTGGCGTTGCAGGCTCTCAACGATGCGCAGCTTATCCAGCGGTGTAGCGCGGGCGATGACCGTTGCGTTCGCCAGGCGCTGATCGAGTTCTCCATTATGCAGCTCGGCAAGCTCAGGTGCCGTGATGATACCATCAGTGTCAAGCAGCCCCGCCTCCTGAGCAATCGCGCGGGCGGTAGCTGGGTGATCGCCAGTGATCATCACCACGCGAATCCCGGCAGCATGGCAGCGGCGTACAGCCATCCGAACTGAGGGTCGCAGCGGGTCACTGATCCCAATGAAACCGAGCGCAACCAGGTTCTGGGGATGATCGATGGAGCCATCGGATGGGCCTTCAGCAACCATGAGCACGCGCAGCCCACGTCCGGCAAGCCGTCTGGCCGTGGCAAGGAGGGCTTGCCGTTCAGCCCCATCAAGTGGTTGTTTTTCTCTGCTGCGGAGCACCCACTCGCAGCACGAGGTGAGGACTTCTGGAGCGCCTTTGAGACAAAGCCGTCCTTGCACAAGTGTGGCATGGTATGAGCGAGCCGGATCGAAAGGCGACTCTGCCTCTCGCACGACGCGTATTTCCTGTCCCAGTCCGCTCTCCAGAGCACCCTGTATGACCGCAACATCCGTCGGATGTGCGCGCGCATCAGCCGCATCTGGATGCGGACTGGCAAGTGCGGCAACCAGCAGCACAGAGCGCAAGCCAGTTGATAATTCGGCAGGTAAGGCTACCTCATCGTCGAGGTTCGACACGAAACTCAGAGCGAGCCGACCTTCGGTCAACGTTCCGGTTTTATCGACACAAGCAACATCCACTCGTCCCAGTGCCTCGACGGCTGAGATGCGGCGGACGAGCGCTTGACGCTCTGAAAGGCGATGGGCTACCCCTGCCTCGCTCACGCTCGCCAGCAGCGGCAATCCCTCAGGCATGGCGGCGACGGCAATCGTTGCGCCCAATGTTAATTGCGACAGCAGTTGTCCACTGCGCAGCAGCCCAACGGCGCTGACAATAGCGCCGCCTGCCGCCGCCAGGGGAAGAATCTGGCGAAATAACTGGCTCAGGCGCGCACCTAGCGGACTTTCCTTCGTTTCTTCAACCGCCAGCGCGGCAGCGGTCGCGCCCATGCGGGTCTGGTGTCCCACAGCCACCACAACGGCCTGCCCGCTGCCGCTCGTGATGTTGCTTCCCTCCAGCACGACGCGACTCTCGGCGCTTCCTCCTTCGGGAGACTTGAGCACCGGCAAGGATTCACCAGTCAGGGCGGCTTCATCCACTTCCAAATTCTGGGCGCTCAAAAGACGCGCATCAGCAGCAACCCGATCCCCCGAAGCAAGGAGCAGTACATCTCCCGGCACCACGTGTTTAGCCGGAATAGTCACTTCCTGCTCATCTCGCAATACACGAGCAGCAGCGCTGCCCAGGTGCTCCAGCGATTCTGCCACCTGTCCAGCCTTATGCTCCTGCCAGGCACTGACGGCGATATTGGCGGCAATCGTCGCCCCAATGATGCCAACATCAGCAAGCACGCCACGCGCGAGCGAGAAGGCAGCAGCGCCACCTAGAATGACATTCAGAGGAGAGTGAAGCTGCTCAAGCGTGGCCCGCAGGACAGGGCGATGTTTGATCTGCGACAGGGCGCTGCGCTGACGCTCTGTGGCCTGTGCGCTGGATAGTCCATCCTCGCTGGTCTGTAACGCGCGCAAGACGTTTGTCACGCTACGCCGTCCCCAGCGCTCTGGATGTGGGTCAACAAAGTTTAAGACGCTTGAGCGAGAGCGCTCGCCACCTTGCAAGCGCAGCCAACCATCACCCAGAGCAGCCAGGGCAGCGATATACAGCGCCAACGAGGCGTCTTCGACAGCTGGGGCAGCACGCAAGCCCAGGGCGGCCCCAAGGGCATTGGCAATCGCTGAAAATCCTACGGAATCGCGCACCACCAGATCGCGTTGCGCCCCAGCCTCTATGACGGCTGCAACAGCGCTCAAGTCGGGGGCAAGAAGGTCGGCACGGGCCGGTAAATGACTGCGGATACCTGCCAGACCTATTGCCAGATCACACTCCGCAAAGGCGGCGGCAGCATGAGCGCTATCCGAGACAAATGCGACCAGCGCTCCCTGTGCCTGCCTGGTCCGAATGGTTTCCAGAGCGTTCTCACTCTCCAGCAGCGGAATGCCTGTACGCCGCGCCAATGCCTGCGATGTAGTGGCATTGCCCTTGGAGAGCAGGGCCACCTCCACGCCTCGATGGCGGCACGTTTGCACAAGCTCTGAAATCCCTTGAGCCAGACGCGGGCGCATCGCAAACAGGGCGAGCGCCTGCCCATCCTGCTCGTTGCGCAGCACAAATAAGAACTCGCCACGATGCTGCCATCCGGTTGCAGCAGGAAGGGATGCCCAATCTTCTACCGGGCCAAGCGAATAGCGGATGCCATCAAGCGAAGCTATGGCAACCTTTCCATCGAAAACGCCGTCGCCTGCCGCCCGGCGCGCTGCCGGAAAGATGTTGCTCCAGGGCGCGCCCGACACAGCGGCGATGCTTGCGGCTATCGCCGTAATCTCTCCAGCATCATCGGTTTCGATGAGTGGCGCCGCGCTGCTTAGCTCGAAGCGGTCGGTCAGCAGGCGCGGATTATCCAGGATGACCAGGTCAGGGCGGCGAATCGTGCGCCCTGGACGAGTGCCAACTACCGTGACACCTGCCCGAAGGACCCGTGCCGAGGCTCCTATGCCAGCCGCCTCCTGGCCGATGATCGCGGCACGGGGAGTGACCAGCAGCAGCGCGGCAAGGGTGCGGGGAAACGAGCGAGTCAGCAGCGCCGTTCCGACGGCAAAAGCCAGCGAGGAAGGCCCAATCACCTGCATATAGCGATCATAGAGCGCAGGCGCGACTGGCGCTGGGCGTGGTTCTGGCGTGAATGGCTCAGGCGTTTCCAGTTCGACAACAAAGGGGCCACCATGCACTGGCGCACCCGCGCCCACTTTTGCGCCTGGGGTAAGCGGAACTGGCAATCCATCGCGCCCCGTGGCCGTGCCGACTCCCTCAACGATGGTGCCAGCAAAGGGCGTGCGCTCGCCGCCATCCAGTCGAATGACAGCACCAGCCTGGGCCGCAGCAATGGGGCTGCCCAATCGCTGCTCGTATGCCTTCCAGGCAGACCGCCGGGCCATCACCTCTGTGAGAATACGCATCGCTTCTGCGGCGCTGAGCGCTAGACCAAGCGGACTACCAGAAAGCGTCAGACCCAGGATAAGCGGTGCAGAGAGAGCAAGATCAGCAGCATTCTTGCCGAGCAGGCGACGAAGTCCATTGCGAACGAACGGGAAGCCTCTGGCGATTCCTACGAGCGCAACCGTATTAATGACCGTTGGACCTGCGGCAATAGGTTCCGGCGACTGTAAGAGTCGCCGGACCGCAAGCAGGCCAAGCCCAAGCGTTGCGCCGAGCAGGCGACTGGTGCTTTGAATCAACGGCCCCGAGTCGAGCGGGTGGGATGGCTGGTCCTCATCGGGCAGGTCAGGAAGCTCTATATCAGAGACCTCGGCAATCAGGTCTTCCAACTCGACTTGATGTTCTGCAAATTCCACCAGCACCCGTCCGGTGAGAGGATTAGCGGCTGCCCGCACACCTGGATGGCGCTGCAACTGTTCCACCACACGGCGCGCCAGGTATGGATTGCGATCCAGGCCGCGAACAGCAATCCGCGTGCGTCTGGTCTGCTGCTTGCGCTCGGAGATTACGGGTGGAGCAGCAGTAGAGGGAGGCAAATGCATTAGCTTGCTTTCAGGGCTGGCCCCCTGGTCAGCAGAGCGCGCCGGTTCATCTCGCCGAAGGGCTGCAAGTAGACCCGGTTGGTTTGTCACCTTTGTATCATACAAGATCAGTACATTGCCGGTGACGGCATTCGTCTGGACGCGCTGCACGCCCGGAAGTTGGCACACATGTTGGATGATAATTGGAAATGAGCAGCGATGCGCATGACAACTGCCGAGGAAGAAGGCACTGGGGGTAGGCATCCAGGAGGATGGTTCCCTCTGGTGAGGAGAAAGAAGGCATCAATCGAGTACCAGACTGGATTGATGCCGTAGGATGGCACTCATCCCTAACCACGAGGTGAGTGTCCCATGAAGAAAGATACCGAGGTCAAGTTGTATATGCAAGTACGTCGCACCGGACTTTCTCAACGCCGCGCGGCGGCCAAGGCGGGCATGAGTGAGCGCACCGCCCGCAAGTACGAACGCGCTGGGAAACTGCCCAGCCAACTGAAGCAGCCGCGGACCTGGCGGACGCGGGCCAATCCCTTTGAGGAGGACTGGCCCTGGGTAGTGGACCAGTTGGAACGTGATCCTGCCTTGCAGGGAACGACGCTGTTTGCCCTGGTGTGTGCGCGGCATCCTGGGCGGTATCGTCCGACCCAGATGCGCACCTTGCAGCGCCAGATTGCCACCTGGCGAACACTGCATGGGCCGGAGCGCGAGGTGATCTTTGAACAGCAGCACGCACCGGGAGAACGCGCGCAGTCAGATTTTACCCATATGAAGGACATGGCGATTACCATTGCTGGGGAACCCTTTCCGCATCTGCTCTTCCACTGTGTGCTGACCTATTCCAACACGGAAGCAGTGTCCATCTGCTTCAGCGAGACGTTCGAGGCCCTGGCGGAGGGGGTCGAACACGCCCTGTGGCAATTTGGCGGTGTGCCAACCCAGCATCGGACTGACCACTTGAGTGCAGCAGTGCGCCAACTCCGTGCGGAGGACCAAGAAGCCTGGACGCAGCGCTACCAGGCCCTGATGGCTCACTACGGGATGCAGCCGACGTGGAACAACACGGGAGTAGCCCACGAAAATGGCGATGTCGAACAGTCCCATCATCGCTTCAAGCAGGCTGTGGACCAGGCTTTGCGCGTGCGAGGGAGCCGGGATTTCCCAGACCGTGCTGCCTACGAGCGGTTTCTCGCAGAGTTGGTGCGGCAGCGCAATCACACCCGCAAGGCGCGCTGGAGCGTGGAACAGCAGGCACTCAAACCCTTGCCGATGATTCTGCTCTCCCCCTGCCGCGAGCTGCGGGTGCCAGTCAGTCGCTTCAGCACGATTGCCGTGCTGGGCAATCGCTACTCCGTGCCCTCGCGCTTGATTGGCACGACCATCCTGGTGCGGGTGCGTGCGGAGACCCTGGAGGGCTACGTGGGCACCGCCCGCGCCTTCACCCTGCCACGGCTGGTGGGCCAGCACCAGACACGGATCGATTATCGCCATGTCATCTGGTCGTTGGTGCGCAAGCCTGGCGCCTTTGCCGCCTACCGCTATCGAGAGGAGTTGTTCCCGACCACGACCTTCCGCCAGACCTATGATCGGTTGCGGAGCTTGCTCCCGAGGCGCGCTGACCGCGAGTACGTGCGCCTCTTGCATCTGGCCGCCACCACGTCGGAAAGCGAGGTGGACACGGCGCTTGCCTTGTTACTGGAAGCGCGGACTCCACCCACCGTGGAGGCGGTGGGCGATGTGCTGGGCCTCTCCCGCAAGGCGGTGACGCCTGCCATCCCTGCGCCCAGGCTAGACTTGACGGTCTATGATGTCTTGTTACCTTCCAGGAGGGTCCATGCCTAGCCTCGTGCGTAATCGCCATGACGATTTGCAGAGCCTGCTGGAACGGCTCTCGCTGGGTGGGATGGCCGCCACCTGTGCCGATCTGGCGCTCAAAGCGGCGAAAGAGGGCCTCTCGCATGAGGCGTATCTCTACGAACTGGCCAAACACGAGTTGGAACTCCGCCGAGAGCGAAGAATCGAGCGCTTGTTGCGCCAATCGTGGTTGCCGCGCGAGAAGACGTTCCGCACGCTGGATCTGGACCGCTTCCCAGCAGCCCTGCGGCTCCAAGTGGAGCGCCTCAAGAGTGGGGCCTTCTTAGAAGAAACGATCAATGTGGTAGCCATTGGCAAACCAGGGGTCGGAAAAAGTCATGTCGCAGCGGCGGTTGGGTATGAGCTGGTGCAGCGGGGCCACGCGGTGCTGTGGACCAGCACGGCAACCCTGATGCAACGGCTGCTCGCGTCCAAACGGGATTTGCGGCTGCCCCAGGAGTTGAGCAAGCTGGACCGGTTCTCCTGTGTGATCCTCGACGACATCGGCTATGTCAAACAAGACCGCGAAGAGATGGAGGTGTTATTCACCTTTTTAGCCGAACGCTATGAACGGAGGTCGGTGATGATTACGACCAACCTCGTCTTCTCGGAGTGGGACCAGATCTTCAAAAATCCCATGACGACGATGGCGGCTCTGGATCGGGTGGTGCATCACTCCGTCATCCTGGACATGATGGGCTTGGAGAGTTTCCGCGCCAGAGCCGCCCAGCTACGTGAACAGCCAGAACCTGTGGGAGGAGGTGGTCCTGCGGAGTGATCCGTAACGGCAGCAGTAATGACCATCGCTAGAAATTTGTTATTGACATTCAACA
>DATGID010000017.1:0-13908 GCA_035307385.1 Ktedonobacterales bacterium | reverse complement strand
CGCTTCGGCCTGCGTATCTTTGAGCAGGTAGCCAATCGCGCCCGCGCGCACCGCGCCCACCACTAGCGAATCTTCCAAGACGCTGGTCAAGGCTAGCACTTCGGTCTCCGGCACTTCGCGCCGGATGGCGGCGGTCGCCGTAATGCCATCCATCCCTGGCATCAAGAGGTCCATCAGCACCACATCCGGCTTGAGTTCATGTGCCAGGCGCAGCGCCTCGGCGCCATCGGCGGCTTCCCCGACGACCTCCAGGTCAGGATCATACTTGAGGAACAGGCGTAAGCCCTGGCGCACGACGCTGTGGTCGTCGGCCAGGACGATGCGGATGGACATGAGCCTCCCCCTTTTGCGGGTGTCACCACCACCTCCCAAAGTAGCAGCACAAATCCCGCGTTGGCGGGATGTGTCAGGCGAGGACTGGACCCTCTACTTCTCCCAGCAGCCGTCAGGAGGACGGTGAGTCAGTCCAGCCGTGCGAAAGCGCGGTCTCGAGCCGCGCCATGGCGCTGCTGCCTATTGTAACATAGACCGCTGCTGCTTGCTCGCGTCTGGCGCCACTGACACACCAACCGATTCCAACACACAACCCCGGCTCGCCTCCGTACTGCATCAGGCCGTCTGACGCTTGGCGAGCTCCTCTAACCCCAACGTCTTGATGGCCTGCTCCCGCAGGACAAACTTCTGCACTTTGCCACTGGCGGTCTGAGGATACGACTCGACAAACTGGACGTAGCGCGGTACCTTCTGATGGCTCATTTGGCCGGTGCAATAGTCGCGGACCTCTTGCTCGGTGAGGGACGCGCCCGCTTTGGGGACGAGAACCGCCAACAGTGCTTCGCCGAAGAAGGCGTCTGGCACGCCCACCACCTGGGCATTGGCAATCTTGGGATGGCGGAGTAACACCTCCTCGATCTCAGCCGGAAAGAGGTTTTCCCCGCCGCGAATGACCATCTCTTTGAGCCGCCCGACAATATTGACGTGCCCAGTCGCATCCATCGTCGCCAGGTCGCCGGTGTGCAACCATCTCTCAGGGTCAATCGCCTCAGCCGTCTTTTCAGGCAGCTGGTAATAGCCCAGCATGACTTGATAGCCGCGACAGCAGATTTCCCCGCGCCCTCCACAGGGGACGACCTGCCGCGTGGCCGGATCGATGATCTTCACCTCGACATGGGGCAGGGGCACGCCGACCGTCGAGGCTTTGCGTGCGAAGGGATCGTCGGGACGGGTCATGGTGATCATCGAGGCTTCGGTCTGGCCGAAGACAATCGAGACATCCGCCCCAAGGCGTGCCTGGACCTGCTCCATCAAGACCACTGGCACTGGAGCGCCATCGCAAGCGACTAGCTTGAGTGAGGAAAGATCAGCAGTCTCACAGTCAGGGTGCTGCAGCATCGCCAGCAGCATCGTGGGCACCGCGCCCGTGAAGGTACAGTGCTCACCCTCGAGAATCTGAAGGAATTTCTTTGGATCAAAAGCCACCAGGGGATGGAGCGCTCCGCCGGCACAGAGCGTTGTAAGAATGGCAAACACGATGCCCCCAGCGTGAAAGAACGGCATCGGGGTGCAATAGCGGTCCGCTGGCTTCAGCCCCCAACGCTGGACCATCAGGAGCGCATTATTGAGGGCCCCGTGGTGGGAAAGGAGGGCCCCTTTCGGCGCACCCGTGGTGCCGGAGGTGTACAAGAGCATGGCCGGGTCCAGATGCGTGACAGCGGCTTGACGCTCGGCCAAGGCTGTCTCGCTGATCTGGGCGCCCGCTGCCAGCACCTCCTCGAACAGGGCAGGTCGCCAGCCCTCCTGAGCGCTCAAGCCCGCAGGGGCCAGCCCCATAAGGCTGACAAAACGCAGGAGGGGCAAGCGCTCACTGGTCACCTCACCCGGCGTGGTGCCTGAAGAAACCAGGGAGCGAAGGGTTGCGAGGTGGTCGTAGTCGCGCACCTTCGCCATGAAAAACAGGACCCGCACCTCTCCCTGCTTGAGGAGGTATTCGATTTCCGCAGCCCGCAGCTGCGGGTTAATCGTCACCAGCACGAGACCTACCTTGGCCGCCGCCATGGCGAGCAGCACCCACTCTGGCACATTGGCGGCCCAGACCGCGATGTGATCGCCTTTGTTCAGACCCAGCGCTATCAGCCCCTTGGCGACCGCATTGGCACGATCGCGGTAGTCCTGGTAGGTCCACCGCAGGGAGAGGGCCTCGCCGAATTCGGGATAGCACGAATAGACGATGGCTTCCCGGTTGGGAAGCTTCTGTGCGCGCTGGTCTAAGAAGTCCCCAATCGTCATGCCGAGGAGGGTGATTCCCTCGGTTTCGGCCTGCCAAGAGGACAAGCCATCGGTGGTCATCCCCATCATTTCCCTCCTGTTTACCAGGAACGAGCGTGTGTGCCATTTTTCAGAACAGGAAGAGCGGGGGAGCCAGAATCAATTGGAAGGCTCTCGCAGGTGCTTGTCAGTCAGGACCCCCTTTCCTCAAGCCCAGGGGTTGCGCAAGGAGATCTGAAAAAGCAAACCGTGTGCGCTAAAAAGCGTCCGCTCGATCCCATTCTGCACCGATCATATCAGGCGTGGCACGACCAGACGGTTGATCGCGCTCAGCCAGTCCCAGGCAAGTAGAGACCCTGCGAGGCCTTGCCAGAAAGAACTCCCCTTTCAACGCCCCACCTGCCTGTGTCCTATCCCACCGGCCAGACCTGCACGGTCGTATTCTCGCCGCCAGCGGCGAGACGTTTCCCATCCGGGGACCAGGTCAGGGCCTCAAAAAAGCAGGTCGGTTGAGGGCAGCCAATTCGCTCTCCGCATAGCTCGCTTCTTGTTCCCCGTAGCCGCATCCCAGATATAGGCTACGGGGAACAAGAAGCGAGCGGCGGCTGACCTGCATCCTCATCACGTACGCGGCGTGAACCAGCCAGCAGAGGGCGGGTCCCACTCGATGACCAACGCATCCTGGCAGTCAGTATAGCAGAAGGGGCATAACAGGGCAAGAGATCGCTCGCTGCCCACTCTGGAATAAGCGGGCCAGTGTGCAGGAAGTGCTCTGGACCTTCCCAACCAATGAGACACTGGGCAAGCGGTGGAAATCGGAGTGATGCGGGCTGTCACCAAGGCGCTTCCCGTTGCCAGGGACACGACCTTGACTACTCAAGCGGAGGAGAACCGAGGAAGCCCAACGAGGCCAGGGGCTTGACTCCCAATTTAGCAATCGGACGGGGCGGGCACGCGATGGAGGAAACCAGCCAGTGTTGATCAGATACACCCATTCACGCCCCCCTGCCAGTAGAGGAGCCGTGACGCCACCAGGGGTGCGCTGGTCCCTCTCCCACTTGGTGGGGACTGCCTCCCCCTACCAAAGTAGAAGCAGAAATCCCTCCTCGGCTGGATGCCCCGAGCGCTGATGGGAGTGTATCCTTGCAGTGGAAGCAGGCAGGACACTCCTGCGTGCAGGGCATGTGGTCAGCAGGCTCTCCCCCGTCGGGGGGCGCGACACGCTCGGCAACGGCTGTCGGGCCGAGAGCGCCAGACCCCTGCCCGAAGGGAAGGCCGCAAGAAAGGAGCAAGGTATGTATACCGCGATCCGGCGACTCAAGGTCCAACCAGGGGCCTTCGATGAGGTGGTAGCGCTCGATGAACGTGGGTTAGTCCCTCTGCTCAGGAGTGCCCCAGGGTTTGTCGAGCTTGCCCTGGTGCAGATTGGGGAGGATATGGGCGTGTCGATTATGCTCTTTGAGACGCAAGAGCAGGCAGACGAAGCGAACAGGAGAGCAGCGGACTGGGTCAGGCAGCACATCGCCCCCCTGGTTGCTGGCCCAGCCGAGATTGTGGCCGTGGGTGAACTGCGGCTCCGCCAGCGAAAGGACCCTGAGTAAGAGAAACCGAGCAGTGAACAGAGAGCGCATCGTGGTTGTGTGGCTCTGCACGCTCTCCCTATGTGAGCGGAACAGGGCAGATCGCGAAGCGCACCCAAAGCGAAGAGAAAGTTCCCCCTCGTGTGGTGCATCGATGTCAGGCAGAAGGGAGACAAGTGACCAAAGACCTCAAGAATCACCCGTATCTATTGACCAGGGCGATGTAAAAGTCTAAAGGAGGAAAAGCAAGAAGAAAGGCATTCCTGGCTAGAATCGGAGTACCTAACAACCCCAGAAAGCGAGGAATGTCTCTCTCATGGACTCTCCCACGCGTCATGATCAGTGCCAAACGCTGAGGAACTTCGAGGAGATTGATGCCTTGTACCTCTATAGCGCGTTGGAACACCTGACTGATCAGCGCCAGAAACGGGGCGTGCGCTACCCGCTGGCGTTGATCTTGAGCCTGGTGGTCTTGGGGAAGCTGACCGGGATGCCCAGTCTAGCAGGGATTGCAGCAGGGCGATGGAAAAGGTCGCGACAGCCTCCTCGGCTGCCCGTGACGATTCTAAGGTGGGTATGCTCTACAATTGCTGAAGAGGCGCAGCTTTTTTCTGAGGAGGTATTGTCATGAACCAATTCGAGGGATTTGCTGACTCTGGTAGTTCCCAACCGACCTGGTCGCGCGTACTCTGGCGTCTTGCCGCCTTGTTGATGCTGGGGCAAATTGTCTTCTCAGTGGTGACGTATCCGTTCCTTCCTGCTCAGGTTCCTTCTCACTGGGACGCCGCCGGACAGGTGAATGGCTACATGCCTCCACTGGCCTTTGTGCTGACCTTTGTCGGGATCAGTCTTTTCCTGTTTCTGGTTCTTAGTTTTATCGGAGTGGTAGTGCGGGCCGTTGATCGGACCGGATGCGGGGCCGCGATTAGCTCAGTCGTAGCCTTCCTCCCGGTAGCCATCAGTCTTGTCACCCAGATCATCGTAACCGGTGTGGTCCTTCACTGGTGAGCAGCAGGCTGCCTGGCAGATGACGGGATCGTCCATATCCCTCAGGTTGCGGTGTTCCTCACGCGCTGAAGCGGGCAAAAAAGCCCAGGGCGATGGAAAAGCCCCAGCGGCGTAGCGCCTGGCGACTCAAGATCGCGGCTGGAGGCTGCTACGGTGCCACCAGTTTCCCCCGCCTCTCCGGTGGGGCAGCTCACGGTGGCGGCGCCGCGAAAGCAGCCTACGCGGCCTGGGTTTCGGCAGGTGTTCGTCCTAGCCTGCGAAGGCAGGCTTTGCATCCCCTTGTGGGCTCCAGGCGCGGCCTTCAGACGCCAGCCGCGTGGCTTTTCCCCAGCCCTGCCTATTGAAACCAACCTCTTGGCAGGTTCCTTGCTATTCGCCCAGCGCCTGCCTCCTCTGTCTGACGCTTGGTCCGACTGCCTGTCCAGATGGCGGGAACGGGGGACCGAGTTGGTGCGCCAGACGCCCCAAGCGCATGGCTACGGTCGGCCCTACCTGTGGCGGAGGCTTTCGCATCAATCTCCAGGCTGATGTTCACGATGGTTTGCTGGGCGCCTGCTTCCTTGCCAAACCATCCAAATTGCGCGTGTTGCGCGTCCTGGGCATCATTCGGAAAGGGCAGCATCATACGCTGCCCGAGATCACTTTGCGCCGCGTGCGCTCAGGAGTTCTGGAGAGCCGTGCACTGATTTTTGCCCATCCGGATGGCGAGGTAATCACTGCGACCTGCTTCGAGGTCACCTCTCTGCCCGGAGCACTGCGGGTCAGGACTATCTGAGCGCAATCATAGCTCGCCAGCGCTGGCACGGTGCAGGCAGACCCGGTGCTTGGCATCGTGCCAGGCGAGCGCTCAATTCCCGGCTCATCTCCCCTTTTGCAAGCGCGGTCGCCCCTACCAAAGTAGCAGGACAAATCCCTCCTTGGCGCGATGCCTGACGGGTGGCTGGACTCTATACTTGCTCCATCAGAAGTGATGTGCGTAAAGCTGGCCTGAAGTTGAAAGCAGCCTCTGTGATGCTTTCTCACGATGCTCTGCAACAATCAGGATAGCCCGAAAGGCGAAAAGGAGCAGAACCCATGACGGAGCCTGGAATCAACCCATCCAACACGCATGTATCGACCAGCCACAAGTCACCGCCGCACCTTTCCAGCCACGCGCTGCTAGGCAGCGCCTCGCCGATGCAGCGCGATCCCCTGGGATTTTTGCTGTCGACCCGGCGGTACGGTGAGGTGGTAGGGATGCGCTTCGTGTTTTCGCCCGCGTATCTGCTGTATCATCCCGATGCGGTCAAGCACGTCCTCCAGGAGCATCACTTCAATTACAACAAAGACCTTTTCACCTACCGGGTGGTGCGTCCGGTGCTGGGAGACGGGCTCTTCACAAATGACGGCGCATCCTGGCTGCATCAGCGCCGCCTCATACAGCCCGCCTTCCACCGGAAGCGTCTCGCTACCTACGCGACGTTGATGACCGAGGCTACCGATGCCATGCTTGAGTGCTGGCAGGCGCGCGAAGCTAGCGCTGGGCCGCTGGATATGGCCGAGGAGATGATGCGCCTGACGCTGCGTATCGTGGGGCAGGCGCTCTTTTCCCTCGACCTGTCCCAAGAAACCAGTACGGTCGGGCAGGCGGTGACCACGCTGGTCAAACTCTTGGGTGACTATGTCTATGCTCCTTTCCCTCCTCTGGGCATTCCCACCTCGCGCAACCGACACATGCACGCGGCTATTCATGCGTTGGATACGGTGGTCGCTGGCATCATCAAGGAGCGACGTGAACGTGAGAGCGATATGGGTGATCTCCTCTCGATGCTGCTGTCGGCGCGTGATGAGGAAACTGGCGAAGGGATGAGCGACCAGCAAGCGCGTGACGAGGTGATGACCCTCCTCCTGGCTGGTCATGAAACCACCGCCAATGCCCTCACCTGGACCTGGTTCCTGTTGTCTGAGCATCCTGAGGTCGAGAATCGCCTGCATGCTGAACTGGCGGATGTCCTGGGGGGATGCCTGCCAACGGTTGAGCATCTTCCGCGCCTGACATACACCGCGATGGTCCTCCAGGAAACGCTGCGACTCTATCCGCCTGTCTGGGTCCTCAGTCGCAAGGCCCTGGCCGACGACGAACTGGGAGGCTATGCCATTCCGCAGGGAAGTATGGTCATCCTCAGCCCCTACGCAACCCATCGCCATCCAACGTTCTGGGAGCAGCCAGAGGTCTTCGATCCTGAGCGTTTTACGCCCGAACGAGTCGCTGCGCGCCACCACTATGCGTACTTTCCCTTCGGTGGTGGCCCGCGTCTGTGTATCGGGAGCAACTTCGCGCTGATGGAGGCCCAGTTGGTTCTGGCGACCGTTGCCCAGCGCTATCGCTTGCGCCTGGCCCCTGGTCACCTGGTTGTGCCAGAGGCGAAGCTCACCTTGCGGCCCCGCTCTGGCATGCCCATGATGGTGCAGCACATCTCCTAGCGGGGCGAATTGGCGAGAAAGCTATTGAGCCAGACAGAAGAAGGAGGACATGCTATGGGATGGGGTTTCATTGTGCAATGGTTGTTTGTTTTGTGCGGTTTCGTGTGGGTCGGCGGCGTCCTGTATGTGAACGTCGTCCTGCTGCCGCCACTGATCATTGTCCCCCTGGACCAACTTCGGACGATTGGAAGTCGGGTCGGTTCCCTGACCAGGTGGGTGTTCATGCCGGCAGCCGTCCTGGTGATCGCGCTGGGTGTACTTCACAGCACACTCTTTGACCCAAAGCAAAGCGGGGGCATCCTGTTCGCCGCCTATGGCATGCCCTTTCTGCTGGCCTTCCTCGCGACGGTGGGAACTATCGCCTGGGGCATGCTGGTGAGTAGAAGCGCCATCAGGCGCCTTCATCGCAACCCATCCGCGCGGTTCACCCTGGCCGATGGGAAAGCCTCAACCAGCATTGCGGCTCAGTTGCAGCGCGTCAAACTCTTGAGCGGGCTAGAACTCCTCGGCTTCTTCGCCAGCTTTGCCTGCTTCACTTGCCTGCTCCTGATCGGTATGAGCCTCTCGTAGAGGCTTGTTCTCAGTAGAAAGGAACAACAGACCATGCAATCTTTTAGCATCAGCCGGAAACTCTTCCTGATAGCGGCTCTTGTGTTTATCCTGCAATTTGAACTCGGGACCGTCGTGGCTTATCAACTCAACCTGGCCGACCCTGGCATTGGTGGCTCGGTCAGGAACCACTGGATGACTGCCGGCACTCCGATCACGGCTCCATTGGTCTTTATGGCCCCCTATATTTTGTTCCTGGTGTTAGCCTTCCGTCGGCGCTGGGTGGGCACGCTGGGGGTGGTAGGCGTGACGGTGCTGGCCTTGATCTCGGGTCTTTCGTGGATTCCCGATCACGGCATGGTCCAGCGGGTGCTTGAGCAGCACCTGAATCTCTGGACGGGCCTGACGGTGGCATTGCTCGCGCTGGCAACGCCGATCATTGTGGTGCTGGGCATCCTGACCATCCTGCGGCAGCGAGAGAAGAAACAGCGCGCGGGAGTCATGCCTGAATCCCTTCCCGCGCCAGTCGACTCGCAGCTTGCGTTATCAGATCATCTCCCTACACTTGTGCCGTAACGCGGAGCCTGGATGATTGCCTGATTGTACGAATTTCATCGTAATCTGACAGTGGAACAGGAGAATGCCCATGTCTACGACACTTGTTTCGACATCAGGCTCCCGAACCTGGTTAAAGGGACGCTGGCGCATCACCGCCCGCCTTGTGGCGATAGTCCTGATGGCGCTCGCACTGGGGAGTTTCTTGCCGATGCTGCCCACGTATATGAGCACGCTTTCTACGGTTTGCTCCAGCGCCGCCTGTCCCTCTGGGCAGCTCACCGCCGACTCCGCCCGGGCGCTCGGCCAGGTAGGGCTGACCGTCAGTACCTATGCAGACTATGCGCTGGCTCTCACGCTGGTATCGCTGCTGGCGTGCTGGGGCGTTGCTTCCATCCTCTTCTGGCGCAAATCGGACGATTGGATGGCGCTGCTGGTGGGACTGATGCTCGTGCTCATGGCAACCGGCACCGTCACCTATCTCTTGCTGCAACGTCCCTCGCCCTGGCAGGTGCCAGCCCTGCTCTTGAATGCGCTCGCTTTTGCCGCCTGCTTTCTGGTGTTCGCCCTCTTTCCCAGTGGCCGGTTTGTTCCCATCTGGACGTGCTGGGTACCAGTCGCCTGGATGCTCTGGGTACTGGTGAGCCTGGCCTGGCTCAACACGCCCGTGTTTTTCTTGCTCCATTATCTGCTCTGGCTTGGTGCATTAGTCAGTGTGGTGGGCTCGCAACTCTATCGCTATCGCCGGGTTTCCACGCTGGCGGAGCGACAGCAAACCAAGTGGGTGGTCTGGGGCGTCTCCATTGCTATCATCATCGTGGTGGCGGTGGCCCTGCCGCATCTGCTTTTTCCGACGCTGGTGCAGCAGAACGTGTTCTATCAGTTGCTGAGCGCTCCGGCTGACACGCTTGCCCTCTTCCTGGGCTCCCTCTCGTTTGGCCTGGCGATTTTGCGCTCGCGGCTGTGGGAAATCGACCACCTCATCAACCGCACGCTGGTCTACGGGTCGCTGACTGGGCTGTTAGCGCTGGTCTATGTGAGTCTGGTCATCGTGCTGCAAGCCCTGGTCCGCCTCGTCACCGGGGGCCTCTCGCAGTCGGTCCTGGTGAACGTGGTTTCGACGCTTGCCATTGCAGCGCTGTTCCAGCCGCTGCGCCGACGTCTGCAACAGGTCATTGATCGGCGCTTCTATCGCCACACGTATGATGTGGCGCAGACGCTGGCCGCCTTCGGGGAGACGCTGCGTGGCGAAGTCGACTTGAACGCCCTGTGCGAGCAGTTGATGGCCGTTGTGCAGGACACGATGCAGCCCGCGCACATCTCGCTCTGGCTGCTCCAGGACGAACCACAGGAGAGTCGGAAAACACGGGTTCTGCCGCAAATCAGCGGCGACGCGGATGCGTATTGATGGACGGGGTGGTCTGGACGCCTTGGTACGGATTTTTGCCTGCCCACCCCCTACGAAAGTATGAGAAGCATATCCCCCATTGTGCCGAGGCTCCCGGCGTGGCTGGATGTTATACTGATGATATGTTGCGTGGCGCTGGCTTTTCCGGCCAACGCCGGGCCGATAGGATGTGAACAGAGGCCGATAGCCTCTTGAACATACTGGGGCAAAGCAGCGCTGGAAGACCAGCGAGCGCCAGCGATGCCGCCCCTAGCGAAGGCGCCATGATTCGTGTACTGCTTGTGGATGACCAGCCAGCGGTGCGGCGCGGTCTGCGGCTGCGGCTGCACCTGGAGCCAGATATGCAGGTCGTCGGCGAAGCCGGGAGCGGTAAAGAAGCGCTGCCTCTTGCCCAGACGCTTGCTCCAGACGTGGTGCTGATGGATGTGGAACTGCCGGAGATGGATGGTATTGAGGCGACAGCGACCATGCGGACGGTGGTTCCCCTCAGCGCCGTGGTGATGCTGAGCATTCACGACGATGGGCAGACCCGCGCACGTGCGCAGGCGGCAGGGGCGGTTGCCTTTGTGGCAAAAGGTAGCACCACCGATCAGTTGATTGCCACCATTCGCCAGGTGGCCGGGCAAGCAGAAAGCAGGTAGGCACGCACGCGAGACGGCCTCGTGTTTGCCTGCACGATCAGGCTGGTGGCTGCAAAGGCACCTGGACGCAGATTCTGGTACCCTGCCCCGGCGCGCTCTCGATCTGAAGCGTTCCGCCCAGATGGCTGACCCGCTCGCGCATCGAGTGCAGCCCCAGATGCCCCGGAAAGCTGCTCTGCGCATCGAAGCCGACCCCATCGTCGCGCACCTCCAACTGCACCGCCTCGCCGGTCTGGTAGAGGCGCAGGTCCACCCGCCGAGCGCGGGCATGCTTGACGGTGTTGTGCATGGCCTCTTGCGCGATGCGATAGAGTTCCTGCTTGACTCCGAGCGGCAGGGCTGGTTCGTCGCACAGGTCCAGATGCACCGTCAGCTCGTGGCGGGCCTGGAGGGCCTTCCCCTGCTTGGAGAGCGCCGCAACCAGCCCTTCGGTTTCCAGCGATTCGGGGCGCAGCTCGAAGATGAGGGCGCGCATCTCGGCCAGACCGGCCTCCGCCAGCGAGAGCACATAGTCCAGCGGCTCGGCCACGTGCTCCGGGTCGCGCTGGAGCGCGGTGCGCGCGCTGTGTGCCCCCAGCGCGATGCCATAGAGCGCCTGCGAAACCGAATCGTGCAGTTCGCGCGCCAGCTTCTGTCGCTCTTCCAGCGCCGCCAGGGCCTGCGCCTGCTCGTAGAGTCGGGCGTTGGCGATGGCAATGGCGGCCTGGTTGGCAACCGCCTGGGCCAGCGTGGCGTGGTGCGCGGTAAATACCCCGACCTCGCTGGAGGAAAGGCTCAGCAGTCCGCTCACCTGGTCCTTGAGGGTCATTGGAACGCCCATCCAGGCGTGTGTATGCCTGAATGCTGTTTCCAGCAGGTCGCCAACAACGTGACGATAGTCTTGCGCCAGAGGCGTGTCGCCGCGTACATCATCGATAATGACGGCCTCGCCGCGCAAGAGATGTTCCCAAATAGTTCCCTGGTTCACGCGGAGGCGGGGTGCGTTCCTGCGCTGCTCGGCGTCAGGCCCGCGCGTGGCAACGACAACCGATTCATCGCCCTCCACCGTCAGGACAGAAGCGCTTGTACAGTCCACCACGCCCTGAAGCTGCTCCAGGATCAGCCCCAACAGCGGCTCCAGGTGCAGGGTGGAGGCGACATTGTGCGAAACTTCCAGCAGCGCGGATAGCTCGCGCGTGCGCTCCTGGACGCGCTGCTCCAATAACTGCGTCGCCTGCACTTGTTCAGTGATGTCGCGCCCGACGATCAGCGCGTGGGGCTGACCACGATAGGTGATGGGGCTGCCGTGGGCCTCAAATGGGAACACGCTCCCATCTTTGCGCACGCCCAGGGAAGGGGAAGTCCCCGTGGGATGTGCGTATGGCCCTCCGGCCTGGAGGAGCGAGAGGGCTCGGGTAGTGTTGTGTTGAGAAGCAGGAGCGGTGCGGGCGCTGACATGCTGGCCGATGAGTTCCTCCCGCGCATAACCAAACATCTGGCACACGGCTGGATTGACCTCCACGTAGTGCCCTTCCAGATCGATGATCGCCAAGCCATCGGAAGTGGTTTCAAAGATGCCGCGATACAGCGCTTCGCGCTCGCGCAACTGGCGCTCGGCCTCCACCTGCTCAGTGATGTCGCGGGCGGCGGCCAGCGCGTGAGGTTGGCCGCGATAGGTGATGGGGCAGGTCTGTGTATTGAAGAGGAAGGTGGTCCCATCTTTACGCAGGCCGCGCCCTACGCCCTGGTAGGTCTTCCCGGCCCTGTTGAGTTCTATCGTCTGGTTGAAGGCAGCTTGAGAGGCAGGCGCCATAAGCGCGCTCCCGTGCATGCCGATGATCTCCTCATAGGGATAGCCGTACATCTGATAGGTGGCCGGATTGGCCTCCACCACGTAGCCGTCCAGATCGAAGATCATCATCATGTCGTAGGTGGTCTCGAAGATGCCACGATAGAGCGCTTCGCGCTCGCGCAGTTGACGCTCGGCTTCGGCTTGTTCGGTGATGTCGCGCACTATCTCCAGCATATGAGGCGCGCCTTTATAAATAAATGGTGAGGCATACACTTCCACGCGGGGTGACTTCCTATCTTTCCGCATGATAATGTCCCTCATATGGAAAATGCCGCCTGCCTTCACGACCTCATTGGCATGGACGGGGGGGTTTTGACTATCGTCACGAATCCCCATGACGTGGCCCAGCCACTCTTCACGGCTATAACCAGATATACGGCAGGCGGCAGGATTCACCTCGACCAGTCGGCAGTCTTCCAGATCGACAATCAGGATACCATCGGTAACAGCCTCAAAGATGCTGCGGTACTGCTCTTCGCGCTCGCGTAACTGCGCCTCGGCCTCAACCTGTTCGGTGATGTCGCGCACGATTTGAAGCATATGAGGTCGCCCCTTATAAGCAAAGGGTGAGACATGTATCTCTACCGAGGGTGACTTCCCATCTTTTCCCGAAGCAGCCTCCTTTGCATGGAACAGCCCACCTGCCTTGATGACGTCATGGGCATGGACTGGAGGTTGTTGCGTGTCATCAAAGGTATGTATGACCTGGCCCAGCCACTCTTCACGAGTAAAGCCAGATATACGGCAGGCGGCAGGATTCACCTCAACCAGTCGGCAGTCTTCCAGATCGACAATCAGGATACCATCGGTAACAGCCTCAAAGATGCTGCGGTACTGCTCCTCGCGCTCGCGTAACTGCTGCTCGGCTTGCTGAAGCTGCTGGAGGCGCTGCTGGACCTGCTCGGCCATGCCGCGAAAACTCTCGAGCAGTCGCCACTCCTCCGACCCCACAGGCCACTCGTCCAGCAGCACTTCTGGCATGTGGTCAGGGTCCTGCTGCACCTGCTCAAACAACTGCATCAAGGTCGCCTGGAGGTTGGCGGGCATGGGAACACTCCTTCCTGCTTCCACGCATCCATCTGATCCATCTGACAAGAACGGGCGGTGCTTAATGGGCGCTCTCGGAGGCGTCGGGTGAGACGAGGCCGACGCGAATCGCGTAGAGGGTGGCCTGGGTGCGGCTCTGCACCCCCAGCTTGGCGAGAATATGGCTGACATGCGTCTTGACCGTCTGCTCGGTGTTGTGCAGGGTGCGCGCAATCTGCTTGTTGGAATAGCCCTGCGCCAGCAGCTTCAGCACCTCCGTCTCCCGCTCGGTCAACGCCTCTGGCGCCTCAGGGGCTTGCACCACCTGCATCAGGCGCGCCGCCGCCTTGGGCGTCAACTGTACCTGTCCGGCTGCTGCCGCTTTGATCGCCTGGCAGAGCGCTTCGGCCTGGGTGTCCTTGAGCAGGTAGCCAATCGCGCCCGCGCGCACCGCGCCGACCACCAGCGAGTCTTCCAGCACGCTGGTCAGGGCTAGCACCTCGGTTTCCGGCACTTCGCGCCGGATGGCGGCGGTCGCCGTAATGCCATCCATGCCGGGCATCAAGAGGTCCATCAGCACCA
>DATGID010000016.1:0-7722 GCA_035307385.1 Ktedonobacterales bacterium | reverse complement strand
CTGGTAGCGCAGGTGGCTGAGGCAGCCATTGCAGACCGCCCGGAGTGGGTCATCCAGGTCTGTCGGCAGCGAGCCGAAGCCATCATGGATGCTGGCAAGGCCAACCATTACCACGAAGCGGTGGAATGGCTCAGAAAAGTGATCTCAGCGTGCCAAGCGGCTGGTCGTGTTGGCGAGTGGAAAGCCTACCAGGAGGAGTTACTCAACCTCCACCGCAAGAAATATAAGCTGGTCCCCATGATCAAGGCACTCCCCTGACCATGTCCGCATTCGTCACCGCCTGGACCGAGAATTTATGATGAGTTCAAGTGCAAGTGCCAGCGATCTTGATCTGAGCAGGGACAAGCCAGTTTTGTAAGGATACTTCAAACGGTCCCAGTGGTGGCGATGGCCTATCTGATTACTACCTACCGAGCAGAGATGAGGGTCATCAGTCTCCTCTGATACTCGTGCAGACTCGTTCTTTAAGATACCTGATCTATAAGGTGGCCGCCACACCGATGACGAAAGGGAGCCAGCACAGCGATAACGTCTCAAGCTCATCCTCATAAGGATGAGTCTGGAATGCCAATCAATCCTTGGGAGGATGTTCACCCGTTTTGACCCAGATTTGGCGAGCCTGCACTAAAAAGGGGCGGTTGAGCCTCAATGCTATCACCGTAGCACGCCCGATGGCGGTACGGCCCACGATTTCATCCCCTTGTTCATTCCACGCAAAATGCTCGCCCCACCGCTGATGGCGAGGATCAAAGAGTTTTATCACCTCGCCTGTCACTGGGTCAACCGCTTCGATGCGATCCCCTTTGTAATCGTTGCAATCTACACAGGCCAGCCAGAGGTTGTCCTCGTCGGTCTTGCCCCCACGCGCTTCTGGGAGCAAGTGTTCGATAGTCAGGAGCATGCCACTCAACCGTTGCGCCGTCAAACAATAGCCACAGCGGTGCCGCGCTTGCTCAGCGACCTTCTGGCGCAAGGCTTGCGGGACATAGGTTTTGCTCATGGCTGCTCAAAGAGCGGCTTGACATCCTGCCCCCGATCTTGGAGCAGCCCAATGGCACGCGCCCGCACCAACAACGCTTTGTCATGCTCGTGTCGCAGCTGCTCCAACTGCGCTTTTTCTTCCGCGGTCAGTCCTTCCCGCTGCTGCTTGAAGAGCAGCTCCTCAATCGCTTCCGACTGCTCCTGGGTCAGATGGCTATTGCGAGCCGTCTGCCACAAGGCAGCTTCATCCAGTTGAGCAAGATCATCGATAGCTTGCTGCATATCTCTAGGGAGCTGGTCTTCAGCCAGTGCATTGGTTGCCAGAGAAAGAACCTCCTCCTCAAGGCTTCGCTGTTTGAGGGCGGCATGCTCCTGAAAACGCCGGTACAAGTCATCAGGAAGGGTGAGTGTGATCGTCTGCTCCGCCATAGGTTCCTCGCTTTCCTCACTTCTCCATCTGCCAGATGGGTTCATTGCTTCTGTGTGCATTATAACTGATTTCAAGCAAAGGGAAGAGAGAAAATCCGCATGCTGGCACGTGGCGGCAGCAGGCCGCACTCATTCGGGATTCGGTATGCGCTGTTCCATTTGCCGAACCGATGTGGAAGGAGCTTGCTCGGCGAAAGCTTGAGTAGTGCGATGGAATGCCACGCAAGCGGAACCGAAGCGCTCGAAGCCGCGCTCGACAGCAGGCCAGTCACCACCTGGGCTAAAGGCGCAAGTATGAAAAATAGTGCGCAGATGGTGGATCTGCGCACTATGTGTGGGGGATGCTCTTATCTCGCTACACGAGGATAAGCAAACGAACGGAACGGAACCGACGAGCGTGCAACCCGCTGTCGCCTGCGAGTAGGCTCTATTTTGCAGCCCTTCTCACAGGCGCCTCGAGGCCCATCCGGCCAAGCCACCGCATACCAATCCACCCATTCCACTGTTCAAAATTTCACCGGCACAGTGGCCCTCAGTATTGCAACGGATCGCCCAAGGGGAGTCGCTGCGCCAGATCGCCAGGAGTTATCATACCTCTTATGAGGCCGTGCGTCGGGTATTGAGTGCAGTTCGCAAGGAGTTGGTGGCGGGTGAGGGTGCGCTCTCCATGTTGACTCCTGAAGACACAGTGGAGTAGGTGTCCTGGCTACGTGGGTCATCCATTCAGAAACAGGAGCGTTGCACGCGCTAGCAGTGCCTATTTTGGCTACAGATGACCCACGTAGCCAGGACGCGTACCTGTTATTGATAGGGGTATTACCCGTGACGAGAGACGGCTGAAGCGCTCCGGTATTTGGGGGCAGGCCATGCCCGGGGCAAAGTCGTCATCACGATAGACCAGAACAGTCACCCCTAACAAAGCGTTGGAATTGACGGCAGAGAACCGAGGTTTTTATAATTGCGTTATGTCGATGCCTATTTTAGCCACGAAACTGTATATGCCCCCGCCTCGGCCTCACGTAGTCAGCCGCCCCCGCCTGCTCAAGCGGCTGAACGAGGGATTGCGCGGCAAAATGACCCTCATCTCGGCCCCTGCTGGTTTTGGGAAAACTACGCTGCTCACCGCCTGGCTTTCCAGTTGCGAGCGACCAGCCGCCTGGCTGTCACTAGACAAAGGAGATAACGACGCCACCCGCTTTCTGACCTACCTCGTCTCGGCGTTGCAGACCATTGCAGCGCCTCTTGGAGCCGGGGTACTCAGTATGCTCCACTCCCCCCAGCCACCATCCATCGAATCGATCTTAACGGCCCTGCTCAATGACCTGACCACCATTCCAGACCAGTTCGTCCTCGTCCTGGACGACTACCACGTGCTGGATGCCCAACCGATTGACCAGGCCCTGACCTTTCTGCTCGAGCATCTACCACCCCAGATGCATCTGGTCATTGCCACCCGCGAAGACCCACCGCTGCCCTTGGCCCGGTTCCGAGCCCGGAGTCACTTGACCGAACTGCGCGCCGCCGAATTGCGGTTTACCTCCTCCGAAGCCGCCGAATTTCTCACCCAGGGGATGGGCCTGCACCTTTCAGCCGACGACATCGCCGCCCTGGAAGCCCGCACTGAAGGCTGGATTGCCGGACTACAATTAGCCGCGCTCTCCCTGCAGGGCGTGCCGGACGCCACCAGCTTCATCCAGTCGTTCACAGGGAGCCACCAGTTCGTGCTGGACTACCTGGTGGAGGAAGTCCTCGAGCAGCAGCCCGCACACATCCAGACGTTCTTGCTGCGTACCTCCATCCTCGAGCGCCTCTGCGGCCCCCTGTGTGAGGCCGTGGTACTCGACCCCGCTACTCTTGGGCAAGCCACCCTGGAGTATCTCGAACACGCCAACCTGTTCCTCGTCCCCCTGGACCACGAACGGCGCTGGTATCGCTATCACCATCTTTTCGCTGAGTTGCTGCGGCAGCGCCTGCACCAGCGCATCGCCTCCTCTGGAGCGGCGGAGGGGAGGGAAGTGGCCGAATTGCACCTGCGTGCCAGCATCTGGTATGAGGCGCAGGGCTTGGAGCTTGAAGCGTTTCAGCATGCGGCAGCCGCCAATGATGTGGAGCGTGCCGCTCGTATTATGATGGAAGGCAAGCGGATTCCCATGCAGCGCCGTGGCGCGATGACGGCAATGCTGAACTGGCTGGCGTCGCTGCCAAAGACCGTCCTGGATGCCCGACCCGCGCTGTTGGTGAGGTATGCCTCGGGGTTACTGGTGATCGGCCAAACGACCGGTGTCGAAGAGAAACTCCAAGCGGCAGAAGCCGCCCTGCAAAGCGCCAAGCCAGATGATCAGACCCGAGACCTGATCGGGCAAATTGCCGCCGCCAGGGCTACTTTGGCGACGAATCAGCTCCAGGTAGACACCATGCTGGCCCAGTCGCGCCGCGCCCTGGAGTACCTGCACCCCAACAATCTGATTTTCCGCACAACTGCTCACTGTATGTTGGGGTTTGCCTACCTCCTCCAGGGAGACCGTGCCGCCGCCCGCCAGGCCTATACCGAAGCGATTGCACTTAGCCAGGCATCTGGGAATATCTTCTTCACCTTCATAGCGACCTCCGGCCTGAGCACCGTCCAGGAAGCAGAAAACCAGCTCCATCGGGCGGCCCAGACCTACCAGCGCGTCCTACAGTGGGCAGGGGATATGCCGCTGCCGATGATCTACGAAGCGCATCTGGGCCTGGCCCGTATCCTCTACGAATGGAATGATCTGGAGGCCGCCGAGCAGCATGGGCGTCAGAGCCTCCACCTGGCGCGGCAGTATGCGAGCGATGTTGACCGATTCGTGAGCTGTGAGGTGTTTCTTGCCCGTCTGAAACTGGCCCAGGGCGATGTGGCCGGCGCGTCCGCGATGCTCGCTCAGGCCAGCGAGGAGACGCGCCAGCACAACTTCGTGCATCGCCTCCCTGAAGTGGCTGCCTCGCAGGTGCTCACCTGGCTGCGCCAGGGCAACGTGGCTGCAGCCGCGTATCTGGCAGAGACGCACGCCCTCCCGCTCAGCCAGGCCCGCGTCCTTCTGGCAGAGGGAAACCCCGCCGCTGCTCTGGCAGTGCTCGCTCCCTGGCGGCAACAGGTGGAGGCCAGGAGGTGGGCAGATGAACACCTCAAAGTGCTGGTGCTCCAGGCGGTCGCGCTCCAGGCAAGTGGTGACCAGGACCAGGCGGTGCAGCTCATCTTGGACGCGCTGGCACTGGCCGAGCCGGAGGGCTTGATCCGGCTCTTTGTCGACGAAGGGCGTCCGATGGCGCACCTTTTGTCCGAAGCTGCGGTTCAAGGGAGGATGCCAGACTATATTGGCAAGCTGCTGGCGGCCTGTGAAGCTGAGCAGCAGAAGAGCGAAGCCACCGCATCGCAGCTCCCCCCTGCCCAGCCCTCGATCGAGCCGCTGAGCCGGCGTGAACTCGAAGTCCTGCGCCTCATCGCTCAAGGCCTCTCCAATCAGGAGGTGAGCGAGCGGCTGGTCCTTGCCTTGGAAACGGTCAAAGGACACAATAAGAAAATCTTTGGCAAGCTCCAGGTCCAACGGCGCACCGAAGCGGTTGCCCGCGCCCGCGAGCTAGGTCTGTTGTAGGCCCTCCGGCAGTCTAGCCCCAAACGTGGTCTCAAGAACGGCCCGCAAGCAGTCCATGCAGCCAGAGCGTGAGAAGAACTCCTGCCCGCTTGATACCTCCACATAACATCTCAAACACCCTTTTCGGGCCTCTCTGCCAACACCCATAACACCACCCGAAACACCCCTTTCGGGTCTCTACACGCATCCGGTCATGGAGCTATGCTTCTAGTAGATCGAGCAAGGAGTACAGACGGTGCTGACTGGCCACACCAGGGACAGAATTATGGCAAACGTACGCAACCCAACAACGGATCCGGGTGAACCACTGGTCTATCAGATCAGACTCCAGGGCCACCTGGGTCCTCACTGGGCAGACTGGTTTGAGGGTCTGACCCTCATGCTGGAAGCCAACGGCGATACGCTGTTAACCGGCCCGGTGATCGATCAGGCCGCCTTGTATGGCGTGCTCAGAAAAGTGCGAGATGCCGGACTGCCCCTGCTCTCGGTCGTGTGCGTGAAACCGGGCCAGGCAGATAGGTCAGATGTCAAGTAAACCGCAGAGACCGAAACGAAGGGAACTTGGAGGAAACACATGCAAGCACAACCTGGGGCGAAGATCGAGCCAGGAGAGGCTCAGGTGACGAAACGGAAGGCGGGATGGTCGCCACGTGCCAAGGCCAGGGTGGCCGGGGTCTTTGAAGCGCTCGAAGGCACGGGATCAACAGTCGGCCAGGTGATCATTCTCGGCAGTCTGGTGGTCGCTGGAAACGCTGCGGCGACGGCGGCCAATATCCTGGCGCACCAGCCGTTATTTTGGTTGGGGTTCGCCGCCTCACTCCTGGGGGTGGCGTTCCATCTGACGTGGGCGGTGCTCTTCTATGAATTGTTTAAGCCGGTGAACCGGACCATCGCTTTACTCGCCTTGTGCGCCGTCCTTGTGTGCTGCGCGATGCAGGCACTTACCGGCCTCTTGTACCTAGCCCCGTTGCTCATCTTGAACGGCGGAAGCGCACTCGGCGGATTTACGACGGCACAGGTGCAGGCGCTGGCGTTCGCGTTTCTCAAGGTGAATGGGCAGGCTTTCAACGTCGATCTGGCCTTCTTCGGGTTATGGTGCGTCCTGAGCGGTTACCTCATCTTCCGGTCGACCTTCATGCCGCGCATTCTGGGGGTGCTCTTGATGCTTGATGGCGTGGGGTGGATGCTCTTTATGTTACCGCCGGTCGCAACCTTTCTCTTCCCCGTCATCGCTGTTGACGCCGGCCTCGCGGAAATCCCCCTCCAGCTTTGGCTGATCGTGATAGGCGTGAACTCCGAGCGCTGGAAGGAGCAGGCCAGCGCTGCGGGGGTGTCCCTGCGCACCTGAGAGCCGCCGTCTGCACCAGAGACGAGCCAGCCTTTCGTGCTCCAATGGAGTCCAGCCTTGTTGATCCCCAAGTTCAGAGTGAACAGTGTCCTGTTCCCGTGTTGGGAGAATGGGCACTCGCCTAGTGGCTGGTGATGAAGGGCGTCAACATCGAACGGTGGGAAAAACGTGCTCGTGTATCTGCCTGATGTCACCCGTGCCGAGGGAAGAGGGACTTCGTTCTGGTTTTGGGGCCTGACCATCACGCTGGAAGATTACGGCGATACGCTCTTAACCGGCCTGGTGGTCGATCAAGCCACGTTGCACGGACTGCTAAAGAAAGTGTGTGATTGTAGGACTGCCATTGGTCTCGGTCAGTCCTGTTCAATCCGGAGAAGCGAGAGGCGTCAGATTCAGGTTAGTTTTTGAGGCCAGTCGCGGAGACACCGCAACGATTTTGACCCCAAACAGGAGAACACAATGCATTCGAGCAAAATGACCGCAAGAATGGCGGGGGTGCTATATCTCATTGGCAGCGTTACCGGAGTGTTTG
The DNA here is from genome assembly GCA_035307385.1 of Ktedonobacterales bacterium. Classification (GTDB taxonomy): domain Bacteria; phylum Chloroflexota; class Ktedonobacteria; order Ktedonobacterales; family DATBGS01; genus DATBHW01. The sequence continues at coordinate 812 of DATGID010000016.1, read as the reverse complement.
GCATTTTGTATGGTCCCTCGCTTATGGTGCCTGGAGATGCGGGAGCAACCGCTAGGAATATCCTGGCTTCTGAATTACTCTTCCGCCTGAGCATCGTGAGCGCGCTCCTCGACCAGATCATCTTTCTCTTGGTGGTGCTCGCGTTATACCAGGTCCTCAAGGTGGTGAACCAGAACATAGCGGTACTGATGGTCATCTTCCTGCTGCTCAGTATCCCGATCGCCATGCTCAATGAACTGAACAATGGTGCGGTCCTCTTTCTCTTGAGCGGTGCTGATTCCTTGAAAATATTCACCGCCGAGCAACGGCTCGCTCTGGTGCCCTTTTTTCTTGATTTGCACGCACTGGGACTGAACATCGCCTTTCTCGTTGGTGCTCCTTGGTTCTTTCCTATGGGATATTTGGTGTTCAAGTCAGGATTCCTTCCCAGGATTCTCGGCGTCTTGTTGATCATGAACGGTCTCGGCTATCTGATCGATAGTTTTGCTGCCTTGCTTCTCCCCGACCTCCACGTGAACCTTGTCCTGTTTACCGGGTGGGTGGAAGTGGCCTTCGCCTTGTGGCTGTTGATGAGAGGGGTCAACGTCGAACAGTGGGAAAAACGGGCTCGTACATCGGCGTGATAAACCCCGTATAGATTACGGAAGAAGACCTCTATGAAAGCAATTCTGTACCGACACTACGGATCACCAGATGTGCTTCAGCTCACCGAGATAGAGAAGCCTGCTCCCAAAGAGGGTGAAATCCTGGTCAAGATTCATGCAACATCCGCTAATCCCCTGGACTGGCATAACATGAGAGGGGCCCCGTTC
>DATGID010000015.1:0-13724 GCA_035307385.1 Ktedonobacterales bacterium | reverse complement strand
TACGACGCGACCTAACAAAGAAACCCCACAATAGTCCCGCGCGCGGACAGCATAGGCCAACTGGACCATGGAGAAGCCCATCAGGTGGACGCACACGGGACTCTCTCAATCGTGGAGAGACTTCTACCCAAGTGTACTAGTCCCTGCGACGATTCTCCGACCCACCACCTTCATGACCAACTTGCAAGAAATGTCAGCCCTCATCCGTTTTATCGCCTTATCGATGTCTCGTATCTCAAATGCCGAGAAACCGCTGCAAATGATCGCCGTTCAAGACATTGGCAAGTGGGTGGCGCATGTCTTGGAACATCCCGAAACCTACCTCTCCAAAGCGGTTGAAATCGCAGGCGACGCCGTGACGTTTTCACAAATGCTCGCTGCCTATCAGCGGGTCTACGGCCACAAACCCAGGAGTATGTGGCTGCCTGCCGCTCTTTTTTCACGGGGAGAGGTGGGCAAAATGTTTACCTGGCTGAGAACACACGGGTATGCAGCCGACCTGGAAGCAAACCGAGCGGCCATTCCCGATTTGCTGACCTATGAGCAATTTCTTGCGCTCAAGAGGCCGTCGTAATTGAGCCTTCCAGGAAACACAGACGGATCGGAGAAGACAGCATGAAGACGAAAACAAATGGTCTGATCATCATGGGAGCGGTGCTATTTCTGCTCTGGGCCCTCTTTCATATGGCGATCGGGGTGTACCATACCCTGCTCTTTGCCACCCAAGGCTCGCAAAGTCTGTTTTCGGCCGCGTACGGCATCCCCGTAAGTGCGGCAGAGATGCGCGATCCAGCACGCTTGCTGGGGAGTGACGCGATTGAAGTGTATTCCATTTTGCTCTTTGGCTATGGTGTCCTGGCCATCTGGGCGACCCTCCTTCTCTTACGAGGGCAGCGCTTGGGCTTCTGGATGAATACGATCCTGCTTTTGATCGCGCAACTCGCCGTGCTCTATGGGCTGATCATTCCTGGTCGGCTGACCGGAATCAATGCGTTTGCCGATCTGGTTGTCTATCTCTTGGGGGTGCTGATGACGGGGATCGGTTTCAGGCGTCTCCGGTAAACAAGTGATCAGCGATGATGTTGGGGAGTGACCCTTGTCTGCGGGTGGGAACGAGTTGGAGGAAAGAGCGGGAACGCTCTCAAGCCCTTCCGGTGACAATGCCACTCCCCTGCTCAAATATGCGGGCTTGCCCGATGAGGCTCTGGCGATTGCGTGCCGGAGTGGGGCGCTCGCCTTTGGGAAGATGAACGGGCTATCGCGTCCTTCCTGGGATAGCAGGTGGTTGAAGAGACGCTTCAGCTCGCCTCGAGCCATGGGGCGGGGAAAAGCAGAGCCAAAGCGCTGGTCGGGCGGACAGCACCAGATGAACAGAGTGGCTATGTCGCCTCGCTCCGTGCCATCTTTGGCGATGAAACATCACACGCTCCCCTGGCGACAGGAGCGTACAAAAGAACGTCCAGCAGAACGGAGCCCTTCATGACCACCGAAGACATCATCCAGCTTTTCTGCCTGGTCGATACTGCCATGATTGACCAAGCGAAGCACAGCCAAGCCAAGCTGTATCCGAGCGAACTGGTCACGGTAGGCATCTTGTTTGCCCTCAAAGGGGGCCATTTCCGGGCGTTTTATCGGTGGCTGAGCCGCGACTTTGCCGATCTGTTCGGCGGTCTGCCGGAGCGAACGCGCTTGCAACGGTTACTCAAGACCCACCAGGACTGGTGTCAGCGACTATTGGCCGCTCCCAGCTTCTTCACAGTCATTGATAGTTATCCGATTGAGCTGCTCTTTCCCATTCGTCAAGGGCGCAGTTCCCAACAAGTCGGGAAGAAAGGCAAAGACAAAGGGCGCTGGACCGTCGGCATCAAACTCTGCTGGTTGCTCAACAACCAGGGGCGCGTCGTGGACTGGGATTGGGTACTACTCAACATCCCTGACCAAGCGTTTCATCCCATCATTGACCGGTACAATGGGCAGACCATCGTCCTGGGCGATTTCGGCTTTCGCTGTCAGGAAGGCATTCCGACCAACCTCAAATTGTGCGCCAAAGGCACCTGGAATGAACGCATGATGGTGGAGACGGCTTTGTCTCTGGTTACCGTTATCTGCGATCTCAAACGGCTTCATCACCGGCTCCCGGCCTACATCCAGGCACGCTTGGCTTCGGTGGCGGCTATGTTCAATGCCCTACTCACGCTCTTTCATCAAGTCCACCCTGATGCTGACCCTTTTCACATGAGTATTGCTGAGTTCTCACTCTAAACTAGCACCATTGGTTACAAAGATGCAAAGCGCGATCCGCTCTATGGCAAAGACAATGCGCTCGTCACCGTGCAATGGCGAGACCCACTCCTCCATCGACCGGAAAACGCCCTGATCGGCATTATGTATCTTGGATGGATTGGGCAGCCGAAGGGGTATGCCTGGCATATGAGTCCCACTGCTGCTTCCTCGCCGTTCTTGAACGGAACCGACCTGGAACCAGGACATACTTATGGTTGTGATCTGGTGGGATATGAGTGGGACACGCTCTTCCAGAACGGCGCGACTCCACCAGGCCTCACGGTGCTAGGCATCTCTCCGGCGGTCTCTCACTTACAACAGGAGGAGACCAGCTATACCACGTACTACATCGCTCCCTCTGGGGCACTGGTCTTTGCCAGCGGCAGTATCTACTGGGGCTACGCGCTGGATGACTTGCGCGTCTGGGATACCACCAAGGTCACGTTGGCGATGCGGCATATTCCTTGCATGGCCCAAAGCCACGCGATACCAGGCATTCAGGTACTTATGGAACACGTAATGAACGCGCTCATCATCACCCATCACACTGGGCTGACGCTCCACTGACACACTGAGCAACATAACCGCCAGGTTTCATTACCTCTGGAGGAAAACCAGCAATAAACCGTTCAAACGGCTGATGCTTTGTCCCTCATTGATCGCTGGCGGCTTCGGCCATCTGCTCCAGGCGTTCTTGTCGGAGCATCCATTGTAGAAATAAGCCGCTGCCGACCACAACGTAGAGGAAGATGCCACCCACCACCCACATCAGTAATCCGCCAAGCTGTTGATCGCTCGCCAGCACTGTCATTGAGGCTTGCCCCTGCGGACCCATGGGCATCGTATACAAGGGTGAAGTAAAGGTCAGCCCAGCACCCAGCAGCATCATAGGCATATCACTGAAGAAGAGGTAGGCCAGCTTGCCACCTAAGGGAAGGGGACCATCCTTTCCCTCCAGTGGACTGAAGAGGGGCCACCAGAAGAGCAAGCCGGTGATGAGGTACAACAGATTCGCCAGCAGGTGGAGGGTAGGCTGCACCATCATCAGAAAGAGGAGCGCCGGAGCGTGCCAGAGCCAGATATTGCCATTGAAGAGCGCGGCTGCCACAAAGGGGCGAGTGAGCCAATGCAGCGCACGGCGGCAAGCGGGGTGACTGAACAAGGCCCGCCAGAACCCGGCTGGCAGCCCGATGATAAGTAATGGCGGGGCCGCCAGGGACAGCAACAGATGTTGAGCCATATGCACCGTAAAGACGTAATTCATGCCCAGAGCATCCATGGGCAAGAGGAACGCTACAGCGGCAAGCCCCAACGCCACAAAAAAGGCGCTAACCTGGCCCGCTGAAAGCGATGCCCCTTCCGAATCTTGCGAGCGAAACCGCTTCAGTCCCGCAAAATACCAGGCAGGAAGCCCGATAACCAGCACAGCCAGAAGGAGCCACGACCAGAATGTCCATTCTCCGGGCATGCTGGCGGCACTACTTATCACCATGGTCATTATCCTTAGCGCGTTTCATCCGATGTGTATCGCTCCGCAATCTCTTTGGCCTCCCTGCTCGTTCGAGCAGACGTGCCCAGCAGAAATGCAGCGGCTCTGTGAGTTGATGGACAGCCACACTCATTATACAATCATAGAAGCCGCAGTTAAAAACCTCCTGAACAGAGCGCGGGACAGAACAAACAATCCCCTGAATAACCTGCGCCAGAGAGTCCTCTAATCTGGCCTCGTCAATACGCTATGACCGATTGGCAGGTCGTATCGTACTTTCTTCCGCCAGAGGGTGGTGCGGCTGATGCCCAACGCCTGAGCGGTGCGCTCCAGGCTGCCACCTGTACTGCGGTAGGTCTGGAGAATAAGCTCCGCCTCAGCGCTGGCGCGTTCCTCTTTGAGCCGTGCGCGCTCCTGGTGTCTATCGACATGTGTTCCTGCGTACTCTTTGGCGTCCGCCTGACCCTCATGGCTGCTGGCAATCAGCGGGAGCGGCATCCGTACCAGACCCATACGCACGGCTTCGGGTAAATCTTCCAAAGTTATCATCGCGCGCTGGGCGATATAGATGGCCCGCTCCAGGGAATTTTCCAGTTCGCGCACATTCCCCGGCCAGGGGTATGCTGCCAGGGCAGCAAGCGCCTCAGGTGTGATGCCCAATGGGCGGCCAAGCGCGCGACTTTGCTGTTGAATGAAGTGCTGGGCCAGCAGGGGAATATCGCCTTCGCGCTGGCGGAGCGCGGGCACATCAATGGTGAAGACATTCAGCCGAAAATAGAGGTCGGAGCGGAAGTTGCCCTGGCGCGCCTCTTCGGTCAGGTCTTTGTGCGTGGCGGCAATGATACGCACGTCGACAGGAACAACGCTCTGGCCGCCGATGCGCATAATCGTGCGCGTCTCGATGGCGCGCAGCAAGCTCGTTTGGAGATCGCGGGGCATATCGCCTATCTCGTCCAGGAAGAGGGTGCCGCCGTGTGCCAATTCAAACTTGCCGGGCCGCCCCTGCTTATCTGCGCCGGTAAATGAACCACCTTCATAACCAAAGAGTTCGCTGGTAATCAATTCGCGTGGAATGGCGGCGCAGTTGATGGCAACAAAAGGGCCATCGACGCGAGCACTGGCGTTGTGAATGCTCTGCGCGAAGATTTCTTTGCCGACCCCGGTTTCTCCGTGCAGCAGCACGTTGGAACTGCTGCCAGCGGCGATGCGCGCTAGCCGAATGGCCTCGACCAGAGGCCGACTTTCACCAACAATATTGGCGAACGTGAGCCGGGCACGCGCGCCGCTCATGCGATGAACAAGACGTTGAACACGCTCGATGCTGCGCAGTGTGAGCACGAAGCCATCGGCAGCGCCCGACGCAAGCACCGGTGCTTGCGGCCAGCTTGTCATGCCCTTGCCATCCGGCTGGCGCATGGCTACTAGCTCACGCACGGGTATTGCCTTGCTGATCACTTTTAACGTACACAGGCAAACCACGCGACCCTGCGAGGTATGGAAGGAGAGTTCTTCATCGTTCATCTCGCGGCCTGTACGCAGGGCCTGGGCAAGAACGGCTGGAATCTCTAGCGCTTCGCTCAGTTTGCGTCCGGCAGTGCGCGGCAGCGAAAGCCCCAACAGTTGCCCAGCCCGCGCGTTCATCTGGGAAATCGTGCCGTCTGCCTTGAGCAGCATGATGCCTTCGGAGAGCGTTTGAAGGATAGTGGTCAGTTCGGAGAGCAATTCGTTGGCGCTGGTGAGCCAGAGCTGCATTTGCAACTGGTTGGTAACAGCCTGCGCAGCGGCAGTCACCATGCCGAGCGTATGAGGATGACAATCAGCGCAGCGCCCAAAGATCGCTAAGGCTCCCAGCGATTGACCAAGCGAATCGTGAATGGGCGCGGCTGAGCCGCAGTATGGGTGCAGCGCCGCGCAAAAATGGGCCGGTCCACTGATCTGAATGGGAAAGGCATCGGCCAGCGCCAGAGCCAGCGCGTTAGTTCCCATAGCTTCTTCGCTCCAGGAAGCCCCCGGCGTCAATCCCAGGTTTGCTAATTCTCCGGCGATGGGCGCATCGCCAACGCTATCCAGCACCACGCCGTCAGCGTTGGCAAAGACAACGACACAGCCAGAGCCTTCGACAAATTGATGCAAATCTTCCATAGCTGGCCGCACCAGCGCCAGATGCTCGTGGGCACTGGCGGGCAGCGCCGGAGGTGGACGCAAACTATGAGCGTGCCGATGTGGGTCAAGCCCGCGTCGGCGGCAGCGCTGCCAGGAAAGCGCAACGGCAGGCGGTAACTCATCACCTTTGAGTACTCCCTCCTCAACAAATTGCTCCCATGCACGCTGAAGTGGTTGAAGCGACACTGCGTTACTTATCGTTCTGCCCTCCCTTGCACGGATCGATCTCCTCATGTGTTGCATATGTTTCATATCTTTGTTGCTCAAGTGTAACGTGTTTGATGCATTTTTGCAATATCCTACGACGCTCGAACCAGGAAAGAAGGCAAGGGCTAGTCTCTTTTCTTCCCTCATACAAAATTTGGAAGTCAGGCAGGAAGTGGGCTGATGGAAACTGCAAAATGATTTTTCAAATTGATTTTGGCGCTCTGCCCTGGTTTGGCCCTAACGATGCTTTTAGGGGATGCAGCACTATTTCCCCGTTGGGGAGTTTGTGCTCGTAGCGACCAAAGGCTAGTTTGCGAAAGGAGGGTTCATCACACGTTCCCCGAGGTTCCATCTGGTTGGCGTCTTTCACTCTGACACGTACAGCTTCACAGAAGGAGGCTGCCTTCGGGCAGGATTACGAGTATGGCTAAGCAACCAACATTGGCACAGAAGCTCGGCGCAGAGGTTCTGGGAACGGCACTCCTGACCCTCATCGGCGCCGGTTCAGTCACTGCGACCATTACCCTGGATGGGTCTGTGCCGTTTTCCGAGGCACAACTGGGCGTTATCTCCTTCGCGTTTGCCTTCATCATCATGGCGCTTGTCTATACCATTGGGAAGGTTTCTGGCTGCCAGATCAACCCGGCCATCAGCATCGCGCTGTCCCTAACGGGTCGGCAGAACTGGGCTGATACGGCGATGTACGTCGTCGCTCAGTTTGTGGGCGGGATACTGGGAGCATTGGGGATTGTGGCGCTCTTTGGAACGACAGCGGCCACACATTCTATTCTCGGCGTCACATCCTATGCCGATTCGACTCCCGTCATTCAAGCGTTGTTTGCCGAGGCGATAGGCACGTTTATTCTGGTGTTCACCGTCTATGGCATTGCCGTCGATCCGCGTGCCCCTGCTGGTTGGGCCGGCTTGGTAATCGGCCTGATCGTCGCGGGTATCATCTTTGTGGTTGGACCCGTCACCGGGTCTTCGCTGAATCCGGCGCGGAGTTTTGGCCCGGTGCTGATTCAGGCGCTGTTTGGCGGCAAAGCCTACTTTGACCAATATTGGGTCTATGTCGTTGGGCCGGTGGTCGGCGGCGCGTTGGGCGCGTTTGCCTATGATTTCCTGGCAAGCCCCAAGGCGGCGGCAACCGCTGAAGCGCCAGTAGAGGCTGAGAAAGTCCGAGCATAACGGTTCCTCCCGGCGGGGATACGGCTGTGGTGCCCCTGCTGGTCATTCCACGGTTTGGCATATCTATCGCGGGCAAGATGTATTGATATCCCAGCAGTGACCCAGGAGGATACAATGAAGAAGCTGATTAACAGTCCCGACACGGTGGTACAGGACGAACTCGCGGGGATTGAAGCTGCGCATGGAGACCTGGTTCGCGTGGACTTCGAGAATAATCTGGTGGTGCGGGCCGATGCGCCGGTGCAGGGCAAGGTCGGGGTGATCTCTGGCGGTGGCAGCGGGCACGAGCCGATGCATGGTGGGTTTGTTGGTCGGGGGATGCTCGACGCCGCCTGCCCTGGCGCGGTGTTTACTTCGCCGGTGCCAGATCAGATGCTGGCAGCCACACGCGCCGTCAATGGTGGCGCTGGCGTCTTGCACATTGTGAAGAACTACACCGGCGATGTGCTGAACTTCGAGATGGCTGCCGAACTGGCGCAGGCGGATGGGATTGAGGTGGCAAGCGTTACCATCGATGACGACGTGGCCGTGAAGGACAGCCTCTATACCGCAGGACGCCGGGGCGTGGGAACGACGGTGCTGGCGGAAAAGATTGTGGGCGCGGCGGCGGAAGGAGGCGCGCCGCTGGCAAAGGTGGCAGACCTGTGCCGCAAGGTGAATGCAAACGGGCGCAGCATGGGCATGGCCTTGACAAGCTGCGTGGTCCCAGCCGCTGGCAAACCCACCTTCGACCTGGGCGATGATGAGATGGAGATCGGCATCGGCATCCACGGCGAGCCGGGCCGCCGACGCATGAAGCTGGCCTCAGCCGCCGAGATTGCCGAACTGCTGGTCAGCCCCATTCTGGAAGACCTGCCGTTCAAGAGCGGCGAACAAGTGTTGGCCTTTGTCAATGGCATGGGCGGCACGCCGCTGATCGAGTTGTATGTGATGTTTAATGAAGTTGCCAAAATCCTGAAGGGCAAGGGCATCACGATTGCGCGAAATCTGGTGGGCAGCTATATTACCTCGCTGGAGATGGCTGGCTGTTCGGTCACGCTGCTGCGCCTGGATGATGAACTGACCGATCTGTGGGATAGGCCGGTCCATACCCCGGCACTGCGCTGGGGGGTGTAAACTGGTAGAGAAGCCGGGGGTCGGGTTTCGAGTAAATCGGCTCCCGGCTTTGGGAAACCTGCGCACGCTATCGTTACAACGCTTGTGCGACTCACGAGGAGGTGTTATGTCTGTAACTACTGAGCAGCTCATCACCTGGCTCCAACGTTCAGCGGCAGTCCTGCGCGAGAATAAGGAGTATCTGACCCAGCTTGATAGCTCCATTGGCGATGCCGATCATGGCATCAACATGGACCGTGGGTTCACAGCAGTCATGGACCGGCTGCCAGGCGTGGCCGATAAGGACGCGGGAACCATTCTGAAGACGGTGGGAACGACGCTGGTGTCAACTGTTGGCGGCGCAAGCGGTCCACTGTATGGAACCGCTTTTCTGCGGGCAGGCACATCCCTGGCGGGCAAGTTCGAGTTACAAGATGGTGATGTCCTGGCGGCGCTGGAGGCCGCGCTGGAAGGAATCATGGCGCGCGGCAAAGCGAAGCCTGGCGAAAAGACGATGGTTGATACACTGCAACCTGCCATCGAATCTTTCAAAGCGGCGCTGGAAGCAAGCGAACCCCTGAAGGCGGCGCTGGCAAAAGCCATTCAACGCGCCGAAGAAGGGATGAAAGCTACGATTCCTATGCTTGCCACGAAGGGCCGGGCCAGCTATCTGGGCGAGCGCAGCATCGGACATCAGGACCCGGGCGCTACTTCTTCCTGGCTTTTCTTGCGGGCGATGGGAGGGAATTAACGTGGCAGTGAGCCTGGTCATTGTTTCACACAGTGTGAAGTTGGCGGAGGGTGTCGCGGAACTGGCAGCGCAAATGGCAAACGGGCAAACGATTATCGCAACAGCAGGCGGCGCTGCCGATGGTTCCCTTGGCACTTCAGCCGATAAGGTCTTGCAGGCGCTGACTCAGGCAGCAAGCATCGATGGCATTTTGATTCTGGTTGACCTGGGCAGCGCGGCGATGGCGGTAGACATTGCGCTGGAGTCATTGACACCAGAACAACGAGCGCGCGTGCAGGTGAGTTCTGCGCCGCTGGTCGAAGGGGCAGTGATTGCAGCCGTTGAAGCATCGATTGGCCGCTCACTCGCTGAGGTTGCAGAAGCGGCCACCTCCGCCGAGGCGCTGAACAAGTTTCCAGGGGAAAGGTAAGGCGGACCATGGCATCAGCAGAAACAACGTTAACCCTCCTGAACAAAGTGGGCCTGCATGCCCGCCCGGCCAGCAAGTTTGTGCAAACGGCGGCACGTTTTTCTTCGACAATCACAGTGGTCTGCGGTGCGCGCCAGGCCAATGCCAAAAGCATCTTGCAGGTGCTGGGATTGGGCGCTGGTGGTGGTGCCGAGGTTACGCTTCAGGCTGACGGCGCTGACGCGGAAGCGGCGATTGCCGCGCTCCAACAATTGATCGAAGAGCGATTTGGCGAATCCGAGTAGGGGCCAGGAGCATATCTATGACAGCACTTCAAACGCCTGAATCATCGGGTGCTGTGATACCTGGCGTGGCAGCCTCGCCAGGGGCGGCGCTTGGCCCGATCTTTCTCTATATTCCTGAACGCACCCAGGCATCTCCTGATGCGCCAAAGCGCTCAAGCCGCTCTGCGGAGGAGGAGAGAGCGGCGCTACAGCAGGCGCTGGCCGAGGCAAGCGCTGAATTAATGACCCTGAGTGCTCAGGTCGGCCAGCAGATGAGTCAAGATGAGGCAGGCATCTTTGAGGCGCAGGCCATGATGCTGCAAGACCCTACGCTCAGTGAGCCAGCCGAGCAGTTGATCCAGAGCGAAGGGCTGGATGCAGCCACAGCGATTGCTCGTGCCGCCGAGGAACAGGCGCGCCAGCTTGAAGCATTGGAAAATGAGGTGCTGGCTGCGCGCGGCGCCGACTTGCGCGATGCGCTACAACGGGTGCTGCGTCTGCTGCATGGCGCAGCAGCCCCAGACCTGGCCGAGCAGCTTGCAGCCCAACGCGCCCCAGTGGTCCTGGTCGCCCGCGATCTCACACCATCGGATACGGCGCGTCTGCGGCAAGAGCAGGTGCTGGGCATTTGTACGGCGTTGGGTGGGCCAACGGCCCATGCGGCCATTCTGGCGCGAGCGCTGGGCATCCCGGCAGTGACCGGGGTTGGCGAGGCAGCCCTGGCATCGTTGCAGAATGGTGTGGAGGTTGGGCTAGATGGCTCGCGTGGTGAAATCTATCTGACGCCATCTCCGGACCTGCGGGCGCGCTTGCTCAATGAGATGCGTCAGCAGCAGGGAGACACAAAGCAGCGGATGACCCATGCCGCAGCCTGGCGTCAGCGCTCCGGCGCAACCGCTGATGGGCATCCTATCTTGATTGCGGCCAATATTGGCAGCGGTGGGCCAGAAGAAGCACGCGCAGCAGTGCAAACCTGGGGCGCTGAAGGCGTCGGTCTGCTGCGTACCGAGTTCTTGTTGGCAGAGCGGCCAACGTTGCCAGATGAGCAAGAACAATACGAGCAATATAAAGCAATCTTTCATGCTTTTGCCAGCCAGGCTCCCACGGGCGCGCCCCTGGTCGTGCGCACGTTAGATGCCGGAGCCGACAAGCCGCTTCCAGCGCTGGAAGCAGTGATAGGCGAGATGAGCGAAGAGAACCCGGCGCTGGGGCTGCGTGGGATACGCATCCATCTGGCATATCCCGACTTGCTGCGTATACAAATCCGGGCACTGCTGCGCGCAGCAGGCGCGGCTGGCGTGGCGCTGCACCTGATGTTCCCCATGATTGCCACCATTGATGAGTGGCGGCAGGCGCGGGCTATCTTTGATGCTGCCTGGCAGGCGCTCCAGCAAGAGCGAGTCCTCTTGCCTGCTCAGGTGCCAGTAGGCATAATGGTCGAGACACCGGCTGCCGTACTGCTGGCTGAATCGCTAGCACGCGAGGCGGCATTTTTCAGTATTGGCACGAACGATCTTACCCAATATGTGCTGGCGGCTGACCGGCTGAATGGAAGGCTGGGCGCCCTCTACAATGTGCTGCAACCGGCAGTGCTGCGCGCCATTGCCCAGATCGTACAAGGGGCACGAGCGCATGGCCGTCCGGTAGCCGTGTGCGGCGAAGCTGCTGGCGACTCGAACGTGGCGCCGCTGCTGGTCGGGCTGGGAGTCGAAGAACTGAGCATGGTACCTGCCAGCATTCCGTTGGTCAAAGAAGCGCTCAGCCGGTATTCCACCGAGCGGTTGGTCAGTCTGGCTGCGAGCGTGCTACCGTTGGATACCCTGGAAGAAGTCAGAAGCTGGCTCAACGCCGCCATGCGCTAACAGGATGGCCCCAGTCCTCAAAGCTCCCAAAATCGAGGCTCTCTTGCTCAACCCTGCAACCATGCTGAGGCATACAGCGTAAAGAGAGTAAGAAATCAAGAAACAGGGCCACTTCTTCTGAACATGCCCCTGAGTGCTTGATACAGGAGGGTCCGCAATGTATAGACATCGACACCACAGCTTGTTAGGGATTGCCGTTCTGGTCTTTTTGATCTGGCTCGCCTTCGTCGTCCTCATCCACGTCGTTGGCTGGGTCATTCACCTCTTGTGGATTATTATCCTCGTTGCCTTCATCTGGTGGTTGTTCCGTGTCTTGTTTGGAAGCCGCCGTGCCCGCTGGTAACGACCTGGCGGCTCACACGCCCTCAAGGCAGATCAGCGCAGAGGGAGCCGTTCCTGGCTCCTTCTTTCCTCGTCACGGCAACCAATGAGGCAGAGGCATATCAGGCGAGCGGGAAAAATGTTCCACTAGGGAAACTTCACCATAGCCTTCCGGCTCTCCCGCGCAAAGTGTGAGGACTCATCTTTTCTGGTACAATAGCCCGCAAGCAGCGCACGGAGCGCTTGCTGCTCGTTACCAGAGGATTGGGTCTATGAGCCTTGCTGATGTTCTGGCTCCCCTCCCAGGAATGGCCGTCGAGCGCGTGATCATAGGCAATGAAACGGTCACTCTCCTGGCTCACCCAACCGCAGAGGCGCACCCCTGCCCCGGCTGCGGTAAGCAGGCGATCCGAATTCACAGCCGTTCCCGCCGAACGCTCCTTGACTTGTCTGTCTGTGGGCGCCAGGTACGTCTGTCCCTCCAGGTACGACGCTTCTTCTGCGAAGACGGCTCGTGTCCGCGAACAACCTTCACCGAACAGCTTCCCGACCTGGCTGCACCGCGCGCCCGCAAAACCTGCCGCCTCCAGGAGGCGCTCTGCCAGATCGGGTTCGCCTTGGGTGCGGAGGCGGGCGCCCGCCTGGCGAAGCGGTTGGGGATGCCTTGTAGCCCCGATACCCTCTTGCGTCTGATATGCCAGAGCGCCTTGCCGACTGCTCCTACCCCGCGTGTCTTGGGTGTGGATGATTTCTCCTTTCAGAAAGGGCGCACGTTTGGCACCATTTTGCTCGACCTGGAGCGGCACGCCCCCATCGATCTGTTGCCCGATCGAGAGGCGCCCACGCTGGCCTCCTGGTTAGAAGTCCATCCCGGTATCGAAATCGTCAGCCGCGACCGCGGTCGGCCCTTCCGGGATGCGATCTCGCAAGCCGCTCCCACCGCCCTTCAGGTGACAGACCGCTGGCATCTTTTAAAGAATCTGGGCGAGGCGCTGGAAGCCTTCTGGCTCCATAAAAAGCAGCTCTTGAAAGCGGCAGCGCCAGAGGCTGAACTCCTCCCACGCCCGCCACCCCTTCCTATCGGCGCAAGAGCCAAAGCCGCAGAGGAAGCAAGCGCGAGTTGGCACAGCCGCAAGATCGAACGCTATCACCACATTCACGAGCGCTTTGCAGTAGGGGTGGATCGGGGGACCATTGCTGTGCAGCTTGGTATTAGTGCCTATCCGAATAAACCGGCGGCCCGAAACGCAATCAAGCCGCAGGCGAAATGGAGAAATGCCAGGTAGTTTTCCGGCTTCTTGTCCCAGCGGATCAGCAGTCGGCGAAACCGATTCAGCCAGGAATGTGCGCGTTCGACCACCCACCGGCGGGCTTTGAAGCCCGCTTTCCGTTTGATGGCTTTGGCTTCTTCCCCGCGTGGCCGAATATGGGCCGTGAAGCCGAACTCCTGGAGGATGGCACGTACCTCTTCGTAATCGTAGCCTTTATCTAGAGCCTGTTATGAACTTCAGAGACAATGAGCCAACACCAGGATAAAGCGATGCAGCATCAGGATAGCAAAGGCCAGGAAGTGCAGCCCAGCCAGCGTTTGCGGCAAGCGTTCATAGTCGCGTGCCAAGCGTCGAAAGCGAGCGGTCCAAGCGAAACTGCGCTCGACGACCCACCGACGTGGCAGGAGGACAAAGCCGCGCTT
>DATGID010000014.1:0-37802 GCA_035307385.1 Ktedonobacterales bacterium | reverse complement strand
GGTGAGCAATCGGGCAGTGCCGTCACCGCCTGGTAGCCCCTGCCAGTAGCGCGGCGGCGTGAAGAAATACCAGACCAGCAGCAGTTCACCAGCGGTGGCGAGCGCCCCCAGCCGCCAGCCCCAGCGATAACCGATGAGGGCAACGACGGGGAGAAAGAACCAGCCGGGGTTCGTCAGAGGGACAATCCAGCGATCAATTGCCCAACAAACCGCCAGGGCCAGCACCAGCCCTCCTATCGTTATCGTCGCGCCAGCGGCGGTGCTGGTTGGGAGCCAGGAGGCAACCACGTCGAGATATTTCCCCGGCGCGCTGGCAGAAAGGTGATGAGCAGGTTTTGGCTTCGTATCAGGAGGTTCTGATGCAGTGGCCTTCTTGGGCACAGGGTTACTCCCGACCTCTTCTGAACAGACACACCATGTGCGTTGAGAAGTCATGTGATGGCTAGGTAAGAACGCCCTTATTGTACAAGCAGCAGTGGCGCCGCTGCAACTGGCGTCGCTGCTGCTGTATTATGCAAGAGAGCGTCATAGAAAGCGAAGTATTCTTCCCTCTATGAGGCGATGAGGAGGCCGGTTCTGCGAACAAGCAGAACCGGCTTTGAGGAGGGTTGTGAGGTTGGCTAGGGATGGAAGACCAGAGCGGTGAGCGAATAAGGAGCAATGGCCTGCGAGCCGATGCTGGGTCCATGGATGTGCGAGACGCTGACCGAAGTGCTGCCCTGCCCATAGGAGTAGACCGTTGCGCTGTCCAGCAGGCGGAAGTTCAGCCCAGAGATGGAGACGCTGTAGGATGTGGCTGGGTCGGTGTTGATGAGCAGCACCGCAACCGAGCCATCCTGCTGCCTGACAGCAAATGCCTGCACCGCGCTCTGATCGGATGAGGCGGCGACGATCTGGTCGAAGCCTCCGACGACCTTGCTCACAATCTGCAAACCGTAGTAGTCAGGAAAGGGCGTGTCGGCGGGTGGTTCGTCGGTGTCGCCGACGGAGAGCAAGCCGTAATCTCCGTAGTTGTTCGTGCCATACAGGCTGGGGCTATCGTTGGTGCCGGTCAGTTCGCTGTTATGCACATCCCACCAATCGATGCTGGTGACACCGTTTGACAGCCAGGTCAGATAGTTTTCCGCCAGGTAGAGCGCGTTGACCAGATTGGTGGTCTGCTTGCCAGGATTGAAGGAGACAGAGTTTGTTTCGGTAGTCATGATCTGTACGTCGCTGGCGTGCGTGCCGCAATCCTGATTGATCTTGGTGCGCAGCGCGGAAACCATATCGGGGATGCTGGGCGTGAAGCTGACCGGCGTAGTTTCGCCGTTGGCCGGAGCAGCAAGCAGGCCCGCATCTGTTTCGCCGGTTGGCCCCTGCGGATACCAGTGAACGCTGACGAAGTTGGCTGCGGAGCAGGCAATCGGGAGGACGGTATCATTCCAGGGCTGGGGCGAACTGGCACTGGTGACGCCATCGGGCCAGTTGCCTGGCGCGGTGAGGACCAGACCAATCTGAATGAAAGGGTCGACTGCTTTCATGGCCTGGATGAATTGCAAGGAGTTGTTTGCATACGATGCTGGCCCCTGGGCATGTTTATCTGCTTCCCAGGTCGCGCCATAGGTTCCGTTGCCATAGAGTTCGTTGCCAATTTCCCAATAGCGAATGTGATAGTGCTTGGTGATGTTCGCATACTTGACCCACGCCGCTGCTTCTTCGGGCGTGCCGGTGCCATAGTTGACCGTGATAATGGGGGTTGCGCCTACTCTTTGGACAACCTGCATAAACTGGTCGAACGTATCAGTTCCCGCGCTGGAGCCGTTATCCAGGGTGTTGGTCTGCCAATGGAAGCTATCAGCGGTGGACCCGCCTGGGTAGCGCATGACCTTCACGCCATCCGCACGCAGCAGCCCGGGTATCTGCGCATCCTGCAAATGTCCGTCCCAGACGGCATCGTTGACGCCAATTGCCAGCGGCGAAACGGTGCTGAGCGTCTGGCGCAGATTTACCGTTACCTGCGCGCTGGTGGCGCTGGCGGCAGCGGCAGGCGCAGCGCTGCTGACGAGCACCAGCAGGCCGAGCAAGAAGGGCAAGCCGACCCAGGATTGCCAGCGACGAAGCTGACTCAGACCAATCCGGTTCCTTACCATTAAGTAAAACCTCCTTGATACAACTGCTTGGGCTGTCATCGGAGTTGACCTGAGCCAATTATTAGATGAGGAAGACAGATAATCAATAATATGAAGACAAAGTGAACAAAAACTGAGCAAATGGAAGGGGTATGGAAATCTCGACAGGTGCGACGGCTGGGGTTATACTGATGAGAGGGATGGTTCAGGAGGAGCAGCCATGAAAGCAGTGCACCCGCATCCACTGAGCTTCGCACGATGCCAGCGCAACCTGACGATGAGCCAATTGGCAGAAGCGGCCAGAATAGGCGCTTCGACCATCTGGCGCGCCGAGCATTCCTACCCCATCAGCGCAGAGTCGCGGCGGCGGCTCTGTCTCTTTTTCAATCTGACTTCCCAGGAATTGGGGCTGGTGAGCGATCACCGCGAGAAAAGCGCTCTGATGGTCGATCACGCTGCTGACGCCTTTGTTCCTCCCGCGCTGTCTTTTCCTGCTCTGGTGGCCGTTACTGAAATCAATGGCCCTGCCCTTGCGCAGATGACGCATCACCCCGCGTCTGATATGCTTTCCAGAGAGGCTGGCCTCCCCGATGCTTCTTCTGCTAGCGCACTGCTGGCCCACACGAGCAGTGATCTGGCGGCTTTGTTGGATGCTGGATGGTCGGTCAATGCGGTGCTGACGGCGTTGCGAACGATGCTGCCGGGTATGCAAGGCTTGCCACAGGAGGCGCGGCGCAGTGTTTATGAGATGGCTGCTGCCGCGCTGAAGGGCGATGATCTCCAGATTTCTGGCGAGCATCTGTCGCAGGAGGAACGGGCGCGGCTGTGCAACGGTCTGCGCCAGAGTGTGATGGAGGGCTGGCGGCTGTATCAGTCGTCGCCTCCGGCCTATGTGCTGGTGGTGGCGCGCACGCAACTGGCGTTGGTACAGCAAGCGCACGCCTTGCTTCCGGCTGATCTGCGCTCCAGTTTATATGCAGCGCTCTATAACTTGATGGGCGCTGCTTTGCTGCACCTGGGCCAGTATGCGGCGGCGCAGCGAACGCATCAGAAGGCGCATATTGCGGCGCTGGAGGCTGCTGATATTTGGAATATGGCCCAGAGTTTGAATTGGCAGGCCATCGGCGCGAATAATATGGGCCAATATGAGGCGGCCATCCAGTGTATCGAGTCGGCGATGCGACTGCTGGGCTATGGCAAGGGAGAAGAGTTTGTGCGCCTGCAAGCCCACTTGCTTGCCGATTGGGCCTTCAATGCCGCGCTGCTGCAAGAGCAGGCGAGCGTGCAGGAGAAGTTGGAGCGCTCAGCCACGCTGCTTGAGGGGCTGGGGCCAGATGAAGAGTTTGATCTGTCGCGCTGGCATCAAACGGCTGGTAGGTGTATGCTGCTGAGCCAGAATTATCCTGCGGCCATCGAGCACCTGGAACGCTCTGTGGCCGAGTTGGCTCCTGGGTGGCTGGTGCGTAAGATACTCACGTTGGTTCCGCTAGCTGAAGCGTATGCGCGCCAGCGCGAGCGCGATGCCAGCATTGCCATCGGCGAACAAATCGTTGCTATCCTCCAGCCGATGGGTTCGGCGATGCTGAACCAGTGTTTCAAGGAATTGCAGCAGCACATGCTGAAGTCCTTTCCACAGGACCAGCGCGTGCGCAGGTTTATCGAGCGCGCCCGGCATCAGCCATTGCTCAACGCGGTTCCAGCCGACCAGATGCCCCGCAGTGGAAAATGAGCACTATGCCCAGGATTGTTATAATCTAAAGGGTGCTTTGCTCCCTCCAAACTGAGGGAAGGCTTTTGCTCATGCAGTCTCAAAGAGATCACCTCTGGCTGAGAATGCCCTGAAGGGAATCGCTATGGTCTATCAAACGCTTATATCCGCCTCGGAACTTGCCGATCAGCTTTCGTCGCCTGATTGGGCCATTGTTGACTGCCGCTTTGCGCTGCGTGAAAGCGAGCGCGGGCGACAGGATTACGCGCAGGCGCATATCCCTGGAGCCGTCTACGCGCATTTGAACGAGGATTTATCCGGTGAGATCGTACCCGGCAAAACGGGGCGGCACCCGCTGCCTGCAATAGAGAATCTGGCCCAGACGTTCTCGAGATGGGGGATCGATGCTTCGGTGCAGGTAATCGCCTATGATGACCGCGACGGGTCGATGGCTGCGGCGCGGCTCTGGTGGCTGCTGCGCTGGCTGGGGCATGATGGGGTTGCTGTCTTGGATGGCGGCTGGCAGCAGTGGCAGCAAGCGGGGTATCAGGTGGCAAGCGGCGTGGGAAGCAGAGCGCCTCGGACGTTTGTTTCTCGGGTGCGCGGCGAGTTTGCCGTCACGGCTGAAGAGGTGCTGGCCCGATTGCATAGCCCCGGCTTGCGTCTGGTTGATGTGCGCAGCGGCGAGCGGTATCGCGGGGAGCAAGAGCCGATTGACCCGGTAGCCGGGCATATTCCGGGCGCTGTCAATGCCCCCTATATGGAGATGCTGGATGCTGAGGGGTGCTTTTGGTCTCCGCAAAAACTGCGCGGGCGCTTTCAAACGGCGCTGGGCGATACGCCGCCAGAGCAGGCGATTTTCTATTGTGGGTCTGGTGTGACCGCCGCGCACGAGTTGCTGGCCTTCGCGCACGCCGGGCTGGGCAATGGTCGCCTGTATGCCGGTTCATGGAGCGACTGGATTACCGACCCGAACCGCCCAAGAGCGACGGGTGAAAGCTGATACATCTTCTTTTTCTTCAGAGTGGCTTTCCGGGGCCAGCCGCCAATCTGGCGGCCATCGCCTCGCGGAGTGCTGTGGCGGCTGAGTAAGGCCGCACCATGACGGTGAACTCCTGGACCAGTCCGGCGTTGTCAAACTTGAGGATGTCTACTCCCTCGGCGTCTCGTTCCCCTATGCGGGTGCGGAAGAGCAGCACCTTGCCATCAGGCGCGGTGAATTCATCAACGTAGGCAAAGTCACGAAAGACCTGAAGGACGGCGGCCAGCAGCGGGGCAACGGCATCGCGGCCTACGTAGGGATGGTGGACGATTGGGCTGTGAAACACCACGTTAGGGGCGAGCGTCAGCATCAGCGCTGCATGATTCCCCTGCTCTACTGCTTGCCGGAAAGCGTCAGGATGGATGTGATCGTTCATGCTGTCGAGTCTCCTTATCCTTCCAGAGATGGCCTCACTTCTTGGTGGCGCTGAGCGCGTCTGGCAGATGGACCAGGCGTGCGCTTTCTTCCCAGAGGCGTCGCTGCGCGGCTTCATCATAAGAACGCGGCGACGATGCGGTGGGCTTGCAGTTGACGAAGTAGCGGCCTGAGATGTGTTCCACTTCTGGCGAGGTTGCCAGATAGATGGAGGTTCGCGCGCCCTTTTCGGGGCTTGTGCCCAGCCGCGCCAGCACGAGTTTTGCCAGCGCCTGGGTGCGCGGCCCCACGTTATTCATGCCCATGTTGGTAAACACAAAACCAGGATGAACACAGTTGACGGTGACAGCTTCGCCTTCCAGGCGGTGGGCCAGCTCGTATGAGCAGAGCAGCATGGCAAGTTTGGATTGGGCATAGGCTCGCCAGACGCCATAGCGCTGCTGAAGTTGCAAGTCCTGCCAGTTGATGTGGCCCGTGGTGTGCGCGCCAGAACAGACGTTGACGATGCGCGCTGGCGCGCTGGCCCTGAGCTTCTCGAGCAGTAACTGAGTGAGCAGCAACGGCGCGAGGTGATTGACGGCAAAGGTCATTTCCAACCCGTCAACGGTTTCACGCCGCTTGAGCATAAAGACCCCTGCGTTATTGACCAACACATGCACCTGGGGATA
The DNA here is from genome assembly GCA_035307385.1 of Ktedonobacterales bacterium. Taxonomy (GTDB): domain Bacteria; phylum Chloroflexota; class Ktedonobacteria; order Ktedonobacterales; family DATBGS01; genus DATBHW01. The sequence continues at coordinate 31,898 of DATGID010000014.1, read as the reverse complement.
GCGTTCAGTAATGTCTCCAGCAAGCTGACGGATGGAGGCTTGCGAGGAAAGATCGGCCAGCAGCACGTCGACATTCTGGTTGCCGGTAGCGCTCTGGATTTCTTGCCGGACAGCTTCGCCTTTTGCCCGGTTGCGGGCCACCAGTGCGACGGTGGCCTGCTGGCGTGCCAGGCCAAGGGCGGTGGCTTTGCCAATGCCGGAAGTGGCTCCGGTGACGATGCATACCTTGCCGCGCATCTGCTGGTCTTGGTTCATCGGCGTCTGCTTCCTGCTGCTGTGTTGGGATTGAGGCGTAAGCATCGCTGGTCTGCGCTCCCGTGAGTGCTCTGGCCCGCTCAGATTCTAGCAAATGTTTTGCAACCAGCGCCACTTCGGCATGTTTTTACAAGGGCCAGGTCTGCTCCCTTGACGTGGCTGCCAGGCTCAGGCACAATAGGATATAGCTTTAAAAGAAACGAGGGGACGATGTGAGTTGGCATGTTCCCAACGCGGTGATGCTGGCTGCTGATAAGCTCACGCAGTTTGTGTATCGGGCTACTGCCGGACGAGTGGGCGAACGGCAATTGAACTATTCGATGCTGCTGCTGCATACCATCGGGCGGAAAAGCGGCAGGCGGCGGACCCACACGCTGCTCTACTTTCGCGATGGCGATGATCTCGTCATTTGCGCGTCAAACAATGGCTCGCCACGACTTCCCGCGTGGTATCTGAACTTGCAGGCATCCCCACGGGTCTGGATTCAACATGGACGCATCCGGCGCGAAGTCGTGGCGGAGACGGTCGGCCCGGAGGACCGACAGCGGCTCTGGCAGCGCTTGCTCGAAGTTCGTCCGCAGTATGCCGATTATCAGAAAACGACCTCGCGCGTGTTTCCGCTTGTTCGTCTGAAGCCGCTTTCCGTCGCGGAGAGCGAATCACCGCCGTCCAAAGGAGTATTGGCATGACCAGTTATGTGTTCGACCCCGAGGTGCTGCACGAAATCAGCAAGAAACACCTGGGCCAGCCGCTTGAGGAGAAGTTTGCCTCTCTGACTGCCGAGCTTTCGGAGCGCTACCCCGACGAAATCGATGATTCCCATCCCTGGATTTTTAACAACGCTGGCGGGGTGATGCTGGAAATGAAGCTGCTGCATGCCTCATCCAACGAGTATGTGATGATCTGGGGCACGCCCATCGGCAGCGAAGGGCACACGGGGCGGCATCTGGTCGAGTTTTACGATACAGTGCTGGATGGAGAAGCCTGGTACTACAAGGAGGGGCAGTTTACCCGCAGTGTCTACACGCCGGGGGATCATATCTTTGTCGGCAAAGGCGAGAGCGCGGGCATGCACTATCCTGACCATGTGTGGATGCTGGAGTATGCGCGCGGGCCGCTGCCATCGCTGCTGCCGTTTGGCTTGGCCGACGGCTTGCTGAGCACAATGGACTTCAAGACGGTGGCGCAGACGGTGTTCATCTACTTCTCGCTGCTGACACGCAAGCTGTCTTCTGAACAGAAGCTCGCGCTGGGCGTGGGCGCTGGGGCAGCGCTGCTTTTTCTGGCACTTGGTGGCACGCGGGGCCGACACCGAAGGTCATCGCGCAGGTGAACCAGAGCGAGCGCGTCAGGCGCGATAAAACGGTGACATGCGCAGGATGTACCAACGAGCAATCGGGCGCACCAGCGCGGTCAGCCGTCGCTGATAACCGACGATGCTTGTAAGCTGCTCCATGATGTCATCGAACGAGTAGCGCTGGTAGTTGAGCAGGCGCTGGCTTTCTTCGGTGTCCAACCAGTCGGTGCAATATGGTTCGGTGCCGAAGGCGCGCTCTGGCAGCCTGCCGATGCCCATCATGTCGAGCATGCGGCCCAGGTAGTCGCGGTAGTAAATCTGGCAGCCCGGGCCACCGCCGATGAGCAGGGTTTTGCCCCAAATCTCATCGGCGCGTATGCCGTTGGCAACCGCCAGCCCGGCATCGTAGGTGTGGATGACCTCGAAGCGATTTGCCAGTGGTATCCTGAACATGATGGGATGGGGACTGCGCAGGCCGAGCGGTGGAATATCGGCGAACCGAAAGATCGACCAGGGCAGCCCGGATGTTTTGACCATCTCTTCGCAGGCGATTTTGTGGGAAGAATAATGATCGGTGGCCTGCACGGGGTCAGTCACTTTGCGCGGTGGCGGTTGGTCCTGGGTATAGCCAAAGACATCGAAGCTGGAGGCGAAGAAAAACCTGGGCGGATTGGGCAGGCTGCGGGCGGCGTCCAGCAGGTGGCGTGTGCCGTCGATGTTGATGGCGCGAGCCACGTCTGGATGGTCTTCGCTGGGCGGCGGCAGCATATAGGCCAGATGTATGATGATGTCCTGGTCCTGAACCGCCCGAGCCAGGTCAGCGGGCTGGCGCATATCGCCCTGCACAAGATCGATTTTGCCGCCGAAGCGTCTGGCAGTGCGCAGATGCGCTTTGCGTCTGGAGACAAAGCAGCGGACCTGGTGGCCCTGACGCAAGAGTTCTTCCAGAGTGCTCAGGCCGAGGTTGCCGAACGCGCCAGTAAGCAATATTTTCATGCTGATGAGCATAGTGCAGTTTGATCGTGAATGCAAGCGTTTTTCTTTCCATCAGGAGGAATATCTATGGCTGATCTTCAGGAGAAGCCCACGCTGGGCGACCTTCAGCGCTATGTGGCTGAAGTCTGCAAGGAACGCGGCTGGACCAAAGATACCCCTGCCGAGAAGTTTGTGCTTTTTGTCGAAGAGGTTGGCGAACTTGCCAAGGAGATGCGCAAGGCGGCTGGCCTGTATGCCGAGCGCGCGAAACCCCAGCAGATGTCGCTGGAAGAAGAGTTCGCCGATGTCCTGAGCTATCTGCTCGATCTGGCGAACTGCTTTCAGGTCGATCTTGAAGCCGCCTTCCGCGCCAAAGAACAGGTCAATCAAACGCGAACGTGGGAATGAACCCTGCGAATGATCTCCCACAGACCCAAGACGGCGTTTCCTTGCTGATAGGAAAAACCTTTAGCAGTTTGATTTGAGGGAGAAGGAAGAGGCGTTTATCATGAGTTCTCTGCTCATTCAGCATGCCGCGCAGCTTGTGTCGATGGACGATGCCGACACGACCTGGACAGATGGCGCAATCTACATTGTAGACAATGTGATTCGGCAGATTGGGCCGACAGATGCGCTCCCGCAGCAGGCCGATCAGATGATCGACGCGCGGGAGATGCTGATTCTGCCTGGTCTGGTGAATACCCATCACCACTTTTATCAAACGCTGACGCGCAATTTGCCCGCTGCCCAGGACTGCATCTTGTTTGATTGGCTGCGCATCCTTTATCCCATCTGGGCGCGTATGACGCCCGAAGCGATTGCAATCAGCACGAAGACGGCACTGGCCGAGTTGATGCTTTCGGGTTGCACGACCTCCAGCGATCACTGCTACGTCTGGCCGAACGGCTCCCGGCTCGATGACCAGATTGCGGCGGCGCAGGAAATGGGCGTGCGCTTCCACGCGGCGCGCGGTTCGATGTCGGTGGGGGAAAGCAAGGGCGGTTTGCCGCCGGATTCGGTGGTGGAGGATGAGGCAGAGATTTTGCGCGATTCGCAGCGGGTGATCGAACAGTATCACGACGCCAGCCGTTACAGCATGCTGCGGGTGGTGCTGGCCCCGTGTTCGCCGTTTTCGGTTTCGCCGGAGTTGATGCGGCAGAGCGCTGCGCTGGCGCGCTCCTATGGGGTGCAGTTGCACACGCATCTGGCCGAAACACGCGAGGAAACGGCTTATTGCCAGCAGACGTTTGGCCGTACGCCCGTTGAACTGGCCGAAGACCTGGGCTGGATGGGCGCGGATGTCTGGCACGCGCATATGGTGCATCCCAGCGCCGATGAGGTAGGCCGTTTGGGGCGAACGAAGACGGGCGTGGCGCATTGTCCAAGCTCGAATATGCGGCTGGCTTCGGGGATTGCTCCGGTGCGGCAACTGGCGCAGGCAGGGGCGCGTGTGGGGCTGGGCGTGGATGGCTCGGCATCAAATGATGGCTCGCATCTGCTCGCCGAGGCGCGGCAGGCGTTATTGCTACATCGCGTGCTGGGCGATCCGGCGGCGATGACCGCCAGGGAGGCGCTGCGGCTGGCGACGCGCGGCGGCGCGGCAGTGCTGGGGCGCGACGATATTGGCTATCTTGCCCCAGGGATGGCGGCTGACTTCATCGGCTATCGGCTGGACACGCTGGCGCTGGCTGGCGGAGCCGTTCACGACCCGCTTGCCTCGCTCGTCTTTTGCCAACCACCGCAGGTGGATTTGAGTGTAATAAACGGGCGCGTGCGCGTTCAGAACCAGAGGCTACTTGATGTTGATCTGGGTGCCCTCATCGAACGGCACAATGCCATTGCGCGCGCAATGGTGCGTGGAGAACTACCGGTAAGCAGTTAGCGCGCCACCTATGGGAAAGAATATCAGCATCGCTGCCAAGGCCCGTATCCACCAGCAGCGGACGCGCACCCTCAAGCAAGAGCATATTGGCGCTAGGAAAGGGGCGCTGGGAAGCCGCCGGTCAGTGCTCCCAGTGGCTCTCCGGTCTGAGCGCTGCGAACGGCGCCAGGATCAAACATTCAGGGCCATACCACTGTGGCTCCACAGTGGCAAAGAGTGCTCTGACCAATCGGAAGGCACGCTGGTTCTCTCCTTGTATATAGGCCCTGAAGGTCCCTATCCCGTGGCGGCGCGCCTCGTTGACTAATCGAACGAGTAATCGCTTGCCCAGCCCGCGCTGTTGCCAGCCATCTTCGATAAGCAGCGCGAACTCAGCCTCTTCTGTGGCAGTGCGATCATAGCGTGCCACGCCGACAATCTCCTCGTCCACCAGCGCCACCAGCACACTACGATCAACGCCATCAGCCCACGCCATCTCGCTCAGCCGCGCCGCCCACTGGGGCTGCCGAGGCAGCGGCAGAAAGAAATAGCTCGTGATGCTCGCCGGTGAGAGCCGGTAAAACAGGCGCTCCAGCCGGGCGGTATCGTCAAGCCGCACTGCCCGGAGCAGTACGACTGCCCCATCGGGCAGGATACAACGTATGGGCAGCACGTCCCTTTGCCCCTCCGATCCCGAGGTCATTGACGCCTCTCTTTCCCTGGCAACAACCTGCCTGGTCCTGTTAACATTATATGCATTCCGCTGAATATGATAGGCAAGATGGGCAGCAGAATCTCTCCGATTCTTGTCTTTCAAGTGCCCTTCAGACTTCTACACCAGGGCTTTCTAAGGTAGAGTTTGTTAAAATAACTTCCCTCACTGAAGTTAGAAAGTTTATTTTCCAAACTATTGACAAATGAAGCATCTCATGGTAATCTCTGCCTAAGATAATTCACTCAAGGAAAAAAGATGCCGCACACCAGAACTGGAAGCAAGCAGCTTTTGCATGATATTAACCAGAGCATTGTGCTGAATCTGATTGCGATTCGTGGGCCCATTTCGCGGACCGATATCATCCTGGAAAGTGGATTGCCTGCCGCGACGGTTACGCGCATCACTCGGCGGTTGGTTGATGCTGGCCTGGTTTCCGAGGTGGCTTCGGAAGAGTCGAGCGGTGGGCGCCCACCGATCTTGCTGCATTTCAATCCCCAGGTTGGCTACGTGGTGGGGGTGAAGTTGCGTGAAGACAGCATGACTTTGGCAATCTGTGATCTGGGGTGCTCGGTGGTCTATGCGCAGGAAGCATCTTTTGCCAGTGGCAGCGCGCCCTATCAAGGGGTGAATGCGATTGCCAGTATCGTGGAGCAGGTGCTCAAGGAGCACGCGATTCCCCTGGAAAATGTGCTGGGGGTTGGCATTGGCCTGGCTGGCCTGATCGATTCAGAGAAAGGAGTGTGTCGCTATTCTGCTATCTTGAACTGGCGCGATGTGGAGCTGGCGGCTGCACTGGAGTATAAGCTGCGCGTGCCGGTTCGGGTGGACAACGACGTGAACACGCTGGCGGTGGCGGAGCAACTTTTTGGGGTGGGTCGCGCTGCCGCTGATTTTGCCCTTGTGACCATTGGACGTGGTATTGGCCTGGGCATCTCCTTGAAAGGCGAAATCTATCGCGGCGCCCTTGGCGGCGCAGGGGAGTTCGGGCATATCACGATGGACCTCTCCGATGAGGCTCCGCTGTGCAACTGCGGCAAACGCGGATGCCTGGAAGCCATTGCATCAGATTATGGCATTCTGCGCGCGGCTCTGGGCCGCGACCCCGGCCATCATGTGGAAGATGCCATGACGGCCTTGATCGAGCGCGCCGCCCGCGAAGAATCGATTCGCGCGCTCTTTACTCGCGCCGGACACGCGCTCGGGGTGGCGCTGGCAAACCTCATCAACATTTTCGACCCAAAGACGGTCATTCTTTCTGGCGAAGGGATTCGCGCTGGAGACCTCCTGCTTGACCCGCTGCGCGAGATGATGCCCAGGCATCTGTTCGGGCGTGCGTTCGACGAAAGCCTGCTGGACATCCAACCCGCCAACGAGACCACCTGGGCGCGTGGCGCGGCCAGCTTGATTTTGCAAGAGGTCTTCCATCCACCAATCTATGAGTCGGAGGATGCGGTTATCATTGATAACCTTTTGACGCTCGCGCAGCGCGGGTCAGCCCGGCGCAAAAAGAAAACCCGCGTGCGCGCGTAAGCAGCCCCTGATGCCTGTCGACCATGATGTGGGGGCTTTTTATCCTTCAAAAGGCCTGCTTGATCCCTTGGTTTTTGCGTATGTAACCATCAACCACGCACGACAGAAAGGACCAGGACCAGCGTATGTCATCCACCATGTCTCGCCGCCGTTTTTTCATCAATTCCGGCAAGGCAGTGCTCTCTGCCAGCCTCGCCTCAGTGGCCGCCGAGCAATTTCTCGCAGCATGTGGCACCGGGAGTGGGTCAGGCAATGCGACTGTCACCTTCTGGCACAGCTACAACACGACCGATCCTGAGAACCCGACGCTGCTCAACAAAGTTATCCCCGCCTTCAACAAGAAATATCCCAATATCACCATCAAGGCCCAGGACATTCCCTATCAAAGTCTGCTCCAGAAAATCACTGCCTCGGTGGCTGGTGGGAACGGGCCGGATGTGATTCGCTCCGATATTATCTGGATGCCGCAGCTTGCCAAAATCCAGGCGTTGGTGTCGCTGGATGATGTCGTGGCGCAGCGCAAGGATGAGTTTTATGCTGGCTCGCTGGCGACCTGTTACTACAAGGGGCACTATTACGGCTTGCCGCTCGACACGAACACGAAGATCATCATCTACGACAAGGGCCTGTTCAGCAGAGCCGGCGTCACCGCCGTTCCCCAGACCACCGACGATTTCAAGGCGGCTGCTCAGAAGATTACCGCGCTGGGTGGCAATATCTTTGGCTACGCCGAGGGCGGTCTGGACGCCTGGAACATCTTGCCCTGGATTTGGACCTTTGGAGGCGCGGTGACCGACGACAACTACACGACGGCCACCGGCTACATCAATGGCCCGCAGAGCGTGGCCGCCGTGCAGTACCTGCTTGATATGCTCAACAGCAAGGCGCTGTCGCCGGGGATTCTGGGCGGCAGCAGTCTGGGCACGACAGATGCCCTGGGCAAGAATCTGGCGGGCATGGTGATCGACGGTCCCTGGGTTCCTCCCACGCTCCAGCAGCAATATCCCTCCACGCAGTACGCTTTTGGCCCTATGCCCACCGGCCCTGGTGGCTCGATTCAGGTGGTCGGCGGCGAAGACATTGCCATTCTGAGCACCACAAAAAATCTGGATGCCGCCAAGACCTGGGTCAGTTTTATGACCTCGGATGAGGCGCAGCGGCTGATGGGCGCGGTCGGCCAGATGCCGACACTCAAGTCGGCGAGCAGCGACCCCAGCTATCCCGACTATTATTCGTTCTATAGTCAGCAGTTGGAAACGGCCAAGCCTCGCCCGGTGACGCCGAATTACGAAAAAATCGACACGGCGCTCACTGACGCCTGGACCAAGGCGCTGCAAAAGAAGGCTTCGGTGCAGGCTGCGCTTGATGAAGCTGCCCAAACGATCAATACACTGCTCTAACCTCTGCGGTCTGCTCACCTGCCTGGATACTTCCCTTCCGTCCAGGCAGGTGAGCAGAGATGAGCGTGCCGAAGGCGAGAGCCTGGCCGATCTGGCAACCCTCCCCAAAGGGAGCATGAAAGGATGAAGCTGTGCGTGTCTCCTTTGCTTCGAGTGTCAAGGTCCGGACGGCTCGCCCCAGAGGCATCTCGTATACGTCTCGGCAGCGGATAGCAGTCTACCTACTCATCTTGCCTGGGATGGCGCTGTTTCTGATCTGGACCCTGTATCCGATGATCTATGCCTTCGTGATGAGTTTTTTCGACTGGAACCCCAACCCCGCTGCCACCAGCCCGTTTGCAGGGCTGTCCAATTATGCCGAAGCTTTTTCTGATCCGATCTTTTTCCAGGCGTTCCGCAACGTAGTAGCTTATACGGTGGTGACGGTGCTGGGGCAGATGGCTTTGGGGCTGGCGGTGGCGCTGCTGTTGAATCGCAAAATGATGGGACGCGGCGCGTTTCGCGCGCTCTATTATCTGCCGGTGGTGACCTCCTGGGTGGTGGTGACGATCATTTTTATCTATATCTTCAGCACGAATGGGCTGGTGGACTATATTTTTGGCAACATCTTGCATCTGATTCCACCTGACCAGAACTGGCTCGGCAATACCAACCTGGCCTTGCCCACGCTGATGATTCTGGGCATATGGAAGGGCGTGGGCTGGAATATGGTGGTCTTTTTGGCTGGCTTGCAAAGCATTCCGCCTGATCTGTATGAAGCAGCTCGCGTCGATGGCGCGAACTCCTGGCAAGTCTTTCGTAGCATTACTCTTCCGCTGCTGCGCCCGGTGCTGGGGTTTGTTTCGGTGGTGCTGATGATCGGCTCGTTTAGCACCTTCATTCCCGTCTATATTCTCACCAGCGTTGGCGATGGCCCGCTGCACAGCACCGAAACCTTGCTGACTTATGCCTATAGCAACGCACTGTCTTCGTTTGATTTCGGCTATGGCGCGGCGCTTACCTACATCTTCGCGGCCTTCATCTTTGCTCTGGCGCTGCTTCAGATTCGGCTGACGCGCTATCAGATTCACTATTAACCCTGGCGCAAGGAGGTTTCCCCATGCGGGCCACAGCCAATCATGACCTGGCAGCGCACAATCAGTATCGCTTTGGGCGACTGACCCGCTCGCTGCTGCTGTATCTGGTCGCCATTGCGGGCGCGTTCATTATGGTTGTTCCGCTGCTCTATATGCTGAGCACGGCCTTCATGCCCAACCAGTACGTCTTGCAGACGCCGCCGGTCCTCATTCCGACGCATCCAACATTCGATAATTTCGTCGCCGCCTGGAGCGCCAACAATTTTGGCGGCGCGTTCCTGAACAGCGTGATTGTTGCCACCACGGCCACGGTCATCACTGTCTTATTGTCTTCGATGTTGGCTTTCGCGTTCGGGCGCTATCGCTTCCCCGGGCGCACGCTGCTGTTTTATCTGATGCTGGCGACGATGACCGTTCCGGGCACGGTGCTGGTCATCCCGCAGTTTGTGATGGCGAGTCGCTTGCAGCTTACCAACAGCTTGTGGGGGCTGATTATCGTGTACTCTGCCGGAATGGCGCTCAGCGTCTATTTGCTCAAGGGCTTTTTCGAGGAGATGCCCCAGGACCTTTTTGATGCGGCTGCTATCGATGGCTGTGGGGTCTTTCAGTCATTCTTCCGCATCGCGCTGCCGTTGGCAAGGCCCGCGCTGGCGGCGGTGGCTATCTTCGCCTTCAGCGCTAATTGGGACGAATTTACCTGGGCCATTACTTCTATCAATGATGATTCACTGTACACCCTGCCGGTGGCAATTGAACAATTCTATAGCAATCATGCGACGAATTGGGGTGTGGTGTTCGCCGCCACGACGATTGCCGTCATCCCGATGATTCTGGTCTTCCTGCTGCTGCAACGCTACTTTGTCAGCGGCATCGCCGGGGCAATGAAGGGGTGATGGCGCCGCTGACCGGCAAACGATGATCTTACGAGGAATGCGAGACAACCACCTATGATAGCGATTTCTGGCCTGTGGCCCGACAAAGCGGCCTATCCACCGGGCGAAGCGGTCACGCTTTCGATAGTGATTGAGAACGACGCGCCATCGTCGCAGGCGGCACAGCTTACCATGCGAGTGCTGCACCTGCAAACCGTGGTGCATACCCAGGAAGAGGCGCGCACCTTCGCGCCTGGCAGAACAATGCTCACTATCTCGCTCCATCTGCCCCCTGGGCCATTCCGAGGCTATGGCATTGACGTGCAGGTGGAGGACACGCAGCAGCAGATGCTCCTTGCCACGCGGAGCACCGCCGTGGACGTGCTGAACGACTGGACGCAAGCGCCGCGCTATGGCTTCCTGGCAGATTTCGCGCCCGACGCGCTGGAACCAGAGACCGCGCTCGAAAGCCTGAACCGCTACCATATCAATGTGGTGCAGTTTTACGACTGGATGTGGCGGCACCATATTCTGATGCCGCCTGATGACAGCCAGCCCTATGTCGATGCGCTGGGTCGGCATCTGTCGCTGGCGACGGTGCGGGCAAAGGCGCGCGCGTGCCATGCGCGCAACATGGCGACGATGGGCTATGCTGCCGTCTATGGCGCGGAGGGCGAATACGCGCTGGAGCATCCTGATGAGATGCTCTATAACGCCGCTGGCGAACCCCATTCGCTGGAACGCATCTTTTATATTATGAATACCCACGAGGGCAACCCCTGGCTGCGTCAGATTTTGCCGGAGATGGCACGCGCGGCTGCTGAAGTCCCCTTTGACGGCCTGCATCTCGATCAGTATGGCTTTCCGCACGAAGACGCCTTTGGCCCGCCGCCGGAGAGTCGGCACTATGATCTGGCTGCCGATTTTCAAGCGTTCATCGGCAAGGCCCGCGCAGCGATTCAGCTTCCAACGGCTGAAAAGCGTGTCATTTTCAACGCTGTCGACAACTGGCCGATTGAGGCAGTGGCCGACACAGAGCAAGACGCGCTTTATATCGAAGTGTGGCCGCCTTATGAGCACTACTGCGACCTGCAATATCTGGTGCGCAACGCCCACCAACTTGAACCCGCCAAACAGGTCATCATCGCGGCATATATGAAGCCCTTGAAGACCTGTGCGCCGGAGTCCTACGCCGAAGCTGAGGCAGCCGTGCGGCTGGTCAGCGCGACCCTCTGGGCCAATGGCGGCTTCCATCTGCTGCTGGGCGAACGCGACGCGGCCTTGCAAGATGCCTATTATCCTGATTATGTCTCGCTGACGCCCGCGTTCGCTGAGGTGATGCGCCGCTACTATGATTTTCACGTGCGCTATGAAAATCTGCTCAGTGATCGACGTATGCGGCCACAGGAGGACACGCGGGTGGTGATCGATGGTGCGCCCTCTTCCACCACCGGCGAGGCAGGAGCGATCTGGACGATTGCGCGCGCAATGGAGGGCTGGCGAACGGTCAGCCTCATCAATCTGATGAGCGCCAGCGATACCCGCTGGAATGTGCCCGCTGCCGTCCCCAGGCCGCTGACTGATCTGCTGGTGCGCGTGCGCCTGGACGCGCAGGAGGTGGTTGTCGCGGTCTTTTGCGCCAGCCCGGATGGCGATGGCCGTCCTCTCGCCCTGCCCTTCAGCGTGCAGAAGCAGGATGGCGTGGCCTGGGTGGAAACGCGCGTGCCCCGGCTGGAGTTCTGGCAGGTGCTCGCGCTGGAAACGCGGCCCAGAGCCGACCCCGCCTGACTCGTCCATACAGCCGCGATACCCTTCCCTGGTGTCTATTCGCATCACTCCCCAGAAAGGGGCTTCTGGATTTATGCGCAATGATTTCTTGCCTACAGACCCGGTGGCGGCTGTAGATGAGCCGGTCTGGCATTTTCCTGGTCAGCAGGACTTTGTGACGTTTACTTTGCTGGCGGATGACATCCTGCGTATCGCGCTGACGCCTCGGGGTGCGCCTCCGCATCGCACCTGGTCTGTCGAACCGGACTGCGATGCGCGCCGCGCCAGCAGCTTCATCGTTGAACAGGATGAAACGCGCTTTACCGTGCGAACGCCAGCGCTCACGCTCACCCTGGAAGTGCAGACGCGCGTCTTTTCCATCGCTCAGGCAGATGGCACGCCCATCTGCGAGCAAGTGCGCCTGCGTTCGGCGCCTGGCGAACAATGCTGGGAAATGGCGCTCAGCGAGGGTGCGCGCATCCTTGGGGGCGGTGAACGTACCGGCGGCCTGAACCGGCGCGGGCGCAAGCTGACCTTCTGGACCAGAGACGCGCTGCCTCATTTCGACGAGCATACCGACGAAATGTATCAATCGGTTCCGTTTCTGGTGCAGGTTGCTCGGGGCCGGGTCAGCGGTCTCTTTTTCGATAGTAACTGGCATGCCACCGCCGATATTGGGCGGCAGCAGCCGGGCCTGCTGACGTACAGCACAACGGGGCCGGACCTGGTGATCTATGTGTGCGCTGGGCCGACGTTTGCCGACGTGCTGCGGCAGTATACCAGCATCACGGGGCACATGCCGCCGCAGCCGCGTTGGGCGCTGGGCTATCAGCAGTCGCGCTGGGGCTATACCAGCGCCGATGAGGTGCGCGAGGTGGCCGCCAGCTTTCGAGAACTCAGCATCCCCTGCGATGCGATCTATCTCGACCTGGATTACATGGAGGGGCTTCGTGATTTCACCTGGAGCCAGGAACGTTTCCCTGACCCGGCCCGTTTGATAGAGGACCTGCGCGCGCAGGGCTTTCGCGTGGTCACGATCATCGACCCCGGCCTGAAAGTCGACCCAGATTATCGCGTGTATCAAGAAGGCAAAGAGCGTGGGTATTTTATCCGCGCTGCCGATGGCGCGACCTTCGAGGGCTGGGCCTGGCCCGGCAAAAGCGTCTGGGCCGATTTTGCCCGCGCCGATGTACAGGAGTGGTGGGGCGAACAGCACCGCGCGCTCGTTGAGGCGGGCGTGGCAGGCATCTGGATTGATATGAACGAGCCAACGCAGACGGGCATGTTTGCGCCGCCAGAGATACACATTCCGCACGGTCTGTCGCTGCCGCTTGATACCCTGCATGGGCCGCTGAATGAGCCGCTGACGCACGCGGAGTTCCATAATGCGTATGGCCTGGAGATGGCGCGCGCCACCCGCGCAAGCCTGGAGCGCTTCAGACCAGATGAGCGCCCCTTTGTGCTGACACGCGCGACGAATGCTGGTTCTCAGCGCTATACCATTGCCTGGAATGGCGATACGACCAGTTCATGGGAGCATTTGCGCATGGCTATTCCGATGAACCTGGGCGTAGGATTATCGGGGATGCCGATGTCTGGCTGCGACCTGGGCGGCTTCTGGAATGATACGACCCCTGAACTGCTGGTTCGCTTCACCCAGTTGGGCGCGTTTTTGCCGTTTTGTCGCAACCACAGCGCTATTGGCACGCTGCGTCAGGAACCGTGGAGCTTTGGCGAGCCATATACCGGCCTGTGCCGCGCGGCGATTGAGTGGCGCTATCGTCTGCTGCCCTATCTGGCCTCGCTGGCGCACGAGGCGAGCACAACGGGCGCGCCGATGATGCGGCCTCTATGCTGGCTTGCGCCTGACGATCCAGCGGCGCTAGATTGTGATGATGCGTTCTTGCTCGGCAACGACCTGCTGGTCGCGCCCGTCCTTGAGGAAGTAGCAAGCGAGCGCCACGTATCGCTGCCACCGGGCGAATGGTTTGACCTGACGAGCAATGCTGTCTATACTGGTCCAGGCAGGATTACCCTACCGGTGCAGCTTGAGACGGTGCCCGTCTTTGTGCGCGCGGGGGCTATTCTGCCGCTGGCGGAAGTGGTTCAGCATACCGACATGCCGTCCGCAGAGCCGCTGACGTTGCATGTCTATCTGGCTCAGCCAGACCAATCTGGTACAACAGTGCTGTGGGACGATGACGACCACCCGCAGGCCGCTGCGCGTGGGACGTTTGCCACGTATCGCGTGACGGCAGCATGGGAGGGCGACACGGTGACGGTGCGCGCCGAACAGCTTGATGGGTACCTGGCCCCGCGCTATCCGGCGGTGCGCGTGGCGCTCCACGTGCCGCCTGCCTGGCAGGTCGAGTTGATCGGCGAGCCGCCTGAAGCCCTCCCGCTCACGGCGTCGTTCTGTGTTCGGAAGTAGCTGGCCGGTTCGATCTTCCAGGCAAGACCGAACGTTGGCAAGAGCCTGAGTTATGACTCTGGATATCTGGCGAGCGCTTCTGTCACCGCTAGCTGCTCCATGCCCAGGCGCAGCGTATAGTAGCTGTGAAGCAGAGCATGGGCGATATGCTCGGTTTCTGGCGTCATTTGATGGCGGCTGGCGGCCAGGCGGGCCGACATGCCACTCAAGGTGCTGGCGCAGGCGATCAGGCCGATCTGGCGCATACGTTCGGCCAGGCTGCGCAAATGGTCTTCGATGGCGGGCGAACTGGCGCGCACGCCGCGCTCGGCAATCTGCTCAAGCTCGTAACTGGCCGCGCGCAACAGTTGACCTACGGCTGAGTCGTCCCCTTCAAAATCTTCCTCTTGCTCGGCCTCCTGGTCCTCTTCCAGCGTCTCTTCTGCCTCTTCGCTGGTGGCGGGCGCTGTCGCTTCGGCGGCTGGTGTTTCGGACGTGGGCGCGGCAGGCGCGGGCGTTGCGGCTGCCTTCCAGGCGTCCAGCGTGAGATGCAGCACAGGCGACTGGATGGGCCTGGGCAGCGTTGCGCGATTGAGCAATGAGGCGGGCGTCAATTGCAGGCCATCGCTGGTGATGAAAGCCGTTCCCAGCACGCCCCAGGTCTCCCATTGTTCAGGGTTCCAGCTTTGGAGCGTATCCACCGCAAAGGGCCAATCTGCGGCGTGTGGCAGCGTCAACGGCAAGCTGCGCCCGGCAGCATCGAAGATCGGACGCACCAGCGTCTGGCTCATCTGGTCATAGACCGGCTCGCCCCAGGCAGCGGGTGTGACGACAACCAGCGCGTCGAGCGGGGAGCCTTTGACCAGGCCCGACGCATGCGAGGCGGCAACATGTTCAGCCAGCTTGCGCCAGTCGTCGAACTGCACGCCTTCCAGGTTCAGGGTGGTCAGATCGGCGCTGCCAGAGATGAGCGCCTGGCATTGGGTGCGGCCAGAAAGCCGGCCCTGTCGGTTGCGCTGTGGGTTGCTCAACCGGAAGCGACTGCGGCTGATGGTGCTTGGGGCCGGAGCGCCATTCCACATTTCATCCTGTTGATAGCGGCGCTGTGGGTTGAAGCCCACGTCACCATGAATGGTTGGGCGCGCATCGGTCCAACTGGTCCAGCGTCGCCCGGCCACATCCCAGAAGTAGAGCGTCAGCCCGATGTAGCCCGCGCGCGAGCGCCACTGCTGCGCGCCGACGCCCACCAGTTCCAGGTTGGCGATGTCATGATAGCGCATGCGATGCTCGCCCACCAGAGCGGCTGGCGGAACGCCCTGCGCGTGCGCCAGGGCGAAGGCCAGCGCGTAGGAGCGAGCGGCAGCCGAAAGCAATTGCAGCGTGTTGGCGCGCACGTCGCGGTTGAGGTGCCAGGAAAGATGATCGCTCAGGGTGCGCAGCAAACGTTCCAGTTCAGGCAGGTCGACGCCATGCGCTGAAATCGCCAGAGTGACAAAGCGCCCTTCAGTCGTCCTGGAAAGTCGGCCCAGACCCAGAGCAATCATTTCGGCCAGGGTTTTCTGCACCGATTCTAGCACTTCTTCGCGGGTGCGTGGTGTGCCTGCCCTGGCCTCCAGCACTTTCTTTTCGGGAGCAGGCAGTGGTTTGCCATGCTGGGCCTGATAGAACAGAATGGCAGCCACGGCATGCTTGCACGCTGGGCGCTGTTTGCAAGAACAGATCAAGCTGTCCAGCCCGGAGCCGGTGATCCAGCGGACCACCAGGTTGTACTGTGGGAAGCGAAAACGGGTGGTTTTGCCCTCCGTCTCGATGACAATTTCCAGTTCGCCGAATGCCAGATCATCGACTGCCTGGCGATAGAGCGGGCGCGTGGCCCAGGCAATCAGATCATTCTCGTTCAGTTGCAGCAGTTCGTCGGGCTGAGGCGCTGCCTCGGCTGAGGCGGGCGCTGCTTCTGGCGCGTCGGCTGGCGCTTGCTGTGCCTGAGCGCGCAGAAACAGGGTAGCGCTCAGGATATGGCGGCAGCAGCCATCGGCGGGGCAGGTGCAGCTTGCTTTCGCTGGCCCGGCGGCAGGCAAGGTGACGGTGCAGCTTTCGCCAGGTATGCTGAAAAACAGCGCGTCGGCGCGTTCTTCCTGAAGCTCTGGCTTGCTGGTTTCCATGTCTTTCTGGGCGCGGCGCAGCAGACCCTTGTTGGCGAGCGCTGCCAGCATCTCATCGTCCAGCGCTTGATACATGCTCAGATTCATTTTCTAATCACCTTCATCAGCCACTCGGCAAGTTGCAACGGGGTTAGCGCGGCAATATCAGCCCCGGCAGCGGCCAGGCGCTCGGCCATCTGGCGATCATAGCTGGGCGTGGCTGAGGAATCGAGCGCCGCCAGGCCCATCACTTTTGCGCCTGTTTCGCAAAGATGCTTGACCGTCGCCACCAACTGCTGCGGCGAGCCGCCTTCGTAGAAATCGGTGACGACCACCACGACAGTGCGGTGCGGGTTTTCCACCAGCGTTTCGCAGTAGGTCAGCGCTTTGGCGATGTCGGTGCCGCCGCCAAGCTGCACGCTCATCAAAGCTTCGGCGGGGTCGTCCACGTAGCCGCTCAGGTCGACCACCGCCGTATCGAAGACGACCAGGCTGACCTTCAGCGCGGGCAAACCTGCCAGAATGCCAGCCATGACAGCGCTGTGGATGACGGAATCGGTCATCGAACCGCTCTGATCGACACAGAGCACGACGTGCCAGGGCAGATGCCGCTCGACCCGCGAAAAGAAGAACGGATTCTGAATAAGCAGGCGGTTCTCTTCCGGGTCGTAGTGCTTGAGGTTGGCGCGCACGGTGCGCCGCCAGTCGAAGTTCTGCGCCACGCGCAGCGGGCTGTGCTGAAAGCGATTGAGCTTGCCATACAGCACGCGGCGCACATCGGCCTCCAGACGGCGCTTGAGGTCTTCGACGACCTGGCGAATGATACGCCGCGCCATCTGCAGTACTTCGCCGTGCATCATCGATTTGAACGTGAGCAGCGTGCGCAGCAGATCGTAGCTGGGTTCCAGCCGCTCCAAGACCTGCGGGTCGGTCACCAGATCGGCCATGCCGTAGCGGTCCAGGGCGTGATGCTCGATGATTTCTACCGTTTCGCGTGGGAAGAGTTCGCGCACCTCGTTCAGCCAATCGGGGATGCTAATCTGGCTCGCGCCGGAGCCGCCCATGCGGTCACTGCTCGGCCTATTGTCGCCGGGTCCACCGCCTGCGCGCATGCCGCGCCCGCGATATTCACGTCCGTACAGATAATCCAGTGCGGCATCCATGCGGCTGCCCTGGCCGTTGAGGCAGTTGGGCATGGCGTTGTCGGCGAAGCGGCCCAGGACCAACCGCCAGCGTGCCATCGAGAGGTCTGCTGAATCACTCATCGGGTGGCCTCCTCAAGAAACGCGGCAAGGCCATCGCGGGCCAGGGTTTCCTCCACGCGCTGGTTGAGCGCTGCGCCTAACAGCAAGTCTTCCGGCTGAGCACCGGTGATGCGCAGGGAGGGAACCACTGACGCGCCAACCTGCCTTGCGACGGTTCGCGCCACCAGATCAGCTTCGTGCGCAGTGAGGTCGGCAAAGGCCAGCCGAAGCTCCGGCAGCACGCGCACAAACTGGCTTTCGTCCCAGGCGCACAGCGTGCTGTTCAGGTTTTCCAGCAGCGCGGTCACCTGCCAGAGACAAGGGCGATTGGTGTGCAGCACGCCGCGTAGAAATCCTGGCCCATCTTGCTCCATGTGGCCGCTCACCCAGCGAATCAGTTCGTCATCGGTCATCTGTCCATCGGCGTGCAGCGCGCCGACAGCGCCGCCGCGTATGGCCGGATTGCCTCCCGGCTCATCCAGCAGCAGACGCAGGCCGTTGCGCAGCAGCACATGGTTCGCCTGGCTGTCGCCTAGCGAGAGCATGACTTGTTGGAGCGCATTCAAAGCATCCAATACATCATTCTCTTCCTGTGCGCCTGTTCCGGCAAGCTGCGGGAGCAAATAATAAGCTCGTTGGCAGGCAGCGTTGGCAATATCCGTGAGGCCGGTGAGGTGATGCGCTTCCAGCGGCTCGCGTGAGGAATGCAGCAGCAAGAGTTGCTCAGCCGTGGAAACTAGAGAGATAAACGAAGCATCTTCGGCAATTAAGGCGGCGGTGCGCGCCAGCAGTTCGGGGGCGAAGCGCTGTAAGCCCATGCGGCAGGCATGCAGCAGTTGCGTAGCCGTCACGTCCGAGCGGCGCCCCAGACCCTTTGCTTCGGCTTCATCCAGGCCGTGTTGCAGCAGGTTGGCGCTGGCTTCTTCCAATGTGCCACCATACAGCGTTTGTTCGGTGAGCTTGCTTTCGGTGTCGGGTGACCAGGCGTAGCGCCAGATTTCGGCAATGCGCTCCAGATTGCTGCCAGCCACAAAATCCGGGCCGCTGCGCCGCTCGCCAAACGGCACGTCAAGATAGGCGAGGCGATGGAAGAAATGGCTGATGGCGCGGTGGTTGACGTGGCGATAGAGGTCCAGGTGAGCTTCCTTCGCGGCAAGAGTGGAGATATCCAGCTTCAGATTGCGCGCCGTGCGCCGGAAATCGTCGACGAGCGGAGCCACACCCACATCAGGCGGCAGATCACCAATGCGATCACCCGCCAGCAGGACACGCGCCTGCGTCAAGATGTTCAGCCCTTCGGCGTCGGCAGAACCTTTGATGAAGGACGAGCGAATGCCATCGAGTAAATCCTCGCGGGTCGGCTGGGGATGCTGGCGAAAGCCTGCCAGGCGGCGCGTTTGATCGAGCGCGGCGATTTCATCGGCGGGAGAAAGCCCTGGCGCTTTCTCGCGGCTGAGGCGTCCAAGCTCGACGATGAACTCTGCCGTGGCGCGGGCAGCGGGCAGCGTGTCTGACGTTTTGGGGTTGTGCAGGTGCTCCCAGACGCGCTGATAGAAGGCGGGCGAAGGCATGCCGCTGGCGTAGCCGTTGAGCCGATCAAGCTGGGCAAAGCCATAGCGCATCAGCAGCGTCTGAGCATCGCCGGTAATTGGCTCGTGTCTGGCAGTGGGCTTTTCATCTGCCGCCAGGCGCTCTTTCAGCCCCGGCGTGTGAAAGCCGCCGGTCACCACCAGAATCAGCCCATCGCCTTGTTCGGCTTCGGCAGCAATCTCGGCGGCCATGGCCGCTTCGCGCGCCAGATGGGCTTCGGCGGCCAGCATCTCTGTCGTATAGTCAGCACGTGAGAGCGCGCAGTAGGTTTCGACTCGCTTGATAAACTCTTCGCTGGGCATCTGCTGAAAATCAGTTTCATAGAGATGGTCCCAGAGGTCGTCGGGGTCACGCGCGCCCGTGCGCTCGCAGAGCGCCTTGAGGAAGCGGCTGTGGCGCATGTGGTGTTCATCCAGCAAGCTGCGCGCCTGCTCGGACTTTTTCTGCCCGCCTTCTGCCAGCACCATCTCGGGAAACATCAGGTCGATGAAGCGCACCGCTGCTCCAGCCGCGCGCCCTTTTCTGATAGCCACCAGTTCGGGCGAATAATCAGCCAGCGGATAATAGGCCGAGAAGCGGGCGGGCTTCGCGCGGTCAAATGTTGGCGCGGCAAGCTGGTTTGTTGTATCGACAAATGTCGTGTAAATGGCGATGGGCGCTTGCGTGGCCGCGTGCGTGATCTGCTCCAGCAGCGCCGTGGCATCGCGCGGCCCTTCGATCAAGATGGCGCGGGGCCGACGCTCGTCAATCAGCCGCTCCAGATGCCAGGCGCAGGCCGGGCTGTGGTGGCGAATAGGGAAAAAGAGTATATCGGCCATTAGCCTAACCACTTTCGCGCCTGATAATAGGTTTCCCACAGACCGCCCTTGTCCTGGCTGCGCTGCTGCACAATCGTATCGAAATAGTGGCGCAGCCGCTTCAGGTCGTCGGTGTTATCTTTAATCACCGCGCCTGCCAGATGGCGCACAATCGCGGCGCTGGTAAGCTGCTGGTCGCCGTAGTAATAGGCATCCAGCCCGCCTGCCAGGCCAACCGAGACGGCCTCGGCGGTGCTGAGCGTGGTGCTGGGCCGCTCAAGCTGCTTGCCTTCGGCAGTGGTGCCTTCGCGCAGTTCGTGGAAGGTCGTCACCAGCAGCTCGACCACATCGCGCTCAACAGTGATGGGCGCGTTGGCTTCAGCCAGCAGCCGCTCTGTCTGCTCCATCACCAGCTTGACTTCCAGCGAAAGATCGCGGATGGGCTGAACGGTCTCGAAGTTGAAGCGGCGCTTGAGCGCGCTGGACATCTCGTTGACGCCTCGGTCGCGAATGTTGGCGGTGGCAATGACGTTGAAGCCCGGTTTTGCCAGCACCACGCGATCTTCGCCGTCCAGTTCGGGCACCATCAGCACTTTGTCGCTGAGGATGCTGACCATCGTGTCTTGAATCTCTTGCGGGCAGCGGGTGATTTCTTCGAAGCGCGTCAGGATGCCTGCGCTCATGCCTACAAACAGCGGCGCGGGTACGAGCGCGCGCGGCGTGGGACCTTCGGCCAGCAGCAGCGCGTAGTTCCAGGAGTATTTGATCTGGTCTTCGGTGGTGCCAGCGGTTCCCTGAATGGTGTTGGTGGAAATGCCAGAGATGGCCGCAGCCATCAACTCGCTGAGCATGCTCTTGGCGGTGCCAGGCTCGCCGACCAGCAGCAGACCGCGATTGCCCGCCAGGCTGATGACGGCGCGCTCGATCAGCACATCGTCGCCGTAAAACTTGCGTGTGATCGGTGTTTTGACCTTCTCGCCCTCCCAGGTGTGCGCGAGCGCCTTGCCATCGCTGCCGACGATGAACGTTCGCACCGAGCGCGGCGACAGCTTCCAGCCGGTGGGCTTCGGCCCCTGGTCGTTGGCGGCCAGCGCGTCCAGTTCGCGGGCATAGACAATCTCAGCCGGCGGGCGAAGGAATGTTTGCGGTTGTGTGCTGCTCATCTTTTCTCCTAATAAGGCCGTTTTCTTTTCGTATGCAATGACCCCGGGTCATTACCAGACTTTCTTTTCCCAATCTTCCCGATATTCGCCAGCGGCGGCGAAGTTCTGCACGTCCGCCGCGATTTCGCTGAAGATGATGGGCGGCACCTCGCCCAATTTGATGCTGCGCTCGTCCTTTTCTTTCAAATCATCGTAGATATAGCTGCCGCGTTGTATTGTATCAGTCCGCGCAAATGCCAGCCGCTTGATTGCGGTAGTAAACTCTTGCTCGTAACCAACACTCATCCCTGCTGTTTCAAGGATTGCCTGCACACCAGCCGCTGGGAATGCCTTCCAGATAGTGTAATAAGCCCCAGCATCCTGCACTGAGCCACGCTCCCAGCCCGCTTTCAGAAAGCGCCCTTTGAGCGCGCCGCCGTTCATCAGATAGCCTTTGTATTGCTCCCACCAGAGCGCGTTGCACTCGTCGGGGCTGACGCGCACAATAGGCCGATTTAGTTGTGAGAACGATGGAGCGACTTCATAATCGGCGAGATGTTGCAGCCAGGCGCTGCGCGTGGCTTCGTCCAGTTCCACCGGATGCGCCATGCGCACGATCCCTTCAGCGGGAAGCTGAACGGTATTATCCTCAGCATCGGTCAGCGAGCTATCTTCCAGGGGCCGGAAGAGCGTCTGATAGGTTGTTTGCTCAGGCGTGATAATGCCCCAGACCAGCGTGATGGCAAATGAGCGCAGCACCGGATGTTTCAGGAAGAGCGCTTGCCAGCGTGCGATGCTCCAGGCGCGCTGATTGATGAGCGCGTTTTCCAACCGCTGCGTTTGCATCTTGATGACCTGCGGCGCCTGTTTCTTCAGCAGGCTCCAGGCAGCCAGGGCGGTTTTGGCCTTGCTCTCGTCGTCGCGCGCGCCTGGTTTTGGCAACGTCGTGATGCGCTTGCCTGCGCTATCGGTGACCTGCAAGGTCTGGTTGAGGAGCAGACGCGCGGTGAACTGGCGCGAACCGTAATCGAAGGCGCGCTCGCCCTTGTCATCGAAGCCCAGCGCTGGCACGATCAGGTCAGAAAGCTCTTCCAGAGAGATGTTGCGATGGGCAGCGGCGTCATCGAGCGCCTTTTGGGCTGCATGTTTCACCTGGCTATGCTTGACGCGCTCAGCCAGCTCATTGATTTCCGCCAGCGCCAGGTCGCTCTCGATCAAAGCCATCGCTCCAACCGCTTTGGCTGCCAGCGCGCCGCGCGTGCCTTTGGTCCAGCCATCAATCGATTGGCGCAGCGGAAAAATCAAGCGCTCATCGGCCAGTGCGCAGACCAGGGGAAAACACCAGGCTTCCTCGCTCTTTGCGCCGTGCCCCAACCAGCCATTGAACTGCGCCAGCGCCAGGTCGCCCAATCCGCTGCGATCAAACAGCGGCAGCGCCTGACCGATGCGCTCATCAAGCGCATTGTTTTTGACGCGGGACTGGCGATACACCAGATAGTTCAAAACGACGGGTGGGACTGGCTCGCCATCTTGCCAGCGCGGGCGCGGCATCTGGGAGGGGTCGAACCAGAGGAGGGCTGGTTTGGTAATCCGTTTGAGCGCCGCTTCGGCCTCAGCGGTGAGTGCTTCGATGGGCGAAGCCTGCTCTTGCTGGGAGGCATCTGCCAGGGCTGCCACGCCGATCACATCCAGAATGGCTTGTTTTACTTTGTTCGACTTTTCCAGGTCGAGCCGCGCTGAAAGGCTCGCCATCGCTCGTTCTCCGCCGATTTGCTGAAGCGCCTGGACCGTGGCGAGGCGGGCATCGGCGTTGGAGTGGGCAAGGGACGGCGCGAGCGGCTCAACGATGCGATCGCCCTCTTTGACCAGCCACGTGATCAGCGCGTCGCGTACCTGTTTAGAGCGATTCGGAAGCACCGAGAGCATATATGCCTGGCGTTCCGGCCATTCATGCTTCAGCAGTTCATCCAGCGCCGACAGCGCCGCCTCTGTATGGCCTTTGGCGACGCATTGCTGCAAGATGGGGCACGCCTGCTCGAAATTGGCATCTTTCAGTAGATTGACAGCAAGCTTGCCTATTTCTGGATGGGATGCAGTGGCCGCCTCTGCCACCAGGGGCAGGTAGGTGATCGGGTCGAGCCGATATGCCGCCTCTATGCCAAGGCATTGTGCTTTGGGGTGATACCAACGCTGGGTTGGCGGAGGGGCCTTGGCGGCCTCAACTGCCAGATCGATATGCTGAGCCGGGTCGAGCGCCAGCAATGCCTCCAGCGTCGGGTATTCGTACTGGCTCTGGTGTTGGATGGTCGACCTGGCAATCTGTCTGGCCCATTCGGAAAATTTTGCCAGGTCAGCCTTCAGCAGTTCGGCAGTATACTGATCGGCCTGATCGAGCCGCACATGCTGCGCCACTTGCAAGCCTAGATCAAGGTAATTGTCAGGGCGTGTGAGCATCAGCAGGGTAAAGAGCGGCGTGCTGTTGTTGCTCCAATTTCCCGAGTTCAGGTGCTTCAGAATTTCATCGAACTGGTCTGGAATGTAGGTGAGGAGCAAGCGGCCCAGGGTTGTTGGCTTTCGCTCTTGCCCGTAGAAATCCTCAACAAAATTGTAGCAGGTCATCATCGCTTCGATGATGGTTGCCTCGTCCGTTCCCTGGGCACGCGCATAGTCGCGCGCCTGGAAGATGGGACCATTCACCGCAATGACGCTAAAAAACTTAGAGAGGCTGTTGGTAGCAAGGCAAATATCCAACAGGCGCAAATCTAGCTCGTCCAGGTGCTCAGTGATAGGGTTTGAAAGTATGATGAAGCGGCTGTGGTAATGAGTGTAAGAGGTGATGCTGCCTGCTGCCTTCCATTCCTTTTGCACCAGGGCTAGCGTTCCCTGGCCCAAGAGGTATTGGCAGATGGCGTTGATCAGCGCTTCGGGAAAGGGATGGTAAATCTCGCGGCACTTCGTGGCGATGGCCTCGATGCGTTCTGCGGCCTGCATATCCTTGTTACTCCTCGGTCAGAATGGAATATCGTCGTCGTTCTCGTAAGTACTCTCGCTAGTTTGCTGCTGCCAGCCAGCGTCATAGTGCCCCAGCGCGCCAAACGCCTGAGCACTGGCAGCAGCTTCGCTGAAGACGACGGGCGGCACGTCAGACAGCTTCAGCATGGCGGCTTCGTCAATTTTCTGAGGATGGTAATAATCGTAGGCATCATCGTTGCTTTCCTGGGCAGCGATTGTTGCCTGCTTGATGGCCTCGACGGTGCCCGCTCGGCCAAATCCCAGCCGTAACAGTGTTGGTGTCCAGCTTCTCTCATACCCGACCACCAGCACGGTGATCTCCAGGATAGCCTCCATGCCTGCGGCTGGGAAGGCTTTCCAGATCAAGTTATAGCTGCCGTTTACCTCTTCGTTGCCAGCCGTCCAGCCGCGGTGTTGATACTGCTCTTTCAAGAGTTTGCCAGGAACCCTATAGCCTTCATACTGCTTCCACCAGATGCCGTCGCGCGCCGCCCCATCCAGCGTGATGATGGGACGGTTCACCTGCGCGAACGGCGGCGTAATCTCGTAATCGGCCAGGTGCTGCACCCAGGCACCGCGTGTGTCCTCATCCAGTTCGATGGGATGTGCCAGGCGAATCAATCCCCCGGCTGGCAAAGCGCAGGCTTCGTCGTCGGCGTTGGTCAGCGAGCCGTCTTCCAGCGGGCGGAAGAGGAAGTCATATCCAGTTCTGCCAGCATCGAGCACGCCCCAGACCAGATTGGTGGCGAAAGCGCGCAGCAAGGGATGTTGCAGGAACAACTCGCGCCAGCGTTCCACGCTCCAGGCGCGCTGTGTGGAAAGCGCGTTTTCCAGACGCTCTGCCTGGATTTTTACGGCGGGCGCCAGATTTTTCTTCAGCACTTGCCAGGCGGCTTGCGCGGTCGCCACTTTGGCCGCGTCGTCGCGCGCGCTGGGCCTGGGCAACAGGGTCAGGCGCTTGCCGCTGCTGTCCTTCAGAGAGAGGGTCAGATCAAAACCCACCCGCGCGCTGAATTGACGCGGACCGAAATCCAGGATGTGTTCGCCGTTTTCATTCAGGCCCAGGCGCGGCGCAATGCGATCAGCCAGTTCTTCCGGCGCAAGTCCCTGCCGTTGGGCGGCTTCGGCAAATGCTTCGCGTGCAGCCTGCTGGACAGCCACAATTTGCGCGTGCCGGGCAAGGTCGCTGACTTCGGTGAGCGCCAGGTCGCTGCCTATCAGCGCCAGCGTCTGTACTGCTTTGGGTCCGAGCGTGCGGCGGCGCGACCTCTTGCGCAGGGTGTCGATCTGGCGGCGCAAAAGCTGAACGAGCCGGTCATCGCCCAGCGCGGCGACCAGCGGAAGGCACCAGGTCTCTCTGGCGTTCCCTCCCTGCTTGGCCCAGCCGGTAAAGAGCGTGAGCGCAAGCTCGCCTGTGGTGCGTACATCAAGCCATTGCAGCACGCGGCGCACATTCATCTCAAGCTGCATCTGGCGCATGCGGGCCTGACAGGTGAGCAGATAGTAGACGACGGATGCTGGCGCAGCCTCACCGTTTACCCAACGTAGCCCGGTTGGCTCCTCGGCTGCGTACCAGCGCAGCGGTGACTTCTTGCCATCTTTCGCGGCTTCGGCCAGCAAGGCAGCAATCGCTGTGGATGGGGCAAGATCGGCGGGTGGTTCCGCCAGGCCAATCGCGTCAACGATGGCTTGCAGTACGCTGGTCGCTTTTTCAACCTCTCGTTGGGCCGCCAGCAGGGCGCGCGCGTATTCCCCGCCCACGCGCACCAGCACTTCCACAGCGGCCAGGCGGGCATAGGCGCTTTTATCGGCCAGCAGTGGGCTGACCTGGTCGATGAGCGTCTTCCCTTGTGGAAGAAGCCATTCGATTGCCACATCGCGCACCTGCTTGGAGCGATGGGTAAGCAGCGAGAGCGCGTATTCCTGGCGTCCGTTCGATTCTGCTGCGAGTAGTCGTTTCGCCGCAGAAACGGCTGCCGGAACGGCTCCTGCTTCCACAGCATGCCGCAAGATGGGGCGAGCCAGTTCCAGATCGGCATTTTCCAGAAGATTCAGCGCCATATAATACAGGTAGTAATCCTTCTCAACGATGGCTGCATCGAGCAGATAGCGGTATTTGGCGGGGTCGGAACGATAGACGGCAGTAATCGCCGACTGCCGCGCGCGCCTGGTGTCCCAACGATTGCTGAACGTGCGCATGCCATCGGCGATGGCTACCGCCAGATCGGTATTGTTGGCAAAGTCATGCTCAAACAGCGCCAGCAGCGCGTCGACCTGATCAGTTTCATCTCCTGGGCCGTTCGGGCTGGCGACCTGGCGCGCCCATTCCCTGAAGCGGGCAGCATCTGCCTTCAGCAGCGGCGCCACGCAATCGCCCAGAAACCCCTGCGGCACCTGCTGTACCGTCTGCCAGGCCAGATCAGCGAAGGGGGGCTGCGCCCAGGCCAGAAGGTGCAGAAATTCATCATATTCATTGTTCCAGTTGTGCTGCTTCATCAGCGGCAACATGGCTGGAAAATGCTCTGGCAGATAGCATAGCAGGAGCAGCCCCTCTGGCGTGGGCTTGTCATTGCTCATCCAATCATAGCAGCCGATCAGAAAGTCCAGAACCTCTGGTGGTAGCTCTTTATGCTGCTTTTGGAGGTAGTGAAAGAGTGGTTTGATGAGAGGTTCCGTGGGGAGGTTTTCAAGAATTGTTTCCAGATGATTGGTGGCGATGCAAATATCCAGACAGCGCCGATCTAGCTTATCCAGTTCGTCGGTATCGGTCTTGGAAAGGATGCCGAAGCTTTCGGGGAAGCTCGGGTCCTTGAGTGGCAGCGCTGCCCATTCTTCCTGTACCCGGGTCAGCGACTCCTCGCCCGCTAGATAGGCAGCCAGCGCGTTTATGAGGGTGTCAGGGTATTGGGCTTTGCGGCACTCTTCCATCAGAAGGGTGATACGTTCAGTCGCATTCATACATTGGCCTCTTATACAGTTGCTTGCTGATCTCTGACGCCTCTCCATTCTTTCACAACGAATGATTTCCGGTAAGCAGTCTTTTAAGGACAAAATGAGAGCGTCTTCCCCGTGATACGAGGCGCGTTACAGAAGAAGAGAGGCGGCGTTTTGGTTGAAGGCTGCCTGGTGCGCTAGTTGGCGAAGTCTTCGGTGAGCCAGAGGCGCTGGTGGGAATCGATCAGAATGTCTACCCCAACCATCGTGAAGTTGGTGCTCAGGATGTTTTGCCTATGCCCGTCGTTGGGTGGCTTTTCGGCCATCATCATCTGATGCAGCCAGAGCGCGCCGCTCGATGAAAGGGTAGAGGTATAGCCGATGTTTTCGCCGCACCACGTCCACCTGACGCCATCATCTGTGATGCGTGTGCCGATGGCAGGCTCCCCGGAAAGCTGATGCGAAAGCTGGTCTGCTGCTGACATGCGGAGATTATGTTTGTGCGCGCCAGCGGCCAGCGCGGCGCTCCACTGCAACGCGCCCAGGCCAGACGCTGCACGCGAGGCGTTGATGGCCTGGAAGACGATTTGTGCGATCTGCTGCTCGTTTGTGGTTGGCTGGGAAGGACTGCCAGAGCTCGTTCCCTGGGTAGGGGTGGGCGTTGGTGGACGCGGCGTGGGCGTGGCCGTTGGCGTCACGGGGGCAGGCGCCGCGCCGCTGTAGGTGGTGAAGTGCAGCGGGATTGTCGTGGCGGGCTGGTTGCCGAATCGGCTGATGAGTAGCCCGCTGATGACAAATGTCAGCAGGCACAGCAGCGCCAGCACTCCAACAAGCTTTTTTCGGCTCACGGCTATAATGCTCCACTTCATCAAAAAAGAAAGCCTCTTGTGTAGTGTAGCATGCTTCTCCGCTTTGTGCTTCTTTGAAGCGCTCATTTGGTACTTTTGTTTGGCCGGTGACGTGCTGAGTGAGAGTGCAATCAGGCATATCGACTAGGGGATATACCTGATGATGCGGGCTGGTAGAATTACTGTGGAGGAGTAGAAAAGCATACCATAGGCCAATCGTAGGCCGGGAGCGTTTCCAATGTCTGATTTGTTGGCGGCGCGTGCCCAGATGGGCACATCGCTCGCATTTCATATCATCTTTGCTTCCCTGGGAGTGGGACTGCCCTTGTTGATGTGTCTGGCGGAGGGCCTGGCGCTCTGGCGGCACGATGCCACCTGGATGATGCTGGCGCGGCGCTGGGCCAAGGGTTCGGCTATCCTGTTTGCCATCGGCGCGGTTTCGGGAACCATTCTGTCGTTTGAACTGGGTTTGCTCTGGCCGACCTTCATGCAGTTTTCCGGCGCGATCATCGGCCTACCTTTTGCGCTGGAGGGGTTTGCCTTCTTTCTGGAGGCGATCTTTCTGGGCCTGTATTTGTATGGCTGGGACCGCCTATCGCCGCGCGCGCATTGGCTCTGCTCTTTCCCCATCTGGATAAGTGGGCTGATTTCCGCGTGGTTTGTGGTCAGCGCCAACTCGTGGATGAATACGCCGGTCGGCTTCGAGATCGTGCATGGCAAGGTCACGGGCATCAATCCATTGGAAGCGATGCTGAACCCCAGCACACCGTATGAAACCACGCATATGATTTTGGCCTGCTATGTGGCGACCGGCTTCGGCACGGCGGCTGTCTATGCCGTGGCGCTCCTGCGCGGCAAGCGCACGGACTACTATCGGAAGGGTTTGCTGCTGGCGATGGCAATGGGCGCGATTGCTATTCCGCTCCAGATTGTCAGCGGCGACGCGAACGCGCGTTTTCTGGAGACATCGCAACCGGCAAAGCTGGCGGCGATGGAGGGCGTCTTTCACACGGAAAACGGCGCGCCGCTGGAAATCGGCGGGCTGGCCGACCCCACTACCGGCAAGGTCTATTACGCGCTGGAGATTCCGTACGGCCTGAGCTTCCTGTTGGATGGCGACCCGAACTCGAAGGTCATCGGGCTGGATGCTTTTTCCCCGGACGATCAGCCCAATCCTCTGCCGGTCCATAGCTCTTTTGATGGCATGGTCGCCAGCGGTTTTTTTGCGCTGTTTGTCGGCATTGTGTTCTGGGCGCTGTACTTCTGGCGCAAGCGGCGCACCCCCGAGCAGCGCGTTCTGCTGTGGGGCGTGGCTCTGGCCGGGCCGCTCTCGTTTCTTGCCATTGAGCTTGGCTGGATGGTCACCGAATTGGGCCGCCAGCCCTGGGTGATCTATGGCATCCTGCGCACCAGCGACGCGGCAACGACGGCCCCAGGCATCAACATCAGCTTCCTGGTGTTTTCGTGCATCTATGTCGTGCTGGCCGTAACGCTGATCTGGCTGCTCTTGCGGTTGGCGCGTTCGCCGCTGCCCAAGGTAGAGCTAGATAAAGATGCGTTTGTCGTGGAAGAAGAGGAAGAGAGCGTGGAGGCATGAACCTGGCATATATTACGCTGGCCGTGCTCTGGCTGGCGGTGATCGCCTACGCAGTGCTCGGCGGGGCTGACTTCGGCGGCGGCGTCTGGGACCTGTTTGCTTCTGGTCCACACGCTAAACAGCAGCGCCACCTGGTCGATGAGGCGATTGGACCGGTGTGGGAAGCGAACCACGTCTGGCTGATCTTCTTGATTGTCGGCCTCTTTACTGCCTTTCCGCTGGCGTTTTCGGTTCTTTCGATTACGCTGTTTGTACCCTTCACGCTGGCACTGGTGGGCATTGTGCTGCGCGGAGCGGCGTTTGTCTTTCACCTGCACGCGCCCGGGGCCAGCCGCACCCGCGCGATCTGGGGGCGCGTTTTTAGCGCCGCCAGCGCGATTACCCCCTTCCTGCTGGGAGCTTCCGCTGCGGCCATTGCCAGCGGGCAGATTCACGCGAGCGGCGGCCACGCGCAGACCGTGGATTGGACGCTGTGGATGACCCCCTTTGCCCTGACGGTGGGGGCCATGGCGGTATCGCTCTGTGCAGTGCTGGCGGCGATCTATCTTACAGTGGAGGCGCAGCAGGCGCGGGAACTTGAATTGCTGGCAGCCTTTCGCGTGCGCGCGATCATCGCGGGCGCGGTGACGGCGGTGCTTGGCGCGCTGGGCCTGGTGCTCGCGCCGTTTCAAGCGCCGCTGCTCTGGAACGGCGTGTTGGGCAAGGCTCTGCCCGCCGTCATTGTGACGATGCTGGTTGGGCTGGGCGCGGCAGCCTCGCTGTTCCTGGGCAGGTATCGGTTGGCGCGAGTGCTAATCGTTCTGGAAACGGCGTGCCTGCTCGGTTCATGGGCGGTGGCGCAGCTTCCCTATCTGATTCCACCCGATGTGACCATCAGCAATGCCGCCAGCCCAGACGTGACGCTGATTGCCCTGCTGGTGAGCACGGCCATTGGCGCGGTGTTCCTTGCGCCGTCGCTGTGGCTGCTCTTTCGCACCTTCAAGAGCAGCAAACCCGCGCCAGCCAGAAAATGAGGTGGTTAGTGTTCCTCAGGAAGCGGAACCCATTTTTCGGCCCAAGTAGCGATAGCGCGGATAACCTGCTCCAGATCATATCCGCGCTCGCTCAGCGAATACTCTACGCGGACAGGTGGCCCCGAAAGCACGTGGCGAACCACCAGCCCTTCGGTTTCAAGTTCGCGTAGCCGCTCGCTCAACAAGCGGTCGGAGAGGCCAGGAATCGTGGAAAGCATTTCATTGAAGCGATGTGGGCCACTGATGAGCACGCGCAGAATGGCCCCTGTCCAACGGCGGCCAATGAGTTCCATCGCGTGGTGATAGCGAGGGCAAAACTCCGAAAGATGTTCCGTTTCGGCTGTTGGCGATGTTGTTGTAGACATCTGATACTCTTGTCCCAATGCAAGGCCCTCCCTACTCCAAACCAAGCCACTTCCTGCTGCCAGACTTCATATATCCTTTACCATTCATATTGTACCACTAAGAGACACTGCAAGGAAGCCTGAAGCATCCGAACGAAGAGTATAAAGAAGTCCCGCTGCTCTGCGAAACGGCACAGGAGCAGCGGGACTGATCGCCTAGGCAAGCGCTTCAGTTTTGGGGGAGGAGTGCTTCCAATATGGCGCGGTGTTCGTCTTTGTGGTGCGCTAGGGCGCTGAGGCTCGCCGTCGGGGTAGTGGTTTTGCCGTTGGGCCGTGGAATCTGGCGATAGAGTTGTTCGGGCGGTGTGGTGTTCAGGAAGCTGATAAGGTCGTTATATGCCTGAGCGAAAGCAGCGCGCGCTTGCACAGCATCATGGTTTTTCCAGGCTTCGGCGGCACGCGCGTTGAAGGGGTCCGGATGCTGCGCCTCTTCCTTCATGTCGGCGGGCAGATCATCCTGGGTGAGCCGCAGTTCGATGACGCGCTGCCCCCAACGGTCCCAGGCGGCCAGATGCGCCAGCACTTCTCGCAACGACCAATCTCCCACTTGCCCTGGCTTTGTCAATTCTTCGTCAGAAAAGCGTTCGATGACAGCTTCCAGTGCTTGCTGCGATTTTTGGAAACGTGCAACCGAGTCATCCATTGCGAAACGTTACCTTTCACTACTATCATCTTTTCTCATCCTGCCCCGTTTTATATTATCTCATCCTGCCTGGCGAGATGCTGATGGGGACTGGACTGTTACAAGGAACCTGAAATGTTTTGGACAACAAGAGGTGTGAGACGACACCATAAGACAAGCGATTTCAGAGAGCTGGCTGTGGTCAGTTCAGCCGTCAAAGAAAGGATACCACAATGGTCACCCAAATGCGGATGATCCCACGGGATGCGCAACGAGGTTGTAGCCGATAACGAGCGTGCATCTGTAGCCCCTTTGCAGGAAGCAAGGGCCTTGCTCACCGATTCATCCTCCTCCCTAACCCTCTGATGTTCTGCTCGTTCCGGGTTTATATCTCTC
>DATGID010000013.1:0-35953 GCA_035307385.1 Ktedonobacterales bacterium | reverse complement strand
CAGGCGCGACAAGTTTGGCGTGCGGCGCAGGCGCTTTCGCTGGGGGCGCACCACCAGCGGCGCTGTGCTGCTGCTGGTGGCAGTTTCGCTGTTGTATCTGGCGCTGCTGCTGCAAACCTATCTCGGCCTCACCAGCGAGATTCTGGTGGCCCGCGTGCGTGCCACGCAGCTTACAAACGTCCCCAACTTTATGAGCGTCGAGATTACGCTCTATGACCAGCAGGGCCATGTCACCCATCAAGAGACGGATGGCGTCTGCGGCAACGAATGGGAGCTTCAGGGCGACATCGTGCGCTTTCCGGATTGGGCCAATCTGCTGGGCCTGCACACCGGCTATAAGCTGACCCGCCTGGAAGGGCGCTATGATGACCCCAACATGGAGAGTAGCTGGTATCACACCGTGGTCGAACTCAACGGCGGCGACGACGGCTTTTTCAAGAATATTCAGAGCCAGGGCGGCTGGCTCCATCCCATCGTCGAGGCATCCTATGGCAATGCCATCATCCTGCCCTCCGATGGCAACACCTACAATGTCTATCTCTCGCAGACTGGGCTAAGCACCAAAGGCCCAACCACGCAGGCAGCGCGCGCGCCGCTGCTCACGCTGCCAACACTCCGGACGACCAACGGCAGCGGTCCGTCGGATTGCCGCCAACTGCACTGAGCAAAGCTGGCTGGCTGGCTGCCGACTACCCAAACGGGGTATCTTGTGTTACACTCACCATGCCTGCGCCGTTTTCAGCTACTAAGAAAGGAGGGTGAGGCATTTCTGGCCTGGATCGTTTGTTCATCTGGCCCCTCAGCAGCGTCTATGGACCCGGATACCTGCATCGTGTGTGGCGCAACAGCCACGCATCGCGATGTCCACACCAGCGCCACGCTCTGCGCCCAGCACGCGCGCATTGAGGTCGTCGGCCCGCGTCCGGCGCGGCGCGGCGCAAGCGCGCTTCCGCAGCTTGCCATTCGTGACCTCACGCCCGACGATCAGCCAGCGGTACGCAGCATCTCACTGGCCTTTCGCGGCCAGACCGCGCACATGCGCCCCTTTGCGCAGACCGCTGGCCTGCTCGCGCAGCCAGGCATCGGCGCGTTCGCGGCCAGCGCGGGCGGCGAAGAACTGGCGGGCCTGTTGCTCTGGACGGTCTATGAAGGGCGCGGCTTGATCGTCGACCTCAGCATCTGGCCGCGCTATCAGGAGTCGGGGGTCGCCACCCAACTGCTGGCCCTCTGTGAAGAACGCCTGCGCAGCCAGCGCATCAGTCAGATCATCGCCACGACCACGAACGATAACCTCCCGGCGCTGGCGTTTTATTTCGCGCACGGCTTTGCGATTGAACGGCTGCTCCCCTACCACGCAGCGCGCCAGCAGGCCGATGCAGACGAAGACAACCTCGGCTTTGCGGGCGTTGAAGTGCGTGATATCATCCAACTGGTCAAGCGCCTATGAAAGACGATTCCGCTTTTGCTTGATGGGTGCAGAAGAGCTAGAGGAAAGAAATCTTTCTTCTTCTTCGGAGGCAGCGGCATGATTATCTTTGATGAGGAAAGACTCTCGGACTCGCCGTTTGTCGAACGCATCTGGCGCAGCCACAGCGAGGGCGCTGATTCTTTTATCTCTATTGCGGAGAGCCGCTGGGAGATGGTGGTAACCAGGCTCCAGGGCAAGACTACCTTGATCGTGCGCGGGCCGGAGACGAGAGCCACCTTCCTGGGAGACTGCCCCGCAGAAGGGGAGTGGCTTGGCATCCGGTTTAAGCCGGGCACAGTGATGCCTCATCTGCCCGCCAGCAAGCTCGTCGATGGAAGGCTGATCCTGCCTGAAGCGACAAGTCAATCCTTCTGGCTGCATGGCTCAGCCTGGCAATTCCCTGACTATAACAATGCGGATACGTTTGTCGCGCGCCTCGTGCGTGACGGCCTGCTGGTCCGCGAACCAGCCATAGCTGATGCGTTACAGGGGCATCTGCCAGACCTGTCGCTGCGGTCCGTTCAACGCCGGTTCTTGCAGACGGCTGGAGTCACCCACAGCACCGCGCGTCAAATCGAACGCGCCCGCTATGCCACGCTGCTCTTACAGCAAGGCGTCTCAATCCCTGACACGATGTACGAGGCTGGCTATTTCGATCAACCGCATTTGACCAGAGCGCTGAAGCACTTCATCGGACAAACGCCTGCTCAAATCATCGGGAAAAGCCAATCGGGGCAACTGTCGTTTTTGTACAAGACAACTCCTTTTTGCTGAACTATGATACATACGTTCTAGCAACAGCAAAAGGAGAACCCGCATGGGCAAAGTCTTGTCGAAAGACGGTACGCCTATCGCCTTCGATCAGTCGGGCGTGGGCGAGCCACTCATTGTGGTGGGCGGCGTCTTAGGCGACCGATCACAGCAGGCACCGCTGGCAGCGCTGCTTTCGGCGCACTTCACAGTCTTCAACTATGATCGCCGGGGGCACGGCGAAAGCGGCGACACGCCTCCCTATGCCATCGAGCGCGAAATCGAAGACCTCGATGCCATCATCAGCGAGGCTGGCGGCTCAGCTTTTGTCTATGGAACGTCTGGTCTGGGGATGCTGTGCCTGGAGGCAGCAGCGCGAGGGCTATCTGCCGAGATCAAAAAGCTGGCAGTGTGGGAACCTCCCTACTTCCTGGAAGGCGCTCGGCCTCCTCTCCCTCCGGATTACAGGGAGCAGCTTGAGAGAATGCTGGCTGAGGGCCGGCGCGGCGATATGATCGAACTGTGGATGACGAAGGCAGTAGGCATGCCTCCCGAATTCGTGGCCCAGATGCGACACGCCCCCTTCTGGTCAGCCCAGGAAGCGTTCGCCCACACGCTCGTCTACGACGCCATCCTGACGGGCGACTTCTCGCTGCCAACCGAGCGAATTGCCTCCGTCACCGTGCCCACACTCGTCATTGATGGTGGCGAGACGCTCTGGCTGAGCCAGGCAGCGCAAGCCGTCGCTGATGCCCTGCCCCACGCGCAGCGCCGCACCCTGAAAGGGCAGCCCCACAACGTCGACCCGGAAGCCCTGGCTCCGGTACTGGTGGAGTTCTTTGCCAGCTAAAAAGGAGCCGAGATGAGATTTCGCGCCAGCATCCAACTCAGCGGCAAAACAGCCACCGGAATTGAGGTTCCGGCGGAGGTTGTTGCAAGCCTTGGGCCGAGCAAGCGACCATCGGTCCGCGTCACCATCAATGGGTACACCTATCGCAGCACGGTGGCGCCGATGGGTGGAGTGTTTATGCTTCCCATCAGCGCAGAACACCGCCAGAGCGCGGGGGTTGCGGCTGGCGACGAGGTAGAGGTCGATATTGAGCTTGATACCGAACCCCGCGAGGTGGTCGCGCCGCCCGACCTGCGCGAAGCGCTCGACAGTGACGCGCAGGCCAGGCAGGTCTTCGATATGTTGTCTTACAGCCAGAAGCAGCAACTCGTGCTCTCGATTGAGGGGGCCAAGACATCGGAAACAAGGCTGCGACGACTTGCTAAAGTGGTCAGCACGCTGCGAGAAAGTACGAGGAAGTAGGAGCATAACGTCATGAGAAATGTCACACTTGGCATGCAGGTATCGCTGGATGGCTACGTAGCAACGGCGGATGGTGGGCTTGACTGGGCCTTCGCCAATTTCGACGCCGAACTGGGGGCATCGGCGATCGAGATGCTCAGCCAGTTGGATACGGTCCTGCTGGGCCGTGCCAACTACCTGGAGCAAGCTGCCGCCTGGCCCAATCGCGAGGGGCCGATGGCTGACATCATGAACAACATGAACAAGGTTGTCTTCTCCACAACGCTGGAGAAGCTGGAATGGGCTAACTCCCGGCTGGCAACCGGTTCGCCTACCGAAGAGATCGCGCGCCTCAAGCAGCGGGAGGGGCAGAGCATCGGCGTGGCCGGGGGCGCGCAGTTCGCGCAGTCTCTGTCGAAAGATGGTCTCATCGATGAGTATCGCTTGACCATCCATCCTGTCGCGCTGGGCAGCGGCAAGCCACTCTTCGCGGCGCCGCTCAAGCTCAAGCACGTGAGTTCGAGGGCATTAGCCAGCGGGGTGGTCATCGCCGTCTACCAGCGCGCCTGAGCGAAGGCCATCCCCCATTTGTGGCTACGCTCCCAGAGTGAGCCACAAGTGGGGGATGGTTATTTACCCGTGAATGCGCACCACGAGGGCGGTCATGGCCTGATCGCCACTGTTGATGCCAATCACTTCGATCACGCTGCCCGACTGGATGTCTGAAAGGCTAGCCGGTTGGCCGTCCTTCAGATATTTCGTGCTGCTGGTCACCGTCACGGTCCAGGTGACGCCGCTTTTCAATTCAATCGTCATGGTGCTGCCGCTCGTGCCCAGCACTTTCCCGGCCAGATGCGGCGCGCGAATAAAGATGGCGCTGGCCGTCACGCTGGTCTTGTTGGCAACGGTCCCGGCAACGCCAATCGTGTCACCGACGTGTAGCTGCGAGGCCGAAACCGGCTGCCCCGCCAGGTAATATTTCGTGGCGGCGCTGGTCGTCACCGCGATTTCCGTGCCCTTGGCCCCATGCGTCAGGGTGATGCTGCTGCCGTTGATCGCCGTCACCTGGCCGGATACCAGGTTCACACGCACCAGCAGCGCATCCAGCGCGTCACCGCTGGCCTGCTTGCCAAACACGGCCACATTTTCGCCAGCTTGCAGATTGCTCAGGCCGAGACGAAGCTGCCCCTCCTCAATCCTGGTACTGCTGCTGACGTTGATGGTCACCGCGCCAGTCCCAGAGTGCTTGCTTTGCAGCAAGGTAAAGCCGCCATCATTGAGCGCCTGAATCGTGCCCTCTGCGCCAAAGCCCAGGATGTTGATCTGCCGGATATGCTGGGCATCGCTGCCGCGGACGATCAGCCATTCATTGGCCTGAATATCGCTGAGTTTGGCCGGTTGCCCATACATGAGTATTTTCGCAGCGCTGCTGACCGTCAGCGTCTTTTGCTGGCCCTTCTTGTCAGCGGTGGGAGTGACCGTCAGCGTATTGCCGCTGACCGCAACCACGCGCACCAGATGGTTGGAGATGCCCGCGTTCTGAGTCGTCGGCGTGCTGGTCGCCTGGGGTGTACTGGCACTGGCAGCGGCAGCCGCGCCGCATGCTCCCAGCGCCAGGGCAGCGAGCAGCGCCAGGCCCAAAAACATGCCAGCAGGCAGCACCTTCTGGCGCGGCAGATTTCCAAGATGTTGCTTCATGTCTCTTTACCTCAGAAACGTTTCCTTCACCTGGCAAGGATAGACCAGGCAGGTTAGTGGTATCTGAGGCCAGGATTAGAAGTTGCTGAGGAGCGGCTATTCCTCGTCGCGCTCTTTGCGCTCGCGCTGGCGGAAGTGCAGACGAATGGCTGTGCCCTCGAAACCAAACGCCTGGCGCAGTTGGTTTTCGAGGTAGCGCTGATAGGACCAGTGGAGCAGTTCCATGTCGTTCACAAAGAAGATGAAGGTGGGCGGGCTGGTTTCGGCCTGCGTTGCGTAATAGATACGCAGCATGCGCCCCTTGATGTGCGCGGGCGGATGGCGCAGCACAGCATTCTTGATCGTCTCGTTGAGCTTGGCCGTTGGGATGCGCCGCTTGCGCTCCTCGAAAATCTTGAGCGCTGCCTCCAGAATGGGGGCGATGTGATAGCCCGTTTTGGCGGCGGCAAAGATCATCGGCGCGTAGGGGATGAATTTCAGGTCGCGCTTGACGGCCTCCTTGAACGCCTGGGCGTCGGGTGGCTCGTCTTCCAGCGGCGGGGCCGTGCCCGCGCGATGCTGGGCGCGCTTCTCTTTGATAATGTCCCACTTGTTGATGACCACCACCACACCCCGGCCTGCCTCGTGAATCGCGCCCGCGATATGCGTATCCTGCGCGGTGATGCCCTCCGTCGCGTCGATCAGCAGCACGGCTATATCGCAGCGCTCAATGGCGCGGGTGGCGCGCAAGACGCTGTACTTTTCGATGCCAGGGCCAACGCGCCCGCGTCGCCGGATGCCCGCCGTATCCACTAAGATCAGGCGCTGGCCGTTGTGTTCCACCTCGCTGTCGATGGCGTCGCGCGTCGTGCCCGGAATGTCGCTGACGATCACCCGATCTGTGCCCAGGACGGCGTTAACCAGGCTGGACTTGCCCACGTTCGGGCGGCCCACAATCGCCACGCGCGGAAACTCCGCTTCTTCCTCGGCCTCCGCTTCCGCCGGGGGCAGCGCGTCGGTGATGGCATCCAGCACATCGCCGGTGCCCGTGCCCTGGCTGGAAGAAAGCGTGATCGGCTCGCCCAGGCCCAGCGAATAAAACTCCACCGCTTCCTGGCGGCGCGTGGCGTTATCGGCTTTGTTAGCCCCCAGCACCACCGGCTTGCCGGAGCGGCGCAGCATATCGGCAATCTCGGTATCGGCTTCGGTAATACCCGCGCGAGCATCGACCAGAAAGACGATCACATCGGCCTCTTCGATGGCAAGCTGCACCTGCGCGCGAATGCGCACGGTGATGTCATCGGAAGCGCCCAGTTCCAGCCCGCCTGTATCGATCAGGGTAAAGTCGCGCCCGTTCCAATCGGTGTCGCCATAGAGGCGGTCACGTGTGGTGCCGGGCAAATCTTCGACAATGGCAAGCTGCTCGCCGATCATACGATTAAAAAAGGTCGATTTGCCCACATTGGGCCGTCCAACAATGGCAACAAGCGGTTTCACGGCATCTATCCCAAGGTTTCAGAGCAATTCAGGCGCAAAGCGCGCCAGGATATTGTATCACGCTGCATCCAGCAAAACAAAAGCCCCTTGACTTTTGCCCGTTATTAGGTATACTTGCTTGTGAACGATTCCGGAATCGATTCCGGAATCGTTCACAAGGACGACTGATTACCCTACATCTCGCGAGGCGTGTTGTTCAGAAACGGAGGTTCGCTTATGGGAACATCGCTGCGGCGGAAAGGCGTATTGGGATTGATAGCCGCCGTCGTCTTCTCGGTTGCCGTGGTGGCGACGCTGTTGTGGTCACAGAGCGCCACATTTGCCTCAGGGAGCGCCTATGTGCGCGTGAATCAGGTTGGGTATGTTACCAGCGAAACGAAGCAGGCCATTTTGATGGCAAGCGGCGCTGAAAGCGGCGCCAGCTTCAGCATCATCAACACCAGCACCGGCAGCACCATCTATCACGCGGCGATTGGAGCCAGCCAGGGTTCCTGGAGCAGCAGCTTTTCCCATACGTATCTGCTCGATTTCAGCGCGGTGAAGGCGGCTGGCTCGTATGCTATTCATGTAAGCGGGCCGATTGCGGCCAAATCGCCAACCTTCAATATCGATACGGGCGCGAATCTATATAAGCATTTGCTTTCGAACGCGCTGTTTTTCTATCAGGCGCAGCACGACGGCCCGAACGTGAATGCCTCGGTGATGGACCGCCAGCCGTCCCACCTGAAAGACGAGGCGGCATTCATCTATGACACGCCGACCTATGACAGCAATGATAATCTGGTGGGCAGCCTGACCAAGATCGGCGGGCCAATCGACGTTTCCGGGGGATGGTTCGATGCTGGCGATTACCTCAAGTTTGTCCAGACGGCCAGCTATACCGATGCCATCATGCTCTTCGCGGCGCGCCAGTATCCATCACTTTTCGATGGCGGCTCTGCTAACTTCAACAGCGAAGGCAAATATGGGCTGGACTGGCTGCAAAAGATGTGGGACCAGACCCATCGGATTCTGTACTATCAGGTGGGCATCGGCGATGGCAACGGGGCAAGCATCCTGGGCGACCACGATTTCTTCCGGCTGCCCCAGGCCGACGATCAACTGAACGCCAAGCCTGGAGACCCCGACTATTATGTCGAATATCGCCCGGTCTTTCGCATCGGCCCATCTGGCTCCAAGATCAGCCCCAATCTGGCGGGACGGCTGGCGGCTGACTTTGCGCTCTGCTATCAGCTTTATCATGTCAGCCGACCAGCGTATGCCAACAAGTGCCTGCTCAGCGCCGAGACGATCTTCGATCTGGCGAAAACCACCAACGTTGGGCAGTTGACCACCGTTGCCCCGTTCGACTTCTATCCTGAGACCGAATGGCGCGACGATCTGGAGCTTGGGGCAACCGAACTCTACTTCGCCACGGCGCTGGGCCATCTGCCCGCGGGCCTGCCGCATACTAACCCATCGTTTTACTTGCAGAAGGCGGCTTCCTGGGCGCACGCCTATATGACCGGCCCCAATGCCGACGCGGATTCGCTCAACCTCTACGATGTGAGCGGGCTGGCCGACTATGAACTCTACCAGGCCATGGCACAGGCGGGAAATCCTGGTAACCTCGCGGTCAAGCCAGCGGACGTGCTCAACGATCTGAAGGCGCAGCTTGACAACGGCATTGCCCAGGCAAAGAAAGACCCCTTCGGACTGGGCATTGCCTATGGACAGGGTGATGCCTCGCCCCACGCGCTGGGCTACGCGCTGGAGGCAAGCTGGTATGATGCCCTGGCTGGCTCCAGCAGCTATCGCACCTTTGGCCTGACCCAGCGCAACTGGATTCTGGGCGACAACGCCTGGGGGTCTTCGTTTATCGTTGGCGCGGGCAGCACCTTCCCGCATTGCATGCAGCATCAGGTGGCAAACCTTTCTGGCTCGCTGGATGGCACGCCGCCGATTGTGCTGGGGGCAACCGTCGATGGGCCAAGCGCCAGCGCCAACTTCCAGGGGCTGGGCTTCCAGGATGGCATGCGCGCCTGTCCGGCTTCGGGAGGCGATTCGTTTAAAGCCTTCTCTGGCAAGGGCGCGCGCTATATGGATAATGTGATTGCCTGGCCGAGCGTCGAGCCAGCCGACGATTATACAGCGCTGGGCATTCTGGTCTTTGGCGGGCTGGTTTGTCCGTAACGGCCCAAAACCAGATCACAGTGAAATGGCCTCTGTTCGACCAGGCTGCTGCAAGCATATGCAGCAGCCCGGTCCCGGCTATGGCAGACCTCTGGGGAAGGCCACACCTGGCCCCTTGCATCCTTTGCCCGAAGCAGGTAAGATAGCGCTGTCTGGCAACCGAAGAGAGCTTTATGTAGTAGAGGAGTTATACAGTTTGAGCGAACACGAGACGGTACAGGAAACGACCACAGCAACAGCGGCTTACCCTACAAATCATGCATCGAGTGCAGCTTCGCCAGGTCACGGAGCACCCAGCCATATCCAGGAAAGCGTCGCGGCGCGCTGGCTGGAAAAAGGCGATACCTTTATTTATGGGTTGGTTGGCGCCTGCTTCTTTCTGGGCGCTCTTTTTACCTTAGGCTATGCGTTTTATAACTTTTTTAATCAGTTGACCACCAATCCTGCGGTGGTCAACGGGCAGAAAATGAGTAATACAGCGCCCGCGAACATTGCTCAGGCCATCATCAACCTGGTTAGCGATCTGCTGCTGGTGCTCATCATCATGGAGGTGCTCAGCACCGTCTTGCATTACCTGCGGGCGCGCGCCACCTCGCTGACGCCGTTCTTGTTCATCGGTATGATCTCTGCCACGCGAGGTGTGCTGGCTATCGGCGCGCGGCTTTCCGTGACCCAGGTCTCGGGGGATGAGTTCAGGAATGCAATGGTCGAACTAGGCGTGAACGCCGCCGTCATCCTGGCACTGGGCATCACGCTGCGCATCTTGAGCAAACACGTGACCAGCGACGTGGAATGATGTACAGGTTGGATGATTAGACGCCCGGCCTGGTATCCTCTTGCGCTGGCAGGTCGGTGATGACCCAGCTTCCGAAATATTCCAGCGCATGGGCCTGATGCGCTGCCAGGATACGCCGGGCGCGCTCCACCTCAGCCGGGTCATGGGCATAGACGGCCAGAATCTGATGCCCTTGTTCGGCTTCGGTCTCATAGACTTCAGAGATGGGGCCTTCATCCGAGGTAGCGCCGCGCACGGTGGCTGCAAGACGTTCGGGCAGGCTGCGCTCTGCCTCGATCTGCTCGATCTTCTGGACCGCAGGTTTTCCCCGAAAGAGGCGGACCTCATCGGCCTTCCAGCCCGCCTGCTCCAGCGCGCTCCTGGCCTGCTCGGCCTCGTCGAGATCATCGATGACCCCAGCGACGTAATGCTCGGTGTGCCAATCGCCGACCAGCATGCCCAGAAACTCAGAACGTTTGGTCATCGGCTGCCCCTTTCCTGGCTCCAACCGCTGCGGCAGGCGCAGTGGTTGGCGTTTTCAGCGCCACTACATCGGCACTGGAGCGTGCAAGAAAGGGGCCAGACCGCTCTCAGAGGGCATCAGCAAGGCGGTTATGCCTGCTCGTCTTCGCCGCTGGGCATCAGCCCCAGCAGCGCCGCGCGCCAATCGTCGGCAGAAGCCGGTGCGGATTCATCGGCCTGGTCGCCCACAGTCCACGAAGCCGGGCCTTCGCCGGGCCGACGAATGACATAGCGATGAGCGGGCAGCCCATCGCTGGAAAGCCAGTCGAGCGCCAGGCGCGCAGCTTTGCGCACTTCGGCCACGGGGTCTTCGTTCAGCGCCATCAGGCGCTCTGGCGCGTCCTCCACATCAGGCGCGCCCAGCCGGGCCAGGCGACCCAGCGTGCGCGCAGCGGCGGCGCGTTCTTCGGCGGCGGGCGCAGCCAGCGCGGGCAGCATCTGGGGGGCAAGCTGCACCAGACCCAGATCGCTGATGAGGCGCATCAGCCGCGAGCGCCGCGCGGGATGCCGCAAGAGCGAGAGCGCCAGCGCGCAGTCGCGGACCTGTCCAGCCAGATCATCTGCCAGCCCTGCCTCAGCCACCGCAACTTCTGGCGGCAGGTTACGCAGGCCATCCACAAATGGCTCCAGCCAGGCGGGCAGCCTGGCCGTATCGGCA
This sequence comes from Ktedonobacterales bacterium, assembly GCA_035307385.1. Lineage (GTDB taxonomy): Bacteria > Chloroflexota > Ktedonobacteria > Ktedonobacterales > DATBGS01 > DATBHW01. The sequence goes on along the minus strand of DATGID010000013.1, from coordinate 25,143 downwards.
GAAGCCGGGCTGCCGCTTTCTGTATGCAGTTCGATGGCCCAGGGATAGTGGCGCTTGAGCCAGTCATAGAGGGCCAGCGTCATCTCGGCATCGCGCGCGGCATAGGCGAACATCGCCGAGGACAGCGGGCGATGCCCCCAATCGCTGCGTTGCAAGCTTTTATCCAGATGGACGCCAAAGGCGCGCTCCAGCATGGTTGCCAGGCCCGATTCACGCTGTCCAAAGATCGACCGGCTGGCCGCCTCCACATCGCAGGTGGACGCCGCCGCCAGCCCGCGCCGGGAGAGCATCTGGGTATCGGCACCGATGCCATGAAAGAGCTTGAGAATCAGCGATTCTTCCGTCACGACGGCCAGGGGCGTCAGGTCGGCCAGCCGCAGCACGTCGATCACGTAGCAGACCTGGCCGATGGCGATCTGAAGCAGCGCGAGTTGATGGCGGTGGCCCTCCGGCTCGGTGGCGCGCACTTGCATAAACTCGGCATCCACCGCGACCACCGCAGCCGAAGCCAGCCGCTCTACGGCTGCCGCCAGTTCATCAGGGCGCTCGACCCAGACGCGCTCGCCGCGCGCTGGTGGAGGCTCAACCGGAGGGGTAGGACCATGATATTGATTATCATCGAGCGCCTGATCTTTCAACGCACTACTTCTCCTGCACCGTGAAGGTGCACTTTACTTTACCAAACTCCACCACATCACCCTTGCGCAGCGGATAGCGCCGCCCAGGCGTCAACTGCTCGTTGTTCACCATGGTCTGGTTTGCGCTGTTGAGGTCTTCGATCTCGAAGCTGCCGCCAGCGCGAGTGATGCGCGCGTGCCGCCGCGAAACGGTGGTTTGATCGGCCTCGGTGGTCATATCCACTTCCACCGCGTCGGTGCCATCGGGGTTGCCACGCCCCACAATCGCCTCGGCAGTGACCATCGGCACGCGCCGACCGCTGGGCAGCGTAAAGACGCCCGTTGGCCCCACCGGAACCGGCGTCGGCGCGACGCGCTCGGTCGGCAGCGCCGTGCGGCTCACCCGCGTGGTTGCCGGGGCGGTCTGCTTCACCGGGGCAGGCTTGGGCGCAGGCGCGGGCGGCGGCGGTGGCGTGACCGGCGGCGGCGTAGCCACCATCGTTGGCGCTTGCGCGGCGGCGCTGTCGTCCAGTGCCGTCCCGCAGTGCTGGCAATAGGTTGCCCCGGTATTGTTGAGTTGATGACAGGCCGGGCAAAGTTGCTGCGGGATCACCGTTGGCGTCGGCGGCGGGTTTTGGTAGACCATCTGCACCTGGGGCATCAAAAAGGTTGGGATAGGCGACGGAAACGCCATAGGATTCTGCTGCAACACCAGCGTATCCAGCAGTGTCAGCACCTCGCCGGGCAAGCTGGTCTGGCGCACCGCGCCGACGGCTGCTGGAACGAGCAGCGGCCACAACCACAGACCGGCCACACCCAGGGCGGCCTTATCCAGCCAGCGCTGCTGCCCAATCGTCACCAATAAGCCGGTGGGATGCTGGGTGAGTATCACGGTCAGCGCGGCCTGCATGCCCAGGATTTTGCTGGCATCGCCCCCCTTGCGCACCTGCACCATCATCTGATTGCCAGCGCCAAACCACTGCGCCTGATAGGCGCGCAATTGCAGGTTTGACGAAAGCTGCATTGATAGATTGCTCACGTCAAACATCCCAGGATAATATCGTGCTTGATCCATCGCTTCTCTCTAGCTTTCTCTTCCCGCTGGTCAGGTCGGGCAGGGCTTTCATAGCTCGGTTCGCGCTTTTTTGCCTCTCCAATTATAACACGGGGCGGGCAGGCGCAAGCCGTCGTCCTCTTTGCAATCCACCTATTTCTACGTGCGAGCCACAACCCTGGTTGTAAAGAAAAGATAAAGTTCACGAAGCGATGGCAGCGCGGGTGATCTAGGCAAGCGCCGCCGGTTCCAGCTTCAGCAGCGCCAGCAAGCGTTTGCGCGGGAAGCCCAGCGCCACCGCTTTGCGCGCTGATTCCAGGCTTTCTGGGCCACGGCGCAGTAACGAGAGCAGGTAGGCATGCAATCCCCAGGCGTCGGGGTAATCGGGAAGCGCCATGATGGCGGCGCGGCAGTGTTCTTCGGCCTCGGTCAGTCGGCCTTGCTCGGTCAACAGCATCGCCAGGTTAAAGTGGACTTTGCCGTTCTGCGGAGACTGGCGCAGCAAGCTGTGATAGAGCGCCATCGCCTCCTGAGTTCGCCCCTGGTTTTCCAATTCAACGGCCTGCGCTAAACGCTGGCTGGTTTCTACACTAGTCGGCATGCCTACATGATCCATCGCCCTCTCCTGTTTCTCTCTCGTGGTAGTCTCTATAGCAGCAGCCGGAATCGGGGCTGCCTGAGGAGGTGCTTGCTGAGGTTGGTTCGCGCTCTGAATGGCCTTGATGCGCGCGGCAGATTGTACGGGAAGCTGAAGCCGAAACTCCGGGCTGGCGGCAGCCAGATGCGCGCGCACCTGCGCCACCAGGCCCTCCAGCGCTCGCCGCCGGAGACGTTCATCGCTAAAGTTCACGCTGCGCGCCAGCAGGTCATAATCAACCGGCTCGTCGCTGGTGAAGCACGCCGCCAGAGTGCCCAACACCTGAGGATTGCTGAAAAAGCGTTCGCTGAACAGGCCGCCCGGCGCGCGCAATGCCGGGTCGCCTGGCAGGGCAGCGGCCAGCGCCTCCAGCGCCTCATCCAGCGCCTGGGCCAGCAGCTTGCGGGTTTTGCGGTTATCTAGCCAGCGAAGCAGGCGATCACGCGCGGGCAAGGTCAACCAATCTGTCGGCGTCTGTCGCCATGCCTCTACCCCCAGTTTCCCCACCGCAGGAAGTTGCCATTCATTTCTTAACACGGAAATCCTCCAGCAGCAGCCGCAGTTTGTAATGCCATGCCCTTCCCCTAGCAATCGGTGGGCCAGAGTGCGCGTTCGGGCGTTCAGCGCCAGGCTGATTGGGCAAAGTGGACCGATAACCCTTTGCAGTGTACCTGAGCGGAGGGGCGCTGTCAACGGCATAGGACCAGTTTCCATTTTTCCTATGCCGCTTGACAGGAGCAAGCCAGCCTGCTATACTCTTCTTACTCGCATCAAATGTGTGTGTGGTGTCGAGTCGTGTCGGAACGGCATGACGCGGCGGTGTGAGGACACCGCCGCGCCATTCCCCCCAGACCTGGACATACCAGGAATGGGGCTGGGGCATTCTATCACTGGAAATTGTGCCTAGTTGGTAGCTCGCTCAAGGCCCCTTCCTGGTCAGACTGGGACGCCACTTGTCGGCAGCGGCGAGAGCATGATGCTCTCGCTCTGCTGCGGCAAGGTTGCGCCAGCCACCGCGCCAGGAAGGGGCCGTTTCGGCATCTGAAGTTGTCTTCAGTCGTCGAAAGGAGCGTCCATCCATGGCCTTACTCACCGGTTCGCCTCGGCCTCCGTCTTTCCCCTCTGATCGCTACCTGCACACCAACCCGCTGCGGCGCGAAGCGGGGCTGCGCCTGCTCACCGAACACCTGCCGGAGCCGCTGCGCTGGGACATCATCCGCGCCTGGCGGCGGCCCAGCCTCTTCCACGGCATGGAGCCGCCGCTGGCCCTCCAGTACGCGCAGCGCCAACAGTTCGATGAAGAGACGCTGGCGCTGGTCTGGCCCAGAACCATCGCCTGGTTTATGCTGACCGAACTGGAGATTGCGCGGCGGCTGGTGGAAGCGCCGTTGGCGAGCATCAGCCGTGTCACGCGCGACAGTCTGCTGCGCACGCAGGGCGTGTATCTGCGGCGGCTCTACGCGGCGCTGGCGGCGCAGATTGGCGAGACCACCGCGCGGGCCGAGTTCAAGCGCCTGCTCAGCAGCGTGGGCTAGCGGGCGCGGGAAGAGCGGCGGGGAGCAAACGCTGCCCCAGGCCAGGGGAACGATCGCCTGGCCTGGGGCAGCGTTCAGCGCACGGTCACATTGTATTGCTGGATGGCGGCAATTGCCGGGCATGCCGCGTTGGGCGGGCAGACCAGCCCACCGGAAAAACTCAGCGTGGCGCTCCCTGTCTTCACGGCGGTAAAGCGCCAGAGGCAGTCTTTGAGGGTCGCGTCGTACCACCCTGTCGCCTCGTTGGTCGTCAGAATGCCAGCCGCATCCTGCTGCTGCAAGCGCCAGATGATCGTTGCCGGAAGGCGCACCTCCAGCGTTTGGCCCTGGCGCAGCGCGACGGGCAAGCCGGTGTAGTCGCCGCCCTGGGTGACGATCAGGTCAGCCGACTTGCCCGCCACCCCTGCGGGGGGCTGCTGCGCCGCGCACCCGTTGAGGTCCGCGCTGCCCGGCGTGGGGGTCGTCGCGCCAGAGCCATTGCCACCGGGCGCGCAGGCAGCGAGGCAGAGCAGCGCCAGCAACGGCCAGATCACCCTGGCCAACCGACGAAGACGAATGGACATGACCTTCCCCCTCTCAACTCCCCCTTACTTGCTATTCACCTGAACCGTCAGGTGCACCAGCCTGACAGACGGGACGCAATTTGGGTCTTTGTTGCACATGGGCACTCCTGTGAAGCCAAGGTTTGCTTGCCCGCTGGCAAGGGCAGTAAAATGCCAGATACAGCTTTGCAGGGACGCATCACCATACCCAGCCGGTTTGTCCAGCCGAAGGATGGAAGCATCTTGGGAGGCAAGCTCCCATTTTTGATTCCATTTCAGCGCAACTTCGAGGGTATCGCCCACCTTGACCTGTATTGGCGTGGTCTGTGGCAGCGTCACCACCAGGGTCGGAGGTGACGGCCAGTGAACATCCTGCGTGGCCGCTGGGCAGCCGGTTTGCGCCGAGCCAGCGGGCGGGGTGGTCGTCGGGAGTGGTGAGCCGGTGTAGGTGGTGGTGGCTGTCGGGGAGATGGCCGGACTCGTCGAAGAGGGTTGTGTTGCTGCTGGTGTTCCGCCGGTACTTGCCGCGCCTGGCGCGCATCCGGCCAGGAGCAGCAGCGCTCCGGCTGCCAGCACCAGCCAGGCGGCGCGAGCAGCACGCGCCTGTGTTGAAGAATGGAACATCTTCATACTTCAGAGCCTCATTTCCCTTGTATGTCAATAAAGCACTTCTCCAAAAGCACCTCCTACTCCCATGAAGGACGCTGCGCGAGCAGGTTTTGTTCCCAGGCACACAAGACCGGGAAAAAGCGAGGAGCAGCCAGGATTCCTGGCCGCTCCTGCTCTTAGCGAGAGAAGCATCCCTCGCCACCTCAAAGATGTCGTTCCCCAGGTGCTGACTCCATGCGGAGACCGGAGCCAGCAGCGCCGGGATTATTGCGCTAACTCAAACACATTGGTTCCCCAGTTGTCGAACGCGCCCTGATCGGCTGCGGGCGGAATATACTCGTTCGCGCCCCAGATGTTCCCCGTGCCGGGATCAAGCGCGGTGGCCGAATAGTCGCCCCAGCGTGCCCGACTGAACGGCGGAGCATCGGAGAAGCTCAGGTGCGCACTGGCGCCCAGGGCGGTGATGTGGATGCCACTGAAGTTCGACGCGCCTGCCTTCATGACCGTGTAGGCAGAGCTCGGGTTCAGGATCGGGCTGGTGATCGAGAAGACCAGCGCCGTCGTCCCATCGGACCCGTGGATGATCGTCGGGTACATGATGTAGCTGCCCGCCACAGACACATAGCCCTGCTGGCTCACCTTCGCGGCCTGGGCATTAATCTTGAACCAGGCCACGCCGTCGCGTGCGGACGGATCGCCAGAAAGCAGAACGGCAGAATTGAGCGCGGCGTACACCGACACGCCGGAACCATCCTTTACCGCCTGCACGGACTGCATGCGGTCATCATCGGGGTTCAAGAAGGCTTCCGAGGTGATAGGGAAACCACTGACCGTTGCGACCACCGTGCCAGAGCCAGTGCTGGCAGCGGGCTGCGGCAGGCCATAGGTTTCGCTGGAGATGAGTTGCCCAACGAGCGTGACCGAGCCACCATTGGTGACATTCTGCCCGTTTTTGACCTGCCAGAAGCCCAGGAGGTTCTCCACGCCGTTGCTGTTGCCAAAGGCATCAAAGGGGAACGAGTTCAGCAGGTATTCGGTATTGATGCCAGTGCTGACGGCTGGCTGCAAGGTCAAGACCGGAATGCCACCCAGGCTGACCGGGCCAAAACCAACCGCAATGGGCGAGATGACTTCTTGCAGCAGTTGCGACTTGGAGACGGCGATCAGCAGCGCGCCTTCATAGGTTGCGCAGAACTCGTCAGTCGCCATATAGATGTTGTTGTTGTCATAGCCCACATGCGGCTGGTCGCCGAAGCAGTTGCCGCCGAGGGAGGTGGGGAATGTGTAGACGGCGAAACCGTGCTTGTCCAGAACGGCCAGCTCGTCAACCGTGTTGCCAGTAGCATCAAAGCTAATTTCGGTGAAATAGAAAGCTTTGCTCGAGGGGTCATAGAAGCAGCGCACATCACCGATTCCGTTCGGGTCCTGGAAGAGCGTGTTGAGCGATTCCATGTGCAGCAGTGTCCCAGATTTGGTGTATTCACCAATCGTGTCGTTGACCGGCTCGAAGACAATTTCCTGACCACCACTGGGCAGGGGACCCACACAGAGGCCCTGGTCGGGCGGGGTGAGTTCGCCACCAATCGTGGTATCGTTGTTAAGATCGCTGATGCCGTTGAAGGTGTGAAGCAGTTGGCCGGTCGCGAAGTTCGGGCTGGCGGCTGCATTTTTCTTGTTGAAGTGCGCGGCAGCGCCACTATTTGTCACAGCGTCGTCGCCCGGGCCGTTGTCCGCAAAGGGGTTCAGCGACTCAAGATCAGTTGGACCGTTTTTGCTTAGGCGAGTGGGCTTAACAACTTTCGTGGGCAGCCCAGTTGAGGTCGTGGTCTGGGAGGCTTTCAAGGGTGTGCCCTGATAGGTCACCGTCGAGGCTGACGCTGTAGCCCCCTGGGCATTTGCGCCATGAGAAACGAACATGACCATGAACGTGGCAAGCACGGCCAAGGTCGTGACAGACGTGAGGATGATGCTCATCTTTGAGCGCGGAGAAAAACGCATTACTCAGTCTCACTTTCCCTCAGAATTTAACCAGGACAATGCATAAATGACATTCTCTTGGAAGCGTTCCTGCGCGCTGCCATTACTCAGCAGGGACAGCGCGCCCAGGGTGGGGATATGTTGGATGGCATGTAGCACCATCCGAGTATTTCATAGGGGATAGAGAAAAATAGTAAGCCTCGGGCTGAAGCGCTTCCCACCGAACGCTTGAAGCTGCTGACCTCACCTCCTTTCGTGTCAGAGCATCTTTGAGGTGTGTTGTTCCACAAGACGGGGAAATGGGGTGATGACCTATGGAATGGGAAATGATCTCCTGCTTAGAGGGTAGATTAAAAGCAGGCAGAGGAGGGTGGGAAAGCGGTTATGATTTGGTTAAGATTCAGCCTCAACGGTGAACGATTTTTCATCTCAGATGGGCAGCAGATGAAATGGTATTCATACAAGCGGCTGAATCCCAGGCCAGGCAAACACGAAACAGCAGCGCGGCAGAGCATTGTCATACTGCTCCGCCGCGCTGCTGTGATGAACAGATCGGCTCAGGCCAGCGTGATCTTGCCGAGCGCGCGGGACAAAGCCTCCGTATCGGAGGGAGTGCCGATGCTCACGCGGAAGGCGCGCGCCAACTCCGGGGCATGGAAAAAGCGCACCAGAATGCCCTCAGATTCCATCACCGCGCGAATATCGCTCAATTGGAGGCGCTCATCGGTCAGTTCGGCCAGAATAAAGTTCGCCTCGGAGGGCAACGGGTGTAAGAAGGGCTGCGCCGCCAGCAGATCATAGACCCGCGAGCGCTCGGCAACGATCTTAGCAATGTTGTGGCGCACATAATCCAGATCAGCCAGCGTCTCCACGGCAGCGATATGCGCGGCCACGTTCACTTCAAAAGGCAGTTGCAGCTTCAGCAGATGAGGAAGAATCCAGGTTGGGAACAGGCCATAGCCCAGGCGCAGACCGGCCAGGCCCGCCCATTTGCTGAACGTGCGCAGCACCACCAGGTTATCATACTGTGGCACCAGCCGGGCCGCGCTGAAGCGCTCCACATCAGCAGTAAATTCGATGTACGCCTCATCGACCACCACGATGCGCCCCGTCTTCAGCAGCGCCTCGATATCGGCAACCGGCATCAGATTGCCGGTCTGATTATTGGGCGAACAGAGAATGATGATGCGCGTATCCGGGCGCAGCGCTGCCAGAACAGCTTCGGGGTCCACGCTCCAATCGGGGCGGCGTGGCGCGGTCATCAGCGTGCCGCCACAGATCGAAGTCGTGGTGGCATAGAGGCTGAAGGTGGGCGGGCAAAGCAGCACGCCATCCCCAGGGCCAAGAAACACCTGCCAGAGCAGACGAATTAACTCATTGCTGCCATTACTGAGAAAAATATGCTCTTTGGGAACGCCGGTATAGCGCTCCAGCGCGCCACGCAGGACCGGCGCTTCGGGGTCAGGATAGAGGTTATAGTGTGTATAATTGCCCAGCGCCGCCAACACGCGCGGCGACGGGCCATAGGGGCTTTCATTACTATTCAGCTTAATCAGCCGCTCAACCGGAATACCGATACGGGCGCTAAAGGCATCGAGCGACTCCCCAGGCTCATAGGGCGCAACGCGCTCAAGCTCGGGGCGCACAGGCACAGTTACGCACTTCACTGACTGCATACGTATTTGCTCCTTATCGGTAGGGATTATTTGGATTGGGCATAGGTAGGCTGATAGAAAGCCGGGAATTCAGTATTTTTCACGTGTTGTTAGCAGCAGAGGACTCAACCATAGACAGACCCATTATAGCCAGCAGAAGCCGTACCCGTCAATGCAGCGGCTCACACTTTGTCTCGTCAATTGTAACGTATGCCGGTGACAAAAGATCACTCACACAGGCGAAAAAGGGGTGTTGCAATCTCCTTGCCAGGAAGAATGATGAGACGAGAAAGGGCCACCTCAGACCTGAGGCGGCCCTGGCAGTCCAAGCCTACTCAGCATCCACATACATCTGCGCGGGCCTGCGAATCAGCGGCACGCGCGCGGCAGTGTTTCCGCGGCCATTCATCGGATAGACGCCGCTGCTCGCAAGATTGTTGACCTGCTGGACATCTTCGGGCAGATCGAGCATAAGCAGGCTCTGACGCAGCGTATCGAGGTCACGCAAGAAGCATACCACTGCCGAAGCGGCTGAGCCGCGATCACGCGCGTTTTCAAAGCGGCGGCTGGTCGCTTCAATCGATGCCTGGGCAGCCTGCGATGCAATGGGGTCAGAGGTGCGCGTCGAAAAGTTTTCGCTGTAAATCTCATCCCAACTGCCCCAGCGGCCACGCAGGGGCTTCCACCCAAGCTGGCTATCACTGATGGTGCGCCATTTCTCATCGGTGGCCGCCGACCAATCAGCCACCAGGCGCGCGTAGGTCGCCAGGATGTCGCGGATATGGTTCAGTTCCTCGGCAGACTGTTGGTCCTGGTATTGGCTTTCATAGCTGGGGGGTGGGTCCTCATACATGGGAGGCCGCCCAAGCATCGGCATGCCACCAGTCAAACCGCCCAGGGCAGGCAGCGCGCCCATCACGCCGTTTTCGCTCAAGGCCATGCTGCCCTCTTGCCCCAGCAGTTCACGAATTGGCCCGACAATAATATCTTCGGTGCCCAGGGCATCCAGCACACGCCAGGCCAGCTTCGGATTATGCAAGGCCCACCACCCCTTGCGCACCAGAAACGCGGCGGCAAAGGCAAAGTTCACCACCACCCAGACGACCGCCTTGACCGCTACCCAGTTCAGCACCAGCATCAGCACCACCCGCCAGACCGGATCGGGGGAACCAATTTCCTCAATAAAGGTGAGAATGAGGGCCACGGTAAGACTTGGATCATGAAGTGGGTTGATTAATCCAAGTAGAAAACCTAGCACCCGGCGTCCGGTGCTTCGTGGCGCAGTGTTCTTGCTCTTTGATGCGCTTCGCCTGGGCATGTCTGTTCCTCCACTCCCACCACAGCTATGTGGGGGTCAAACTCTATCGTGCGTGCCTGGGCAGGTGCGCAGCGGCCCTGATGGGTCTGGCAGCCCGCCCCGCGCCTTCTTTCTTGTATCTCCTACTATCCATAGAACCTGTAATAGTAACAATAGCATATAGAGGCGCTGCTCGCTTCACGCCGAGAACCCTCTTCAGAAGGCCATTATAGCGGCAGAGGCAGGCAGGCGCAAGACCGCCTGCGCGCGTTCCTGTGGCCGCCAGCGGATCGGTTGGCGCGCGGCTGCGGCGGCCAGGCATTGTATGCGCAGCTCAGCCGAAGGCAGCAATTTCCCCTTTCCGGCAAGGAACCGATTCGCTGCTGCGCGCGCCGAGCAATAGGCGCTCAACGGGTCCGAGGGCACTTCCAGCATCTTAGGACCAAAGTACTACAAACACCCAGGCAGCGCCTACCCTTTCCCCCCTTGCCTGGCTTGCTCTAGTATGCTATGCTGGAGAAGCATTCTGGGGAATTCATTTCCGCCGACAAAAGGACTTGCCGACAAGCCGGGGCGGATGAAGAACCAGCACACCTCAAAAGGGGGACTCTATGTCAGCATATCCACCATCAGATCAGCGCTGCCCGCGCTGTCAATATCCCGTGCCTGCGGGGGCAGCCAACTGCCCCAATTGTGGCATGGCCTTAACCGGCGGAGGGTATCCACCCCCGCCGGGGTCTGGCAATTCGTATGGCACGCTTCCCTCTTCCGACCCCTACGGCAGCCCTCCTGGAAGTAGTGGAGGGAGCAACTATGGCGGCCAGCCGCCAACGCTGTACAGCGGCTCCGACAGCATGAACAACGCGCCCACCATGCAAACGCCGCTGTATCCGCAGAGTTCAGGTGGCTGGGGCGGCGGCCAATCCCAACCGCCGAGTTATCCGCCGCCACCGCCCGGCTATACCAACACCCAGGCGCAGACCGACTTTGGCCCTCCCCCTGCCTATCCTGGCGCTGCGCCCACCTACCCGGGCAGCCAGCCGCAGGGCGGCTTTGGCACCGCTCCGCAATATCCTGGCGTCGCTCCCACGTATCCGGGCAGCCAGCCGCAAGGTGGGTTTCCTGGTGGCTTTTCGCCCCCTCCCACGCCGCCGCAATTGCAGCCCACACAACAACGAGGAGGCGGCAACGGGCTGCGCATCGTAATTATTGCCCTGGTGGTATTGGTTATCCTTGGCGGGGGCGGCACTGCCGCCTATCTGCTCACCCGGCCTAAGCCGGTCATCACCGTCAACAGCCAATACAGCGTCGGACAAACCCCGGCGGGCGCGGCAGGCACGGTGCTCAAGATCAGTGGGCAGAAGTTCTCCGGCAATTCCAGCATCACCTTCCTGCTGGATGGGCAGCAAGTGCCAGGCGCGCAACCAGTCGAGAGCGACAACAGCGGAAACGTCACAGCCACGCTGACGGTGACGAAAGATTGGGCAGTCGGGGCAGATTCCATCACGGCCAGAGATGCCAGCGGCTATGCAACGCAGTCCGGCGCGCCCATCGAGATCGTCGATCCGGGCAAGGCCAACACCCCTGGCCCGAACGGCGCGCCCAGCAACGATGTTTCTTTCAGCCTCAACGTCACGATTACCAGCCCCGTCCTGGGCACGGCAAAGGAAACACTGGTCATCACCCAAAAAGGGGACAGTGGGGGCACCGTCTGCCAGACGCAGGATGATGGCAACACGACCATCACCTCGCCAGGGACGCTTACTTTTGCTGACGGCACACAGCTCGCCTATAGCGAGGCTTCAACGTTCTCCTGTTCGGGCACGTATGTCGGGGGCCATCTGACCTATACGGAAACCACCGTCACCGACGTGTGGACCTTTGGCAGTGGAAGTAATACACAGCAGTGCCACGCTAATCCGCACAAGGCGCAGATTCTCACCGGCGACTTCAGCAGCGCCACCAGCATCAGTGGCACCTACAGCGCCGACAGCTTCAGCCTTCAGGATTGCACCTACAAAGGCAACCCCGTCAACATCGACTCGGATAAGGGCACCTTCACCGGAACCATCAACTCATAACCGGCAGCGCCGCCAGGCGCTCAGAGATGGAAGCGGGCACCGCCAATTGGCGGTGCCCGCTTCCATCTCTGATGGGATGAGACCCGACGCGCTAAGAAGCTTGCGTCACCAGCCGTGAACGATCATCCGTCGCATGATAGGCCGGCTGTTGTTCCCGCATCTGATGCTCCCGCTTATAAAACGCAAGCGTGCGGTCAAGACCTTCTTCAAAGCGCACCTGAGGCCGCCACCCCAGCCGCTGCTCCAACTTGGAGGAATCCAGCGCCAGCCGACGAAGGCTGGGCACGCGATCAGGACCATGGATAATTGCTGGGTGTTTGTTCAGGCGCTCCAGAATAGCCTGGGCGTTCTGTATCGTCGTTCGCTCTGCCGCCGCTCCACCGCCAATGTTGAAGATTTCACCCGCCACCTGCCGCTCATCGGCATGCAGAAGCGCATCCAACGCGCGGCAATGATCGGTCACATAGAGCCACTGGCGCAGGTGCTTGCCATCACCCTGCACGCGGAGCGGCTCATCGCGTAAGGCCATGCTCATCAGGTCGGGCAGTTGCTTTTCCTCGTGCTGGCGTGGGCCGTAGTTGTTACAAGAACGGGTAATGACTACCGGGAAGCCAAAGCTTTCCCAGTATGCCATGCCCCACGACTCGGCAGCCACCTTCGCGGCTGCGTAGGGAGTCGATGGTCTGGGCAGATCATCTTCGCGCGAGGCAGCTACCTGCCGATGACAGGAGCCATAAACCTCAACCGTAGAGATCAGCAGAAAGCGCTTGACGCGCTGAAGCCGGGCGGCTTCCAGCAATAGGGCGGTGCCATTCATATTGTTGCGCGCGAATAACAGGGGGTCTTTCGTGGAGTTCACCACATGGCTTTCGGAGGCGAAATGGACGACCAGATCACATGCTTGTAGAAGCTGACAATCTGTCTCTATATCGCCCACGTCTCCCTGTACGAAGGTGAGCCGGTCCCCAGCCAACGCCTCGGCGTTCCACAGATTGCTGCGCTTGCCCGCGTAGGTCAGTTTATCGAGCACGACCACGCGATAATCTGGGTGGGCAGTCAGGATATGCTCGACAAAATGGCTCCCGATAAAGCCTGCGCCACCCGTCACTAAGATAGACCGCATACAATGCCTCTCCTCAAAAACCCAAAATCGCCGCTCCTCAAACGAGTAAACGCGAATGGGGGAGCCGACTCTTCATGAGGGCGCCCCCAGAGCAAGATACACATGCTTGCTAATCAAGCAACGGTCGGAAAGCCAATGAGTAACAGTCCCCATCCAAATGGGGCCGGAAAGACCTCCTTTTCAAAACCACTGATGATCGCAAGAATCATTCCATATTCTGATCGCTTGCCCGTGTGTTTGCGCTGAGCTATCACGTCGAGAAACGCGCTTGAACCAGGATTTCGTTGGCGCTTTATCATTTTATTGGCTCTGTGCGAAGCAATTCGGACAGCTTCTCTGCAACGGCCAGCGAACAAATGACCGCATTGGCCCAATGCATTTCCAGCGCTGCGCGCACAATCCTGGCGCGCGAGGGGTCTTTCACGACAACCACTATCTGCGCTTCCTGAATCTCGACCAGTTCGTGCAGCACATGCAGGCTCATGGTATGCAGAATATCCTCTTCCTCCCGATCGCTTATATCGACACGAATGCGCTTGGGGGGATCGCCGGGGGGATCATAGATTTCCCAGGAAGGCCCTGGGGTCTCACGGATGAAATGAAAGAGAACATTGCCTATGACCCCTTCTCGCCTGAGTTCAGCAGGGTCAATCCCTTGCTCAGATAGCAAACGTGCATAAAGACTCATGCTATCCTCTGACTCCAGGCTGCCAATACCCATGAAGGCCAGATTGATGCTCCCGGCGAGCATGGCAATCCGCTGAGGCCCTTTTTCATCTTTCAAAGAGACTCGCTCTACCCGATAGTCTCCGTGATTAAACACAAAATTGCCAATAAGAGTGGTCGCAGCCGTGGCGTCAGATTGACTTCTCCCAAGCGTCAGCGGAATCAGCTTCACATCTTCGATATCACCGCGCGCCAGATTAGGAGCAAGAATCACATCCCGCGCCATGCTTCCATTGGACATTGCCAGCGTAAAGTGATCGTGCCGTCCTTTGATCAGTTCCGCCCCCTGCATCCCCAGAATGATGCGCTGCAAGCGCGGCGAGGGTACCTGTCCCAGATCGAGCACATACATCCTCACGCGCCGCGCCTGGTCAGCCGGACGATCGCGGAACAGCGCCTCTATCTCCTCTTTCTTACGGGTCGCCACGGGGGTGTAAAAATCGTTCAGGCGCGGCAAATGCGTGTTGTGGGGCGGATAGGTTACATCGGTGAGGACACGATCATAACGCTCTTGAGGCGTTTCCCGTAGACGGTGCAGGAAGCGCAGATGAGCATCTACTTCAGGCGCGTTCCAATTCTTGCCCTGCATGCCCAGCCGAAACACCTCTAGCTTGTGTCTTTCCTCCTCGCTCTCCCCCTGAGCTTCACCCACGCTCGCAGCCGTCTGCTGCTCTTCCTGCAAACCCAGGAGATAATCAGTTGAGACCTTAAAATGAAGCGCGAGTTTCTGCAAATTGAACGCGCTGGGCAGATTTCCGTTCTCTTTCTCCCAAAGTTGATACACACTCTCTGAGAGAAAGCCCAAAGCTTTCGCCACCTGGCTCTGCGTCTGGCTTCTGGCTTCGCGCAGGCGCCGCAGGCGCGCAGAAAATTCCTTTTTGAGCTGCTCCTCAGATTTCCAGACGCCCGACGGGCCTCGTTCTGGCTGGCTGGCGCTCATAACCGCACACTCCTCATTGTGAATTGCTGACTAAAGATGGAATGATGGCCTGGCAACACCCAACTATATCAATGGCTTGCAATGATTTATGCATGAGCCTTACCCATCTAATATTGACATATGTATCAAACTTAGTGTACAATAAAAATAGATTAGGGTGTCAAACACATCATTTTATGGGTATCTGGGTACCGGTACACCTCAGGTATCATAACACGCTCAGCACATAATGGCAAGTGAAGGCCATCACAATAGAAGCTATTTAGGGAACTAGAGCATAGGTGCTTGTCTGATAACAGAGTGCAGTGTCCCTCTCGTCACTAGAGCCGTAGGCTAGAAAAACGTGTAGAGTGACCCTATTACTTAGGTATGCAGGTAGGCGTGGTCGCAATGCCAACATCGTAGCCACACACAGCGGTATCCCTGAAAGGAAGCAGCCGTGACGAACGACCCATTTCACCAGGAGCTGCACAAAACCAGAAGGATCGTGATCATCCAGGCGGTTCTCGTTGGGAAGGCCATTACCAACGCTGTCCATGATCTAAGCCAGGGAAGCAGCACCCTCGCCCGCGAGGTGATTGCACGTGAGGGCGATTTGACAGCCTCTCAGCGCGCCATCCAGCGCTGCTGCCTTGACCTGTTCGCGCTCCAAACGACAATCGCCCGTGATCTGCGCGAACTGGTCGTGCTGGAGCGAGTTGCCAGTGAACTGGAGCAGATGAACCAGCGCTCCGTCAGGATTGCCCAACAGGCCGTGCGCTTGAAATATCGAGGCCAATTCGCCATGACCCGAACCCTGGACGTACTGACATATCTGGTGTGCGAGCAGGTACAAGAAGGCATCTGGGCGTTTGCCGAACGCAACCTTGAGCGGGCGCGGGGTCTGCCCGGCAGGCAGGTAGCGATTGTGGCTCAATGCCGACAGACCTCCCAGGAACTGCTGGAGCGCATGACGCGGGATGCCAGCAGCGTGGCGGCTGCCAGCGGGCTGCTGCTGGCGACCAATGAGCTAGAGGGCATTGGGGAGCACATCATCAGGATTGGTGAGCAGGTCATCGCGCTGGCCTCCGGAAAGATAGCGATCCGCACTTGAAACCCGGGCAGAAGGGCGAGCCAGCGCGGCAAAGAGCAAAACAAAAAGCTGGCTCGCCAGTTTTAGGAAAGAGGCGCTTATGCAACCTCATCCCTCTGACGACCTTGATTATTACGCCATTTTGGGTGTGACTCCTGACGCCAGCACCGTTGAGGTCAAACAAGCCTATCGCGCGCTGGTCAAACGCTTTCATCCCGATCTCTATGCTTTGAACCCTGATATCGCCTGGGAAGCAGAGATCAGGATGAGCGAGATCAACCGGGCCAACGAAGTATTGAGCGACAGCCAGAAGCGCCAGCAATATGACGAGCAATGCCTGATGCGAGCAGCGCAGTGGTCCACCAGGGGAAATCGACCCACGGCGCGCCCACCTGAAGAGGCTGATGATGATCTGGCTGCCGGGATAAGCTTCCGGGCACTGGCTCAGCATGCCTTCAAGAGCGCGCGGCAATGGCTCGCTGGGCACCATGCAGCGAGCACGCAAAGCCGTTTCCTGGGCATCCCCAGCAAGATCATCCTGACGCCCATCCCATTCTGCACCGCCATCGTGGTATCCTCCATGCTCTGGCAGTTGGGAACGGCGACCGGCTTCCAGGTGCCCGGAGTGATCAGCGCGGTACTGGCGTATCCGGTGATCGTTGTCTCACTCGTCGTGCGCCTGATGCTGCCCATCCGCTATTCCCCCATGATCAGCCCCAGGAAAAAGCTGGCGCTGACGCCGCTCATTCTGGCCTCAGCGCTGCTGGTGGGCTGGCTCTGGCTGATGGTCGTCGATCAGCATGGCACGGTTGGAAACATGCTTGACATCTACTGGTGGTGCGGCCTCATCACCATGACCTCGCTCACTCTGGCCTTCTTATGATCGCCCGCTTTGCTGCGAACAGCAGCGTGCCAGGCACCTGGCAGCGAGAAAATACATGCGCCAGACCCGATCTCTACGGGTCTGGCGCATGAAGCGTCTGGCGATAGCATCTTAGTGAGCGGGCTGCCCCTGTGGATGGGTTGCCACAGCCCGGTAGGTCCAGAGTCGATGCATCAAGAAGTTGACCACCGTCACAATCAGAATAGCAATAGCCTGCGCCACAACTGAGGACAAATGCAATTCCTCATGAGCGACCAGCGAAATCACCAGGGTCAGCACAAACCCCAGCGCCGAAGGGCCGTGAAAGCGCACACAGCGCAGCCAGAAGGGGCGTCGGCTATCGACGAGCGCATGAAAGGTGAAGCGATCATTCAGCAAGAAGTTAAAAAGCAGCGCTATCTCGGTGGCAAGCACAATATCCGCCGCGTCGGGCAGAGGCGTGAAGCTGGAAAAGACCCAGACGCACGCCAGGTTCACCAGCGCCCCCAGGCCACCAACCACCAGAAACGAGAGCGCGCGCATGGCCTCTGCCGCGTGGCCGCGTGTATAGACATCAAGATGAGCAACGCAAAAGCGAGAAAAAGCCTGATAGCGAGAAAGAGGCGGCGCGAGTTCTTCCCTGTCATCTACCTCTTGCATAGGCTCAAGGCTGGAAAGCATCTTTACCATTTCCCTTGTCATAGGTCCAGCCGTCGAGGCGGCAACGCCCTCCTGGCAAAGCGCCAGGACAGGTGAGCAGCCCCTTCCGATCTGGAGAACCAGCGGGGCAGCCGTCTCTGCCCCACGTTGATAGTGACGTTTCATCCATTGGCGCAGTCACAAGTCGGGATATGTGCCGCTGTTATCATTCAAACGCCCGAAAGGCACACATGCTCCCGGCGATAGCCAATTTGGGTATGTTTCTGCTTGACGTGTTGTCACTGCTCCCATGAGCGGCTATACTGAGCCACACCAGAGGAGAGCTTGGCGACCCCTGTCTCGCTGCTGAAGCGGCCAGGAAGATGACCACAAGAATGGCAGAAAGGTGGCATGCCACTATGCAAGACGATCAGTGGAATTACCCGCCGAAACGTGGAAGCAACGAGCGTCCGCGGCCAGGAGGGGGAAACTCTGGTCCGCTGCCTGGTCAACGACCTGGCGCCTCTCGACCAGCCAATGCCGCTGGTCCAACCTCATACGGGCGCTCGATGGGCAATCCAAACAATTCCAGTATCGGCCAGTCACCTATGTACAACGCCAGAGATTCGCGGTCCTTGTATGATGGGGGCAATCAAACGCAGCAGCGGCGCGGCCCATCTGGCCCCCTCAACGCCGGCCCACCGGGCGGGCGCAACGGCACTACTGGCTATTCTCCCGCTTCAGGTGGTCCCACGCGCAACGGCGCTTCCTACGGCGCGGGCGACAGCGGGCGGCGATCAGGTGCGCTGGGCGGGCAAGGCCGCACCAGTGGCGGATGGGAAGAAGGCCAGACCTGGCAGGGCCAGGGCAACACGCGCACCAGCCGCAACCTGACCCCACCCACCGGACGCCCCGCCCTGGGCGGGCGCGGACCATCCGGCCAGTTGGGCGGCAATCAGCGTAGCTGGGACGACGATGAAGACGAGTGGGACAGCCGCTCGATGCGCTCGCCTTCGGGGAAACAGGCGGCTGGCGCTCGCCCAGGCCAGGGCGGACGCCCACAACAGCCGCTGCGTAAAGGCACCACGATGCGGGGCGATTGGGTGGTGGAAACCGACCCGAAATACAGAGCGCCAGGCACGTCCTTGCGCGTGCGCCTCTTGTTTTTGCTGCTAGCTGCCTTCATCGCTCTGGGAGCAGGCGTCTATTTTGTGCCCGGCGCGAAGAGCCGCGTGCTCTCGTTTCTGCCGGGCGCCAAAGCCCCCGCCAGCACGTCTGGCGGCACGAGCGGAACGCTGACCCTTCAGGTGAACGCGCCCAGCGCCACTGTCACACTGGACACCAAATCCTACACCACCAAGGCGGGCACAACAGCGCCATTTTCCAGCGTGACCATCCCCAGTCTGGCAGCGGGCAGCCATAACATCACCGTGCATGCCGCGAATTTCACCGACTTCACCGGCCAGCTTCAGATGCCCGGCGCTGATACCACCATGACCGCCTGGCTGGCTCCTACCCCCGCGCAACTGACGGCGCTTGGCGCGCAGTTCAAGCCAGCGACCACGCCAGACCCCGGGGTCGCCGGGGACCATTACAACACCACCAACATGGCGGTTGGCAAAATCACCGTCAGCATCAGCTACGTCCTGACGGGGCTGAATCCTTCGCCCTTCACCAGCCAGCTTGCGCAAAGCGCCAGCACCCAAAACGTCCCCTTCAAAGCCGCGACGCTGGCGCTCATTCCCGACATCACCTTCACCAGCGCAGCCGGAACGAAGCTCTCTGAATATAAGCCCCAGGCACTGCCAACCAGCCAGTTTGGCATCCAGGTGCCCCTGACTCTTGGCACCAAAGGCGCGTTTCAGTTCGGCGCGGCCACCGTGGTCTTGCCCTCCAACGTAACGGTGAGCTTTACCGGCCCTGCTAAGACCGATTACGCGCTGTATTACGCGCTCGCGTCCATTCTGCCCACCACCACCAACGCGCTGAGCTTTAAATGCGCAGGCGCGGTGGATAACCAGAACTTCAACCCCGAGGATGGGCTGCAAATCACCGAAGCGGGCGGCGCGCATTACTTCTATCGCTGGGGAATCATGTGGGCAACCAACGCCGTCGCCCACGCCTTGACGCCGAAAGCGCCGATGGCTCAGCCAAATTACAACGAATTTGCCGATGCCAACACGGCCCACGCGAACGCAAGCTGCGGGAGTTAAAACTGAGGTAACAGAGCAGTCGAATCAATCCACGCGGAACAGCGGATTCGTCGCAAACCACTGCTGCATATCCAGCGGCGTGTGGCCCTCAGCCGGGCGGCGACGTCTATACGAGCCGTCAGGCTGCAATTCGCGCGCATTCACCGTATCTTTGAGCAGTTGCAGCAGCACCTTATCGCGCAGGGCCGCGCGTAGCTGCGGCTGCTCAATGGGGAACAACACCTCCACGCGCCGGTCCAGGTTACGCGGCATCAAATCGGCGCTGCCCAGATACAACTCCTCCTCGCGGCGGTGGCCGTTGCCATTGGCAAAGTAGAAGATGCGGCTGTGCTCCAGAAAGCGCCCCACCAGACTGATGACGCGAATACGCTCGCTGACATCGGGCACGCCCGGGCGCAGGCAGCAGATGCCGCGCACAATCAAATCCACCTGTACGCCAGCGCGCGACGCGCGATAGAGCGCGCGAATCATTTCGGGGTCCACCAGCGCGTTCACTTTGATGATGATGCGCCCGGCAGCGCCTTCGCGGTGCCGCTGAATGACGTGATCGATGCGCGCCAGCGCCTCGCGCCGCAGCGACAGCGGCGCAACCAGCAGCTTGCGATATTCCCTCTGAAGCGAATAGCCGGTCAGCGCGTTGAACAATTCGGAGGCGTCGGCCCCCAGGTCGGGGTCAGCCGTAATCAGGCAGAAGTCTTCGTAGGTGCGGGCGGTGCTGGCGTTATAATTGCCGGTGCCCAGGTGCACATAGCGGTGCAGGCCGTCGCGCTCGCGGCGCACCACCAGCGCCACCTTGGCGTGGGTCTTCAGCCCCACCAGGCCATAGGTCACATGCACGCCCGCCTCTTCCAGCGTGCGCGCCCACTCGATATTGTTCTCTTCATCAAAGCGCGCTTTCAATTCTACCAGCACGGCCACCTGCTTGCCATGTTCGATAGCCTCCAGCAGCGCCTTGACCACCGGCGAATCTTTACCCACGCGATAGAGCGTCTGCTTGATCGCTACCACCTGCGGGTCGTGCGCCGCCGCCTGGATGAACTCCGCCACCGAACTGAACGAATCATAGGGGTGGTGCAGCAGTAAATCGCCCTGGGCAATCGCGATAAAGGGATCGCGGCCAGCCGCTAACTCCGGGGCCACGCGCGGCGCGAGCGGCTTGTCCTTCAGGTCAGGGCGCTCCAGGCGCAGCAGTTCCATCAGATTGTCCAGGCCAAGTGGGCCATCAAAGACCAGCACATCCTCTTCTTCCAGTTCCAGATGCTCCAGCAGCAGGCTGCATACCTGATGCGGCATGCTGGTATCCACGCAAAGCTGCACGGGCGCGCCAAAGCGCCGTTCGCGCAAGCCATGCTGCACCTCTTCCAGCAGGTCCGAATCGGACGCCTCATCTTCCTGAATCTCGATATCGGCATCGCGCAGCACGCGGAACGGATACGCCTGCACGATCTCCATGCCACGGAACAGGCTCTCCAGATGGGCCGCCACGACCTGCTCCAGCCAGACAAAGGCAACACGCTCCGGCTCGGGTGGGCTGGAAGGGATGGGCGGGGTTGCGCCCTCCGCTGCCACCGGCAGCAGAGACGACGCCGGGAAGCCATCGGATTCAGGGCTGGTGGCTTCGGACGGCTTCGGCGCGACGGGCACCGGCACGAAGCGCGGCAGCGTCGGCGGAATCTTGAGCCGAGCGAAGCGCTCGCGTCCCAGCGGCGAGCGCAAGATAACTGCTAGATTCAGGCTGAGGTTCGAGATATGGGGAAAGGGATGCCCCGGGTCAACCGCCAGCGGTGTGACTATCGGAAAGACCTCGCGGTGGAAATACGCGGCGGCTGCAATGCGCTGCGCCTCGTCGAGTTGCTCGTAATTGAGAATCTGTACGCCAGCTTCAGCCAGCGCGGGAAGCAAGACCTCTTTCAACACCTGGCGCTGCTCGGCCAGCATGGGAATCAGCCGCTGGCGAATGGCAGCTAGCTGCGCTGTGGGCGTCAGGCCATCGGGCGGATGATCGATCACCTTGGAGGTCTGCTGCTCCTTCAGGCCGGAAACGCGCAGCACAAAGAAATCATCAATGGTGGACTCGAAGATGGCAAGGAATTTGACGCGCTCCAGCAGCGGATGGCGCGAGTCTTCGGCTTCCTCCAGCACACGCCGACTGAACTCAAGCTGGCTCAGTTCGCGGTTGATATACAATTCGGGCCGTTCCAGCCCCTCGGCAATCCGACCTTCTTCCTGAAGCGCGCTGGATTCCGGCGCAAAACGTTTCGCACACATAACGCTACCTACCTGCTAGCGGACGCCCATCCAACACCTACGGCTTTATCAGACAGGCAGAAGAACGTGCTGTCACAAGAGTGGTTGCTCGCCAGCCACCGCAGGTGCGGGTGCGGCAACCACCTTTCTACAAAGCCAGGATACCTTTATTATACCGCCTTTAGTCGCAAGTCTGCCTGCATGGTCAAAGGGGTATCAGGCGTGCTGGCGATTGGCCTGTATGCCTGATACCCCTCAATGTTGTCTCTTTGTTAAAGTTTCGAGAGTCCCCGAATGCGCGCCGCCGCGCTGGCAGGGTCGAGCGCGCCCACATAGACGCGCTGCAAGATGGCCTCCAGCGTTTCCGCGTCGCTCGGCGCTGCTGGCTGCCCTGGCAACGTGGCCGCTTCCGCAGCCGTCGGCACAGGCGGGGCTGCCGGGGTGCGCGCGTGAATCACACGCAGATCGGCGCGCAGTTGCCACAGATGATAGAGCGCCATCGCGCCCAACACCACGAAGATCACGGCACTCTGGCGCGCCAGTTGCGGATTGGCCGAGGTCAGGCTGAGCGCGCTCGCCACAATTTGATAGACCATGAAGACCGCCGCAATCAACGCGCCAATGGCCGAGCCAGCCAGCACCACCAGCACATAGATGCGGCGCGGAATGGTTGGCCCGCTCTGGGCCGGGTCGGACACGCGCCACAGCCGCAGCCAGAAGTAGGGGTAGAGCACTCCGGCCACCAACACGCCCACCGCCGTTGCCCAGCCATTGGCATCTGGTGGATTGCCAGCCGGAACCACACGCTCAACCAGCCCCATCACGAGCAGGATAATGCCCGCCAGGAAAAACGCGGCGCTGAGCGCTGATGGAATCGCCAGCAACCCCTGCTGCACCGCCGCGCGCAGCCGAGGCTCTCGTGCCGCCAGGCGCTGCAACCACAGCGCGTACGGCACCGTAATCAGCAGGCCCACGAGCAACTGCCCGATAAAGGGCAGCGAGCTATTCAGTTCATCTTGCCAGGCAGTGCTATCGCCAAACAGCGGAGCAACGGCGGTGTAGACGCCCTGGGCAACGCCATAGAGCAGCCAGATCAGCCCATAGCCCAGCGCCGCGTACCATAAGACGCGCAGCAAAACCGCTCCGCGACTCCACGCCGCCAACCAGACATAGCCTCCCCAGGCGGCAATGGCAGCGAGCGAGGTCAGGATGGGCGAAAGCAGCGGCAGCGGCGGGCAGGGGATAGATGTCGGGCCACCACCTGAGAACTGCTCACACTGGGGGGATGGCACTGCATTGGCATTGACCAGCGCGGAGTGAATGATCGAGGTAATGCCGCTGAAGACAACACCACTGGCGATGATGAGCAGAATGCCCTGCACAGCATCTTCCTGAATCTGGCGAATGATCGGAGCCGCGCGCCCGATGGGGTCAGCGCGTCGGCGTTCCAGATAGATGTACAGAAAGACCAGTCCCGAAACCAGGGCAAACGAGAGTCCAAGCGCCGGGTCGTGCGAGCCTTCCGTCTCGTCGATGCCGCCCAGGAACGCCAGCGTCGTGGGCACGCCCACCAGCGCCGCCAGCGCCAGCAAGGCGTTCAGGAAAAGGTGACGCACCACGCCGCCATCGGCGTTCGGGTCGCTGTGGGCATCGCGGCGAATCAACCAGTAATGCCCGCCGCCAAAGAGCAAGCCCACCAGCACGACGGTAATGATAAAGAGAATCACCACCTGGGTCACCTGCTGGCTATTCGGGGCGATTCCTTCGGTATTGACCGTGCCATCATAATCGACATAATACGGGAGCATTCCCGCCTGGTTCAGCAAGGTATTCAGCAGGATAATCGTGATGGATGCCGTAAAGAGCAGCGCAAACGTGGCTGCCGTATAGAGATAGACCCGCTTGAGCGTTTGAACCATCTTTTTCCCCTCCTCGCGCTCCCGTCACAGCGCTGGCTACGTTTGGTCAGTCAGCAGCACAATTTTTCCCGTCGTCTCGCGCGC
This sequence comes from Ktedonobacterales bacterium, assembly GCA_035307385.1. GTDB lineage: Bacteria > Chloroflexota > Ktedonobacteria > Ktedonobacterales > DATBGS01 > DATBHW01. The sequence goes on along the minus strand of DATGID010000013.1, from coordinate 1,314 downwards.
CCCTAGCTGGCGGTGCGCCCTGGCCGCCTCTGCCAGCGGAAAGACGTGCCCAATCATCAGCCGCAGCTTTTCTGCGGCCAGCCATCCAGCAATCTCCTCCATCGCCGGACGAAGCTGCTCCGGCTGCGTCATCAACTGGCCCAGGTAAAAGCCGACAACACTCTGGTTGCGGCGCATCAGCCGCACCGGATTCAGTTCCACCACCTTGCCGCTGGCAAGGCCATAGACGACCAGCCGTCCATCTGCCGCGAGACTGCGCAGGCTAAGCTCGAAGACATCGCCGCCCACGCCATCCAGAATGATGTCGGCACCCTTGCCGTTGGTCGCCCTGCGCACCCCCGCCACCACATCTTCCCTGGTGTAATCGATCTGGGCATCTGCGCCCAGCGAGCAGGCAAACTCCAGCTTGGCCGGAGTGCTGGCCGTGGCAATCACCTTGCCCGCCCCCAGCAGCTTCGCCATCTGCACCGCCAGCGTGCCCACGCCACCCGCCGCCGCGTGGACCAATACGCTTTCTCCTGCTTTCAGCCGCCCCGAAAGCTTCAGCAGATAGTACGCGGTCAAGCCCTGCAAGGGCAGCGCGGCAGCCTGCGTGAAGCTGAGCTTCGGCGGGATGGGCAGCAATGCCTGCGCCGCCACCACCGCGTACTCAGCGTAGCCGCCGCCTGCCGTCAGCGCCATGACGCGCTGGCCCTCCTGCACGCCAGTCACATTCGGTCCCAGCTTTGCCACCATTCCCGCGACCTCCGAGCCAACCACCCAGGGCAGCGGCGTCGGCTCGAAATACGCGCCCAGCCGACGCCGCGTATCCGCGTAATTGACGCCCGCCGCCGCGACCCGCACCAGCGCCTCGCCCGGCCCTGGTTCCGGCACAGGCGCATCCTCCACTTTCAGCACCTCCGGCCCGCCATATTCATAGAAACGAACAACCTGCATCAGAAGCCTCTTTTCTGCTCGCCAAAAGCTCAACCTTTTTTCCTACACCGCTTGACAGAGAGAATACCGGCAGGTTATACTTGTCTTGTCGGAACAAGCGATCTTGTGATCTGCTGGAACGGCATGGCGCGGCGATGACCTTAACACCGCCGCGTCATTCCCCTCAGACCTGGAATCACCAGGAATGAGGCTGCGGCATTCTATCACCGGACTTTTTGCCTAGTTGATAGTTCGCTTCACGGCCTCTTCCTGGTCAGCCTGAGCCGCCACTTGTCGATTGAGCCGCGTGCATCATCCACGCTGCCCACCTCGACAAGCTTTTCGGTCGCAGCACCAGGAAGGGGCCGTTTCGGCATCTGGAATTGTGTTCGGAAGTCG
>DATGID010000012.1:0-18098 GCA_035307385.1 Ktedonobacterales bacterium | reverse complement strand
GGTGAGCAATCGGGCAGTGCCGTCACCGCCTGGTAGCCCCTGCCAGTAGCGCGGCGGCGTGAAGAAATACCAGACCAGCAGCAGTTCACCAGCGGTGGCGAGCGCCCCCAGCCGCCAGCCCCAGCGATAACCGATGAGGGCGACGACTGGGAGAAAGAGCCAGCCAGGATTCGTCAGGGGCACGAGCCAGTGATCGATCGCCAGGGAAACTGCAAGCGCCAGCGCCCACCCTCCCACCGTGGTTGCCACGCCAGCAGTGGTGCTGGTGGGGAACCAGGAGGCACCGACGCCCAGATATTTTCCGGGGGCGCTTACCGAATGATGCGGATGAGCAGGTTGCCGCGGTGTGTCTGGAGTCTTCGACGCAGCGCGTTTCACAGGCAAGCCCCCCTCCAGAGAAGATGAAACGGGAGCATCTGGAGTCATACGAGGACGCTAACAACGCCCCTATTGTACACGGAGGGCCAGGACCACTGCAAATAGTGCCGCTCTGCTGTAGAAAGGATGAGCCGCTTCCAAGAGGAAGCGGCTCATCAACTTCTCTGGTTGGTATTTCCAGCTTTCTGCTCGTAGGCAACGAGCGCTGCGGCTGGATCACCCTCATCAGGAGCACCTCACTTGTCGTACTCAATCAGGGTAATCAGGCCCCCCATCTCGGTGGACGAGTCGCCAGGGTTCATCACATGAGAGAGGATGTGGCAGTGGAACGGATAGATGCTGCCAGGAGCCGCCCAGGCATAGAAGAGCAGATCGTAGCTTTCCCCTGGGGCCGTGGTAATCGTCTCCATCTTCTGCGGATATGCCTCCATCTGTCCATCTTCTGCAACCACCGTAAAGAAGTGGCCGTGCATATGCATGGGGTGAATCAGTTCGCCGATGTTAATCAGGCGGACATGGATGGTCTGCCCATGTTTGACGTGCATCACCTGGGTGTCGGGGAAGCTCTTGCCATTGATAACGTAATAGCCGCCCAATTCGCTGATCATTTGCAGATACTCCTGATCAGTGTGGATGGCTTGCGCAGCCTCCGGGGTGCCCAGCTTGGGGTCGACAATGAAGGCCCCATACAGCCCGCCGGAAACCTGGATCATGTCGTCATAGTGCGAATGATAGAAGTATGTGCCCACGTTGTCGAGTGGAACGGTGAAGTCATAGGTGTAGGTCTGGCCCGGCTTGATGGGGTCTTGCCCCACCCCTGGCACACCGTCCTGGTTGGCCGGGATTTCCAGGCCGTGCCAGTGCAGGGTGGTCGCCTCTGGGAAATGGTTGGTAATCGAGATACGCAGGTGATCGCCTGCCGTCACACGAATGGTTGGCCCTGGGACTGTGCCGTCCAGTGTCCAGGCGAGCACGCGCGGATGTCCATGTACTGGCTCCCACATCACCTGCTCGGCGGTAAAGTGAAACACCTTCGTTCCATCAGCCGCCACGGCGTATTGTGCTGGCTGCGCGCCATAGTTCTGCGTGGCGTTGGGCACGTTGCTAGGGGTTGCTGTTGGGTTCATTTGCATGCCAGTGCTTGTCCCGCTCGATTGGCTGGATTGCAGGCCAGTATTCACCAGGACGGCGAACCCATAGCCCAGTAACGCCACAAAGATGACGAAGACCAGCACCGTCACACCAACAGGCCCCATCAGCCACCTCAGCAGTTTTTGCCCCCTGGTCTGTGGTGGGCGATGGTCGTTGCCGGGAGTCGGCGGCTCAGGCGCGTTCGGCATGATGACTGGTTCTTTTTCGATCACCTGACTCATATATATTCCCGTCTCTTTCTCTTGGTGAGAAGCGGCTCTTTAAGAGATAGCGAGCCAGCCTCTATTTAGTTCAGTTCAGTATGAGGTCGCACCAGCAGTATTGGACCCTCACTCTGACGCAGCACGGTCTGGGCAACGCTGCCCAACAGGAAACGGCCCAGTCCACTGCGGCCATGCGAAGCCATTGCCACCAAGCCAGCGCGGTGCGCCTGAATGCATTCCTCAATGAACCAGGATGGCGCGCCAACCGAAGATTCGATGGCGACACGCGCGCCCCGACTGCTGACTTCATCCTGCTTGCTTTTAAGATACTCTTGCGTTTCCTGAATAGCCCACTCCTCAACTGAATGGATCACTTCTGGGTAATCCATCGAAGCTGTGGCGGTGCGCGGGTGCTCTACCGCGCGAACCAGCAAAAGCGGATTGCCATACACTTTTGCCAGCCCCTCGGCCAGCGGCAGCGCGCATTCGGCACGCAGCGAGCCGTCCAACGGGACGATGATGGGCGCCTGAGGGTCAGTCATAAAGCGTGGAAGCTGGGCCGATGGTGCGTATCCGGCTTCTTCGGTGACCTTCAGCGCCAGAATAGGCGCTGCAGTATGTTCCAACACGCCCATGGTGACGCTGGGATGCAGCAGAGTTTCGGGCCATGCGCGCGCGTGCGTGCTCATGATGACGAGATCAACCTGGCGAAATTCGGCCTGGTCGGCAATGCCAATGGCTGGCGCATCATAAGGAATGGCGGTGCGCACCGAAATGCCTTTTTCCTTGATAGGGCGGGCAACGCCGTCAATGTAGAGCTCGGCTTCGTGGAATGCTTCAAGCTGCCCTGGGCCAGGATCGACCCCCGGGAAGACATGCACCAGAATGGTGCGTACGAGTAACAATCCAGCATTAAAGCGCTTCGCCAGCGCGGTAGCGGGCGCAAGCGCGGCTTCGGCGAACGGTGAGCCATCGAGCGGAACGAGAATGCGCTTCAACATCGGAGTCTCCTTTGCTGCTTATTTCAAGGCAGGAATGAATAACAACGTGCTTTTCCTTGACACACCCTGAGCATAGCGTTCATCCGTAACATGATCTGTTATTGCAGGTGACAGAAATGTAAATAGGTTGCGTTCGCATCAAATTGTCTGGCAGTTACCAATTTGTAACCTTTGGTGCTCTCCCCAGTAACCCGACAGCCATACACTCCTCTCATAACGATGAGCGAAGGATGATCAGAAACGCCTCGCCCGTTCGTTACAGCATCATCCGCTAGAGATTTGTCTTTGAGGGAAAACAAGGAGGTCACTATGGCCTATCGTTTTCAGGTTGATGAGGGCGCGTGTATCAACTGCGGCATTTGCATGGACTTGTGTCCGGTGCGATGCCTGGATATGACTCGCCCTCAGGGTCTGGCGGGCGCGCCGCCGACGCCCATCCCCTTTGGGGCTGCTGACGAACCAACCATGATGGCAACGCCAGTACAGATTGCCACCTGCGTTGGGTGTCAGGTCTGCTTCCAGGAATGTCCTACCCAGGCAATCACCATCGAGGCAGGAGTCCCCGAAGTGGTGTTTGCCACAGCCCAGGGACCAATCGCGCATCCCCCGGAAGATGATGAAGGCGGGAAGGTATGGTATCCCCTTCAGGCGTATACCGCTGTGGTGGCCGAAACCCCAGGCGAAGCGCCCTATGACGGCCTGCTGCACTGGCAGGTGTCTCATACCACTGAACCCTGGCAAATCTGGCGGAGCTGGCTGGGCGAAGCCAACCAGTCAATTAAAGCGCCCTGCCAGGAAGCATGCCCCGTTGGCACGAATGCCGGTTTGTATGTTGGTCTTATTGCTCAGGGGCATTACGAGGAAGCCCTGGCTGTCGCCGCTGAGCCAAATCCTTTCCCGGTCATTTGTGGGCGGGTTTGCACTGCGCCTTGCGAAGACGCCTGCCGCCGTGGCGAGTTTGAGCAGCCGATTGCCATTCGCGACCTCAAGCGCTTCGCTTCCGATCATGGCTATGCCGGGCGGCGCTTCTTGAAGGCTCCCAAAGAGCGCTTCAATGAGAAAGTGGCGATCATTGGTTCTGGCCCAACCGGACTTAGCGCAGCGTACTATCTGGCGCGGCGCGGCTATCAGGTCACGATCTTTGAGGCCATGCCGGTGGCCGGTGGCATGATGTCGATTGGCATCCCCGACTATCGGCTGCCGCGTGTGGAACTCAACCGAGACGTTCAGGCGATTATTGATCTGGGCGTGGAGGTGCGCACCAATACAGCCATTGGCCGCGATGTCTCGCTGGATGATCTGCGCCGCGACTATCAGGCGGTGCTGATTGCGGTGGGTGCGCAGAAAAGCCAGCGCCTGGGGTTGGCTGGTGAAGATCGCCTGGAAGGCGTGGTTCCGGCCACTGGCTTCCTGAAAGACTTCAACCTGGGAGTGGAAACCCATCTGACTGGAAAAGTGGTGGCGGTGGTCGGCGGTGGCAGCACCGCGATGGACGCGGCGCGCTCGGCCTGGCGCTCTGGCGCGAAAGCGGTGCATATCCTCTATCGGCGCACACAGGCTGAGATGCCCGCGCAGAAAGAGGAGGTGCGCGCTGCCATCGAGGAAGGGCTGACGCTATATGAGCTGGTCGCGCCAACTGAGCTACAGAGTCAAAATGGCAAGCTGACCGGCGTGGTGTGCCAGCGTATGCAACTGGGTGAGCCGGACGAACAAGGCCGCCGACGGCCCGTTCCCATTGAAGGTTCCACCTTTGAATTGCCGGTGGAGGTGATTCTGGTGGCAATTGGCGAAGCGCCCGACCCCTCCTTCTTGCCAGAAGGCACGCAGGTGGAGGTGGCTGCCTGGGGCGGAATGATGATTAACCCGCAAACCCTGGCGACCGGGCAGCCTGGCGTGTTTGCCGCTGGTGACGCGACCTATGGCCCTCGCTCCATCATTCATGCGGCGGCGCATGGCCGCCAGGCGGCGCGCTCCATCCATGCGTATCTGCGTGGTATGAATCCGGAACAGATTGCTGAGATGCCAGAGGATGAATTCCAGACGCCCTCTACGTTGCCCGATGGCGCTGTCAAGGTACATCTTGCGGTGTCGCCGCGCGCCGAGATGCCGCTGCGCTCCGCCGAGCACTCGCGCGACAAGTCGAGCGAGTTTGCCCTGGGCTTTACGGAGGCTCAGGCCCGCGCCGAAGCCCAGCGCTGCCTGCGCTGCGATCTGGCGTATCTCTGCCCAACGCTTAAAGACATCAGCCGCACAGGAAAACAGCTTCCTGTGCTGACAGCAACGCGAAGCCGGTCTGCATAACTGGTCAAAGAACGGCTGAGGAAGGTCAAGCAACGCTTTGCCTGGTCCTCAGCCCACGAAAGAAAGGGGTCTTTTGCATGAACGTCAACGACCTGACCACTGCCATCATCCAGGGCATCAATGCGGGCGGGGAGCAGTTCCTTGAGGCCACGCTGGCCGGGGTCGCCTTGCCCGTCCTCTGGATTGCTATCCTGGCGCTGCACCTGGGGCGACCCTACCTGCTGGGCATGATGAGCAAGTTTACCTTGCGGCTCGGCGCAGACCTGCTCTGGATGGTCTATGCGGGCGCCCGCGACTTTCTCATCGTCACCGGCTTTGTGATGAGCTTTATGTACTTCTTCCCCGATGTGGTCAATACCGACCCGCTGCCTGTGACCGGAGGGCTGGCGGCAAGCTGCCTCTTCGCGGTCTTGCTGGTCAAGCTCGTGACCAAAGGTGATGACCACGACGCCCGCGTCTACACCATCAACTCGTTCCTGCTGGGGCTGGGCGCACTGCTCTATCTCATCCCGTATGTGCTGGGCACGCAGGCGAACGCCGTCGCGGCAGGTGGTGTGCAGGCGTGGTCGAATGGTCTGGTCAGCAATACCAACCCGGTGCTGGCAGCCTGGCTCTCGCTGATTGCGGTAGGGGTGGTCGCCATCCTGGGCATTGTGGCCGTGGTCTATTCGCTGCGCGCCCCGGTCAAGCCTGCGGAGGAGCCAGCGGCTGCGTAGACATCTGGGAACCATGAACGTTCTGATGGAAATGGTGACACACCGCCCTCAGGGAGCCTGAGGCAGTGGTCCTGATAGCAAAGGAGTTTCTCTCATGCCGAATCAACTCTCACCCACTGATGTTGCCAACGCGATTACCCAGGCGCTGGTGCAGGGTGGTTCACAATGGCTGATCCTGAGCCTGGTCGCGTTTCTGCCCGCGCTGTGGACAACGATCTTGCTGCTGCACATTGGGCGGCCTTACCTGACCCGCGTGCTGCGCAAGAGCGGTTTGCGCTTCGGCGCCGATGTCTGGTGGATGTCGTACGTGTTGATGCGCGATGCTTTTATGCTGGCGACCTTCGTGCTGAGTTTTTCGTTCTTCATGCCCAATCTGGTCGCCAGCCAGCCATTGCCCTTGACCGGCTCGCTCGCGGCGCTCTTCCTCCTGCTGGCGCTGGTCGTGAAACTGGTGCGAAAGGTGGATGATGATCTGGGTGCCTATCGGCTCTCCACGATTTTGCTGGTCATTGGCGCCACCTTCTACTATGTGCCACTGGTCCTCTCGGTGGAGGCCAACAGCCTGCCAACGACCTTTGCCTCCGATGGCTACGCCAACTTTGTCCACTTCTTCCAGACCAGTCAGAACCTTGCCTGGGCCTGGCCGCTGACCTACCTTTCGATGGCTGGTGTGCTGGCGGCAGGCGCGTTCGTCTTCTTCTGGTCCATCAACACCGCCAACCGCAAGGCGCGCGAGGTGATGGCAAAGCAGACCCCGACGACGGCTGCCGCTGCGGCAGGCGATTAGGGATGGAGCAACCAGTGTTGAGAAGAGGCGCCTGGAGAGACGCCTCTTCTCAGGCCAGCAGCAAACGAGGGCCCTATGCAGCAGATACCTTCCTCAGCGCTCGCCGAGCGGCAGTCTGCCTCCGAGCAAGGGCTGACGAGCGAAGAAGCCCAGCAACGGCTGGCAACGCTTGGCCCCAATGAACCAACACCGGTGCAGCGGGCCGCGCTGCTGCGCCAGTTATTAGCCTTTCTGACCGACCCATTGGTCGTGATCTTGCTCATTGCCAGCGTGATTTCCGGGGCGCTGGGCGATCTGGTGAATGCCAGCATCATTGCCGTGATCGTCCTCTTGAGCGTCGCGCTCAATTTTATTCAGACGGCGCGCTCGCTCCGGGCCGCTGAGCGGCTGCGCGCCGAGGTGGCCCCGACGGCCACCGTCATGCGCGACAGCGACTGGCGCGAGCTGCCACGCCGCGAAATTGTGCCTGGCGACCTCATTCGCCTGAGCGCTGGCGATCTGGTTCCCGCTGACGCGCGCTTGCTCGAGGCGCATGATCTGCACATTCAGCAGGCGGCGCTCACCGGCGAATCGCTACCGGTGGAGAAAGAGGCCATCGAGCCAACGACGGCATCGGCTTCGCCCGCTGATACCCAGAACCGGGTCTTGTTGGGCACCTCGGTGGTCAGCGGCACCGCAACAGCGCGGGTTACGGCCACAGGCCGGGCCACCGCGTTTGGCGACATCGCTGCACGCCTGGCAGCCAAGCCCCCGGAAACCGAGTTTGAGCGGGGCACGCGACGCTACGGGCTGCTGATCATGCGCACCGTTCTTTTTCTGGTGTTGTTTGTCTTCCTGGTCAATGTCGTCGATCATCGTGATCTGTTTGAGTCGCTGCTGTTTGCCATTGCCCTGGCAGTTGGCCTGACGCCGGAGTTTCTGCCGATGATTTCGACCGTGACGCTGGGACAGGGCGCCCTGCACATGGCCCGCCAGAAGGTCATTGTCAAGCATGTGGCCGCCATTCAGAACTTCGGCAGCATCGATGTCCTGTGTAGCGACAAAACCGGCACGCTGACCAGCGGAGACATGGTGCTGAGCCAGGTGTTTGATCCGCTGGGCCAGCCTGCGGAACACCTCTTCTTGTTGGCCTATCTCAACAGCTTTCACGAGACCGGCATCAAGAGTCCACTCGATGTCGCCATTCTGAAGCATGGTATGCCAGAAATACAGAGCTATCGCAAGCTGGATGAAATCCCCTTTGATTTTGAGCGTCGGCGCCTCTCAGTCGCAGTGGAGCATGAGGGCGAGCGCCTGCTGATCACCAAAGGCGCGCCAGAAAGCGTGCTGGCCTGCTGCACCAGCTATAAGGCCGACGGAGCGCAGCGCCCCCTGGACGCCCAGACGCAGGCACAATGCGAGGCAACCTATAAGCAGTTGAGCTCACAGGGCTATCGCCTGCTGGCGGTGGCCTATCGCTCGCTACCTGAACAGAGGGCCTATCGGCTGGCGGATGAGCGGGAACTGGTGCTGGTTGGCTACGCCGCGTTCTTCGACCCTCCGCTGGAGGATGCGGCTCCGGTGCTGGAGGCGCTGCGCCGCGATGGGATCGGGGTCAAGATTCTGACGGGCGATAACGAACTGGTCACGCGCCATGTCTGCGAGCAGGTGGGCCTGGACTCTGGGCGGATCGTCCTGGGCGAAGAGCTTGACCATATGACTGACGTGGCACTGGCCCATATCGTTGAGCAGACCACCATTTTTGCGCGCGTCTCGCCGGCACAAAAGAACCGCATCATCCTGGCGCTGAAAAGCCGCAGCCATGTGGTTGGGTTCCTGGGCGATGGCATCAACGACGCGCCCTCCCTGCACGCCGCCGATGTGGGTATTTCTGTCTCAACCGCCGTCGATGTCGCCAAAGACGCCGCCGAGATCATTCTGCTGGAGCGCAGCCTGCGCGTGCTGCACCAGGGCATTCTGGAAGGGCGCAAGGCGTTTGGCAACGTGATGAAGTATCTGCTGATGGGCACCAGCTCGAACTTTGGCAATATGTTCAGCATGGCCGGGGCGGTCCTCTTTTTGCCATTCTTGCCGATGCTGCCCACCCAGATTTTACTCAATAACTTCCTCTATAACCTCTCGCAGGTGACCATTCCAACCGATAACGTCGATGCCAGCTTCGTGCAGAAGCCGCACCGCTGGGATATCACGCTCATTCGCAACTTTATGGTGCTCATTGGCCCGATCAGCTCGATCTTTGACTTTCTGACCTTCTTTATCATGTTGGCTATCTTCCACGCGTCCGAACCGTTGTTCCATACCGGCTGGTTTGTCGAGTCGCTGGCCACGCAAACGCTGGTGCTGCTTGTTATCCGCACCGCAGGGAACCCGCTGCGCAGTCGTCCAAGCCGCCCGCTCACTGTTACCACGCTCTTGATCGTTGCCGTCGGCCTGGTCCTTCCATTTACCCCCGTGGCGAACCCCCTGGGGTTCATCCCGCTGCCGCTGAGCTTTTTTGGGTTGCTGGCCGCGATGACACTCACGTATCTGCTCCTGGTGGAGCTGTTCAAACGCGCTTTGATGCGCAACATGTTGAGTTGATGCCCGGCTGGTATGCCAGAAGGGCATTGAGAGAAGAAAAGAGTGCTGTATGACGATCTGGTGTGATCTGGAGGCAGCCGTACTGGCCATTGCCTCCGGCAATCGCGTCTTTGTGCAGGGAGCCTGCTCGACACCCACGCCGCTGCTGGAGGCGCTGGTAGGGCGCGGCGAGACGCTTTCGGATGTTGAGATCGTTCATCTGCATACCTATGGTCCCACGCCCTACACCGATGAGCGCTGGCGCGGCCATTTCACCTTGCGTGCCCTTTTTGTGGGCGAGAATGTGCGCCAGGCGGCCAACAGCGGGCGCGCCAGTTACACGCCCGTCTTTCTCGCTGATGTCCCCGCGCTCTTTGCCCCTGGCGGGGAACTGCCGCTCGATGTCGCTTTTGTGCAGGTCTCCCCACCCGACGCGCATGGCTATTGCTCGCTGGGATCATCGGTGGACGCCACCCGTTCTGCTATTGACCATGCGCGGAGGGTGGTAGCGCTGGTCAATCCTCACGTGCCCCACACGCATGGGGATAGTTTTCTCCCGGTCTCGCGGCTGGACTATGCCGTGCACTGGGATACCCCGCTCTACACCGTGGAGCGCCGGATGCCTGATGAGGTGCAGCAGCAGATTGGTCGCCATGTCGCCGAGCTGGTAGAGGATGGCGCCACACTGCAACTAGGCATTAGCGCCATCCCCGATGCGGTGCTTCAGGCGCTCTCTGACCGGCGCGATCTGGGGGTCCACAGCGAAATGTTCTCAGATGGCGTGCTGGATCTGGTCGAGCGCGGCGTCATTACCGGGGCACGTAAAACACTGGATCGCGGCAAGATCGTCTCCAGCTTTGTGGTGGGGTCGCAGCGACTGCTGGATTTCATTGATGATAACCCAATGGTGGAACTGCACCCCTCCGACTATACCAACGATACGCGCATCATCCGCCAGTTTGAGCAGATGGTCGCCATCAACAGCGCCATTCAGGTGGACCTGACCGGCCAGGTCTGCGCCGAATCCATCGGCACGCACCTCTACAGCGGCGTCGGCGGCCAGATGGATTTCTTGCGTGGGGCGGCCTTGGCAAAAGAGGGGCGGCCCATCATCGCGCTGCCTGCCACCGCGCGCCAGCCTCATGCCAGCGGCATCAAAGCCTCGCGAGTGTTTTTGGAACCAGTGGAAGGGCTGGTGTCGCGCATTGTGCCCGTGCTGACACCAGGCGCTGCCGTGACGACCTCGCGGGCGCACGTCCATTATGTCGTCACCGAGTATGGCATGGCCGCGCTGCATGGGCGCGACTTGGCCGAGCGCGCCCGCAGCCTGATCGCCATTGCCGCACCGCAGTTCCGCGAAGAGTTGGAGCGTGCCGCTTACGAGCTACGCCTGCTTTCATAGTGAAGTTTCAGTTATCGACATGCTTGCTCGTGATTTGTTTACCTGGGGGTAACCCTCGATGATGGCTCTTGTAACCAGGGGGCGCTACGCTCTCTCATAGAGAAGAAGGGCGCAAGGCTGCCGCTCTGGGGAGTGGACAGAGCCTTGCCCGAATCGAAAGGAGCAGAGCGATGATTTCGCAGACCCCATCTACCGATCAGGTTCCGTTCAAAACAGCAGGCGGGCTTCCGCCCTATGGCCGCATTGTGGTGCCGCTGGATGGCTCGAAGCTAGCCGAGGAGGCGCTGCCCACCGCCATTGCCTTCGCCCAGCGCGCCGGGGCGAATGGCAAGCTCATCCTGTTGTGTGTCAGCAAAGTGGAGTATCTGAGCTATTCACGCGGTGGTCCTTTTGAGGTGCCCGCTGGAGTCCATGAAGTAATTGATGCCTATCTTTCCAGGGTGGAGCAAGAGGTCAAAGCCCAGGGTGTTACTGTAGAGGCCGTGCGTACGGAAGGTGATCCAGCTATTGCGATTGTCGATATGGCCCACGATCACCACGCCGATCTGATCGTCATGGTCACGCATGCGCGCGAAGGGATGAGCCGCCTGATTCATGGGAGTGTGGCGGATCGCGTGCTGCAAGGCGCGCCCGTGCCGGTGCTCCTCTTGAAGCATGGCGAAGAGCCAACCGCTCTCTTCACCAAAGAGGCGCAGCCGCATCTGCTGGTGCCGCTGGATGGCTCCAAACTGGCCGAGTCCGTGCTGTTGCGGGCGATCTCGCTTGCCAACCAGCTCGGGGCTTCTGCCACCTTGCTGCGTTCCCTGGATCTGCCTGATCTGACTGTGGGCGCACAGGGCCGTGCCGCCGCAGCCAATGACACGATCCGGGCTATCGTGCCGACCGAGCGGCAGACAGCCACCCGGTATCTGGAGCAGGTGCAGCAGCGCTTCCAGGCGCACGGGATTCCAACTGCCATCGCCGTAACCGAGGGGGGCGCCGCGCTGGATATTGCGGAGCAAGCCAGGCAGTTGAATGAAGCGGGGCAGGCGGTCATCATTGTGACGGCGACGCATGGCCGCGCTGGGGTGGGCCGCTGGCTGTATGGCAGCGTGGCGGGCGCGGTCTTGCATCTGGCTGATGTCCCCTTGCTGGTCATCCGCCCACGCTAACGTGCTGCGCTCCAAGTTGCATTGGCGAACGAGACCATCGTTCGCCAATGCAGCTTTCTTCTTCTCTTTCCCTGCCCATCTTTGGATGTTGATCACACTCTAGCAAGCTCTCTGTGCCTGTTTCTGCTGGAAACAGGCTGCCTACTCCGCCCTGCAACAAGGGTTGTTGTCAAGGCCATGTTCTCTGTCTCAGTCGTGCCGAGTGGCGCAGCGCCTCGATAGCGCTCTCAATCTCAGCTTGCTCTCGTTCAAGCCGCCGATAAGCCAGGCTGCCGGGCACCAAATAGAGTCGCACTCGCTGGAGGGCGTCAAAATCGCGGAAGAGCTGAAGCGTCTGCTGGTGGAGGGCCCACCACCCTGGACGACGAGAGGAGAGAGATACAAGACTCATCATGAATGTGAAGGCTTGCGGTTTGGCCAGAGGGCCAGGATTAATGGAGAGGAAAAACCAATCATCAGATGAGGATACGTCGCTTGAAAGGTTTGGGAGGGACTTCAGCCTCAGCGCTGCCCCGGTAATTCGAATGCATGCTCGCTTCGGTTTCTCCAGTACAGCAGGCCGATTGTCCCGATATCCAGAGGCTGGCCATGGTGCTCCCCAGCGAAATCTGCCAGTTTGTAACTCCGGGTCACACCGTTGGCTTCCAGGTGGAACCGAGATGGCCCGCCATAATGCCCGAAGAAGTGATACGATGGTTCCTGGCGCTGGAGGACACGCGCAATCTCGAGGCTGCCCGAGCCAGGATAGATGGGATCTCGTGGGGCATCGTGGGTGAGCAGAAGATCGATAGGGGTATCACCCAGGTGGCCCAGCAGCACCTGTTCAGAAAGCTGGATGTAATGAGCCTTCCCTCTCAAAGAGGGAAGGCAGGGCGTCCAATGCGGCCAATGCCCAAAATGATCACCTGCTCACACCCGTGCCGAAAGTAGTAGGGAATCCCCGTTTTCAGGCACCAGAGACGCTGATACGCATCAACTGGGAAGATGGGTGCAGTGGCTCGCTGTTCCGGGCGATCCAGCCAGGCATGATCTTCGTGATTCCCTCGCACAAAAAGTAGCGGACAGGTCGTTTCACCCAGAATGGCTGCGACCTCCGCACGATGGGTGGTGAAGCAGGGTGTCAGCCCACTCCTCAGATGTGCATCTAAGATGAGACATTCAGGCGTGCTCCATGCTCAGCCAGGCACAACCCTTGAACAAAGAGCGTTGTCTCTGAGATACTTCATGCTGATGGCAACAGCGTGCTAACGGCAGCCTGGTCGTACCGATAATCGGTACGACCAGGCTGCCAGGGGCATCGTCTTTCATCCTCCCTCGTCAAGACCGTTAGGAGAAAGAGATGGGCTGCTCTTCCGCTTTCCTCCTTTATGCGCCCAGGCTGCCCGTCCAATCACCTGTTTTGGCAGCAAACTGGAGGGCAAATTGCCCAGTCGGGCCCTGGCATTGGAGATTGATCTGATCAGCGGTATAGGTGCCTCCTGTGATGTCTGTGGGATCGCTGAAGGTTCCCTCGAGGTGTTGAGCGGTATAGGGGGTATTGGCCGAGCAGGTTTCCCCTGTTTCGAACGTGTACTGATCACTGATAGCTTGCTCGATATAGATGAGCTTGCCTACTTGATAGCTCCCACTGCACGCATACTGAATGGTTTCGAGATAGGCAAACACGCCGTGGTCTGTCTGGAGATTGCCTCGGATCGTTTGCGGTGGCGCGTTGGGCTCATCTCGCGCCTGGCAGACAGCCCCTCCTTTGGGATCAGGCTGCCCGGTAATGATCAGCGTCTCTTGCAAGCTCCCCAACGAGGCCCCAGTTTCCTGGTTCGTGATCTGCCCCTGGACGCTGAGCGAAAAGCTCTTACTATCGGTCGGAGCGCCACTCGGCCCAGGGGTGCCTGCCTGGCCTTGCGGGGCAATGGTGATGGGGACTCCTGCCTGGGTCTTGTAACCCTTGCTATCTCGGGCGGTCAGCACATGATTGCCCAGCGCCCAGTCAGTGGTGACGGTCACGTCCGTGGACGAGATTGCGCCCGTGCCATCCGTCTGCGCGCTCTGAGCGCCAGGGGCGGGTTGCCCATCCAGCAGGAAGAGGATCGTCGCGCCGCTGGAGAAGTCCTGACCACTGATGTGGAAGACCGTCCCAGCAGAGCCTGCCAGCGTCGTGCCCACCTTGTAATCGCTGCTCACGGTGATGGTTGGCTTCGGCTGCGTCAAAAGGAGATATGCGGTGACGCCGCCTCCACCGAAGAGGAGGAGCACCATCACCAGGAGGACCAGCGCCAGTCTACGCTTGCTCTGGGGGCGTTTGTCTGTGGGTGGCACTAAAGGCGCTGCCGGGCCTGAGATGCTGCTGGGGGCTGGTGGGAGTGCGTAGGGGAAGTCCCCCTGAGGCTGGCTGCCAGGGTACAAGCTAGCATAATCTCCCGGTGGCGGCGGGGGCGGGCTGGCGATGGTGGAGGCGCTGTCAAGCCCGCTCTGGGACGCATAATAGGCGGACTGCTGGCTCGCGACGACAGCGCCGCCGAGCGCCAACCCGCAGGAGGGGCAGGTGACGGCGCCGGATGCAAGGGGCGATTGGCAGCGGGGACACCGTTGCCAGGATGAAGAGAATGACATCGTGACCTCCTTGGTGGGTCTGGGAACTGCTTCCCCGCAGGGAAGCTCAGCCAGGAGTCAGGGCGTATGTTGGTCAGAAGTGTTCTGACGCCTGACTCTGGTTCCAGTATGCTGGAAAAAGGACCCCAGCTCCACCGACAATGCACACACCTGTGCCTACAATCGTGCCGACAATGATTGTGGGCCTCTTGGTGGTGTGGTATCATCCGGTGAAAGGCCGTCGCGTGTTGGGTGCGTGGTGCTGCCAGGTACAGCGCCGGAGAGAGGCCATCCGATGAGTACGCTGCCATCGCTCAGCTTTGGGGCCCTGCTGCGCCGCTACCGCCTGGCCGCTGGACTCACGCAGGAGGCTTTGGCCGAGCGCGCCCGCCTGAGCAGGGGCGCGATTGATACCCTGGAACGCGGTGCCCGCCACACCCCGCGCAAAGAGACCCTCGCCCTCTTAGCCGAGGCCCTGGGCCTCGGTGACAGCGAACGCGCCTTGCTGGAAGCAGCCGCGCGCCAGAACAGGCTACCGGCCTTTCCCCTGCCAGAGCAAAGCAGCCTCCTTCAGCCGGGCAGCAGCGCCGCCTGGCCGCTGGTGGGGCGCGCACGCGAATTGACGGCGCTGGAGCGTCATCTGGCAGGCGAAGGCCCGCCCGTCCTCCTGCTGGCCGGGGAACCCGGCATTGGCAAGACTCGGCTGCTGCATGAAGCCATGCGACGCGCCGCCGAGTGGGGTTGGACCGTGCTGGAGGGCGGATGTCAGCGCCGCAGCGGGCAAGAACCCTACGCGCCCCTGGTCGGCGCGCTGGAAGGCCACATCCGCCGCGCTTCCCTAGCCTCGCTGCGTAGCGGTCTGGACGGCTGTGCCTGGATGGTACGCTTGCTGCCCGAACTGGCAGAGACGACGCTGGTGCCCGCTCCCTCCTGGACGCTGCCTCCTGAGCAGGAGCGGCGGCTGATGTTTGCGGCGGTTGGACGCTTCCTCGCGAATGTTGCCGGACCCGGTGGCACCCTGCTGGTGCTGGATGATCTCCAGTGGGCCGGGGCTGATGCGTTGGACGTGCTGGTTACTCTGGTACGCGCAGCCTCCACGCGACCGCTGCGAATCGTCGGAGCCTATCGTACCACCGAGTTCCGCCCAGAGGCCCCGCTCAGCGTGGCCCTGGCCGATCTGGCTGCGGCCGGATTAGCGGCGCAGCAGCAGCTGGGTCCGCTCGCCCAGGAGGAGGCGCAAGCGCTGCTCCAGCAGGTGCTGGCGGAAGGAGGGCCTCCTGGCGCGGAACGGGCAGAGCAGGTCCTAGCACGTACCGGTGGGGTGCCCTTCTTCCTGGTGAGCTGCGCCGAGGCGCTGCGTGCCGAGGGACCGGGGCAGGGAGCGGAGGAAGTACCCTGGAATGTGGCCCAGAGCATCAGGCAGCGGGTAGCCGCGCTGCCCGTGACGGCGCAGGAACTCCTCAGCGTGGCGGCGATCATCGGGCGCCAGATGCAGCGCTTAGTGCTGATGGCCGCCTGCACTCTCTCAGGTCAGGACATGGGAGCGCTGGTGGGAGCGTTGGAGGAGGTTGCCCAGACCCATCTGCTGGTGGAGGCTGGGGAAGACGCTTACCAGTTTCCCCATGATCTGATCCGCGAGATTATTGCAGCCGACCTGAGTACTGCGCGCCGTGCCAGCTTGCATCAGCAGGTTGCCGACGTCCTGGCGCAGCAACCTGGGGAACCGCCGCTGGAAGCACTCGCTTACCACTACACTCGCAGCGATCAGCGGGAGAAGGCGATCGTCTATCTGGAGCGCGCCCTTGCCCACGCCCAGGTACTGTATGCGCACGCGGAGGCGGAAGGATACGCTCGGTCGCTCATCGAGCGCCTGGACCAGCTGGGGCGCGGCAAGGAGGGAGGGCGCGCTCGCGAACAGCTTGGCAAGGTGCTCCACACGGTCGGACGTTTTGACCAGGCCCAGGTGGTGTTGGAGCAGGCCGTGGCGTTGGCAGAAGCGGCAGGCGATGTCGAAGGCCGTTGGAAAGCCCTGGGGCAACTGGCCGAAGTCTATGGCTCGGGGAAGAACGCAGCCGAGGGCCTCGCGCGGCTGCAACCGTGGCTTACGTCAAGTGAAGCAGCTGACCCCTCCCTCGGGTTGGCCACGCTGTATGCTCAGCTCGCATGGCTCTACACCAGGGCAGGCCAGTTGCGAGAGGCGCTGGCAGCCGCTGAGCGAGCCGTGCAGTTGGCCCACGTACTCGCTGATCAGGCAGTGCTCGCCCGTGCCGCCTATTGGCGGGCCACAGCGCTGCTCAATTTGGGGCAGACAGCCGCAGGGTTCCAGGCGATTCAGACCGTGATCCCGCTCGCGGAGGCAGCGGGCGACCTACGCAACCTGGGGTGGGCGCTGGGGTGGCTGGGCACTCTCTCACTGGACCGTGGAGCGTTTGAAGCGAGCGCACGCGCGCTGGAGCGAGCACTGGAGATTGCTGAGCAGATCGGTGATGTCGCCGGCCTCATCGTCGGGCTGCGCTGTCGGGGGGAGCTCGCGTTTTATCAGGGTGACTGGCAGCGAGCACGGGAAGATTACGAGCGGGCAGCAGCCATGACGCGCCAGACAGGCCAGTTCTGGGCTGCCGTACAGCCCTTGTACGCGCTGGGACAACTTGCACTGGCCCAGGGGCAGTGGGACACTGCATCCCACTCCCTGGAAGAAACCATTGCCCTGGCGGAGCGGATCGAGGTCCGCTGGGTGCTGCTGGAGGCACAGGGAGCGCTGGTCGAACGCGACCTGGTGTGGGAGGATCTGCACGCGGCCTGGTCACGACTGGAGCCCCTGCTCCAGCGATTCGATCCCCAGCAGCCGGTGTTCCCGCACACCTACCTGCTCAACCTGGCCTGGATCAGGCTGCAACAAGGGGATCAGACGCAAGCAGAGGCACACCTGGAACAGGCGATCGCGCGGGCAACGGCCGAGGAAAATCGCATCGCCCTGGGCGACGCGCTACGGGTGAAGGCGCTGCTGCTCCTGCGGTTCTCCCACTGGCAGGCAGCACAAGAGACGCTGGAGGAGGCATTGACTCTCGCCCAGGCGATGCCTGCTCCCTATGCGGAGGCCAAAGCGCTGTATGTCTCCGGGCGGTTGTACCAGGCACAAGGCCAACCAGACCAGGCGCGCCAGCGCTGGGAGGCGGCATTAGTGATCTGTGCCCGGCTGGGGGAGCGGCTCTACGCCGAGCGGATCGAAGCGGCACACGCGAAGTTGGAGGGCTAAGGAAGCTCAGACCAACGGCCAAGCAGTCTGGATTCAGGCCACCGAGCGCTGATGGTCTCGGCAGGAAGATGCGTCTGGCTGTTCAGACCCACTTGGAGCGTGTGCCCATCTGGCAAGCGGAGGTCAGCGCCATTGAGGCGGGCACAGAGCGTGGCCAGATCTCGGTTAAGGTGACGATCATTGAACACCTGTAACTCTATTTCCACGCGGTCGGGACCCCAACTGACGCACCCCGGCAAGCGGAAGAAGGGGAGCAGTCGCGACCAGGTCGCGTGAGCGTAGGACGGAGGAAACCAGCGCTCCCGCACCCACATTCCTAGATTCGCCAGCGCCAGCTTCAGACTGGTCATGCATTGGTCTTTGCCATTCTCCAGCTCGTACATCGCCCGTTCCTTGGCTGCTAACTCGACCAGGTCGCGCAAGAGGTCACACTGTTCCAGGCGATAGCGTGTGCGTTTGCTCTCTTCCCGCTCCTGCCGGTCCCGCACCCGCTCATAGCGCCTCCAGCGCACGTCCAGGTCCGCATCGGCCTCCGCTTGCATGGCCTTGACGACTGGCTTGTGCTGGAGGCGCCACTCCCGCTCATTCCCTGGATGGTGCTCG
>DATGID010000011.1:0-38351 GCA_035307385.1 Ktedonobacterales bacterium | reverse complement strand
TTCCCACTTCTGTACCCAGAGCTACGCCAACTGATACCCCTCTGCCCCAGCCAAAGCAAGCTGTGTTTGTTGCCCCCACCTCATTTGGTTTCAGCAGCAGCAATTGCACTCCATCATCAGATGGTCTTGATGTGCAGTGTGTGGTGACCGTAGGGGAGACAGCAGACTCTCAGGCTCCTCTATCTTGGTCGATGTCAGACTCTCCTGGTGCGGGGACATTCATTTGCTCGGAAGATACTTCAAATGGATCAGGTACACTCTCTCCAGGTCAAAGGGAAACAGTGACCATTGGTATTTCCTGCACGCCTCGGTGTGGTATTATCCTTCATTTTTCTGTCCAAGGCCCGCAGAATACAGCAATGACAACTTACACTTCCTGTTAAGGCGCTGCGTTTAAGCAAGGTTCAAAACCGCTGTCCGGCGTGCGCCTGGTGTTGCTGATCTTCCCAGCCCGGCGGCAGGTGGAAGTGTGGCAGCCCGGCGAAGTGGTGGGGCTGCTGGGCCTGGCTGGTGAACTGGATGGAAGGGACGTGATACCAGGCTTCCAGGTGTCGGTGCGCTCTGTGATCACAGGAACACGCCCGGCATAATGGAGAGTGAGGATAGTGTGCCTGGCGGCGCTGGCCGGTGTGGCGCTTGTTTCGCTGAGCACCAGGAGTATCCACCACAAGCGCAGCCATTGTTAGCTGCGCTTGTTTTTTCGGCTGGCTCCTCCATTCTTTTCCGCCTGCTGGTCGGCTTGGGCCGCTTGCGCGTGCCGCCGACCATCCAGACCGCTGCCGAAGCCATAGCCTGGAGCTTCGGCCTCCCAGGCGAGGAGTATCATCCGGCGCAGGAAACCTGATCGCCTCCCTCGCATCCGCGCAGCCCTTCCCACCCAGAGGACACTGGTTTGGGGTGCCCGGAAACCCACATCGGGCGCGGCGGATGATGCAGTCAATCAGGCTTCCAGACCTGGGTGGTGTGGTCTCTGCCGCCAGAAGCGATCAACTCCCCATCGGGCGACCACGCCAGCGCAAAGATATAGCTCGTGTGGCCGTTATAGCGCGCGGTGATCTCCCCGCTCGCAGCGTCCCAGACCCGCGCCTCGCCGGGCCAGCCCTCCGATGAGGCGATGCGCGTCCCATCGGGCGACCAGGCTGCCGGGCCACTATACCCAGACTGGTTACGAGAGGTCAGGAGGGTCTTGCCTGTCATGGCCTTCCACACCAGCACCCAGCGGCCCTCCGCCGAAGCGATGCGTGTCCCATCGGGCGACCAGGCAACAGAGTCGATACGGTGGGAATCGCCAGAGCCGCCACCCTTGCGAGTATGCCCCTGATAGGTGCAGATGGTGGCGCCCGTCGCTGCCTCCCAGACGCGCACCACCTCATCATCGCCCGCCGAGGCCAGATACGTCCCATCTGGCGACCAGGCCACGGTGTGGAGCCAGGCCGCATGGTCCTGGTAGGTCAGCAGCGTCTGGGCGCTTTCGGCATCCCAGACCTGCACCGTGTGGTCAAAACTGCCAGAAGCCAGCCGCTGCCCATCCGGTGACCAGGCCACGGCCCAGACCCCATCCGCGTGACCGTGATAGGTCAGCAGCTTCTCGGCTATTCTGGCATCCCAGACCTGGACGGTGCGATCATGGCTGGCGGTGGCAATGCGCGCTCCGTCTGGCGACCACGCCAGGGCGCGCAGGTCATGATGCGGAAAGGTCAGGCGCGTCTTGCCACTCACCACAGCCCACACCTGCGTGCGCTGCTCCCAACACCCCGAAGCTACCTGCTGCCCATCGGGCGACCACGCCACCGCCCTGACCCAGGGCACATGCCGCTTCTTGATGACCAGTTCCGCCATACGGTGCTCCTTGCTCGTCACCCCTCGTCATGGCCTGTAGCGTACGCGATCTCCGCCCTCCTGGCAAGGGGATGCGTGTGGGGAATCCAACCGCGAGGGATCACGCAACGCAGCGCGAGGGTGCTGGTTGGGCTACCCGGCCCGCTCAGCGCGTAGGGCGACGGCCAAACGGCGGCCTGCCGCTCTGCGTGAACCGCTCCTGCGCGCCCGATTCATCGCCCAAATCATGCAGCACCCCGGCCAGTCCGGCCAGCGCGTGCGAATCGCGGGGTACTGCGGCAAGCACCTGCTCGTAGAGTCGCCGCGCTTGGCTCAGTTCCCCCTGGTCGCGCAGGACCGCTGCCAATCCTGTCATGGCGGGCAGATGATCTGGCGCATGCTGCAACACCAGCCGGTACTGGGCGGCTGCTCGCTCCAGCGACGACGCATCTTTGAGCGAGCGATAGGCAGCCCCCAGCGCGGTGCGGGACCGGATAGATTGCCAGCGGGAGGCACTCAGTTCCACTGCGCGCCACAGGTAGGCAAGCGCCAGGCCCGCGTTCTCTTCTTCCTTCTGCTCCACGCCGCGTTGCAAGGCTTCCTCGAAGCTGGAGACCGCCTGCGCCTTCCGGCTCAGTTCCCATTCCTCGCGGATGCGCTGTCTGCGTTGCAGCGCAGCAATGCTGGCCGGATGCAGCCGCAGCGCCTCCTGACAGGCTGCCTCCGCCTCGGCAAACTTGCGTTGGGCCTGCAAGGCGCGGGCCAGACGCACGTGCGCAGCGGCATTCGTCGGATCGAGTTGTGCGATGTGCTGGTTCAGTTCCACTGCCTGGTCGGGCTGTCGTTCTGGCGAAAGCTGTTCGGCGCTGGCAATCAGATCAGCCAATTCAGATGGAGGCATCTCGCTCGCTCCTTCACCATGCTTTCTCGCTGCTTGAACGCGATCTCGAAGTGAGGAAGGTGATCACAGCTAGGCGTTACCCATTTCTTCTGTTTCTTCCGCGCACAAGCGGAAACGCCCAGATCACCAGGCTTACCAGACGCTAGCAAGGAGGGCCGAAAGGGGGCGCTCTGGGGTCTGGTCCCGCACGCGCTTGAGCACGCGCACGTGGATGATCTCCTTTCCATACTCCTCTGGCCGCTCCCGGCTGGGCGGACCAATATCTGTTCTCACCAGGCACTCACAGACCTGGCCTTGCACTTCGGTCAGCGTCAAGTTGTTACAGCAGACCACTCGCCCGCGCGGGAAGAGATAGGTGCGTCGGCGGTCTTGCCCGTAGATGAAGGGTTCCGGTGACGTGTCTCGATCAATCAGTACGAGGTGTCGCGTGCTGTCTTGTATCTCCCACTCATCGAGCCATTGCCAGTCGTCATACCACTGCCCAGGTAGGACGTGCTTCGGGTAGATCGTTCGAGACGAATAGAAACGCGCATGCTCGACGAACCGCGAGGTCGCGGTCAGCCCGTGCTGCTTCGACCTGCGGACAATCTCATCAATATTGGCCTGGACGGCACAGCCAATGAGATAGATGATCGGCTGGCCCTGATCCTCGAAGCGGAGGTAGCACAACCACATACCCGTCCTCCTCTGCGGCCTTGGGGTATTTCACCCCTAATCGGGGGGGAAGATCGTTAACGCCGGAAGCGCCGCGACGATCTGCACCGTCTCCAGGCTCACGGTAACCACCTGCTTGAGCAGCCGCACGATATATTCCGGATCATCCTCGCGGTTGGGGTCGCTAGTGATGCCGCTGCGCGAATCGGTACTGACCTGGTATTGATCAAGCACCCACTCCAGGGCCGAGCGGTTACCCAGCCGATAGTGGGACACTTCTGGAGGGATGTCTGCCAGGGTGAGCGCATCGTTGATAATCACCGCTGACCGCTCTGGCGTGAGGCGCATCTTCGTCACGCGGTACAGATCGGCAGCAGACGCTTTGGGATTCTCGATAGCTCGCAAGGGATAGGGCGCGACCTCCTCGTAGCCCAGGTGCAAATCTTTCAGCCGCACGCCAGTCTGGACCAGCGCGGCAAACGCTTCGCGGTCAGCCAGCAGTGGGATACGGGGCAGTTCGCGCTTCAGGTTCTCGGCGTACCGCTCGCGGTAGGTGGGGTGATGCAGCAGCGCATAGACATAGTGGAAGATGTCGCGCTTGCTCACCTCCTCGCCATAGTGCGCCTGGAACTGCGAGAGCGCCCAATCAGTGATATTCTCCCGGCGATTGCTCCCATCCTCCGCGTAGATATAGAACGGGAAGCATTGAAACGCATCGGAGCCTGCCAGGAGATGCAAATCCGGAATCATATTCGTGACCAGCGTGCTGAATGGAGAGCGATAGCCTAAATCACTGACCACCAGGCTGATATTCTCTGCTTCACTGGCAGAGGTCGGAAAGATAATCGGCAGCAGCCCTTGGCGATGCGTCATGACGCTATCGAAATACAGCCATTGGCGCGTAAATGGGCGATACAGGGCATTACGGGTGGCTGCTGGAGCAAAGTTGGCCTCGATTCTGCGGGCGAAACATTCCTTGAGCCTGCTACTCCATTTGATCTTCGTCTCATCTGCCAGCACAAAGTCATCGATATTTGGGGGCGCACCTGCTCGCATCCAGCGGGACAGCTCTGCGTTATAGGTTTCAATCATCCTGCTGGCTTTTTCAGCGAGTCTCCCAGCAGCAAAATCATACATCCAGCTATCGCGCGTGGTTTCTGCTCCTCTGGAGTAGACTTTGAAAATCGTTTCCACCTCCACGCCTCCCGCCCGTGTATCTCTTGCTGCCTTTCCTTCCCTGCTGCCCAGAGCCAAGAAGGTGGCAAAATCAGCAGGGAGGCTCCCAGTCAGCCAGTTGGATTGGGTATCAATGATGAGCGGTTGCCAGGGAACTTCGCTCATCGTTTTGAATGAACTGAGGTGCGCTTTCTTCTGTGCCGCAGACCAAGCATCTCCAACGCAATGATAGAAAACCCTCGGCTCCGTCTTGGAATGCGAGCGCACTAAAATGGTAATCCCCACGCCGACGCGAATCTTATCATCGAAAATATTCCCTCCCTCGGAACGTCGCCGATCTCCTGTCGTGTGGGCGTCACCTTTGAAATCAAAGTGGTACACCTGGGAAAAATCCTGTAACAGATGCTTGCGCATCCCATCAAAGGCAAACTTGTGGATAAAGGAGTTGTTGCTCACCAAGCACACAATCCCATCACGTTTGCCTAGACGGTCCGTCGCCCAGCGAAAGAATTTAACATAGGCGTCAGCAAGCGCTTTTGTATTGGTTGCTTTAGAACCTTTACTATAAGTATCGCTGATTCGTTTATCAACGACCGGATAGGCGCGATTCTTGTTATTATCATTCTCGCTCATCTGGCCGACGTTATAAGGGGGATTGCCAATAATAACCGTGATTTCTGCGGCTTTTTCGCGTTCCACCCGCTCGGTGTTTGCCTCGACGAACATACTCATCTGCTGGCTTTCGGCTAGCTCCAGTGTATCTACAAAGCAGAGGCCATCGAAGGACAGATAGTGACCGGCACGCTCGTAGTAGGCATGCTCAATGTTCAGCGAGGCAATGTAATAGGCGAGCAGCATGATCTCGTTGGCAAAGAGGTCTTGGGTGTATTTCTGTTCAAGCGCGCTCAGACTGATGCGGCGCAAGATATTGACGATGAAGTTGCCGGTGCCGGTACAGGGGTCCAAAATCTGCACCCCAGGTGAGGAGAGGTCTTTGCCAAACTCTTGCCGCAGCACCTCCTCAACACTGACAACCATAAAGTCTACGATCTCTTGGGGGGTATAGACAATGCCCAAGGTATCGGCCTGCTTGACGGAGTACCCCTGGAAAAACCGCTCGTAGACCGTGTTGAGAAAGTGTTGCTTCTCGGTCCAGTCGCTGATGGTCCTCGCAGCTTCTTCAATCGCTTTATAAAAGCGATCTAATCCCTTCAGGAACTCGGTTCGATTGAAGGCACGACTGGTGAGCGCCTGAATCACCTGCTCGATCTCGCGGGCAATCACATTGCGGTTGGTGAAGTCGGAGTCATCAAAGATGGTGCGGAACAGGCGTTCGGTCAGCAGGTGCTGCACCAACATCTCTTCAATCGCTGCCACGCTAATGTGCGGATTGAGGGCGCTCTGGCAGAGGGTGTGGAACGCTCCAAATGCCTGCTGGAAGCGCTTATTGGCTCCACGCTCCTGGGCAATGAGCGCCAGTAGTCCTTTCGCCAGATCGGGGATGCGCCCTTGAAACTCCTCCACCGCCTGCTCGAACTCGGCAATGGCGGGTTCCGTGTAACTGAAGAACTGGGTGAGCAGATCAGTGAGCCACTGCGGCTGTGTGAGGTCAGCCACGTCCAGCACCCGCTTGCCCTGCTGAAAGAGCACCGCGTGCTGGGTATCCTCAAAGATCGTGTTGGTCAGCGGATAGCCACGGGCGATCTTCTTCTTGATCTCGGTTTCCAGATCGTCCTTGGTATCCTTGGCCTCCCAGAAGCCCCGGTGCAGCGTATTGGCATCCACGAAGGTGCCGTCTGGCCTGCTGCCATTCGCCAGGCGCACCTCTGGCACCAGCGTCCAGCCCTGCTCACGACCCAGGCTGATGAGCAAGCCCTGAAAGGCCGGGCGTAAGCCTTCTTCGTTGGTCACCGCCTTGCCCTGTAACTCTTTCAGGTGGCGGTAATAGTCGTCCAGGGCCGTTTTGCGGAGCGTCTGGGGCTTCATGGCATCCATCCTCACTTCCTACTTTGCTAGGGGCTACTATAATTGAAGACCGGCCAGGTGACAAGCCTCCGTTTGCACTACCCACAGCCACCGCGTTTCTACGCCGAACATGTAGGACTAATCGTGTTGGTCGTTGTTCCCTCTCTGGTTCACGTAGCACTCGTCTTCGAGAGAGATGTAGGCTTCCTCGGAAACGCCTACTCCGGCTCATAGCCCAGTTTGCGTGCCTTCTGGAGCGCTTGGGCTCCCTCCTCCCACTTGCCCAGGTTCCGCAGGGTAATTCCTTTGTTATAGTGAGCCAGTCCAGAAGTGGGATCAAGGCGAACAGCCTGCTGGCAGGCCGCGAGGGCTTCTTTGTACCGCTGAAGGCGTGCGAGCGCAACCCCTTTGTTCAGGCACGCACCGAAATCCTTGGGAGCGAGACGAAGCGCCTGGTCATAGGCGTAGACTGCTTCCTGGTAAAACTGGTGTTCCATGAGCGCATCGCCCTTCTCTCGGTGGAGGAATGCCCAGGTTGGTTGAAGACGAATAGCCTGGTCATACGCTGCAATTGCTTCCGCTGGGCGCTGGAGGTTGAGGAGAGCCGTCCCTTTGCTCTGGCAAGCAACCACATCCGATGGATCAAGGCGGATGTTCTGCTCATAAGCGGCCACGGCCTCCTCATACCGCTGGAGGGCATCGAGGGCAATGCCCTTGTTATAATAGGCGCCCGCATGATCGGGATGAAGGCGATTGGCGTGCTCAAAAGCAACCAGCGCGGCATGGGGGAGTTCGAGCGCATTGAGCGCCTCTCCTTTCCCCACAAAGGCTTCAGCCTGGGTGGGATCAAGGATGGTCACCTGCTCGAAGGCAGCCAATGCCTCATCATACCGCTCGTCAGCAAAATATGCCTCGGCTTCCTCCATCCATTGTTCAGGCGTTTTCACCGGTGGAGGGGACGCAGCTGCTGGCGTTGCGAGGCGCTCCAGTTCTTGCTTCACCGCCGCCATGCTCACTGGCCGTTTCTTGACATCCTGCTCCAGCATGCGTCCAATGAGCATCCCCAGGTCCGGGCATTCGGAAAGGTGCAACGGCGCAAAGAGGAAGGGGGAGAGGGAGGGATCGTGGCCGCTCAGCAGGTGATGCAGCGTCGCCCCCAGGCTGTAGATGTCGGCCTGGACGGTCGTTTGCGCTTTGCCATACTGCTCTGGGGCGGCATAGCCCGGCGAGCCGAAGGCGACGGTATCCCGGCCCTGGCCCGGCTTGAAGTGGCGAGCGATCCCAAAATCGATGAGATACAGATGGCGCTCGCTGGTGATCAGTACGTTGGAGGGCTTGAGGTCACGGAAGATAATCGGCGGTTGGCGCGTGTGCAGATACTCCAGTACGGTGCAGAGTTGCACGCCAATCGAAAGTGCCTCCTCCACCCCTAGCTTCCCGCCTGACGCTTGAGATAACACGCCCTCCAGCGTTTCCCCCTGGATAAACTCCATCACCAGATAGGTGCGCCCGTGCTCGCTGAAATACTCGTACACTGACGGCAGGTTGGGGTGGCTCAAGGCTGCCAGCAAATGGGTCTCCCGCTCGAAAGCGGTAGTCGCTTCCTGAAGTTCCTCTGGCGTCAAGCCGCGCTGGCTCATTTCTTTGATCGCCACCAGCCGATTGGCAAGCTGCGTGTCCTGGCCCTGATAGACCGCGCCGAAGCCTCCCTTGCCGACCGGCGTCACAATGCGATAGCGCTGCCGGAGGAGATGGTCAGCAGGCAAGAGGCCCGTGAGCGAAGCGGGAGCGACGGAGAGCGCCTGTCCACAGTTTGTACAGGATGCAGCATCGCTTGGGTTGACAGTTCCACAGGTTGGGCAGGAGAGTGGGGAAGCGGGCATGGCAGTCGCCTTCCTTTCCATCGCGCTCCAATCTCAGAGCGGATACAACCACCACACAGCAAAAAAGACACAGAACCCCAAATGGCGCGGGTACGGGAAACATCCATCAGCCATTGCATGTAGTACCTGGATCGGGTTGGTCGTGCTTCCTGTTTGCCAGGTGCATCTCGCAGCGGTGGTGCCACTAAGCGCTTCCAGCGCGAGGCGCACGGAACAGAACGTTCCCTGCCCACTTGGGCGGCCACGCTGGAAGGCATCACCTGTTCCGGCACCAAAGAGGATTCCCTTTCTGCGGCTGATCGATCACGCTCCATCATAGCACGTGGCGGCGCTCCTGGCTGTTCGATCCGTTTCCTATGGGTGAGGCGTTCGCAAGCGCTCGATGGCCTGACGGTACAGGCCCAGCAGGCCCAATTCCTCTTGAGCAGCCGCTGCCTCTTCAAGCTGTGCGAGGGCCTCGGGTGTGGTGATCGTCTGCTGTTCGACGGCGCGCAGCACCAGCATAATGGCCTCATGGGCTGCTGCATACCGCTGGTGCCGTTGAATAGCGTTCTCGTGCTCCTGAAGCGCCTGGGCAATCCACTGCTGGCTCATTTCGGTTCTTGCTCGGTTTCGTCGTTGGGCAAGCGCTGCTTGAGCGTGGCGATCTCGCGGCGTAATTCCTGCTCGGCGTCGGCTCGTGTCGCCTCCATCTGCTCCAGCCGCTCATTCCATGCGGCTTCCTGGCCTGCGTTTTGCGTGCGCAGCATCTCGATCCCGGTCTCGACTGCTGCTTGGGCTGCCTCGATCTCCCTTCCCAACTGCGCGAGCGCCTCCTCCATCGCCTGCTCAAACTGCGCCAGCCAGCCCTGCACCTCTTGCTGCCGCTGCTGGCTCTCCTGGTGCAGGGCCTCCAGGCGCGATTCCATCTGCTGCTGATACGCCGTCTGCTGTTGCTGGAGGCCCGCAACCGTCTGTTCCAGCGTCGTGAAGCGCTGCGCAAGCTGCTGCCGAGCCTCTGACTCTGCGGTGATCTGGCTGGAAAGCGCCGCCGCCTCGGCCTGGGTGGCTTGCGCGACTGAAGTAACTGCCGAGAGCCACTCCTCGCGCTGGGCCGCAAGCGCCTCCCCATGCTGGGCCAGGTGAGCCGTGTACTCCTGCCGTTGCGCCCCCAACGCCTCCGTGACCTGGCGGGTGTGCTCCTCCAGCGCCTGGCGTCCTTGCGCCGCCGCCTCGCGCATCTGCTGTACCGCCGCCTCAACCGTTTCAGTGAGGTGTGTGTGAGCAGCCAGCAGCTGCTGGTGCTCTTTCAGAATCGTGGCCTGCTGCTGGGGGATACTCAGCACGTCAAAGCGCCCTGGCTCGCCCGTAATCGCTGCGGTCGGGTCGATGATTGCGGTCAGCCGAGCCAGATCGCTGGCGCGTACCTGGCGCGTCCTTTTATTCAGGCCCACGGTCTTTCGGCGCACCGGCAGGTCGCCCGCAGCAATCCAGCGCCGGATGGTAATATCTTGCCGCCTGGTGGCACGCGCGGCATCGGTGATGGTCAGCCAGTAATCTTGTTCATCAGCCAACTCATCTACATACCGCTCCAGTGGAGACGGGGGGTTCTTGCGGCCTGGTTTCGCGGATGTGGGATGGGACATACACCCTATTCCTTCGCCTCTCGGCGCGAACGCTTATGCCGTAGCGTGCCAGTCAGCACTTCTCGCAGCATACCGCGACCGATAGTGACTGTCAATCCCAAAACCCATTTTTCCGGTTTTGTCGATACTGACCGACACTATCATATTAAGCAGTCAAGCAAAGAGTAACCCATCAATAATTATCAACCAGGCACTGTATAATCACCCATTGATTGCTATTGTCGATACTGACCGACAGTATCGACAAAAATACAAAACACGCTTTTGCGAGGAGTGAGCAGCGCTGCGCGCCGGGATATCGGTGTGTCCCTCACAGCAGATAAGGAGCTTGCGGGACGACCAAAAGAGGGCACTGGTGGGGGTGGCCGGGCTGGGGCTGCCGCTGGCTTGCCACGCCCTTTACCCGCGCCGCACGTCGTGGCGTCCTGGTCAGCACTCCGCTTTCCAGCAGTCCAGACAGCGCGGCTTGGTATCCTTGGACGCGGAGGGGCGTTTGACGAAGCGTTCGGACACCTCTCCGCAGCTTGGGCACAACCCGATGCCAGCAGAGAGGAGCTTGAGGGTGCGGATCAGGGTGTAGCGACGGAGCGCCTCTTCGTCGGCTTCGCGCATCTCACGGCTCCTCGCGCGGCATCTGCCGGATGGCTGCCGCTGCCTGGCGATAAAGCGCTACTTCGGTTGGCTCATCGGCCAGTTGGGCCTGGGACGTCAGCAAGCGGATCACCAGACCCCTGGTGACTGCGCCCTGGTCCAGCCCGCGCAGCACGCTCACGATGGTCTCATGGGCGAGCAGTGGCTCTCGCCCGGCCTCTATCGCCTCCTGGTGGGCCTGGATCAGTGCGGCCAGGCGGTCCTGGCTCATCGCTGCCGCTCCTGCTGCTGCTCCAGATCGCCACAACGATAGCAGCGCTGGGGCTGGTCAAGCCGAATCTGGCGCGTCGCCAGCCGCTCTTTCACGAGCTTTGGCGTGTAGCCCCCGCTGCCGCGAGACACCCAGCGCACCTCATGCCTGCACTGGAGCAGGAACACCAAATCGCCTTGCTCGCTCGCCCGAACCGCTGTGGCTGGCCGCTGCACGGCGCGTTGGTGCCGCTCACAGCGCCAGGAAAGAGCTTGCGCCAGGTCAGGCGGCAGAGCGCGCACCTCCCAGCGCGAGAGCAGCCGATTGCCGCATAGGGCCTCCTGGGTGGGCGCTCGACAGATCGCACAATCCTGTAGGCTTGGTGGATACCAGGTCTTCATGACACGCCTCTTGCTTTCTTGCACCACGGTGAGCACACCAGCGCTCCTTTCCACCTTCTGCACGCGGATGTCCTCATCCGCGTCTCGCCTGGCCTCGCGGTCCAAGCAGGGTATCCGTTCAGGCACGGCGTGCGCTTGGCCGTGGGATGGGCAAGGCTCACCATCCCTGCCCTTACTATAGCGGGTCTGCCGGTCACGTTCAAGGGGGTCTCAGACGCTCGTCTCGCAGGGCGTGTTCGCTGGTGCGTCGGCCCAGGCCGCCGAGGCTGGGCGTAGCTGGGCACGCTGGTGGAGCTGGCCGGGCTGGGGCTGCCGCTCCCCGGCGATGTTTCGCGCCTGCCTCGCCTGGGGTGGTCTCCTCTCGCATACCGGCACTGTTCAGCGATCAGCATCGCCCTTGGAGAGCGGTTCCTCGCGCTGTATCAGCAATCCTGGCTCGGTTGGTTTCTCGGCAACTGACTCAACTGATGCCGCTTATGTGCTGGCCGACGCCGACGCCGACGCGGCATCATGGATTGGGAACGCAATGTCAGTGAAGCATGAGCCGCAATCTGTTCCGCCTTAATACGATCAATGGCAGTGCCCATCCAAACGAAATCGTCTGGGTGCCGTTTGCCTTTCATGGAGTTGCAGGATTTACAAGCTGGAAAGCAGTTGTCATCAGTGGTCCCACCCCCTTGTGAAATGGGGGTAAGATGCTCCAAGTCCGTAAAGGCGGCCCTTCGGCAGAAAGCGCACTTCCATTGATACCGCTCCACTTTGGCAATCCACTGCTTTCCCGTGAGTGTGGCCGGTAAACCATGCTCGCGGGCACGTTCGCGCTGCCTAGCCACCCGCTCATATTCGCGGGCGATACGTTGGCTGCGCCGTATTCGTTCCAGTTCTTGCTTTGCAGCTTGCACACAGGCAGGGCAGGCACTATACGGGCGATCAAATCCGCGCGGCAGGGTTTCTGGAAAGCGGTAACGAGCTGACTGAAGCACCTTCCGAGGATGAATGGCACTGCATCTGGGGCATGGAATTGGCTCGGCCATGCGTTTCTCATGGGCCTCTGCCATAGCGTTAACAAACCCTCCCACGCCCCTTAAGAATTTCCATGCGCCGGTCTTCATTCTCTGGGCAAGGGTTTGTAGTTGATCTGGCTGTACATCGTCCATTTTCTGCCTGCCTAAACAACCTAGAGAGAAGGCCCGCTCCTCCGAGCGAGCCCGCGACGTATTGCTGGTGTGTTCTTGTCGGCCTATGAAGAACCGGAAACCAAAGCCACTGGTGTTTCGCCACTAAGAGACACGCCAAAGCAAACCACCTATTCTATTGGCCGCTTGAATAGGTAGGTAAGGAAGGTAGTGGTGCCTTTAACCGTAATAGCAGTTCTATCAACCAGCTCCCAACCCTCCTGGCCCAGTGCGTTAAAGTACTTTTGTGGCTGCCGCTCGCTGCTGTCTCCCTCGACATGCTCACCCTTTACAGATTGAACGAGCCAATCGCCCTCTTCATCATCTGGAACCCAGGCGACGATCATCCCCGTGTATTCCCACTTTTGCATGTGCTTTCGATCCCATTGAAACAAGAGAACAACCAAGTTTGACGCATTGTAGCACGCTAGGAGTAAAAATACAAGGGAGCAGGGACAATCGGCTGACGCCGAAAGGCAAGGAAGGGCCGAGCGCGGGGGGTATCAATTCTCGCTGGTTGCGTCAATCTGTATCAGCATCCGCCTGGCAATATCGTTCACGAACTCCAGGGTGATCAGCGGGTCCCATGCTTCCCCTGGTGGCATCGCCTGGCCGATGAACAACTCGCAGGAGCCGCGCACGGAGGGGCAGCGCACGCCCTCCAGCAGCGTTCCGTACCACTGCCAGTGCTCCGTTCCTGGTTGGCCGAACCCCGGCGGATTCTGCGGATGTGCCTCCCTGGTGAGCACCGCTGGGTCGAGCAGAGGCAGTTCCGCCCAATCTGGAAAGTGATACTTTGCAAACCAGGCCAGGACGTTCCGCGCGTGCCCGATTCTGCCAGGATCAGGGGAGAGCGAAGCACCAGGGCGTTTGATGATGAACAGGATATGATGGTGCAGCGGCGGCTCACCCGGTTCATCCTCTTCAGCGGGCAACATGAAAATGAAGCCGAAACCGCCGTCGCCTCTGTCGCCATACGCATCGAACTCAAGCCTGGGCCAACGAGGAGGAGACATCGAGTGCTCCTTTCTGGTCGGGGCGCACACGCCCCCAGGCGCTCACACACGCTCCTGCCTGCCGACGGGTTCTCCTCGCGGCTGGTAATATCACGGCTCGTGTAGCAGCCACGCATAGCCTGGGCGCGTGGCTGCAATGGCTTCCAGGCGCTCGATGTCGAACGCGGGGAATGGCTCCATCTGCTCCAGGTCACCTTCAGTGCGCCAGGCGCTCACACACAGGTCGTTATACATCGCCAGGAGTTGCCTGATCTTGCGACGCTCATAGCCTAACTCCATCAACTGAAGCACCAGCAGCGTCGTTTCCACACTGCCATGCTGCCAGCCGCGCCGGTAGGCGGCCTCCTGTGCTCGGCGAGCCGTGTTATCCTGAGCCTCGCTGGTCATGAGTGCGCCTCATCTTTCTGCTGCTCCTCGGCCAGCGGCAGAGCGATGCGCCTGGTGTCGCCATCGCTAAAGGTGAAAACGCAACACAGAGCGCCGTCGCGCTCCGTGATGGCGCGGCTCATGACGGGCTGGTCGTCAATCTCGATGACGCCCTCCAGGCCCTGCCGGGCCGCCTCCCGTGTGAAGACGTAGCCATAGGATATGAGTGCTTCCACCGGCCACCAGAGCCGCACGCCACTGCGCTGGGCTTGTGGACGAGTGGCTGATTTTGTCACCTTCTCCCTCCTCTGGCGAACGCCGCTGATACACCTCTTTTCAGAGGATTCTGCACGTTTCTTTGCTTAGAGGCTCATGCCTGGTCCCTGCATTCCGCTGTCACCCAGGCGCGGCTCCGCCCTCTGCGAGCGGCGAAAACTGTACCTCCAGAGAGGAGTTACCGACGCACGCATTATGATACTCAACCACTGCCTGCGCGATCTCGTCGGTGACCACCACCTGTACGAGTGGGCCGGTGCCCGGATCGGCGATGGTGCCCCCAAAGCACAACACCTGCGCTGGGCCGATGTTCACAATCACCTGCTCATCATCCGGTTCCAGGTCAATTTGCACGTTGCCATCTTCATTGATCGAAAGGCGCATGGTCTGCCTCGCTTTCCGCCTCCCGCTGCGCTTCCACCTCCCGCCACTTCCAGCCCAACTCAAATCCTGACGCGGCCAACCGCTCATGGCAGCCGGGGCAGGTCGTCAGCATCCGGCCATGATCTGGATCGGCGCTCCAATAGGTGCCCAGTTCTACGTTCACCCAGACCACCTGGCCGCAGGTATGTCGCTGCGGGCGATAGCCGGGACTACTCATGCTCTCCCTTCCCCCCTCTGGCGACTTCGGCAAGAGGCCGAGCGCAGCCTCCACAGCGGCAAAATCGCCGCGCTCCAGGGCGGCCAGCGGCTCCGGGGGCACAAACGAAGGCGGCAGCGCCTCAATCCGAAACGGGCCTGGATACTGGTGGGCGAGGGTTGGCAGCAAGAGTTGCTCGCGCTCATGCAATTCGCGCACGTCCT
Source organism: Ktedonobacterales bacterium (assembly GCA_035307385.1). Taxonomy (GTDB): domain Bacteria; phylum Chloroflexota; class Ktedonobacteria; order Ktedonobacterales; family DATBGS01; genus DATBHW01. The sequence continues at coordinate 23,450 of DATGID010000011.1, read as the reverse complement.
CTTCGCTTTCAGCCAACACCACAGCCGACCACTCGCCCGATTCGGCACTTTTCCGATACCACTTCAGATCGGTGTTCATCTCTGCACCTCCATGCCTGTTATACCTCAGGCGGCGTGCCTGAAGACGCTTCTAAGAGGATGATTGCCCGCGCTCGCGCTGCGAGTGCTCGTTCGAGGACTTCATCATACGCGGTGTGTCTGCCTTGCCTCGCCCGACGCGAAAGGCGAGGCCACATCACGGCGCAGCGAGAGGGTCAGTGCTTCAATCACCTCCGCAGGAGGCATGGTACTGGTTTTCGCGTCGGAAAGCCTCTGCCACATCTGCGTGGTCAACGGGTCAGGCGGTTCGGCGCGCATGCGGCTTCACCTCCTGTTCCGGCGCGGTCAGCACCAGCGGCTCCTGCGCTGCCAGATGCAACACCAACCGGCGCATCGTCTCCAGGTGGGTTGACCCCGCTTCGACGCCATAGGCCGCGCAGTACCACGCCAAATCAGCAACCGGGTAGCCATTCTCATAGGGGCGCGTCTCCCAGACCACCACCTGCTCGCCCTGCCGCGTATGCGTCAGATGCTCGGCCAGATGCTCCATCCGTCCAAACAACACCACCTTGCCCGTGGCTCCCTGTGCCCAGTCTCGGAGTGCCCAGAGGCCCTCCCCATCCCAAGTCAGCACTGGTGTTGGGTGGTGATCGATCAAAGCTGCCAGCGCGGGCGCATCCTCTGGCAGAAGCGCTCCGGAGCGGAGGATCGTCCCGCTCGCCAGGTCAAGCAGCGTGCAGCTCACCGGCTGTCCAGGCTGCTTCGGGTCGGGCTTATAGGTTTCGACTTCCAGCAGCACCGCCTCCTGCTGAATCATTTCACGCGCCCAGGCCACGCGCCGGTTCCACTCCCGCACCTCCCACTGGCAATGCTTGCACACCTGCGCCACAAACGCCTTGCGCTCATCAGGCGAGGTGTAATACTCCTGGCACATCCGGCAGGTGTAATGTGCCTGGCTGGTGGCTTTCGCCTTGGCAATGGCCTGCTGGCGTTCCGGAGCAATCGTTATCGGAGTGGAGCGCTGAAGATCGTAGAGATACCGATAATACGGGGCTTTGATTATGCGCACTGCCGCGTGAGGCACAGCCCGGCTCGTGGTGTAATGCCGTCGCCTCAGTTCCGTCCACGTCACAAAGCGGTCGGCTGGGACCGAAAACCATGAGGCGAAGGTAGGCACACCTGGGCACACACTGCGCACGTCCTTGCTCGTCCAGGTCTGTTGACAGATGGTGCAGCACAGCCGAGCACTCCCCTCGTGGATCGTCTCAAGCTGGTGCTGTCCTGCTCGTACTGGGGTCACGCCTTCCGGCACCGCTTCCTCGCGCTGCTCCCGCCTCCGGCGATACGCGCGCCGCTGGCACGTCTGGTCGTGATACTTCTGCACCCGCTCCGGAGCCTCAACGACCCCGCCGCATCCAGCGCACCGATGGTATTCCCCTCGCTCCAGCTTGTCCGCTTCCAGGCAATACCGGCACCATTCGGTCACGTCCGGCGTGAAGAGCAGTGTCGGGGTGCCCTTGCACTGCGGACAGAGATGATACATCCCTGCCAGCACGCCGCACGCGCCGCAATACCAGCCCTCCCAGTCGCCCGCATCGCCAAAGAGGAAGGTCTCCGACTTCCCACAGCCCCCGGCGCATGCCACGTCGCGGGGCAGATGATAGCCCGCTGGCAACTCTTGCTCGGCCAGCGCGGCCAGGGCGTGCATCACTTGCGCCGTAGCCCTGGCATCGCCTGCGGCGGAGTGCGCCTGATCGTGGGGAATGGTGAAGAAGTGGCACGCCGTCTCCAACGTTTTCCATGTGTAAGAGTGGAAATACGGGTGCCAGTCGCCATAGGCGCAGGCAAACGCCTCCATCGCGCACAGCCAGCGGAAACGGGGTTGACCCCAGAGAAAGGAAAAGTAGGGAACTGCCGAAACGTGAAGCGCCTCGCGCTCAAAACTCGCATTATAGGCGACCACCGTTTTTCCGGCCAGCAGCCGAGATAATTCACTCCAGGCTTCGGCAAAGGGAGGCGCATCGGCTACGCGCTCATCAGGAATGCCATGAATCGCCCGCGCGCCCTCGGTGATCGGCCTGATCGGATGGACGAACCCCTGGCCCAGGATCGTGCCATCGGGCGCGGCCACCGCCCATTGGATGATTTCTGGCGGCTCCAACCCAATGGTTTCGACATCCAGGACGACCCAGTTGCCCTGCTGGACCAGCTCGCGGACCTCATAGAGCGCATCGTAGCGCTCGCGTTCTCGCCTTCGCATGCTCGCCTCCTTCCTGCCCAATGGACAGATAAATACTGACTACTTGTCATTTTAGTAAGCGATCAATATTTTGTCAAGCCCTATTTTTCACCAGATGGTGGCACGAAACTTGGGAGTCATCTCTTCCTCGGCGGGGTGCTCAGCGTTTAGCGCAGCGAGGCCAAGGGTCTCGCTCGTCGGAAAGCCCTGGGAACGCCCAGAGTCGGCTGATCGTATCGGCGGCCAGACCAGAAGAGGCTGGGGCCAACAAGCCGTGCTGCGCAGCAAGACTGGATCGCCCTGAAGCACCATAGGGATGTATTCCCTGTGGCAAAGAAAGGAGAGGGTCGCAATGGTGACAGAACGGAAAGGCCGAGGACGTGGGTTCGCGTCGATGGACCCCAATAAACAGCGCGAGATTGCCAGCAAGGGTGGTCGGGCCGCGCATGTGCGGGGTACTGCCCATGAGTGGACCAGCGCTGAGGCGCGTGCTGCTGGTCGCAAGGGAGGGTCAGCCAGTCGGCGTCAGGTGCTCATGACCTGATGGCGCGTTACTCTGCCTCCAGCCATCTGCTGGTCAGCGTGAAGCCTGGGAGGCGCTTGCTTGGGAGAGAGCATCACCGGCAGGTGCTAACCAGGCTTCAGGCAGCCAGTTCTCCCTCAGGACAGTGGTGATTTGCCACGATTACCGAGAATGAGGCCAGGAATCACCTCTGATAGGTACGCAACCTGGGGCATACAAGCTCCTGCCTTCACTTGGGGTTCGGCGCAGCGTGGCTGCCAGATCAGTTCAGCCTGATCTGCGTGCCCTGCTCGACCTCTTGCAGGCGAATAATCGTGTTGAAGAAGAGGTTTTCGGCCTCCCCGCGCTCCTGCTCCGTAAGGGTGAACAGGTCTCGAAACCCATTCGAAATATGATGGGCATACTCTGCCCAGGCTTGTTCGCCCCAGTGCGTATGATGGGGATAGGTCAAGATCGCTTGCATTCGCACAAAGGCTTGCCAGGCAACAGCCCGGCCAGCGGCCTCGTTACTGCTCATGATGCCCCTTCCTCTCCTGCCGCAGCTGCTTAATCATCCGAGCCTGCTGCCAGCCCGTGACGGCCTCCAGAGGCAGAATCGGATGCCCCCATTCCTGTTCATCCTGCTCCCGCCCCAGCACATCCAGCAGGTAATCAATATGGCGAGCAGTCTCCATCTGGGCCTGCGTTCCTGCACGCAGAAAGCCTTCCCGCTTGCAGACATGCCCAGCGGCATCGATGCCAATCGTGAGCAAGAGCACTGGTGGGGGTGTCCCAGGCTGCCCTCTCTCTGGAGGCAGCTCTGAGCGTTGTTTGCTGCTCATGGGCGTACTCGCTTTCGTCGTGGCTGGCGCTGCGCCCCTAACGCAATATATTGGCGCTTGGTCACAACTTTATCGTAGGGAAAAGCTGCATCCAGGCGGCTTACCTCGTGCTGCTGCCACTGTGCCAATCGATAGCATCGACCATCGATCATGGCAGCATCGCTGCCAATGCTGACTTTCGCGCCGGGGTGATCAAACAGCCAGGCGCAGGCAAGAAGGCAGCGATCATGCACCCCTGCGAAGCAGAGACGCTCGTACAAATGTTTACTGCCCAGGTACGCATCGACCCGCTCGCGCTTCAAAGGCAGCACAGGCAATCCAGCGGGCTGTACCTCAATTGAGGTCAAGTCGATTTCTCTCTTGCTCATTACATTCACCTCTCAGAAAACAAAGCTTCCTTGACGTTCAAAGTCCTCGAAGAAGATGCGTGCCAACTCCTCCCTCGTTGCGAGTGGATGCAGTTGTTCCATAAGCAAAGCATACGAGTTTCCCCTACTCCAAATCTTCTCTAGACCGCTCGGCGGACTCGCCCCTGTCTCGCTGCGGGGCAACTTCCCACAGCGCATACTCGCTCCAGCCTCCGCAGCGTGGGCACTTAAAGCGTCCCAGCACGCTTGCATGCTGGAGGTGAACCTGGCCGGTGGGATCACGGTGGCGCTCTCGATACTGCACCCGCAGGTCTGGCTCTGACTGTAACAGCGCGCCCCACACGCGGCAGGTATGTCTCTCCTCAAGCACAGTAGGCTCCTCCGTTCCAGAGCGCTTCCGCACTGGCGCAAAGTGTCGTTCCCCCATACCAGGCTCTCAACCACCCTGGCTCCATCCCTTCCCCCGGCGCGCGTCGGAGATAAGCAGGTGGCACATCCACCTCAAACAGCGCAAGCTGGCCTGCCTTTTGCCGCTTCCGCGCTCGTCCCTCCGCTGCGTGCTGCATGTGGTCAGGAAGATCGTAAAATAGGTGGCAGCGTTGACAAAGACAACAAAGGTTGTCTGCTCGGATGTCAAATTTGTCATGCGGATTGCCAATCTGCCAACCTGTGCCAGTGGCAACCGGCGCTCCAAGATGGGCGATGGTGAGAATGATGCGTGTTCCCCGGCGCGTGCTGCCGTTCTCTACCTGACACCACTCACATCGCGCCTGGCGCACGATCAGACCAGTGGCAGTGTCGATGCGCTGTCCGGCCCGGCGCAAGATTGCCGGGCGTATCTTGGTAAACCAGGTAGGCGGATACCGTGTCCAGTCTATTGGCATATACATTGGCCCTTGAAGAGACGTTCCCTAATTAAACTGATGTGTTTGAGGCTCGCGTGAGCCAGGTTTGCAGGCGTTGACATGCCTCTTGCTGCCTGGTGATGCGCTGCATCACCTCTTGGTGTCGATCCGCAGGGGATTGGCGCTCCCACGCCTCCATCTGGGCCTGAATGCGCTTGACACGCTCCATCAGTTCTTCCGGAGTCAGGACAGGCGGTGGTCCCCATTGCGTGTGCAGAAACCGCTGGCCCTCGTTGAAGCGCGCCAGATAGACCTGGCGGGTCTCCCGATCAATGAGCAAAAGATGCCGGGCACGGTTTTCAGAACTGCCCAGGTCAGCGTGCATCCGGGCCAGGAAGGCCGCCATCAGCGGGTGGTCAGTAAACGTTTGGTATCCCTGCCAGTTGCCGGTTGCTTCCATATTGCCATCCGTATAGTAGGCTTCGTCTCCGCTCCCCCACCAGGTCGCCCAAAACCGCGCCTGGCCGCTATAGCCAACCGCCTGCTCCAAGAGGTCGGCTGGACCAGCGCCCATCGGGAACTGAAGAAACGTGTTAGGAATTGGTGGGGGTGTGGGAGCCATCAGATATCCTCCTTCATATTTACAATTGGTATTTATACTAATATCATATCAGGTCTTCCAATAAAATGCAATAGGTGCTTGAACTAATTCTGAATATGCGCTATACTTGGTGCAGAGACCCATCACAACCGAAAGGAAGGATGCCGTGGAAGAACTCACCATTCGCCAGGCACACGAGTACAGCAAAGCACGGGGAAAGGGGCTGAGTATCTCATTCCTGGTGCGCTCGGCGGCTATCGGGCGCATCAAGGCACGCAAGGTGGAACTCCCGATTGGAACCCACTACTGGATGATCGACAAGGCCGCTCTGGATGCCTATCTGGCCATCGAGCACAAGCCAGGGCCAAAGAAAGGGAGCCAGCGCACCCCGAAAGGGAGCGAGGGGGAGGAAGACACCCAAACAAAAGACGCCGCCTGACGTATCGCCAGGGGCGTCCCTTGTTCACCAGCGCTTGGAGTAGCGAAGGGGGTTGAGTCCACGGTACTTCAAGCAGCGCCTATTCTATCATACACGTGCGAGCCGCCCAGCCTACCCTCTCTCACAAGCTCGGCTGAGCGCCTCGTTGGAAAGCCCCGCTGGAGCCTTCGAGATGGCATTATAAGCCATCTGTGCCCTCCGAGACAAGCAGAACGGCTCCAGACCAGGTGAGCACAGCATTGGAGCCGCTTGTATGCCTAAAAAGAAGCGGGAGACGCAGAGCCGTACCCCCATCGACTACGAAGCCCACCCCGACAAAAAGCAAGACTGGTACAGCGTCCCGCGTGATGTGGCTGACTACATGTTCCTGGTGGGGGCCAATACCTGGCGCATTCTCAGTTTCACCCTGGACGCCACCAACTACACCAACCAGGCAGAACCGAAGCGCATCACACTGGACGAGTTTCGCTCTGGCCGCAAGCAGCGCGATAGAAGCCGCCTGCATACAGGCACTAGCGCATCAGAGCCGACCATCTTGAGCTGCATCCGCGAGGGCATTGCCTCCGATACGCTCTATGTCGAGGCCGATGGACACGATCAGGGGCGTATCCAGAAGCGCTATGCTGTCATTGCCCCTGACAACCCGGGGCGCGGCGTGCAACTCACGCCCGAAGGTCTCCCCTGGATTAAGTTGGTGCAGATCGGCGTCTACTATCTGAGTGAGTGGACCGTGCAGCAACATCGCGCTCTCCTGGCGGTTGATGCTGAAAAACGCACCCACGGCGATAAGAACGCCAAGAAGGAAGTGGCGGGTGATCTGGTGACACCGATACCTCTCTGTTATTTTGATAGAGCGTATTCCCCAGAAGAGGCACAAGAGGTGGAACCGCTCTCAAATTATTTGAGAGCTGGACTCAAGAAATTAGAGACGCCTCTCACATCTTCTGGGAGCAGGTCTAAAGAAATGAGAGACCGATCAGAGGAAGAATCTCAGGAAACACTTGTAGAGAAACACGTAGAGAGCAAGGGCGGCGCTCCTTCGTCGGTATTGAAAACAGAAAAGAACAAAGAAGACGAAAAAGACCGACCACCTCCCCCGGCTGATGCCTCCGAGGTGGACGCATTGGCCCAGCGCCAGGCAGATCAGCATATCCTCCAGCAGCTTCTAGCCGAGCAAGAACAGCTTCGGCAGGCCAAGCCCAGTCAGGCGGGCTGGGGTGAGGCACAACGGCGATTACGGTTTCTGGCACGGGAGATTTCGCGTCTCCAGCTCCTCGTTCCCCCTCTCTCCACCGCGCCGGGCAGCCCCGCCCCGGCGACAGCACCCGGCCAGACCGAACCGACTGAGCAACGCAGATCGCCACCAAGCGGGCCGCCCATACGAAAAACCCGCGACCAGGCTGCCTCAGCGGCAGCCCCACCAGCGCTAGACCCGCGCCGAGAGCGACTGATGCAGCTTCAACGCGAACTGGCCCAACTCAAGCGCACGCCCAGCATGCAACTGTTGGCCCGGCAGCGGATTCCGAAGCTGGAGGCCGAAATCAAGCAGTTGATCAGCGAACTGCAAGAAAGCGCTTAACGTCTGTGCTGGAAAGGAACTGGTCAGGTGTGGGAAAATACCAACATGCTCGCGTGATCGGAGGCGTTGAACGTCTCCTGGCGGGTTCCCATCGCCTCTAGACTGGATCAACCTGTCAAGAACGGAGGAGCTTGCCCTGGTGAAGAGGGAGGAGCATAGCGATGTCTGAGTCTGAAATGATTCGGTTTCTCCGAAATTCTCGGACCCTGTTGTTAGAGCTATTACAGAACCCGCCAGCAGCCAATGATGGCTGGGGTGATGAGTGCTTTTACTGTCGCAGGGCCATCTGGGGACAGATGGTCTATCAAGAAGATTACGACTTTGCTCCCCAAAACCACAAACCTGGTTGCCTGATCGCACGCATCGGACACCTATTCCCTGAAGAGCGGAAAGGCGCTCCAGGTTTTCCCCCACATACCTGGCAGTCCGGGGAACCATTTACGCTGCTGCTCCGAGATTTTGCTAATGGGGCAGAAAGGTATATCATTCGATGTAATAAGTGCCAGGTTGAACATACCTTACCACAGATGCGCGATGAGTTTCCCGACGATACTGAGTTCAGGAAACGTCATTATCAAATCTGCCACGCGGCATTACGAGAAGCGCAAGAAGAAACCAGAGCAGCAGAAAAGAGAGCTTGGAATCCCCCCTGCCCTGCATGTGGGAAGCCTTCCTCCAAGGGGCAGCTGGCCCGTCGAGGCTTTTGCCGCCGTTGTGAGCTGGAGAAGCGGGAGCTGATACAGTCATGGGTCGCGTTCTTTGAGCAGGTCTTTGAACTTCCTCCTCCGGCTTGGCAAGCTTTTGGTGAGAGCAAAGGAGAGCCATAATCACCTGGATCAGTGATGACTTCAAAGATACCAAGTAAGATGCACTCGCCAGAGCGTTCCTGGTCTAGCTGGCGCTCTGGTTCCTGACACAGCCGGGCGTATTCTGCTGCGTTAACTGGGTGCAGGGCCGCCCCATCGGGCAGCAGCATAGTCATGGCTGCGCGTCCTCTTTCCGCTCTGCCGCTGGCGTCACGTCCGCCTGCATCCGCTGCCACGCTTCATCGATCATCTGCGTGAGAATCTGATCCGTATCCGTCTCATCGATGAGGGCCAGGAGCTTCAGCCGTTTGATGGTGATCGGATGTACATCAAACTCCTCCTCCACCAGGTGCTCCTGTGCCTTGCTGCGCTGGTTCGTGGCCTGTGACACACCACGTTTTGCTTGCTCCCGCCGGATAGCGCGCCAGACCGCGCCCCGGCTGGCATACCCGGCTCGCTCGGCAATCTCGTCGTAGGTCAAGTCCTGCGCTTCGAGTTTGAGCGCCAGGTCGATATTGCATTCGCCGATTTGCTTGCCCATGTGCCTGCTCCTCTCGTTCTTCCTGGTAGGAAATTGGGTCTGGTGACAAATGAGTGCTTTGAAAACGAATATGTTTTTTCTGGGTAACGGAAAAAGGCCGGTTTTGCGACGAATTTTCATGCTTCAGTTTTTGAAGCGGAAAGACAAGCAGAAGAATACAATGAGGGCGCTAGCTAGAACACTAGCGCCCTGCAACGACCAGAACCTACGCCGCGCTCGACTCCCCAGAGCGGCAGAGGCCATGCAGTACTCGCTTCATGGATGCCCCTCCGTTCTTTGCTCCTCCAGCCATTGCTGCATGAGCCGATAGTTGGCGCGGCTCTCGCGCACCGCTTCCGCCAATCGATCATGCCAGTCAGCAGGTAAGGATTCCTCCCGCCAGTCGTCCGCAAGCCTCCGCGCCAGTTCGGCCTCGGTATACTCCAGCGGCGCATCATAGCGGGGCCACTGCGCAGCCAAGAAGCGCCTGGCCTCTTCCACCTCGGCCAGATAGAGCAGGTGCTGGGACTGATCGACCAGCAGCCATTCGCGGGCTTCGTCGTCGGCGCTGCCCAGATGTGCCCCGGCCAGGTGCGGAGCCACAACTGTATGGCGTTTGCACGCAAGAAAGAGCGAGGGGTCACCAGTTCCAGAGTACCCGCCGTCATTATACATCGCATGGTCGCTGCTCGCATACAGAGCGACCCACCGAGCCGCTCCTGGATACCCGACCGCTGCCTGGAGGTTCTTTGCGTTGTTCACGGGGACAGTGCCGCTCTTTCTTGACAGGCAAGCTATACTTGGCTCCAGCAGAGCAAGGAGGTGCTTCGATGGAGCCACCACAGCCAGAAGATCCCTATTATCCTGAATTCAACCGGCCAGATTATTTACAGCCTCCCCCATCTCCTCCACCTCCCCCAGCCCCACAGAAGCGTCAGGTCAATATTATTGTAGCCTTGATTGTGCTCTGTATCGTGCTCATCCTTGCGCTTCCCGTTACTGCCTACTTTGTGTTTTACCGCTCTGAAGGTTCTTCTCTTACTACCCCGTCTGTTCCTCTTGCGACGGAGCCCGCCTCCACGCCGACGCTTAACGCTCGTGCTGGCCTGCTCACGGATGATTTCTCCAAGTTCCTTGAGTCTTTCTCCGCCCTGTTGGAACAGCATGATTATGTTTCCATTCAAACTGCTGCCGATACTGAAAACTTCCAAGCAATCCCTTTGCGAGCTTCAGGGAGTCAAGATTGGCAACAATTTTATGGCAATTTAACCTATAATGCGTACAGTCTTTCGATTTCTTCGCCTCCCCTCACCCCGGATCAGGCAGGGTATGCTTGCTTTGGATATGGCCCATCAGGCATTGCCTATCTGGATCTCACGATCAATGCGAAACTTATGTATGTGGTGGGGACTGCACAGGTGCCAGGAACTCCACCCGATGCCAATCCTTTTTATGCGATCAATGGGACGGTCTTTGTCTTTGAACTCCCCTATGGGCCATCAGCCACCTGGCTCTGGCGCGCGGTCACTTTCAATAATTCCCTAGGGTGCGGTTGATAAGAACGTTGGTCCTGTCAGAACGGAACAGTTTCTGGGTGGACCTGAGGTTGATTACAAGCGATTTGGAGCTGCATCATAGCCTGTCATGGAGTTGCAGCGCCTGCGGGACGCTAAGAACATGAGCCCATCATCCGTCCCACTGAGTAACGTAGAACTGGGCAATCAGTTAACAAGGAGACATAATATGAGGGTAAACAGTCGCCCGTGGAACAAGGAGACATTGTTCGCTCGATTAGAGGAGATCTGCACTCCCGAGGGGGTCCAGGCGGCCAGAAAACTCTACAGCTTTGCAGAAGAGCGAGGAGCAACTTTTGAACCCTGGAATGATGGCATCTTCGCCTCAGCTACCGCCCGCTTTCGAGGTGGGAACGGGAAGGGGAGATTAAGCGTGTTCGCTCTTGAAGATTGGTTAGAGGACGGGAAAAGCAAAGGTAAATTTGCCATCAACTTTGCATACCTTGCGCGAAATGGGCGCGTTCCACAACCCTTGCTCGTGCGCCTGGCGGAATCGTTTCGCACCATTCCTGGTGTCAAGGAACGGCTCGCTGGGTTAGAGGAACGTCAATTTAGGATACGGCCATCCCTACCAATTGATGAGATTCTCGTCCAACCAGGGGCAGCGGAGAAGATACAAGCTGCCCTTGATGACCTCATACATTCGATCCCTCAGTAAGGTTGAGTCAGGATTGCAGGGATGCCAGATCTGGCTTCGCACGTGTCGGCTTGGATAGAAATAACAGGTTCAGGCATTGCTGACCTCATATAAAGTTGGCGCTGTCGGCGTCCTCTGCGGTCTGGTCCTTATCCTTCCCTGCCTGGATGACCAGGAGCGCATATAGCCGCTTGCACATCCCGACCTGGCGATTCCACAGGGGGCTTGAACTTGGCGAATGCACCACTAAACTAGTTCTGCATGGTCTCTGCCTGTTTTCAAATGGATTTGTCTGTATTCTTCTCTTCGTTCCTCACTCAAGGCTCTCCACCATACAGGTGCAATGTAGAGAGTGGGAGACTCAAACGCGTAGAAGAGGAAAGTATCCGGTTGCTCATTTGGTGATAGTTCAGGGATTCTGCTCAATGCCATAAACTGCTCTGCCCGCTGGCTCCCTTTCAACCAACTGATCACGCAGAGGCTTTTGTTCGCGGGGGGATAGGGAAGCAAGGAAAAAGTCACCACGTCTTCTGCGGTGAGGAGTAGCGTCCCATTCACGATAGCCTGAGCACCATTTTCATCAACAATAGGAACAAGCGTATAAGTGGCAGCAATACACATTGGTATATTTACCAGATACGTTACCCATCGTAGCTGATTGTAATCCTGGGATTGATATATGGCTGTGTAGCGTTGCCTGGCGTCTATCACGCACTGTACTGCCCGAAATCGTTCAAGTTTTTGTAATCGTTCCGGCGTATCCAGAGAATGAGCATAATGATGTTTTCTTGCAACTTCCAAAATTGCCTCTGGCAGGGAGGCATGAGGAAATGTCAGAGTACAGGAGGCACGATACGCCAGAAGCAAGACCTGTTCAGGATGAAAAGCAAATTCTTGTGTTTCCAAAGGAGCAAAAATTTTATGATCATGCTCTTTGCAGTAGAGGGGAATAGTGACCTTCCGCTTGTTCCTTATCCCAACAGAAGCAGGTTCCTGCCCCGGTTGTTCCAATGGTATACCTTCCTGATGAGCATGAACCATCTCCCAGGAAGTGGGGATTAACCATGTCAACACGTGACTGTTTTCCGCAATGAGTTGGAGCGTTCTGCGGGCTATCACATGGGAGCCGATAGGTGGATTGCTACAACCAGGGTAGAGGCACGTCGGATTTTTAGTACCCTTTTCTATTGCTCTATCAAGATCTTCGACAAACCCATAGTTGAATTTCTCGTCCGGGCTTTCCATGGTTTCCTCATAGGATTTTCTGTTGCATTGTTCTCTCACCGAGTCCTTCCACTGCGCAAATGTTGAGTTTAGTGTATCACAGCTTGGCCATCGGGAAGAGAGCAATCCATTGAGGAGCTTGGCTTGCGCGAGGCAGCCAACATCAAAACCGCCTGAGGTGAGCCAGTCCGCGCCGCTGTCGAACCCCGTCCTGAACAGCTGCCTCGATCGGAAGCAGCCTCCAATGGGGTATGGCAAGGATTTCTTCCTGAGACAGCCATTTGCATCCCTCCGCTTTCACCAGAGGAGGAACCAGGCATTTCTGCTCTCTTCCTGGAGACATCGAGCAGTGTATATGAAGGGAAGAGAGGTAGGATGAAAGTCCTGAGAAACTGTGCCGGAAAGCTACTCCTCTCCCATCACCACTCTTCACATAGCCGTCCGGTTGGTAGATGCTCAATTGGAAGATGGAGTAGCTACTCCAGTGGTGCAGCGGGAGTACTCCGTGCTGTCCGGCTCCTCTTCCCACTTCACTGGTCATCCTGAGCGGTTTCCTGCTCAGCTCCGCTGGCTTGGGGTCGCGGGAAATAGCGATAGACGGTCCAGCGAGAGACCCCGAGAAACTCGCAAATCTGGGAGATCGGCGTGGCCGGGTCTTGCGCCATACGCCGCGCCGTCTCTAGCTTCTTGGGATCGATGCGACTCAGGGCTTTGGGGCGCCCACCTTGCTTGCCACGCGCGCGAGCCGCGGTGAGTCCAGCCCTGGTGCGCTCGCGTATCAGATCACGTTCAAACTGCGCCAGCGCGCCAAAGACGTGAAAGATCAACACGCCGCCGGGAGTCGTGGTATCAATGCTCTCGGTCAGGCTCTTGAAACCAATGTCTTGCGCCTGCAAGCGCGTGACCGTCTCAATGAGATGAGGGAGGGACCGGCCCAGCCGATCCAGGCGCCAGACGACCAGGGTATCGCCTTCCCGCAGGTGGGAAAGCGCCTGGTCGAGTCCTGGCCGCGCGGTGGTGATGCCGCTGATGGTGTCTTCAAACACGAGGGCACACTGGGCCGCCCGCAAAGCGTCGTGCTGGAGGGCCAGTGTTTGCTCATGGGTGGATACGCGCGCATAGCCGATATTCATCGATGCTCTCCTGTTGCAAAAGTTTCCTTCAGCATACCATCTGCACCATTGATTCTGCAATGATTTTTGCAACAAGAAGATACGATGTCAGCCCAGAAAAATGCGAGGGCCGCAGGGAGTGAGCAAAAAGGGTACTTTCTGTCCAGTGTGCCCGTCGAAGATGAGCGGCATATCGCGGCCATCCGCCAGCACTGGTCCATTGAAATAGTCTAATCGCAAATGACAAAAACGCACTTGTTCGGAGCTAGGGGAGGTAGGGATCACGTACCGGATCTCTACCTCCTCATCGGTCACAATGACGCGATCAATGAGCAACTCCACCAGCAGCCGTCTCTGTTCAAAGGTCGCCTCGGTCAGTCCCTGCTGCACCCGCTCACAGAACGCTTTGATAGACTGGACCAGAGCTGCCAATTCATCCTGACGGCCTACACTGGCCTCCAGCAGGCGGACCTGTTCAGCCAGTGTTTGTAAGCGTTGCTCCAGTCCCTGGCGTCGTCGCTGATACTCCTCCAGGTCCAGCACGTTGGCCAGATACGCATCAGTCAGCCGTTCCCGCTGCTGTTCCAGATTCACGCGTGCTCTGCGCAGATTCTCACGCCTCGCCAGCAGTGCTTGTGGAAGCCACTGCCCCCCTTGGGCGCGTTGGAGGGCAGCCGCAATCATCTCAGGATGGGTCAGGACTTCGCAGACATCTTGCCACACCAGTTCATCAAGCTGTTCAACCGGGATATAACGAGCCGGACACTTCTCATCGCGGCGGGAAATGATCGCCTGGCTTTTCCCATGACAGACGTAGTAGGCATACCCTCCTCGGCTGCTGCGGCCAACACATCCCAGACAACACAGCCCACAACTGACCAGGGCCCGTAAGAGATACGGCTGGGTTGAATTGTTGCGACGGGCAAACTGTTGGTTACGCGCCAGTTTGACTTGGACGTGGTCAAAGGACTCCTGACTCACGAGAGGGGGAACCTGACCAATCGCCACCCATTCCTGTGGAGCGGTTTGCGTGTGTCCGCCCCGGTCTCGACCAATCGGCAGCAACGGCGAGTGGCGCTGGTGGGCTGGAGTCGGGCGGCTGCGTCCTAGATAAATGGTTCCAGTGTAGACCGGATTGGTCAGGATGCCTCGGACGGTGGCCTGATTCCAGCGTACCTGCCCATTGGGGGTGGGAACCTGGAGCGCGCTGAGCTGTTTGGTCACCGCTTTCAGGCTCGCTCCCTCTTCCAGATAGCGAGCAAAGAGGTCCGTCACCACAGCGACTTCGGCTGGCTCCAGCCGAACCCCGGCTGGGTCACGAGGATGCGTTGGATCCACCCGGAAGCCGTAGGGCGGATGGGTCCAGGGCAACAAACCGCCAGCTTGATATTTCTGGAGTCGACCTCGTCGCATGCGTTCGGCGATCAAACTCCGTTCATACTCGGCGACCGCTCCGCGAATCTGGAGGAGCAATTGATCGTGGGGGTCTTGGCTCATGGGCCGATCTAGAAACTCGACCTGGCATCCCCCTTGTTCGAACTCTTCCACGAGCAGCATTTGATGGACGTAGTTCCGAGCGAGCCGGTCTGGAGCGGTCATGACCACCCGATCAAAGACTGCGCGGCTCACCTGCTCCCGCAGCCGGTCGAGGCCAGGCCGGTGCAGACTCGCCCCACTGTAGCCATCATCGCGAAAGATATGCTCCTCTTGCCACGGCCAGCCCTGCGTCTGACTGTGTTCGTATAAGCGTTGGAGTTGCTGCTCGATCGTTTGGGTGAGCGCTTGACGCTGGGTAGATACCCGCACATAGATAGCGACTTTCATCTCTGAGCTCCTGAGTGAAGGGACTTGGGGATTGGTATCGTGTTGCTGCTGCACTCCATTGGACCAGAGACTGGTAAGCTCGATCCCAGCGAAACTGGGCATCGCCTGTCATGATGGTGGACCGTCGCACGGTCCATTGCGGTGGTTTCATGGGTCTCCTCCTGGGGAAAACCCTCCCTGACGTTTTCCTCAAGAGAACATGCTACCCCACCTTTTCCCATTGGGCGCGCGGATATCTGATGGAGCTGGCTCACCCGGCTCATACAGAATTTGTCATTTGTGATTATGCCATTGAAAACCGTTTGCATTGGGTGTTAGATGTCACGTTTCAAGAGGATGCTTCCCGCGTCCGAGACCAGCACGCTCGACACAATCTCGCCTTGCTGCGAAAAATCGCCTGCAATCTGATCCAGCACAGCACGACTGCGGGCAGCATCCGAGGCAGACGAAAACAGGCCGCTTGGAATAATGATTTTGTGGCCCAATTGCTCCGCTGAGTCTCATGCTTAGTCCTGCACTGACGGGGCCGTTTCCAGTTGCCCTTACGCCGACACATAGGGCACTCCTACCCGTTCCCCCAATGCCCACAGGTGTTCGACCATCTCCGTCGGAGAATAGGGCATTGATTGGGTAATCCACCATTCCAGTACGCCGACGGCTGCCGACGCCAGAAATTGGGCGCTCACCTCCTTGTTCATGTCTGGGGGGATGCCGCTCGCATCAAAATACGCTCTGAGGCTCTCTACCATCACTGCCATCAGGCGGTTTCGAAACGTTGGGATGATGCCTTTGTTGACCAGGAGCGTCGAGTACAAGAAGGCATGCTGCTCGAGATAGGCGAAGACGCGCAGCAGTGCAGCCTTCGTCGGATGAGACAGGGTACCGCCAGGGAGGCAGTCTTCCAAGAGGTGCGCCAGGTGAGTATCGATGCAGTGATCCAGCAGGTCGAATTTATCCACGTAATGCAGATAGACCGTGCCCCGGTTGACATCCGCTCGCTCCGCGATGTCGTTCATGGTAATGTGCGCAAAGTCCTTCTCGGCCAGAAGTCCGACAAACGCCTCGAGAATAGCGCGCTGTGATTTGCGGACGCGTCGATCCATAGCATGCCCCCTGAAGGGTGTCGCACGCTGTTCTTTCTCCATGATGAACAATCCTCCCAAAGATGTTGAGTAATGAACACCTTCGCCAAACTTCCCTATTGATGAAAGCCCATGGATCTCGCACCATTGTAATGAACAAACGTTGATAAATCAACAGTCGTTTAGGGTAACGGGTAGAGCTACGGCACGATCTCTGGAAAATTCCGGAGAACAGGTTAGCGAGGAGAGCAAGAAGTTTGGATATTCTGGTTTATGGGGCAGGCACGATTGGCAGCGTCTATGCCGCCAAGCTCCAGGAGGCGGGAAACAACGTAACGCTGCTGGCACGAGGGCGACGGGCGGTGTCATTGCGCACCCATGGTATTCAACTTGAGGATGCGACGACCGGACGTAGGACGACAACCCCAGTTTCCGTGGTCGAAGAGCTCGCTCCCACTGATAGATACGATGTGGTCCTCGTGACGGTACGATTCGACCAGCTGGATTCCATCTTGCCGATCCTGGCGGCCAATCGTCAGGTTTCCCTGCTGCTGTTCCTGCTGAACAATCCGGCTGGCATGCGACACGTTGCGCAGCTGGGTCCGCAGCGTGTCGTTCTTGGCTTTCCATCGGTTGGTGGCGTCCGCGACGGGGATGTCGTCCACTTGTATACTCTTCGCCAGTTGCCGACGATGCTGGGCGAAGCTGATGGCCGTATGACGCCACGTCTTCACCACCTTGCGGCAACGTTCAAGCAGGCAGGATTCAAGGTGGCGTTGAGTCCCGACATGCAAGCGTGGCTGAAAACCCACGCGATCATGGATATGAGCCTTCTCGCCGCCGTCCAGATGACCAGAGGGAGTGGGCAGCTGGCACGGTCACGCCGGAACGTGATGATGCTGGTGCAATCCATTCGGGAAGGGCTGTTGGCCCTCCGGCAGCTAGGCACACCCCTGACGCCCTTCTGGCTAACCCTGCCCTTTCTCTGGCTTCCCCGCTGGCTTACCGTCATTCTCCTCCAGGCGCTGCTGCGCACCCGTATGGCCGTGCGCGGAATCGACCTCCATCTGGGTGACGACCTGGAAGAGACTCGCCAGATGGCAGGAGAGATCATGGGGCAGCTAAGCCGCTCATCTTTCGCCACACCAACGCTGAATCGCCTCATACTGGCCTTAGAGTAGACGATCAGGTGCGGGCAGTGTCCGAGGCAGACGAAAACAGGCTACTCGGAATTACGATTTTGTGGCGCAATTGCTCCGCTGATTCTCATGCGTTAGCCCTGCCTATTTGAGGGAAGCCTCGAAGGCAGCGATAGTGCTACACCTCACTACGACAGCACCTCCGAACAGTAGGGTCCCCAGAATGTCCTCCGGTAGCCCTACCCGGCAGAGAGACCGCCATCGACGACCAGGGCTGAGCCAGTACAGAAGCTCGCGCTGCGTGTTAATAAGAAACAAATCCACTCCGCCATTTCTGGGGCCGTGCCAAGGCGTCCGAGCGGCTGACGAGCAACCAGCGAACGCTTGGCCTCAGCGGGTTGCCCACTTTGTGCCAGCAGCCGACCAACCCAGGGGGTATCCACGGTTCCAGGGCAGAGGGCCACCGCGCGGATGCCTTCGGCCGCATGATCGACACTCAGTTGACGCGTCAGGGCAATGACCGCGCCCTTGCTCGTCGTGTACACGGCTCGATTGGGAAGCCCGACGATCCCGGCGACACTGGCCACATTGACAATGATGCCCCCTGCTCCTTGTGCGCGGAAGATGCGGACGCCTTCCCGGCACATGGAAAAGGTTCCTTCGACATTCACCGCCATCACGCGAGCAAAATCCTGGGCTGAAACATCCGTAATGGGTCCGGTGTGGCCGATACCGGCCACATTGACGACGGCATCCAGTCGGCCGAGCGTTTCCATGGCCCGAGCGAACGCAGCCCGCACTTCTTCGTGCTTGGAGATGTCCACTCCCAGGGTCGTCATCCGAGCGTCACTCGTCGCAGTCGGCATGAGATCAAACCCGACGACGTTCGCGCCCAGGTCAACACATCGCTGGGCTGCTGCGGCCCCGATTCCGGATCCTACCCCGGACATGACGATGTGCATCCCTGAGAGCACCCCTGGGGCCAATGCTAGATGAGCATCAGCGCTTTGCATGTTCATCAGTATCCTCTTTTTTCCTTTTCTCCCAACACGCTCTTGTGGAGAAGCGCCTTTTGCCAGAATCATCCAGGATTTCCTCTTGGTTCTGCTTTCCTCTAGAGGAGTTGGAGGCCTTCAACCCCAACATCAACCTGGGTAATGTGCCAGCGCCCAAGATTTGCCGTGAATAAGGTTGTGCCTCGAAAGGCACAATTGGTGGGATGGCACAGGGTGTGGGCGTCAGGATCATCAATCAGCAGGTCCATGTGCCCATCGGGCCGCACCCGATAGAGGCGAGATGGTTCATAACAGGCAATATAGAGGTTCTGCTCAGCATCGAAGGCAATGCCATCAGGCAAGCAGGGCAGGTTCTGGAGAAAGATTTCCTTGCTTCCCGCAGACCCATCGGCGCGAATGGGGATTTTGCTGATCCGGTGCGCGAAGGTCTCGACGACATAGAGCTCGTTTCCGCTCGCAGAGAGCGCCATCCCGTTGGCGAAATGCATGGGCTCAGCGTACCAGAGAGCACCTTGCCCACTCAGTACATCGAATCGCCACACGCCTGGTCCAGGTGCTTTTTGATCGTGACTGTCAGAGACATAGAGGCAGTTTCTCGCCGCGTCCACCACCGGAAAGTTCGGAATGCGGATGAGGCGCTGCGCGCTCCCAGTAGCGAAGGTTTCAAGCTGGCGCGTCGCGGTATTGAGACGAAACACGGCTGCGTGCTTCAGATCGCAACTATACAGATTTCCGTGCGCGTCAAAGGCGATGCCCAGCGTAAAGCCTCCGGTGGAGGCGATCAGTTCGATCTTCGAGCCGTCTCGCCAGATGCGATAGATCTCTCCATGTTCTCCGCCACACCAGATGTGGCCTTCGGCGTCTACCGCCACGCACTCCGGGTGAGCCAAGCGTGGTTCGCTAAAGGTACCGTCAAAGAACAGCGCGGCGCGTTCAAGTGGGAAAAGCGGATTCATGATAGGACTCCCTGGTTCTTTGGTGCAATCTGTTGGTGTTTGCTTTCCATTGCAGGCAGGATACGTACGTCTGGGTCTGCCCATTGCTGATTGGGCACACCGGCATACCAGCCGGGACGACCAGGATCACGATCGTAGGCATACCCTCCCAATTCCTTATACAACTCCGCATAGCGCTGTAATTTCTCTCGGTCCAACCGCACTCCCAGGCCAGGCGCATCTGGAACCCGCATGTATCCGTTCTCATAGCGGAGTTTTCCGCCGGTGATCACATCATCCGTGAGATGATGGTAGTGGGCATCAGCCGCAAAGGTCAGATTCGGCAGCACCGCCCCCAGGTGGAGCATCGTCGCTAACTGAATGCCCAGTTCCCCTGAGGAGTGGACCGCTACGCTCATTTGAAAGGTTTCACATACCCCCGCCGCCTTGACACAGGGACGAATTCCACCCCAAAAGGTGGTATCAAGCAGCACCACATCCACGGCTGGATCCAGGATATTGGTCGCCAGTTGCTCAAAGGTGACCACGACGGTATTGGTCGCAAGGGGGAGGCCGCACGAGCGACGCACCTGGCGCATGCCATTCAAGCCCCAGGTAGGATCTTCCAGATAATCGTTGCGCAGAGGCTCGATGGCGCGGCCAAAACGAATCCCCTCTTCCACACTGAGCGCGGCATTAGGATCGTAGCGCAGGGTATCCCTGGGAAACGCCTCAGCCAGGGCCTGATAACAGCGTAACTCATATGCAGGAGGAAAGACGCCCCCTTTGAGCTTGTGCGTGGTAAAGCCATGCTGCTGTTTTAAGGCACGCGCGTGGTCGATCAACTGCGGAATCGTGCGCACTTCCCCCAGACCGGTGGTAGGATCAGCGTAGCGAAAGAAGAGATAACTGGCGAAGGACACGTCATCCCGCACCTTGCCCCCAAGCAGGTCATAGACGGGCACCCCGAGTTTCTGGCCCACGATATCCAGGCAGGCAAATTCGATGGCGGCGTGGAGTTGGGTCCGATTGTTGTAGAGGCTCGCCGTTGGGTTGCAGATTTTCAACCGCAGCGCCTCGAAGGCAAAGGGGTCGTGGCCCACCAGATAGGGTTTGAGTCCCTTGAAGGCTTGCTCGGCACTCTCTCCTCCACCTCCCATTTCTCCCAACCCGATCAAGCCTTCATCGGTCTCGACTTCCACAATCGTGCGCACAAACCGCTGCCAGTGCGCGCCATTACTATGACGTAAGGCGGCTTCCAGTGGGACCGTCACGGTGGTCGGACGAATATCTACAATTTTCATACAGCTGGTGCTCCTTTTGCTCCCGCACACCCAGGCTCCCTGCTTACTCAGGCAAGGCGACCCCCAGCGCGGCAAGCATGCCTCCGTCGATCTTGTACTCCGCTCCCGTGATGAATGCTGCCCTGGAGCTGGCGAGAAAGGCGATCAGTTCTGCCACTTCTTCGGCTGTTCCTACTCTCCCGAGCGGGTGCATGGTTCCCCAGGCGTGCACCCGCTGGTCATTCGTCATGTCCTCCCGAAAGCGATCTGCGGCCCAGCGCAGCATGGGCGTGTCAATAGAAGCCGGACAGACGACATTGACCCGAATGTGCTCTGCGGCGTGATCGAGGGCCATGGCCCTGGTCAGCGCGTTGATGCCCCCTTTGCTGGCGGTATAGGCGGCGACCATTTTCTGGCTGGCAAACGCCTGCACCGAAGACACATTGACGATGGCTCCGCCACCACGTTTTCTCATCTGGGGAACGGCATATTTGGCGGTGAGATACACTCCCTTCAAATTCGTGTTCAAAACTTCGTCCCACAGCTCCTCCGGCGTGTCGACGACGGTGCCATAGCGTTGAATGCCAGCGCTGTTCACCAGAATATCCAGGCCTCCATAGGTCGCGACGGCGAACTCGATGAGCGCCTCGACCTGGGTCGAAGACATGACATCTGCGACACACCCGGAGACCGTGAGACCTTCTGCCCGAAGCGCTGTCTGGGTCTGCTCTACAGATGCTTGATCCTTCCCGCAGAAAGCAACCGATGCGCCCTCTTGGGCGAGGCGGCGGACCACCGCCCTGCCGATCCCGAGCGATCCTCCTGTGACCAGGGCCACTTTGCCCTGAAACTCAGACATATGCTTCTCCTTCCTTTCGTCTCCTACTTCGGCTCCGGTTCGATGACACATGCCTGACAGGAGAAATGTTGCTGCTGTCGGGGGGCAAGCACAAGCGCCGTCTCGTTGGCGACCGCCTGAGCAATCCCATCGGTAGGATGGCTCGAAAACGGTTCCAGTCCAATCGTGTAGGCGCGACCGTACCAGGGGTACCCGTGCGATGCGCCAAACTCCTGCCAGAACCACAGGTACGGCATCGTTTGCGCATCCCATTCGACCCGTAAGCCAAGGCCTTTCCTCTGGTTGAAGATTTCGTACCACCCTTGTTGAAAGCCGCTCAAATAGACGATTTCACTGATCGTTCCCCGTGAAGGCATTCGGCTCAGATCGATGAGGCCTCCATCGACGCCTTCGACGAACGGCCAAGAGTACAGCTTGTTTCCATTCACGCGCCGTCCTTGCGGATGGATAGGGGTAGGATGCGAGTGAACGGTAATCTGTTCGGGCAAGCGGATGGAGCAGTGCTCATCCAAAAAAGGCTGGCCAAAGGTGATATGGTGTCCCCACATCGCACGCAGGGGGATATCACTCTCGTTAACGAGGACCTCTTCGATAGAGAGGCACCGCTCTCCACTTCGCAAGCGCAGCGTTTTCTCCACAGCAAACGGAACTTTTTGGAGCCGCACGGTGAATATGACAGCCACCTGTTCCTCGGTATCTTCGAGAATGCGATAATCCCAAGGGAGGTTGCTGACTTCGCCATGTTGCCCAAAGTGCGCGCCCAGGTAAGAGGAAGGGGCGCCTCCATTGGGGACAATCTCCTGCCAACCTCCTGGATACGCGTCAAGAAAGGTGGCCAGGGGATCGGGTGAGGTCGAAAGATAGGAGGTTGGATTCCGGACCCCTCCGGGACTCAACCAGATAAAATCCTGGTCCTGCGGTTTATAGGTGAACTCGAAGAGATCCGTCCCCTTGTCAACGAGGATGCCAATCCGAAGCTGCTCGTTTTCTAAAAACACGGTGCGCATGCCCTGGTAGGTATATTCAAGGATGCGGGCTCCCCAGTTGCGCTGTTTGCGATATCTCTCTGCTTGGCTCATAGGCTTGCATCTGCCTCCTGACGTATTCGTTTCGTATCGCTCTTACGAGCCATCACTCGAACACTCGTGTGAACGTAGCCTGGCCCTGTCTCGCTTGTGGAGAGCCAGAGCACGTAGACCCTTCGTGTGCGTCTCGGCTGCCGTTCCTCCCCTCGGCTTGCTGCTCAGATCAGCCTCGGTTTGTGTACGAGCGTGGACCAGCACCTGGGGATGGTGATCTTCACCGGATAGGCGTCATAACAGCCCCTGCACAGGCTCGACGCATGGTGCGTCATAGCTATGGTGTTTGGGGGAGGAACGGATCAGCAAGTGGTGTTCAACGTGTTTATAGGCTGGCTTCACCTTCCTCCAACCCACGTTTTGGTCGCCTTTCCGCTGGCTCCGGCGGCATCTTACATGAGAGAGTCCTCCCATCTGTCCATCATGCTCGGTTCCTGTCAGATGCGGTGGCAGCCCATCTGGTGAGCTTCCCACCACGTGCTGTTCCGTTCCTCCCCAACCGCCTTGTTTCCTGTTAACCTGGCACAGGGGCCATGCTAGCCGTATCGGCGCCGCTACCGAGCGCATAGCAGACGCGCGGCGCTTTACGCCTCACCTGGTCGTTGGCGAGGTCGGCCGACCTCGCCAACGACCAATGCTAGCCGGCTGGTGTGGGCGTGGGCCCACGCTCGCAGGTCTCGTTCTCCACTCGTGGCAACATGGTGGTAGCCTGTTTCACCACGCGGCGGAGCTCAGCATCAGGTCATCACCCTGGATCCACTGGCTGGTATTGGTCATGATGGTGCTAAAGGTCACGGTCAACTGGCCCGTACTGGGCACCACAGCGGTACAACTGAAGGGCGTCCAGCCCGAGGTGGCAAAGTTGTTCAGGTTGGTCTGGCAGAGCACGGTGCCCCCCGGCTGATC
>DATGID010000010.1:0-24741 GCA_035307385.1 Ktedonobacterales bacterium | reverse complement strand
CGACTTCCGAACACAATTCCAGATGCCGAAACGGCCCCTTCCTGGTGCTGCGACCGAAAAGCTTGTCGAGGTGGGCAGCGTGGATGATGCACGCGGCTCAATCGACAAGTGGCGGCTCAGGCTGACCAGGAAGAGGCCGTGGAGCGAACTATCAACTAGGCAAAAAGTCCGGTGATAGAATGCCGCAGCCTCATTCCTGGTGAATCCAGGTCTGAGGGGAATGGCGCAGCGGTGACCTTTTCACCGCCGCGCCATGCCGTTCCAGCACACCTCGTCACACACATATGAGCGAGTAAGGAAAGTATAGCAGGCTGGCGTGGCTCTGTCAAGCGGCGTAGGAAAAGTGGATGAACACTCCTGAAGAGAGGAACATGATCGGCTGCCGGTTCACTCTTCGAGCCACTCGGTGACGAAGCGCTTGCTCAGGTGAATATCCACCTGCCGAAGCTTCCCCGCGCCGCTGTTGACGAATTTGTGGGGCGTGTCTGCCGGGGCAACGACGATCTGCCCGGCCCGCGCTTCCAGTGTCGCTGTGCCAACCGTATAGGTCGCCTCGCCCTCCTGAATAATAAATACCTCCTTATACGGATGTTTATGCAGCCGTACACCATCTCCTGGCTGCATATCGACCAGAATAAAGGAAACGTCGGTATCTCCATAGAAGTATCCTTCAAACTCTGACGAATTCTCAGAGGTCTGAAGCTCGTCCTTGTTCACAAGGATGTAATTCACATGCGCCTCCTGTGCTGCTTTGAAAGAGCCTGCGAGGAAAGTATACCAGATGGAAAGTTTCCTCCCAAGGCATGCGCCGCTGTTATATAATAGCTATCATTGTGAGCAATTGCTCTGTCCCACAGAGCAGAAACCAAAGTCCAGGAGACACAGAGTCCAGCGATGATTATTATGATGCTCGCTCGTTCCAACATTCCAGGCACCCTCTACGCCTGATATAGCGCTGGACTGCTGGCTCTTGTGGCTGGCTGCTTCACGCGGCGCGCACGCGCCCATTAGTGAAGCGCGGGGACATCTGGCCTAAAACCACCCCATTTGCACTCTTCCTGGCTGCGTCATGCCTTGCCTGGGCGCTTTTTGTCCACCGTGGCAGAGTATGGCCGCCATCCTCACCAGGCTGTATCAGGCTTCCTCCCTGACCGGTTGTCCACAGCGGCATGCTGCCCTGCGTCGCATGCCGCATCAATGGGAGTGGAGCAGGTATGCTTGCTGGCGATCACACGCCCCTTTTCGGCCTTTCAGCCTTGCAGGCGGGCCAGGCGCGGCCCATCCGCGTGTTTGCCCTGACTACTGCTGGCCTGGAAACCATAAGCGCCCAGGAGATGGCGCAGATTCCAGGCGTGACCATACTCAAGAGTGCCTATCGCTGCATCACCGCCGCCAGGGTGGGCGCGCTGGCCCCGCTGCTGGCGCTGCGCACAGTGGATGATATCTTTGTGCAGGCGGCGATCTGGACGGGCATCGAGCGCCAGCGCAGCGCCCTGGAACGGCTGCGCGCCTTGAGCGCCCGGCTCGATCTCTTTCCAGCGCTGGGACAGTGCGCGGCGGTTCGTTCTATCCCGCGTGTGCCGCACTTTTCGCTTTCGATCAGTTTTGTAGGCAAGCGCAACTACACCACTGATGAGATGAAAGCTATCCTGGCCGAGCGCATCGCCAGCCGCCATTGCTGGACCTATACCCCGGATGACCGGCTGGCTGACGTGAACGTGCGTGTCTTCCTCGACCACGAGCAGGGCATGGTTGGGCTGCGGTTGGCAAAGCAGCCCTTGCACGAGCGCAGCTATCGCCAGGCGCAGATCGTCGGCGCGCTCAAGCCGTCGGTGGCCGCGGCCATGGCGCGGCTGGCAGCAGTAGACGCGGGCACGCGCGTGCTTGACCCCTGCTGCGGCAGCGGCACCCTGCTGATCGAGTCCGCCCTTCAGCGCGCGCAGGTCTGCGGTGGCGACAGCGACTTAGCCGCTGTTCAGGCGGCGCGGCTGAACTGCCAGGCGGCAGGGATTGCCGCCGCGATTCAGCAGTGGCGGGCCGAAAGGCTGCCGCTCGCCAGCGCCTCGGTAGATCGGGTGATTTCTAATTTGCCCTGGGGTCGCCAGACGCGCGTAGACGGGCCGCTGGCAACCTCGTATCGTCAGATATTGGCAGAGGCGCGCCGCGTACTGGCCCCAGGCGGGCGCGTCGCCCTGCTGACCAGCGCGCCCCAGGAGGTTGAGACGTGCGGCCTGGCCTGCCTGGCGCGTCTGGAGATCAGCCTGTTCGGTCAACGCCCGACCATTCTGGTGCTTGGCGACAGCAGATGAAGAAGGCAAAACAATGTGCAGCGCTAGCATAAAAGCTGGCGCTGCACCAAATACGCGATCAGAGGGGCTGCTGAAGTAGTTGCTCGTAGAAGCGCTCGTGGTGGTCGAGCATACGCGCGATGCTAAAATACTGTTGGGCGCGTTCGCGGCATGCCTCGCGCGAAAGCGTGGAAGCGTCGCTGATGGCCTGCGCGGCGGCGTTGATGTCGCCAGGCGGAATGAGGAAGCCGGTTTCGCCATCGCTGATGATTTCCGGCAGCGCGCCGCGCGCATAGGCGATGACGGGGCATCCGGCAGCCAGCGCCTCGGCGGCCACCAGGCCGAAGGGTTCTTCCCAGGCAATGGGCAGCAGCACGGCGGTGGCGTGGCCCATCAACGACCACAGGTCGGCGCGTGAAAGCTGCCCCACATATTCAAGCTCGTGCTTGCGCGCGTGCAATTGGGGCTGAATCGCTTGTTCGAAATAGGCAGGGTCGTAGATGCCACCGGCCAGGCTGAGGTGACGCCCCGCCAGGCGAGCAATCTCGATGGCATCGGTGACGCCTTTTTCCGGCGAAAGCCGCCCGGCAAACAGCACGCAGCCGTCCGCGTCGGCCACCGCGCCGAAGGGGACGGCGTCGGTATCGATGCCGTTGGGGATAATCGCATCCATCGCCACATAGGGGCGATACGTTTCGGCGCACGCCTGGGAAACGGTGATAAACCTGGTTGGATTGCCGCTCTGGCGCAGATCGCGCAGCAGCGCGTTGATCGCTGGATTGATCGCGGGCAGATGCAGCGTGTGGATGACGGGCCGCTGTGTTGCCAGCAGCGCGCCAAAGGCAAAGGCGGGCCAGTCGAAGGCGTGCGCGTGAATCAGATCATAGGCGTCTCCTTCTTGCTGAAGGATGGTAAACACTTTCCGAAAACTCTCGACGCTGTAAAAGAAGGAAGGGTCGGACATGCCGTTCTCGCCTTCGGCATCAGCGCCAGGGCCATCAGCGAAGCGGGCTGGACGCAGTTGATGCGAATCGATGCCCAGGTCGCGCACAGTGACGCCCGGGGCCGGAATGGCTGAGCCAGTGGCCGCAAAGAGCGTGACCTGATGGCCGCGCGCCGCCAACCCGGCGGCCAGGTCGGCCAGCAGCGCCTGTGCGCCCCCCAGAAAGGGCGGCGCGATCGGTGAGATGAACGGAGCTACAAGAGCAATACGCATGTTCCTGTTTCTTCTGCCTTCCCTGCTGGCTCCCTACGAGCCAGCCTTCTCATCAAATGTCCTACTCGACACACCATACATTGACAAAATGAATGCCATCTCTTAGACTCTGCTTATTCTCACGGTTCCCTCGATTCTAAGGCATACAGTGGTTTAGACGGATAGTATCATTCCAGCGGCGGCGCTGCCGGAATGATATAGCCCTTGTTTCACCTATTCCAACGGCGTCCTGGTCCCGTGTGCCAGGTGCAACCAGGAGACGTATTATTTGTAGGAAAATTCAGCCCGTTTATTTATGAATTATCGTTATCAAGGGAGAGTTGCTGAAAGGATTGTTCAAAAATGGCAATGGCAACTTGTTGGAAATGTGGCGCGCAGGTGATTGGGCCAACGTGCCAGAGGTGCGGCGCTGCCCAACAACCAGGCGCGGGCGCGGCGCAGGGGCAGCCTGTGGTGGGCCAGGCGTCTATGTCGGCGCGTTCGCCGCAGCCGCCGGGTGGTGGTTATGCTGCGGGCGGGCAGTATCCCTCTCCCCAGGCAAACCAGCCAGGCGGTTGGCAAGGGCAGCAGCCCGCGCCCGGCCAGGGAGCCTGGCAGACCCCACCGCCCGCGCCCGGCCAGGGCAACTGGCAAGGCTATCCGCAGCAGCCCGCGCCGGGCTACCCGCAGCCTGGCTATCAGGGGCCATCGGCCTACCAGCAGCAGCAGGTGGCCATGGGAGGAACGCCCGCCATGCCTGGCGCGAAACAACAAGCGCCCCTCAACCCGCTCGCCCTGCTGCTGGGCCTGGTCGGCGGCGGCGTGGCCGCAGTGATCGGCGCGCTGGCCTGGGCCTTTTTCCTGGAACTCACCAAAACCAATTTCTACCTCTCGGGTGTTCTGCTTGGCATTCTGGTTGGCGCGGGCGTGGCACTGGGCGCGCGTGGGCAGAATCGGTTCGTGCTGGCGATTATGGGCGCGGTACTGGGTCTGCTCTGCTTCTTTCTCGCCCTGTATTTCCGCTTGAGCCTGGCGACGGCTGATGTGCTTGGCACAGGGACAAATCTTTTTGCGCTGCCCTTCAGCGATTTCTTTGACGTGCTCAAACTCTACCTGCAAGATAACCCGCTCAACTACGCTAATTTCGTTGCCGTCCCATTGCTCGCGGCATTGACGGCCTTCAACAACACCCTGACACGCCGCCGTCTCCGCCGCTCATTCTGAGCAGCGGCGAGACGACACGAGCGGGCCAGCACATATGTGCTGGCCCGCTCGTGTCGTCTTTCTATCAGGCGTTGCTGAAGATGGGGATGTTGACGCCGCTGAGGTGCTGGGCGTCGTCGCTGGCGAGGAAGACCAGGATGCGCGCCAGTTCTTCCGGCGTCATGCCCGGCTTCAGTTGTGGCGCGGCCTGGCGCAGCATCTCGGTATCCACCGCGCCAGGGCTGACGGCCAGCACGCGGATATGATGCGGCTGGCCTTCCACCGCCAGAATCTCGCTCAGCCCGGCCACCGCGTATTTCGAGACGTTATAGGCGCTCAGGCCGGGGAACTTCTCCACATTGGGGAAGCCAGACAGTGAAGAAATGTTGATGATGACGCCGCCGCCCTGTGGAATCATGATATCGAAGGCGCGCCGACAGCATAGCACCGCGCCGCGCAGGTTGGTCGCCATCACCGTATCCCAGGTCTTGATCGTCATGTCGGCAAAGGGCTGCTTCACCAGCACCGCCGCCGCGTTGATAAGCACGTCCAGGCGGCCAAAGTGCTCCAGTGCCGCGTCGAAGAGCGCGCCAACATCCGAAGCATTGCTGACATCGCAGCGCATGCCCAGCACGCTGCCGCCCTGCGCGCTGATGCTCTGTGCCGTTTCCTGCACCTGGCTGGCGGTGCGGGCGCAAACGACCACATGATAGCCCTGCGCGGCAAACTGCTGGGCAGCAGCCCGCCCGATGCCGCGCCCGCTGCCTGTGATGAGCGCGACTCGTTGGGGTGTCTTGGGTGTGTTCATGCCGAGAATTATATCAAATGTTGCGGAATGCTTGCGGGTGCCATTGGTAGCGCCGCCTTCCAGGCGGCTAGACGCCTAGCCGCCTGGAAGGCGGCGCTACAAAGTAAGGTCTGCCCTGTATCTATACACAAGGCAGACCTGCGAAGTGTTTGAGCGCGTGAAATCAGCTTACTGCTGCGGCCACTGTGGCGGCTGCTGCGGAGGATAGCCAGGGCCAGACTGTGGGTAGTTGCCGGGCTGCTGTGGAGGATAGCCGCCCTGCGGAGGGTACATTGTGTTCGGGGGCGCGCCACCCATGGGGCCAGGCATGCCAGGATTCCAGGCCATGGCGTTGTTATAGGCCATGTCGCCAACCACCGGCAGCTTGAACCACTGGCCGTTGTATGCCTGGACGGCGGCATAAATCGCGCCGATGACCCAGACCAGCCAGAACAGGTCGCCCAGGAGGCCGAAGCCAAAGAAGAAGCTGCCGAAGATGCCCAGAAGAATGTTGACCACCCAGAAAGCAACACCATAGAACAACGCCTGGAGCGCGTGGAAGCGCACGAACTTGTTCTGCTTCTCGATGAAGAAGAAAATCAAGCCGATAATCCAGAAGTAGCTGATCGCAGCGGCGATATTGGCGTCAATACCAATGGAACTGGGGCCAAGCTGCTGCGCGACCACGCTCTTTTGCACAACTGGCGGCTGCGCGTATCCAGGTGGGGGATAGCCGGGTTGCTGCTGATAGTTCTGTGGGCCAGGCGGTGGATATTGGGGTGGCTGCTGATATTGCTGATTGGGATCGTAAGCCATGTGCTGTGTTCCTCTCAGTCTTCAAAAATCGATAATCCCGACGTAACAGATGAACCCTTCTCAAGCATACATGACAAGGAACGTTCTGTCTAGCGTCGAATTGCGTACATCATACTATACTTTTACAACATAAGCCACTTCCCTTCTTTTACGAAAGAGAAGTGGCTTATGTTGCAACGACCAGCGCCGCTCGGCTTACCCTTCGTAAGCCGAAAAACCGTCTGGCGGCTCTTGCCCCTGGAACTTGATGGCCGATTCCTCGGGGAGAATATTGACCTCGCTAGGCAGCGGCAGGTTCTCTTCCTCATGCTCCACTTCCAGCAGGTCAGGCTCGTGGGGCATTTCCGGCTGCTGGGGCGGCACCGCGCGATCGGTGGGAGTGCGTGCCACCGCAGCGGTTTGCTCTGCCTCGTCCTTGGGAACGCCGTCTTCGCCCTCCGTCACTGGCGGCAGCAAGGCTTCGCGCACCACTTCGTCCATCGACTTCACATAGGTAAAATGGAGGTCTCCGCGAATCTTGGCCGGAATCTCCGGCACATCCTTGCGGTTGTCCTCTGGAACCAGAATGTCACGGATGCCGACACGATGCGCCGCCAGCACTTTTTCTTTCAGCCCGCCGATGGGCAGCACGCGCCCGCGCAGCGTGATTTCGCCGGTCATGGCGACATCATTGCGCACCGGCCTGTGTGTCAGCGCCGAAATGATGGCGGTGGCAATGGTGATGCCCGCCGATGGCCCATCTTTCGGGATGGCCCCTTCGGGCATGTGAATGTGCAGGTCGGTCTGTTCGGAGAAATCATCGGGCACGTTCAGTTCATAGGCCCGCGAGCGGATGTAGGAGAGCGCGGCGCGCGCCGATTCCTGCATCACGTCGCCAAGCTGCCCCGTCACCTGAAGCGAACCTTTGCCGGGCATGGTGACGACCTCAACCGGCAAGAGCGTGCCGCCGTGCTCGGTCCAGGCCAGGCCGGTTGCCACGCCCACCTGGCCGCGCTCAGCGGCGTGGTCGGGCGAATAGCGCGGAATGCCGAGATACTGCTCGATGTTCTGCGTCGTCAGGCGCAGGTGTGTCTCCGGCTTCAGCAAGATGCGCCGCGCCGCCTTGCGGCTGATGGCCGCAAGCTGGCGCTCCAGGCTGCGGACGCCCGCCTCGCGTGTGTAGCGCGCGATGACATAGCGCATGACCTTTGGGCTAACCTGTACCTGGTCTTCGCCCAGGCCGTGCTCGCGCAGCACTTTGGGCAGCAGGAAGGTGCGGCCAATCGAGGCTTTTTCCTCTTCGGTATAGCCGGGGATTTCCACAATATCCATGCGGTCAGCCAGTGCGCGCGGAATCTGGAAGCGCACATTGCCGGTGCAGATGAAGAAGACCTCCGAAAGATCATAGGGCAGTTCCAAATAATGATCGGTGAAGGTGTTGTTTTGCTCGGGGTCCAGCACTTCCAAAAGCGCCGCCGCCGGGTCGCCGCGATAGTCGGACGCCATCTTGTCGATTTCATCCAGCAGGAAGACCGGATTGCGCACGCCAACCGTCTTCATGGCCTGGATGATGCGCCCAGGCAGCGCGCCAACATAGGTGCGGCGGTGGCCGCGAATCTCGGCCTCATCATGCACGCCGCCCAGCGAAATGCGGGCGAACTTGCGGCCCAGCGAGCGGGCAATCGAATGGCCCAGCGACGTTTTGCCGACACCTGGCGGGCCAATCAAGCACAGGATGGGGCCTTTGTGGCCGCTTGATTTCGCAGCGGTCCCATTCTCGCGCTTTTCGCGCATCATGCGTAACTGGCGTACCGCCAGAAACTCGATGATGCGCTCCTTGACTTTGTCCAGGCCGTAATGGTCTTCATCCAGCACCTGCTGGGCATAGGCAATATCCAGCCGGTCTTCGGTGCGCTCGTTCCAGGGCAGGGCTAAAATCCAATCGATATAATTGCGTAAGACGACCAGTTCAGCCGAATGCTGGGGCATGCGCTCCAGCCGATCAATTTCTTTGCGCAGCTTGGTCTCTGCCTCGGGCGGCAGCGCTTTCTGAGCCATGCGATCACGCAGTTCCTGCACTTCGCTGGCGGTGTCGTGGCCCAGTTCTTCCTGAATGGCGCGTAACTGCTCCTTCAGGTAGTATTCTTTCTGGTTTTTGTCGACCTGCTGGCGCACGCGCTGGCGGATTTTGGCTTCCAGTTCCAGCACTTCAATTTCGTTGCCCAGCACCACGCAGATTTTTTCCAGCCGGTCCAGCGGGTCCAGCGTCTCCAGCAGTTCCAACTGCGTGGTGTGTTCGCTGACCACATGCGCCGAAAGCACATCGGCCAGGCGCGCCGGATTCTTCAGGCTGATGACCGAGGTAATGTCTTCGTTGGAAAAGCGCCGGTTCAACTGGGCGTATTTCTCGAAGAGGCTGATGGCGTGGCGCACCAGCGCTTCGGACTGCGCGCCGCTGGGCGTCGGCTCAACGGGCTTGTGGACTTCTGCCTTGAGGAACGGGTCGGTATCGCTGTACTGAACAATTTTGACCCGGCGAGACCCTTCGACGACAAGCTGAATCGTGTTTTCCTGCACCTGCCGCTGGAAGCTGATAATGTCAACCAGCGTCGCGGTGGGGTAAATGTCGTCAGGCTGCGGGTCGTCCAGTTCCGCCTTGGTCTGGGTGGCGGCGACAAACTGGCGCTCATTGGCGAGCGCTTCTTCGACGGCGCGGATGGATTTCTCTCGCCCGATGGTCAGGGTGACACGGGTACGAGGGAACACCACCGTGTTTTTGAGCGGCACCAGCGGATAGCTCCGCGCGTTTCTTGCTTCTTCAGGCGGCTCTGGCTTCCGTGGCTCCTCAGCCGGTTCTGACTGGGGAAGCTGCTCTTGTTCAGCCATTATGGCATCCTCGCTAGCCTGTGGATAGGATGATAACTACTGTTCTTTACTCCTCGCCCGCTTCCCTTAACATCTACGTGAAGGTGAAGCGCTGCTATTGTTAGTAACGGACAGGGGGGAAATCTGGCTCTCCCTATAGCCCAAAAAGACGGACTCAGGTCTCAGTTAGAAATATGTCCCCCCTACCGAGCGCCTGAGTCCTTTGTTGCATGCTGCCCACGTTGCCTACATACCAGATCAGGCCGACTCGTCCTCCAACAGACTGGCCTGGCGCTGTTCGTTGCGCGTAATCATGGCTGGTTTATGGCTCTGGTTGATCACATCGCCGTTGATGATAACTTTTTTCACATCCGAGCGCGAAGGAATCTCGTACATCACATCCAGCAGCACTTCCTCGATGATGCTGCGCAGGCCGCGTGCCCCCGTTTTGTGCTTCAGCGCATTTTCGGCGGCGGCGTCCAGTGCGTCGGGTGTGAAGACCAATTCCACGCGATCAAGCTGGAATGATTTCTGATATTGCTTGATGACGGCGTTCTTCGGCTCGGTCAAGATGCGCACCAGCGCTGATTTGTCCAGGTTCTCCAGGTTGACGACCACCGGCAGGCGGCCCACAAACTCTGGAATCAGCCCGAACTTCAGCAGGTCTTCTGGAATGAGCTTGGAAAGCGCAACATTGGCGGCGGCAGGCGACTCGTCGAGGGTGGCTTTGAAGCCCATCGTTTTGTTGCTGCCCAGGCGCTGCTCGACAATCTTATCCAACCCCTCGAAAGCGCCGCCGCAAATAAAGAGAATATTGGCTGTGTTAATTTGAATGAAGTCCTGGTGAGGATGCTTGCGCCCGCCCTGCGGCGGAACGTTGGCGACAGTGCCTTCGATAATCTTGAGGAGCGCTTGCTGCACGCCTTCGCCGGAAACATCACGTGTGATAGATGGATTATCGGCTTTGCGCGCAATCTTGTCAATCTCGTCGATATACACGATGCCCCGCTCGGCGCGAGCGATATCGAAATCGGCCATCTGAATCAGCCGCAGCAGGATGTTTTCGACATCCTCGCCCACATAGCCCGCTTCGGTGAGGGCTGTGGCGTCGGCAATGCAGAAAGGCACGTCCAGTATCTTGGCGAGCGTTTGCGCCAGCAGCGTTTTGCCGCAGCCGGTGGGACCGATGAGCAGGATGTTGCTTTTGCCCAACTCCACATCGTCGATCTGCATTCCGGCGTTGATGCGCTTGTAGTGGTTATAGACCGCAACGGCCAGCGTCTTCTTGGCCTTTTCCTGGCCGATGACATAGCTGTTCAACTGCTCGTATATCTTCTTCGGGGTGGGCACCTTGCTGACCGGGGTTCGCGTCTTAGGTGGGAGGTTGGTGTGCTCTTCTTCGATGATCTCGCGACAGAGGTCTATGCACTCGTCGCAGATATACACGCCCCCTGGCCCGGCAATCAGGCGCTGCACCTGATCCTGGCTCTTGCCACAAAACGAGCAGCGATAGGTCATGCGGCTTCCCTTAGTTGTACTTGGCATATGCTCCTCTGTTTTCAGATACTGGCTCCGCTCTCCTCAGCCGCTTGAGCCGGACTCTCGTTGTCCGTCTCAGTCGCTGCCTCAGTGGCAGTGGCGGAGGCTTCCTCGGTTTCTGTCTGTGGCCTGGTGGCATGTTCGATCAAAAAACTGCGGGCTTTGTCGCGTTTGATGCTGGCTTCCAGCCGCCGCCGCGCGGTGGTCGAAAGCTGATTGACGCGCTGCGGGCGGGCCGCGCCCAGGCGAGCATACAGATCAAGCATCGACTGTATTTCGCTCGTGCTGACGCTCAGCCCTTCCTCGTCGGCAATGGCTTCCAGCACCAGATCGGTCTTGGCGTTCTTTTCGGCTTCCGGTTCCAGTTCCTTCTTATACTCATCAGCCGTCTTCTGGCTCAGCATCAAGAACTGGTCCATGCTCATACGCTGCTGTTGCAACAGATGCTCCATCTGATGATACAGCGCGTCGGCCTCTTCTTCGATCAGCAAGTGGTGCATATCAACATTCGCCTGCTCGGTCGCGGCCTCCAGAACCTGCGACTCCAGGTCGCGCTGGGCCTGGCTGGTGCGGCTCTGGAGCAGTTGCTTGCGCACGCTCTCGCGCAATTCGTCGAGCGTCTCATATTTTCCGGCGGTCTTGGCGAGTTCATCATCCAGCGGGGGCAGGTCTTTTTCCTTGACGGCTTTGAGGGTGACGCTGTACTGCGCCTCTTTGCCTGCGATGCTTGTATTGCTGTAGTCTTCGGGGATGGTGGTGGTGAAGTCTTTGCTTTCGCCTTCTTGCATCCCCACGATGTGGGCATCCATTCCGGCGAACAGCCCCACGTTGTCCTCGGTCAGTTCAAATTCGTGGTCTTTCAGGTCGCTGATCGTGCGGTCTTCGACCTTCAACAGCAGATTGGCTGTCACGTGGTCGCTAATCTTCGCCGGACGCTCCACTGGCACCCAGATGGCCTGCTGATTCTGATAGTCGCTCAGGACTTTCTCCACGTCCTCATCGGTGACGGTTATCTCGGGCTGGTCGAAATGCAGCGAATGATAATCACCAAGCGTGACCGGGGAAAGGATGGGGACGGTGGCTTTGAAGCGGTAGGGTTGCCCGGGTTCCATAGGTTCGGCATCGACATCGGCCTGGCCGATAGGGGTGAGGTTATGTTCGGCAACCGCCTGTTTATAGCTCTGGTTAATCAGGTCATCGAGACCTTCTTGATAGATGGCGTCTTTGCCGATCATGCGCTCCAGCATGGTCCGCGGCGCGTGCCCACGCCTGAAGCCAGGCACAGTATATTTTTGCGCCAGTTTCTGATAGGCGCGGTCAGAGGCTTTCTCGACCTCGTCCCAGTCGAGTTCGACATCCAGGACGGCCTCACTTTGGGGGGTCTTTTCGACGGTGATCTTCACTCGTTTCTCCAGCCGTGAGCAGGCTATCTTCCAACATCCAACAACCAATACAGGTATGTCTTAAATTCATTATACCATTGCATCGGTAGCATCTCTTTTTTGGGAATGCGCACCCAGACACGCCAGGCAGGCGGCCTAACGCGGTACGCTGAGGAAAGGCACATCCGAACGTTGCTTGCGCAGCCATCCAGATGGACCGGAGCGGGAGACGGGATTTGAACCCGCGACCTTCTCCTTGGCAAGGAGACGCTCTACCCCTGAGCCACTCCCGCGTGAGTAGAGGGTGTGGTGGGCGGTGAGGGACTCGAACCCTCACGTCTTTCGACAGCAGATCCTAAGTCTGCCCTGTCTGCCAGTTTCAGCAACCGCCCTGGCTGGACCATGAAGAGCACTGAGACTGTTCAAAGGCCCACTAAAAATGATACATCGCTCTGAGGGCAGGTGTCAAGCCTTGTGAAATGCAATCGAATAGATGCCGATTGCCAGGTGCGCCGCGAGCGTAGCTATGTTACAATGGTGGGGAGTGCTGAGGTCCGGCAGGCCAACCAGCAACCTGACCTGACCACAGAGAACTGAACTGGACTTCTTTCCTAATAGCAAGCAAGGCGCTGCACTGAGGAGGACGTTTTACGATGGCTGATAGCTCCTATGGCGAGGGACTGGGCTTTGAGGTGCTGGCGTCATCGCTGCGCGCGGACGCGGGAGATACCAAATCGTTTCTGGAGGTGCTGGCAAACAAGCTGGGCGGCGCGCTCCCCACGCGCACGGCCATTGAGCGCGAGTCGCACCTTTTTGCACGCGAAAAGCCGGTCAAGTCGATCAGCATCGAGCTTGGGGAGTTTCGCTATCAGATCGGCCACCAGCATGGCACCCTGGCCGCGCAGCGCACGCGCGTGGTGCGCGGCATCGCGCTCAAGACCGAACCGCTGGGCGTGGATGATTGGCTGGACGCGCTCTCGCAGGCGCTGCTGGAACTGGCGCAGCAAAGCGCGAGTGATCGCGCCGCCCTCCAGCGCATGCTCATGTAACTAGCAGTTGGAAAAAAGACCCTCCATCCCTACGAAGAAAGAAGAAAAAAGACCACCCTTCTTATAAAGCAGGCTCCAGGCCCTCTTCGACGGCCTTGATATAGCGCTCCGCTGATCGCTGTACAGCCTGGCTGGCGTCTTTGCTGACGACGCGCTCGAACCAGGCGCTGTACAACCGGTCGAAAGGGTAGGGGGCAATCGTCTCGCGGATGCGCCGAATCTCCCGCGCAGGCAGCGGAATCAGATTCGGAAAGCTGTACATAAAGCTGACCCAGGCCCGATCAGCCACCACATTGATGATATCCCCTGCCAGAAGCACGCCTCGCCCTTCCGCGCCTTGCGGCCAGTGCAAAACGGTTCCTCCGGCGAAATGGCCCCCCAGGCGCACCAGCGTCAACCCATCCGGCAAAGCCAGCGTTTCGCCCGACCAGAAGTTGATGCGCTCGTCGGGCCGCATGACCCACTGGCGATCTGCCGCGTGCAGATATACAGGCGCTTGAAAACGCTCGGCCCACTCAATCATCGAGCTATAGTAATGGGGGTGAGAGATGGCGATAGCCGCGATGCCTCCCAGGTCTTGAACGGCTTGCACCGTCTTCTCATCAAGGAAAGTGATGCAGTCCCAGAGCACATTGCCCTGTTTGGTCTGGACCAGCAAAGCGCGTTGCCCAATCGCGAAGGAAGGGGTGGTTCCAATGCCCATCAGAGCAGGTTCTTCCTGCTTGATGACCGCCTGATAGCCATCTTGCTGCATCTTGCCCAGCGTCGTCCAGCGTTGCCCTTCGTGCCCGATGTACTGCCGTTGATCCAGGCAGATGGGGCAGTTCGGGGGTGGCTCCTGGCTTGGGGTGAACTGGCTTCCGCAGGTGACACAAATCCAGGCTTCCATAGTTCCAGGAGTCTCCTTTCGGCTTATTGCCTCAAGATGAAATCAGGACAGGATCACCCCTACGTGATGCAAGAACAGTGCCGGTTTAGAAGCCGTAGTCGCCGTTGTGCGCGTCTTCCAGGTAGCGCGTCAGCAGAGCGATGCCCGCCTCTATATCGGCCTGATGAATCATCTCATTGACGGTATGCACATAGCGCGAGGGCGTGGAAAGCGTGATGGAGGGCGAGCCTTCGCGCGAGCGCTGCATCGCGCCGCCATCGGTGCCGCCGCGTGGCAGAATCTCAAGCTGATATTTGATGCCGTGCCGCTCGGCCAGGTCGCGGAAATGGCGCACCAGCTTGGGATTGGAAATCTGCGACGAATCCATGATCTTGATGGCTGTGCCGTTGCCCAGGCGCGTCACAGAGTCCTGGTCAGCGCCGCCGGGGATATCCACCGCCAGGGTCGTATCCAGCGCCACGCTGACATCGGGCTGCACATGATAGGCAGCCGTCGTCGCGCCGCGCAAGCCCACTTCTTCCTGCACCGTGGCGACGGCCAGGATGTTCACTTCGTGATGCTGCAAGGCGCGCAGCGCTTCGATCATCAGGAAAAGGCTAGCGCGGTCATCCAGCGACTTGCTGATGACCATATCGCCGACGACTTCCAACGTGCGGTCCATCGTCACCATGTCGCCCACTTCAACCTTGGCGCGCACCTGTTCGCCGGGCAAGCCCATATCGATAAACAGATCGTCGAGCTTGGGCGTGGCAGGCTTTTCGTCGCCCAGCAGATGGATGGGCTTGCTGGAGGGCATCAGCGCGCCGCGCAGGCTTTCGCCCGCGAAACCATGCACCCAGACGCGCTGAGCAAAGAGTACACGCGCATCGAAGCCGCCGACGGGCTGAATGCGCAGGAAGCCGCGATCATCGATGTGCTTGACGATGAAACCGATTTCGTCCATGTGCGCCGCCAGCATAACGCGGCGATCATTCTTGCCGCGCTTCCAGGCGACGACGTTGCCCAGGCGGTCTACGTTGACTTCATCGACCAGCGGGCGCAGTTCATCGATGACAATGGCGCGCACGCGCTCTTCGCGCCCGGAAATGCCCGGTGTTTCGGTCAATCGCTTGAGCAGGGGAATGTTGAGGGCCATGAAAACCTCCGTGGGAGCGGGTAGTTACTACTCCGGCGCTGCGCCATTGCCGCGCCGGGTGGGTCTGATGCCAGGGTAGGATTAGGGAGTCTTCTGGAGATTATAGCATGTTTTCCGCCTGCGCTGATGCTCAGGTTAGTTATGCAGAGGCATCGTGCTTGTAGCGCCGCCGTCCCTGGCGGCCAAGCGCTTGGCCGCCAGGGACGGCGGCGCTACAAGCAAAACGTTGCGGCGTTCACCTGGAGATGCTAATATACAGACCAACCAACCAGCATTCTGTCTCAAATAAAAATCAAATGCCAGGACTTTTTTCTGGCAATGTCGAACTAAATATTGACATTTTATATAACAACCAGGTATTCTATCAATACGCGCTGACGGAAAGGATGGAGTAATCATGATAACACTGCGCCGCTTGCGAGAGGAAGCTGCTTACTCTCTTTCTGAGGTAGCACAAGGCTGTGGTGTGCGTAGGCAGACTGTCTGGCAGTGGGAAAACGCAAAAGCCAGGCCCAGTCCTGCCCATCGGCGCAAATTGGCAGAATTTTTTAAGTGTGAGCCAAAGGAGATACTGGCAATCGTTGAAGCAACAGAGCAAGAATTTAAAGAACGCGCCGCCGCCTAGAAAGTAGCTAGGACGGCGGCAAAGTACCAGCCGAGTAGGAAACCCCATTAAGGAACCCACGCACCAGTGTGTCTATTGTCGCATACGGCGCGTGGGCATGGCAAGTGATGAAAGGAAACCGCCATGTCCACCATGCATACCTTTGATTTCACCCTGCGCTATCAGCGCACGCCCTGCGCCCGCTATCATGTGCGCCCGCTCACCCTGTTGCAACAGGACATCATGTATCGCTGCGATGGCCGCGTGACCGTTGCTGACCTGGCCGATGCGACGAAGTACACTCATCCTGAGGTGCGCGCCGTGCTTCGCTTCCTCATCGCGCATGGCCTCGTCAAAACGTTGACGCCTGAACCCTGGCTGTTTGCCCCCATCCCTCACCAGATGCCCCAGCGTTCCCCTGAACCCGCGCAAGGTCGCGCCCGCCCCCAGCGTTTCTGGCGTGTGCTGAAGCACCGCCTCTTGACTTCTCCCATATAATTAAGGTGAAGCTAAAAATCGATTTCGTCAGGGCTTGACAAACTGGCGAAGGGAGGATAAAATTAAGGTATGACTAAATCAGAATTGAGGCACAAGCTCGCGCCGAGCGAGGCCGTCGAAGATTACCTCAAGACCATCTATCTGCTGCGCGAAGAGGCGCTGGCCCGTGGCGAATCGGGCAAGGTGACGACCAACGCGCTGGCCGAACGGCTGGACGTGGAACCTGGCTCGG
Source organism: Ktedonobacterales bacterium (assembly GCA_035307385.1). Classification (GTDB taxonomy): domain Bacteria; phylum Chloroflexota; class Ktedonobacteria; order Ktedonobacterales; family DATBGS01; genus DATBHW01. The sequence continues at coordinate 8,280 of DATGID010000010.1, read as the reverse complement.
TGACAGGCATGCTCAAAAAGCTGGCGGGCGAAAAGGACGATGCGCCCAAGCTGGTGCGCCACACGCCCTATCACGGCGTGGAACTGACCGAGGTGGGCGAAAAGCTGGCGCTGGAGATTGTGCGCCATCATCGCCTGCTGGAACTGTATCTGACGCGCGTGCTGGGCTTCCATTGGGATGAGGTCCACGAGCAGGCCGACGAGATGGAGCATGTCATCTCCGAAGAGTTCGAGGAAAAGATCAACTCCATGCTGGGCGAGCCGCTAACGGACCCGCACGGCGACCCGATTCCGACACGCACAGGCGAACTGCCGCAGCAGCCGGAACTGGTGACGCTGATTGATCTGGAGCCAGGCCGCGCGGCACGCATCTGCCGCGTGCGCGACCAGAACCCCGAACTGCTGCGCCATCTGGAGACACTGCATCTGCTGCCCGATACCGTGGTGACGGTGCTGGAGCGCGCCCCCTTTGGCGGGCCGCTGCGCCTGCGCATTGCGGAGCCAGCGGGCGAGCCAGCAGGCGTCGCCAGCGGCGAAGCGGCCGCGAGCGCGAGCCGGACTGAACGCGAGCAAAGCATCGGGCCGCAGTTGGCGACTTCGATCCTGGTCAAACCATTAGCAGAATGAGGCTAGCAGACATTCGGCGACCTATCCCCTTGAGGGGGATTTCATTGTCGACAGGGCAGGCTTCGTTGTTAGAATCCTGGAGATATCCCTATGGCACTTATGGCTGAACGGGTGAAGGGTCGGCGCGCGGCGCAGGCCGTGGCGGTGGGGGATCGCCGGACGGTGGCGGCGGCGCAGGCGACCTTAGCGGGCAAGAGTCGGGGCATCTGGCGCGTGTTGCCATTTTTAGGCCCCGCTTTTATTGCCAGCGTGGCCTATATCGACCCTGGCAACTTTGCCACCAACATTCAGGGCGGTTCGGCGTTTGGCTATCAACTGCTGTGGGTGATTCTCGCCAGCAATTTGTTTGCCGTGCTGCTTCAGACGCTTTCGGCCAAGCTGGGCATTGCGACGGGCCACAATCTGCCGGAAATCTGCGCGAAGTATTTGCCGCGCCGCGTGAACCTCGGCCTGTGGCTGATGGCCGAGCTTGCCGCCATGGCAACCGATCTGGCGGAGTTCGTGGGCGCGTCGTTGGGCTTCTATCTGCTGCTGCATATTCCCCTCTTCCTGGCTGGGTTGCTGACCGGCGTGGTCACGTTCCTGCTGCTGGGGATGCGCCGCTTTGGCTTTCGCCCGCTGGAGGCGACCATTATCGTGCTCGTCGCGGTCATCGCGGGCAGCTATCTGATCGAGGTGCTGCTGGCGAAGCCCGACGCCGGGCAAATCGCCTTGCATACTGTGACGCCGCTGCTGAGCGGCAACAGCGTGCTGCTGGCCGTGGGCATCCTGGGCGCGACGGTGATGCCGCATGTCGTCTATCTGCATTCGGCGCTGACCCAGCATCGCATCGTGCCGGGAAACGACCAGGAGGCGCGGCGCGTCTTCCGCTTCGAGCAGGTGGACATCTGGATTGCCATGGGTCTGGCGGGCCTGGTGAACGGCGCGATGCTGATTATGGCGGCCTCGGTCTTCTTCGGGCATGGCTTCACCGCCATTGCCACCATTCAGGATGCCTATCGCACGCTGATTCCGCTGTTGGGTCCGGCGGCAGGCGTGGTCTTCGCGCTGGCGCTGCTGGCTTCTGGCCTGTCGTCTTCGACGGTGGGCACCATGGCAGGCCAGGTGATTATGCAGGGCTTCACCGGCTGGCGCATCCCCAACTGGCTGCGTCGGTTGATTACGATGCTGCCCGCGCTGATCGTGCTGGGCGTGGGCGTGGACCCGACAGCGACGCTGGTCATCAGCCAGGTGGTACTGAGCTTCGCGCTGCCCTTTGCGATTGTGCCGCTGCTGCTCTTCACGCGCCGCCGCGACATCATGGGCGCGCTGGTGAACCACCGCCTGACGTCCCTGCTGGGCGCGCTGGTCACGCTGGTGATTATCGCGCTCAATCTGCTGCTGCTCTGGCAGGTCTTCAGTGGGCTGGTGTAGGGGATGCTGCTTCCAATTAGCTTATAAGCGTTTTCCAACAGATGTAGCCTGAGGTAATCAGACCTACCCCACCCACAAACGTCACAACGGAGCCTGTAAGAATTGGGATGCCCCAGCCAGGGCCGCGCCCAAACATCGCAATTGCAAAAAAGAGAGTTAATAATAACCAGACTATCAGTGTTATGAGGAAAATCCATGCGGCTCTCTGGCGAACACCCTCAGCATCGAGATACATAGCCACAAAAGAGCTACCTGTACTCATAGCCGATATTGCAAAGCCTTCTATAGCTCCTGCCGATGTTCCCAAGACGATGCTCAGAAAGATATAGAACCAGAGCGGGTCTGTGCTATCACCTGGATACGTTTGACCATATTGAAAAATGGAGAGGAATAAGGTGATACCGAGCGCGAGTGCTTCACTTATCAGAATGATGTTGCGCGCCTCCGCCAGCTTTAGCTCTCTATGGTATCCAAGCGCATACGAGATCAGAGCCAGGGCAGCAACTGCCCCAACCGCCCCAGGCCATGATTGGCTCAACATGCCAACGCTGGAGCCTACGCCGCTCAACAAGCAAAATGCATAAAGCCACGTTGGAAACAAGAGAGTGCCACGTCTACTTAGAGCGCCACGTTTCCTTAAAGAACCATATGATGATGTAGCTGGCGCTTCGAAGGGGTCACTAACCTCTGTGTCCCTATAAGAGGGGTAGTCGTAGGAGGCTGAAGCGTAGTTGGGCGCGGATGAACCCCGTAATGGCCGTCTTGGCTCTGATGCAGGCTTACCATTGGTGCTTGAGGAGGAGGGGCGAGACTTTGTAGTTGTCGGAGAAGCCATCTCCAGGCGGCTGAGCGCATTGAGCAAGTCGGCCAACCCCTGATCGTAGCTGTTCTGGAAATCGATCCAGTGGATGCCATCTAAGCCGAAGAAAAGTTCGGTGGTGGTTTGCCAATTGAGCGGGATGATGTGCTTGTCCTGCCCGTCGGCATACTCATATTCCTGCCTCACATACTTTGATTCCATCGCCTCTGGCGAGAGGACCACCAATATGACCCGGCAGCGATCAATAGCCTTCTTGATCTCACTCCTGAAGTTCTGGCCGCCCTCCATCTTGCGCCGATCCACCCAGACAAAGAATCCGTGGTCCTTCAGATCGGATTCAAGCTCGTCTACAAAGATGCTGTCGTCGCGCGAATAGCTGATAAAAATACTCAGCGGCTCGCCAGCCATCGTCCGGCTCCTTCACATCCAGCATCGAGCGCTGCGCCAGAAACATGTCGAGGAAGAGGGCGCGTGGCGCTTTGCTCGCTGTCCATCAGCAGTATAACGCCTGTCACCCTCCGCGTCAAGAGGGGTCTGCTCTCAACGATCATCCAGGCAAGCAATGAGGTGTTGACAACCGCCGGATAATAGACCAGGCAGACGCGCTATTTTTATCTGCCATAGAAAGGGTGTCAACATGGCGCGCTTCTGGTTTTGGAAGCGAAAGAAGGCGCAGCTTCCCGCCAACCTGATCATGGAGGGGTCGCCCGCGCGTTTCGAGTATTTTGGCGGGCGGCGCTTCGTGAGCGAGGTTCCCTATGCCTTGCCCAAGGACAGCGGCGAAATTCAGCGTCTTGATTTCCAGCATTTCCTCCTCAAGTATGGTCTGCAAGGTAACTTCCTGGCCCCCATCGAACAACCCCTGAGCATTCTGGATGTGGGCTGCGGCACAGGCCGCTGGGCGATGGAACTGGCCCAGCAGTTCCCCAACGCCAAGGTCATCGGCGTCGATCTGGTGCCAACGGAGCACTTTACTACCGGCTATGGTCTGATCAAGCCGCCCGACAACTATACCTTCGTCAAAGGCAACGCGATGGAAGGGTTGTCCTTTGCCGACGACAGCTTCGACTTCGTACATCAGCGGCTGCTGGTGGCAGCCTTGCCGCGTGACCGCTGGCTGCCCGTCGTGCGCGAACTGGCGCGGGTGACACGCCCGGGCGGCTGGGTCGAACTGGCCGAATGCGGCTCGCCGCAGGATAACCCCTCCAATCCCTATCCTCGCCTGTGGGATACCTGGATTGCCTTTTGCCAAACCCGCGGCATCGACTTTACCATCGGCAAATCCATCGGCGCGATGCTCCAGCAAGCCGCGCTGCGCCAGGTGCAGCAGCACGAAGTCTTGTTTCCGATGGGCAAGTGGGGCGGGCGCGTCGGCGTCATGTCGGGCGAAGATTGCCTGGCCGTGGGCAAAGCGCTGCGCGCTGGCGTGGTGGCCGCTGGAATTGTCTCCGCTGAACAGTATGACGCGCTGCTCGAAGGGACGACAGCACAGTTCAGCCGACCAACCGGGCAATCCATTCTGTCGTTCTATATTGCCTATGGGCAGAAGGGCCGGTAGGGAAAGGAGTTCGCTTTTCTCTGGCCCCTCGTAGAGGGCAATATGAGATCGATTGATAAGGTGCTCGTGATGACGGACCCGACCCGCGAGCGCCCGCAGATGCTGGCGTATGTCACCAATGGCACGTCGGTCCCGCATCGTCGCATGGTCTATGTGACCAATGGCACAGCCACGAAGGCTGATTACACCGTGTTTATTGTCAACGGGACCAACATCCGTCCCACCGAAACGGTCTTTGTGATGAACCCCGACGCGCTGCGCGCGCTGGGATATTCCTTTTAGTTGGCTGGAGGTTCAGGTCACGCCTCTGCTCATGTCCAGGCGCATATCCGCAGCGTAAGCCGCTCGCAGCACCGTCGTTCCTGGCGGCGCTGCTGGCGAGCGCGCCTGGCGATGGATACCCTCCGGCTCTGAACGCACTCAGGTGCGCAGAACAAGCACGCGAGTGGTGGCATTCTGGCCTCGTGTCCGGTATGCTGGAACAGATACAACATAGCAGCAATCATCCAGAAGCCGGAGAATCGCCATGCAAGGACCACCATCCAACGCCGCGCGCCCGCTGGGCACGCTCAAACTCTGGGGCGAGCCGGTGCGCGTATGGCCGATCCTCGTTGGGCTGGGCATCACGCTCTTTCCGTTCGACTGGCTCAGCCAGGTCTGGACCCCGTTCGGCAACCTCTTCGATCAGGTCTTTGTCAGCGAGGTTCAGCACGCCATTGGGCACGCCACCATGTTCTTGCTGATGAGCCTGCTCGTGCTGCTCTCCATTCCGGCGCTGCGTCTGCGCCCGGCACGCTATCTGGGGCTGATGCTGCTGGTGGGCGTGGGGCAAGAAGCCCTGCAAGACCTCTTCAAGCAAGTTCCGCCCAACATCTACGAAGGCCGCGACCTTTTCTTCGATGTCACCGGAGCCGTCGCGGCCTATCTCCTGGTCAGCGCCTGGCACTGGCTCTTCCTTAGGAAGCAGCGCGCCGCGTAGGTTGCCCGTTCCTCGGCCAATTTTTGCGATGCCGTGTCCATCATGCCAAATCAGGACCATTGCTGACCGCATATGCCTGTATACTTCCCTATGCAACAGCGAAACAGCGTCGACGGTGGCGTTACCTGCCAGCGCCGACCCATTGTAAGCACAGAGAAGGAAGCAGATGAGCGAATCGAGCACCACGCAGCCGGAGCAGGATGGTCGAGCCGATTTTGATTTCTTCATGGGCAAATGGAAGGTGCATCACCGGATGCTGCGGAAGCGGCTGAAGGGATCGCAGGAATGGGAGGAGTGTGAAGGCGTCGCGGTTGCTCACAAGGTGCTGAACGGGCTGGGCAATGTCGACGAAATTACCGTGGAACGCCCGTCGGGGTCGACCGTGGGAATGACCGTGCGCCTCTTCGACCCAGCGTCGCGGCTGTGGAGCCTCTATTGGGCCGATAGCGTGCATGGGTGGAATTACCACACCGCCCAGCTCGGCGCGTTCAAGGATGGGCGCGGCGAGTTTTATGCCTGTGATCCCTTCGAGGGCAAGAGCATCTTCAGCCGCTACATCTGGTCGAGCAGCAGCGCAACGTCTTGCCGCTGGGAACAGGCATTTTCAGAGGATGCTGGCAAAACCTGGGAAAGCAACTGGATTATGGATTTCGAGCGCATCAGCTAAGCCTCTTGCAGCCGCTGAATGGTAGCAGTCAGCCAGGTCTGCTCGGCGCGCAGCAGCATCAGGATGTGCTCCATCGCCAGGTCCACGCCCTGGCTATGCTCGTGCCTGGGGGCACGCTCGTGGGCGCTGATCTGCTCCTTCAGATGGCTCAAGCGCTGGCGCAGCAAATCAAGCGCCTCCGCCTGGGGCAGATGATCGAGAAACATCAGGCCCACGTCTCCGGCAAAGGTCATGCGCTCGGCGCGGGCCAGATTTTCGCGTAGCAGATCAATAAACACGCGCTCGCCGGATGGCGTAATGCTGTAGACCTTGCGCGGCGGGCGCTTCCCCTCTTGTTCGCTGCGCACCTCCACATAGCCCGCCTGGCTTAAGCGCTCCAGCAGCGCGTAAGCGGTGGGCTTTTTCATATCCGTCACCCGGCTCAGATTGCGCTCGATAAACTCGTTGATCTGATAGCCGTGCTGGCTCTGGACCTTCAGAATGCCCAGCAGCAGCAGTTCTCGTTCATCCAAGCGCCTGCTCCTTTCAGCCTCTTGAGATAGTCAAAGCCGTTTAATCACTCTTGACTATCTCTTCCTCACCGCGCTATAGTCATCACAGAAATATAGTCAGATGTGACTATATCAGATGCTCTGCTGCGTGTCAACGCTGCCGCCAGGGCAGTAGCCGTTGGGATGGCGCGCTTCATCGTCAGCCATCTTGCATGGCTTTACCGGCGCGGTACATAGTAAACATCAGCGAAATACACATCTTGAAGGAGCGTATGCATGCGTCGCGCGGGACGGTCGCCACTGCTGCTCATGGCGCTGACCGTTTTTATCGATATTACCGGTTTTGGCTTGATTCTGCCGCTGCTGCCGTTCTGGGCCGAGCGGCTGGGCGCTGGCCCGGTGGGCGTCACGCTGATTGTGACGGCTTACGCGCTGGCACAATTCCTCTTCACCCCGCTCCTGGGGTCGCTTTCAGACCGCTATGGGCGGCGGCCCATCATTCTGCTGTCCCTGCTTGTCGAGGCGTTTGCCTTCGCCTGGACGGCGCTGGCCGGGTCGCTGCCGCTGCTGCTGGCGGCGCGCTTCATCGGCGGGCTAGGCGCGTCGAATATCGGTTCGGCGCAGGCGGTGGTGGCCGACGTGACGCCGCCAGAAGGCCGGGCGCGCGGCATGGGCCTGATCGGCGCGGCGATTGGCCTGGGCTTTGTGGTTGGCCCGGCGCTGGGCGGCGTGCTCTCATCCCTGGGCGCGGCGCTGCCGTTCTGGGCGGCCATGGGCGTGGCGCTGGCAAACGCGCTGCTGGTGCTGGCCTTCCTGCCGGAAACGCGCCAGCTACGTGCCGAACGAACACCAGATGCACCCGCCAGACAGGAAGCGCGGACGCTCTTCGCGGGCTGGGGGCGCACGCTGCGCCAGCCGGGCGTGGCGCGCCTGGCGGCAATCAGCCTGCTCTTCACGCTGGCCTTTACGGCCATGGAAGCGGTCTTCCCGCTGTTTTCGCAGCGCGTCTATGGCTGGACAGCCGAGCAAAATGGGTATATCTTTACCTATGTCGGCGTGATGATCGTCATCATGCAGGGTTGGCTGGTTGGACGTTTGGTGAAGCGTTTGGGAGAACAGAGGCTCTTGATGGCCGGGTTGGCGCTGCTGGCGGTGGGATTGGCGCTCTTGCCCATCAGCACGCGGCTGGCGGTGCTGCTGGTGGCGCTGGGCATCTTGAGCGCGGGCGAAGGCGCGGTGACGCCCACAAGTTCGGCGCTGCTCTCCTTTGCCAGCCCGCCGGATGCCCAGGGCGAGACGCTTGGCCTGGCGCAGGGCGTGGCTGGCCTGGGGCGCATCGTTGGCCCGCTGCTGGCCGGAGTCCTCTTCACGGTGGGTGTGGGCGTACCCTTCATCGCTGGCGCGGTTCTCCTGGCGCTGGCAGCGGTTTTGGTCGTTCCCGCCTTGCCCAGAGCGCAGCGGCCTGAAGCCGCCTCGCCCGCGTGGCTCATCCCTGCTGAGAGCGATCTTGCCCGCGACGAGCAGGAAGTCTTTACCGGCTCAAATTAGTTGTAGTAGGGGAAAAAGAACATGTTAGTACTACAGTCCCACTTAAAAGGGGAAAGGTGGTACACTGGGTGAGGAGGTGAAGGGAGATGCATACCACCATCGGAACAGGCGCATCCTTCGGTTCAGAGGAACAGGAACTGAGTAGCCTCAGCCAGGGATGGCAGGCCCTGGCTGAGCT
>DATGID010000009.1:0-20510 GCA_035307385.1 Ktedonobacterales bacterium | reverse complement strand
ACGGCGACCGCCGCCATCCGGCGCGAAGTGCCGGAGACCGAAGTGCTAGCCTTGACCAGCGTCTTGGAAGATTCGCTAGTGGTGGGCGCGGTGCGCGCGGGCGCGATTGGCTACCTGCTCAAAGATACGCAGGCCGAAGCGCTCTGCCAGGCCATCAAAGCGGCGGCAGCGGGCCAGGTGCAGTTGACGCCCAAGGCGGCGGCTCGCCTGATGCAGGTGGTGCAGGCACCCGAGGCGCCAGAAGCGCTGACCGAGCGGGAGACGGAGGTGCTGAAGCTGCTGGCGCAGGGCCATTCCAACAAGCAGATTGCGCGCACGCTGCACAACACCGAGCAGACGGTCAAGACGCATGTGAGCCATATCCTTGCCAAGCTGGGGGTGCAGAGCCGCACTCAGGCCACCCTCTACGCTATTCGCGTCGGCCTGGTTTCGCCCGATGCCTCCGAGAGCGCTCGCTAAGTATCTCCCATTCTTGTCGATGGATGAGTGGAAGCAGGAAGGAGTATCACCCCATGCCCGCCAACCTCCAGGCGACCTTGATGCAGTTGTTTGCAGCGTTCCAGCAGGACCCCGACAGCATACCTGCCATCCCTCTGGACGAGTGGCAAGCAGGTACGGAGGAGTGGCGCTTGCTGGAGCGCTTTCGGGTGATGGCCGAGCAGGTGCAGCAACGTATTCAGCAACTCCAGCAGGCCGAGCAACAGTTACGGGAGCGCGAGGAGCAATACCGCAGCATCTTTGAGGCCACCTATGACGGCTTGAGCATCCTCGGCCTGGAGGGGTCCTTGGTCGAAGTCAATCCGGCCTTTTGCCAGATGTTTGGGTATACCCGTGAGGAACTGATCATGATGCACGCCAGCACCCTCACCGCACCAGACCAGCTTCCCGTGCTCGCTGATGCCTTGCAGGCATTCAAAACAGGTAAGGGGACCCAGACCGTGGGAGGACAGGGCGTGCGCAAAGATGGGACGACCTTCCATACGGAATCACAGGGCGCTCCCATTACCTATCGCGGTCAGCCTCATGTGCTGGCAGTCTCGCGCGACATCACCGAGCGGGTCGAAGCCGAACGCCAACTGCGCGAGCGCGAAGCGCTCTATCGCGGCATCTTCGAGACCACCTACGACGTGTTGATGATTTTCGATCTGGACGGCTACGTGGTGGAGGCCAATCCTGCCTCCTATCAGCTGTGGGGCTATCCTTATGAGGAGATCATCGGCATGCACGGGAGCGCGCTTATGGCTCCTGCCTCTCAAGCTGCCTTCAACCAGGCGATAGAACTCAACAGGGCCGGGACGACCTACCAGGGCGTAGGGCGCGGCCTGCGGAAAGATGGGACCACCTTCCTCTTCGATACGCAGACCTGCCCCATCAGCTATCGCGGCCAGCCCCACGTGCTGGCCGCTGCCCGCGACATCACCAAGCGCGTCGAAGCTGAGCGAGCACTGCGCGAGCGCGAAGCGCTGTATCGCAGCATCTTTGAGGCGACCTACGACTCCTTAGGGATTCTCGACTTGGACGGTCACCTTGTTGAGGTCAATCCGGCCTGGTGCCAGACGTTAGGCTATACCCGTGAGGAACTCCTCGGCCTGCATATCAGCGCCATCAATGCTCCCGCTTCTCAAAGCATCGTCACCGAGGGGTTAGAGGCCCTCAATGCCGGAAGGCGATACACTCAGCCCGCATGGGCAGTGCGCAAAGATGGGAGTGTGTTCCCGTATGATGCCCATGGCAGCCCCATCACCTATCGTGGACAGCCTCATTCGCTGGTGGTAGCACGCGACATCACCGAGCAAGTCGAGGCGCAACACCTGCTCGAACAGCGTGTAGAGGAGCGCACGCGCGAGCTGACCTCGCTGCTCTCGATCTCCCAGACGGTGGCTTCCACCCTGCGCCTTCAACCGCTCCTGGCACTGATCCTCGAGCAGCTCCAGACGATCGTGGACTGCACCGGGACTTCCATCATGATGGTAGAGGGCGACGAAATGGTGCTCGTTGCCACGCGCGGACCGCAGGTCGAGCAGGTGAGGAACGCCCGCCTCCCCATGCCGACGCAGGGACCCATTTGGGAGCGGATCCGACGGAGCGAGGTGGTCTTCATCGACGATGTGTGGGACGACACACCGCTGGCGCACAACTATCGCCAGCTCGCTGGCGACTTCTTGCTCAGCCAGACCCGCGCCTGGATGGGGGTTCCCCTGACGCTCAAGGGCCACCTGAAGGGGATGCTGGTGCTGATCTCCCGCGAGGTGGGAGCGTTTACCGAACACCACGCGGCCCTGGCCCTGGCGATTGCCAATCAGGCTGCTATTGCCGTGGAGAACGCCCGGCTCTACGAACAGGCGCAGGCCCTGGCGGCGCTAGAGGAGCGGCAGAAGCTGGCACGCGAGCTGCACGATTCGGTCTCCCAGGCGCTTTACGGCATCTCCCTGGGGGCGCACACCGCGCGCAAGGCGCTGGAGCAGGACCCGGCCCACATCGCCGAGCCCCTGGACTACGTGCTCTCGCTGGCCGAAGCTGGGCTGGCCGAGATGCGCGCCCTGATCTTCGAGCTGCGCCCCGAATCGCTGGAGGCCGAGGGACTGGTCTCGGCACTGACCAAGCAGGGGACGGCGCTTCAGGCACGCCACGAACTCAGCGTCCACCTGGACCTGTGCGACGAACCGGACCTGCCGCTCGCGGTCAAGCAGGAACTCTACCGCATCGCCCAGGAGGCCATGCACAATACCGTCAAGCATGCCCGCGCCAGGCACGTAGACCTCTGCCTGAGCCAGACAAATGAGGCCGTGCAGATGGAGGTGCGCGACGACGGCGTGGGCTTTGATCCGCAGGGCGCGTTTCCGGGCCATCTGGGCCTGCATTCGATGCGCGAGCGTGTCAGCCACCTGGGTGGGACGCTCCAGATCGAGAGCACGCCCGGCCAGGGCACGCGGCTCTGCGCTCAGGTGCCGAAGCAGTCACCGGCCTGACGGGAGGCAGGGGGTGCAGTCCAACATTCGCGCCTACCTGCTTTCTGTCTGCCCAGCGACCTGGCGAATGGTGGTGAGCAACTGATCGTGGATGCCACCTTTTGCGACAAAGGCGACGGCTCCTGCCGCCTGCGCCCGTGAGCGGGTCTGACCATCATCATGGATGCTTATCACGACGACGACGCTTGAAAAGACCATGGCTCGCAGGGCTGCGGTCGTCTCGATGCCATCCATCTCTGGCAACTCGACATCCATCAGCACCACGTCGGGGGCCAGCGTCTGGGCGAGGCGCAGCGCTTCTTGACCGCTCCCTGCCTCCCCAACGACCTGCATATCCGCCTCCAGGCGCAGCCGCAGGCCGCGTCGAACCACTTGCTGGTCATCCACCAGCAATACACGTATCATGGCATCTCTCTCACGAGTCGTCCTCGTCTTCCACCTAACAGTCTGACGCTCTCCGCTCATGCTTCTGGGCTCAAAAGATCGCTGACCTCTTGAACTGACGCAACAGCTAGTCAAACATCCGCTAGTCGAGCAAAAGCACTGATGGCAGTGTCTCCCCGCCCTCGGCCAGGCGGAGCATTTCATACCCGATTCCCGCCGTTCCCTGGAACAATCCAGGATGAAATACGGAGGCGGGGAGGTCATGGAAGAGTTGATAGGCTTTCTTCTGGCGCGCGGAGGCGACTATCTGGCCCATCCACTGCTGCGCCTGGGCGGCAAGTTCGGGTCTTTCAAGCCGCCGGCTCGCTTCCAACAGCAGATCCATTCTCCCAGCGCTCCCACAGCATAACTGATCGACGCCCTGTGGGCCGTAGCGCCGGGTGGTTGCCAGTGCGACCTCGATCTCGCTGTGAATCTGCGGCGTATTCATCACGCTCCATGCACCCAACCGTCCGAGGCCGATACCGGGTGCGCCATGGCACCAGCTGGTCATAAAAACGGGCGCTCCGGGCGGAGTCTCTTCACGAAAATCCGGCCAGTTTCCGGCCTCCGTCACAAAAACACCGCGTTCGTAGTCCAACCCTGCCTGGGCTGCGTCCAGAAACGCCTGTTCGCCGGTTACTTCATAGAGCTTGAGCAGGGCATAGCTGATCCCGGCGGCCCCATGAGAAAACCCGGTCAAGCATCTGCCTCTCAACGATTGCCAGGTCAGCAGACCAGCCGGGCTTGCTACCCGCAACTGCACCAGTCGTTTGCCGAACTCTGTGGCGTGCTGGAGAGAGGCTTCATCCCCTGTCCGATGGTAGAGGGCCAGCAACGCGAGCGCTGCACCACTACAGCCCTGTATGATATCCGCAGCCTGTTCGGCGGCGATCCGTTCAGGGGTCACCGTTGACGCAGCTAGCCTGGCATCATCAAGCAAGGAGTGGTCGCCGAGGAAATCGCTCATCCGCACGAGCGCGTAGATCATGGCGCCAATGCCAACCATCCCACCGAGCGGCATACGAGTAACGCTCAAGAGGTCTTTATGCAGTGACCTGCGCACCTGGTGCATCGTCCCCAGCGCCAGATCACGATAGCCTGCTCCCCCGGTGACTTTTTCGAGTGCCGCCAGAAATAAGCCGATGCCGGAGGTGCCGCTATACAGGCTTGTCCCCAGTGGTTGCAACTGAAAGCGCTCGATCTGAGGATCATACTGGATCGCAATCCAGGTTGCACTGCCATCATTCCCGTGGCATGCCTGCTCGCGCAGTTCTGCGGCGATGGAGAGCGCCTCCTGGACCAGTGCCTCTCGGGTGAGTGGAAGCGCAGCCTGCTCGCCTGGCCTGGGCAGGTCTGTCTCTGCTCCCTCTGGTTGCCTGGGCAGAGAGGCCACGCGCGCATAAAAAGCGGCGCGGATATAAGCGAGCTGCTTTGTCAAATCGTCCTGGCTCAGGTTTTTGATGACAGCCACGGCGCGTGCATAGCCGGGTTCCTCGAAAAAGTCGGGAATCGTCATGTCAGCCCCGCTCTCTAAGGAGGTGCTCGAGGTGCAGGTGGTAAAGAGGGGAATATCGAGCTGCGCCAATGCCTGGTGTTCAGCTTTCAGAGCCGGCCAGGCAAGCGGCTTTGTGGTATTAACGATAAATCTCCTGGCGAGCGCCTCAAAGACCAGACTCTGCTCGATGCCCTCGCGCAAGTAATCGGGCTGGTTGGCTTTTTGCTGCAAAGCCGCATAAATGTAGGTGGAGCGCACAAGAAACCGCACGCGCTGCTCTCTGAACCCCGCCAGCGGGCCTGCCGGGGCGAGAAGCTCATCTCGCCTTTCGCTGAGGAATGTATACACGCGGGTAAACCCGTCAACGAACTCCTCCAGATACGCATCAGGATTCAGCACCTTCCCGCCGCTCATGGGCAAATTGGCTTCGGCTTTGATCCTATCCGGGATAGGCTCGACCGTCATGTGGTCGGTATTGATCTGTGTCCAGCGCGCCGCCTTCAATGCCGTCTCCTGTTGATCAAACCCACCCAGCCCGCTCGTATCATAAATCGCGTGCCCCCCTCTAACACTCCAACGCGGGAGAATACCGGTGCGCATTACCGAACTCCAGAGCTGCTTGCTGGCGACGATCGACGCGCTGGCCTGGCCCAGGCGCTCTTCCTCTGAGAGAGCATGCGGTTGAAACAGGGTCTCCAGATCGATCAAGACCGGATATTCGCCCGCCGCGATGAGATTCTCATAATGGAAATCGTTCCCGCCGAGGGCATAGACCAGGCAGGTGAGCATGCCCATGCGTCGGAAAAACCGGGCGGCAGCCGAGGTATCTGCGCAGGGCGTGTAGTCAATAAATGCTAGCCAGCCGTAGCCCGCGCGATCCAGCACCGCGAGTTCCTTGAGGTCACATAGATCTGCCTGCTGGTTCAACCACGCGAGCACCTCGGAAAAACCCGCAGCGACGGTGAGATCGCCTGGCTTGTAGACGAGTTTCAACCCGGACGCAAAGCGGAGGATGAGGACCGAACGGCCAGCATGATGCCGGTCGGAGACGCCCATCTGTATTTCCGTCACCTCGCCGATATCCAGCCCCTGGTTGAACCTGGCAGCAATATCTTCTCGATCAGCCGCAAGCCGGTCCAGAAATTCAGCGAGCATCTCGATCCAGAACTCGACCAGAGAGGCGGTCTCGCGCCCCAGGACCGCATATTCTTTATAGAACTGCACGATGGTGCCGTCCTGCATCGAGTCGATAAACCGGCGATACAGTTGGGTCTGGGGGCGCGGGTCTCCACGGTCAGCGAGCCTCCTGAACGGAGGATCTGCGCGGGCGCGGAAAATGGAAAATTCGAGGTGCAGCGCGAGCGCAGCATGCATCCCCAACAGTTCAAGCAAGCCCCGCTCAAGGCTCGAATGTGCCTGCGCTGAGAGCAGTGCAGATCGAGAGCCGGCACGGAGCCGCAATTGCTGGCGTGCCCAGACCACGAAGGGGGCAAAGAGTTCTTCAAACGGGATCGGGTCCTCCGGCTGGAGGAACGGGTAGGCGTCCGACCCTCTTTCGCCACTCCCCTCGGCCCCCACCCTGATGCACGCGTCCAGCGTCAGCGCCCACGCGGGCAACGGATCGGCAGGAAACTGGAAGCGCGACCCCAGATAGGGCCGGATCGTCTGGAGGTTATGACCATCCCAGCCCAGGCGGCGCTCGAATCGCTGCCAATCGCCACCCGCGGCAGCCTGGCACCAGCGCTCAAGCCGTTTCGTGATGCGGCGTGCCTCAGCCGGGTCCTCAGGCTCAGCCCGCCACGCCGCCTCTTCACAACGCCCGGCATCGGGCTGCGCGGCCAGCCGCTCATAGAGGGTGCTGGCGCGGTTGACGATATGCCTGAGGTCCTGGAGCGTCCATGGGGCCGGTTGTGTGCTAAGCTTCATAGTAACTTCCTCAGCTTCCAATACAGCAGCAGGTATCAAGGTATCGTTCGCGCAGGCCGAGCGAATTGCAGATGGAGTGCGCGCAAGCCCCGGTTGAGCTTATTAGGGTGATGGGTGATCTGCTGGTCATCGGCCAGGCGAATCTGCGGGAGCCGCGTGAGCAACGTCTCGATGGCGATACGGACGATCAAGAGTGCGAGCGGACTCCCGACGCAAGCGCGGGCGCCGTAGCCAAATCCAAGATGGGATCGCGCGTTAGGACGCTCAATATCAAATTGGTCGGGATGGGGAAACTGGCTCGCATCACGGTTGGCCGCCGCGAACAGCACCAGCAGCCCCGCTCCTGCAGGGATACGGCAGGTGGGAAGCTCGACCTCCTTCGTTGCCCGGTGAAAGAGCCCTTGCACCGGAGACTCGACCCTGTGCGCTTCATGCAGGGTATTGGGAAGCAATGCCGGGTTCATTGCGATCTGGTGGCACGCGTCGGGGTGTTGGAGGAGCAGCCACATGGCATTTCCGATGAGATCGACGGTGGTCAAGGTCGCGTTCGCGCACACCCTCGCGATCATCTCCACCAGTTCAGCCTGGCCGATGCCCTGCTCCCGGTACCCGGAAAGCGCGAGCGTCGTCAGCACATCATCACGGGGCTGCTGCACGCGCTCTTCCAGTGCGTCCGCCAGGTAGCGAAGAAACCAGAATCGGCTGGTTCTGTCAGTTCTCAAGCCGATGAGATCCTGGGAGAGCTGCACGCCGGGTCGAAACCCTCCAACCGATTCAAGGAAGAACTGACCCCATTCCTCCCGCTCCAGGCCGAAGAGTTCGCCAAGGACCAGGAATGGAAGCGGGAGCGCGAACTGTTTCACGCATTCAACGTTTCCGGCTGCACAGAAGGTAGTGACAAGCTCATCCGCCAGGCGCCTGATGGTCGCTTCAAGATCGGCAGCGTGCTGCCTGCGAGCCAGGGCATGGTCCATGAGTATTTGCAACGGCGTATGAACCGGCAGAGCTGGAGTGGCTGAATTGCCGCGCCCTCCGTCACCCGCAGCAGCAGAATCATTCCTCCCAGCTCTCCCGTTTTCATCTGGAGCAGTCCCTTGAGCATCCTGCTGAGTAGTCTCTTGGGGTAGCCCTTGTCGACGATGGCTGAGAAAGAATTCATTGCCATTCCATAGCTCGAATGCATGGGCATTTTTGAGGAGAGCCAGGCAGTCCCTATACCCTGACACCAACCATATATCATGGGTAGCAACATAGGCCAGCGGCCCATGCTCTTGAAGTTCGGTATACAGGGGATAGGGATTTTCGATGACCGGCCGAGCAAGAAATTCGGTGAGGAAATGCTCGTGGCTGTTCATACATGGTCCTCCTCCAGGCTCATAAGAGTCCCGGTGCGGCTCTACGCCTTGCCCTGGCGCTTCGCGTCGATGCTGACGAGAGTTGCACCGGGTAGCATCAACCATCAAAGAATCGCTGGCGGCGTTTCCATCACGACAGGTCGAACTGCTCCGGAGCAGCCTGGATCAGAAGCCTGGAGGGGAGCAGCTTCACCCGCGCGCTTATCCACGAACTCCCGAGGCGCGCGCCCATCCACCACCTGTGTAATCGTCCAGCCCACCAGCAACGCTCTCGAGTTCCTCGTCAGAAAGCTCCGTCACGAGCCGCTGAGCGGGGTTTACATTGAAGAAGAGATGCAGCGTTGGCGAGACCTCCTCGTGGACGAAAACATGCATCTCAGCAGGAATCGTCACTCCGAGTTCGCGTTTGATGGCTTCATGCGGGTTCGTCTTGAGTTCTTGCCGGAAGTCCTGGTCCTTCCATGCCCGGCTGAGAACCTGCTTCTCCAGCTCTTGTCTGGTCATTGGGGTTTCATTTGCCATGGTCGTCATCTCCTTGTGTTTTCCGCGTCTTAAAAATCATCTATGGTAACGGACTGCCCAGCATGCGCTCCCAGATGCATCGGGTACCTCTGTACCCACGGCTGCTGAACCCGTTTATCCGGATTCTTTCCTGCCTGTTTCTTCATTTGGGAGCGGCCTCCTGTCCAGACCGGATTACCCACTTGTCGGCGCCGGGTGGCATTAGCCTGCCTTGATCTCTCCGGCGGCGAGTTGACTCTGAATCAATTGGGCATAATAGCCCTGCTGCCTGAGCAGTTCCTCATGCGTTCCACGCTCGATAATGGTTCCCTGATCGATCACCAGGATCAGATCAGCGTTGCGGATCGTGTTTAAGCGGTGGGCAATGATAATCTGCGTACAGTTAAGCGCGCGCAGGTTGTGCTCAACCGCCTGCTCTGTCACCACATCCAGGGCGCTGGTCGCCTCATCCAGCAGCAAAATCACCGGGTGGCTGGCAAGCGCGCGGGCCAGGCCCAACCGCTGGCGCTGTCCACCGGAGAGCGCGCTGCCCCCTTCGGAGACAAACGTCTCGTATTCCATTGGCATGTGTACGATGTCTTGATGGATGGCAGCGGCATCGGCGGCCTGGATGATCTCCTCCATCGTCATCCCTGGATTGCAGAGCGCAATATTGTCGCGGATGGTTCCGTTGAAGACCGTGGAGCCTTGCGTCACCACGCCGAACTGGGCGCGCACCGCCTGATAGTTCATGGTGTGCAGCGGCAGGCCATCGTAGAAAATCTCCCCAGCGGTCGGCAAATACAACCCCAGCAAGAGGTTACCAAGCGTGCTCTTGCCTGACCCGGTGCGGCCCACAATGGCGATCTTCTGGCGGGGCTGAATGACGACGTTGATGTCGTGCAGGACCACGGACGATTGCGGGTCATAGCGAAAGCTGACCTGCTCTAACCGAATGTGCCCTGAGAAGCGTGGAGGATTCTGGACCGCTTGTATATCCTGCTCTGGGTCGGCCTCCATCACATCGGCCACCCGCTCCAGGTGGGCATGGACGATTTGTAGCCGCTGTCCGCTTGCCACCAGAGACGAGAGCGGCGCCAGAAAGGCACTCGCCAGCGTCACCAGCGCCAGCATGGTCCCGGCCTGCAAGGAACCCTGCATGACTTCGGCGGTCCCAAGCACTAACAAGAGCAAGGGCGCAGCAGCCCGGAGATTCGTGACGATCAGATCGACCAGCGACGAGAGATAGAGTCGGTGTACCGAGGCATTCATCTGGTCGAAGAAGAGATTGGTCCAGCGCTGCATCGCCCGGTATTCAGCCCCGGCAGCCTTCAGCGTGGTGATGCCCACCAGGGCTTCAGCGGCATAGCCTTGAAATTTGCCCTGCGTGACCAACTCCTGCTTGGACAAGCGACTGATCACGCGATTGGCCCCGTAGAGGACGATCACTTGCAAGAACCCGATCCCCAGCACAATCCACCCAAACGCCGGGGACACCCTGAAGAGAACGATCAGATAGGTCACGACAAAGCTGCCGTCCAGGATGGTTGAGATCACCTGGTTACTGATGGTGTCCCGAATCACCGTATTGCTGCCGAGGCGCGAGAGAATATCGCCGCTGGAGCGCTGCTGGAAGAAGCGCAGCGGCAGCGCCAGTAATTGCTCAAAGAAGCCGAGCATCAGGCGCGTATCCACCCGCGTCTGCAAGTAGAGCAGCACTGCCGAGCGGAGCAGCGTGATTACCACCTGCGCCGCGACCAGGATTGCCAGACCAACTGCCAGGAGCAGCAGCACGTCCCGCATGCTGAAGGGAAGAATCTGATTGACCACCACGGCCGTCAGCAGCGGCACCGCCAGCCCAAGGAGCTGGAGCAGCAGCGAGGCGCCAAGGATTTGCGCCAGAGAGATAGGGGCAATGTTGACGTAGTTCAGCGCGTAGGAACGCAGGCTAATCTTGCGCGCGCCGGTGGTGCGATCAAACTGCACGCCTGGCTCCAGCATAATGGCAATGCCGGTGAAGCCATTCCAGAACTCCTCGATAGTCAAGCGGCGACGACCAATGGCCGGGTCCACCACCTCAACCCAGGTCGAGGAACAGCGCTCGACGATCATAAAATGGTTGAACTCCCAGTGAATAATGGCGGGCAGGGAGATCAGCCGTAAGTCGTTTTCCTGGAGTGTGACCGCCCTGACCCGCAGGCCATAGGTGCGCGCGGCTTTCACCACATCGAGTGCGGAGAGGCCATCGCGCCCAATATGACAGCGGTTGCGCACCTCGGAGACGCTGGTCTTGCGCCCGTAATAGCAGAGGATCATCGCCAGGCACGCAGCTCCGCACTCCACCGCAGTCATCTGCGTCAGTACAGGAATGCGCCGGGGCAGGATGCGCGAGAGGAGCGTTCGCCAGCGTGAGGGCTTTGCTGCTTCTTGCGCTGGAGGCTTCGGTTGCTCCGGCGATGGTGCGCGGGGCGGTATCGGAACGTACGCACTCTTTGGTGCAGGCACCGAGAGCCTGGGTGACTGCGGAGGCGCAGGTGGCCTCACGAACACGGCTGGCGGAGGCGGAGCCTCATGTGCTTGTCGGATAAACGCTTCCAATGCCTGGGTGCGCCGGGCATGACGCTCCTCGCGCTGTTTGATCAGTTCTGCCATGCCTGGCGATGCGCTCGTCGGCTGCTCGGGGGCGATGAGGCCACTGAGCAAGGCGGACCGGCGCTGGTAGAACACTCGTCTCTGCTCCGGCGTCAGCACCACGGTTGCGTCATCGTCTTCCGGTTCCATGACAGGTGTTTGTCTCATCGTGTCCATCTTTTAGCCTCCCAACGTGCCTTGCAGCAGATCAGGCAAGAGGGAGAGAAGTGATCGTGATCCCACCTGTACCTGCGCGTTGACACTGCTGCCTGCAAACACCGCTGCCGGAACCGCCGACCCCCAATGGACGGTTACCACCACCGAGGGCTGGGTAACGACAAGGACCAGATCTCCGGTAAGCTGATACTGCGCGCGTGCTGCCTCTGGCGTCATCACCCCTGGCTCGACCGTCGCAATGGTGGCGTTGAACTGCTGGCCCGTCACAGCAAGCTGCAAGGTAATGCGCTGCCCGACCTGCAGCGTCGGAGGTGGGCTGGCGGGCACGAAGACGACCGCCATCGTTCCACCTCCTGTTTGCTGCACCAGCACTCCGGAGGCAAGGGCATAGGTCGGGACGTGGGTCTGCCAGGCAAGAACCGTGGCCGTCACCAGCAGCCCCAACAGCATCCACAGGAAGAGAAACACGGGTGGGGCAACCGCGCGCGGCAACACATCTTTTTCCCGACCCTTTGCATACTGTTCGAGCGCCTGCGCTCGGAAAAGCCGTCGTGGTGAGATCATGCCATCTGCTCCTTGTCTCCGGTTACCAGTAGTATAGGGTCCGGCCACGCCGGACGCATCGCCTCAACGGGGGATTTCCTCTGCTACTTTCGTAGGGGTGAGCGCACAGGCATCTGCTCCAGAGGGACCGAGGACCTCAAAATCGACGAGTTTGCGAATGAGTGTTTCGTTCAGGACGATCTGCGCTTCCGCCTCAATCTTCTGACGAACGTGCTCAAGCGGGCTGCCATCAAAGGCGGGGAGGATGTCGAGGAGGGCAGTGGGCAGTTGGAGTGGGTCGAAGCCGTTGTAGGTGACCACCTGACTGGTCGTCAGCCCTCGTCGCACCTCCTTCAAGGGGCGAGCCTGAAGCACAGGGGGAATCGCCGTGGAGCACAGGTCATGATAGGCCGCCTGCGTCAGGCGTATCAGGACGGTCAGCTCTGGCCCGCACAACGCCACAATCTCCTGCCAGGTCAAGGCGGTGACCAGCGCCGCGCAAGCCCGATAGAATTCCCGCTCGCGGCCTGCCCACGTGCCCCAGAGCATCTGGTAGCGGGTTAGGTCCATGGTGCCATCCAGGTCCTGGCTCTCAAGCTGAGGAGGGTCCGCAAACTGTGGTGCTGGTATCAAAAGGAGCCTGAGGGCTTCCGTTCCCAGGTCCAACTGTTGGATGCACCAGCGGGTCAGACTCTCCTCAACGGTCCACAACAACTGCCGCAGGGTGTGCCAGAACCGCAACCCGACCGCCCCCCGCTCGTATTTACAGAACCAGGTCAGGCAGGTCGACTCGCGGTAGCGCCAGATCCCACAGCGCCCTCCCTCTTCTAGATAATGGGGGCAGCGTAAGGTGCGGCTCTTGCCAAAGGTCGCCGTATTGCCTGCTCGGTAAAGCAGCCTGAACAGCGTGTCCTTCTCCAAGCCCAGCGGGGTCACTGCCACCCTGCGTTGAATTCTCTGTTCAACACTGGCCCGTCCTTCCCGCAGCTCTGACGTATTATCGGCCAGAATGTGCCCGACCAGGAAGTTCGGCAGGCGGGGCAGATAGGTACAACACTTGGTCTGGGGGTTGAAAAAGGCTGAAGCGAGGGCTGGAGCCGCCACACCAGGAGCCGGAGGGCACATGGCACACTGCTGGCACGTCGCCTTCGTTTCTTCAGGAAGAGGGCCGGAAAGCACCTGTGTCATCCAGGAAGCATAAAGCGGCGGAAGTGTGTTCGCCATCGCAGCACATCCTTTCTTTGCGCCCCAGGACGCTCCACCAGACATGCCACTAGAAGCCTATCTGATGGAGCATCGAGCAGAGAATCAACGACTTGTTGGGGAAACCTTCCTCCGCTGGTCGGCGCTCCCCACTTCAATGGGTTAGAAGTCGATCTTGATATTCGGGTGCGTGTTCTGCCCCCCTTGCACCTGCTCCAGATCCTGCTCGGTTAACTCGACCTTACCTGCAGGCGGTGTTGAAGGGCGTTTCTCGCGCTCCTTTTGCTTTCCTGGCTGGTTTTTGTTGGCCTTCCTCATCTGTGTTCACCCCCTTTCTGCTGCGGTGGCACGTGAGCCGGTGTATCTTGCGATCAGCGTCGGCCTGGTGAGCTACGCCTTATTGGCCGCACCTGCTTGACCCTGATAGCGCAAGTATAGGGTCTACCGACGTCGGGCGCCTCGTGCAAACGAGGGATTTTCGCTCCTACTTTGGTAGGGGGAATGGCTTGGCCGCCCTCTTGCGAGAGCAGTGATCGGCTCCAGTCCTGGTCAGCATGCAGCTTGCTTGGTCACTGGATAGCTGTGCCCCTATTCGCGGCTCATCATGTGCTTCATCGGTAGCGCTATCGATACCTGGAGCATTCCACCTGTGGGATCAACAAGCTTGGGGCAGGACGCAATGTATCCGCCCACATGTGGGGGCAGTGAAGGGAGAGAAGCTGCCGAGGGGTCCAAGCGGAATGTAAAGCAGCGACAGCGAGCCGCGTGGAGGAAGCTCCAGGCAGATTGTTAGCAGCGGTTCGGTGGTGGAACGCAAACAAGGCGTCCAGGCAGAGTTACAGCCCTCTGAAGGCACCTATGCACTTGCCACTCCCCATTGCTAAAGCAAGGGGATTTACGCAACCCTCGGTAAAACCAGCTGGATGTTTGCATGTCTTCAACACACCGGGGGACATGCCCACAAGCCGTACAGGCCAGTGCTCGCAGTCGGGAGACATGGAAGCTGCCACTGGTGCCTCAGCCGAGCGCGCCCTCGAAGCCGGGCGCACTCACGTGCTGGTCGCCGCAGGCCGAGAAAGGAGGGATGGAGGCAATAATCGCTTGTATCCTTCTGTTCTTATGGCGCTCCAGTTCCTTTCTTTGCTCGCTAGATTGTTGGTTTGATGTTCTGATTGAAGCGGAAGACATTGGTCGGATCGTACCTGTTCTTGAGGGTGACCAGCCGCTCGTAGTTGACACCGTAGGACGCGCGGACCCGCTCTTCCCCTTCGTCACCCAGAAAGTTTGTGTAGACGCCTTGTAGTGCGAATGGGCGCACGGCTGCCTGAAATGCACGCGCCCAGGCGGTGTGTGCTTCTGCCTGCTGAGCTTCGTTGGCATGCCACTCCGCGACGATGTTCATGATGTAGGGGACCTCGCGCAAGGCAAAAGCAGTGGTCCCTGGGCTTCCCCGACATGCTGCCCCATGTACATGCTGAATCAGCACCTGTGAGGCGGGCGAGGTGCGCGCCGCACTATAGTCGGCCATGAGGTCGATGACGTCGTCGCTGAGGTCAGGGAGCGAGGAGGCTTGCTCGTAGTAGTGACGTCCCTCAGGAGCCCCGATGTCGCTGGAGATCGCCTGGAGGTACGACCTGGGGCGAATCAGGTCGATCAGCGGGGAGCCAAACCTTCTCAACGGGGCGAGCAGGCGCTCTCCCTCGGCGAGAGGCCCAGCGTAGCAGAGACTGATGCTGATCGCCGGGATGCCATGGGAGGTTGTGGCGAGCGCAGCATAGGCGGTCAGTTCATCTGGGGCCGCTCGGGTAAACTCACGGTAGAAGCGCAGGACCGCTCGTGCTCTGGAGAGCGGATAGCTGATTTTCCCTGCCAGGACCGTAGCGACCGGGTGCAGGCGGAACTCGAAGGAAGTAGCGATGCCAAAGTTGCCTCCCCCGCCACGCAGCCCCCAGAAGAGGTCCGGGTGCTCCGTAGCATTGGCGGTCAGCAGCTGCCCATCAGCGGTGACCAGATCCACCGAGCGCAGACTATCAACGGTGAGTCCATATTTCCCCATCAACCAGCCAATGCCACCACCCAGGGTGAGTCCGCCCATCCCGGTTCCAGAGACAGTGCCGGTGGTGGTTGCCAGGCCATACACCTGCGTCTCCTGCACGAATTCGCCCAGGGTAAGCCCGGCCTGTACCCGCGCGATGTTCCTACCTGGATCGATCTCGATACCCTTCATGCGCGAGAGGTCAATGACGACTCCACCGTTATTGACGGAGAGCCCAGCCATACTATGGCCGCCGCTCCGAACCGTGATCGGCAGGCTCACGTTGTGGGCGAAGTCGATTGTGGTGCGAACATCATCGGGATCGGCGCAGTAGACGATCAGGGCGGGATACCGGTCAATCCTGCCGTTCCAGACGCGGCGCGCCCGCTCATAGCGGGCATCGCCAGGGCGGATGACGTCACCGCGTAAACGCGCCTGCACTTTCGCAATGCCTGTCGCTTCAAGCGTTGGGAGCATGCTCTGCCCTCCTTTCTCATCACCAGCGATCTGTTGCTCACGCAAGCTGCGTGATGCTCCAGTCAATGCGTGGCACGGGAGCCAAATCACGCAGAGCTGGGCACTGGCTCACAGGACAGAACAGATCTGACACTCAGGTTCATCTTTGGCCCGATGCTAACTCCCGATAGAGCAAGTATAGGGTCAAGGCAGGGACTGGCACATCGCGCCAAGGAGGGATATGCACTCCTACTTTCG
Organism: Ktedonobacterales bacterium; assembly: GCA_035307385.1. GTDB lineage: Bacteria > Chloroflexota > Ktedonobacteria > Ktedonobacterales > DATBGS01 > DATBHW01. The sequence goes on along the minus strand of DATGID010000009.1, from coordinate 4,535 downwards.
TAGGGGGAATGGCTGCGTCATCTGCTGGCGAGAGCGTTGATCAGCTCCAGCCTGTACCAGAGCCAGCAGCACGCTCGGTCACTGGCTTACTGGACTCCTGTCTCCGGCTCATCAGTTACTTCAGAGACCGCGCGATCACTCCCCGGGAGTCTTCCCCTCTGGGGCAACCGGCTGGGAGAAGTGGGAGTGGGAAATGATCCCAAAGAGGGGTCTGCGCCCTCATGATGTTCTGGAGCGGGCAAAGCGCTGGGCAGGTCGGAGACACATCGCTGCTCGAGCGGATCAGGGTCTGGCGCCCTCTGAAGGAACGTTTGCAAAGAAAGGGAGGCAGCACACCATCAAGCGAGCAAAACCCTGGGTGCGTTGCTGGCTTAGAGAGCCTCGTGTCTCGATCTTGATGTACCCACCCAGCAAAGGGCTCCAGACTCTGCCAGGGTCATCCCCGCAGCAGCCGCAGCTTCTCACGGACTTGGGAGCGACTCACCTGGGTATAGCGGGTGGTTGTTTGAATCGCCGGGGTGCCTTTTGGGGTCAGGTGGCCCAGATAGTAGGCCAGCTCTTCCAAGGTCCAGCCCGCCTCACGGGCACGATGAGCAAAGTCATGGCGCAGATCGTGGAAGGTCACATCAGCGATCAGTTCCCATTCGGTTCTGGTCGCCTGCCCTTTGAGCGTGCGGAACCACTGGTGGATGCCATCCTCGGTGAGGCGGGCACTGCGCTGGGACGTAAAGACATAGGAGCTGCTCCGATCGCGCCCACCCTGCTGAAGGTAGGCATAGAGCGGACGCCGAGCCTCATTGACCAGATCAATCTCGCACCACTTCTCCCCTTTGTGGCCCACACGCAGCCAGCCGATCTTCGGGCCAACGTGGGTGTGTTCCAAGGTGAGATGCGCGACATCGCTCACCCGGCCCCCGGCCCAGTAGCCCAGGGCAAAGATGGCTTGCACCCGCAGGTCGGCCTGCCGCTCCACGAGATTCCGCAGGACCAACCGTTGCGCGGGCGAGAGGATGCGTGGGGTGCGCATCTCTTGTGCCTGGACCTGGACCCCGCGCGTTGGATTGCGTTGCAAGGCGCCGTGTTCCTCGATGAGCTATTGGCAGAAGCCACCCAGGGCCGATTTCACGCGGCTGCGGTGGCTGACGCTGTAGCCCTGGTCTTTGAGCAGCGTGAGATAGTGTTCCACCACGGTCGTCGTGAGCTGGGCGGGGGTAAAGGGTGAGGTATAACCTGGCAGCGTGGGCACCCAGGCGGTAAAGCGCTGGAGAATCCGGCGGTAGACCTCGGCGGTGGCCTCATCTTTCCGGCTCAGCCTGGCCTGCTGATAGGCGGTCAGCCATTCTGTGGTTGCAGATCGTGGCACAAGGACCAGCTTGGGCGAGTTCGGTATAGGAACGTATTTTCCTCTCAAAATTTTTCTGCGCTGAGTTTTTGCGGCTCTTTGTCTGAGTCGTCCCACAGGATCGATCACGGCGGGGCAGCGCTGAAGAGCCAACCGCCGAAACAAGCGAGCGAAATAATCACACGAACTCGTGGCAGAAAGAACATTCTCCGCTGAATTTTCTGCTATGAGTGAGTGTAGCAGAGCAGAGGAGGAAATGCAGGAGGGATCAGGGCAGCGAAGGCTATATGAGAATGTGTCCTTTCAGCAAGCGGAGAGCTACCCTGCGGGTGGTGACACGCTCGCGCATTCTACCCCTACCTGGAACGAGGCGCGCTTTGCCTTGATTCCAGGTGGCCCAGCCACCTTAGGCTATGCTCCTGGCAGCTTTCATCCTTCAGAGGCCCACCAGCACAGTTGGGAGGAGACGTGCCGCGCGTTTCCCACCCTGGCTCACGAGTATCCCACGCTGGAGGACTATCTGGTCTGGCATCTGACTCCCCTTCGCCAGGTGACGTTTGAACCGTTTCTGCTGGAGATGGTGGCGACGGAACTGGCTCCCCCAGCGATCGAAAATGGGCGTCGTATCTACCGGAATCAGATCGTGTCTTACCCGGAGACAGAGAAGCGTATCGTCCAAGAGGGCTGGCGGTTGCCGACCTCGGATGAATGGGAATATGCCTGTGCCGTCGGCGCACGCACCCTCTGGCGGTGGGGGATGAGTGCCCGATGATGCCCTTACGCGCCAAGGACACCGCGCTGCACTGGGATGTGCATATGCGTCCGAACGCGTTTGGACTGGTGATCGCGGCTGATCCCTATCAGGTGGAATTCACGGCTGAGTTGGGCCTCTTGCGTGGAGGGGATGGGGGCGTGGCGCTCCATCATGGAGGAGGACGATTGGTTCAGTGGCTGACCCTGGCCTCCGCCTATTGGTTTCGCTGGCCCAAACCGGAGGTACCCAGTCCTTACCTCAGACGGGCTTATTCGCTCTTCAACTAGCTCGTCACCTGCCCCGCAATATCGGTATTGTTACCAACCGAACTTGCGTAATATGGGGCTCGATGCCTATTTGCTGGCGAAACTGGGCCGTAGTGACCTGACCGATCTGCGCGAACTGGAGCAGGACTTCTTTGGCGTTATTTGTTGGTACGAAAAGTGTCCTGCTTTCTTGAAAAGTGTCCTCCATATTCAAAACAGACTCTATTTAAGCATTTACTTTATAAAGTAAATGCTTTATAATATGGCTATGGATATGTTTGTTGCGCTTGCCGATCCGACACGGCGGGCCATTTTAGAGCTTCTTGCCAGCCGTGGCGAGCTCCCTGCGACAGCTATTTACGAACACTTTTCTGTCAGCCCGCAAGCGATCTCGCAGCACCTGAAGGTCTTGCGCGAGGCAAAGCTGGTGGCGATGGAAAAACGTGCGCAGCAACACCTGTACCACCTCAATCCACAAACGTTATCTCAATTTGAAACATGGGTCCAACAGACAAGGCAGAGGTGGGAAGAGCGCTTTGAGGTGCTGGATCAGGTGTTAGAAGCGAAAAAAAAGCGATCTGCGCAGGGGAAGCAAGAAGAGAAATGAGTACATACACAGCATGAGGAGAACATCATGAGAAAAGTGTTTCTCAACATGACCATGACGCTTGATGGGTTCTTTTGTGGGCCGAACGGCGAGCTGGACTGGATGTCGCAGACGCCGGATCAGGAACTCAACGATGACATTGTTGCCTTCTTTCAAGGAATGGATGATGGGTTTATTGGCTACCCGACTGCCTCGGGGATGATTCCCTACTGGTTACACGTGGCACAAAATCCATCGGCCTCCAAGGAAGAGCATGCCATCGCGCAAGCCGTGAACAAATTGCACGCATTTATTCTCTCAAACAGGGAAGAAACTCTTCCGTGGGAGCATACCGAGTTGCTCGTGGTGAAGAGTGATGACGACCTGGTTGCAGTTGTGAATAAGATCAAACAACAACCAGGACGCGATCTAGACCTGCCCGGCGGCATTCGCACCGCGCAGACGTTTATGCGGCTCGGCCTGATTGACGAGTTTGTGCTGGCGATCCATCCCGTCACCATAAGCAAGGGGCAGAGCGTGTTTATGAGCAGGGTCAATCTTGAGTTAATAAGCGTGAAGACCTACCAGTCTGGGGTGATGCGTGTGCATTACCGGCCCAGTGCGCGCAGTTGAGTTTGAAAGGCATCGAAGAAAAATGGCAGACAAGAACAAAGTAACCATTATCGCAGAACTAGGGAAACAAGAAATGGTAATCACGCGCGAATTCGACGCGCCGCGCGAGCTGGTGTTCAAAGCATTCACCGATCCAGAGCTGTACGTCCAGTGGCTTGGACCGAGAAGGCTCACCATGTTGCTCGATACATTTGAGCCGAGGAGCGGCGGCAGGTGGCGCTACATTCAGAAAGATCAGAGCGGCAACGAGTTCGGCTTTCACGGCGTGTATCACGAAGTCCGCGCGCCTGAGCGCATTATTGACACCTTTGAGTTTGAGGGGCTGCCAGAAGCAGGGCATGTGTGTCTCGAAACGCTCACCCTGGACGAATTGTCCGGAGGAAGAACCAGGCTCACCGCTCAGTCCGTCTTCTAGTCGGTCAGCGACCGCGATGGCGCGCTCCAGAGTGGAATGGAAGAAGGAATCCATGATTCCTATGAGCGCCTGACGGACCTGCTGGAAAAGATGAGGTAAGAAGAAAGCGATCACGCATCCATCCAGGCGGTGAGTACTGCCCTTCTCGTCCCCAGAGGCGCGGCGATCACCCTACCAATCTACATTTCGCAGACGCGCCGCGCCTCTGGGGACGAGCCATGATCTGTCAGACCAGCACGAGGTGTTGACCCATCACCAGTAGATAGGCGTCCTCCAGACTGGGATCAACGATGATGGCGGCCTCGTGCGGGCGGGTAGCACTGACGAGTCGCAGCGTGACGCCGCTCATCTGGTTGACCATCGTGCTGACTTGATACGTTGCCTGTAGCTGCATGGCCGTAGCCTGATCGACGGTCACGCTCCACACCTTGCCAACGGTGGCCGCTAGCAGCTTCTCTGGCGTCGTATCGCTCACCACCTGCCCTGCTTGCAGGATCACCAACCGGCTGGCAACCGCCTCCACATCGCTGATAATATGC
>DATGID010000008.1:0-1795 GCA_035307385.1 Ktedonobacterales bacterium | reverse complement strand
GGCTGCTGCCGCAGGGGTCTCTGAGCGCACAGCGCTGTTCATCCGCACGCATCACGACCCAAAAGGGCCGGCGGCAGCGCTGCACGCCGTAGATGATAGGCACTGATCGATGATAAGCACTAATCTTGGGGAGTAGGTAATGGCAACACGCGATGGTGGTGTAGATGGCGCTCAGGTGGCGACTGACGTTCGGCCTTCAGAAACGAATACGGCGTATACCATTCATCTTCCCAGCTTTGAGGGGCCACTAGACCTGCTGCTGCATCTGATCGAGCGGCATCAGATGGAGATTACCACTATCTCGCTGGTGGCTGTGACCGATCAATTTCTGGAGTATCTACGGGCCTGGCAAAGCGAAGAGCCGCCGATGGCACGGCTCGCGGAATTTATTACGATTGGCGCGAAGCTGCTGTATATCAAGTCGCGGACGCTGCTGCCCCAGCCACCCAGGGAAGAGGAAGCCCAGGAAGCGGATGATGCAATGGCTGAGGCCGAGGAATTGCGCCGCCATTTGCTGGAATACAAGCTGGCAAAGGAGATTGCGCGCATCTTGCGCGAGCGCGAGGCGGCTGGGTTGATGAGTTTTCCCCGCCCTGGGCAGGTGATTCCCCCCGAAGAGATGCTTACCTGGGCGCCCCCCAAGCTGGTTGGCCTGGAGGTGTCGGCGCTGGCGGCTGCCTTCCAGCGAGTGCTGGCAGAGCGAAAACGGAGCGAGCCGGAAGAGGTTCCCTTGCCACTCGTCAAAGTCAGCGATAAGATTGCTGAGATTGAGGCGGGGCTGGCTGCCTATGGGCGCGTGAATTTTGAGGATTTGCTGCGTTCCGCCTCGACCCGGCTGGCGATGGTCGTTACTTTTTTGGCGGTGCTGGAACTCTGGCATCAAGAACGTATCCAGGTGGTGCAAGAGGGCCTTTTTGCTGGTATCTTGATTTTGCCGGCTGCGCCTGCCAGCGTTGAACAGCCCTAGCTTTGCTCCCCTCTTCTTCAGGTGCTTCTGGCAATCACTGCCAGCCCGGCTACTACCAGAACCATCCCGGCTAGCTTTGGAAGCGTGATCGGTTCGCCAAGCAAGAGATTTGCCAGCACCAGCGCAATACCTGGCACCAGAAACGAGTTATATGTCGTGCGGATTGCGCCGATACGCTGAATGAGCCAGAAGGTGAGTCCAAACGTGACGCAGCCGGCCATGACTGCCAGGTAGAGCAGGACTCCGACGTTAAGCCAGGTCCAGTGTACCGGCTGACCACGCTCAAAAAGCAGGCTGGCTGAGGAAAGCAGCAGGCCGCCCAGCAGAAGTTCCCAGGCAGTTAAGGAGAGGATAGGAAGATCATTGCCAACATCCCTGGCAACCCGCATGGCTACTCCGTAGCAGGCGGCAGCGCACAGTACCGCGCCTTCGGCGGCCAGCGCCATTCCACTGCCTAGATGCAATTGATCGATAAAAACCAGCGCGACCCCCAGCAGCCCAATTGTCAGGCTGACGCCAACACGCCAGCCCCGCGCCTCCCCTTTTGCTCCTCGGCTGATGACCGCTGTGAAGATTGGCGACGTAGCCCAGATGGTGGCAAGCGTGCCAGCCGCGCCATATTGCGCTGCCCAGAAAAAGCAGCCGCTGGGAATGCCGATGATGAGCAGGGAGAGCAGCACTATGCCTGGAAAGCGCTTGCGCGGCAGCAAGAACTTCTCTCGGCGGATGGCAATGAACGCAAAGAGCACCAGCGCCGCCAGAAAGAAGCGCATCCCTGCCAGAAGAAAGGGCGGGATGCTGGCTACACCGATCTTGACGGCTATCGAG
>DATGID010000007.1:0-2249 GCA_035307385.1 Ktedonobacterales bacterium | reverse complement strand
GATCAGGTCAAGGGCAATCTCAGAAAGATTGTTTCCTGTTGTAATGCTCCCCAGATTCTCATCCAACTCCGCGATGGCAAACAGTCTTAATGCTCCGATATTTGGAAACGCGCTCAGCAGCGCTTCATGTAGCTGTTTGAGTTGTTTACCAGTCCATTGCATCGCCAGTCCCTCGTTATGATTTCCTCTCCGCTCTCTCCATTACTCAGCCCATCAGCGCCCGAATACCTGCTCACAGGGTCGTGCGAACCGAATATTTGTCAAGGCGGCCTGACGCCAGGCGGGTAAATCATGGAACAGTCATCTAGCCCGGATTATTCACGAATGCGTTCTGCGGCAGTTCTGTTTTTCCGTAATCGGCGCGACCATCTCGGCTTTGCTTAACTCTATCGGAAAACGGCCTGGCCAAGTGCCAATGCGTAGTCGTTGGGACTTGCCTGTGCTCTTTTTCAGGCTGTAAATCCCCCCTGGATAAGCGGGCAGGCGTGATTGGGCCTACGGCACGCGCCGCCCAAGGAGTTTCGGGTGGGTTTTGCGCCTGCTGCCCTGGCTCAACCGGGAGCCGGGACCAGTTTCCTAAACAGAGAGTGCCACAGCTTCTGAGAGGGCGAGGAAGTGGGCAGATGCAGCCAGATACGCCGACAACTGCTTACCACCCGCGCTCCCACCTTCACCAGTTTCAGACGTAAGGTGCCGATCTGGGCGTTGGTCCAAGGCGTGCCTGAAAGCGCCTCTTGCACGGCATTCCACAGCACACACGCTGCTGCCGACAACAACAGCCGAAACTGATTGGCCAGGAAACGCGTGCAGGAGGTGCGTCCACTGAACAGATCGGCCTTGATCTCCTTGATCCGGTTCTCTCTATCCCCGCGCTGGCAGTAATACAGGTAAGTCTGCTCGGCGCTCTGCAGGCGAGGGGAATGCACCAGATAGCGCACATTGAGCTTGTCTGCTAGCATCTCGGCTTTGCAGACGACCTGTTGGGGCGCCTCCCAACTGTCGGCCTGGTAGAGGAAACTACCGAACAGACGCACATCTTTTTGCTGCTTTGCCGCCTCCCGCTTCACCCCCGCTTCCACAGAGGCGGAGAGTTGGCGCAGGCGGGAGTTACTGGGCAAACCCAGCACGAAAGCCAGGTCTTGCTCGGCACAGAAAGACAGCACGGCTTCTTGTCCAAAGGCGCTGTCGGCGCGCAGGGTGATGGCTACCTGCGGGAAGCGCTCTCGCAGCAAGGCGATAGCGCGGCGCAGCAGGCCGAACAGCCCCACCGTGGCCGAGGCATTGCCGGGACGCAGCAGCGCGCTAAGCAGGCGCTGTCTGCCATCCTCGGCGGTGACATAAACGAGCAAGGGCACATAACAATGGCAATCGTAGTAGCCGTTGAAAAACTCGAACTCCTGCTGTCCATGACAGGGATCGTCCGTGGCATCCACATCCAGGACCACCGACTGGGTGTTGCTGGGCAGACGGGCGATTACGAACTCGGCAAGCGCCACCCCCAGGCACCGCAGGTCTTTGCTATCGACGCTGTTTTCCAGACGGCTTAACGTCGGCTGGCTGCCAAGAGCGGCCTGCGCAGCGACTTTCTTGCCACAGGAAAGCAGCAAAGCCGGGTCGGTCTTGAGACTGTCCAGATCGTTGGCATCTTCATAGCCGGCCGCCAGCGCGTAAAGGCGTTCCCGCAACAGGTCCAGGACGCTATGGATGATCTTGCCAGGCTCTCTTCGGTCGAGGATCTGCTGTGCCAGGCGCTGGGTCAGTCCCAGTTGACGGTCGGCCTGGGCCAGAAAGAGTAAGCCCGCGTCGGAGGTGATTTCCCCTCCGTCAAAACGGCAGCAGACCTCTTTGCCAGAAATCAGAGGAAAGCGTAAATCTAATGCCGAATCCTGCATCCGAGCACCTCTGTTGGGTTGTGGTTTGGTCACCGCAGAATTCGACAGAGTGTGCTCGTTTTACTCTCTTCATGAATAATCCGGGCTAGCATATGGTCAGACTATCTGGAGCACAGGATATTCCCTGCTTGACAAACGTTCCATGAAATGCTACACTGCGCCCATAAGATCATTCGGATAGTCCTTACGCAGCGTGCCTGTGTCCTATAATCCTAATCGGAGTTTCCGCTCTTATCTGACTGCCATGTCGCAAATATCCGTGAAACAGATCAGCAACCGGGCCTTCACCCGTACTCCCATCAAGACGCACAAAGTTATGTTTGGTGAAGACCTGGCGGGTATCATTGAACAATACGC
>DATGID010000006.1:0-46998 GCA_035307385.1 Ktedonobacterales bacterium | reverse complement strand
GAGCGTGCAGGACGAAGCCAGAAACCGGCTCCCTCAGTGTCTACAGAGGACCAGCACTCGCGCCTCCCCCAACGGCTGTCGCCGCTGGGTGGGTATCGACGCTCGTAAGCAGGGCCATCGCCCGTTCGCAGGGGAACAAGCAGCCTTGCTCCCCTGCCCACACACGAGAGGAACATCTATGGTTCTGGTACAGACGCTCGATGCCCCCCCCAACCCAGTGCCTTCATCTCAGCTTTGCCTGCATGACGTACTGACGAGGCAGGCGGCCTTGACGCCAGAAGTGGTGGCCGTAGTGGAAGGCACCGCCTCGCTGACCTATCGCCAGTTGGAGGCACAGTCCAATCAACTCGCGCATGTCCTCTGCGAACGCGGCGTGGGGCCGGAGGTAGTCGTGGGCCTCGCCCTCACGCCTGGCCGCCAGCAGGTTGACGCGCTCGTCGCCCTCTTCGCCATCCTCAAAGCGGGGGGAGCGGTGTTGACGCTGAGTGACTTCTATCCGCCTGCCCAGATCGCCGCACTGGTGGTGGAGGCGCAGGCACGGCTCATCGTCGCGGTCGAAAGGAGCGAGGCCAGCCGCCTGGAGGCGAGCCTCAGCAAGCACGTCCCCATCGTCTGCCTGGAGGATACTGCGCTCCAGCAGCGCGTGGCGCACCAGCCAAACACCCCGCCGTCGTCCGGAGTGGGTGTCACCAATCTGGCCTACCTCATCTATACCTCCGGGTCCACCGGCACGCCCAAAGGCGTGCTCTGCACGCACGCGCATCTGGCTCCGCTGGGAGAGGCGCAGGGCCGCCTGTACGCTGTCCACGTCGGGGATCGGGTCGGGCATAGCTTTGCCTGGCAATTCGATGGCATCTGGTCGGTGATCGCCACGGCGATTGCCAACGGGGCCACCCTGTGCCTGCCAGAGCAGGGGGTGCTGGAGAGCGGCGCACAGACCGTCGCCTGGATTGAGCGCGAACAACTCACGCTCATGTTTTGTACGCCGAGCTATCTGGCAACGTGGCCGGACATTCATCTGCCCACGCATCCGGCCATCGTGGTGGCGGGCGAGTCCTGCTCAGAAGACCAGGCCCGCCGCTACGCTGCGAAAGGCCCGTTCTATACGGCCTACGGGCCAACTGAAGCAGGCATCTGCCTGACGACGGGCCGCTACGGGGGACAGGGCACGCCGACGCTGGGGATGCCACTGCCCTATGTCCGCTTCATGGTGCTGGATGCACAGGGCCTGCCGGTTCCAAGAGGACAGGCGGGGGAGATCGTCGTGGAGTTTCCCCAGGCGCGGGGCTATCTCAACCCGCAGGAGACGGAGAAACGCTTCCGAGGTGGTCGCTACTATACCGGCGACTCTGCCCTCTGGCTTCCTGATGGCTCGCTTCTGTTTGCTGGACGCAGAGACGCACAGATCAAGCTTCCGGGCGGCATCCTCTGCAATCTGGAGCAGATCGAGCAGGTGCTCGGCGCGCACCAGAGCGTGCGCGCCTGCAAAGCGTTCTGGCGAGCCGAACTCGGCATCGTCCTCTATCTGGTGTCCAACGAGCGCGGCCAGCTTTCGAGCCGCACCCTGCGGGCATATCTGGCGGAGTGGCTGCCAGAACCCATCGTCTCCCGCTGTGTCTGCCTCGAACTGGAGGCGTTGCCGCTGACCCCGAATGGCAAAGCTGATCCCGATCCTGAGCACTATCCGCTCCCGACGATGCAGAATTTGCTCGACTACATCGGAGAGTTTCGTCCCCCAACGACGCAGACAGAGATCGCTCTGACCCAGCTCGTCGCCAATGTGACCGGCAGCCTCATCCATCCGCCAGCCCCTCAGGACATCAATGTGCTGGCAACGCTGCCCGAACTGGGGTTGGATTCGCTCACGTTGGGCTACCTGGAGGTGCAGATCGCAGGACAGTGGCACCAGAGTCTGACCCAGGAACAAGCCTTCACCTGGCCGCTGTATCGCATTGCTGCCGCCCTCGATGGAGGGCCACAGCCCTTTCCTGACCTGGAGGTGCGCTGATGCAGACGATGCCCTTACGCCTGGTCGCCGAACCGACCTCTGCCCTGCAACTGGCCCGCCTCTCGCCGCAGAGGGAGCAGGTCAGGGTGCAGATCGTCTGTCTCCCGCCCACGGCAGGAGGGTTCTTCTCCTTCCTGCCGTGGCTCAAGACGCCAAGCAGCTTGCAACCACTGGTCCCAGCCGACGTTGCGCTCTGGGGCGTGCAACTGGACTGGACGGCTCCCTGGCGCTTTGCCGGGCTGGTCAGCACCGTGACCGATGCCTTGGAGGCACAGCGCACCGATGCGCCCCTGGTCCTGTGTGGGGCGAGCCTGGGAGCGCTGCTGGCCTTTGGCGTCGCCAGGGAACTGCGGAGGCGACAGGCGAAGGCTCCCCTGGGCCTGGTGGTGATCGCCATGTGCGCGCCGCGGCACTATCAGCCCCCGGCTGGCTGGGACGCCTGGCAGCTTTCCGACTGGCGCAGCCACCTCCAGCGCGAGGGGGACACCCCAGCAGAGGTGCTGCACGCTCCGGCGCGACTGGAGCAGCTGGTGGCGCAGCTCCGTGGCGGGCTATCCATCGCGCAGGACTTCACCTATACGTCAGAAGCGCCGTTTGCCTTTCCCTTTGCGACCTTTGCCGGGGAGCACGATCAGCTCTACCCGCCCGTCACCCTGGCAGGTTGGCAGGAGCAGACCACGAACGCGTGTGCCGCCTTTTGCTACCCGGAGGCAGGCCATCTGGCGCTGCTCCAGGTGCCAGCTATGCGCACCAGCATGCTGGTGGATATGGTGGAGACTGTAGAACACTGGATGGAGGTGGCGGCATGATCCACGGGCAGATCGGCACCACACAACTGCTGAATCACGATGAGGTCACCGTCACCAGCTATGACCAGGGCCGCTCTGTGCTGGAGGATGCCCGGTTCACGGCGCGGCCTGCGCACGCTCTCGCGCTGCGAGAGCGCCTTGGGCCGCCCGGACTCGATACGCCGCAGGCGCTCCTGGCGGCCATCTTTGAGCAACTGCTCTTTGCCGAGACGGCGACTCATCAGTGTCTCCGGCAGGTGGTGGATGGGCCGCTGGCAAAAGCGAGCGCGCGGCAGTTGCCGTTCATCCAGCAGGTGGTGCGGGAACTGGTCGAGGCAGCACTGCGCTGGGGCGAGATCGACCTGGAGGCGGAGTTTGCCAGGCCACTTGCCATCCGCACGTTGGCCCATCTGTTCGGCTGGCCGGACGAGGAAGTGGAGGTGGAGCAGCTGGCCGCGTGGGCGGCACACCTGATCGATGTCACGACCGGCTATGGCATCGGCCAGGCGCTCCCCGTCGTGCAGGAGATGGCCGCTGCCTTCCGCGCCCTGGTGGCCGCCAAACAGGCCCATCCAGCGGACGATCTTGCCAGCGCGATAGCCACCAGTCCTGCGCTGGCCGATGAGACCGAGCGGGTGCTGCTCCTGATGACGCTCTTCGCGGCGGGGACGAGCACCAGTATCACCGCGCTCGTCAATGGGCTACCCTTGCTTCTGGCGGACCCGGAGCGGCTTTCAGCCCTGCGCGCCGAACTGGCAGCAGAACGCAAGACGCTCAGCCACTTGATCGATGAAGTGCTGCGCCTGGTGACGCCCACGCAGTATGTCAGGCGGTGGACTACGACGGACCTGCGTGTGGGAGACACATCCGTTTCGGCAGGTTGCCCGGTACAGGTCACACTCTCAGCGATGAACAAAGACCAAGAGTGCTTTCATACCCCAGATGCGTTGGACTGGCAGCGGCCCAGGCGGGTGGAGCAGGCCGCCTTTGGCTTTGGGGCGCATGCCTGCCCCGGCGCACCTCTGGCACGGATGGAACTGCGTGTGGCGCTGGAGGCGCTCTTGGCCCAACCAGAGCTGCATCTAGTGAGCGAGGAGATGCACTGGAACAACAACCAGAACCAGCACCGCCGCCAGGGCGTGCGCGTGCGCGTGACGCGAAAGGAACCAACTCATGGAACAGCAGGATAGGAACATCCCAGCACAGGGCCAGGCGTCCATTGTGGGAGCCTGGCGAGTGGATGCCGAGGGCGCACCCTTTGTGCCGCATGTGGCCCTCTTTCATGCCGATGGCACCTGCCTCCTCCACAACCCGGATGCGGGCAATCCACACACCAGCGATTCGCTGGGTGTGGGTGCCTGGAAGGTGGAGGGCGAGCACGCGCAGACGATCATGGGCGTCTTCGAGGAGATCAACGCAGATCGGGACACGCACCAGTGTGTCAGCGGGCTGAGGGTCACTTTTACCCTGACACTGGACGGGGCCAATGCATTTCGCGGGCCTGCGGAGGCTACCTATTACGCCCCGGATGGGTCCAGACTTCATGACCAGACACATCAGGCCACGCTGATTGGGATACGTATTGCCGTGAAATGAAAGTGAGAAAGCCCGCAGTTGGGAAGAGGTGACTTCCCACGCTGCGCTCAAAGGAGGTCCACATGCATCAGACACCCGTCCCTCCCGGTCAGAAGTGTAGCATTACTCAGGCCAGCGAGCCAGCAAAGCGGGAAGAAGTACGCACCATCAGTCAAGAGGAGCAGACAGTGTTAGAGCAGGCACCAAACTTTGCTACTTTCTGTGCCTGGCTATACCGCTTGGCTCAGGCAGAAGTGGCAAAACGGGAAACGCCGCGACCACCAGAAGCCGCTTGATCAAACGGGCAAACTCGTGTATACTCTACTATCGAACATAGTGGTAGTTAGTACACTGAAGCGAGGGGTCGATGCGCAGGCAACGGTTTCGTCAAGAGGCTCCCGTCCTCAACGGTCCCGAACGGGCAGCGATTTATGCCCGTGTTTCGACTATCAAACAGCGTGGCAAGCCTGATGAAGATGATAAGTTAAGTTTGGAGGATCAGGAGGTTGGCTGCCGCAAGCTCTGTCAGGCAAAGGGCTATGTGGTCAATGAAACCTATGTGGTGCGGGAGGTTTCGAGTGGAGACACGGTCCACCGCCCCTTGTTGGAAGATATTTATGCTGCTGCCAAACGGGGGGAAATAGACTTGCTCATCATGTACCGGGTCAACCGCTTTGCCCGCAATGATGACAAGGCCACCTACCTGTATGGGCGGGCTGTGTATGAACATCAGATGCGCATCGAGTTTGTGGAAGCGCCACCCAACGAGAAGCTGGAGCGCTTCCACATGAAGTTCAAAAGCATCTTCGCTGAGGAATACCGAGACGAGGTCATGAAGCTCACCCTGGAAAAGAAGCGCGAGCGCGTCACCAGGCGTGGGTTGTTAATGCCTGGAGCCTGGCCGCTGTTTGGGTATACCTGGGATAATGAAGTCAAGAAAAGCCGGTACGTGATCGATGAGGAAGCAGCAGCTATAGTACGCCGAATCTTCGAACTGGCAGCAAGCGGCATGACACTTACAGCGATTTGCCGCCTGTTGAATGCAGAAGGGGTCCCAACGCCCTCAGCGTATCAACGCGCACATGGCAGATTGCCGGACAGTCGACAAGTGTCACCCTACTGGTGGTCGGCTCGCGTTTCTTATCTGCTGCACAACCCAGCCTATTGGGGCGAACACGCGGCGTTTCGCCATGCGCACAAGAATGTTGTGGAGCAGAATCCGGCAACAGGCAAGTATGAATCGTTCCATGAGATAAAGATACGTCCACAGAGCGATCCAACGGTGGTGCCACTTTCGACAGAGGTTTGTCCACCACTGGTGGAGAAATGGCAAGCAGAAGCTGCCCATCAGCGTATAGCTGCCAATAAGTTTGAGGCTGGCAAGTATGGCGGCACCCGGAAGGCAGCACTTCTCAGGGGTGGATATGTTTTCTGCGGGTATTGCGGTCAGCAAATGTATTGCCGGAACGCCAACGCATCCCACATGCCCCTCTACTATTGCCGCTCCGTTCGGGAAAAACGGGAAGGCCGTACAGGAGGCTGTCCACACAAGAACTATTATTTGAGACATCTTCCGCTGGATCAAGCCGTATGGCAAGATATTGTCGCGTATTTTTCCGATCCCGACTGGCTGGAGCGTATCCTGACGCGTGAGCACGCGCGTTGGGCAGAGGATGCGGGGGAGAAGAGTGGCCGTGTCGCAGAACTGAAGGAGGCGCTCGCGGCGAAAGAGGCTGCTGCGAACCAGTTAGTGCATCTGGCCGCGCAGCTTACGAGCGACAGCATGCGGGAGAAATTATCGAAGCAGATGAACGAAGTAGGGGCCGAGTTGGATGTCTTGCGGCAGGAATACCAGGCGTTGTTGCAGCCTCCTGCAACCGAGGAGCAGCGGCGTATCCAACAACAAGCATTTCATCATTGGGCAGATGCCGCGATTGCTGGACTTGAGCATGCGAGCATTGAAGAAAAACGCCAGGCGTTGTATTGGCTAGGTGTCGAGGTGCGTGTTTGGCAATCGTCCGGCGAACCGGATTATGAGTTAAAGCTGACCTGGCGCGGCTTGAATGCCGGGAGACCGCTTGTGCTGCGGGAGCGAGAGGAGGAAGAAATGCTTCCCCATCTATCCAGGTGGTATAGCCGAGGTCCCCGCTGACCGAGAGCGCCAGCAGTTCAAAGTCGGAGTGGCCGCCGCGATAGCGCCTTGCGCCCCATTCCAGGCGCGGGCCAACCTGCACCCAGCCGCGCTCGTACGCGCCCCACGCGCCGAAGATGGTCACGTCGTCCGCGTGCGACCAGCATGCCAGGAATGGCGCGGCGTCGCCGTTGAGGTATTGCTGAGAGGCGACCTGGATGTGCGCGACGGTCTGGCGCAGTTCTTCTTCTGGAGACATGGCGCGGCCCTCTTTCACTCAGGGTGAACGCATCAATGCTATCTGCTCTACACGCAGGGTAAGCAATGCAGGCGCGCTTGTCAAGCCTGAGGTGGGTAGCCGCATGGTCGGCGGGCTAGGCCGCTGCCTCAAGCGTGCGCGTGGCGGCGCGCTACCAGATGCTGGCGCGCGCAGGCGGCCACGTCGCCGAAGTTCAGGAAGGCGCAGGTCGTCAGACCATGCACCACCACCGGCAGCAAGATGGAGGGCTGCCCTGGCTGAATGATGTAGAGCGTGCTGAAGAGCATGCCTGCCACAGCCACGCCTGCTACGCTTTTCCAGCCCCAGCCGCCCAGCTTGTGATAGCTGGCGTAGATGACGGTGCTGACCAGCCAGCCCAGCGCCAGAGAGCCGCTCAGGCGGGCCACCAGCGTCAGGATGAGGCCGCGACAAAAGAGTTCTTCTGCCGGGGCGTTCAGGAAGAGGTAATAGCTGCTCTGGAAAAGGTGATCGCCCAGCGTGGGCAGGCGATAGCGCGGCGAAATCCAGACGCGATACGCGGCAGTGAGCATGCTGAACGGGATGCCAATCGCCAGCCCCAGGCCAATCTGCTGCGCGGCCTGCTGCCAGGATAACGCGGGCAGGCCAATATCTGCCAGGGACCAATGCAGCAGCCAGACAAACAACAGCGGGGCCAGCAGCATGGGCACGACGCGCGACGGCAGGTCGATGCGCAGCCAGCGCCAGGAATCGGCAGGTGTTGAACGTTTGGGTTGCTGAATGTTGGCTGCGATGGCGTCTGTTGTCACTCGTCCCTCTCCTTGTATGCTCCGCTGGCAAGACAAAGCTGCCATACAGATGCTGTGATACCACAGCTATTTTAAAAAATAGTGATCCCTTGTGCTGCGGCGAAGGCGACTCAGCATGTTCGGATCGCTGCTGACGGGGCGATCAAGCCTGGCGCGCTCGCGCCTGTGCGATCAGCCCCATTGCCGAGATTGCCATGAGCAATCCGGCGAAGAGCAAAATGGTGGCGCGTGTCCCATAGGTTGGCATCAACCAGAAGACTGGCAAGAACGTGCCCAGGATGCTCCCCACAGTCGAAAGCGCGTAAAGCCGCCCGGCGGTGCTGCCCGCGCTGCCCACCGCTTTGACGCGCAGCCGAATAGCGAACGGTGATACGCAGCCCAGCAAGATCACCGGCAGCGAAAAGAGCAGCAGGATGGCAACCAGCGGCCCGGCGGAAAAATCGGTGGCGGCCTGGGCGAACATCTGCGCCGTCCAGCCGAGCACGCTCGTGGCGAGCAGCGGAATCAATCCAATCGTGGCGGCGGCAAAGGCGGTCAGACGATAGAGCGCCAACGGATGCGGCGCGCGGTCGGCCAGCTTGCCTCCCAGATAATAACCAACGGTCAGATAGATCAGCGTCAGGCCAATCAGGTTGGCCCAGACGAACTGCGAATCGCCAAAGAACGGCGCGACCAGCCGCGCAGCGGTCATCTCCACTGCCAACGAGGACATGCCCCCCAGAAAGACCAGCGCGATGAGCAGCCACCCCTGGCCGGGCGCTGTGGCATCGCTCGCCACATTGGCGACGCTGCTGGTCTGCGATTGTGCGGTGTTGGCCTCCTTTACTGCGGTCCGCTTCGCGCGTGCGCGACTTCTTGACGTGGATTTGGTTGCTGGCATGCGCAGGTGTGCTCCCATGCGAGACATTCAATTTCTTGTCTTCTATAGTAGCATCCTCGCGGCACGTGAAACAACAGGTGAGTCATCCCGGCTAATGCCCACGATGCTTCTCCTTGGCCTTCTGCACCTTGCGCGCCCGTTTATAGCCGCGCTCCTCGTCTTGCTCTTGGCGTGTGGTACTGTGGCGCTCTTGCCTGCGCGCTTCCATCTCCTGTTTCAACATGTCCTGCGCGTAGGTCGAAACGCCACGCGCCTGTACGGCTGCGGCAGCCTCACGTTTGCGCCGCTTCGGACTGACCCCAGAAGGCGTAGACACGGCAGCCTCGTTCGGGATGGCGACGGATGCCTCATCGAGCAAGGCCGGAAGCGCGCGCTGCACGAAGGCAAAGACTTCAGTGTCCGTTGGTTCAGCGCCAAAAAGATGACGCGCCACTTTCAGGCCATTGTCCGTCTGCGCTTCAACGACACCAACCCAAAACTGCCCATCAAAAAAGACCGTGAGTTGCATATGTTCCCCTCTTGGCGAGATCGGCGTGTGAACCGATCAGGATGTGCGGAAACGACGGACATCCCGAGGGGGAAGGATATGATGTGGCCTGGCCGCCACACATCCGGACTACCAACCGGACCGTGATTTCACGTTTCCGAGGCGTCAAAAGCCTGCCACCAGTATAGCATGCCAGCAGGGTTTTGGCTATCTATTTCTTGAACTCGTTCACATAGTCACGAAGATTGGTAGAGGGCACGACGCGCCCACCATCCAGCGCCAGCAGCCAGGCGCAAGGCGTCGGCCAGGGTGCGAGGCTGGCGCGCTCATCCGCCTCGACCAGCAAGAGCAGCTTTGCCAGCACATCGGCCTGCCAGCAGAAGGGCGCGAGCGCCGTCGCGCTGAGGATGCGCTCGCGCCCTTCTGTGGCGGATTGCTCGGCGGGCTGGCCGGTGCGCGGGTCGATCAGGTGGTGACGACGCTGGCCCTCCACCAGCCACCAGCGCTTCACTGTGCCGGAGGTTGCCAGCGCGCCGCGTGCCAGCGGCACGATGGCAATGGGCGGATACGGCTCAGAGGGCGCGGGCTGCGTATCGTCGCGTGGGTCGCGAATGCCCACCGACCAGGCCAGGCCAGGCTGAGGACCGCCGCGCAGGCGCACATCGCCGCCCGCAGAGACCAGCGCATTTGGATAGTGACTCAGCGGGCCATCGATGATCTGATCGACAATCCAGCCCTTGGCGATGCCGCCCAGGTCCAGGCGCGCGCCAGCCTCCAGCCGAATAGCGCGCCGCGCCGGGTCAAGCTCGATGCGTGCGCCAGCCTGCGGCGGCGGCACGTCGGCGCGGGGGCCACGTTCGCGCTGGCCGATCTCATCAAAGCTGCGATCATAGCCTGCGGCTTCCAGCGCTTTGAGGATGGTCGGGTCGAAGAGGCCGCCGCTGGCCTCGCGCGCCTCAACAGCCAGCCGCACGATTTCAAACAGCGTTGCGGAGGCGCTGAACCACGCGCCGCTGGCGCGATTGAGCGCGGAAAGTTCGCTGGCTGGCTGGAAGCGGGTCAAACGCGCTTCCAGATCGCGCAGGTGCGTGGAGGCGGCTTCCAGGTCGGCGTGCGCCTTGTCGACGCGCTTCGCCAGCCGTGGCGCGGCTGTGTCGATGGCAAGCTGCATCTCGATCTGGGTATTCATTGCCCGAAAGGAGGTCGTGACCAGTTGGCGCGGCGCGTGTTTCACGACTTCTTGCGCTTGCGCGTGCCCTGCGGCGCTGGGAAGTAATGCTTGAACGGCGTTTCGTAGAGGGTCATGTTGCCCTGTTCAATGATGGCATCGGTGATGCGTGGCGCTGCCCCACTGCCGCCTTCGCCGCAGATTTGCCCCACGGCGTTATCTTTGAGTTCGCAGAGGATGTGCTCGTCTTTGTCGGTGATGTGCCACTTGGGCGCGCGGCCTGGCCCCAGATAGAACTTGCCCAGGTTCGTCCAGGGAATGACCAGATGCTTGTTCCAGAAGTCGAAGCGCAGCCCTTGTTCGTGCACGGTGATGACCGCCCAGGCAAAATACGCCTGGCGATAGGCCAGGAACGCGCCCACCCCGATGAGAATGAGGCCCATCAGCCCCGGCACGACGCGATCAGAAAGGTCGCCCGGGCGAATGGCCTGGCTCAGAAACGCGGCAGTTGAAAGCGGAATCAGCACCAGCAGGCCAAAGACCAGCACCTTGGCCGATGTGGGATAGCGATACTCATAGCGCGGCGCGCCGAGCGTGTCGGCGGAATCGGGAGTGATCTGCTGGCGAGAGGAAGATGAGGTCATGGCTCGCTCAGTTCTAGGGCGCTTGCTGCTGCGCTCCCACGGGTGCTGTTTCTTTCGTTTTCCTGGTTGACTTTGCCGATACGGGACCGCTTTCCGAAAAGCGCCCCAGCGAGGGCAGCCAGTAGGGTGTGCCGGTGGAACTGAGCCGGGCATAGATAGTAATCAGCTTGGCAAGCTGCCGACCCTTTGGCATGCCGAACAACGAGCGCACCAGAAACGCCCAGGCTCCCCGTCCGGTGCCGACCACCCAGCGCTCGCTGCGGCGAAAGTAGTCGACCTTGAGCATGCTGATTTCTTCCCAGCGACTACGCACCACCCGGAACATCGTTTTATATTCTATCCCATCGCTGCGCAAAGTGATACGGGTATTCGCCAGGCTCAGCATCATCAGGCCGCTGAAGATGCCGGTAAACGTTCCGGCGAGGTCTTGCACCAGAAAAAGTTTGCCATCAATGCCATAGAGCAGACTGTTGACGATGAGATAGATGATATACAATCCGGCAATCGTCAGCGGGACGCCGCCCAGAATGCCCAGGATGATGCGCTGATACAGTTGATAGCGATAGACGCCCAGCACATGCCCTTGCAGGATGGACTGGCTGGGCTGCTCGCGTGGCGGGGCGTAGGGGTCAACGGTAATCCAGCGCCAGATGCCGCGCAGGGCGGGGAAGGTGGCGCGCTTGATGCCGCGGGCGACAAACACGGTCAGAATTTGGATGGTGCGCCCCAGCCCTTTGAGCAGCCTGCCGGTCTGCCGCAGTGCCGCCTGCCCGCCAGATGCGGCGCTGGCCCGGCGTCCACGCCGCTTTTCGGCTCTGGCGAAGGCGGCTTTGCTTTCGGCCCACTGGTCTGCTCGCGGGCGCGGGGGAAAGTAGAAATCGGTGCGCTCGATGTCTGGCTCCGGTTCGGGCGCTGGGGCCAGCGGCTCGACCTCTTCTGAGATGACCGTGACCGTCGTTTCGACGATGTTCGGGTCGGGTTCTGGGGGCTGCTGCTCGGCAATCAACGGCTCTTCGACCGGCGCGGACGCTTCCACCTCGTCCACAACTGGTGTGGAGGGTTTGCGTCGGCGCGTGCGTGCGCGGGGTTCCGTGGTCATCTCCGCCCGTCCTCGCTTCCAGAAGTCTTCCACCTGACATACAGGCCATGACGATTGTACCATGCTGGCAGTCGAAAGACTAGCCTTCTAGCCGAGATGGGCCATGCAGCGCGCAAGCTGTTGTCTGGCCCGCAGTGTGGGCAGATCACCAGAGCGTGGCAGACACCCTTGACAAACAGTATTAGGTAATGCTAATATCCGACTAGTTTAGTACAGTATTAGCCCATCCTCATACCAACCTCGCTCTATCTGAGACATTGCGTAGTGCGCTGAAGGAGTCAATATGGCGAGTGAAGTCACCCGTCAGCCATCCCCTCGACGTTCCTCCCTGCTTATTGCCGGTCTGGTGCTCGGCGCGTTATTGGTCGCTGCCCTGTTGGTCTGGCAAGGCGTCACTGCCGCCGGAACGCCTGATCCTACTCTGCCTCATACCAGCCCCACCGTGGCTGTGCTGGATATTGGTGTGCTGGTCTTCCGTGAAGGCTTGGAGTGCGTGCTGGTGCTTTCGGCCATCACCGCTGGGCTGATGGGGTCGAATCAATCGTATCGGCGGCCCATTGGCCTGGGCGCGGCGGTGGGCTTCGTCGCCACGCTCATTACCTGGTTTGTTGCCGTCACCATTGTCGATAGCCTGCTCAACAACGTTTCGGCGCTGGCCCTTCAGGCATGGACCGGCCTGCTGGCTATCGTGGTGTTGCTCATCGTTATGAACTGGTTCTTCCACAAGGTCTATTGGACCGGCTGGATTTCTTTCCACAATCGCCGCAAGCGCAGCCTGCTGCAAGAGGCGGGCGCGCCGGGGGCATCGCGGTCGCGGCTGCTGTTGGGGCTGGGGCTGCTGGGGTTTGCCTCGTTCTATCGCGAGGGTTTCGAGGTCGTGCTCTTCCTGCAAAGCTATCGCTTGCAGGTGGGCGGGCTGGTCGTGCTCTATGGCGCGCTGCTTGGGGCGATCTTCAGCGGCATCGTCGCGGTGCTCACGTTCGTGGGGCATCATCACCTGCCGTATAAAAAGATGCTGATCTTGACCGGCATCCTGCTGGCAATGGTGCTGTTCATCATGGTGGGCGAGCAAGTCTTTGAGATGCAGCAGGCGGGCTGGCTTGGCACAACGACGATTGGCTGGCTCACCTGGCTGCCCGGTTGGGCGGGCACATGGCTCTCCGTCTTCCCCAGCGTAGAGACGCTGGTGGGCCAGGCGCTGGCGGTGCTGTTGGTGCTGGGCTGCTATGGCCTGGCGCGTTATCAGGCCGTTTCGCTGCCCAGGCAGCGCGGGCAGCAGCCCTTTGAACTGCGCGAAGCCCCGCCGATGGAGGATAGCGCGTCGCTCACGCCCGTGTAAGCGGTCAACGTTTCCATCTGCATGTGTCGCTGGCGGGTGCAGTTATCCAACGTGATGGCCGCACCCGGCAGCATCCTATCGCGGCAAATCTTGACAGCGCGGCGGGCGCATGCTATGCTAGAGTTTGCAATGAATAAACAATCATTCATTTTTCCCCTACCATGGAAGGCGTTAATTCTGACGAGCCTTCTGGCCGCATAAGCCCGGCGCGTTCGCTTATGCGGCAGAACGCGGCGCCAACCATCATGTCCCTGCTTGCAGCCCTGGCTGCGTGAGCAGGCGCCGCCTGGTGGAATCGGCCAGCCGTGTTTTTCCTTCGCCTTACGTCCTCCCCTCTCTGCGTCCCCGCCGGGCTCTTTCCTCTGGCATGCTGTTTTCTTGCCTTTATGAAAGAGAGTACCTGGCACCATGCGGTTATCTACTGAACCTCCCGAAGCGCCTGCTGCGTCCCGGCCTGTGCCACTCTGGCGCAACCGCGATTATCTGCTGCTCTTCAGCGGGCAGATGGTCTCCAATGCTGGTTCGCAGGTGTCGCTGCTGGCCTTTCCGCTGCTGGTCCTGTTCCTGACGCATTCGCCCGCCCAGGCGGGCGTGATTGGCGCGCTGCGCGGCCTGCCTTATTTCTTGCTGGGGCTGCCTGCGGGGGCGCTGGTGGACCGCTGGGACCGCAAGCGTGTTATGCTGCTGTGCGACAGCGGGCGCGCTCTGGCGCTGGGCAGCGTTCCGCTGGCCTACGCGCTGGGCGTCTTGACCATCGGCCAATTATATGCCGTCTCGCTGATCGAAGGAACGCTGTATATCTTCTTCAGCCTGGCCGAGACGGCCAGCCTGCCGCGCGTGGTGGCGAAAGAGCAGCTTACCGAGGCGTTGGCGCAAGATCAGGCCAGCTTTGCCATCTCGGAATTGTGCGGCCCGGCGCTGGCTGGCATCCTCTATGGCATCGGGCGTGTCGTGCCCTTTCTGATCGACGCGCTCTCCTATGTCGTTTCGGTGATCTCGCTGTTCTGTATCAAACGAGCCTTTCAAGAGGAGCGCGCGACGCCTCCTGGCAGCCTGCGCGCCGAGATTGCCGAGGGGCTGCGCTGGCTCTGGCGGCAGCCGCTGATTCGTTTCCTGGCATTCCTGGTTGGAGGGTTGAACCTGACCGGCGTGGGTTATCCTCTCATCATCATTGTACTGGCGCAAGGTCAGCACGCCGATGCGTTTGCCATCGGTCTGATTCTGGCGTGCGCGGGTGTGGGCAATGTGCTGGGCACGCTCGTCACCGGCCCCATTCAGCGGCGTGTGCCGTTCGCCTGGCTGGTGATTCTGATGACCTGGGCGCTGGCGCTGACCTGGCCGCTTTTTGTCTTTGCGCCCGACCCGCTGACGCTGGGCATTGTGACGTTTCTCTGCATGCTGCCTGTGCCGGTCTTGATGGTGGCGCAGTTCAGCTATCGCATGGCGCTGATCCCCGATCATTTGCAGGGGCGGGTCAACAGCGTGTTCCGCCTGGTGGTCTGGGGCTGCCAGCCGCTGGGCCTGGCGCTGACGGGCGCGCTGCTTCAGGCATTTGGGCCGGTTGCCACGGTCTGGATACTCTTTGTGCCGCAGGTGGCGCTGAGCGTCATCACCATGTTCACTTCGTCTGTGTACCACGCGCCCGATTAGAAGGGCTAACATAGAATAATGGACGTTGAATGGGTTCAAGAAGAAAG
This sequence comes from Ktedonobacterales bacterium, assembly GCA_035307385.1. GTDB lineage: Bacteria > Chloroflexota > Ktedonobacteria > Ktedonobacterales > DATBGS01 > DATBHW01. The sequence goes on along the minus strand of DATGID010000006.1, from coordinate 32,135 downwards.
GCCACACTGTATGATACCGTCGCTTCCGTTCGCGGCCAGTGAGTTTCCAGAGGAGGTTGCCGCTGTGCTGGGAACTGTCCAGCGGCTGCGCTATCCACCTCAGGGAGATACCTCAGCGCTTGCCATCGTGGAGGGCACCGGTGGCCTGTATGCCGTGAAGCGTTCACGTGGGGAGCGCTTCAGCGGCTGGCTCAGACAGGAATATCAGGCGCTGTGTGCGTTGGCTCAGACGCCACTGCCGACACCCCAGCCCTACGCTTTTGTGCAGCGCGAGGAACCTGGCGCGCTTGAATCCTGGCTGGTCATGGAATACCTACCTGGCGAGACGCTTCTGGCTGCCATCAAGCAAGAAACAGATGGAGCAGCGCGCCAAAATCTGCTGAGAGCTTTCGGAGCCGTCCTTGCGGCTATCCACAGCACGCCCATTCCGCCAGCGCTGCAAGGTGATGGCAGACCATGGCTAGACACGATGCTGGAGCGCGCTGAATACGCTCTGCTGCATTATCCGGTGGATGGGAACGCGGCGCTGCTTGAAGTGCTCAAACAACGCCGCCCGCAGCCTGTTCCGCCAACGCTCATTCATGGCGACTTTACAGTTGACAATGTGCTGGTGGCGGCAGGGAAGGTGACGGGCATCATCGACTGGGCGGGCGCTGGGCCAGGCGACCCGCGCTATGACCTGACTTTAGCTATTCGCCCACAGCCCAAGGGACTCTTTCAGGAGCCGTCGGACCAGCGCGCCTTCTTTGAAGGCTATGGGCTGGCCGACTTGAGCGAATCTGAGTTTGACTATTTTGAGAGGCTTTATGAGTTCTTTTGACCTAAATACGCTCAATCTTCCGGCTGGCGTGACCATCCGCGCCTGGCAAGAGGACGATTTTCCGGCAGTGCAGCGCCTTTCGTCGGCAGAGGGCTGGCCGACCCCATCCGAACGGCCCGCTGAAGCGCTGGCGGCCTGGCGTCGGTCCTGGCCTGCGCTGGTCGTGGTGGCGGACCAGGAGGTGATTGGCTTCTGCCGCGCCTTGAGCGATGGAGCAGTTACGACCTACATTGCGGAACTGCTGGTTGCGCCAAGCTGGCAAGGGCAGGGCATTGGTTCTGCTTTGCTGGAAGCGAACCAGCAACTTGCGCCGGGTTCCCGCCTGGACCTGCTGGCTCTTGAGACGAGCCAGTCCTTCTACGCGCAGATCGGGTTTCGACCATTTTATGGGTTTCGCCTCAGTTGGGGGGAACGCGAGGCGAAGCACCCATAGAGACGAAGAAAGAAGAAAGAGGAGCTTGCGTTATGGATATCTCGATGCGCCCGCTTGCCGGGCCACGCGATCTTCAGCGTATCTATGACTTTACCCAGGCGTTTGCCGCCGACGCCTTTCACATGGTTGATCTGCCCTATCGGCTCTGCACGCCATCGGCGCAGGAGCCGGAAAACGCCCGGCTCTGGGAAGACGAGCAGGGGCATCTGCGCGGCTTCGCCATCGTGCAGCTTCCCTGGCTGACGGTGGATTACGTCATCCATCCGGCGGCCCGCGCTGCCGGTCTGGAGGAAACGATGCTGGCCTGGATGCTGGAGCGTTGGCCGCAGGTCATGGCCGAGCACAAGCTGAGCTATAGCCTATTTCTGGAGGTGCGCGAAGACCAGACGGCACGGCTCGCGCTGCTGGAGCGGCTGGGTTTCGTGCGCGACGACTGGCATACGCTGCATATGAGCCAGCCGCTGCACGGCCCTCTTCCAGCCGCTCAGCCGCTGGAAGGCTTTACCATCCGCCCGCTGGCTGGTGAAGATGAAGTGGCAGGCTATGTGGCGCTGCATCGTGCCGCCTTTGGCTCGAACAATATGACGGTGGACTGGCGAGCGCGCACGCTGGAAGCGCCGCAGTACATCCCATCGCTTGATCTGGTGGCTGCGGCTGCTGATGGGTCGCTGGCGGCGCTTTGTGTCGGCTGGCTGAGCCAGCGCAGCCACGATGAAAACGGCGGCAACACCGGTCAGGTCGAGCCGATAGGCGTGCGCCCCGACCTTCAGCAGCGCGGTCTGGGCCGGGCCATGCTGTTAGAGGGACTGCGGCGCTTGCGGGCGCATGGCGCGACGACCGCTTTGATTGACAGCGACGGCGAAAATGACCCCGCGCATAGCTTATATACATCGGTGGGTTTTCGTGTAGCCAACACGGTCAGGAAGTACCGCAAGGATTTCTAGGCGGCTGGCTCATCTTCTGGCACGCGGATGGGGCCGAGGAGAAACTGATGCCACTCGGCGGTCATGATGCCTGAGGTCACCGCCGGGTCCCGTTCCATGATCTGGCGCATCTCTTCGGCTGACTCGGCCTCGATGAGTCCCATACCAAACGCGCCATCCAGGCACGGGCCGGAAAGAATCAGCTTCTTTTCGGCCCGAAGCTGGCCCTGATAGGCTACGTGGGCCTGCATGGCGGCGCTTTCTTCAGGTGTCATGTTTTCTCGGGTAAAGTCGGGGCGAGGAGAGCGAATCAACACCACGAATACGGGGCGACGTGCCATGAGAGGTTTCCTTTCTTAAACGTTCCCTAGTTCTTTCAGGCGCTGAAGGCGGGCAGGCTCGTTTTCCGGGAGCCAGAGGTCTTGAGAGAGTTCGTGATACGCGCGGGCAAAGTGCCCACGGGCTGCGGATGCCTGCCCCAGTGCCAGCAAGCACTCGCCCAGTTCTTCATTGATGTAGCCGTCACTTTCGCCGCTCTGCTCAATCTCCTGAAGCAGTTCGCGCTGCGTGGCAAGCGCCGTCTCGGTCTGACCCAGCGAGCGCTGCGCGCGGGCCACAACCCAGCGGGCGATTCTGATCTCTCGCCGGTCCCCTTCGGCTCGTCTGACGGCGAGCGCCTTTTGGAAGTATGCCAACGCCTGGGCATAATCGCCCGCGTCGTGATAGGTCCAGCCGATATTATTATACAAGGAGGCCAGCCATGTCTTAGCGTGGGCGTCGGTGGTGCGCTCTGTGAGGGCCAGCGCCTTGAGGTTCCAGGCAAGCTGCTGCTCTGGCGTCTCAACGATAGCCATCATATGGGCGGCATCGATGGCGTGAAAATCCTCCTGGGCCGCGTTGGCCTGTTCCCAGGCGGCCAGAAAGAGCGGTTTGGCCTGGTCAGGGTGCTTGGAGGAGTTGAAGACCCGGCCACGTTCCAGCAAATATCTGACCCTGGCGCGTGTCATCTCGTCGGCCAGCAGCGCCAGCGCTCGGTCCAGCGTCTGGTGCGCGTCAGCGAATTTGCGCTGCAAGCCTTCGGTGCGGGCAATCTGTGTCAGCAGTTGGACCAGATAGGCGCGGTCCTCGCCCTGTTCGGCCAGCGGCAGCAGAGCGCGAAAATGCGCTTCGGTTTCGCCGGGTTTGTTGTAATCCCAGAGGTCATCGAAATTGGGAAGCTCTGTTGACATGGATGGCCTGGCCTCGCTTTCACGTTTTGTGAAAGTGTTCTGTGCGCCCGCCTCATTTGTGGAAATCCCAGAGCGCGAGGGAGGGCATTATTTCCCGTTGGACCCTGGCGGGCGTCCAAGGAAGCGGAGCATCAGCTTTTCCAGGTCGTCTAGCTCGAACGGTTTGGGCAGGATGGCGTCGGCCCCGGCATTCTTCATGCGGCGTAAGCCAGCCGCCGAAAGCAGGATGGTATAGGGTGGAGCGTGATTGTCCGAAACGGCGTCGGCGTGCAGCGCGCTGATGAGTTCATCGCCATCGAGATAGGGCATCATCAGGTCGGTGATGACGAGCGTCGGATGGCGCGCTCGCGCGAGTTCCAGCGCTTGTCGACCATTGTTGGCAACCAGGGGAATATATCCGTTATCTTCCACCAGGAAGGCGATCGCTTCGGCTATGGGTTCTTCGTCCTCGGCAATGAGGACCAGAAATGGGTTCTGGTTGTTCGCCTGGGCGTTTTGAGATGCGGCTGTCGTTATGCCGCGCTTGCTCTGCTGCCCGCTTTCAGCATCTGTTTCGGCCCCACTCACGATTACTCCTCCGGGGGATTGGCGCCAGCGTCGGGGCTATCTTCCTGGTCAGGTGGGCGAGGTTCGCGCCTGTGTTGTGCCTGCTGGCTTCGGGACGATGTGGCTCGTGGTGTCTTTGAGCGGCGTCTTCCTTGGCTCTGCTTGCCGAGAGCAGGAGGCGTTGGGCTATTTCTGATATCCTCGTGTACGATGATGCCTTCAGGTGTCTGGATGCTGAACTCGCGCTCGATGGTGGCATCGTGCGCTGAAAAACGCATTTTCTGGACAAACAACACCCGGCGCAGTTGGCCCTGCTGGTCATCCTGGCGCAGGACCAGCATATTTTCTGCCAAGATTGCCACGGGTTGAGACGAAAAATCGAGTATGCCGCTCCCGGTTGGAATCTCGCGGATAAAGAGCGCAGTCACATTGCGTCGATGCAAAGCTTCCACCAGGGCCGCCATATAATTTTCTACACGCCTGGGATCGCCGCTTTCCACGGCTGCGCGCTCCAACTCTGTAATACTATCGACGATCAGACGTTTTGCGTTCGTACGATCAAGAACTGCGAGCAATTCACTTGCCAATGTATCAGCGTTCAGTTCCACTGGCGGCCAGCGGAGTAAGGTGAGCGCGCCCTCGGGCGCCAGGGCAGCCCGCAGTTCCTGCCCCAGCGCAAAGGGATTGGTCTTCAGCAGCAGTTGGCGATAACTTTCGCGGAATCCTAGAAAAATGGTTGGCTCGCCCCGGCGTACCCCTTCCAGAGCGAAATGCAGCCCCAGGAAGGTCTTCCCCGTTCCCAGGCTGCCCATGATCAGCGTATTGGTGCCCGGCGTCAATCCACCGCCCAGCAGGCTATCCAGCACTGGCAGGCCAAAAGGCACTCTGGCACCCGGTTCGCCCAGTGCCACTGCCAGGTCTTCAATGACTTCGCTCAGCGAGTCGGGCTGGGGATCATAATCCGTCTGGTTGATTCTCGATTCCAGGCGGGGATAGACGATGATGCCCGCGTGGCCGAGCGACAGCCCGTGCAGCCCGGCCAGCGGCGCGGCTCCGCGCATTTTGATAATTTCCACCCTGCGCCGCTGACGCACGCCCACCAGGTCGAAGTGCAGGCCGATAATGACATCGGCGGTGGTGGCTTCCGGGAAGAAGGCCGGGTCGCGCGCGTCGGCTTCGCTGGTGATGATGGTTGTCGCGCCCAGGATGCTGAGGGTGGTGCCCACATCATAGAGGAACTGGCGGGCCGCCTGCGGGTCCATGTCTGCGCCGCGCACGCCGCGAAAGCCGTCGAGCACGACAAAGCTGGCCTGCGCGCGGCGGGTTGCTGCCACTATCTCCGCGCCGGTGGCTTGCAGCCCGCCGGAGAGGAATTGTTGCAGGCTGAGGAACTGAATGCCGTCGCCAACGAGTTCATCAGTATAGAAGTCAAACGCCCGCAAATGCGCGAGCAGCTTGCTGGTCGGCTCGGAAAGCGCTGCCAGCACCATGGCGCGTTGCCCAGCCTGTGCGGCGGCAAAGGCCATCTGGTTTGCCAGCGTGGTTTTGCCGCTGCCCGGCGGCCCCACGATGATGACCAGCGCGCCACGGGGCAGCCCACCGCCCAGCACCTGATCCAGATTAGGTATGCCGGTTGGCTCGATGGGCCGGTTCGTGCTGAACTGGTTTTCAAAGGCTGCGTCTGACTCCTGCTTGCTCACCTGTGCACCCCTTCCATATGCTCACCCTTGTCTTTGCCGGGTGGCAACAGAGGCATTTGATTGCAAGTGTGAGGGCGTGTTCCCGGATATGCTCTGTGGCGCGCTGCTGCACAGAGCCAGCTATCAGCAGGGCGTCTGTCTCGAAAAGCAGTTTTGCTCCTGGTTGGATGTATCCCAATGTATCATGTCGCGCGACTGATGACAAGTGGCATAGTCCTATTCGTTCTGCCGTGGCCCTTTTCTCGGCTGTCCGACTGGGCTATACTATTGGGGCGAATGAGACGCTGCTGAAGGGCTGCGCGCAGCCCTCTGAATGCCTCATGGCTGCAAGAAACGGCGCAATCTGGACAACTAGAACGTCTTTCTTCATAAGGTCTGGTTTACGAGGGGAACCCTCAGCGGTTTTTGTGCGGATATATGAGGAGCTTGCTTATGAAACGGTTCTCCAACAGCGCTGTGACGGAGCGCTACTGGGGAGGATATGCGCGGCTGGGCGCGGGGTGGGTGCTGGTGAGCGTGCTGGCACTGCTGGTGCTGGCGGCATGCGACCAGAATCCCCCGCCCAAAGCCGATTTTGGCGATCAGAAGAATCATATTCACGCCATGGTGGCTCTGCCGGGGCATCCTGGGCAAGTGCTGCTGGCGACCCATTACGGACTGTTTCGCACCACCGATAACGGCGCGACCTGGAAAAAGGTGCTGGGCGGCTCCGGCGAGCTTGCCCAGGGCTTGATGGACCAATATCTGACTGTCAGCCCGCTCAATCCGGAGCGCGTCTATGTGGAGGCGATTACCTTTCCCGATTTGCCCAAAAGTTCGGGCGTGCCCGGCATCTATACCTCGACGGATGGAGGCGCGACCTGGAGGCTGATGACGGCGCTTTCCAGCCTGCCTTCGCCAGGCGTCTACTATATGGCGGCGGGCGTGCAAAGCGCGCAGCAGTTGTATGTGTATATGCAGGGGCTTCAGTCCAACGGCCTGTATGAAACGCCAGATGCGGGCACGCATTGGCAGCCGCTGGGCGCGCTGGCCGATACCGGTTCGCTCTCGTTGGGCATGCTGGTCGACCCGACCAAGGCCGGACATATTTTTGAGTACAGCGAGGCGGGCCTGTTTGAAAGCGCCGATAACGGCGCGCATTGGAAAGCCGCCAATGGCATCAAGGATGGCATCTCGCGGGCGCTGTTGAATGGATCGATGATTTACGCCAGCGGCGATGATGGCACGTTCGTCTCGCAGGACGACGGCGCGCATTTCAGCCTGACGGGGCCAAATCTGACCTTCCAGTTTATGTCGAGCAGCCCCACGGCCTCGAACGCCGCCTTTGGCTTGAGCGGTTCGACGATGTACGCGACGACGGATGGCGGCCAGCACTGGCAAGAGGTGAAGATTCCGGCCAGCCGCCTCTTTTTTGCCGCCCTGCAAGTTGCGCCGGGCAATAGCAAAGAGGTCTATCTGGGCAATTCGTACCCAGTGGTGGTGTACGCAAGCTCCGATGACGGCCAGCACTGGTCGCAGATTGCGCCTTGAGAGTCTGGAAAACCATGAGCATGAGCAAAAAATGTCGTCGTCCCGTCCAGGCGATTAAAATCGCAGCTAAGGGCCTGCGGCCACCAAGTCCCTCTTCAGGGACTCCCCGCCCCCGTGGGCGCAGCGTTGTCGGCCAGAAAGTAACCGCCAGGCGTGCCAGGGTTGGGGGAACCCGCGCAGGCGGGTTTGGTGGCCGTAGGCCCCTAGGCGCGGTTTCAACCGCCAGACCTTTCGCCCGTATGCTGCTGGCGCTGGCGCTTGGGCCGCTCCTGGCGCTGGCGTTCTTTGCGGCAGGTGGCACGCCCACGGCCCGCGCCGATGGCGGCGCGCCCAATCTGGTGTATGTTTCTGGGACGCCAGCGGGCGTTTCAGTGATTGATATTGCCAGCCAGCAGGTCACCGGGACCATCTCGGTCGGTGGCGATCCGCGCGGTATGGTGCTCAGCACCGACAGCCGCTTCCTCTATGTAGCGCAGGCCGGGAAGAACAGCGTGTCTGTGATCGATACGCTTGCCAAGCAGGTCATCCATACCTACCCTGTTGGCGCGGGGCCGCAGTCGTTGACGCTCGATCTGGTTGACCCCAGCCATCTCTGGGTTGCCAACAGCGGCGGCGATACTCTCACCGTGCTCAACCCCGACACCGGCAAGACGCTGGCAACCGTGCCGGTGGGGCTGCATCCGGTGAGCGTGAATATCGCTGGCCCGACCAGCGGCATCAACGAAACGGACGGCACCAGCGAGGTGCTGGTGGCGAACCAGGATACCTCTAGCCTGACGGTGATTGGCTCGGAAAGTTTCCAGCCGATAGCGACGGTGCCGCTGCCGAATGGCGACAATCCCCTCTGGGTGACGGTTCCGGCGTTTGGTGGCACAGCCTATGTCTCGACGAAGCAGGGCCATATCTACGGCTTCACGTTGGCAAGCCATCACTTCTTTGGGCCGCTCTTCACCGGCCAGGCCCTGCATGGCATGGATTACGACGCCATCACCGGCGAGGTCTACGCGCCCGATAGCCTGACGAATCAGGTCAACATCCTGCAACCGGTGGCAACCGGCCAGAACGCACCCACCAGATGGCCGAGTGAGCCGCTGCGCACGCTGCCGGTGAGCGGCGGGCCGTCCTATGTGGCGATCACCAGCGACGGCTCGCTGGGCATCGTCGGCCAGCAGGCCAGCGGCGATGTGACGTTTCTGCAAGTGCCATCCCCGCGTAAAGTGCTGGGGACGATTCATGTCGGCGGCGCGCCGCAGTTTGTGCTGGCTGGTCCATTTCCGCCGCTGGTCAATCGCCAGAGCGCGCAAATCATTCTGATCGTCATCTATGTGGCGGCAGGCGTGCTGCTGGTTGGCGGCATCGTCTGGCTGGTCTGGTGGATGCGTAAGCAGGAGCGGCGCATTCGGGAACTGCACGCGATGGAAGACGCTGAACTGGAGCGCGAACTGCTGGCCGCGCAGGCCATGAACGCGCTGGAAGCGCACGATGAAGCTGCGCAGGAGAACGGAGCGCATGCCGCTGCTGAGTCGGACGAGCAGAATGGCGCTGCTGAGCCGTCCGATGGCGGGCCGGACGCGCTGCCCCGCCGCAACCCGACAAGCCGACCGAAGATTGGGCCGAGAAATCAGCGCAGGCGCAAGACTCAAGACGGATGAACAGGCGAGGACACGCCCGTCTGGCTGTTACCGCTTGCCGCGCAATCCGTTGACACCATAGGTGCTCTTTTTCGCCTCGCTGGCGTCTTGCCAGGGCAAGGGAGCCAGAGCTTCGCCAGGAAGGAACAGCATCTATGATTATTTATGGGTACAAGACGGCAAGCACCGTAATGGGCAGTTTCCAGCAGCAGTGCCCCGTGTGCAGGCGGACGACGGTGCAATCGGTGGTGCGCACTCGTCGATGGGCAACATTGTTCTGGGTCAAGATTTTTCCCATCTCGACCAAAACCATCGTGCGCTGCAACGTCTGCGGCAATCAGGTGAAGGTTGATAACGCGCAGGCGGATGCCTGGTTCCCCAAAACGCCCGCGGGCACGCCCCAGCAGCCTGTGGGAAGATAGCGCGGCCAGCCCGCAGGCGCCAGCCCATGAACGAGAAGGAGGCAACCTCTGCGCAGAGGTTGCCTCCTTCTCGTTCACCTATGTATCGCTGCTGAGCGTGGCGGCGCGTCTGTGCCGGAAGGCATCGACTGACCAGACGCCGGGAACGATGTTCAGGTGGATGGCGAGCAGCAGCAAGAGCGCGTCGCGGGCAATGGTTCCCAGGCTCACGGTGTCGCGGAAGGCGCTCAGTCCCAGCGTGTTGCCGAAACAGCCGCAGTCGAGCGTAAGACCCTTCGCCAGCGCCCAGGCCATGACCCCGATAAAGATCACCAGCAGCGCGCCCGCTGCGACGGCGGCCCAGCGCTGCATCAGCCCCACCAGCAGATAGACGCCGAGCAAGATTTCCAGCAAAGGCAGCGCGATTGACATGGGCTGCGCCAGCGCGGCGGGCACGATCTGATAGGCGCTGATCTCGCCCGCGAAGCTCTGCATATCCAGCGCTTTGCTGACGCCAGCCACCAGGAAGACGCCGCCCAGCACCACCCGCGAGACGAGCGTGGGATATGGCCCGCGCACAAAGCTCCAGGCTGTCTTCCAGCCAGGCCAGCGCGCTGGCGCTGAAGGAACGGGCTGTGTCACGTCGCAGCCCGGCTCACTGGCTGAGCGCGGCATTGACTTGCTGTTGGAGGCTGGCATAGCTGATTTCACCATTTCCGGCATATGTGATGACGCCCTGCTTATTCACGACGTAAATCGTCGGAAACGCCTGCACGCCATAGGTGTTGGCCGCGTGGAGGCTGGGGTCGAAGAGCGCGGGATAGTTCAGGCCAAAGGTGCTGGAAAACCACTGCACGTCGCTCATCGAGATGGGCGACTGGTCGCCAGACTCGTAGTTGCGCCCATAAGCGGACGCGCTGACGCTGAGCACCTGCACGCCTTTGGAGCCATCTGCCTGCTGAAGCTGCTTCAGCACGGCTGTCTCGTTCTGGCAGTGCGGGCACCAGGGCGCGAAAAATTCCAGCACCACGACCTTCTGGCCTTTGTACTGCGTCAGGCTATAGCTCTTGCCGTCGGCTGCCGGGAGCGAGGCAATGGCCGGGGCAGGCGTGCCCACGGCCAGCAGCCCCGTCGAGGTGGACGATGAGCCGGTTGGGTTGCCCCGGCTGGCGATGATGGCAAAGACGATGATGCCGATGACCAGCGCGCCGGTCACGATGGCAAACCAGCTTCCGGTGGAAAGATGCATCAATCGCTGGCCGAAGGTCTGCCGACGACGCCGACGCGGACTGCGCGCGGGCGTCTGGTGTTCGGGTGAGGGTTCGCTCTGGCTGGCAGGAAACTGCCGGTGTGGTGTCGCTGCTTGCCTGGAAGTTGGGACGTTCGAGGAGGGTCGCCGTTTGGGTGGGGTTGGGGTTTTCTTTGTAGCCATAAAGGGTTGCCTGTTATTCTGTGTGCGTTGTGCTTACATCTATCCTGATGTTGTATTTGTCCAGTTCTATCTGTCCTATACAGTGCGACGGCTGTTCGGGGGCATTTGCAACATGCCCATATGACAGTATATGCTCTCTATGAGCTACCCAGCTAGCCTGGCTACGGTGGCAGCCCAGAAAGGAACCTGCATGCTCTCACGTTACCTATGCGCTGTTGCTACGCTGCTTTGCTTGCTGGTGCTCGCATCGTGCGGCGGAGTGCCCGCGCCGCAGGGAGGCAGCGCCACCAGCACGCCCACCCTGTCGCCGACGGCCAACGTCTCGCCCACGCCGACGCTCATTCCCACACCGATTCGTTATGCCTCGCGCGTGCTCTGGCGCGGCGCTGGGCATCCCGATGATCTGACCTTCGACCCGCAGGGGCGTTTGCTCTTCACCGATGAAAAGAGCGGCACCATCAGCCGCCTGAACGCCGATGGCACGGTGACGGTGCTGGCGCGTGGCCTGCCCGGCCCGGAGGGATTGGTCAGCCTGCCCAATGGCACGCTGATTTTTTCCGAACAGCCGCCAAATCAGATTGCCGAGTTCGCGCCGGGTGCATCCACGCCGACGCTGCTGCGCAAGCTGCCGGGCACGCCCAGCGGCGCAAGCTGCAAAGATGGCGTGGATAACATCGGGCTGGACCCGACGACCAATACCCTGATTGTCCCAGACAGCCCAACCGGCAATGTCTATCGTATGAGCCTGGATGGCAAGTCATTCACGCTGCTGACCTCTGGCATTGTGCGTCCGGTGGGGGCGTTTGTGGACGCGCAGGGGATGATCTACATTAGTGATGAGTGCGGCGCTGCCGTCTGGCGCGTGACGCCCGCTGGCGCGAAGACGCGCATCGGCGGCGTGAAAATGCCCGATGATGTCGTCTTTGACCCACAGGGCAATCTACTGGTGATCGATCTGGACCCGACGGTCCACGCGCTGATTCGCCTGAACCCAACCACAGGCCAGACAGAGACGCTGGATAGCAAAGACTTTGTTGAGCCGCAGGGGTTGGCGATTGACCGGCAGGGCAACGTGTTTGTCTCCGATGATATTGCCGATGTCATTGTCGAGTTTACCCCCATATAAGTTCCTATGCTGCTCTGACATGACAGAAGGGATAAGTATTTGATGCCTGGTGTAGAAGATGCTATTCTGCTGGCGGCGCAGGCGCATCGCGGGCAGGTGGATAAAGTTGGGCAGCCCTATATCCTTCACCTGCTGCGGGTGATGCTGCGCGTGGAGGGCGAAGCGGCGCAGATCGTTGGCGTGCTGCATGATCTTGTGGAAGATACGCGCTATGGTTTCGATGACTTGCGCGCGCTGGGCTACAGCGAGGAGATTGTGCAGGCGTTGGATTGCCTGACCCATCAGCCCGACGAAAGCTATGAGCAGTTTGTCGAGCGCGCCAGCGCCAATCCGCTGGCGCGGCGGGTGAAACGCGCCGATCTCGAAGATAATCTGGATGTACACCGTCTTCCGGTGGTGAGCGAAAAAGACCGCGAGCGCTTGAACCGCTATATCGCTGCCTGGCGGCGTCTTCAAGCGTTGGATGCCTGATAGATGAAGGAGCAGTTTGTTTATGTTCAAGACCTCTCTTGTCACGAAGCGCCTGATCTGGGCTGGGGCGTGTGCCTCGCTGCTCCTCCTGATAGGCTGCGCCAAAAGTGTGCCGCCAGCGCAGCCGGTATTTATCACACCCATCACGTTGACGCCTGGCGCGACAATGACGCCAACACCCGTGACTGCCGCTGATTGGCCGATGTATCACGCGAACCCCGCGCGCACCGGCTATGTGGCCGACGTGCCCGACCCGCAGCGGTTGACAAACCTCTGGAAGCAGCCGCTAGACGGAGCCGTCTACGCGGAGCCGCTGGTGATTGGCGGCGTGGTGATCGTGGCAACGGAAAACGATTCGCTCTACGCCCTCGATGCGCGCAGCGGCCATACACTCTGGCGTACCAATGTGGGCAAGCCGGTGCCGCTTTCTGATCTGCCGTGCGGCGATATTGACCCGCTGGGCATCACCGGCACGCCGGTCTATGATCCGGCAACGGGCCTGGTCTTCGCCGTGGCGGAAATTCAGGGGCCAGCCCATATGCTGGTTGGCCTGGATGTGAAAACAGGCCAGGTGAAAGTTCGCCGCCTGGTGGACGCGCCCGGCTCCGACCCGCGAGCGCATCAGGAACGAGCAGCCCTGGCGCTCTATCAGGGCCGCGTCTATATCGCCTATGGCGGGCTGGATGGCGATTGCAGCGATTATATCGGCAAGGTAGTCGCCGCCAGCACCGATGGCACCGGAAGCCTGCTGGTCTATCAGGTGCCGACGCCGCGCGAGGGCGGCATCTGGGCAACGCCCGGGCCGGTGATGGATAGCCAGGGCAACCTCTACGTTTCGGTGGGCAACGGCGCTGTCACCAGTGGCACCTGGGACCGCAGCGATTCGGTCTTGAAGCTCTCCCCAACCCTCAAGTTGGAAGATGCCTTTGCGCCCACAAGCTGGGCGAGCGATAACGCCGGAGACGCCGATCTCGGCTCGATGGCTCCGGTGCTGCTGCCCAATGGGTTGATCTATGCTGATGGCAAATCGAGCAATGGCTACCTCCTGCAAGCCGCTCACCTGGGCGGTGTCGGCGGGCAACTTCAGGCGATTCAGGCGTGCGCGTCTTTCGGCGGGGCAGCCGTCAGTGGTTCGTCACTCTTCATTCCCTGCACCAGCGGCGTCATGCAGTTGAACATTTCCGGGCAAAGGGTCAGCAAGGGCTGGCAGGCCCCCGGGCAGATTAGCGGCTCTCCCATCATCGGCGGGCAGACCCTCTATAGCCTGGACTCCGGTGGTGGGACGCTGTACGCGCTGAACACGGCCACCGGGCAGGTGCGCGCGCAAGTTTCTGTCGGCCAGACCTCGCGCTTTGCGACGCCCACGCTCTACCAGACGACGGTGTTTGTCGGCACGATGACCGGCGTGGTCGCTGTGAGCATCGCGTGAAACGCAGCGTTCAGGCTCAGAGAAAGACAGCCAGGCCAGGCGATATCAGGGTTTGAGTGCAACGCTAACAATGGCCCAGGTGGAAGGATAAGCAATCGAGAAGTTTGGGATACAGCCGCCTTGTTGGACGAGCGCAGCCTCGGTATAAAATCGCTCTGCCGACTTGGCATCATCGCCTTGCTGTTGGTCTGACGTAGCGGGGTACAGCAGCGTATAATCTTGCCCTGCTGATATGCTGTCAGAGTAGGGGTTATTATCCTGAGGCCCGCTGTCAACGCCAACAGCAAAGCATATCTCGTTGCCCTCCGAGGCGGTGAGCTGCTTTCCGGCTTTGAGCGTTTTGGTCGCCTGATCATTTGAGGTGTTGGTATCTGCATCATCCCTTGGGGATGTGGCACTTAGCCCGGCATACTCATAGATGCCAACGTTGGTGCCTCCTCCGTCTGGGTCTTTAAATCCAGAAAAGGTCACGGTTACGGTTGTCGCAGACCCTCCAGCGACATTCTGGAAATAGTACAGTTCCACATAATCTTGTCCCTCGTCGGGATTGGCAAACGTGCCCCCTATCTTCTGATAGCCATCTCCCTGGTTGTCTTTGAGGTTGGTAACTTGCCTTTCGAATTGGGTGATGGCAACCAGGATCAGATCGCCCTTCCTGACGGGCTGCCCAAACTGCACGGCGTTGGTGCTGTCGGTCGAGGTGCCAAAATTACTCTGTACTAAAAGAGGTGATGATGGACCAGGGGTAAGCGTGTCCGTGGACATCGCCACAGTAGGGGTCGGCGCAGGATGAAAAATGAGCGGAGCTATATACGGAGTCCAGGCGACAATGATGCCTGCCCCAGCGGGAACGAGTATGGCAATCAGCGTAATAATGTAAGGAAGCTTGCTCTTCCCTTTGTCTTCAGGAAGTTTATCAAGAGGCTCTGTAGGCTGCTCTAGTGACATTGGCGCATCCTCCCAAAACGACATCACTTTATAATCGCAGCCTATATTGCCATAAAAGAGGGAAAATCGCAAGAAAAAGCATCATGAGCTACCCATTTTTCCTATTCGGGGTAGGGAATTTTCCATCGACCTGCTTTTGGGGTGCGCCTTCCGATCTTTTTCAAGCCCTGCCTTTTTGGGCTATAGCTCTTGACAGGTAGAGCGAGGCACGCTATACTGCTGATGTTGGTTCCCTGTGGTCTGTTGTAAGGAGTCGTTTTCGCAAACGAGACAAGTTGATACGCGGATGGCATGGCGCGTCGGTGTTCGTTGCACCAGCGCGCCACTCGCCCCAACCCTGAAACCTCCAGGATTGAGACTGGGTGGTATTGTATCCCATTGTGCCTTTCGACCTCTCAGCGGCTCTCTCCTGGTGTGGCGGCTCGGCAATGCGCCGGGTAGTCCACAGCGGACGCAGCGATGCGTTCCCAGGCGAGAGCCGTTTCGCGTGCCAGGAGGCGCGAAAGGAGCAGGTCGATGTTTGTCTATGGTGGTCAACGGTCCGGGTCTGGCTCGCGGCGTCCCGTGGAGACGCCTGCATCTGAGGTGTCGCCGGAGGGGCAGCGATTCGAGTTGGCGCTGCTGGTGGCGGGGCTGCCCGCTGCCGGGCGCGAGGCGTGCGCGTGGGGCTTGCTGCCGCTGGCGGCCAAGCGCCCCGCCTGGCAAGAAGAAGATGTGGGCGAGGAAGCGGCAGAGCAGTGCCGCGACTGGTGGCATCCGCTGGCGGAGGAGCGCTTGCGCCAGCAGACGCCCAAAGGATTGCTGCTGACCATCCAGACGGAGTTGGAGAGTGGGTTACGCAGTATGGCAACGCCGCTGTGGCTGTTGAATCGCATTGTGCGGCGGGTGTGGCTGCTGCATCAGGGGCAGCGGGTGGGCCAGGCGTATCGGGAGTTGGAGCGGCAGCTTGGGGACGCGGCGCTGGCGCTGGCGTGGGTCAGCCAGATGGTAGGCGGGCTGGCTCGCGTGGGCATTCTGGAGGGAGACGGCTAAAAGCGCCAGCCAGCGCCTTCAGGGCTTTTCGAAAGTCGGAAATCCGCGCCCAAGGACGCCGCGCCCAAGGACGCACCTAGAGGAGCCGGAGGCTCCACGAAGCCCGCCTGCGCGGGCTAGGACGAAGGCTCCCTCTGCCTGGGTTGGGGGAGCCAACGTAGGTCTGCTTGCTGTGCCCTCGGCAGCTAACGAGGGGCGGCGGCGTGCCGCCTCGAGGTGCGTCCTTGGGCGCGACTTGACAAGGCGGCAGCGATGTGTTATCTTCTGTGCTTTCAATCGGGAAGCAGGTCCGCTGACACCAGCGGGCCTGCTTCCTTTTGCTGTCTGTGAGGCAGCAGGAAAGGAACGCAACCATGGCAGAAGAGAACGATCTGCGCGAGCAGATGCGCAGCATGCCGGTGGTTTTCGAGCTACCAGGTATGGACCAGGTAGAAGTGCGCGCCGATCTTGTGTACAAAACCAGTGAGGGCAAGCCACTGTATGCCAATGTCTACGCGCCGCCAGCGGGCGAACGCGGTGCAGCAAGACTGCTGCCCGCAGTGGTGTTCGTTGGGCGAGAGATTACGCAGTATGACTGCTGGGGCAGGCTGGTGGCGGCCTCCGGCTTGATGGCCGTGACCTTCGACTATTCGCCTATCGGCAATTTCGAGCATCTGCGCGAGCCAGAGCAGGATATGCTTGATCTGCTGGAGTATCTGCGCGGCCAGGGCAAGCGGCTGGGCATCGATGTCAACCGGCTAAGCATCTGGGCCTGCTCATCGTTTCCACCGATTGGCTGGCATATGCCGCTGCGCGACGCGCCAGCTTCTATCTGCTGCCTGGTTTGCTATTACGGGGCGCTGAACCTGGAGCATTTGCTCGACGAGACCGACCCGCCGGAGGTCTGGGACTTGCTGCGCGACTATTCGCCGATCAAATACCTCGGCTTGCGCCCAGAGAAATTGCCGCCGATGCTGATCGTGCGCGCGGGCCGCGATCATCCCAGGCTCAATCAGTCCATCGACGCTTTTGTTGCCGAGGCGCTGCGGCAGAACGCGCCGATTGAAGTCATCAATTATCCCGAGGGCCGCCACGCTTTCGACGTGCTGGACAACACCGCCCGCACCCGGCAAATTATCCGGCGCACACTGGCGTTTCTGCACACCCATTTGACTGAGCAATAACAGGCAGCCGTTGGGAACACGGAATGCAGTGCAGATGTCCATAGGAAGGTGTTGTGGGATGTGTTCAATCTACGCAGGCGCGTACTGCGTAGTTCTGAGAGGGGTTGCCAATGGACATTTCTGTTCCGCAGCGGTCTGGCGTGGTACTGGTGACCGCCGAGCCATTCAACGCCGAAGCGCCGCTGCGGGCGCTGCAAGCGCCGATTACCTCCATCGAGCAGCATTACGTGCGCAGCCATTTCGCCGTTCCCCGTCATCCTGGCACCCTGGCCGTCGAGGGCCTGGTAGACCAACCACTGCGGCTGACGCTGGCCGATGTGCGTGCCCTGCCCTCCACGACGCTGAGCGTCACGCTGGAATGCGCGGGCAATGGCCGCGTGGGCTTCCAACCGCTCCCCAAAGGCGAACCCTGGGGCTGGGCAGCGGTCAGCACGGCGGCCTGGACGGGCGTTCCCCTCGTTCTGCTGCTGGCCCAGGCGCAGCCGCGCCCAGAAGCCCGCGCGCTGGTGTTTGAAGGCGCGGACCACGGTCCCTTTGAGGGCGGCCCGGATATAGGCTATGCGCGTGCGCTTAGCCGCGCCGAGGTAGAGCGCCTGGGCGCAGACATCCTGCTGGCCTATGAAATGAACGGGGAGCCGCTGCCGCCCGAACATGGCGCGCCCCTGCGCCTGGTCGTGCCGGGGTGGTACGCGATGGCCTCCGTCAAGTGGGTGCAGCGCATTCGCCTGATTCCCGACGAGTTTAGCGGGCAGTTCCAAACCGAATCCTATGTCTATCACTGGCCGAACGGGACACGGCAGCCGGTGACGGCGATGCGCGTCCAGGCGCTGGTCACGGACCCACTCCCCGGCGAGACGCTGGCCCGTGGGGCGCATACCATCCGAGGGCAGGCGTGGTCTGGTACGGGCACCGTGACCAGCGTCGAGGTGAGCATCGACGGTGAAGAACCCTGGCAGCCCGCCCGGCTCGCCGCGCCGGTCAGTTCGCATGCCTGGCAAGCCTGGACATTCGAGTGGAACGCGACGGCGGCAGGTCGGCATAGCATCCGCGCGCGGGCACGCGATAGCTCAGGGGACGCGCAGCCCGACGTTCCCGCCTGGAATACGTTGGGCTATGGCAACCACGCGGTGCAACTTCATCTGGTCGATGTGCGCTGAGATAGCAGTCGGGCGGACCTGGAGACAGAATCACCTCCAGGCTCGCCCGATTCTGCGGGGCGTTATTCGCCAGGCAGCGCGGCTGGTTTTGCCGATTTCTTGCCCCGGAAGAGCCAGATCAGCAAGGCGATCATGCCCAGCACGCCCAGCCCGATGAGGACCGCTTCGGGCGTGCCTATCGGCAGGCTGGGCAGCCAGGACGGCAGCGCGCTTGCCGCAGTGCCATCGACGACGGCCATCGGCGCTGTGCCATAGGGGGCCAGCCGAATCACGCCCCGCGGCGTAATGCCCATATCATAGGTGACGGTGTTGTCGGAAGCGTCCAGACTCACATAGGTCAGCCAGCCATCAGGCCGCACCCAACTCATGTTGCGGTCGGTGGACAGGTCGTGATAGAGCGAGGGATTCATCTGCTCCTGAAAGGCGATCTGCATGCCGGGCGCGCCAGGCACCTGGCTGCCCACGGCTGATTGCCCAATGACGGCGTTCATGTCGCTGGTGTTCAGCGGCTCGTCGGTCAGGAAGTAGAGGTCGGCATGCACATCGGAATTGCCCAGCGCCAGCACTTCCAGCGGCACCCAGGGATGCGCCGTGCGCATCGTAATCAAGATCGGCACGCCGTCGCCGGAAAGCTGGTGCCGCGCCTGGGCAATGGCCGTGTTATACTTTGCGGCCATGAAGATGGGGCTGCCCTTGGCGTAGTCCAGCAAATGGGCGGTTGTTTCATCGTTGACGGCAAAGCCGTTCTGCTTTGCCCATTGCAGCACCTGATCGCCGCTGCCGCGAATCACGGTCACATTCAGCGCCTCGATCTGCACCTGTTGCAGCACATCGGCTGAGCCTGACGCTGCCGTTGCCTCGGGGAATGTATCAGGAGGCGGGGGATGTACTTCGCGGTCCAGCCGCTGTAAAGTCCACGCGCCGCCCTCCACAATCGGGCTGATAGGCACTGAGGGCAGCGGAACAATCCATCCCAGGCTGGAAGGAGCATTACTCCCCCCATTAGTGTTGTTTGGCGCAGAGTAAGCAAAGCTGGTCATGTAGTGTTCGATGCCATCGTGCCAGGCGATGAGCGTTGCAGCACGTTCCAGAAACACATCGCCATCGGGGGCGATCAATCCGCCGCAGGCCAGGGCGGGCAGCGTCTGAATGGTAAGGAGGCCCAACGCCATCAGCGCGCACGCGACAACTTTCTTCAAGAGCATCTGCATTGTGGGTTCTCCCGTTGTGGTGTATGTTCACGTTCAATTTCGCTAGCGATTACCCACATGGACGCTGCTTGTTCTAAAAAAGTTCCCGCGCTGTCGGGCACAAGCCCTATTCTTCTTTTTTGGGCTGCGCGGCTTCCCCCATCACCTGCCGCGCCACAGCGGGGTCAAGCTCCTTCAGGCGTTGCAGCATCTCTTCGTGCTGGCTTTCAAGGCGTTCAATGATTTTGATAATCAGCGTATCTTGATGGTCCAGGTGCTCCAGAATATGGGTGATTTCCTGCTCGCCTTTGACATCGGTCTGATAGTCGTTTTGCGCCGTCAGCCGATCTTTCTCTGCCTGGCGGTTCTGACTCATCATCACGAATGGAGCGCTGTATGCAGCTTGGAAGGAAAGGGCCAGGTTCAGGAGGATAAACGGGTAAGGGTCCCAATGGAATTTCCAGGCGAGAGAGTTCGCCACAAGCCATGCCAGCAGAATGATACTTTGGATGATGATAAACCGCCAACTGCCCACCGTTGAAGCAACGGTATCGGCAATCTTAGCACCCATTGTCAGCCGCTCATCAGCCAGTTCGTTGACATTTCTGATGGTTGGGTGCTCGTGGGTGAATGAGGGGAAGCGGAGGTGATGGAGATTCTCGGGCATGTGCAGCCCGCCCGTCCAGTGATGTTTGTGAGGGGTAGCCTCTGGTGCTGAAACTTGATTCGTATTACTTGTTGTATCCATCGGTGTCGGTGTTGCGCGCTGCGATGCGAGGGGGCAGACCGCGCGTCTCCTTTCTTGCTGCTGAACAAAGCACGGACCTCGGCACGATGGGCAGATTATACTCCTCTTTCCCTGAATTGAACAGCTTCGCTGCCTGGGCACAAACCTTGCGGTGTGCCGCTGTTCGCCGCAGGTTGGTACCCAGGACTATCGTCAGACGAGTTTGCCTTGCTTGCCCAACTCAGGTACAATGGTCCCGATTTTGTAATACGAAAGCCTGTCTCTGGTGTATGCTTGAAGAGGGGTTCTTACGTGTATTCTTCGGGTCATGCTGTGATACACTCTTTGAAATAGCCTGGGGGTAAGAAGCTCCTGGGGTCTTTGGCGCAGGGGGAGATGTTATGCGCTTTTCTCCGCGTCCTGCTTCTTCTGTACAGCGTCTATCTGTCGGCAGCCGGGAGGCGTCAGCCGTGGATATACTGGCCCGGCCTGATGGCGAGGTTGCTGCTCTGGCTGATGGTCGTGCTGCGCTTCGCGCGCGCCGGGCGCTGGAACGCCGCTTCTTGTTACAGCGGCAGCGCCGCCGACGCGCGCTGATGATTGCCGTATGTGTCGCCGCAGTGCTGATGATGAGCATTATTACCGCCTCCGGCAGCATCTCGGCGGTTTACTCCAGGGAAGTGGCCCCGCCAACGGCCCAGGATAACGGGCTGCTCGCGCCGCCGCGCGACGCCAACGGTAATGTGCTGCCCACCACAGGAACCACCGTTCCGCAGAGCACTGCTCTGTTCACAGCGCTTCAATCCGACCAAGCGCCAGCGGCGACCCCGCAAAATCCGGCGGTGAACTGCACAACGGTCTTTCATAGTTCCGATGGCAACCCCTATCCAATCTGCCCCGGCCCGGAGCCTGAACGCGGCGGCAACTGCACCTGGTGGGCCTGGGAGCAGTGGCATAAGCTGGGCTTCAATCTGCCTGGTTTTGGCGATGCCACCTATTGGGCGGCAGCCGCGCAGCGCTATGGCTTGCAGGTGGGCACGGTTCCGCGCGTCGATTCGCTGGCCGTCTTCCCGCGCGGCGATGGCGTCTGGGCCTTCAGCAGTGCCGGGCACGTTGCCTTTGTGACGCAGGTCTACAGCGATCTGGATACCTTCAATGTCACCTATGAAAATTACGGCGACCCCACGCTGGTCCATTATGGCTACTATTATCGCGCCTCCATCATCAACGAGCCGCGTTTTCAGGCTGGGGAACTGCGCTTCATTTATTTCCCCGGCACAAGTGGCAGCACGGGTGGCATGGGCAGCACGAATGACCCAGGCGGCACGTCGCACGCCAGCACGGATGCCATCAGCAACTATTCGGGCGATTTCGCGGGCGATGGCCGCACCCAGGTGCTGCGCTATGATCGCACCCAGGGCACGCTCGATTTCCTGGAACTGAGCGATGACTTTACGACGGTGACCGATACGCCCCTGGAGGACACCACCACCAGCACCGGCCAGTGGGGCAGTTCCTGGGAAGTCTACGTGGGCAACTTTGACGCAGACCCCAGCGGGCGCGATGGCCTGCTGCTCTACGACCGCCAGCAGGGTAAGGCCCGCTTCATCACGCTCAACAGCGATCTGAGCGTGGATAAAGACGTGACCCAGACCGGCTGGAAGTCCACCTGGGAGATTTATGTCGGCAAGTTCAACGGCGTCTCCGATCAACTCCTCTTTTATGACCGCCAGTTGAGCCTGGACCACGGCCAGTGGACGCCAGAGCCGGGCGAGCCTGCGGTTCCGGCAGGTGTGAACGCTGGCGGGACCGGCTCGCAAGGCGGGAATACAAATACAAGCTCTGGCGCTGGTGGGTCGGGTTCTAACCAGCCCTATGACCCCAACTCCAGCGATTGGGAACACCATCACCGCACGGCGACGCTGGCGCTGGTGGATTATACGGCCAATTTCACGGTGAATCATCAGATGAACTTTGATCGCTGGCACAACACGTTCAGGGTGCAGGTCGGCCAGTTCGGCCAGGCCGGGCGCGATGGCCTGCTCTTCTATGATAGCCAGGCCGGGGTGCTGCTGGTGGTCGGGTTTGATGCCAATCTCAACATCAGCGAGACGTATCAGCAGAACAACGTCTCGAAAAATTGGGAAATCTATCTCGGCGATTACGATGGCACCATGCAGGACAGCGTGTTCCTCTTTGACCGCACCACCGGTAAAGCAGAAATGCTGGCCTTCACGACGAATCTGAAGCTGCGCCGCGAGGTGACCTATTCCAACTGGGGCACGAACTGGGAGTTTCACTCCGGCCATTTTGGCGGCCCCAGCAGCGCCGCCGAGGGCTTGCTGATGTATAACCGGGGCACGGGAACGCTGGCGTTTGTGGGCTTCGATGCCAGCCTGGAAGTGGCCCAGCAGGCGCGCTATACCGGCTTTGGCTCGAACTGGACCGTTTTTGTGGGCCAGTTTGGCGCGCCCTGCACGAACCCGCTCGGCGGGTCGCCAGCCACGAGCGCAACGCCCACGGATACGGCGACACCCACCGATACGCCGACGCCCAATCCCAATAACGAGGGCGCGCCCACGTCGCCGACCTCTGGTTCGACGCAAACGGTGAACCAATCCTGCACCGACGGCGTGTTGCTGGTCAATCAGGCTACCGGCGACGCCCGGCTGATTTTCTTCACCTTTGATAACGGCTTACAGGGCGGCAAACCAGCCTTCACCGAGACCCCGGTGCCCTGGCTGACGCCAACGCCAACCGACACCCCAACGCCAACCCCAACATCGCCCGCGCCTACGTCGCCCAAGCCAACGCCCAAGCCGAAACCGAGTCCAACGCCCAGCCCGACGCCCAAGCCGACGCCGAGTCCGACGCCATCGCCAACGCCCAGCCCAACGCCATCACCTTCGCCCAGCCCAACGCCAACTTCGACGCCGCAGTAGGCGGCGTCAGGCGAGCAGGAGGGAAGAGGCAGCGTAAGCATGGCTGCTTCCCTTGCTTATTTTGACTGATCTGTCTTTCTGCTGCTTGCCAGGCTATAATGAATAAAAACATCGAGGGATACGCAGTTCAACCGCAAAGGAGACATGGGATGGCTGCAAGAATGATCGCGGTGCAGGGCGATATTACCCATCAGCGTGTGGACGCTATTGTCAATGCGGCGAACAGTTCGCTGCTGGGCGGTGGCGGCGTTGATGGAGCCATTCACGATGCGGCTGGCCCAGAACTGGTGCAATACTGCCGCACGCTTGGCGGCTGCCCGACCGGCGAGGCGAAGATCACGCCTGGATTCAAGCTCCCGGCGCGCTGGGTGATTCATACTGTCGGGCCGGTCTGGCAGGGCGGCGACCAGCGGGAAGACGCGTTGCTCGCAAGCTGCTATCACAAGAGCCTGGCGCTGGCCGAGCAGCACCAACTCCGCAGCATCGCCTTTCCGGCCATCAGCACTGGCATCTTCGGCTTTCCCCTGGAGCGCGCCACCGACATTGCGCTCTCAGAAACCAAACGCTTCCTCGATGCGCATGCCCTGCCGGAGCAGGTGGTCTTTATGTGCTTTAGCGCGCGCGATTATCAGGTCTACCTCAACGCCATGCAGCGCCTGATCGGCTAGCTGCTCAGCGCGGCGTGCCTACCTCAGCATCATCGGGAGTTGCGACGGCTAGCTGCTCTTCTGGCTCCGATGGCTCGGCCTCTAGCGCTTTGGTCGGGCGCGGGCGCGCTTCCTCCGGGGTGGTGTTGTGGTGATCGCCGCCGGTAGCGCTGCGAATCCAGGGGGCCAGCACGCGCACAATGAAGACCTGCGTGACGGCGGCAAACGGCACGGCCAGCAGCGCGCCCTCCAGGCCGAAGAGGAGTGTGCCCACTGCCAGCGCGACAATGACGGTCAGCGGGCGCAGCCTGACCACGCGATTCATCACCAGCGGCACCAGCGTTTGCCCCTCGAACTGCTGCACCAGCAGATAGACCACCGCCACGATGACGGCTCTGGTGGGCGAAATAATCAGCCCCAGCAGCACAGCAGGCGCTGCGCCAATGTAGGGGCCAACCAGCGGGATAAACTCGGTCAGCCCGGCAAAGACCCCCAGCAGCAGGGGGAACTTCAACCCCAGCAGCCAGTCTGCCACGCCTGCCAGGATGCCGATGACAAACATGTTAATGACCACCCCGCGCACATAGCCACCCAGCCGCACGCTCATTTCGTCCAGCACGTCCGCGCCCTTGCGGCGCAGATGCGGCGGAAAGAAGCTCAGGAAAAACTCGCGCAGGCCGTCGCTGTAGGCCGTCCAAAAGAGGGCCATGAAGAGGGTAATCACAATATCGGAGACGATGCTGATAATCGTTGCGGGGATGCTGACGATGATGGACGCAATGTTGCCCACCAGATTGGCAATCTGGTCAGGGATGGTGCTGCCCCCTGGCAGGTTATTGAGCGCGCCCTGGGCCTGCGTGGTGAAGTTTTCCAGGTCTGTGGTGTACTGCGGCAGGTTGTTCAAGAACTGAGTGATCTGTTCGACCAGTGGCTGGCTAATCAGATACCCTAGCCCAACGAGAGTGCCCAGCCCCAGAAGATAGATAATCAGCACGCCCAGCCAGCGCGGGATGCGATAACGATTCATCACGCGCACGGCAGGGCGCATGGCCTCGGCAATGGTGATGGCCGCAAACAGCACCAGCAGGACCGGAATGATGCTGTTTAAAAAGAGCAGCACCAGGATGGTTCCAACGGTGGCCCCGATTGCCAACCAGATCGTCTGGGGTGCGATGGAGATTTTGATATGCGTAGGGAGGCTCTGCCCTGTTGTCTCTGGTTGCTCTGGCTGCGGCTGTTGTTGCGGCTCCGTGCCGGGCATAGGTTTTCTCTCTTGTGACAGAACCTTTCGGAAAAAGGCAGAGATTGGAGTCCTCCTCGTCGCCTTGTGCAAGCCGATCAATCATCGCCGACGTGCTCTCACTGCTCTTGCCATGCAGTATAGACTATGCCGGGCTTCCAGCACAAGGCTGCCCTAGAAGGGCAGCGCATCGCGCTTCTGATTGAGCAAAACCAGCAAAAATTGATAGAGGGCAAATAGTTCCAGCGCGAAAGGTAGATAGCCTGTGTAGCCCAGGATGGGCATCTCGAACACCTTGGCAAAGCCGACATAGGGCACGGTGTAGTACCACTTGGGCAGCGAAAAGTAGTTCCACATCTCCCAGAAAAAGCCGCACGTGATCCCGGCCAGCGGCAGCGCCACAAAGAAGCGCCAGTCTCTTGCTCTAAGGTGTGCCAGCGCTGATTTGCGCCCCATCAGGCTGTTCAGCGGGTCCAGCACAAAAATGACGGAAAGCCAGATGAGCGGGAACGCTTTGTCTGGGAACAGGAAAGGCAGCACAACACAGGCACCACCCAGCAGCATCAGCCGCGCGGCAACGGGTGCGGAAACGCGCGGGCCGATTTCATAGGCGGGCAGGCGCGGGCGCAGCGCTTTAAAGCTGGTCCAGAAGGCGGCCATCTCCATCACGACCGGCAAGACGGTGGTGAAATCGAGCGTCTGGATGAAAATACGTTCGGCGTCGCTGTAGTTGTGGTCGTAAATGTAATGCCAGTTCTGAATGGGGATATTGAACGCCTCGAAGAGCCACCAGAACAACGCCGAAAGCGCGAACATCTGCGCGAACTTGGCTGTGGCGTTGGTCATCAGCGAAGTGCCGGTGCGCGCCTTGTTGAGCGCGTCAAGCGCGATGATGAAGCTGAACCAGAGGGGGAAAAAGCTGTAGCGATAGAAAGGGTCAACGCGGCCCCAGTCAAGATACCACGTGGTCAGATTCAGGGCGATTGCCAGGTAACCATAGAGCGGGTAACGTTTCCACAAAGGCAGCGAGCGGGTTGGAACAGCCTCCTGCTCCAGCGGTGTGGTACGTACAGTCATGCAGTCGCAAACCTCATACTTTCCAGCGCGCGGGAGCATCAGAGCGGCTTGCGCATTTGCCAGCCTTGCTGCCACGCATCATGCCGACGGTGCTCTCTTGAGAAAGACCAACTTGTCGAGCGTGGCAGACAACGACACAGCATCCGCATCAGCCTGCGAACTGCTTGACAAGCGTCAGTAATCGCTCCACTTCAAACGGTTTGGAGAGCGTGCATGCCGCGCCCAGTTCATGCGCGCGCAGGTGAGCATATTGGGCGGCGCTGATGACAATGATCGGCGAAACATTGCTGCCCCACCGCTGGCGCATCGCCTCCACGACCTGCGCCCCATTCATGCCGGGCATGGCAAGATCGAGCAAGATTAAGGCAGGCAACTCATCAACGGCTGCGGCGGCCTGAATCCATTGCAGCGCTTCGCGTCCACTGGTGACCGCCGCGACGGTATAGCCCGCCTCTTCCAGCGTCCATGCCAGCATCTCCAGAAGATTGAGATCATCATCGATAATCAGGATGGGGCGCGTTGCTGTTGTGGTCTCGCGGGCAGCAGCGTACTCCTCCTGGCGCTCAGCTACAATGAGAGGCGCGTAGTCCTCCTGAAGGTTCTTCATAGCTTTGACTCCATCCCTAGAGATAACAGCGAAGCCCGTTTGTCGGGAGCGCTACTTGAGTCTTCCCACCCTGGCTTCATACCTATTATACATGATTTCGAACAGAGACGCCTGGCTAGACGATTTCCAATCAGGGCCATGTACAAAATCGTGCCCTTGGGCGCGGCACCGCGACTTTTTGCATAACCCTGTGCCCAGGGAGAGCAAAGCAGCGGTGTCAGGCTGCGGTATGGTACAATATGACTGAGACGCTTGATAAACGCTTGCGTTGCGTCGTACGGTTTTGGAGAAATTACCCCCCCAAAGATGCATCTTTCGAGCGCGCTGGCGCGTATACTTTAGTGAGTACGTGAAGAGCGTCTCTGCGCGAGTTGCTCGCGTGGTTCCCAGGTAGGTTACCGAACCGCCTCAAGGAAGACCGACCTGGATGGGAGATGAGACATAATGGCAAAACGTCCAACCTGGTATAAGACGGATGTACAGCTCTCGGCGCGCATGTTTATCACCATGCTGCTGCTGGGGGTTGTGTATACGGCGTTTATTTTGGTCTTGTGGTATCTCGGGGTGAACTTTATTTTGCTGCTGGTGATTGCAGCCGTCATCCTGGGTATCCAACTCTTTTATGCCGATAAAATTGCGCTCTTTTCGATGAATGCGCGCGAGGTCACCCCGGCTGAAGCGCCGCAGCTTCACGCGCTGATCGATCGCCTGGCAGCGCAGGCCAATCTGCCCAAGCCGCGCGTGGCGATTGTCAACACCAATCTGCCCAATGCCTTTGCCACAGGCCGCAGCAAGAAAAGCGCGGTGATCGCGGTGACGACGGGCCTGCTGGACCGCCTGAACCCGCAGGAACTCGAGGCCGTGCTGGCCCACGAGTTGACCCATATTATTAACCGCGATATGGTGGTGATGACCATCGCGATGTTTATCTCGATGGTAGCCTCGCTGCTGGTCAATTCGCTGATGTGGGGCGCGTTCTTTGGTGGCTATGGCCGACGCGGCGGCGGGCGCAACAATGACGGCGGCGCGGTCATTGCGTTGGTCTTGCTGGTGGCGATTGTCGTCCAGGCGATTAGCTTTGTGCTGATTCGCACGCTTTCGCGCTATCGGGAATACGCGGCTGATCGCGGCTCGGCGCTGATTACCGGCGAGCCGGGGAATCTGGCTTCGGCGCTGATGCGCATCGAGGGCACGATTGAAAGCGGGCGCATCCCTGATCGCGATTTGCGCCAGGCGCAGGGCGTGAGCGCGCTGATGATTATGCCTGCGATTCGCGGCGAAAGCGTGATGGAACTATTCTCCACGCATCCGTCGCTTCAGCATCGCATCGACCGCTTGCAGCGCATTCAGAAGCAAATGGAATCGCCGCGCTAGCGGGCGAGTGAATATGAGGAGGCAGCATGGGGCTGTTTGAAACACTCTTTGGGCGGCAAAAGCCGGTCAAGATGAGTCCAGAGAAGCTGTTTGCGATGTCAACCGCAGAATTGACGCTGCGCACCAGTCTGGAACTCGTTCCGGCGGGCCACGCGGGCATCTGCTTTCAAGGGCTGGCCTCCTCACCCTTCAAGCAGTTGCAAGGTGAATTGAACCAACTGATGCAGGTGGCAAGCCAGGGCGGCGGCGTTCAGGCGCGGCCCTGGGAAGACGACCTGGGCTATAAGTGGTTTCTAATGGAGGGCCAGGACTTCCAGGGCATGGTGGCGGCGGTGCATATGGTCAGCCAGAGCCTGCTGGAAGAGGGCTATTCCGAGCAACTGTTGGCGGCGGTCTTCCGCTTCAATGACGAGCGGGGCCGCCCCATCTACTGGGTGTATAACTATAAGCGCGGCCTGTTTTACCCCTTTGTGCCGCGCCCTGACAGCCACAGCCATCACCGCGACAATGCCGAAGAATTACACCTGAGCGCGGCGATGGACAAAGAACTGCCCGTCGAGAAAGACCTGGACCGCTGGTACGCGCTGTGGGACTTGCCCTTCTAGCTGCCCGTTCTCTCCTCAAGGCGGGCGATTGGTCACCAGGCGTTCTCGTGTTTAGGCAGCCAGGATGACGATCAGCGGAATCAGCGCCTGCCAGAGAATGCTGCTGCCCCAGAACCACCAGCGCCTTTTGCCGGTGAGGCGGTCAATGATGGGCACACAGCAGCAGGCGGCCAATACCACGCCGGTGGTGACACGCTCTGAGCCGAAGATTTCGATGTAGGGCGGCGGGGCCAGCATCACCACAAAAAGCTGAATATTTGCCAGCAGCGCCCAGATTTCGACGCTCCAGCTTCGCCGCCACAGCGCCCAGATGCCCATGCCTGCGCAGATGAGGGCGGGGCAGATGAGCGCGATCACCTCTGCGATCTGGTTGGTTTGCCAGGGCCACAGCGACGCGATGCCCGCGAACGGGAGGAGTTCGGGCGATAGATCGGATGGGATACCGGTTGATTTCAGCCAGAGCAGCAGAAAGCCTTTCCAGAGCGCCAGCGGCGCCAGCGCCAATGTGAGGAAGAGCGCAGCGCGCAGCCAGTTGGCTTGTATTCGCGCGCTCCAGGTGGTCTCTCCGTTGAATGCCAGCAGCACGGCCAGCGCATAGACGATGGCGAAGAGCGCGGCGCTTTCGCGCGTCAGGGCTGCCAGGGCAAAGCTGATGCCTGCCCAGAGCAGCCGTCGCCGCCCGCCAAAGTCGAAGAGATAGATTGCCAGCGCCACCAGCGCGTAGGCCAGCGGCTCGGTGAGGTCGCGTTGCAGGCTGATGAACAGCCCCGGATAAAGGCCATAGACGACGGCAACCCAGGGAGAGCAGCCCTTGCGTTTGAGCCATGCGCCGAGCGCCAGGACACCGCCACCGATTGCCAGCCAGTTCACCAGGATGAGGGTGTAGGGAATGAGCGCGGGCTGGCCCAGCGCCAGCAGCCTGGCGGTTATGGGATAGAGGATGCGGGTGTAGCGATAGGCGGGGAAATCGATATAGGTCGGGGCGTTGACGGGGTCGAGCGCAATGTAATAGCAGAACTGCCCATCATAGCCAACCCTGGTGTAGTGCAGGGCAGGGTCAGGCTTGATGAGGGCGCTTGGCCCTGGCCGATCAATAAAGTTGCTGCCGATAATGATAAAGCTGCGGGGATCGCCACCCGCGCCAAGGGACCGCGCCAGGAACAGGCCATAGATTGCCAGCACCAGCAGCGCCACTGCCCATTCCGAACGGATGAAGCGCTGCCAGGCTGGCGACGCTGGCGCGGCGTGGGTGTCGCCTCTGGTGAGGGTTGCCGTGTGCGGCGGCTGCGCGTCCTGGTTCTGGGCCATCGAGTCGCCCGCCCTTTCGCTGAGGTCGTTGGCACCAGGATAACACATCGCGGCTAGGGGGTGGGAGCAGAGGCGAACGCAAGGCGCTGGCAGGGCAGGTCAGAAAGCTCCTTCGATTGTGCTATGCGCCCATGCTGGAAGCGAAAACGCATGGACCCGGCCACCCGATGGATGATGCCGTCGCGGTCCTCCCAGCGCCCCAGGCAGCGCGCTGCCACTCCATCCAGATAATCAAAAAGCTGCACTTCCTCAATCGTGTAGCCTGGCAAGCGGCTCCAGCGGTGCTCCAGGGCCTCCAGGTGGTTGTATAGGCGGAGGCTGACCGTGGACCCGGCCAGCGGCGGAGCCACTTTAGCATCTGGTGTGCAGAGCCGCTCCAGGAGCGTCATGTCGTGAGCATTGAGGGCCAGGAAGAAATCCTGCACCAGGGAGCGCTGGCGGCTGCTGCGGATGTGAGGATGGATGTGAGCGTCCATCTGGCGCAGTAAGTCGTCTATTTCAAAAGGTTTCCGGAGTAAGAAAGCCAGGGTCGTCTGGGTCAGGGCCTCTTCAGGAACAGGCCAGGCGGTCATGACGCCAACAGGGATGGGCGCTGCTGCTTGGAGCAGGGGTTGAATGCTCAGGAGGGGTGTCTGGCCGTGGTAATGGAACAGGTCGGTCAGCACGAAGTGAAACAGATGGGTTTCCAGGGCCGCAAGCGAGGCGGAGAGTGAGGTTGCCGGGGTGACACCGTAGCCCTCCTCCTCCAGGGCACCCTGGACCAGGTAAAGCAGGTCGGGATCATCTTCGGCCACCAGCAAGCGAGGCGCAAAGCCCAGAGCGGTCATCGCGGCCTCTCTTTCTCCGGAGAATAAAGAGCCGGATTGGATGCCACGAGTATATAACTTTCCTCTCGCTTCGGCAAGAGGCTATGCCTTTGCAACACTTTTTCTGCTGTGTATCTATTGCATCACAGGATGATGACACGATACGGCCTGGCCTGAGCCCATGGGTAGCCAGAGAGGGCAGAGCGTTCAAGCTCTGCCCTCTCTTTGATGACATGCTCCAACATGTTCAGGAAGTCAGGAGGGCGCGGCCTCCAGATATTTCTTTGCTTCCTCCAGCGACATATCCGGCGCGGGGACAATCAGGTCCGAAGTGACCAGTTCGTCGGCAGGCACTTCCTCATTCTGCCGGATGAGGACAAGAAGCTGGTTCAGCAAATTGTGAAAGCGGGCGTGATCAGCCTGGTGAACCGCCTCCTGCAATTCATCATCCAGCCTGGTGATGGTTGCCATATGGGCATCATCGACGCGGTACTGATTCTCGCTGAGAATGCGCACGATCATACTATCTTCTCCCCTTCTGGCTGATTACTGCCCGCTGGGAAGCTGCTTAGGAGCCTGCCCTTGATTGCCAGAGCCAAGCTGCATCTGCTGTTTCATAGCAGCAAGCTGGTCTTCAACCTGCGACTGGCTGGAGAGTTGGTTCAACTGGCGGTCCAGATAATCGCCGCCGCCTGGGCCAATCTGCCCAACTTCCTGAATAGTACCCTGGTCAATCAACTGGTCCATGGCCTGGGCACGCGCCTGCATGGTGAGCACCTTATCCTGCGCGCGCTGGACGGCCATGTTGACATCGGTCATCTCTTCAGAAAGGCCGGTGGCTGCCTCTTGAATCTTGACCTGTGCCTGGGCTGCGCCATACTGCGCCTTGACCATCTCTTTCTGCGTGCGGAAGGCTTCCACCCGCGCGGAAAGGCGCTGTTCCATCTGCACAAACTTATCTTGCTGCCCCTTCAGTTGCTCGATCTGCTGCTGGAAGCCGGTCAACTGTGTCTGAAGGTTCTGGCGGCGCTCCAGCGCCATGCGCGCCAGGTCTTCGCGGTTGGCGCCCAATGCCTGCCGCGCCTGGTCTTCGTATTTCGTCATCTGCGTGGTCACCTGGGCCTGTTGCAGTTCCAGCCGTTTCTCGTTGGTGACGACATCCGCGATGGCGCGCCGCAGGTTCTGAAGTTGCTCTAATTGCTTCTGGTACGAATAATCCAGGGTCATGCCGGGGTCTTCAGCCTTGTCCAGCGCCGAACTGAAGACCGACTTGACAAACGTGGTGAATCGGGAGATCAGCCCCATCGGTTCGTCCTCCTGCCTCTGCGGAAGCTGATGATTGGCCTGCCCGCAGGAAAAGCGCCCATACACAGCCCGCGCCTTCAGCGACCGACGCACGCGCCAGTCGCTTGTCGGGCCACTATCAGCATGATACAGCACCAGAGGCGTGACCGTCAATGGCTCAATGCCCTGGCTCTCTGCGGTTGCGGGCGCTCGTCATAAATGAGCGGGGCCAGCACCGAGGAGGCGCGATAGCGCAGCAGGCGCAGTTCCCAGTGCAAGAGCGCCCACGCCACCCACCCGCCTGCTCGCCGCTCCATCTCGGCGTAGAGTTGGCCCACGCGGGCGCATTGTTCGGCC
>DATGID010000005.1:0-30867 GCA_035307385.1 Ktedonobacterales bacterium | reverse complement strand
CAAGCCGCTCCACCGCAAAATTCGCCATGCAAGCCTCCTCCATTATGCGATGGGGCGAGTCTCTCACGCTGGCTGGAACCTGTCAAATCGATTCTTGCCCTAAATCACTCAACACAGCAAGGAAACGTGCGGAAGATGGGTTACGCCAATTCGCTGACGCGTTTCAGGCGTGCTTCAACCGCCCCCAATTCCGGCACTTCGTGACCGTGCTGGTAGGGTTGCTGCAATGTCTGGAACCGCATACGCTGACTGGGGTGTTGCGGCAGGTGGCTGGGGGGCCGAGTGTGGCAAGCCTCAGCCGCTTTCTGTCCCAGGCCCCCTGGTCAGCCGAGGCGGTGACGCAGACCTGGATCACGCGCTTTCAGGCCCAGGTGGAGCCACTGGTGACAGCCGAGCAGGCACGCCAACGGGCCGCTGTGCCCAAGCGACGGGGACGACCTCGGCGCACCGAGGTCGTCGGCTACCTGATTGGCGATGACTCGACGATGGAAAAAAAGAAAGGGCGTAAGATGGCTGGGCTGGGGCTACACCACTCGACCACGGAAGGCAAGCGCGTGAAAGGGCACAGCTTGGTGCTGGGGATGTACCTGGTCCTGGGGCGGCGCTGTCCGTTAGCGCCGCGTCTGTACCGTCAGCGCCGTGTCTGCGCGTCTGAAGAGGTGCCCTTTGCGAGCAAGGTTGACCTCATGCTCGACCTGATACGTACCTTCGCCCCGCTCCCAGGCACCCGGACCCATGTCCTGCTGGATAGTTGGTACAGTGCCAAGCGCCTCTGGAAGACCGCCCGCCAGCGCGGGTTCCTGATCACCACGGGGGTTAAGAAGAATCGGGCCCTGTGCATCGAGGATCCGACGGCTGCGCGTGGGTGGCGATGGCAGCGGCTGGATGCCTATGCCCAGCAATTGCCTGCCTCGGCGTACCAGCTCCTGGTCTGGCCCTCGCAGGCGAGCAGGCCACACATGGTTTACGCCCATGTCGTCTCCACCCGCGTGCGCACGCTCTATCGGTGCCAAATCATCATCGTGCGCGACTCGTTGGAGACCGAACCACGCTTCTGGGCATCGAGCGACTTGCGGGCTGACCTGGCGACGCTCGTCCAGCATATTGCAACCCGCTGGACCATTGAGGTCCTCTTCTCCGATGCCAAAGACGTGCTCGGCATGGATCAATATCAAGTGATGAGTGCAACCGCGTTGGTACGGTTCTGGACCCTCGTCTTGGCCGCCTATACCTTTCTGGATGAAGAGCGTGCTCGACTGCTAGAGCAACGCCACGAACCCGTCACCCTTGGTGATACGCGACGGGCGTTGTACCAACGCCACCAAGAAGCCGTAGTGGGCTGGATTTGCGAGCAACATGATCGTGGACAACCAGCCAGCGCTATCGCTGCTTTGCTGTCCGCTTAGTCAAATCTGCAAAGATAGTGATGACGAATAAGGCAGGCCGATCAGTGCAGTGGGAGTCTTATGAGGAACGCAAATATGATCTCCAATGGGAGCGTGATCCGACCGTCACCGACTATTGCAGCCAGCCCGAACAATTTGCGTTCTTCGATGAGGAAGGGAAGAAACACACCTACGTCCCTGATTATATCGTCTGGCGAAGCGATGGTTCCGTAGAAATCCACGAAATTTCTCGTTCGGAGCGGCAGGATAAACTGAGCATGCGGCGTCGTAAGCAAGCCGCAGAGGCAATCTGTGCGGAGCGCAAATGGAGCTATATCCTGCATACCGAACAAGAGGCGCCGTACCCAACCGAACTCGCGAACCTGGAGGCGCTTTACGCTTATCGTCTACGCGCCTATGCCCAACCCCCCATTATCGCTGCGATTCAGGAATACCTTGCACAGCATGCTGACATCCCTCTTCACAGTTGTCTCCAGCATGTAGCGCAATACCTGGAGAAGCCAGCCCCTACCGTCTTTCAGACACTTTGCCATTTGCTCTGGTTGGGGTCGCTGGATACCGACCTGCGCACACTGCTGTTCATCGATGGCACCTTCAATCCCAAAGCTCTGGTCTGGCTCCCAAAGAAAGGCGAGCAGTAGCAATGGCACGTCCGAAAGGTAGCTCAGCACTTGAACACACATTTCAGGT
The DNA here is from genome assembly GCA_035307385.1 of Ktedonobacterales bacterium. GTDB lineage: Bacteria > Chloroflexota > Ktedonobacteria > Ktedonobacterales > DATBGS01 > DATBHW01. The sequence continues at coordinate 28,771 of DATGID010000005.1, read as the reverse complement.
CGGGTGGTATTTTTATTGGAAGCAGGCAATGTTTCAGATTCTCGAAGCCGATCCAGATCAGTACCTGCACTTGCGTGCTATCAATGTAGCCAGCCGAGAGGAACGCTGGTTTTGGGTCGAGGAACTCGTGCTCGCCTCCGAGCGTCATTCCATCCCGTTCCTGACGGCTTCTACCCTCGAGGAACTGCATCGACTCATCGAGCGTACCCATCCCCGACCGGAAAGCGCTCCTGAGAGTGGCATGAGTTCTGGCTTGCTCGCCCGAGCTGACCAGATCATCGCAACGATCAAACAGGTCGAAGATGTGGTGGCAGAGATCAGACGGCAAGTCAACCTCTATACAGGGAGGACGCTGGAAGAGATTGGGCACCTTGATCCAAAGACCAGAGACCTCCTTGCTCTCCACACCGGAAAATACAAGCGAACGATCATCATCAAATACAAACGAGCAAAAGCACTGAGGCAAGCCTGCAAGAACTTGTCTCTTCCCATCGGGCTCACGAATTACTACAAATATTGGAAAGCCTACAAAAAGTATAACGGTGATCGGGTCCGTCTCGCCGCTTCACTGCATCGCAGGACCTTCCATGTAAAGCGCATCAACAAGGCGCAGCTCCACTTTTTAGACACCATCATCCCGCTCTATTATCGAAAAGATAGCAGCATCAAGCCGCACACCATCTATAAGTTTGCGCACTCGGCGCTTGAACACCATACACACCATCTCTGGATTGATCCTGCCAAGTGTGGGGCCCAAGTACCTGAGGACCTGATGGAGCAGATGCTTTTGGCCCTGAATCAGGAACTTTCAATGGAAGCGATTCTCGCCAATCCAGAGAAAGCCAAACTCCTGAGCAAGATCACTTTACCTGCTCGCGGCCTGTTTTACGCATACTATAAATGGTTTGAATCTGACCCTGAAATAGGGCGAGAAGAACTCAATGCCCGCTACGGATCAGGAACCTGGGAGCGCTACTACCAGGTTTTCGATTCCTTTGCCCACCGGGCGACCTTTCCGCTGCAATATGTCTTTGCTGATCATTGCCTGCTAGACTGCTTCATTGTAGACGAGGATACCAGAAGCAAGCTCAGTCGTCTCTGGTTAACCGTACTCATCGATGCCTATTCGCGAAGCATCCTTGGAATAGCCCTGCTGTATGAAGAGCCCTGTATTGAGTCCATCCACGGCGCACTCTATCACGCCATCTGGCCCAAAACTTCTCACACCGCTTTGGGCATTGAGGGTGACTGGGTCTGCTTTGGCATCCCGCAGTCCTTATCGCTGGATAATGCGATGGCCCACCACTCAGTAAGTATCAAGCAACTGGCACGAGATATTGGGGATCATGGGAAATATCACACGATTGAGTTAGTCTGGCGACCGCCGTATCGAGCGCGATATGGAGCGTTGATTGAACGCGTCATCGGCAACATCGCGAATCGGATCAAACAAGAGTTTCCGGGCGCCATTCGCTCCAGCAATCCCAAAGACGTGGAACAGGCCAAAAGGGAGGCGTGCGCGCTCTATGAGGATCTTAATCGGTTTCTCCATCGCATCATGGTGGAATACCAGAATACGCCTCATAGCGCGCTCGGTGGCATGACCCCCAACCGGAAGTGGATCCAAGGCATGCAAGGAGGGTGGCCGCTCATACCAGACTTAACGGAAGGCGTGAAACGACTCTTCTTGCGCAAAAGTACGGAGACTCGGACCATTACCGCTGGCGCAATTTGCTTGTTTGGTATGCACTATCGCTCTGATACCTTGAACAAGGCTGCCAGGATCGAAAACGGCCGGTCGATTAAATACAGTTTCAGATATGACCCAGATAACATTGGCTGGCTGGCAATCTACAACGAAGCCGAGTATGTGTGCGATGTCGCTGCCGATGAACTCAGGCTCGCTGATGATTCGTACCGATCAACCAGTCTCTGGGAAATGGAGATGGCCAAAGATTTGGCGAAGGGCCTGTATGGTGACACGCGTGACTGGGTGTCAATCCTCAACGAGAAATGGAAGCTGACGGCTCAGCGAAAGAAAGAGCAATCCAAAATACAACGGGAACTTAACCGCCTCGCCAAGGCAGTTCATCAGGATGAGACACCAGAGGAGACCGAGTTGCCCAAGGTTGATCCCGCACTGGGTGAGGATGCCCTGGCCACCCAGCTTCTGATTGCCTCGCAAATCTAATCAAAAGCGATTGAACCACAAGGAGGATTACGAGATGGAGACCCCTGCTGCGACCAAGCTTGATACCCAGATCAATGTGCGCCAGCGCTTGAAAGACCTTGCCATCTGGCAAGAGGAATGGAAGAACCACAATGCGTTTTTTGACATGCTGATTGGGGCCATGGAAGAAAACCCGAGTCAAATTGATTTGCAGAGAGCGGCAGAGATTAGTAGATTACGCCGTCGGCTGGAGCTTCAACAGGTCCGGATTCCCTTTGAAATTCCGGTCGAGACGATTAAAGAAATGGGCTATGCAGCCCTGCATCGAGACCTCGTTACCCAATATACGCAACTGACTAAAGCCGATCGCCTGCTCTGGCTGAACAACCTCTTGTTTCTGCTGACCCCCGAGTTGCGCGAACTGAAGGACAAGATAGCCCGAGTGCGTGGCTGGCGTTCCGGGGGGCAGCAGCGCAATTTCCTCCTGGGCGGCGATACTGGTACCGGAAAGACTACGTTCCTCGACTGGTTTGATTCTCATTTCATCCCCGAGGTCGAGCGGGAACGCAATCATGTGCCGATCATCCATATCGACGCGCCGGAAGGGACTAGTCCTCGTTTTCTCTTGCAGCGAATCATTCGTGGGTGTGGGATGAATTACCTGGAACGGGACAATGAAGAAACCCTTCTTATGAAGGTCGTCTACTTCTTCCAGCGCTGCGGAGTCGAGTTATTGATTGTTGATGAGGTCGAACACATTAAAGCGCATTCGGTGCGCCGTCGCCTGTTAGAGGTGTCCAATCTTACTCTGCACATTCCAATTATCTGTGCTTCCTGTGAACCTCATCTGTGGATTGAGGGTGACAGTGAAATAGCGGGGCGCTGGAACGATTACGTCCGACTTCATCCCTATACGGGAATTCGGTTTCAACAACTCCTGAGCCTTATCAATCTGCTGTTGCCCTTTCCCCAGAGCTCGTTCATCCTTCCCTCAGCAAGGAACCAAGGGTCTAGTGATAAAGAGGGTAATATCAAGAAAACTGCATTTCTTGAAGAGGTAACCAAAGGGCTGCTGCGTGATCTCATGCCACTTCTCATAGAGGCAAGCAAAGAGGCTATCCAGAGGGACCTACCCTGCTTAGACCTGGAGTTGCTGGAGCTGACCTGGAAAAAAATAAGAACGAAGGAAGCCGTCCAATCTTACAAGCAAGGGCGGTAGCAAACGAGCAACAACTACAGAGGAAGCAAAGGTGTGCTGGTTTCTTCGCACTTTGGGCGTTTTCTATATCTTCTACGACCTAAGAACTCAGAATCATTGATGAGCTATGTCAAGTACCTGGCAGAGATATCAAGTTACCACCTATGTCTCAGAAATGCATCCAAGCAGTATTACAAGGGCTAAAGAACAGTATCTCTACGAAAGGGATGTAATGCATTACCGGCATCTTTTGAATCAAGTGATAAGTACCAAGAATCTGTCTTTCAATAGCCTGCCTCTTCATCCACAACCAGAACCATTAGAATCGTTTACGAGCTACCTGATACGCCTGGCCGAGGAAAATCATATCGATCGGCCTCAATCACTTTTCTTGTTGTTTGGTGGGGATGACAAAATGAAGAGGACAGCAGATTACCCTCACTATACAATTGAGAGATTGTCTTTGGCTGCAGCTTGTGATAAAGCAAACTTGCTGAGAACCACATTTCATCATCTGGCTAGAAAATTCGATCGCTCGGATACCCCCACCAGTATCGCGCCTTTTCTCAAAGGGAGCATAAGTCAATCCTTTCGCTATTGTCCACTCTGCATCAAGGAGCGCTCCTATTACTCTCTGATGTGGCGCTTTCTTTGGCTCTCTGGCTGTGCTGATCACGGTTGCCAGCTTCTCGAGCGCTGCAATCATTGCGGGCATGCTCTCCCCTTCATCACCGCTTCACTCCAAATAGGCATCTGCCCCGTGTGTCGTTGCGACCTCCGTACCTGTCTTGCCGAGCCACTGACTCAAAATGCGTTGTCAGTTACTCGAGTACGCACTGGAGATCTTATGTTTCTCCTATCTCCCCAACCTTGGGAGGACTCTGGGGACATACTCCTTGCTCTTGGCCGGCAATTTGCACACCGGCGCAAGAACAAACAGTTCACGCAAGATGATATCGATGCTCAAGCGGGATTTCTTTGGAACAAGACACGCGATATAGAATTAAGGGCAATCCATGGAAATAGCTCCCCACCCCGTCGTTTGGTCGCATTTCGGCACTATCTTACATACGCAGATTTTCTGGGTGTTTCACTTGTTGAGCTACTTACTGCTGCCCAAGCACAGAAAGCAGAAGGGGAGAGACCCAATACCGGCGCGCAACACGTACCAGCCCCACGTTATCTTCATCATGCGAAGGGAGATGAAAATGTTGAATACGGTCTGCAAGCAGCGCGAGTACCTGAAGTCGGCATTTTAGCATCGACAGCACCGATTATAGGGGAGGAAATAAAGGTCTCTTTGAAGGATCATAGTCAAGAAGAACATCTCTCTCCAGAGGAAGAAGAGATCCTGATGCTGCATAAAGGCAGCGCTGATAAAAAGGGCATTCGTGAGCAAGAATGGCTTACCAAAGTCCAAAGGGCCTATGAACATCTAGTAGCATGTGGAGAGCAAGTCACCGTAAAAGCTATTTGTCATGCTGTTCCTGTATCGTGTGCCACATTAAACCGGCATTTCCAAATCAAAGCTTATCTGGCAACAATTGTTAAGGGGGGAATGTACCAGGCGCGGAGAAAAGAAGCGCAACTGCGTGAAGAAAGGCTCGTTGCTGCCGTGCAACATGCTATCAGCCAGTTAAGAGAGAGTGGACAACTGGTTACCCAGGGGGAGATCGCGAAACTAGTTAATCAACGTATCAAATATTTGAGGAATCGTCCATCTGTCAAGATGCTTTTGGACCAGGTTTCTATTGAGTAGCGCAACGCTCAAGCCAACTTGCGCGAAGAAGAATACCTCAAGCAGATCAAGGAAGTCGTCTGTCTTTTGGAGTCGCAAGAGCGGATGGTGACAATGTTTGCTGTTCAAAAAATCATCAAACGTGACTTATATAGGCTTATCACTCAATATCCTCAGATCAACGCCCTCTGGCGAGAGATGGTGTTCACTGGACGCAGCACTCTCCCGCAGAGGACGCGAAGAGTGGAACGCGAAGAGGAGCTCCTAGACCAAGTACAAAGAATAATCAAACAATTGGAATCACAGGGAGAGCCAATTACTATAACCACCATTAGCAAGCTGATGGGGATAGCGACTAAAAGCTTAAGGAGCTATCATCGCATAGCGCTGCTCCTGGATTCACCCGCCCTGGTACGTCGAGCTTCGAACTACCCTCAGAAGATTGTTGTGATTTCTTCCGTAACTGTAGCATAGAAAAATGAGGCTGACGCCTTTCCCTATCAGGGACGAGGGCATAAATGGGTTGTTCTAAGCTCCTGTTTTAACCCTGCGTCGCTATTACTCGCCAGATCATCGCATGCATCTGTAGATCAAGCAATCAGCAACGCGGTAACAACAACAAAGAAAGCGCTCTTCATGAGTCAGTGATCTCATCATGTGATGATCTCTTGGGCTTGGCACCCTGCTCCTGGGAATCCTTCTCTTGACAAATTGATAACAGTGTTATACAATAGTAACATTGTTATAAGGAGGAGGCTATGGGAGCGAAAGAACGGCGCGCGCGCGAACACCAAGCCTTGCAGCAGGCCATCTTACAAGCTGCTCTTGCCTTAGCGACTGCGGAGGGCTGGCAAGCTGTGAGCATCCGCAAAATTGCGGAGCGCATCGAGTACAGTTTCCCCAAGATTTACACCGTCTTTGCCAGTAAAGAAGCTATTCTGCTGGAGTTGCTGCGCACTGGTTTTCGCCTGGCCACCCAGGAATTGCAGGCCGCCCAATCCTCGGCCACTGACCTCGAAACCCGTCTGCTCCACACCGTCACCGCGTACTGGCACTTCGCCATGACCCACCCGCAGCTCTATCAGGTGATGCATGAAATGGAAGGCGTGAGCTTTGGCACCCACGAGACCCCGGTGGAGGCCCGCGAAGCCTTCGCCGTGTTACGCACCCCGATCGCTGAGATCCTGCACTCGTTGCGGGATCGCCCCCCTTCGGCAGAGGAACTCAATCGCGCGACCGATATCTTCTGGTCCATGCTTCATGGGCTCGTGGTCTTGTTCATGACCCGTCGCCTGGCTGGCGATGTCTCCCGTGCCGAACAGATCCTTGATGAGATGGCCCGCTTGTATCTTGCGGGCTTGCGTGCCCGAGCCCAGGAACCGGAGGACCTCGTATGACACACACCATTGCGATCACGGGGGCGAACGGGATGGTGGGCTGCCACCTGATGGCCCAGCTCCTTGCGCGTGGGGATCGCGTTATTGCGCTCGTACGCTCCCCCCAGCAGTTGGCTGCACCTCCAGATGTGGAGGTGCGCCCGTGGTCGGCCAGCGATCCGGTAGCTCCACTGGCGGGAGCCGATGGAGTGGTCAATCTGGTGGGCCAGCCCATCTTTGCACAGCGCTGGACTGCTGGGCGCAAGCGGGACCTGATCGCGACGCGCGTCAGCGCTGTCGGGTCTGTTGTTGCTGGGCTTCGTCAGGCACACGGGACCATACGCAGCCTCATCTCCGCCTCGGCGGTGGAATACGCCGGAGACACCGGCGAGGCCGAAATGGACGAATCGGCCCCGCTGGGAGGGGGATTTCTGGCTACCGTCTCCGCGCAGTGGGAGCCACCGGCTCTGGCGGCGGCTGAGTTCGGGGTGCGCGTGGTGATCCTGCGCAATGGGTTGGTCCTCGGCCGCGAAGGCGGACTCTTTGCTGGCTTGTTGCCTCTGTTTCAGCGGGGATTGGGTGGACCCATTGGCTCCGGTCGCCAATGGGTCTCGTGGATGCACGTGGACGACATCGCTCGACTCATCTTGCATGCGCTCGACCACGAGGAGATCCATGGTCCCCTGATTGCCACCGCACCGCATCCCGTCGGTCATCGTGAGTTCGCTCACGTGTTTGGGCAGGTGGTTGGGAAACCAGCGTGGGTTCCTTTCCCTTCTCCCCTGGCTCATCTTCTCTGGGGGGAGCGAGCCGATCTGCTGCTAGCGAGCCATCGGATGTGGCCGCGAAAAGCAGCAGAGACGGGATTTTCCTCCCGGTTTGTCTTCCCTGGCATCAGCCTTACGCAATCTCGTCCAGACGACCCCTGGATGACCAGCCGAGGTAGGGGCCTGCTTCCTACCTCACGAGTGAGGAGGTCCCTTCATGCCCCTTGCGCAGATACTCTTCCTGGGAGCCAGCGGACTCATGGTGTTGGATGCGCTGCTCTATTCCGTTGGTGCTCTGGTGCCACTCCAGCGGGCACTGCACACGGCAGACCGCTATTGGAACCGACGCTTACAGCTCAACCTGCTGTTGGCCAACGCTGGCCTCTATTTCACGGGAGGCTTTGCGCTCATCAGCGCGCTGGGAGCAGCAACATCATCCACGCTCACACAGTACCTCATGGGGTTTGCGGCAGTGACGTGTCTGTATAGTGTACTTACCGTTCCGTTGCTCACCCCGAAAGACTGGCCGCATACGCTCCCACGGGTGGCGGCCTTCATCCTTATTCTCATTGGGTTGATCGTGTAGCTAGGGAGGCACTGGGAGTGCTTCCCGAGGAGACAAACCATGCCGATCCTGACCATTATCCGTATTGCCCATGCCAGTGTGCTGATTGATGTCGACGGACATGCCCTCTTGACCGATCCCTGGTTTTCTGAGCGATCCGGCTACTACCATAATGAGCCCTATGGGATCGCCTTGAAGGATCTCCCGCCCCTCGATGGCGTGGTGGTCAGTCATGACCACTATGATCATGACGATATGGAGAGCTTCGCGGCCTATCCTGACAAGCAAGTGCCCTTTGCGGTCAAGCGCGGCACGGCCAAGAAGACACGGCAGGCAGGCTTCTCGTCCGTGAGTGAACTCGATCCCTGGGAGAGCACCACCCTTGGTGCCTTTACTGTGACGGCGACGCCAGCAAAGCACTCGGTCCCAGAAAATACCTACATATTCCAAGCGAGCGGCTTTGCAGTGTATTTCGGTGCTGACACGGTCATGATTCCCCAACTGAGAGAGATTCCGCAGCGGTTTCCCACCATCGACGTGGCTTTATTGCCCATCAATGGCCTCATGATCCGCCCGCTGCTCAATCACAAGATCGTGATGAATCCTGAGGATGCGGCGGAGTTGGCGGCGATCTTACATCCCCGCATGGTGGTCCCCATCCACTACCGCTATACGGCTGGTTTTCTGCGGGACCACGTGCTCCTCAAATATCACCAAGCGCCCAGTGCCTTGCCCCAGGAGTTTCTCCAAGCGATGGCAACTCGTGCTCCAGAAGCACCGGTACGGGTCTTGGACCCGGGGGAGCGGCTGGTGATCACGCGCTGAGAGGGGCTCCGTGCTCCAACACGTCCTCTCCCCACCATGCCACGGTGCACGCGGTGATGGGGATCATCCAAGAAAGGGGATGCCTCGATGTCAACCGAAGAGAACAAAACCCTGATCCGTCAGTTCTTTGCCGCCCTCAACCGACGTGACATGACCGCGTTCGAGCTGTTTGCGCCACAAGCGGTGCATCACCATCCGTTTCCTGGGACTCCTCCAGGGCGTGAAGGCAACAAGCAGGGGATACTGATCTTGCTTGCCGCTTTTCCTGACTGGCACACGACGATCGAGGATCTCGTTGCGGAAGGCGAGAAGGTTGTCGTACGGATGACACAGCAAGGAACGCGACCCGCGCACCCTCTTTGGGATGCTCCCCACGGGCAAACGCGTGACGGCAGAAGGAATCGCGATTTTTCGCATGAACCACGGGCAGATTGTCGAAGAATGGCTGATCACTGATCAATTGCATCTACTACAAGAGTTGGGGGTAGTCCAGAAAGGGGCGTGGGCGACGGAATTGCCCTCATCGGGAGAGAAATTGTCTCGTGAGTAGACATGAGGACACATATGGAAGCTGTATCAATGACTCCCTTGCTCGCCTTTCGCGAAGCAGCCTATCGGCAGTTTCAGCGACGGAGGGATGCCCTCTTCGAAATGCTTGATGCGCTGGTGGCGTTGCCATCTGCCACGGCCCCAGTACACATGATGCTGCTCTCAGGATTTCAGCGCCGCTGGGGGAGCATCTATGATGCCTTGACGGCTGGCTCCATCGATGTGGCTGGTGTCGAAGAGCTGCTGGCACGGCATCCACTTGAGCATGGCGAAGCGATCTACGCGGTTGATGCGTCAACCTGGATCAAGAACGATGCAGAAACCAGTCCCAAATGTGGCTACTACCACCATCACAATCGGCATTCGGCTGGCAAACCGATTGTCGCTGGCTGGTCCTATCAGTGGCTAGCACAAGTCAGCTTTTGCCCCGACAGTTGGTGCGCACCACTCTCTGCGCAACGTCTGGAACCGACCGACAATGTCCAGCAGATGGCCGCCAACCAAATCCGCGCGCTCCTCCAGCGTCGTGCGCACGATGCGGAACTTCCGGTCTTTGTCTTCGACGCAGGCTATGATGCCATGCAACTCGCCCAGCAGTTGGGCGAGTTGCCCATAGCGTTGCTTGTACGGTTGCGATCAAACCGCTGCTTCTATGCTGAGCCAACCGAAAAGCTATCTGGAGGACGTCCGCGTCGTCATGGAGCCAAGTTCGTCTTCCGCAAACCGCAGACCTGGGGAGACCCGACCTGTACCTATGTTGCGGACGACGGGCAATATGGGCATGTCCTGGTGCAAGCCTGGCCAAATATGCATGCCAAACCGGAACAACACCAGACGCGCGGGACGTATCAACCACGTCCCGTGATCCCTGGAGTCCTGATCCGAATCACTGTCAGCACCTTGCCCAAACAGACTCGTGCGCCGAAGCCAGTCTGGCTCTGGTGGTATGGTCCGCAATTACCTGACTTGGAGCGCGTGTGGAAGGCCTATCGGGCTCGCTTCCAACTGGAGCATTGTTTCAAGTTTTGCAAATATTCCCTCAATTGGACGACTCCTCGCGTGCGACATCCCGAACAAGCGGATCGTTGGACAGAACTGGTTCTGCTGGCGTACACGATGCTGCGTCTTGCTCGCCCAATGGTCGCTGACCAACGCTTACCATGGGAACGCCCGCTCAAAGCGGGGAAACTGACCCCCTATCGGGTCCGTCGAGCCCTTTCTGTGATGCTGCCACACCTGCCGCCCCTGGTGAACCCACCGAAACCGTGTGGTCGATCGCCTGGCCGCCCGAAAAATGCGAAATCGGGGCCGGCACCCCGCTATCCAGCTCTCAAAAAGAGTGCCTAACCCCATTTTGTCTGGTTATTTGCATCCATTTCAGTGTTCAGAAGAATCACTGCTAGCTAGCATTTGGTTAAAACGAAAGCTAAGGGATGGCAGCTAACTCCGGAAAATTTTGAAACCACGTCGACCAATCCCGCGCATTGGCCGGGAGTGAAGTGACGGTGGAGAGCACTCCCAATACCCCCTATCAATTCGCTATCCCCAACATAATATGTGGATTGGTTTGGTGAGGTTTCAACGGCCGGCCAGTCCCTGGCTCACATATAGGGGATGGCACACTTGGCACGGATGCCAGTGCAGCCGAGGTAACCAATATGTTTGTGTTTATTAACGAGCTGGAGATTACCACCCATGCCACCCCGCATCAAGACCATCCTCAGTATTACGCGGAGGGGCATGCCTTGCCCCCAAGCTTCACCTATGGAGGACCGGGCGCGCCAGCAGCACAGTGCGCGGCCCTCTCGACGCCCATCCCGCTCCCTGCGTCTGCACCAACTATAACACCTTCTTTAGGTGATCAGATCGAGTAAGCCTTGCCGGTCGAAGGCATCTGACACCCGGCGCAGGGTGCGCTCGAATAGATTAAGTTTCTTGAGCGTGCTCGCATGGCGTGGTGCCGAAAAGGACGCAGGGGCGAATCCCTTCATACAAGCGGTGTCGGGCGTGCGACACCACTGTTGAATCAGATGGTAATTGTCAGTGCGCTCCCGCCTCTCTCGCTTCGCTTTGGGAATGACCTGGCCTCCTATGCAGCTTGCCATTTTGGGAAGAGATGGTGGCACAAGTTGGCATCGGCGTGCTGGGCTACGCCTGCATCGTCTTGATGAGTGCCCAGATACGGGAAGCATGCGTGGCGGGGTCTGTTTCATTCAATACGATTTTTTTCGCAGTTACAATGGAAAATAATTCCATTTCGCAGTTACGATGGAATTCACAGCAGCGAAGTACATCGTATGAACCCTTGACAGGTCGGACTTTTTTTCGCTATGATATGACTGACCAGTCGGTCATATCATAAGGCAATTGCGACAGACCTATAGATTACGTTCGCGATCAAGGAGAAGGCTCTCCATTCTCCCCTAGCTTTTCAGGAGGTTTCCATGCTCACCATTCAGACCCGCGCGGGCACCGTTGCTTACGAGGAAGAGGGCACAGGCGTGCCACTGGTGCTGCTGCATGCCAATCCCGGCGACCATCACCACTTCGATGACATCGTTTCCACCCTGGCGCGCTCCTATCGCACCATCGCCCTCGACTGGCCTGGGTATGGGGAATCGGCTCCCCCCAACCCGCCGCAATCGGCCACAGCCATGCTCTTTGCCGATGTGCTGGAAGATGCCGTGGAAGCGCTCCACCTGGAACCGGCGATCTTCCTGGGCAATTCCGTCGGGGGCTACGCAGCAGCGCGCCTTGCCATCAGGCACCCTGAGCGCGTGCGGGCGCTTATCCTCGTAGATTCAGGCGGCTTCGCATCTCCGAGCTTATTCAATAGGCTCTTTTGCCAGATCAAAGGCAGCGAATTGATCACTCGTCTGTTTGCCACCCAATGGGCCAGATTCTACCTCAAGCGGCGCACGCCGCTAGTGAAGCAGATCATTGCCGATGTCGACAAAGAGCGGTCTATTCCCTCGCGGGTCGCCGTTGATGCCGCTCTCTGGCGCAGTTTCTTTCACCCCGACCACGACTTGCGCCAGGTTGCCTCTCGGATTACCGCGCCTACCTTGCTCATCTATGGCCGCTATGACCCGGCGATTCCGTTCAAGCGCGATGGCCGCAATGCCCAGGCAGCGCTACCTCACGCACAGTTCACCGTCCTGGAGACCGGACACGAACCCTTTGCAGAAGACCCGGATGCTTTCCTTCAGGCCATCACCCCGTTTTTGCAATCCATCACAGAAGTGAGGAGTTCTCATGCCCCATCCAACTCATCAAGCCCTCGTTGATGCTGGCCTCGACCTGGCCGCCAGCGGCAGCCTCAACCATCTCACCGTTGATGCCATCGTCGGCAAAGCTGGCGTGGCAAAAGGCACATTCTATGTGCATTTTCATGATCGCACCGCCTTTCTGGTGGAACTGCACCGCCAGTTCCACGAGCGATTGCTCGATGCCATCATGACGGCTACCGCAGATATTCCACCTGGGGGCCAGCGGCTGCGCGTGGGCTTGGAAACATACCTGGATGGCTGTCTGCGCGAGCGCGCCGTCAAAGCCCTGCTGTTGGAAGCGCGCTCCGAAGCGCTCATCGCCGCAGAGGTGCGGCGGCGCAACGCGCAGTTCGCCGCCCTGGCGCAGGACGACTTTGCCGCCATAGGCTGGCCCGATGCTGAAGTCAGCGCGAAGCTCTTTGTTATCCTGGGGGCAGAGGCCGCCCTGATGGAATTGGAAACCGGACGCAATGAAGCCGCCCGCCGCGCGCTCTGGCGCTTCGCGCGCCTTGAAGAATCATCGATAGAAACAAACGAGCAATAACGAAAAGAATCGTTCTCCTCACTCCCTTCTTTCTTCTTTCTTCGTTACCGGAGCGCCGCTTCCGGTTTTGCCTGGCCTGGTAAGAACCTTCTTGCAGAATCTTCGCGGGAATCGCCCGGTCATCTCCCACGCGCCACCGGCAAAATGCGATATAATGCCTGTGGTTAGGTTTGTCCCTGGATAGCACCATGCTTGCGCAATCATCTATGCACAACCCATCACCATCCGTTCCAGACGCTCAGTCCGCCTCGCCGCTCAAAATCATCGCCGGAGTGGTCGAGCGCATCACCTTCCAGAACGAAGAGAACGGCTATACGGTAGCCCGCTTTCTTCCCGACCCCATCCATCGCACCGCCAGCGCGGCCAGTTCAGGGCGGCGCTCCTCTCGCTCCAGGCCGCACGGCGAAGAACATCTGGTCACCATCGTTGGCACCTTGATCGGTGTCGTCGCCGGGGAAGCGCTGGAACTCAAGGGCTTCTGGCAGCAGCACGCGCAGCACGGGTGGCAGTTCACCGTGCGCGACTATCGCTCCATTCTTCCGGCCACTGCGCAGGGCATCCGCAAATATCTGGGCAGCGGCCTCATCAAAGGCATCGGCCCCAAGACGGCTGACAAGATCGTTTCTACCTTCGAGCTTGAAACGCTCGCCATCCTCGAAGAAACGCCGCAGCGGTTGATTGAAGTGCCTGGCCTGGGCAAGCGCAAAGTGGAGATGATTATCGCCGCCTGGGAAGAGCAAAAAGCCATCAAAGAGGTCATGCTCTGCCTGCAAGAACTCAGCGTCAGCACCAGCCTGGCCGTGCGCATCTACAAGCAATATCAAGATGCCGCAGTCACCATCGTCAAGAATGAACCCTATCGGCTGGCCCGCGATGTCTGGGGCATTGGCTTCAAGACCGCCGATAAGATCGCGCAGTCGCTCGGCTACACGCTGGACCATCCAGAGCGCATCAAAGCAGGCGCGTTCTTTGCCCTTTCCGAAGCGGCTGACAACGACGGCCACACCTATCTGCCGCTGCCTGAACTTGCCAGAAAAGCCGCCGACCTTCTGGGCGTCACACCTCCACAGGTCGAGCAGGCCATCACGGACCTGGCGCTGGAGGGCGGCATACAGCTTGAGTCCTGGGGAACAGAAATAGACAGCACTGCCGACGGCGCAGCGCCCGCTGACGAGATTGGCGTCTATCTACGCCCCTTTTACGCTGCCGAGCAAGGCATTGCCAGAAATCTGTGGCGGCTGGCAACCTGCCCACCAGAGCGCCGTAACCTGGCCGAACTGCGGCAGATCAACTTCCCGGTGATGTTCGAGTATCTTGCCACCAGGGCCAACATCGCCCTGGCCGAGCGGCAGCAGCAGGGCATTATCATGGCGCTCACCAATCCGGTGAGTGTGCTGACGGGCGGCCCCGGCACCGGCAAAACGACATCGTTACGCGCCTTGATTCGCGTCCTCACCCTCAAGAACAAGCGCGTCATCCTCGCCGCGCCCACGGGCCGCGCGGCCAAGCGTCTTTCCGAAGCCACCGGCATAGAAGCCAAAACGCTCCATCGCCTCTTGCAACTGCGGCCAGGCAGCCAATCACTGTATAATCGCGACAACCCGCTGCCCGCCGATATGCTCATCATCGATGAGGTCAGCATGCTGGACACGCTGCTGATGAACAGCCTGCTCAAAGGGGTGGCTACAGGCACATCTGTCTTATTCGTTGGTGACGCCGACCAGCTTCCCAGCGTGGGCGCGGGCAACGTGCTGGCCGATGTCATCAGCAGCGGCGTCGTACCGGTCACGCGCCTGGAGCACATCTTCCGCCAGGGCGCAGGCAGCGCCATTGCCACCAACGCCCGGCGCATTAACCAGGGCCAGATGCCCCTGACCGGGCCAGAGATGCGCGACTTCTTCTTCTTCACCCAGGATGACGCGGCAGCGGCGCGCGATACCGTTGTCGATCTCGTCGCCCGGCGCATTCCGGCCAGGTTTGGCTTTCGCCCCGAAGAGATTCAGGTGCTTTCGCCCATGCACCGGGGAGCCTGCGGCGTGGCCGCGCTCAATGAGCAGCTTCAGACCGCGCTGAACCCGTCTGCCCCTGGCAAAGAACAGAAGCAGTACGGCGGCACGCTCTTTCGCGTTGGCGACAAAGTGCTGCAACTACGCAACAACTACGACAAAGAGGTCTTCAACGGCGACGGCGGCGTGATTACCGCGATAGCTTCCGAAGACCAGACCATGACGGTCAGGCTTGACGATGGCCGCAAAGTCACCTACGAGTTTGGCGAGTTGGACGAGTTGGCCCTGGCCTACGCCGTCAGCATCCACAAAGCCCAGGGCAGCGAATATCCCGTCTGTGTCATTCCGCTGGTCATGGAGCAATACATGCTGCTGGAGCGCCAGTTGCTCTATACTGCCATCACGCGCGCGCGCCAGCTTGCCGTGCTGGTTGGCAGCAGGAAGGCGCTGGCAATCGCTGTCAAGAACGGGCCGCCGCAGCTTACCCAGGCCCACGAGGAACATCAACCCGCAGCGCCACGCCACCGTTCCTCTCGCTATACCGCCCTGAGCATTCGCCTGCGCCAGATCAGCCAGAACGGCAAATAAGCATAAAGAGTTAGACCTTACGCCCCAATCCCTCATAGAGAAGCTGGATGCTAAAGCGTGTCAGCCGCTCGACACCATCTGGCCCAACAGCATAGGGGCCTATCTGATTTTCAATCAGCAGCATCGCAACCCCGTGCATCAGCGACCAGAGCACACCGGCCAGCGCGCCAGGGTCACCATCAATAATGCGGCCCTGTTCCTGCCCCCGCTCTATCACCTCAACATAGCAATGATAAAGGGCTTTTGACGCTGCATGCAGGTCTGGAAATACCTTGCGCTCGACGGTCAAGCCGCTGAACATTTCACGCATCAGCCAGGGATGTTCGCCAGCAAACAGGACGTATGCCCGCGCTACGCCCTGCAACTGTTCGAACGCATCATCAGGGGCCGCTTGCAGTGTGGACTGAACGCGTTCAGCGAGTTGACGAAATCCTTCTTCGTTAATCGCCGCGACCAGCGCCTGTTTATCCGCAAAGTGGCGATAGGGCGCAGCATGACTCACCCCCGCCTTCCGCGCCACTTTGCGCAAATCAAGCGCTGCCGCTCCTCCTTCTGAGAGCATCTCCAATCCCGCCTGAATCAACGCGTGGCGTAAATCCCCATGATGATATGGCTTTGGTTTCTGGCGATCAAGCGAGGTATTCATGTCTTCCTTCTCAGAAATGTTGACGACGATAACAATGTTGACAGAAGAAACATTTTACGTTATAATGTTGACGCTGTCATCATACCGCCAGAGATCGCAAGGCACAATGACGGCGATGTTTCTGATGGGCCATTCTTTTTTGCTTAAAACAAGGAGTGACAACCATGCCAGATGTTCAACAGATCGCCTTGATTACCGGCGCAAATAAGGGTATCGGATTCGAGATTGCGCGTCAATTAGGAGCAAAGGATATTATCGTTCTCGTCGGCGCGCGAGATCAGGTGCGGGGAGACGAAGCAGCGCAGAAACTACGCTCTGAAGGCATTGAAGCCCGCGCGCTCCACCTGGACGTGACAGATCAGGCGATGATCGAAGCCGCTGCTGCCTTCATTGAAGAAACCTACGGAAAACTCGACATCCTGGTGAACAATGCCGGGATTTCGCTTCCAGCAGGAAGAGTGCCGCCCAGCGAACTTGATGTCGAGGTGCTTAAGCAAACCTACGAAACCAACGTCTTTGGGGTGTTTGCCGTCACCAGGACAATGCTTCCACTGCTGCGGCGCTCTGAAGCCGGGCGCATTGTCAACCTGTCGAGTTCTGTAGGGTCGTTGGCCTTGCAGAGCGACCCCACTTCGATCTACGGGCAGATGCCACCGCTGCTGGCATACTCTTCCTCAAAGACAGCCATCAACGCCATCACCGTTTTCTTTGCGAAAGAACTGCGGCAGACGAGCATTAAGGTCAACGCGATCAGTCCAGGATATGTCGCCACCGATTTGAACGATCACAGCGGCTTCCTGACGCCGCAGCAGGGCGCGGCGCTGCCGGTGACCTATGCCACGCTGCCCGCCGATGGCCCAACGGGCGGATTTTTCGAGAGTGACTCAACTATTCCCTGGTAGACGCTTCTTCAAGGGGATGGCTCTTTTGCTTCAGGCGGTAAAAAGTCATCCCCTGTAGACAGTGTAGACACTGTAGACGCTCTGGCCTCCGAAGCATATGCTTTATCTTCTATTCCTGCGTAGGGTGTAACCTCTGTAAACTCTTCACGCTAAGGATGTTCTACCTCTTTTTGAGCGCGAACTTCAGCCCCGCCTGAAAGCCGGGAGCAGCCACTTCACAATGGTTCTGGTCGCGAAACACATGCCTGACCAGAGAAAACCCCTCGTATTCGCGGCTCTGGAGGATGACCGCGAAACGCAGCGTATCGGTGAGAGTGGTATCATCTAAGGTTTCTTCGAGGTCAGCCGCATACAGGTACATCCTGGCTGGCAGGCGCTTTCGTTCCTGGGCAAAGGCTTCCTCGCGCGCAAACATCCATCGATTGCCATACGAAAGCGTCGGGCTGCCGACAACCAGGGTCTCGAACAGGCCGGGCGTCTCAAACAACCCGAACAGCGCGAACAGCCCTCCATACGAATGCCCAACCAGCACGCGCCTGGATGGGTCAGCGCGATACGTTTGCTCGATGAAAGGGATAAGTTCATCCTTGATGAACTGATGAAAGTGCAGCGCGTCCCCATTCGGGACTGGCCGCTGAAACGTCTCCTCCATGGATTGAGCCGTTGCTTCGTCCCAGGTAGGCGTCAAATCATGGTCGCGACGGATAAACGTCTCCCGAATCACTTCTTTCGGGTCTGGCCCTTCAGGATAGCCAATGCCGACGACAATCGCATCGGTGGTGCTGCCACACCAGCACATCGGGCGAATAAGGTCCGTGACCATGCCAAAGTACCAGTTGCCGTCGAGCACATAGACGACCGGCCACTCGGCAGGGGTGTCGTTGAAGGGCCAGGCTTCACCAGCAGACGCCGTATACCCAAGTGGCAGGCTCACGGTGATCCGATAGGTTCTGCCAGTCTGCTGCGAGGCCATCAGGTGCATTTCGCTGGCGAGTACGGTTACTGGTCCTGCGGTCATCATCTTCTCCTCGTTATAAAACAACCGTTCCTTCTGTTCCTTCTTCCTACCAGGAGACAGGAACAATAAGGCTACTCAAGAAATAGACATAAACAAAATATTCTTCTTAAGAAGAGAAGGAACGGAAGGAACAGAAGGAATGGTAATGGGGTTGTCCCTAAAAGTTGATACGAAGACCATCAACTCGATGGCATCAGCACGCCATCGCTGATGTCGTACAGATCATCAGCGACCTCCACTGCCTGGGGATCATGCGTGGCAATCAAAAAGGCCACGCCCTGCTCCGAAGCAACGCGGCGCATCAGTTGCAAGATTGTGCGGCCCGTCTGCGAGTCCAGGCTGCCCGTGGGTTCATCGGCCAGCACCAGCCTGGGGCCATGTGCCAGCGCCCGCGCAATCGCCACGCGCTGCTGCTCGCCGCCGGAAAGCTCCAGCGCGCGATGCCTGGCGCGTCCGGCCAGGCCAACCATCTCCAGCGCCTGGGCTGATCGTTCCTGGCGTTCGCGCGTCGCCGCCCGCGCCAGCCGCAGGGGCAGTTCCACGTTCTCCAGCGCCGTCAGGTTCGGGAAGAGGTGCGCCGATTGGAAGACAAACCCCAACGATTCGCGTCGCAGCGCCGTTCGCTGCTGCTCGCGCAGCGTTGCCAATTCCTGACCAAAGAGCCAGATCGACCCCGCCGTCGGCTCATCCAATCCCGCAATCAAGTTGAGCAGCGTCGTCTTGCCCGCGCCGGAACGCCCGCGTAAGATCGCTACGCGCCCGGCCCACAGCGCCAGATGCACGCCGCGCAGCGCCTCCACCTGCTCGCCGCCGACCATATACACGCGCGCCAGGCCGCGCACCTCCAGCAGCGGCGCTGCTCGCGAGCCATCCGTGGCAGCGAACGAACGTGGCGCGTTCGGCTGTGGCCCATCGCCAAGCCGCTCTAAACGGACTCCCTTGATGCGTCCCAGGTCTCCTTGCACGGGGCTTGCCTCCAGTGGCTATTGTTCTTCACCGTCTTGATAGCGCGCGCGGCTGCCAGCAGGCCAGATTTCCAGGTGCCCATCGGCCAGGCGAATCTCGGCACGGCCCTGGAACGGCAGCGCCTCCAGAAAATGGGCCGGGATTTGCAGCCGCCCAACCTTATCGATAATCACCGCTTCGTGATGCGTCACTTCCAGGACTGGCGCTCTGCCCATCTCTTCATACGCGCCCGGTTCAGCCCAGCCGCGCTGCACCACCTGGCGCACCGTTTCCGTGCTGGTGCGGCCATCCCGAATGGCAATCGTTCGGTCCACCGAGCGCGCGACAGACATGTCGTGCGTCACGATCACCATTGTCAGGCCCAGTTCACGATTCAACCGGCGCAGCAGCAGGAAAATCGTTTCCGCCGTGCGGCTGTCCAGTTCGCCCGTCGGCTCATCGGCCAGCAGCAGCGGCGGCTGATTCGCCAGCGCCACCGCAATGGCAGCGCGCTGCTGCTCGCCTCCCGAAAGCTGCGCGGGCTTGCGGTTCGCCTTGTGCCCCAGTTCCACCAGTTCCAACAGCACGCGCACCCGCCGCGAGCGCTTCTGAAGCGGCCAGCCAGCCAGCACCAGCGGCACTTCCACATTCTCTTCAATCGTCTGGTCCGGCAGCAGGTTGCGGCTGGTCTGCTGCCAGATATGCCCGATCACCAGCCGCCGATAATAATTGCGCTGGCGCGTGCTCAGCTTCGTCAAATCATAGCCCGCCACCTCGCAGCGCCCGGCGCTGGGAGCATCCAGCCCGCCCAGAATATTGAGCAGCGTGCTCTTGCCCGACCCAGACGCCCCGACCAGCGCCAGCATCTCGCCGCGCTGGACGTGCAAATCCAATCCCTGAAGGGCCACGACCTCCAGATCGGCCACTTTATATATTTTGACGAGCGTATCGCACTCGATAAATGCCGACTGCACTAATCTTCTCCCAGGCGCAGCGTGCGCCCCAAGCCTACGCGATTGGCATAGGTTGCCATCCAGAGCAGCGCCAGCACCAGCGCCAGCACCAGGCAGCCATAGAACAGCCCCACCGACGGCCATTGAACCGTCAGCACCGCAGGGGGCACGTTTTGCGTTGCCGCGTCGCTCTGCCCCGCGTTGAACGCGAGATAGGGCAGCGTCGCCGTCGCCAGCACCGCGCCCAGCGCCGTCCCGGCCAGCAAGCCAAACAGATAGACCACCAGTTGCTCGCCCAGCAGCAAGCGCACCAGTTGGCCGCCGCTCGCTCCGAGCGTCCGCAGCACGGCAAACTGCGTGGCGCGCTGACGCGCCGTCAGCGCGCTGTAGATCAGGCTGCCCAGCACCGCCAGACCGCCCGCCGCAAGCACGCCCAGCAGCAGTACGCCGCGCAGCCCGGCCTGCAACGGATTCTGCTCTGCTGCTGCCTGAAGGGCCCGACGATCAAATACTTGCTGAAAGCCCATTTCTGGCTGTGTCAGGGCCGCGCGCAGCCGACCGAGCGTGCCGCCATCATCAACACTGCGCAACCAAAACTCCGAAGGGCCAAAGAGGTCATTGCCGCTCAAGCCATTGACCACGCCAAGATAATCATTCAGATCGACGACCATATAGCCGTGCCCAGCGCGATCATACATCGTCGGAAAGTCCTGCACCACCGCGCCCACGCGAAACTGCACCTGCGCGAAGGTTGCCTCTGATGGCACGGCGACAAAAAGATCGCCAACGGCCAGCTTATTCTCATCGAGAAAAGACTGGCTGACAACCGCCCAGATGACCGGCGAATTGTCTGGCTGCACCGAGGCAAGCTGCCCAGGCTGCAACGCATGCTGGCGCAGCGAGGCCATCAGTCCATTCAGTGATTGGGTGGCAAAATCGCCGCGCCAATCGCTCACACTGGCGAACGTAGCCGGGTCAATCGCCAGCAGGCCAACGCTCGCCGCTGCCGCATCACTGGTGTTGACGCTGGTACGGCGTGCCGCGCTCACGGCCTGCACGCCCGGCAGGGCCGCCAGTGTCTTCTGCTCGTCGGACGCGGCGGGCGTCGCGTTGGGCGCGCTTTCCGTCGCGCGGAAGTCAGCCCCCGCCTGATAGCCCGCACCATCAGCCTGGCTCTGGCTCAGCGAGGCCGAAAACGTCAGCGTAAACAGGCCTAATCCCACGGCTAATGTCAGCAGCAGCACCAGCCGCGTATAATGCAGCGGGCTACGCGCAATCTGAATCAGCGCCAACAGATTGGTGGCCCCGCGCCCAAGCGTCGCCAGATGCGCCGCGCCGCGCACCAGCAGCGGAAAGAAGCGCAGCGCCAGCAGCGCCCCCGCCAGCAAGAGCAGCCCCGGCGTCACCAGCAAGATCGGGTCGGAGGCCGCGCCACCGCCCAGCAGGCCGCGCACATTGGCCCCGCCGAAATAGTTCAGTTCGACGTAGCCAGCCGCGCAGAGCACCGCCAGACCCACATCCAGATAGAGACGCTGCCAGAGCGGCTGGCGCATTGCCCGCGCCTGCTCGCGCCGAAAGGCCAGCACATCCAGCCGCGCCGCGCGCAGCGTCGCCAGCGCCAGCGCCCCCAGGCACAGCAGCGCCACCAGCCCCGCAATCCAGAAGATCGAAGCGGGGAAGGTCACCGCGCCCAGATAGCCAGCGCTCACCAGATTGGCTGTGCCGGGCAAGAGCCAGAAGACCAGCCCGCGTGTCAACAGCACCGCCAGCCATGGACCCAGCAGCGCCGCGATCACCGCCAGTATCGCTCCCTGCGCCAGATACAGCCCCAGCACCTGCAAGCCGCTGGCTCCCCGGCTCTTGAGCGTGGCGATCTCTGCCGCCTGGCGTTCCACCAGCAGGCCAGCCACCACCACGATATAAAACAAGATCAGCCCCAACACCTGCGCCATCACCACATACAGCGGCAGCGCCAGCAGATCAAGCTTGTGCTGATAATCGCTGAGCAACTGGTTCAGGCCAGTATTTACTTGCGCCTGCCGTACTCCGCTGATGGTCGCCAGCCGATTCGTCGCCTCGGCAGTGAAGCGCGAGAGGTTGTCCAGCACGGCACTTAATTGGGCAATGTGAAGCTGCTCTGGCTGGATGGGATAATCCCAGAATGCCGTCGTTTGCAGGTTGGGAATCCCGGCCAGTTGCGCAAAGTAGGCATCGCTGCTCACCAGCAGGGGATAGAGCAGCGGTTGATTTGCGCCCTGATTGCTGCTGAACGAGCGCCCGAACCAGTAGGCGTCGTTGGGGTCGTTCGGCTTCCAGATGCCGGAAATACGCAGCGTCAACTGGCGCGTGTGGTCGCCAAAGGGCACCATCACCAGCGTGTCGCCAACACGCAGATGATAGGCGGTTGCCATCTCATCCGTCATCAGCGCGGCGGGCGCGGCGCTCTGGCCGGGCAGCGCACCCGCCTCCAGGTGGATATGCGCGCCAGCCGACTGATAATCATAGGCCAGATAGCGCGCTTCCACCGGCAATGCCGCGCCAATATCAAACGGCTGGCCGCCCGCCTTCTGAAGCAGCAGCGGATCGCTAACCAGCACGCGATTGCCCGCGCCAAGAAACGAACTGAGATATTGCCTGACCAGCCCGGCTTGCTCTGTCTCTGCTGCGCTGGTCGTCTGGGCATCCGCCGCGCTGAGTTGAACGCTGACCTCCAGGCTGCGCGTTATCACATCGCTGGCGCGCAAATCTTGCTGGAGGCCAATATCCGAAACGGTGTTCGCAAAAACCGGGACAGTACATAACAAAACGGTCGCAGCCAGAATACCCAGACCCAGGCTTGCCAGCAGCAGCGCGTTATGCGCGAAGCGCCGCCGCGCCAGCGAAATGGGGGCCAGAATGCGGGTCAGCAGCGGACGCCGACGGCGGACCGTTGGGGGAGCTTTGCGTTGTTGAATCGCCATGCGAGCGCGCACATCCTTATCAATGCAGGTTCCGCGTCCTCCACATCATCGCTTGCCAGAACCATCGGGCAGCCGCAGAAAAACCTCTGCCGTTGCCAGCCTATAGTATCATAGAGACTGCTCCTCGTCAGCAAGCGCCCGCAAGACCTTGTGGAAGACGCCCCCAGGAACACGCGCTCAAACGCTGAGTGGTCAAGAGGCGGTGCGAGCAATGGAGGTGCCACACCCGCATGAATCGCGCACGGTCAACGTCACCGGAAGGCGCAGGTACACAACGCCTTTCTGCGATTGGATGGCTTCTTTGAAGGCAGCAGAGGTTTCAGACATGAACGGCCAGCGGGACGGGGAGCGATAGCCAGTAGCGAAGGGAACTTCGAGCAGGGAGAACAGCAGTTCCATCGCGGATTGGCCCATCTCATTAAACGGTTGTCTGACGGTGGTCAGTGGCAGTTCGCCGGGCGCAATCACCACGGGGGATTCAGCCATGCCAGCCAGATCGTCGAACCCGACGAGCGCAATGTCGCCAGGAATCGATAGATCGTACTTTCTAGCCGCTGCCAGCACGCCATACGCCATGAGATCGCTGCTGGCAAAAATAGCCGTTGGGCGCTGCTCTTTAGGCAAGGAGAAAAGCTGTTCAGCAGCGGCATATCCTGTTGCGGTAGTAAAATCGCCCTGGCGCACCAGCAGGGGATCAACCGCCAGCCCTGCCTCTTCCATGGCCTGGCAATAGCCCTCGTAGCGTTCGCGCGCACAAACCCACCGCAGCGGCCCCTGGATATGGGCGATGCGTTGATGCCCATGCCCAATCAGGTGGCGAACCGCCTCATACGAGCCAAGCTTATTTTCACAGGTAATCCAGGGGACAGGCAGGTCACCCCAGGAAAGTTCCATAGGATCATATTGGTCATCAATAACCGCTACTGGAACCCCATTGCGCGACAACGCCGCCAACTGCACTGACGCCGGACCGGGAAAGACGCCCAGAACTGCGGCAGTGAGGTCAGTTACCAGCAGCCGGTTGAGCGCGGGAATCCCATCATCGTTCGGAAGCTGATCGTTCATGCGATAGAGCACCAGTTCGTAGATCGTCCGATCAATGAGGTCGGCAACGGCGCGCATGATTTCCGGGACAAAGAGCCAGGTATACGAGCGCACGAGCATGCCAATCAGGTGACTTCGCCCACCGGCCAGATTCGTGGCAGTGGCGCTGGGAACGTAGCGCTGCTCTTCCATCAGGTGGCGGATGCGGGCGCGCGTGGCCGGG
The DNA here is from genome assembly GCA_035307385.1 of Ktedonobacterales bacterium. GTDB lineage: Bacteria > Chloroflexota > Ktedonobacteria > Ktedonobacterales > DATBGS01 > DATBHW01. The sequence goes on along the minus strand of DATGID010000005.1, from coordinate 4,485 downwards.
TCGACATCCGGTTTGCCATTGAGCACGCGCGAAACCGTCGCTTTGGAAACCCCGGCCAGCCGGGCAATATCTTCAATTGTCAGCCGTTTTTCCGCCACCACGTCTCTCCAGAGCGCGCTGCTGAGAAATTCACATTGTAACATGGGGCAACGAGACTTTCTCGCTACCCCATACGATTTGTGTTACTCTGCACGCCCAGTTTAAATGATACCAGACGACTCTGGGTTTTCGGTAGAGACAAAATGCGCAGGCACATCCAGGAAAGGCAGGTTCATCTGGCGCACGCCGGTAATGTACATGCTGTTATTGGGCGTGCGTGTCGTGAAATACTTTTGAGCCAGCAGCCCCAGCGGACGCGCCACCACCAGCGCCGCCGTCGAAGCCAGAATCACGTTGTTCAACGTGTTATAGGGCCTGCGCAGCTTCGCCACGCTCATAGCCGAAAGGCCAGTCAAGATGCCAGCGACCGCCAGATTGGTGCCGCAGCGCTCGTGAATCGCCATCTCTGGCTCGCCGTTGCGCAGCCGTTCCAGCGCCTGCTCTGCGGCGGGCCTGATCGCCTCGGTTGGGAGGTCGCCGAACACGAAAAACCCGGCGGCAAAAGAAACGCCAGCCATCCTGACTTCGGGAAACGCCTTGCTGAGCAGCACAATCGTCGCGTGCTCCAATGCGTGATTCTGCCGCACAGCGCTGCCGAGCAGCATCTGCTGTGATACCTGCGTCACAACGTTCATGGATAAACCCTCTCTAAACCAGAAGCGCTGATGCGCTCTGGCGCTATTGAATCACATTGAAAATGACGATCTCATCGCCGAAGCGAATCTGATCGCCTTCATTGAGCGCCTGGGGCCAGCGGATACGCGCCCCATTCACAAAGGTGCCATTGGCGCTGTTTTTATCCTCCACCACCCACTGCCCATTTTCAAAACGCAAGATCGCGTGCTGACGCGAAACTGTCAGATCGGGAATGATGATATCATTGCCGGTGGTGCGCCCAATGGAGGTCGTATCCTGATGCAGTGTAAAGTGACGCCCACTGAGCGGACCGTTCATCATCGAAAAGCGCGCGTAATATGGTCGGCCATTGACTCCAAGCGCGCGGTCATTCTGCGCCCGCCGCCCTGATAAATCATAGCCACAGGCGGTGCAAAACAGCTTGCCAGGCAGGTTGATCGCGCTGCACCGGAAGCAGGCAACGCCCTGAGCAGGAGGCAGCGGCGAAACCGGCGTGCTTGGCTGGCCGCCGCCAATTGGCCCTTGCTCCACAGGGGTTGGGGGTGGTGGAAACGGCGAAGCCACGGCCTGAAACGCGCTGGAAAAGCCAACGGAAGGGCCGCGCAATGCCATATTGACGTTGTTCAGCGCGTCGATCATCTCTGTTGCCGATTGATAGCGCTTGTCCGGGTCTTTTTCCAGCGCTTTGATAATCACCTGCTCCACCAGTTGCGGCAGATCGGGTGCAAACTGGCGCGGCGGCGGCAGCGGCTCGCTGACATGCTTGAGGCTGATGGTCAGCGGCGCGTCCCCTGGCGACCCGAAGGGCACCCGCCCGGTGACAGCCTGATACAGCACAATGCCCAGCGAATACAGATCGCTGCGTGGCCCAACGTTGGGCGAGCCGGTGCTTTGTTCCGGCGACATATACTGCGGCGTGCCGATGCCAACGCCCGTGCGTGTCAGCGCCGTGTTGGCTTCCAGTATCTTGGCGATGCCGAAGTCAGAAAGCAGCAGAAAGTTATCGCTGCGCAGCAGCATATTGCCCGGCTTAATATCGCGATGCACGATATTATGCTGGTGGGCGCATTCCAACGCCTGGCAGGTTTGTAACACCGCGTCAATCGCGTCGCGCAGCGGCATGGGCTGGCTCGGCTTCAACCGGCGCTTCAGCGTGCCACCCGAGACATATTCCATCACGATATACGTCGTGCCATCCTGGTCGCCAAAGTCATGCACCGGCAAGATATGCGGGTGATAGAGCTTGGCAATGGCGCGGGCCTCGCGGATAAAACGCTCCATGAAGGTGGGGTCTTTGGCATAGGTAGCGGGCAACACTTTGATCGCCACGAAACGATCCAGCGCGGGCTGATAGGCTTTGTACACCGTCGCCATGCCACCCTGCCCAATCTGCTCAACCACCTCAAGCTGTCCCAGCTTCTTGCCGATAAGCGCGCTCATCTGGCATCACCCTCTCTTCACGGAAGCGATCTATCCAATCTACCTTTGAATGGTAGCTGTGAGTATTATACCATAGGTCGCCGCCCACCCTACAGTTTTCACATTGCCCTACAGTATTTACAGATTCTTGAGTATTTACTGATGCTTTTTTTAAGGATTCTGCACAGTCTTCTGCATTTCCGACGATACACTTGGACATGTCGAATGTCAGCAGCCCTGATCAAGTTACCAGACTTATCAGCACCTATGATATGGGCATCTAAAGGAGAATGCATGGGAACAGTAAAACGAGGCGTCCTCAATGTCATCCGCAATCCTATACGTATGGTGATTGTGGTGCTGTTGCTGGGTCTTTGCCTCATGTTTGTGGCGGCGATGGTCGCAATGAATGCCAGCGTGCAAGATCGCCTAACGCAAATACGCGGCCAGGTCGGCACGAATATGACCATCAGCCCAGCCGGGAGTTTCGGTCCCTTCGGCGGCAGCGGTGGAAGCACTTCGACGCTGACCGATGCTCAGGTCACGCAGATAGAGAATACGCCAGGAGTCGTCAAGACTGAGCCAACCGTCACGCAGTTTTACACCGGCTCGGAACTCAAAAGCGCAACCTCCACGACGGGAACGGGAGACAACGGCGGTGGCGGCGGCACTTTCGGAGGTGGAGGGGGCAGATTCTTCCGCTCAGGGCCGATTGTTTATGGAGCCGATGCTTTAGGCGACGTGAGCTTCTTTGGCGGCTCGACGCCCACCCTCGCTTCGGGCCGAGACCTGGCGGCGTCTGATGCAAACGCGGATGTCGCGCTGATGAGCCAGGCCATGGCACAGGCCAACAACCTCTCATTAAACCAGACGTTTACCTTGCAGAGCACAACCATCACGCTGGTTGGAATGTATACAACCGGCACGAGATTCGCGGATAACAGTGTCTTGCTTCCAGTGAAAACGGCAGAACGCCTCTTCAGTCTGACCGGCGTGACCTCTGTCACGGCGTATGCAGACAGCTTGAACGATGTCGCCAGTGTTGCCAGCAAGTTAGAGTCGGAACTTGGCAGCGGCGTCAGCGTTGTCACGCAGCAAGATATCATCAACAACACCACCAGCGCGCTGGATGGCACCCAGAAGAGTATCGAGGGCACATTGATCGCCTCGGTGGTGGTGGCCGCGCTGGTCATCATCTTCGCCGTTTTCCTGATCGTTCGCGAACGCAACCAGGAAATCGGCATCCTGAAGGCTATCGGCGCGTCAAATCTGCGGGTGATCGGCCAGTTCGCCGCTGAAATCCTCACCTTCAGTGTGATCGCCGCTGTGGTTGCTGCTGTTCTGCTGGTGGTGTTTGGGCAACCCCTTGCCAGCATCTTCAGCATCGTCAGCACAGGTGGTGGCGGCGGGCGAGGCGGATTCGGCGGTGGCGGCAGCGGCGGATTCATTCGCTTCGCCGGTGGCCTGGGCGGCGGCGGTGGCCGCTTTGGCAACCCGCTGAACTCGCCGCTGACCCCTGAAAGTCTGCTCATCCTGCTGGGCCTGGGCATTGTGCTGGCCGTGCTGGCAAGCGTTGTCCCCGCCTGGTATGTTGCCCGTCTGAAGCCTGCTCGCGTGCTGCGCCAGGCTGCCGCATAGGAGACGCATATGTCATCAACCCAGGAAGAAGAACGCGAAGACATAGAAGAGGTAGAGGACGTTGCCCCTGCCCAACCAGCCGAAAAGGCGGTTGAAAAAGCAACGGAAAAAGCCATCATCGTGGCTGAGGGATTAAGCAAGCACTTCACGCAAGGTGGAGAGCTGATCAAAGCCGTCGATAAAGTAAGCTTCAAGATCGCGCCGAAGCAACTGGTTGCCATCACTGGAGCCAGCGGCTGCGGCAAAACCACCCTGATGTATCTGCTGGGAAACCTGGAAAAGCCCACATCTGGCAAGCTCCTCATCGATGGCGTCGATGTCGCCGCGCTCCGGGGGCACCGCGAGAACGAGTATCGCAGCAAAAAGGTGGGCTTCGTCTTCCAATCGTTCAACCTCATCCCCAACCTGTCGGCGTTGGAGAATGTGATGCTGCCTATGGAAATCGCGGGCACGCGCCACAAAGACCGCGAAGAACGAGCGCGCCAACTGCTCAGTCAGGTGGGACTGGAAGAAAAGCGCCACTTCCACCGGCCAGGCAAGCTTTCCGGTGGGCAGCAGCAGCGCGTGGCCATTGCGCGGGCGTTGGCAAATAACCCATCGGTCATTCTGGCCGACGAGCCAACCGGCAACCTGGACTCCAAGACCGGGCGGCGCATCGTCGACCTGCTGGTGCAACTGGCGCATCAGGGGCGC
>DATGID010000004.1:0-88379 GCA_035307385.1 Ktedonobacterales bacterium | reverse complement strand
GAGCGTGCAGGACGAAGCCAGAAACCGGCTCCCTCAGTGTCTACAGAGGACCAGCACTCGCGCCTCCCCCAACGGCTGTCGCCGCTGGGTGGGTATCGACGCTCGTAAGCAGGGCCATCGCCCGTTCGCAGGGGAACAAGCTGCCTTGCTCCCCTGCCCACACACGAGAGGAACATCTATGGTTCTGGTACAGACGCTCGATGCCCCCCCCAACCCAGTGCCTTCATCTCAGCTCTGCCTGCATGAGGTACTGACGAGGCAGGCGGCCTTGACGCCAGAAGTGGTGGCCGTAGTGGAAGGCACCGCCTCGCTGACCTATCGCCAACTGGAAGCACAAGCGAATCAACTGGCGCATGTCCTGTCCGAACGCGACGTGGGTCCGGAGGTGGTCGTGGGCCTGGCCCTCACGCCTGGCCGACACCAGGTTGACGCGCTCGTCGCCCTCTTCGCCATCCTCAAAGCGGGGGGAGCGGTGTTGACGCTGAGTGACTTTTATCCGCCTGCCCAGATCGCCGCCATGGTGGAGGAGGCAGCGGCGCGCCTGATCGTCGCTGTCGAGGGCAGTGAGGCCCGCCGCATGGAGGAAAGTCTCAGCAAGCACGTCCCCATCCTCTGCCTGGAGGATGCCGCGCTCCAGCAGCGCGTGGAACAGCAGCCAAACACCCCGCCGTCGTCCGGAGTGGGTGTCACCAATCTGGCCTACCTCATCTATACCTCCGGGTCCACCGGCACGCCCAAAGGCGTGCTCTGCACACACACGCATCTGGCTCCGCTGGGCCAGGCGCAGGGACACTTGTACGAAGTCCACGCGGGAGATCGGGTCGGGCATAGCTTTGCCTGGCAGTTCGATGGCCTCTGGAGCGTGATCGCCACGGCGATTACCAATGGAGCCACCCTCTGCCTGCCAGAGCAGGGCGTACTGGACAGCGGGGCGCACACGGTGGCCTGGATTGAACGCGAAGGCATCGGCCTGATGTTTTGTACCCCCTCCTATTTGGCGACGTGGCCGGACATTCATCTGCCCACGCATCCGGCCATCGTGGTGGCTGGCGAGTCCTGCCCGGAAGACCTCGCCAAACGCTATGCCGCCAAATGCCGCTGCTACACGGCCTATGGACCTGCGGAAGCAGGCATCTGCCTGACCACGGGCCGCTACGGCGGGCAGGGCACCCCGACGCTGGGGATGCCGCTGCCCTATGTGCGCTTCATGGTGCTGGATGCACAGGGCCTGCCGGTTCCAAGAGGACAGGCGGGGGAAATCGTCGTGGAGTATCCCCAGGCACGCGGCTATCTCAACCCGGACGAAACCAAGAAGCGTTTCCGCGATGGTCGCTACCATACCGGCGACCATGCCACCTGGCTGCCTGATGGCTCGCTCCTGTTTGCCGGACGCACCGATGCGCAAGTCAAGCTTCCGGGCGGCGTCCTCTGCAATCTGGAGCAGATCGAGCAACTCCTCGGGGCGCACGAACACATCCTGGCCTCCAAAGCGCTGTGGCGGGAGCATGTGGGGATTGTGCTCTATGTGGTACCCAAGGAGCGCAGGCAGCTTTCCACCCGCGTGCTGCGGGACTATCTGGCGGCCTGGCTGCCTGAGCCGATTGTGGCCCGCTGCGTAAGCGTGGAACTGGAGGTGCTGCCGCTGTCTCCGAACGGGAAAGTTGACCCCAATCCTGACCACTATCCTGACCCGTCTGTGCGGGAACTGGTGGACTACATTGGCGAGGTCCGCCCGCCGAGCACCGCAACGGAAATCGGCCTCGCGCAGTTGGTGGCTGACTTGACCAACAGCCCTTTCCACCCAACAACTGCTCTGGCGGAGGTCAATGTGCTGGCAACGCTGCCAGAACTGGGCCTGGATTCGCTCACGCTGGGGTACCTGGAAGTGCAGATCGCCGGACAGTGGCACCAGAGTCTGACCCAGGAACAAGCCTTCACCTGGCCGCTGTATCGGATTGCTGCCGCCCTCGCTAGGGGACCAAAACCCTTTCCTGACCTGGAGGTGCGCTGATGCAGACGATGCCCTTGCGCCTGATGACCGCTCCGGCCTCAACCCTGCATCTGGCCCGCCTCTCGCCGCCGAGGGAGCAGGTCAGGGTGCAGATGCTCTGTCTCCCGCCCAATGCAGGAGGGTTCTTCTCCTTCCTGCCCTGGCTGAAAACACCCAGCAGCCTGCAACCACTGTTGCCAGCCGACTTCGAGCTCTGGGGCGTGCAACTGGACTGGACGGCGGACTGGCACTATGACGGGCTGGTCAGCGCTCTGACGGATGCGCTGGAAACGCAGCGTACCGATGCGCCGCTGGTCCTCTGTGGCGCGAGCCTGGGAGCACTGCTGGCCTTTGGCGTGGCGAGAGAACTCCGCCGACGCCAGGCGAAGGCTCCCCTGGACCTGGTGGTGATCGCCATGTGCGCGCCCCAGCACTATCAGCCCCCGGCTGCCTGGGACGCCTGGCAGCTTTCCGAGTGGCGCAGCCACCTCCGGCGCGAGGGAGGCACGCCAGAGGAGGTGCTCGCCACTCCGGCGCGACTGGCGCAGCTCGTGGCGCAGCTCCGTGGCGGCCTGTCCATCGCGCAAGACTTCACCTACTCGCCAGAAGCGCCGTTTGCCTTCCCGCTGGCGACCTTTGCCGGTGAGCGCGATCAGCTCTACCCGCCCGTCACCCTGGCAGGTTGGCAGGAGCAGACCACGAGCACCTGTACCGCCTTCTGCTACCCGGAGGCAGGCCACCTGGCGCTGCTCCAGGTGCCCGCTATCCGCACCAGCATGCTGGTAGACATGGTTGCCACCGTAAAGCGCTGGGTGGAGGTGGCGGCATGATACACCACCAGAGCCACCCCCACGAATCAATGGACCCAGACGAGCTGGTGATCACCGGCTACGCTGCGGGTCGCAGCGTGTTGGAGGATGCACGATTCACGGCGCGACCCGCGCACGCTCTCGCGCTGCGAGAGCGCCTTGGGCCGCCTGGACTCGCCACGCCGCAGGCGCTCCTGGCCGCCATCTTTGAGCAATTGCTCTTTGCCGAGGAGGCGACTCATCAGCGTCTCTGGCAGGTGTTGGATGGGCCGCTGGCGAGAGCTACGGCGCGTCAGTTGCCCTGCATCCAGCAGACGGTGCGAGCACTGGTCGAGGTGGCGCTACGCCGGGGGGAGATCAACCTGGAACTGGAATTTGCCAGGCCGCTCGCCATTCGCACGCTGGCCCATCTGTTCGGCTGGCCGGACAATCAGGTGAATGTGGAGCAGATGGCCGCGTGGGCAGCGCACCTGATCGATGTCACCACTGGCTATGCCATCGGCCAGGCGCTCCCCGTCGTGCAGGAGATGGCCGCCGCCTTTCGTGCCCTGGTCGCCTCCAAGCTAGCCCATCCGGCAGACGATCTAGCCAGCGCGATAGCCACCAGTGCGGAGCTTCCCGACGAGACCGAGCGGGTGCTGCTCCTGATGGCGCTGTTTGCGGCAGGGACGAGCACCAGCATCACCGCGCTGGTCAATGGGCTACCGCTGCTCCTGGCGGATCCGGAGCGGCTGGCTGCCCTGCGCGCCGATCTGGCAGCAGATCGCACCACGCTCTCGCGCCTGGTCAACGAGGTGCTGCGCCTGGTCACACCCACCCAGTATGTGCGGCGGTGGGCCACGACGGACGTGGAGATGGGAGCCAGGCACATCTCGGCGGGTTGCCCGGTACAGGTGTCGCTCGTAGCGATGAATGCCGACCCCCAGTGTTTTCTCAACCCCGATACGTTGGACTGGCAGCAGCCCAGGCAGTGGGAACAGGCAGCTTTTGGCTTTGGAGCGCATGCCTGCCCCGGTGCGCCCCTGGCGCGCATGGAGTTGCGGGTAGCGCTGGAAGCCCTGCTGCCCCTGCCTGCGTTGTGCCTGGTGAGCGAGACAACGCAGTGGAACGACAACCAGAATCAGCACCGCCGCCAGGGCGTGCTGGTGCGCGTGACGCGAAAGGATATATCCGATGGACCAGCAGAATAGGAACGGCCCAGCACCACCCTGGGATTCTATTGTGGGAGCTTGGCGGGTGGATGCCGAGGGGGCACCCTTTGTGCCCCATGTGGCCCTCTTTCATGCTGATGGCACCTGCCTCCTCCACAATCCGGATGCGGGCAATCCGCACACCAGCGACTCGCTGGGCGTGGGTGCGTGGAGGGTGGTGGAGGAGCGACCCAATACCATCATTGGCGTCTTCGAGGAAATCTCGGCAGATCGGGATACGCACCAGTGTATGAACCGGCTCCGCGTGAGCTTTACCCTGACGCTGGAGGGGGCCAATGCGTTTCGCGGTCCAGCGGAGGCGACCTATTACGCCCCGGATGGAACCAGGCTCCAGGACCAGACACACCAGGCCACGTTGATCGGAATTCGCATCCTACCGTGAAGTTTACCGCCAGAGAAGAGAGCGCGCAGCCAGGAAGCGTGAACTTCCCACGCTGCGCCGAAGGAGGTCCACATGCGCAATACACCCGTCCCTCCCGGTGCCAAGTGTAGCATATCGCAGGCCAGCGAGCCAGTTGAAAAGGGGGAATCGGAATGCATCATTAGCCCGCAGGATCAAGATGCGTTGGAACAAGCTCCCTTCTTTGAGGCGTTTCGTAAGCTGTTGTATCAAGGAGCCTTACGCGCCCATGCTCGCCTTGCACAAGTCTCCCAGGATGACCGACCAAATGAAGTGGCGTAACTGGTCAATTTAGTACTATAATGGTGAATCATCGATACCATTAGATTAGACCAAAAAGTGAGCAAGCGAAGATGCGCCGCAAAATGTTTGACCTGCCCACTTCTCCCAAGGTTGGCCCAGAACGCGCTGCAATCTATGCTCGGGTATCTACTATCAAGCAAAAGGGCAGACCTGACGAGGATGACAAGTTGAGCCTCGAAGACCAGGAAATTGGTTGTCGCCAACTTTGTCATATGAGGGGATATGTGGTGAATGAAGACTTCGTCGTACGCGAAGTTTCCAGCGGTGAGAATGTCCATCGTCCACTGCTTGAGGAAATTTATGCCGCCGCCAAGCGTAGGGAAATTGACGTGCTAGTTATGTACAAAGTGAACCGTTTTGCGCGCAACGATGATAAGGCTACCTACCTCTACGGGCGGGCGGTGTATGAGAACCATATGCGCATCGAGTTTGTGGAAGCACCACCCAGTGAAAAACTGGAACGATTCCACTTTAAATTCAAGAGCATGTTCGCAGAGGAATATAGGGATGAGGTGAAGAAACAGACCGCCGAGAAACGGCGAGAGCGCGTTACCAAGCGCGGGCTTTTGATGCCCGGAGCATGGCCCATGTTCGGGTATAACTGGGATCATCCGATCAAGAAGGGACGTTACCTGGTTGATGAGGAGGCCGCTGCCATTGTGAGGCGTATCTTTCAGGATGCGTATAACGGGATAACCCTCAGGATGATCACCTTTAAACTCAACGCAGAAGAGGTGCCGACACCATCTGTTTACCAAAAACAGAAAGGCTGGCTCCCAGAGGGTCGCAAGGTTTCACCGATCTGGCGTCGGGGAAATGTGTATCGCCTTCTGCACACGCCTGCCTACTGGGGCGAGCACGCGGCGTATCGCCATGCACATGCAGATGTGGTGGAGCAGGACGCGGTAACTGGCAAATATGAACAGTTTCATCATCATCACCTGCGTAAACCTGGCGACCCCGCTCTCATTCCCATTCCGCCTGAAGTTTGCCCACCCATTATTGAGAAGTGGCTGGCTGAAGCGGCCTTTGAGCGTCTGCTTCAGAACAAGCGAGAAGCTGGAAAGCCTGGCCGCTCTCTGCAAGCCATGTTGCGCGGTGGGTATTTGTCCTGTGGGTATTGTGGACGCCCAATGTACGTTTGGACGCCAAAATACCCCGCGCCGCCCCGTTATCACTGTCGCTGGGTTCGGGACCGGCAGGAGGGTCATGAGTTTCATGGAGTCCAAGCCTGCCCTGGCAAAGCATTTACCGTGAGACATGAAAAACTTGATCAAGCGGTATGGCAAGACATTGTACACTACTTCTCGGACCCTGATTGGCTAGAACGAGTGCTGGCTCAGGAACGCCAACGTGAAGAAGATCATGCTAGCAGTAAGGAGAAGCGCGTCAAAGAATTGGATAAAGCGCTTGCTTCTAAGGATGCTGCTGCTGACCATTTGGTGCAGCTTGCCACAAAAATTACAAGCGCAAAAATGCGCGAGAAGCTCCAAAAACAGATTAACGGGATTGGAGCCGTGATCGAAACCTTAGAGCAGGAACGAGCCTCCTTACTGGTACAGCCGGAATCAGAAGAGCGGAGGCACGCCCAGCATCAGGCACTTCGCAGTTGGGCATCTGTTGCCAGGATTGGCCTTGAAGAAGACCTGACCGTAGAAGAGAAGCGTCTAGTACTGTACTGGTTGGGCGCGCAGGTCCGTGCCTGGTATTCATACGACGAGCCAAACTATGAGCTTCTACTGACCTGGCGTGGGCTGAATGCTGGGAAACCCCTCATTCTCCGAGAGCGAAATACTGACTCTTCTGTTTGAATGGAGTAGAAGACCACAGGCAGGCGCGGGAACTCGCGCCGGATGGCGACGGCAGCTTCAATGCCGTTCATTTCGCCCGCCAACTGCACATCCATCAAGATCACATCCGGCGGCTCGGCCAGGCAGAACGTCAAGGCCTCTTCGCCGCTGGCGCACGCGCCAGCGATGTGCGCCGCGCTGGTATCTTCCAGCCCCGCCCCCAGCGCGGGGCGCAGCTTTTCGTTATCTTCAACCAGTAAAAGTTTCAGCATGTGTGTACCCAGGAAATCTGTGCAAGAAAAACGCTCGAGGTTCTGCTCTAGAGGTATCAGAGGCGCTACATTCTGTCAAGCACCCGCGTGCCTGGTGAACCCATACCACGCATCCAGCTTCCCATAATGGATTGTTGTTGAGCGCCCAACACTACCTGCCCTCAAACATCTTCGTTGAGAGGAAGGGTCGCCGTGGCAGGCGTTGAAGCCGCTCTTGCACGTTTCCCCAGCACGATGAAGGCTCCGCTTCCGAAAGCCGCCAGGACCAGGAGCACGATCAATATGATCCAGAACACCGGGCTTCCCTGGTTGGAAGGAGTGTCTGTTGGATGGTTCCCAGAGGTCGTCCCACCATTTGCTGAGGTCTTTCCCCCGTTTGCTGTGGTGGTGTTGGAAGGTGTTGGCGTGCTGCCACCGGTAGGCGTAGCTGTAGCTGTGCTGGTGGATGTAGGTGTTGGATTGGGGTTGCCTGAGCCTGCTGGGATGGGTGGATTGGTCAGAGAAAAGTTGGCATTGGACTGCGCATAGACGGGGTCGCCAAAGTAGTCCACCCTGATGGTATTCGCGGGGAGAGGGTTCGGAAAGGTTGTTTGAATCTCCGTGCTTCCATTGGGCCCCAGGTTGGTGGGACGGATAAACATGTTTCCCATATACAAACCAAACTGGCCGGTCGGAGTCGGCAACCCTGGTGCGCCCGAAACGACAATTTCCAGGGCCGTTGATTGCCCGCCTCTAATGGTTGTTGGGTTAGAGTAGAGTTTGATGATTGGTTGATGGTTGGCGCTCACAACCACGGTGGAGGAACCCACAACAGATGCCGAGGTAAAATTCGCTGTTCCATTGAAAGTGCAGCGGAATTTATATTTGCCTGGGACTGGTGGCGTGAGAGCGGTCACATTGCCAGCACTATCGGCGGTCAAATGAGTGTCCGTAAAGGTTTGTGAGCCGATAAAGGTCATGGTATAGGTCGCATCCTGCCAATCAACAGCAGGGCCGGTCTCAGTAGACAGGGTGAAAGTGACGGAGGCTTTGGTCGCAAAGGTGGGAAGGAAAAGGATTTCACAGTTTAAGGTAGGGGTGAGTTTTTGCACGGTCAAGGTGATTGGCGCGCTTTCAAGTGTTTCGTTCAACGGGATACTGAAGTAGCTTGTCACTACGGCGTGTTGGCCGGAGGCGAGTGGAGGTGTGTTTGGAAGAGAGGAGCCTCTCAAGGTAAAGGTGTACGTGGAGCCGCTCGAACTGCTCGTATCTGCGCCATAGTCTTGTGAATCAATCATAAAGTTGAACAGAGACGGATTCTTCAACGGGTTCTCGCCAGCGGGGACGGTGAGTTGCGCCTGAAAGTTCGGGGCGGTGCCGCCATAGGTCATCGTGGAGGTACTTTCCGTCACGGTCAGGGAGTAGCCAGGAGGAAGTGAAGCCGCGTGAACAACTGCGTGCTGCACAGCCATCCCCACCCCACAGATGAGGAGCATCCCACAGAGCAGGAGACTGAAACGAAAGAGATAATAGCGTTTGTCCATGCAAATCACTCCATGACAACGAGAGCATTTCATAACCCCGGATAGGGTAAGCTGATCTCTAGACGAGGACTATCCTTCTCGCCCAGGAGGTCAGCTCATGGTTCCGGCTCCACGTTCGTCAACGGTCCCCATCCCTCCTCCCACTTATCAGCGCGCTCAGGCCAAAATCCAACCGGCCTTACATCTCGATGCGCTGACCCTGGTCGCCCGCCTCCATTTGCTCGCGCTGTGTCGGATTGCTGTTCGCCTGGCACAGTGGCGGTGTCCGCCCCCTTTGCCCGCTGGTCCAGGGGGGCACCCGCGCGTCTACACGGAGGAGTCGTTGTTGCTCATCGCGCTCCTTCGGACGCTGTGGCGCCTCTCCTATCAGGATATGCACGACTGGTTAAGCAGTTGGCCGACCTTAGCGCTCGCCTGTGGGTTGCCGCTTGATGCCCGTGGTCAGCCGCGTATCCCGTCTGCTTCTCAGCAGTGGAAACGTGAGCGGGCTGCTGGTGCCCCGGTAGGCGAGGCGTTGCTCGTCCTGGCGGTGCAGATTGCCATCCGCTGTCGACTCATCGGCGCTCGTGACCTGATCATCGATAGCGCGCCCATCCTCGCCTGGTGGAGGCGCGACCCCGATGCACAGGTGGGGCATGCTCCAGCGCACCATCCTCGCCCACTCCTGCGCGGCTATCGGGTGCATACCCTGCTCTGTCGCGGCTCGGGCTTGCCCTTGCTCTTTCTGCTGTCTCCCGCCAATGTGCATGACGCCCCCTTTGCCCGGCCCTTACTCGCCTGGGCGGTTCTGCTCTATCGGCTGCGTCCCCGCGTCATCCGCCTGGATGCGGGGTATTGGGGGCTGCGCCTGGTCGCCTGGATTCACACGGTCTTGGGAGCGGTGGCGGTGGTGCCCTGGAACCCCAAACGGCAACGCAATCGTTCCTGTCTCCCCCCGACCTGGACCGCTGGGGAGTTGGGCAAGCGCACGAGTATTGAACGGTTCTTTGGGCGCGTCTTCAGCCTGTTTAGTTACTTCCGCTTGCAACGCCCACCACTGTGTGGCTGGTCAGCGGTGGCAACGCGCGTGGCCTTGACCTATACGGCTACCATCGTCGTTGGTTTAGCCGCACAGCAAGCTGGACGACCTGACCTCATTCGCTCCCCCACACGAGTCCTGGCCCATCTGTGGGAACCTCAGGAAGGGTCTTCGTAACGCCCCTCGTAACGTTTTCGAGACGGGGGTATGGTACGTTAGACCTACAGAAAGCAGCCGCAGCATCTGATGTAAAGGGGCCTACCTATGAGCCTGTCTGCCACCACGTCCTCAGCAACTCCCCCTCCGTCCGCTCCCCCTGAGACGCACCTGTATGGGCGCTGGCTGCTGATGGCTCGCGCAGGCTGGATTGTCCTGACCGTGCTCGTCCTGACGCTCTCAGCCATCGCTATTCCGAAGGCTGACGCTCTACTCCAATCGGTCTGCCAGCCGGGCGTGCAATGCTTCCCGGGCGCTCAGTTGACCCCGGCTGAACTGCTCCAGATTCAGCAGGCTGGCCTCTCGCCTGGCTTCGTGGCAGCTTACCAGATAGCAGGGATCATAGGAATCACCCTGATCCACGCCGCGCTGGCTGCCCTCATCTTCTGGCGTCGGCCCTCAGATCGGATGGCGCTCTTGTGCGCGTACATGCTCGTCCTGTTGGGAGGCGCCACCTATACCGGTCTCCTGGATTACGGTCTGAGGACGGTCGCTCCCGTCTGGTACTGGCTGGTTGGGGGACTGGAACTCGCTGGGCAGGTGGCCTTCCCGACCTTCTTCTTGCTCTTCCCTTCGGGCTGGTTTGTGCCCCGCTGGACCCGCTGGGGCGTCCTCGTCTTTGTCCTCGACTTCGTGTGGCACATCTTCATCGCCAATGCACCCCTCAAGGGGCAGGGTGGGCCAGACGCTCTGGTGTTTGCCGTTTTGATTCTCGGCCTGGTCGGGGTGCAGGTCTATCGCTACCGGCGCGTCTCCACGTTCCGGGAGCGCCAGCAGACCAAATGGGTCGTCTTTGGCTTCGCGGCCGCCCTGGGAGTCTTTGCGCTGTTCCTCATCATTGCAAACACCATCATCCACCCAGTCGTTCTGAAGAACTGGACAGTGGTAGGGAACCTGATCCTGCAACCCCTTGGCAATGTCTTGCTGCTGCTCATCCCCATCTCAATTGCCATCGCCATCCTGCGTTCGCGGCTCTACGATATTGACACCCTCATCAACAAGGCGCTGGTGTATGGTCTGCTCACTGGCCTGCTGGGCGGGCTCTATGCGGGCCTGATCATCGGGCTGGAGAGCCTGGCCGGGTTGTTCAGCGGCCAAGCCGCAAGCAATCCGCTCGTACTGGTCATCTCCACGCTCGCCATCGCTGCCCTGTTCCTGCCTGCACGCCGCCGCATCCAGAACCTGATTGATCGGCGCCTCTATCGCAAGAAGTATGATGCCGCCAAGACACTGGAAGCCTTCGCCGCGACGCTGCGCCAGGAGACTGACCTGGAACAGATACGCGCACAGTTAATCGCGGTGGTCCAGGAGACGATGCAGCCCGCCCATGTCTCGCTCTGGCTCAGACAACCGGAAAGTCACCACACCGAGCGGGGGTTGGGCCAGGGTCAGTGACACCCCCCTGGCACCTGGCAGCCATCCTATACGGGTTAAGAAATGGCCTCCATGACAACCATAAAATATGCTGACGATGATGCACTCAGCCGAAAAACGGGGCTGCGATCTGGATAACAGCCCCATTGATGAGTGTAGCGGTGTGCGCTTTTCTCTGCAATACTTCACGATGTATCAGGTTATTCCATTTAGAGAGCTTTCTGCCATGCGCCTGTTTGTCCCTTTGAAAAAGAAAGGGCAAGGCGCCACGATTGGCTTCTGAATTGCGTCCTTCGCTTCCATGGAAACCGGTATAACAACGGATATACCATGAAGGAGGCATATACATTGAGCAAACTGCTTGTAAGAATAGTGTTGGGTGGTGGGCTGCTGCTTGTCGGGATGTTTATCGGCGTCATCGGTGGACGGCTGCCGGTGTTTGCGTCGATGAATCTTTTTCAGGACGTTACCCCTCCTGTCAGCAACGGCGACTATTGCCTTTTGTATGAGACGACGCTTGCCAACGATCTGCATGTGAGCACCAGCGCTCTGGAGCAGGCCAACGTCGACGCGCTTCAGAAGACCATTAACCAGTTGGCAAAGGATGGGAAAATCACGACCTCCGAGCAGTTGGCCCTGGAGGCAGGATTGATGCAGGCTGGCAGAGACCCCTGCAAAAATCTGCCAGCGGTTGCCTCATCGCTGATGAGCAACCCTGCGCTGAAGCAGCAGCTTGCCGCCATTCATACGAAACTGGTCAACGATGTCGCGCCGAGCCTGAAATTGCTGCCCTCGACGCTGAATCTTGAACTCTCGGCAGGCAAGCCGATTGTTCAGATTGCTGAGGAACAGCAGGTTCCGCTGTCGGACGTGAATACGGCGTACCTGAAATCGGTGAAGGCCATTCTGGCGCAGCATGTCAAAAGCCAGGACATCACGCAGGACCAGGCTGACTGGCTCTATAGCGTGGACGTTCAGGCGGTGAACAATGGGCACTATCCGCTGCTGGACCTGAAATAGCCCGGCAGCCTGGCACGTTTAGAGCGAAGCGCCCTGAGGCTTCTCGTCGGGCCTGATACGTTCTTCTATCCAGGGCTGGGGGACCGATGGGCGCTTCCCGCTGCGCGCGCGGGCCACCAGCGCGGCTCGCTCGACCCTGGCGCGTTCCCGCAGCACGACCCGCAAGATGCTGAGCAGCCCCACGCCGAGGCTGAGGGCCGCCATCAGATAGAGCACGGCCACAATGCCCAGCAGGTCGGCCAGCGCGCCCATGAACAGTAACACCGGAATGGAGCCGCCGTTGAACAGCGCTTGATAGAGCGCCAGCACGCGCCCACGCATCGCGTCGGGCGAGCGCTCCTGCATGGTGACCTGCGCGGGCACGATGATGAAGTCCAGGCTGAAGCCAACCAGGGTGGTGAGCACCGCGACGGCGAGCAAGAAGGTTGGTTCGGTCCACCAGCCGCCCGGGTCGGCCAGGCGCGCCACATACTGCGCAACGGGAAGCAAACCCATGCCCAGCGCCATGCCAAACATGCCCACAATGATGGTGCGCGTTTGCCCCAGGCGGCCCACGATGGCGGGCATCAAGATCGAGCCAATGACGATGCCCAGCCCAGCCGGAGTGAAGATCAACGCGGTATCTTTGCTGGGAAGATTGAGCAGGCGCTCGACAAAGATGGTGGCAAGCCCGGCAAAGGTCATCATCATCAGGCTGCCGAAGCAGGCATACAGCAGCGAATCGAAGAGGGTGCCGTCGCCGCGCACCAGCCGCCAGCCATCGCGCAGATCGATGGCGATCTGCTTCCAGTTGGGGATGAACGGCTCGATGTTGCTTGCCAGCGACTGGCCGGAAAGCGGATGGTCGCGCAGGCGCTCTTCGTCTTCGACGCGATGCGTCAGCACGTCTACCGAAAGCGGGGCTGGTCGCTGGCCCATGGGCAGGCTGCGGATGAGCACGGCGGCCACCAGATACAACAAGGTGATGATGGCAAAGAGCGTTTCGACGGGCAAGAGGACGAGTTGATGGTCGCTGCTGCCCAGCGGAATGACGATAGTCGGCAGCAGGTTGAGCGTCAGCGGCCCCAGCACCAGCAGCCCCACGGCCTGGCTGACGTTCAGCGTCAGGTTATAGAGTGAGAGCGCGGGCAGCAGTTCGGCCTCACTCACCAGCGTGGGAATCAGCGCGCCTTCTGCGGGAGTGAAGAACAGCCCTACCAGCGAGAACAAAAGGGCCAGCAGATAGATGGAATAATAGGCGTGGGGAGCGATCAGCAAGGTCAGCACAAACAGTGCCGTCGCCAGGGCGCGCAGCACGTTGCTGATCCAGAGTACGCTGCGGCGGTCCATGCGGTCAACCAGCGCGCCAGCCGGAGCGCCCAGCAAGAACGGCGGCAAGGTGAGCGCGATCAGCACCAGGCCCACCAGGATGGCCGAGCCGGTTTCGTCGGTCATGCGCACAATCATGCCATAGCTGGCCGCCGATTGCACGCTAAGATAGATGACTTGAGCCAACCAGAGGCGGAACATGGCCGGATGCTGCAATACCCGTAGGACGGCCAGACCCTGTAGCCGGAAGTACCAGCGCTGCTTCTGCTGCCTTGGAGTTGGCTCTGTTTCCAACATACATGTTTTCTCCTGCCGGGTTTCCTGGAAAATCCATCAGGCAGCCTGGCAGGCATGTCTTGTTTGCACGACCTTTCTGCCAGCGGCGAAGCCTCCAGGGGAACCGGCATCTAAAATGCGTAATAGTCAAGTGATTCTACGTGCGACGCAGGGTCCAGGTTGTGCAGGGAAGAGAAATATATCAGCATGTGTCAAAACCTGTCATCCTTTCGCGTCAGCGTTCGGCTATAGTATACCCTATCTGCATAGTCTTTTGGATGAGCTTCGCTCAAGCGGCTTCAGGAGGTGAGATCATGGCTCAATCCACAGCGTTGGCGGCGTTGGTTGCGGAAAAGCTAGCCGCTTTTGAGCGGCTGCAACCGGAGCTTGAGACCAGCTTTGAGTATGTGCAAGACGTGCAGGGGCAGCGGCCAGCGGTGAGCTTTTCGGTGGCTGATACGGTGCATTATTTGCATGCCCTCTGGGTGTGCGAATGCAAAGATGGTTTGCTCAGTGTGCCCCGCACGATGGGGCGTTATGAAGGGCGGCAATGCCTGGAACTGCTGCGAGACTGGCAGGCGGGCGAGACGGCTGGGGTGGTGACGTTTCTTCAGCGCAAGCTGGATACGCTGCCTTTTGGTGAATTGACGCGCCAGTTGGAAACGGTGAGACGGCAGGAGGGCGCCAGCCCATTAGCTGAACGGTTGGAACACGGGCGACTGGTGCTGCTGAATCGCGGCCTGAATCTGCTCCAGGCGCTCAGGCCGATCTTCACGCTGCCAGCGAAGGCGCTGCTGGCGGAAGTGCGCGAGGGATGCGCGCGGTATGGGCATCAGCCGGAGCAGATCGAGGCACAGCTTGCCGCGCTCGACACCGCGCTCTACAGCTATGTGCCGCATCCAGCGCTGGCGCGGCGCAATATGCGGCTGATGGACCAGTTGGGCGTGCAACTGACGGCTGATACTGCCGATCAGCCGGGGCAGCGCTCGTGGCTGGTGGCCGCGCCGACGCTGCCCACACGGCCCTATGCCGAGCAGGTCATCAGCGGCTACGTCGATATGACTTCGACGCGCCATAACAACTTCAGCGACTATCGCTTCTTCCATCAGCCGGTTGAGTCGAGCAACCCCGCATCTTAAAGCATCTTGGGATGCGTAAGGGTAACTTGAGGCGAACTGCGCAAGATAGATGAAGTTTTTTGCTGGCCCGCATGCTATACCTCTCGAAAAAGCAGAGTGGGACCGAGAGAGAAGCATAGGTGAACATGAAGCAAAGCGATCAGGAGGAAAGCGACCTGCCGAAGCTGTCTCAACCTGCCCACCGGTGTGCAACGCCCGCACATTCCGCTGCTGATTGG
The DNA here is from genome assembly GCA_035307385.1 of Ktedonobacterales bacterium. GTDB lineage: Bacteria > Chloroflexota > Ktedonobacteria > Ktedonobacterales > DATBGS01 > DATBHW01. Next base: position 73,512 of record DATGID010000004.1, on the reverse strand, counting down.
CGGCGATGGCGAGCGCGTGACCCTCAAGCTGGTGGCGCAGTATGCCGATGCCTGCAACGTGGGCGATGACCCCGCCAGCGTGCAGCAGAAGCTGGCCGTCTTGCAACAGCACTGCCAGGCGCTGGGCCGAGATTACGAGCGCATTCGCTGCACGTCATCCACGCTCTGCCTGATGGCCGCCAGCGATGAGGAGACCCTGGCGCTGGTTCCTGCTGAGCACAGAGCCAGGTTGGGCGAACTCATCCCTACATCTCTGATTGGCAGCCCCGACACGATTCGCCAGTGGATAGCAGCCTATGAAGCGGCAGGCGTGCAGGAATTGGTGGTGCGGTTCCTCGATGGTACGAATCCGGAGGCGCTGCGCCGCTTCGCCAAAGAGTGCTTCGCCTGAACAAGCCGAACGAACTACCTTCTGCTGAGGCTGGCAGGTGAAATCGGGTGAATGGGTCACCCCCATAGGGAGTGTAGGGACTGTAGGGAGTAGAGATTCAAAGAAATATCTTTTCTTAATATATTCAGAGAACGTTTCTTCTTCTCCTCATACTTTTGAGGTATAAAGTCCCTACAGTCCCTACACTCCCTACGGGGTATCAGTCCAGATAGTCGTAAGCGGGCAGCGTGAGGAACTCGACGAACTGATCGCTGGTAGTGATGCGGTCAAAAATCTCGGTGGCCTGCCGATAGTGCCGCGCGTCGTATGCCTCCGCGCCAACGATGGCCTTGATCTTCTCCATCTCTTCGCCGAGCATCTGCCGGAAGAGATCGATGGTCACCTTGCGGCCATCGCTCAACACGCCCCTGGGATGGCGAATCCACTGCCAGACCTGCGCCCTGGAGATTTCGGCGGTGGCGGCGTCTTCCATCAGGTTATACAGCGGCACGCAGCCCAGCCCGCCCAGCCAGGCTTCCAGGTATTGCACACCAACGCGAATATTGGTGCGCAGACCCTCTTCCGTGATCGGCCCTTCGGGCACGGCCAGCAGATCGGCGGCGGCGACGTGCACATCTTCGCGCTTGCGGTCAATCTGGTTGGCCTGCGGCATCACCGCGTCGAACGCCTCCAGCGCCGTGGCGACCAGGCCAGGGTGCGCAACCCAGGTGCCGTCGTGGCCGTCGTTGGCCTCGCGCACTTTGTCGGCGCGCACTTTTTCCATGGCGGCTTCGTTGGCCTGCGGGTCGTTCTTAATGGGAATCTGCGCCGCCATGCCGCCCATAGCGTGCGCGTTGCGGCGGTGGCACGTCTGGATGAGCAGCAGCGAATACGAGTGCATAAAATGCGTGGTCATCGTCACCAGCGCGCGATCAGGCAGGATGAAGCTGGGGTCGTGGCGGCGCTTCTTGATGGCGCTGAAGATGTAGTCCCAGCGGCCACAGTTCAGCCCCGCCGAATGGTTGCGCAGTTCATACAAAATCTCGTCCATCTCGAAGGCGGCCAGGATGGTTTCGATCAGCACCGTGGCTTTGATGGTCCCCTGCGGAATGCCCAGCGTGTCCTGCGCCAGCACAAAGGTATCGTTCCAGAGCCGCGCCTCCAGGTGGCTTTCCATCTTCGGCAAGTAGTAATAGGGGCCGGTGCCCTTGTCGAGCAGCGTTCTGGCGTTGTGGAAGAAGCCCAGCCCAAAGTCGAAGAGGCCCGCTGAGACGGGCTTGCCATCGACGCGCATATGCTTTTCCAGCAGATGCCAGCCACGCGGGCGCACCAGCAGAGTGGCAATCTGTTCGTTCAGCCGATAGTGCTTGCCCTCCGGGCTGACATAGCTGATGGTGCGGTTGACGGCATCGCGCAGATTGATCTGCCCTTCGATGGTTGCCGCCCAGGTGGGGGCGTGGGCGTCCTCGAAGTCGGCCATGAAGACCTTCGCGCCGGAATTGAGGGCGTTAATCATCATCTTGCGTTCCACCGGCCCGGTGATTTCGACGCGGCGGTCTTGTAGGTCGGCGGGCGTGGGCGCGATGGTCCACTCGCTGCTGCGAATCGAGGCGGTTTCGGGCAAGAAGTCGGGCAGTTGGCCCGCGTCGATTCTGGCCTGCCGCTCGGCGCGCGCTTGCAGCAGCTTTTCGCGCCGCCCTTCGAATGCGCGGGCCAGCGTGGCAACAAAGCCCAGGGCGTCCGGGGTGAGGATTTCGGCAAAGGCTGGAGAGACGGGGCCGGTGATCTCAACCCCATCCAGGGAGCGTTGGAGTTCGGAAGATGTAGCCATGCGTTGCTTCTTTCTTGCCAGCACAGGCGCTTCTCAGACAAGGGAAGATACCGGAGCGACCATTGCTCCGGTATCTATTATATGGTATAGGATATGCGCTCGTAGCGCCGCCTTCCAGGCGGCTAACCGCTGCGCCTGCGCGAACGTTACTGGTTGGAGTGCTTTGCTGCGGCGCTCGAACGATTTGCCGCCTGGAAGGCGGCGCTACGAATGTGCTCAAGCGTGGAATTGGGCCAACTCCGTCGAGCCGGTCAGCGCCAGCGTGGAGGCTTCGCCGCCTGAAATGACGGTTGCCACTTCGTCGAAGTAGCCGGTGCCAACTTCGCGCTGGTGCTTGGTGGCCGTGTAGCCATCGGCCTCGCGGGCGAACTCGGCCTGTTGCAGTTCGGAGTATGCCTCCATGCCGCGCGTGCGGTATTCGCTTGCCAGGTCGAACATGCCGTAGTTGAGGGCGTGGAAACCCGCCAGCGTGACGAACTGGAACTTATAGCCCATCGCGGCAATTTGCTGCTGGAAGGTGGCGATGGTCTGCGCGTCGAGCTTCTTCTGCCAGTTGAAGGACGGCGAGCAGTTATAGGCCAGCAGCTTGCCGGGGAATTGCTCGTGGATGGCGGCGGCAAAGCGGCGCGCTTCCTCGATGTTCGGCTCGGAGGTTTCGCACCAGATCAGGTCGCTGTAGGGCGCGTAGGCCAGACCGCGAGCGATGGCGGTATCCAATCCGGCATGCATGCGATAGAAGCCCTCGCTGGTGCGCTCGCCAGTCAGGAAGCGATGGTCGCGCGGGTCCACGTCGCTGGTAATCAACTGCGCGCCGTTGGCATCGGTGCGGGCGATAACGAGCGTGGGCACGCCCATCACGTCGGCGGCCAGCCGCGCCGCAACGAGGTGCTTGATGGCTGCGGCCGTGGGCACGAGGACTTTGCCGCCCATGTGGCCGCACTTCTTTTCAGAGGCAAGCTGGTCCTCGAAGTGCACGCCAGCGGCTCCGGCTTCGATCATGGCTTTCATGATCTCGAAGACATTGAGCGGGCCGCCAAAGCCTGCTTCGGCGTCGGCAACAATCGGCGCAAACCAGTGGACGCCGTTCTTGCCTTCCGCGTGGTGAATCTGGTCGGCGCGCTGCAATGCCTGATTGATGCGGCGCACGACCTGGGGAACACTGTTGGCGGGATAAAGGCTCTGGTCGGGATACATCTGCCCGGCGAGGTTAGCATCAGCCGCCACCTGCCAGCCACTCAAGTAGATGGCTTTCAAGCCTGCCTTCACCTGCTGCATGGCCTGGTTGCCGGTGAGCGCTCCAAGGGAGGCAACATACGGCTCGGTATGCAGCAGCGCCCAAAGCCGCAGCGCGCCCAGGCGGGCCAGGGTGTGCTCGATCTGAACGGAACCACGCAGACGCACGACATCTTCAGCAGAGTACGGGCGAGTGATGCCCTCCCACCGAGGGTCTTCTTTCCAACTCTTAGCCAGTTCAAAGGCACTTTGACTCATGTGTTGATTGATCCTTTCTTGCTTTGCGACGCTGCAAGGCAATTGCCTCATACTGGCCCGCTCGCGCCCAAGCAGCGGGCACACAACGTTCTCTACTTTATTACATAACAGATACTTCATATAAATACAAGATTGAAATGCTTATTGGATATGAAAGCATTATTTATACGTGCGACTCCCTACGCTTCTCGTGCTTTAAAACGTCCTATACTGGAAGCCTGACTGAGCCTGGCGCGATGCGATTGCATATGTCATGCCGCTTCATGAAGAAGCGCCCTCCGACTGGTGTATAATGCCCATACAAGTTTCTTAATGGGAGCATAAAGCGTCGTTTATCGATGCGCGCAGTGGCGTTGATTCGGTATAATTTCTGTTACCACTTTCTTATCATGGGATAAGGGGAAGTAAATGCTTATCAATTTGCATCAACTGCGCATCTTCCAGACGGTCGCGCAGCAGCGCAGCTATTCCCGCGCCGCTGACGCGCTCTATCTGAGCCAGCCGGGGGTGTCCTTGCAGGTCAAGGCGCTGGAAAAGAGCGTGGGCCTGCCGCTCTTTGAAAAAGCTGGCCGCACGCTGCGCTTGACGGAGGCCGGGCGCGAACTGCTGGCCTACAGCGAGCGCATCTTTGCCATCATGGACGAGGCCCAGCTTGTGCTGGAGGACTTGGGCGGCGGGCGGCGCGGCACGGTGAAGATTGCTGCCAGCACCACGGCAGGCATTTATATTGTGCCCTCGGTGCTGGGCGCGTTCCATCGTCAGAACCCCAATGTGAAGCTGACGCTGGATGTCGTCAATCGCTTCACGGTGCAAGAGCGCTTGCTGAACGATGAAGTGGATATGGCGGTGATGGGCTTGATCGAAGATACCCATGATCTGGAAGTGGCCGAGTTCGTGCCCAATGAACTGGTGGTGATCGCCTCGCCGCGCCATCGACTGGCCGGTGTGAAGAATATCCCGCTGGAGGAACTGACCAAGGAGGTCTTTTTGCTGCGCGAGGCCGGTTCCGGCACCAGAACCGATGTCGAGCGGCTGATTCACGGCAAGGGCGCGCAAATCCACGTGGGCATGGAACTGCGCAGCAGCGGCGCGATCAAGCAAGCGGTTGCGGCTGACCTGGGCATTGCCATCATGCCCCTGCGCGCGCTGGAGCTTGAGTTGATGGCCGGGCGGCTGGTCATTCTGGACGCGGTGGGCTTTCCCGTGCGGCGGCATTGGTCGCTGGTGCGGCGGCGCGGCAGGCGGCCTTCCGCTTCGGCGCTGGCGCTCTGGAATTTCTTCTTGATGTATCGCGATGAGGCGATGCGGGTGGCAAAGTTTGCGCATTGATGTTGGCAAGGAGGACTCTTTCATTGAGGATACGCACGCATCCTCTGATCTACGAGATCAACACCTGGCCCTGGCTGACGGCCCTGAGCCGCGAGTACAACCGGCCTATTAGCCTGGCATCTGTTCCGGCAGAAGTGTATGACGCGCTGGCGGCGTGGGGCTTCGAAGCCATCTGGTTGATGGGCGTCTGGGAGCGCAGCCCGACGGCGCTGGCGCTGGCGCAGCGACCCCAAACGCTGGCGGAGTATCGGTCCGCGCTGCCCGATCTGACTCCCGCCGATGTGGTGGGGTCGGCGTATGCCATTCATCGCTATGTGGTCGATGAGTTTCTGGGTGGGCCAGAGGGCCTGGCGGCGTGCCGGGCCGAACTTGCCCGGCGTGGCATGGGCCTGCTGTTGGATTATGTGCCCAACCATGTGGCCGTTGACCATCCCTGGCTGACGACGCATCCCGACGCGCTGGTGCATGGCGACGCCAACGCGCTGGCCGCCGACCTGGCGACGTTTTTTAGCGGGCCGCGCGGCGATGTGGTGGCGCATGGGCGCGACCCGTATTTCCCCGCCTGGATTGATACCACGCAGATCAACGCTTTTGCTCCCACAGCCCGCGAGTTGACGCGCAGCACGCTCGCAGATATTGCCAATCAGTGCGATGGGGTGCGCTGCGATATGGCGATGCTGCTGCTGAACCGCGTGTTTGCCAGCACGTGGGGCGCGTTTGCGGGCGAGCCGCCGGGGCCAGAGTTCTGGGCTGAAGTGATTCCTGCCATTAAAGCGGCGCATCCCGATTTTCTCTTTCTGGCCGAGGCATACTGGGGCACCGAACCGGAATTGCTGGCGTTGGGCTTCGATTATACCTATGATAAGGACTTATATGATTGGCTGCGCGGCAGCCAGATGGAGGCGGTGCGCCAGGCGCTGCGCAGGCCGCCAGAGGTGCTGGCGCGGCAGGTCCATTTTGTCGAGAACCACGACGAGGCGCGCGCTGTGGAGGCGTTCGGCGCAGAGCGCAGTCTGGCGGCGGCGGCAATCAGTCTGCTCATTCCGGGCGCGAGCTTGCTGTATGAAGGGCAGCTTGCCGGGTGGCATGTGAAAACGCCGGTGCAGCTTGGTAGATGGCTGGAAGAGGCAACGGACTTGCTGATCGAGCCGTTCTATCGGGCGCTGTTGGGCGAAGCCAGCCAGCCGATCTTTCGCGATGGCTGTTTTACGCCGCTCGATGGAACCGGCGAGGCTGTGCTGGCGTTTGTCTGGACGATGGGAGACGACTGGCGGCTGGTGGTGGTCAATTACGCGGCGCATGCGTCGCAGGTGACCATCACGCTGCCGGATGGTCTGTTCCAGGCTCCGTTGCTGTCGGCTCGCGAAGTGTTCAGCGGGGCCAGCGTCGCCAAAGGCGAAGAAGGCCGGGCGGGCGCGCCCTTTACGCTGGATTTGGCGGCGTATGGGGTGCAGGTGTGGCGGCCACGTTAAGCGCCCGCCAGGCTGCTCTGGCGCGCTTCGTGCAGAAGATGGAACTGTTTTGCCGGTCACGCTGTCGGCGCTCAGGTTGTCTGGCAGCGGCCCCGCAGCGGGGCGCGACGGCAACGAACGGTGACGTATTGCTGAATCGCTTCAGACAGAAAAGGAGTTGCCATGGTCAGGTGGTATGGCGTCTCGGTTGTCAGCTTGTTTGGTCTTGCTTGCCTGGGATTTGCCGCTTTGTGGGCGTATCACATTTACACCGGCGATCCAAAGGTTGGTTTGCAATTCCATAAATAGCCGCTGGACGCCTGCTGAAATAGCATAGCTTTCCGAAACGAGGAGACCCTCCCCAGCCAGAAGCAAAGGAGGGTCTCTTCGTTTTGCTCAGCGGCCAGGCTGGCTGGAGCTTTTTTCCCGCGAGGCCGAGAGCGCTATCCCTTCGGCCTGCCCTTGCAGTTCTTCCAGCCAGCCAATGGTTGCTTCGATCTGCCGGATGCGCGCCTGATGCACGATGACCCGAAAATCCTTGAGCGCTTCGCCTGATGGAGCGCTGCCTTTGCCTGCCAGTTCGGGCGCGCCCTCCTGAAGCTTCTGCACGAAGACCTGGCACGCCTCGATCTGACGAGTGATGAGGGCGCGGATGGTTTGCGTTCCGAAGGCGCGCGCAAAGTAGAGTTTGAGCAGAAAGAGCAGCCGTACCTCGCGTGGGCGCGGGACCGGAGCCTCGATCCACTGGCGAAAGACGGTTCTGCCCTTTGTGGTCAGGCCCACCACGCGCCGGGGCGGGCGGCCCTCCTGCGGTTCCAGCGTGCTTTCCAGGTAGCCAAGGTGTTCCAGCTTTTTCAGGAACGCGTACAACTGGCTTTGTTCCAGGCGGCAGATCGCGCCTAGCTCCTGGTCGCCGCTGAAGGCGCGATGCAGTTCATAGCCGTGCTGGGGTCCATCCCAGAGCAGCCCCAAGAGGGCGTATTCAGCCGGTTCGCTAATTTCCATCCCACCGAGTCCTTTGCTTCAGTCCTGGTCTGGCTGCCAGTGATGGCATTGGAGATGCATTCCCTTTTGTGAGTATAGCCAACCGCCACAGGAGGGTCAAGCAGGGCACAGCAACGTTACTTCCGTTCCACCTTTCGATTCAGCGCCCACCCGTCCCCCTCATCTAACCCCCAGCCAATAATCTGTGTTGGCGTAATGCGAATCAGCGCGTCGTCAACCGCATAGCTTGCTGAGCCAAACAGCCCTTGCCCTCCGCTCGGCAGCGCTTGGGCCGTCCCGCGAATCTCCACGCCGCGCGGCTTCCAGGGCGGCAGCACATCATCAATCACCAGCGAGACGTTCGGGTTCTGCTGGAGATTGCGAAACTTCTTCGACTGGCTCATAAACCTGCCGCCGATGTCGATTACATCCAGTTCCGCATTGTAGCGGAACCCAACCGGCGCAACCTGAGGTTTGCCATCGGGCCGCACCGTCGCCAGACGGCCCAGGCGCTGACTGCGCAGGTACTCAAGCTCGTTGTCGGTAAAAACGCTCATGATCAGGTTCCCTTTCTTTACTACATGTATTTAGCTGGCTAACTAAATGCTTAAAAAGCGCCCTCTCTTCGCAGGCAGAAACCACTCAGCCTAGCCTGGCTGGCGCGTGGCCGAGTGGCTCAAATTCTCCTGGACCTGTAACAACAGGCGGCGCAGCAGCACGCGCTCTTCCAGTATTAACCCATCGGTGATGCGCTGTTCCAGGCTTCTCCAGACATCACGCACGGCTTGCTCGCACTGGCGACCTTGCGCGGTCAGATACACACGCGAGACACGGCTGTCCTCCGTGTCTGGGCGGCGTGTCACCAGCCCTGCCTTCTCCATGCGCTCCAGCATCTTAGAGACTGTCGGGGGCTGCACACATATGCGCTCCATCATCTGCGACTGCGTCAGCCCGTCTTCGCGCCACAGGTGCCACAAAACCATCTCCTGCCCAGCATAGAGGCCGAGGGCCGCCAGCGCCTCATTCATCTGGCTTCGCTGCAATCGGGCAATCCTGCCCAACAGGACATTGAAGCCCTCGTATTCCGTTTGGTGGTCCATATTTCCTCTCATTTAGCCGACTAAGCATATCTTATGATAGACTATCCGTGTCTGGTTTGTCAAGCCCTCATCTCAGTGACCCAGGGCTTTGCAAAAAGTTGGAAATCCACATTCCACCTCTTGCAAACTGTCACAAACTCTGGTATACTCAGCTTTGTGATATATGTTTGTTTCCAACCCAAAGGAGGTGCCGTCTTGCCCACAACCATCACCCCCACTGCAAGACGTTGCACCTCGCGAGCGAGAAGCGTCTGTCGCTGATCTGCGCCTTCCTTCTGGCATTCCCATCAGCGCATGATTAGCAGATTCTTCTCTTCTTCTCTCCAGTAGCTTTTCCGCTGCGTGCGGTCCCAATCCGCTCATGGATTCCTCGCCCTCAGGTGCATCGCCTCTGCCTGTTCCGCTGTTCTTTTTCCTTTGCAGGGCTGTACCTGCTGTTTGCGGCAAGACGAGGAGTTTGCATGCGCTTTTTACGGGCATTGAACCGCTACCTGCGGCTGCTGGCTCGTTATCTGCGGCCTCAGTGGCCGTGGATGGGCCTGCTGGCGGTGATTCTGGGCGGCGCTATCGCCGTGCAGGTAGGCGCGCCGCTGGTGGCAAGCCTGTTCATCGACCGGGCCACCGCTGGCGGGAATCTGCACGATTTGATTCTCCTGGCGCTGCTGACCATGGGCCTGGCGTTGGCGGGCCAGGGTCTGGCGGTCGCCGAAACCTATGTAGCTGAACGAGTAAGCTGGACGGCCACAAACGAGATGCGCGCCGATCTGGTGGCCCACCTGCTGCGGCTGGACGCCTCTTTTCACACGGTCCACACGCCAGGCGAGTTGATCGAGCGGGTGGATGGTGATGTGGCGACGCTGGCCCGCTTCTTTTCGCGCTTTGTGGTCTATGTGCTGGGCAACGGTGTCTTGATGCTGGGTGTGCTTGGGCTGCTCTATTACGAGGACTGGTGGGTCGGGCTGGTGATGAGCGGCTTTGTGGCGCTGGGCCTGGCAGGCATGCTGCGCATTCGCGCCGTTGCCACGCCCTCCTGGGCGGCTGAGCGCCAGGCCAGCGCCGATTTCTATGGCTTTCTGGGCGAATATCTGGCTGGCCTGGAGGATGTGCGCTCCAGCGGGGCGGGCGCGTTTGTGCTGCGCCGCTGCGCCGAGGTGATGCGGTCGTGGCTGGCTGTGACGCGCAAGGCGCAGATGTGGGGCTATGGCCTGGGCGCGACCAGCTTCGGGCTGTTTGCGCTGGGCACGGCGGCAGCCTTTGCCCTGAGCGCGCTGCTGTTCCATGCTGGCGCGTTGACCATCGGCGCGGTGTATCTGATTTTTCAGTGCACCGAGATGCTGGTCCAGCCAACCGAGCAGATTCGCAAGGAGGTGCAGAACTTCCAGCAGGCGGACGCCAGCATAGGGCGTATCGAGACACTGCTGGCGACAACGCCGCGCCTGGTCGACGGCCCCGGCGGCTCGCTGCCACCTGGGCCGCTTTCGGTGGAACTGGATGGGGTCTCGTTTGGCTACGCTGAGGACGCCCCAGTGCTGCGCGACGTGAGTGTGCGCCTGGAGCCAGGGCGCGTGCTGGGGGTGGTAGGGCGCACCGGCAGCGGCAAGACCACGCTGACGCGGCTGTTGCTGCGTTTCTATGACCCGCTGGCGGGCGTGGTGCGCCTGGGCGGCGTGGACCTGCGCGCGGTGCGCTTTGCGGCGGTGCGCGAGCGCATCGGCCTGGTCACTCAGGAGGTGCATCTCTTCCAGGCCAGCGTGCGCGACAACCTGACACTCTTCGACGACAGCGTGCCGGATGAGCAGATCAAGGCCGCGCTGGATGTCCTGGGGTTAGGCGATTGGCTGCGTGAACTGCCGCGTGGGCTGGATACCGTGCTGGGGCCGGGCGACGGCGGGCTTTCTGCCGGGCAGGCGCAGGTGCTGGCCTGCGCGCGCATCCTGCTGCGCGATCCCGATTTGATTATTCTGGACGAGCCGTCTTCGCGCCTGGACCCGGCTACGGACCGGCTGATGCAGATGGCGCTGAGCCGGTTGCTCGAAGGCCGGACGGGCATCATCGTGGCGCACCGGCTCTCCACGCTCGCTTACGCCGATGACATTCTGGTGCTGGAGGATGGGCAGGTGCGCGAGCATGGGCCAAGGAGTGCCCTGGCCGCCGACCCTGCCTCGCGCTTTGCTGAGTTGCTGCGCGTCGATGCTGCTGAGGAGGTTCTGTTATGAAAAGGCCGCTTTCGACCTGGCGCTATCTGATGCGCATGGCCCGCTACCGGCTCTGGCTATACCTGCTCCACGCAATGTTGTGGGGCGTGTTCAGCCTGTGGTATCTGCTGACGGGGCTGCTGGTGCAGACCTTCTTCGATACGCTCACCGGCCAGGCGCGCTTCCCTGGTGGCGCGACGGGGCTGGTCGTGCTGCTGGTGGCGCTCGCCGTCAGCCGGGTGGCTATATGGCTCTGCGCTGGCTTTGTTGAAATCATGATGCGCTTCACGATGAGCGGGCTGGTGCGCCGCAACCTGCTGCGGCGGCTGCTGGCTTTGCCTGGCGCTCGCGCGCTGCCCTATTCCATCGGCGAGGCCATCAGCCGCTTCCGCGACGACGCCTATGATGCCGAGGACAACGTAGACTGGTCTGACGAGATTACGGGCCAGGGCATATTGGCCCTGGGGGCCTTCCTGGTGCTGCTGCACATCGACGCCCTCATGGCGCTGGTTGCCATTCTGCCGCTGGTGATTGTGGCGATAGTAGCGCGGCGGGCGAGCGGTGCGCTGGGCCGCTATCGCGCGGCCAGCAGCCAGGCTACCAGCCAGGTTACCGGAGCCATCGGCGACATCCTGGCGGCGGCGCAGGCGCTCCAGGCTGCTGGCGCAGAAGAGCGCGCCCTGGCGCACTTCCGGCGGCTGAACGATCAGCGCCGCAAGGCCATGCTGGCTGATCGTCTGGCGACGCAGACGTTAGACGCCATCACAGCCAACACGGCGAGCATGGGCGTGGGGCTGGTGATGCTGCTGGCGGCGAACACGCTGCGCTCCGGCAGCCTGACGGTGGGCGATTTTGCGCTGTTTGTCTTGTACCTGAGCTTCATCGCCGACTTTATCACCAGCCTGGGCCAGTTCCTGGCGCACTATCAGCAGACTGGGGTCGCCTTCGCGCGCATGGATGTCTTGCTGGGCGATGCTCCGCCGAGCGCGCTGGTGGAGCACGCGCCGCTGCATCTGCGTGGACCCTTGCCCGTCGTTGTGGCTCCGGTGCGCAGCGAGGCCGATCACCTGGAGCTTGTGGAGGCGCGCGGGCTGACCTATCGTCATCTGTCGTCGGGGCATGGTATCGCCGATGTGGACCTGCGCCTCTCGCGCGGCAGCCTGACGGTGGTGACGGGGCGCGTCGGCGCGGGCAAGACCACGCTGCTGCAAACCCTGCTGGGCTTGCTGCCACGCGAGGCGGGCGAGATTCGCTGGAACGGCCACATGGTGGATGACGCGGCTTCTTTCTTCGTGCCGCCGCACGCGGCGTACACGGCGCAGACACCGCGCCTGTTCAGCGAGACGCTCAAGCAAAACATTCTGCTGGGGCTGCCCGATGACCCGGTGGCCCTGGCCGCTGCCGTGCGTGGCGCTGTGCTTGAGCGCGACGTGCAGGCGTTGGAGGCTGGACTAGAGACGCCTGTGGGAACACGCGGCGTCAAGCTGTCCGGCGGGCAGGTGCAGCGCGCGGCGGCGGCGCGTATGCTGGTGCGCGGCGCTGAATTGCTGGTGATCGATGATCTGTCTAGCGCGCTGGATGTGGAGACGGAGCGGCTGTTGTGGGAGCGGCTGTTCTCCGACAGGACGGTGACGTGTCTGGCGGTCTCGCACCGCCGCGAAGCGCTGCGCCGCGCCGATCACATTATCGTCTTGAAGGAGGGCCACGTCGAAGCCGAGGGCACGCTGGCTTTCTTGCTGGCGCACTGCGCGGAGATGCGGTCTCTGTGGCACGATGCCGACAATCCCGTTGCGGCGGGATAACGCCTGCTTTTGATCAGTTGCTCTGGCGTCTGGGAGTGCGAACTTTCAGACGCCAGAGCATCGTCTCGTGCGCGCGCCATTCCAGCGTATCATCCAGCGGCGGCAAGACGGCATCCGCGCCATATTTGCGGCGCAGCGCAAGGGCGAGCAGGTGATCGGCGAAGTGCGGATTCTTGGGGAGCAGCGAACCATGTAGATAGGTGCCGAAGGTGTTGCGATAGACCGCGCCTTCGGTGTGATCTTCGCTGTTGTTGCCGTATCCGGCCAGCACGTTGCCCAGTGGCTTGGCAGTGCCCAGATAGGTGCGCCCGCCGTGGTTCTCGAAGCCCACCAGCGTCTGGCCCTGCCATTCGATGGCGATATTGCCGATGCAGCGTGCCACGCGCAGCCCTTTGTGGATGGTCCAGGCATCGAAGATGCCTAAGCCGGGCATGTCGGGGCCAACGGCAGGGCGATAGTAATGGGCCAGCAGTTGATAGCCGCCGCAGACGGCCAGCACCGGCATATCGGCCTCGATGGCGGCCCGCAGCCCAGGGGCTTTGATCTCGCGCAGGTCGTCGGCGACGGGCGCTTGCTCTTTATCCTGCCCACCGCCAATGAAGAGCAGGTCGTATGCATCGGGCGTTAGTGCATCTCCGACGCCCAGCGGGCGCACCTGGAGGTCGATGCCGCGCCAGCGACAGCGCTGGCGCAGCACCAGGATGTTGCCCCGGTCGCCATAGAGGTTGAGTTGATCGGGATAGAGATGCCCCAGCGTCAGGCGATACTGCGGCTGGCTCTTTTGTTCGGTTTTGCTGGACGGCTGAGCGGCGCGATCAGGCATCTTTCCCCTCCCAGTAGGGCGCTGTATAGCCGCGTCGTTCTAGTTCGCCGCGCACGGCCAGCATGGCGGTGTAGGTTGGCACGATGTAGAGCGTTTCGCCAGGCGGCGTCTCTTCGATGGCGCGCGTCAGGGCGGCAGAAATGTTCTCTTCGACAGCGCCGCTGACGCCTGCATATTTCAGGCGCACGGCCAGATCATCGGCGCGTATGCCCGAGATGGTGAGCGCCAGGTCTTTGCCCGCCAGTTGCTCAAAATCGACATCCCAAACCCAGGAAATGTCGCGCCCATCGGCGGCGTTATCGTTCAGTGCTAACAGCAGATGCTTTGCCGGATTTTCGGCGAAGAGTGCGCGCAGCACTTCGGTAAAGCCGGTGGGATTTTTGGCGAGCATCAGGCGCAGGGTGCGCCCTTCGGCTTCAATCGTTTCGCCGCGCCCAAACGCCGGTCGGAAACGTTCCAGGCCCGCCAGAACGGCGCTCCACTCGATGCCCAGCCCGGAGGCGACGGTGGCCGCAGCGAGCGCATTGTACACATTATAGAAGCCGGGCAGGGCAAGCAGCGCCGCGCCCGTGCCCTCAGCGCCGCTGAGGGTGACGCGCTGGCGGTCAAACTGCTCTTTGGTGACTTCCGTGGCGACGAGCGCAGGTGTGGGGCGCTTGTGGCCGCAGTTCGGGCAGGTATAGTGGCCGATATGGCTGTAAAAGCGCAGGCTGTATTCCAGGTCGGCCCCGCAGTTCGGGCAGGTGCGGGCGTCGATGGTCTGGCCTTGCTCTCCCGCCTTGCCTTCCGCCAGAATCGCCTGTTGAGAAGCGTCGATGCCGTAAAAGAGCGCTTTCCCGCGAAAACTGGCGCTGAGCGCGGCAATCGAGGGGTCGTCGGCGTTGAGCACCAGCATGGTTTCCGGCGACACTTCGGCTAGTGTCTCGCGCCAGCGCGTGGCGACGGTTTCGACTTCCCCGTAGCGGTCAAGCTGGTCGCGGAAGAGGTTGTTGATGACGATGGCGCGCGGCTGCAACTCGCGCACGACGGCGGGAAAGGCGGCTTCATCGACCTCGAAGATGGCAATGGTGTTTTCACCCCGGCGCAGGCGACCATTCAGGTTGGCGCGGATGATCAGCGCGGCGGTGACGCCGTTGATGAGGTTTGCGCCTTCACGATTGCGCCAGACGCGCAGCCCGGCCTGCCGCAGAATCGCGGCGATTAGCCCGCAGGTGGTGGTTTTGCCGTTGGTGGCTGTGACAATGATGCTGCCTTTGGCAAGCTGGCGCGAAAGGCGGCTGGCGATGGTCGGGTCAACGCGGCGAGCCACTGTGCCAGGCAGGCTGGTGCCGCCGCCCATGCGCAGGCGACGGCTGAGCACACCGGATAATCGCCCCAGGGTCACCGCTGCGGCGGCGCGTATCCTGCCTGGCTGCGTCTCGTTCGCCATCCTCTCGCTCCCTGTGAAAAACAAAGCATTGTCTGAAAATCATTCAGGCGCGTCGTATGCCTGGGTGTGCCTGCTGTGATGCCGTGAGTATCGCATTTGCTGCGGGCGAGGTCAAGCAGATGTTGCGGGGCTTCTTATAGCCGATAGAATGCTGGTACTTTCCGGCTACCAAAGGTCGGCATTGCGCGACAGGCTTTGGGCACTTCAGGTATACTTCCTGGCAGGACGATGTTGACGTGTAGTTGTCTGTGGGCCAGCATGCTCCTGGCGCGTTCTGGAACAGGATGGCACGATGCGCAATCTTCGCCGCACTCGTTTCGAGTCAGGCATCAAAGCTTCCCTACCCGTTAAGACTCGCCCCCTTCGCCCACCTGACCTGGCTGACTTAGATGAACAACCTGTTGTCTCTGCTGATTCATCTGCTTCTAACCCATCCGATACCGGCCCCCTCCCCAGAATCACCCTCAGTCTTCCGGCTATCACTCCGGATGATCTATCATCCACAAGCCTGCATCTCCGCGATTCATTTGCTCGTTTGCCTGCGGTGCGCAAACAAGACCTCGCGCAGCTTCCGCGAACGACGCTGCGCCTGCCCGCGCTGCATCCTGCGCCCACTGAGCAGACGGTTCAGGAACTGAAGCCGCCTGCCGAGCGCGCAGTGCTCTTTATCAGCGGAGCGGATGAGACGAGCGTGACGCGGCTGGCGCGCTGGAAGACACCCACGCGAGTCAGGTTTCTGTTCCGGCTGGCGCTGCTGCCGCTGGTGTTTCTGCTGCTGCTGGGCGGGCAGAGTTTTGCAGCCCATCTGACAAGCGATTGCAGCCCTGCCCAGACCAGCCAGCAAAAGTTACCCTGCCTGGCGTTTGGCCTGTTCTCGCCCTTCTCCGACGCGCTGTTCCATCCGCCGCGTCAGCTACCCCAGGCGGTTGGGCATGCTCCGGCTGGCCCGCGCATGCCAGCGGTTCCTATCAATCTTCCGGCGAATATATACTCATTCATTAAGCTCGCGCTCCCCTATGCCTTTCAGGCGCACCTGGACCTTGGCTGGCAGACCAGCGTGATTGTGGCGCAGTGGGGGTTAGAGGTAGGTTGGTATGTGCCCTCGGCGACGGGCTACAACTGGGGCAATGTGCGCTCGGTGCCGGGCGCGCCAACCGTCGGCGGCTCAGGTCTGGTGGGGTCGTTTGCCTACGCGGCAACTCCGGCTGACGGGCTGCGCTATTATCTTTACGCCGCGAACCTGCCGTACTATGTCGGGGTGACGGCTGCCGCCAGCCAGGGCGCCGATGCCACAGCGATTGCGCTGGGTCGTTCGCCCTGGGATGGCGGCCATTATACGGATATCGGGCAGCCGGGGTCTTCTTTGCTGGCGATTATGCGCACCTATGATCTCTATCGCCTGGATTGATGTTATGAATCTGCCTGCGCGGTGGTTCCGGTGGCTTCTACCGCTGCGCTGGGTTCAGCGCTCGCGTTTGCCTCTGCAACGAGCGCTGGCTGTGCCTGCCGTGCCCCATTATGGTTGAAGGCGAGCCTGGACGGCCACCAGTTCCAACGGCCAAGCAGCGCCACTATCGACGGGACCAGCAGTGTGCGCACCAGGAATGTATCCAGCAGGATGCCGATGGCGATGCCGATGCCAAGCTGATGAATCTGGTCGGTTGAGCCAAGGATGCCCGCCACGCCGAAGGTAGCCGCGAGAATGATTCCCGCCGAGGTGACGGTGGTGCCTGTGGCATTCAACGCCCGCGTGATGGCCTCTTTCAGACTGCCTTTCTGCGCCTCCTCGCGGATTCTGCTCATGACCAGGATGTTGTAATCCTCGCCCAACGCCATCAGGAAGACGAACATCAGGAAGGGCAGGACGAAATCCAGGCCAGCATCGCCGCCGACGCGCATGAAGATCAAGACCGCGATGCCCAGCGATGCCCCAAAAGAAAGCATCACGCTGATGACCAGATAGAGCGGGGCAATCAGGCTGCGCATGACAATAGCGAGCAAGAGCGCGATAAGCACCAGCACGACAGGCACGATATGTATCAGGTCGGTGTCGGATGCGGCGCTCACGTCATAGGC
This sequence comes from Ktedonobacterales bacterium, assembly GCA_035307385.1. Lineage (GTDB taxonomy): Bacteria > Chloroflexota > Ktedonobacteria > Ktedonobacterales > DATBGS01 > DATBHW01. The sequence goes on along the minus strand of DATGID010000004.1, from coordinate 56,631 downwards.
CACAGCCGCCTGCCCACTGACGCCGCTGTCGACCGCGCCAACCGACTGCGCGACCTGGCTGACGGCCTGCCGGATAGCAGGGATGGCCTGCAAGGCTTGTGTGCTGGCGGGGTCACCGGCAGCCAGCGTTGTGTAGAAGGCGACGGTGCGGCCATCGGCGCTGATGAACTGCGCCGTTGCGCGATAGGCGTTGTACACCTGGGGCGAAAGGGAAATGGACGCAGGCTCCACGGGTGGTAATGCCGAAGGCGGGCCAAGTTTGGCGTACAGTTCCTCCAGTTGGGTGGGCGCAATGGCGGTGCCGTTCGGGTTCAGCGGCCCACTGACGGAACGAAACTCGCTGGAGGCGCTCAACTGCTGCTCTGCCTGCTGCACGACGGACAGATTGGTCCAGACAGAGGTAGAGAATTGCAGCAGCACGGTTGTTGGTTTGGCAACGGCGGCGGGATAGTGCGCGGCGATGGCAGCCGTGCCGTTGGCGGAATCACTGCCGGTTGGTCCGGTGGTGGTTCCGGAAAAGCCCGCGGGGGCATATCCTAATGCGGCAATTGCCAGCCCGCCGAAGAGCACGATTCCGATAACGAGCGTGAGCGCGGGCCGCCGAACGATCTGCCCGGCAATCTGGCCCCATGCCCCAGGTTTATCCTCGCCGGGCGACACGTTGGAGGGCCAGAAGGCGATGCGCCCGAAGATTGACAGCAGCGCGGGGAGCAGTGTCAGGGCGGCGAGCAGCATCAAGGCAATGCCGATGGCAAGGCTGGGGCCGAGTCCCTGGTAGATACCGAAGGTGGCGAGCAGCAGGCAGAGCAGCGCGCCAATCACCGTGCCCGCCGAGAACGTGATCGATTCGCCCACATGCTCGACGGCCTCGATGACGGCCTGGCGCGCGGTATGCCCCCGGCGCAGTTCTTCATGGACGCGCAAGATGAGGAACAGGCCATAATCTGTGCCTGCCCCCAAGATCAGGACGGTCAAGATCGTCTGCGTGACGCTGGACACAGGGAGACCGACGGTTGACGCTTCGGCAATCACCGGCCCCGCCAGCAGCAGCACCAGCACGGCGGGAATCAGCGTGATGAGCGGTGCCAGCGCGGCCCGGAAGACGATCACCAGCATCACCAGGATGGCGAGATCAGAGAGCAGCGTGGTCAGGCGTTGGGCCTGTTGAGAAGCCTTCTGGTTGTCTATATTCGTCGGGAGTTGGCCGGTGAGATGCACGCTCAATCCCTGGGGCAGCGCGTTGGCGTTGATGGCAGCGCGGATGTTATCGACAACGCTGCTGGCCTGGCTGCTGGTTGGCAACAGGTTAATGGTGACGAGCGCTTTGCGCGCCTGCCCGTCGCCGGAAACGCCCTGGTCGCGCACAGAAGTAACGTGGGCGATGTTCTTGACGGCGTTCTCGATGGCGGTGAATGCCGCCTGATCGTCAGCAGTCAGCGCCCCGGCTGGACGGGTGGCGACGAGCACGGCAGTTGACCCACTGTTGGGCTGAAATGGGCTTGCCAACTGCGCCGCGTGCAGGCTTGGCGCTGTGCTGGGCAAAAATGAGCTATTGTCGGAATTGGCAACGCTGGCGAGCGAGGGGAAGGTATGGATGCAGAAGGCTGCGATCACGACCCATAACGCGATCACCACATAACGGTAGCGCACGGAAAAGCGCCCGATAAAAGCGAAAACGGCCACAGAATGCTCCTTTGTTGTGTTGATGTTTTTCGGGAACGGGAAAACGTAGCGACTAGTTCAGGTTCAGCGCTAGCCTCTTTGCGCGCCTTCAGGGCAGCAGCATGGCGGAGAGCATGTCCACAAAGGTTTCCTGGTATTGCGCTTGCTGGTCTGCTTCAAGCAGCGCATACAACTCGACCATCCACCGTAACAAACCAACCAGGGTATCTATCAAGGCCATCGCGTCATAGCGGCGGATGAAGCCCTGATCCATCTGTGTCTCCAGCACGCGAATCACGTCCTGGAACACCGGCCCATGGGCTGGTCTGGATGGATGGAACCGAACGCTGCGCAGCCCGGTGTCCAACTGGATAAGCCTGAAGATGTCTGGGTTTCTGGCAATGGCGGAGAGCAGCGTTTGCACCAACCGGATGATGTCATTGCGGTCTCGGAGATGCTCAAGGATGGGCAGCACCTCCTGGACTGTCTCCTGGCGCATGCTGCCAGCGATGGCGCGCACCATCTCTTCCTTGGATTCGAAGTAGAGATAGAGGGTGCTGGGAACAATGCCCGCGCGCTGCGCGATGTCGGAAAGCCGCGCTTCGCTATAGCCTCGTTCAAGAAAGACTTCTCGCGCCGCGCGGAGAATCGCTTCACGACGTTGAGGGTCAGCCGGACGCGCCATACTGTTTCCCGCTTTCTTTGGTTGTGCTGTGTGCTTCCATCCCAGTTAATGAAAAATATTTTTTCATTAACTGGGATGATACCTGAAAAATGAGTGGTTGTCAAGAGGGAACGGACAAAAAGCAAGGTCCACAGGCGAATCAGTTCCTGTGGACCTTGTATGAAAGGTGGCTGCTGGATGCTTTTAGTTGGTCAGGCTCCCTTGTTCCAGAAGTGACGCCGCCTGGGCCGCTCCTGAGTCAGTTCCAGCGCTGATGCTGGCCCCCACTGGTCGGTGAGGTAGTCGCGCCAGAGTTGCTGTAACTCTGGGCACTCGTTCAGGTATTGGTAATTCTTCGCCAGAATGGCTTCTAAACGCGCGACCCTGCTTGCCAAACGGATATACATCTCATCCATGATGCTGGCCTCTCTTGAAAAGCGGCGGCGAAGCGTTTTCCCGCCTGCCTGTGTCCCTTTTCCTCTTCTGGGATACCACACTCACTAGCAAGAGGCATGCCGAAGCAGCACTTCCTTTGGATCAGGGGCGCGAGTGCCCCGGCTGGCTGTCCATGGGGTTGTTGGGGGCAACGGTTGAGAAAAGAGGTCTGGTAGCGCATACGGGATTCGAACCCGTGATCTCCGCCTTGAGAGGGCGGCGTCCTAGGCCGCTAGACGAATGCGCCGTGTAAGCAGCTTTTGTATTGTACCTTAGATTTCCCGCGCTTGTCAAGCGATGCTGAAAAACCTCTTGTTTGACGCGCGCTCACATGATAATATCAGGCAATCAAGGCAGCGTTTCGGCTGCTTGCTTATTGGGATGCCACCGCTCGTTCTTTTGGCGCGCCAGATTTCCTGCAAGATGTTTCAGACCTGAGCTTCCAGGAGGAAGGCAAGATGGGGAGCCGTTTTTCTTTCGCGAGTTTGCCCATTGCCCAGCGTTTAGGTATTGGATTTGCGCTAGCCGGTCTGTTTGCTGTCATCATTGCCCTGGCCGTTGGCCTTGCCAACTCGGCCACGTTCCAGGAAACAGAAAACAGCTTTAGCCAGGCGCTGAAGGGGTCTCAAAGCCTGAGCCAGATACGCTTTGATCTGGAGGCCATTCAGACCACGCTGACAGACCGCCTGGCTTTTGGGGCCAGCCTGGGAAGTCCCGCATTGGCGCCGCAAGTCCAAACGTTGTCTTCAGACCTGGACCAGCACATCAATGATTATCTGGCGGCTGTCGGACAGGGTATCCCTGAACTGGTGAATTTTGAGCAGGACTGGATCAATTATCGCCAGATTGCGCTCAATAATGCGCTGCTGCTGGACAGCCGCCAGCCCGAAGACGTGAGCCAGGCGCAAACGAACCTCAATGGACTTGGGCAATCAACCTATGATAGCTCCATTAACGACCTCGATGCCCTGGTGCAGCTTACCCAACAACAGGTCGATGCCGCCAACGCCAGAGCCAGCCAGAGCAATGCTCAGGCGTTTTGGGGCGCGCTGGGCCTGGCGTTGGCAGGATTTTTTGCGGTGATGTTTTTGGCCTGGTTTACGGTGCATTCGATTACCCACCAGCTTGATCGGCTGCTGCGGCTGACGCGCCAGGTGAATCAGGGCAACCTCAACGAGCGGGTAAGTATCGAGGGGCATAACGAAATCGCTCTGGTCGCTTCCTCAATGAACGATATGCTGGATACCATTGGCAAATTGTTGGAAAAAGAGGAGTCTCTGCGTATCGAGTTGGAAGAACAAATCGAACTCCTGATCCATGAGGTGACTCCGGTAGGCCAGGGGGACTTGCGTCTGCAAGCCATCGTGACGCATTCGCAGTTGGGCATGCTGGCCGATGTGTTCAATCTGATTGTGGAGCAGTTGGCGGCGCTGGTGGCGCGCGTGCAAAGTTCGGCATCGCTGACCTATACAGCGGCTGATTCCATTGTGCAGCAGGCTACCGATCTGGCAAAAGTGGCCGAACAACAGGCGGGCCAACTGGGCCAGGCCAACGATGGCATGGGCAAGCTAGCGACCGCCGCAGCGGATGTTGCCCGGCTTGCGCGTACCTCTGCCGTAACCGCTACCGAGACCGTTACCAGCGCGCGCCGTGGCAGCCAGGCTGCGCTCCAGGTGTTGGACCGCGTCAAATATAGCGCCGACTTGATGACAACGATTGAAAGCCAGATGCAGGTGCTTGGCAATCACTCGAAGGAAATTAGCGCCGTGGTGAGCTTGATCGAAGGCATTGCCAAGCAAACGCAGTTGCTCTCGCTGAATGCCGAGGTGCAAGCCGGACAATCTAGTGGCGACTTTAACCGGGGTTTTGGTGTGGTGGCTGAAGAGATCAGGCGGCTTGCCGAGCGCACAGAAGACGCAGTCCATCAAATTACGATGCTGGTGCGCACGGTCCAGGGAGACATCTACGGGGTAATTATGACCAGCGAGCAAACGGCGCGTGAGTTCAACAGCCTGGCGCAGTTGACAGATGAAGCGAGCCGCGCCCTGCAACTCATCTGGACCGGTGTCGCGCAGCAGGCTAAAGATATTGAGGCCATTACGCAGGTTGCGGCCTGGCAAGAATCGGTTGCGAGCGCGGCGGCGGGGATGATTCGCAGCCTGGCAGCCATGGCGAAGGGGATGGGCGAGATTGCGCATGGGCAGGAAGCCTCCGCCCGCAACCTTTCGGAGATTTCGCAGTCGCTGCAATCTTCGATTACGGCTTTCCGCCTTCCGGCGCAGCTTCGGTCCGATTTGCTTCCCGGCCAGCAGCCCAGCGGCCAGCTTTTGCTGCCGCAGGTGCAGCGCCACACCGGCCCGCGTTAGCGCGCTGTGCCTGCGTGGGGCCAGAGAGGCTGGCGCGCCCGTTATTCGCTGCGCGCTTCAAGAATCCGGTGGGTGACGGTGATGTGCGCCGTTTTGCTCATCATGGCGTAGGCCCCGCAGTATTTCTTCACCGACAGGTCGATGGCCTGGGTTACCGCTGCCTCACCGACCTGATGGCCGGTCACGATATGTTCGATGGTGATGTCGGTGAAGACCCTAGGCTCGGTGTCTGCGCGCGTGCCATGAATCACCACCTGATAGGCGGTCACATCCTGGCGCTTCTTCCGAAGGATGGAGATAACATCCATCGCGGTACAGCCTGCTGTGCCCATCAGCAGCAATTCCATGGGTGATGGCCCCTGGTTTTGTCCCCCATCACCTCTGGTATCAAGAATGATTTCGTGGCCGCTGCCGGAATCGGCGCTGAACGCCATGCCCTCCCGCAGCGTGACGGTGGCCTCAAGCTCCCTTGCCATGCGTGAATCCTGCTCGCTTTCCCCGACTGTCTGGTGTACTGTGGCGTTGGCTCGCGGGAACGTTCTCCGACGGGCGCTGCCAGGTTTTCAGGCTGATGCCTGCGCCAATCCATTCTAACACAACCAGTGTGGCGCGGAAGCGTCACCAATTCTCAGCCGAAGAAAGAAGAAACCGGAAGAGTCGCTATAACGGCTCTTCCGGTCTGCGTATCGGTGGCTGGATCGGGTCAGGTGGCTCAACTGGCCTGGGCAAAGGTGGTTCCACTGGCCCAGGCAGCGGCGGCGCGGCAGGCAGGGTAAGTGGCCGCACGCCTGGCGGTTGGCTAGGAGGCTCCGCCGGGCCGGGGAGCGGTGGCTCGACCGGCCCCGGCAAGGGCGGTTCCTCTGGCTGGCCTGGCCTGATGACGTAGGTTGGCCCGTACATCATGCAGAGAATTCCTTTGCCCACAGTGGGCGCTTTCCAGGTGGCAGCGGGCACGATGCCCCATGTGTGCCGCGCTCAGGCAAGTGTATCTTCCAGCGCGAAGCCGACTTCAAGTTCCACCTGATACTCGATGGAACCGTTCTTGAGCCTGCCGCGCTGCTCCTTCACCTCAAACCATTCCAAATTGCGCAGCTTTTTGTGCGCACGCTCGACGGCCTGCTTAATGGCATCCTCATAGCTCACATCTGAAGTGCCCACTAACTCGGTCTTTCTATAGATAGTGCCAGGCTTGGTGGTCATGGAGACTGCTCCTCTCTGTCGTGTAAAGAGCATAAGCTCTTAGCCATGACCCTTGCACAAAGGAGGCCATTAGGATCGGCGATCTTCGGTAATCAGCCGCGCGCCGCGCTGATAGGTCAGATAGGCCCAGGCCCACTGGGTCATGACCAGCACGCGATTGCGGAAACCGATGAGATAGAAGATATGCACGACCAGCCAGATCACCCAGGCGACAAATCCGGTGAGCTTGATGAAACCCAGGTCCGTGATGGCATACGAGCGCCCGATGGTGGCAAGGTTGCCTTTATTGTGATAGTGAAAGGGTGCATCTTCCTGCTTGCCAGCGAGGCGGCGGCGGATGGCCCGCGCCACATAGCGGCCCTGCTGCATAGCAACGGGCGCGACGCCGGGCAGCGGCTTCTCGGCCCCTTTCACGTTGGCGGTGTCGCCAATGACGAAGATTTCTGGATGCCCTGGCACGGTGAGGTCTGGCTCGACCCAGACGCGCCCCGCGCGATCTGCCTCCGCGCCCAGCCACTTGCCCGCCGGAGACGCCTGCACGCCAGCGGCCCAGATGATGGTGCTGGCGGTGATGTGCTGCCCGGCCACGACCACGCCATCGGCATCCACCTGCTCGACAGCGGCGTTGGTTTTCACTTCCACGCCCAGATGCTCAAGCTCGCGCTGCGCTTTGCTCGCCAGCGCTTCTGGGAAGGCTGCCAGCAGGCGGGAACTGGCTTCAACGAGTAGGATACGCGCCGCTGACGAGTCGATATGACGAAAGTCGCGGACGATGCTTTTGCGCGCTAGCCCGGCAATGGCTCCGGCCAGTTCGACGCCGGTTGGCCCGCCACCGACGATCACAAAGGTTAAGAGCGCCTGCCGTTTTTCTGGATTGGTTTCGATTTCAGCGGCCTCGAAGGCCAGCAGGATTTCGCGCCGAATGGCGGTTGCGTCGCTGTTGGATTTCAGGCCAGGCGCGTGAGGCGCCCAGTTGTCATGCCCGAAATAGCTGTGCTGCGCGCCGGTTGCCAGCACCAGATAATCATAAGAGATGGTGTGCTCACCCATCAGCACGCGGTGGCCCTCGACATCAATGCCAGTCACCTCAGCCAGCAGCACTTCAGTATTGCGTTGTCCGCGCAATGCGGAGCGGATGGGCATGCTGATGTCGGCGGGCGAAAGCTCAGCCGTCGCAACCTGATAGAGCAACGGCTGAAACAGGTGGTGATTGCGCCGGTCAATGACGGTGACCTGCGCGGACGCTTTTCTTAACGCCTTCGCTGTCTGAAGGCCGCCAAATCCGGCCCCAACGATCACAATTCTGGGTCGTGTTGCATCAAATGCGTTCTTCATAATTTTCTGCTCCTTTGCCCCCTCACGGGCTGACTCAAACCAGCCTCAACCCGCTTTCCTCACTTCCCCATTTAAAATTATAGGCCGCTCTGGCAAAAACAGCACAAAGGGCTATCCTTGCCCTTTGCTCTGATGCTATCGCTCCAGGCCGATAGTAAGCGCCCCCTCTTTTTGCCAGACCACGCTCGCGCCGTTCAGCGTGCCCTCGCTGGTGATGCTCAGTTCTTTCGCGCGTGTCACACTCAGAATATCCAGGCGGGCCGCTTCGAGGTGCGCAGCCAGCGTTGCATCCGGCGTGATGAGCAGCAGCTTACTCAGCACTGCCCCAAGGGAGATATTGGCCTCGCTCTTATAGCGGCGCACCGCTGTAGCCACTTCGAGCAAGATTTCGCCCACCACTTCGGCCTGCTCGCTGGCCCAGGATGGCTGGGCTTCGGGCCAGCGTGTGAGATGAAGCGAGGGCTGGCCTTCGTTTTCCGCGAAAAGCCCAAGGTAGATTTCCTCGGTCACGTAGGGCAGAAAGGGTGCAAAGAGCTTGAGAGTGCTCAGCAGGGCCGAAAAGAGCGTATAGCGTGCGCCATCGCGCACCGGGCCGGGCGCGCCGTACAGGCGCTCCTTGCACATCTCCAGGTAGTTATCGGCCAGGTCACGCCAGAAGAAGCTTTCGATCTCGCTTTTGGCCGCAGCGTAGTCGTAGGCTCGAAAGAGCGCGGTCACGCGCAGAATCAGGCTCGCCAGGCGGGCCAGCAGCCATCGGTCGGTGGGAGTCAGTTCAATCCCATCCAGGGCCGGTCGATAGCCCTCCAGAAAACGCTCGCTGAAGCGGGCCACATTCCAGAGCTTGGTGATGAGCTTGTCACCGTTCTTAATCTTCTCTTCGCTGATGATCGTGTCTTTGCCAAAGCCTGTGGACGCCGCCCAATAGCGCACGGCATCAGCCGAGTGGTGTTCGATCATCTCAAGGGGGGCCATAGGACCACCCCCACGACTCTTGCTGATCTTCTCGCCGCCCGCTCCAGACAGGCCCCAGCCAGAAAGCGCCACGGTCTTCCAGGGCAGCGCGCCAAAGTGATGGAGGGACTTCACGATGGTATCGAACGTCCAGGTACGAATGATCTCATGGCCCTGGGGGCGAAGTGCGAACGGCCACACCTGCCTGTACAGTTCAGGCTCAGCCAGCCAGCGTCCCGCAATCTGCGGCGACATGGAGGAAGCGGCCCAGGTGTCCATCACATCCTCCTCAGGCGCAAAGTCGGTGCTGCCACATTGGCAGGCGCGTTGGGGGCGCTGCTCGGTGGGGTCGATAGGCAAGTTCGCTTCATCAGCCAGCAGCGGCTCGCCACACTGGCGACAATACCAGAGCGGGAAGGGCACACCAAAGTAGCGCTGGCGCGAGATGCACCAGTCCCAGCCAAGGTTTTCCACCCATTCGCGATAGCGCGCGCGCATGTGCGCGGGCTGCCATTCAATGCGCTCGCCTGCCTCCAACAACTGCTGCTTGAAATCCAACACGCGAATGAACCACTGCGACGCCACCAGATATTCCACCGGCGTATCGCAGCGTTCATGCACGCGCACGGATTGTGCCACCGGCTCGCGCTTCAGCACGAACCCGCCTTGCTCCAACAATTCGATGATGCGCTGGCGCGCGTCCTTGATGCGCAATCCGGCGAACTCGCCTGCGGCCTCGGTCATGCGTCCATCGCGCCCAATCATCATCTTGAGCGGCAGCTTGTGGAGATACCACCATTCCACGTCGGTCACATCGCCAAAGGTGCAGCACATCACCGCGCCCGTCCCCTTGGCCGGGTCGGCCTTCGGGTCAGCCAGCAGCGGCACATCGAACCCCAGCAGCGGCACGCGCACCCGCGAGCCAACCAGGCTGGCATAGCGCGTATCCGCTGGATGCACGAACACGGCCACGCAGGCGGGCAGCAGTTCGGGGCGCGTGGTGGCGATGGGCAGCGTCGCGCCATGTTCCAGGGTAAAGGCCAGAGTGACAAACTCGCTCTCGCGTTCCAGGTCGTTCAGTTCGGCCTGGGCAATGGCCGTGCGGCATTCTGGGCACCAGATGGTTGGCGCTTCGCGGCGATAGGCCAGCCCCTTCTTGTAGAGGTCAAGGAACGACCACTGCGAGGTCTTGCGCGACTGCTCGTCGATGGTGCGATAGCGATATCGCCAGTCAGCCGACAGGCCAAGACGCTGCCAGAGCGCTTGATACTTTTCCTCAGCCTCCTCGCTGATTTGCATGCACTGCTCGATAAAGGTCGCCCGCCCCACCTGCTGCGCGGTGATGCCCAGGCGCTTTTCTACCAGCCGCTCGGTAGCCAGGCCATTGTCGTCGTAGCCCATGGGATAAAACACGTTGTAGCCGTTCATGCGCCAGAACCGCGCCATAAAGTCGGGATGACTGTACGAGTAGACATGGCCGAGGTGCAGGTTGCCCGATGCTGTAATCGGTGGGGTATCAATGGCGTAGACGGGGCGCTGGCTCTCGCGCTGGAAATGATAGGTGCCTTCGCGCAGCCAGCGGTCGCGTAGGGCTGGCTCAGCCGTGTTCGGGTCGTACCGTCTGGTCAGGCTCATGGGTTGCTCCTTTTTTCCAATAAAAAACCCTTTCATCCCCCATGAGGACGAAAGGGTTGACCATTTCGCGGTACCACCTCAGTTCGCCGGGCGTTGCCGCTCCGGCGCGCTCGTTACCCTGACGGCTCGCCTGCGCGCATTGGCCGGAAGCCGGAAATTGCTGCCGAGTTTATCAGGGCCTCGCTGTAACGGGCTAACCCGTGCGTGATCTACTTGCCACTACCCCAGGCGCGTGGCGTTCTTCCGCATCGTCTCCGGGCGACGTTCGACACCTGCCGCTGCGAAGGGCTTCCAGCCGCTGACCCTTCTTCTCTCTCAGCCTGCCAGGAATCTACTCTTCCCGGAATGGACCTTTTATGCTGTTATATGTTGGCAGTATACCAGACCGACAGCGCTGTTGTCAATCGATCTCTAGCGCTCGCCAGAGGTGATGGTGACCATGCTGGCGGAGCTTGCGACCTCGATGTCGTAGTGCGGGGCAGTGGCCTCGTAATCAGGGCTTTGCAGGCGCACGTCATTGCCCAGATTGCCAAACATTTGATCGTCGAAAACAAAGGTGGAGACCCAGCCCTTGAGGTGGACACGCGCGGGGACGCCTGTCGGGCGTCGAACCATAATATCTGATGCGCCCCCGCTGACGTGTATGGGAACCATGCCCGAAGGCACGGGAAGCTCCAGGTGGATCATGCTCATCCCACCTTTGACCTCCAGCCCGGCAAGATTGAGACCGCCCAGTTCAGCAGTGATCGTTGATACTCCACCTTGAATGGCAATCCACCACGGGATGGCGATGTTGAGCGCGATCTCCGCTGCGCCGTGCGTCCCGCCCAGCATCCACAGCCGCTTTGGATAGCGAATGGTGACCACGCCATCTTTGGTCTTTACGTCTGGCACAGTCCCCTCGAAGCGCGCCTGATAGAGCGTGTCTATTGTGCTGTCGGCGCGCAAGGTCAGTCCATAAATTCCGGCAGGCACCACCAGCCGCGCGCTCGTAATATCGCCCAGCGGAGCCGAGTAGGTGCCCTCTTCGCCCTGAGGGGCTTCGCGCAGCCGGGCAACTTCTTGCTGGGACAGCGCGTTGCTGCGCTTGAGAAACTCCAGCAGGAAGGCAATCTGCTCATCATCGTAGCGCGAGGCCAGTTCCTCCCATGCTTTCCCCATGGAAGTGAACATGGGGCCGATTCCGGGTTTTTCTTCCTTGCCTGGGGCAAGCTGGACGATGACCCTGCGGCCATCGTTGGGGTCGCGCTCCCGACTCACCTGCCCCGCTTCCTCCAGGCGGTTGAGCACTCCGGTGATCGCGCCGGTGGTCAGGCCGGTGAGTTCGGCAAGCTGACCGGCGGTCATGGGGCCGTCGCTGTCCAAAATATCGATGACCTGCAAGTCTGTCACCGTCAGCCCACTCCTGGCCGCTGCCGCCCGGAAGAAGGACGCGCCCAGCCCATGGAACTGCCGCAGCTCCCGCGCAAGCGCTCCGCGCGCCTCCGCACGTGTTTCCTGAGAACTCCCTGACATTTCTGCCCCTCCTTCTATGAGGCAATTGACTTAGTAGCTAAGGGAATTTTCAAAATATTCCCTTAAAACACTTGACAATATCATTTGCTCAGTATATACTATTTTTGTCTTAGTTGCTAAGGAGATTTATCGTAAGTTTCGGTGAGCTACTAAGTGAATTCATTATAGCATAGGAAGGTGTTATGCATCATGGCGATGATTCAAACGCGCGGCTTGCGCAAAGCGTTCGGCGACCATGTGGTGCTGGACGGCATCGACTTGAACGTGGCGGAGGGAACGATCTTCGCCTTGCTCGGCCCCAACGGCGCTGGCAAGACCACGACTGTGCAAATCCTCTCCACGCTCATCAGCGCTGATGCGGGCGAGGTGTGGGTTGCCGGTCATAACCTGGCCCAGCAGCCTGATGCGGTGCGCGCTGCCATTGGCGTCACCGGCCAGTTTTCGGCGGTGGACGATTTGCTTACCGGCGAAGAGAATCTGCTGTTGATGGCGGACCTGCACCACCTGAGCCGGTCTGAAGGCCGGAAGCGCGCCGCCGACCTGCTCGCCCGTTTCGATCTGGTGGATGCGGCCAGGCAGCGGCCAGCCACGTACTCCGGTGGCATGCGGCGTCGGCTCGATCTCGCGATGACGCTGGTCGGCAGCCCACGCCTCATCTTCCTCGATGAGCCGACGACCGGCCTGGACCCACGCAGCCGCCACACGATGTGGGAGATCATCCGTGACCTCGTGGCCGATGGTGTCACGATCTTGCTCACCACGCAGTATCTGGAAGAAGCGGACCAGCTTGCCGACCGCATCGCGGTGCTTGATCGGGGAAAGCTGGTAGCCGAGGGAACGCCCGACGAACTGAAACGGCGCATCCCTGGCGGTCATATCCGCTTGCAATTCGCCGACCCTGACAGGCTCGAATTGGCTGCCCGCGCGCTGGGTGAGGTAGCGCGCGACGACGACGCGCTCACCCTTCAGGTTCCGACCGATGGCAGCGCCCAATCGCTGAGGGCTGTCCTCGACCAACTCGACCACGGAGCCATCGCGGGCGATGGCGTTGGCGTCACGGTCCACACCCCCGATCTCGATGATGTCTTTTTTGCCCTGACGGGCCACCCTGACACACAGAAAGGTAGTGTCCAATGAGCACGCTTTCCTTGACCCTGCGCGATTCGGCGACGATGCTGCGGCGCGATCTCCTTCATTCGCTGCGCCGCCTCTCGATGACACTGAGTGCTCTGCTGGTGCCGATCATCATGCTGGTGCTGTTCAACTACTTTTTCGGTGGCGCGATCGGCGCTGGTCTTGATGGCGCGGCGCACGGTGGCTCCTATATCAACTACCTCGCGCCTGGGATCATCATCATGACCGTGGGCAGCGGATGCGCAACGACCGCACTCAACCTCTGCATGGATATGAGCGAAGGCATCATCGCCCGCTTCCGCACGATGGCAATTGCTCGTGTCTCGGTGCTGACCGGCCAGGTGATCGGCAGCCTGATTCGAACGATGCTTACCATCTGCCTCGTCCTGGGGGTCGCGGCGCTCATGGGCTTCCGGCCCACGGCGAACCCGGTCGCCTGGCTCGCGGCGCTTGGCCTCATCGCGTTGCTCACCCTGGCGGTCACATGGATGGGGGTAGCGTTCGGCCTGGTGGGTAAAACGCCTGCGGGAGCCAATAGCCTTGCGCTCAACTTCCAACTGCTGGCGTTTACCAGCAGCGCGTTTGTCAGCACGGACTCGATGCCCGCCGGGATACGCTGGTTCGCCGAGTATCAGCCCTTCACGCCCGTCATCGACACCGTGCGTGGGCTGCTGCTGAATACGCCGATCAGCGGCACCAGCGTGGCCCTCGCCATCGGCTGGTGTGTCGGCCTCGCGCTGCTTGGCTACCTCTGGGCGCGAGCAGTCTACAACCGTGAACCTGCCCGCTAGGCAAGGCAGAACGCGCCGCAGCCCTTCTTCGGAGCGGCTGCGGCGCGTTCTGCGAAAGCAATAGCCCATCCTTCCCCTTCTGCCTGAAATAATGCCCTGGATGAAACCTTCCAGGGTATAATCCTGTGAGATTACATATATCAAAATATCCAGGGTTTCTACGCAGTTTGAGGAAGGGGATTTCGGATGCAGTTACAAGAACGGCCTCGGGGGGTCGGCGTTGGTATGGCTGATGTTGAGGCCGCTGCACATACAAAGGGTGCGCTTCAGGGACATCACAAAGCCTATCGCGTGGGCCTGGCCTATGGAGATTTCGTCTACAGATTCCGCTGGTTTATTATTGCGCTCTGGCTGATTGCACTGGCGATCAGCATTCCTTTTGCCAAGGACGTTGCCAACGTGCTGACCGGCAGCGGCGGCGGAAACAGCAACAGCGAATCGGCCCAGGTGAGCAATCTGCTCATCAGCAAACTGCATCAGCCTGCCACGCAGCTTATAGTAGTCTTCCAATCATCGACCACGCCTGTGACCGCAGCCACCTATCAGCAGGAAGTGAACAGTTTTATCAATCGAGCGCATGCCTTCCCGCATGTGAGCGGCATCATCTCCGGCGGCGTTGGCAAGGATGGGCGCACGACCTATCTGGTCGTCAATTTCGACACCGGTTCCAGTTATGTGCGCCAGCATCTGGATGATCTTCGCGCGCTGCTTCCTGCTGGCCCGGCAACTCCTCATCTGACCGGCGATGCCGTGGTCGATAGCGAGCTTTCGCAGATTACCCAACAGGACACCGAGCAAGCTGAACTAGTAGCCTTGCCCATCGCGCTGGTGGTACTCATTATCGTCTTTGGCTCGCTGATTGCCGCTCTGACGCCGCTGTTGCTGGCAGTCGTAGCCGTGCCGGTAGCCCTGGCGCTGGTGTATCTGATTGCGGTGCATACGCCAACCAGCGTGTTTGTCTTGAACGTAGCCTCCATCATTGGCCTGGGCATCTCCATCGATTACAGTCTGTTCATGGTGCGGCGCTTCCGCGATGAACTGGCACAGGGACGTTCGCCGCGCGAAGCCGTTGCCTGGACAGTGGCAACATCAGGCGAGGCGATTCTTTTCAGCGGTCTGACGGTAATGATCGGCTTCCTGGCCTTGATCTTAATTCGCATCTCGTTTATGGTCTCCTTCGGCATCGGCGGCGCGGTGGTGGTGGCTGCCACGGTGCTGGCGGCGCTGACCTTCCTTCCGGCGCTGCTTGGCGTGGGAGCCAGATTTGTCAACGCGGTGCGCGTGCCGGTGCTGGGCCATTTCGTTGGGGTGAAATCAGCAAATGCGGCTGACAGCGCGAACGCCACAGAGGGGCGCAGCTTCTGGCGCAGTTGGTCGCTGGCGGTGATGCGCCGACCCATCCTGATTGTGGTGGTGGTCAGTGTGCTGCTGCTGGCGATGGGCTGGCCGGTCTTTTCGATGAACATCGGCACGCTGGATGCCTCGTCGCTTCCGGCAGGCTCGGAGGCGCGCCAGAGCCTGGAACTATTGAACGCGCAGTTCCCCTCCAACAGCGAGCACCCCATCTTGATTACGGTGCAAACGCCCGATGGCTCCAGCATCCTGACTGCCGCGAATCTGGCGAAGATCGACCATCTGACGCAGTGGCTGGCCGCGCAGCCACATGTCACCGGCGTTACCAGCCTGACCCGCTTGCCCGCTCAGCCAGGCGCGCCCGCGCAAAACGAGGCGCAGCTTGCAGCGCTGTATACCAGCGGGACGTATCAGGAGAACGCCGGTCTGGCGCAGTTTGTGGCCTCGACAACAGCGCACGATATTACGCTCATCACCGTGAAGTCGGATACGGTCTTCGACAGCACGGCAGGCAAAGACTTGATTAGTCAACTGCGCGCCGGAGACCAGGCCGCCTCCCAGGGATTGACCGTGCTGGTGGGCGGAGATCAGGCCAGCGATGCTGATTATGTCAATGCCGTCTATGGCAATTTCCCCTGGGCCATCCTGTTTATCCTGCTTTCCACCTATGTCTTGCTGCTCATCATGTTCCGCTCGCTGCTGCTGCCGCTCAAGGCAATTCTGATGAATGTGCTTTCCATCAGCGCGACCTATGGGGTGCTGGTGTTTGTGTTCCAGTGGGGCAATTTCTCCAACGTGCTGGGCTTCACGGCCACCGGCTCCCTGGATAGCTCCATCCCGATTGTGCTGTTCTGCGTGATCTTTGGCCTGTCGATGGACTATGAGGTCTTCTTGCTCAGCCGCATCCGCGAAGAATGGCTGCGCACCGCCGACAATCGCCAGGCCGTGGCGCGCGGGCTGGAAAAGACGGGCGGCGTGATTACCAACGCGGCGCTGCTCTTTGTCATCGTGACCGGCGCGTTCACCTTCACGTCCCTGCTTGCCACCAAGGAGATTGGGCTGGGCATGACCGTTGCGGTGGTGGTGGACGCCACCATCATTCGCTCGTTGCTGGTGCCTGCGACGATGCGTCTGCTGGGCCGCTGGAACTGGTGGCTGCCGGGTCGCCCGTTGCCCGGTCAGAAAAAGCAGGCTGTGGAAGCCGTTCCACAACTCTAGCAGCCCATTCATCATCGCATATAAGCCGCGCCCGGATGGTGGTTTGCCATTCGGGCGCGGCTCATTTGGGTAATGACTTTCTTCCTATTCTTTCGTAAGTAACTTGTTTAAATGATCGCTTTTCAGGTAATATAGGCATACGGCAAGGCAGCCACATCTTCGACGCTGAAAGGATGGCTGCCTGCTATGAAGGGCATCATTTTTGTCGTTTGGGAAAAGTACCTGACTGACCAGTTCGGGCCAGAGTTTATCGCGACGTATCGCAAGCATGTCGGCGAGACTCCAGACCAGATACCCGTATCGGGCAAAGTCTATCCAGATGCCCTGCTCGTCAAGGGCCTGCATACCGCCAGCCAGCTCACGTTTTATTCAGAAGACCGGCTGATGTTCGAGTATGGGCGCTATTTCATGGTCAACGGGCTGGTTGAATACCTCTGCGGCTATTTGCTGGCGCAGGCGTGGAATGCCTGTGATCTGCTGCTGCTGATGCGCGACGCCCATGCGCAGATGCGCCGCACCCCCGACGGCGTGGAACCGCCGCTCTTTGCCTATGAGTTCCTTGCTGCCGACAAAAGCCACCTCGTCCTTACCTACGATAGTGGGCGCAAGCTGTGTTCCTTGCTGGAGGGCTGCATTCACGGCGCGGCAGACCGCTTCGGCGAAAAAGCATACACGCGCGAGCATACGTGCATGAAACGAGGCGGTTCGATCTGCCAATTCGAGGTGCAGTTTGAGGGCGAATCGTGGGCGAAGCATGCCGCGCCGCAGGTGATCGCCCAGGAGAAGCAGCGGCTCTATAAGCAGGATTTGAGCAACCTGGTGCTGCAAGCGCTCTCATACGAAAGCCGGGGCAGCCTGACCCTCAACGATATTCACCACGCGGTGATGCAAAATCAAGGGCCATACTTCCCTGACATCTACAAGAACCAACCGAAACCTGAAGGCGTCCACGTTTCTCAGGTTCACACGGTGCTGGCAAAACTGGTGCAGGTTGGCCTGGTGGCAAGCACCGTCAATCAACCGGGCGACACCTTCACCAGCAGGCGCTACTGGCGCGCTCCCACTCACGACTAGCGGATGGCTGGCGGCATCAGCCGCCAGCGTTTACCCGCCGGCTGGACCACCCTCCAGGCCCGGCTCAGTCATCTTGGCCGGGTTGAGAATCTGCTCCAGTTCCTCTGCGCTGAGCTTCGTCTGCTCCAGCGCTATCTCGCGGATGGTCTTGCCAGTTTTCGCTGCCTCCTTCACCAGCCGGGCGGCCTCATCGTAGCCGATGACCGGCGCGAGCGCGGTGCCGATTGCCAGGCCACGTTCCACCATGTCCGGGCCTTTGCTGGTGGCCCGAATGCCAACGACACACTGCGCGGTGAAGTTTTTAGTCGAGGTTGCCAGCAGCGCGATGGATTGCAGCAGGTTATAGGCCGCGACAGGCATCATTACGTTGATCTCGAAATTGCCCGCCTGCCCGGCAACGGTGATTGTCGTGTGATTGCCCATTACCTGAGCGCAGACCATGCAGACGGATTCGGCGATGACCGGGTTGACCTTGCCTGGCATGATGGAACTGCCCGGCTGCACGGCGGGAAGCTCGATTTCGCCGAAGCCCGCGCGTGGGCCAGAGCCGAGCCAGCGAGTGTCGTTGGCAATTTTCATCAGGCTCACGGCCAGGGTATTGAGCGCGCCGCTCGCGGAAACGATATTATCCAGGGTGCTTTGCGCCTGGAAGTGGTTGCTGGTTTCGTGGATGAAGACGCCGTTCAGTTCGGAAAGACGTTCGCAGACCCGCCGCGCAAACTGGGGATGCGTGTTGACCCCCGTACCAACGGCGGTGCCACCCAGCGCGACCTCGGCCAGTTCCTCTTGCGCCAGGCGCACGCGCTTGATGCCGCGCTCGATCTGCCCGGCATAGCCGCGAAACTCCTGGCCGAGCCGGATGGGTGTCGCGTCCTGAAGGTGCGTGCGGCCCGTCTTGATGACATCCATAAACTCAACGGCTTTCTGGTTGAGCGCGCGTTCCAGGCCATCCAGCGCGGGCAGCAAGTCTTCCTGAATCGCTATGAGCGCGGCAATATGAATGGCCGAAGGGATGACATCATTGGAGGACTGGCCGAAGTTGACATGATCGTTGGGATGGACCAGCCGCGAGCCGCGCGCGCCGCCCAGCAGTTCGTTGGCGCGGTTGGCAATCACCTCGTTGGCGTTCATGTTGGTGGACGTGCCGGAGCCGGTCTGGAAGATGTCCAGCACAAATTCGCCATCCAGCTTGCCATCCACCACTTCCTGGGCGGCGTCGGAGATGGCTTTGGCGATTTTCTCGTCGAGCAGGCCAAGCGCGGCATTGGTCTGGGCGGCGCAGAGTTTGATCTGGCCCAGCGCTTTAATAAAGCGGCGGGGAAAACGTAAATCGCTGAGCGGAAAGTTCAGGACAGCACGCTGGGTGCTGGCTCCGTAATAGGCGTTGGCGGGCACCTGCATCTCGCCCATGGAATCGCGCTCGATGCGCGTTGGTTGTTCGTCGGGCATGGTTCAACCTCCTCGTTGATGGCTGGTCTGTATTATAGCATTCCCATCCGTCTTGCCTCCTGGCGCTGGCTGGCCTATACTCTCCGTGCCCTGCTGGTGCGTGATAACTCTGCGAGTAGGGTTCCAGATGGAGATAACGGTTTCGAGGAAAATGTATGCTTCAATGGCTGAAAAGCGCGCCGCGTCTTGCGTTCAAAGAGCAGCGGCGCTGGCTGTTGCTCCTTTCCATCTTGTCTTTATCTCTTGCTGCGTGCGCGCCTGGCGGGCCTGCTCCTGTGGAGGCCACTCCGACCTTGCCCGTTCTGGTGCTTCCGGCGCAGCTTGCGGCGTATCACGTCTTTGTCACCGATCTTGGCGATGGCGACCTGTCGGAGCTGGGGATGGCGACGGTCAACGGAGGCAAAAGCCTGCACGGCCTGGCGCTTTCGCCCGATGGGCGCGTCGTCTACGCGACGGACATTGCCGATAACCGCGTCGATCTCTACGATGTGACGGGCAGCGCGCCGCGTTTGCTGCGCACGGTGACGGTTGGCCTCTATCCGGTGCATGTGGCGTTCGGGCCGGGTGGGCGCTTCGCCTACGTCACCGATTTTCAGGGGGCAACCGTCTCGGTGGTGGATGTCGCGCAGGGAAGGGTCGTGAAGACGATTCAAACGCCAGCCGGACCGCATGGCCTGACGGCTTCGCCGGATGGGCGGTACATGTATGTGGCCTGCCTCAACGGGCAGGCGCTGGCCGTGATCGATACGACTACGAACAGCCTGGCGCAGACGCTCACGCTGCCCGCGAACGCCCATCCTTACAGCGTGGTCTTTGGCAAGGATGGGCGCTATCTCTACATCACCGATAACTTTTTCGGGCGCGTGCTGGTGGTCGACACGACGAAGCTGCGCGACCCGGCGCACGCGGTGGTGGGCGGCGCGGCGGCAGGCCAGACGCCTGTGCTGCTGGCGATTGCGCCCGATGGCAAGCGCCTCTACATCACCAACAGCGGCGGCAATCTCACCGTGCTGGACCTGACCAGCGACCCTACCCGCCCGAAGCTGGCTGCCACGGTGCCGGTGGGACGCTCGCCGCATGGCGTGGCCGTTTCGCCTGATGGCCGCTATGTGGTCGTTGCCAATATCGAATCGGGCGATCTGTCGGTTGTTGATGCCAGCAATAATATGGTGGTGGCGACAATCAAGGGTGAAAGCAATCCGAATGATGTGCTCGTGACACAAGGCTGATTCCCATCAGATGGTGGAGCGGATGAGCCTCCGCCATCTCTTGCACCCTGGAGGTAGTCTTATATGTCTTCGGTTTCCCGAGCGTTGGAGACGCAGCGGCCTTTCACAGACGGGTTTGGTCGCTGGCTGCCCCGCGTGGTAGCTACCGCGCTGCTGGCCTCAGGTCTCCTGACGCTGAGTTACGCGGGCCTGTGTCTCTATGTGGCGACCAGGCTTGTGTACGTCGCGCCGACACCCGTCACGACAACACCGGCGAGCCTGGGGCTGGCCTACCGAGAGGTTACTTTCCCGAGTCGGGGCGATCACGTGCTGCTCAAGGGCTGGTATATTCCCGGCGTGCTGCCGGATGGGCAGTTGACGACCGCTACCACCATCATTGCCGTACATGGGCTGCGCACCAATCGCACCGACCCTGGCGTGGGTTTACTGGCGCTCTCCGGCGCGTTGGCGCGGCAGGGCTTTGCCGTGCTGGCCTTTGATATGCGCGGGATGGGTGCCTCCCCTCCAGCGCCCATCTCCTTTGGTCTGGATGAGCAGCGCGACGTGCTGGGCGCGGTGGATTGGCTCCGCTCCGGGGTGTTGCCCTATCCTGCCCTGGGGCGACCACGCCACCTGCTGGGTTGGGGCGTGTCGATGGGCGCTGCCACCCTGCTGTTTGCGGCGGCACAGGAGCCTGCCATCCAGGCTGTCGTCTCTGATTCAGCCTATGCAGACCTCCTTCCCGTGCTGGAAAAGCAGCTTCCCCCGCAGAGTGGCTTACCCGCTTTTTTCACCCCGGGGATATTGGAGGCGGCGCGGGCGCTCTATGGCATCGATTACACGGCGGTGCGTCCGGTCGATGTGGTGGCCCGCCTGGCGCCACGTCCGGTCTTCTTCATCCAGGGGGCCAATGATACCTATGTGCCCACCTCGGCGCTCTCGGAACTCGACCTGGCTGCCCGCGCCGCCCCTGGTGCCCGGGTGCAATCCTGGCTGGTGCCGGGGGCCAGCCATGCTCAGAGCTTTCATGTGGCCGGGGCGGAGTACGTGACGCGCGTGGTCGCATTTTATCGGGCTGCGCTCGGGCAGCCTTGAAGCCGGGAAAGTGAGCCGCTTGATGACTTCGACTGCTCCTCAACCATCCACACCCGTCTCAGGGACACGCCGCGCACGCCTGCCTGAGTTGTGGCGCGGGGTGCTGATCGGATTGCTCCCGCTCCTGGCGCTGGCCGTGGCCCTGGCTGTTGTCTCGGCACTGACGACCGGGGCGCGGGCGCTCACCGTGGGGTTGGGCTTCTCTGCCGAACAGCTTGCCACCGCTCTGACCCTTGGCGTTGGGCTGGCGCTGGGCTTCACGGTGTATGCTATCGCGCTCGTGCGGGTTTGGCGTCGTATAACCGCCTGGCGGCTTGCAGGCCAGAGCAGACAGGCCATTGGCGCGTTTTCTTCACTGGCAATTACTGCCCTCGTCATCTTGCTGCCGGTGGTGCTGGCGCTCCTCATCCCCCAGCATCCAGCCCCCTGAGCATGCCTCTGAACCACAATCGGTCCGATGTTGCCGACTGTGGTATGCTCCAGGTAATCTCACTCGGAGAGAGGTGTTCGGCGGGCAGCCTCTGCGCCAGGCCGCTCTTGCCAATGCGAGCAGAAGGGGTGCTGGATATGATCCTCCCGAAAGTCCGCGACCCGCGTTTCGTGACGATCCGCCGTGGTGGAACCCTCACCGATGCGGATCACCAACTCCTCGCCCTGTGGGCGGCAGCGTGCGCGGAGCACGTGCTGGCCCTCTTCGAGTCGGCAAAGCCTCTTGACCAGCGCCCGCGTCAGGCGATCGAGCAGGCCCGCGCCTGGGTGCGTGGCGAGGTCACGATGACCCAGGCGCGCGCGGCGGGCGGGCATGCAATGGGCGCGGCCAGAGACCTGCGTGGGGCAGCCCGGTATGCTGCGTACGCTGCCGGGCAGGCCGCGGTCGTCGCACACGTCGCCGCGCACGAACTCGGCGCGGCGGCCTATGCGATCAAGGCCGCGCGTGCTGCCGCGCCGGAAGACGAGGGCGAGCGTGCCGGGCGGCTCGAGTGCCGGTGGCAGCGCGACCAGCTTCCAGAGGCGATTCGCGCGCTCGTCCTCGACGACCAGCGGGCGCGGAACGACCTCTGCTGGTCGGTGTTCGACTGCTGAGCGCGTGTCGGGGTGCCATCACTGCCTTGCGGCTCCGAGGCTATCGTTGCTACAATAGCAGGGAGTTCAGATGCGTTTGATGCAAGGAGCCAGTCATGGCCCGATTTCTCCCATCGCTGTCGCTGTTTGAAAAAGTGCTGGTTGCCAACACCGTCATCATTCTGGTGGAGGCTCTTGCTGCCTGGTGGATTACACGCCACGCGCTCGAATCCTATCACTATCTGATCGATACCTCGTTTCTCGTGGCGGCGGCGCTGGTGGGCCTGCTCATCAATACACTGCTGCTGCGCGCGGCGTTTCGTCCGCTGTTTAGCTTGCTGAACACCATTCAAGTGATTGAAGCCGGGCGGCTGGATTGCCGCGCGCCGATTTCGGCGCATGCCAGCGATGTCTCGCAGGTGGCTGCCGCGCTGAACGCCATGCTCGATCGCCTGGAGGCGCTGCGTCACCAGACTGCCGGTGATATTTTGCACGCGCAGGAACAGGAGCGCCGCCGCCTGGCGCTGGAACTGCACGATCAGTCCAGCCAGACCTTGACGGCGCTGACACTGCACGCCCAGGTGCTGGAAGACTTGCTGGCGACTGACGCCGCTCCCGCGCTGCTGCGCAAGCAGGTGGCGCAGGTGAACCAGCTTGCCGGGCGCACGATGAGCGAACTGCGCCACGTGGCCGAACAACTGCGCCCGGTGATTCTGGACGATCTTGGGCTGGAGGCGGCGCTGCGCTGGCTGGCCGAGGATGTCGGCCAGGCGACACAACTGCGCGTGCTCGTGCAGATGTCTCCGGAGGGCGAGCAGAGCCAGCGTCTTCCGGCAGGAATAGAAACGGCGCTCTTTCGCATTGCCCAGGAGGGGCTGACGAATGTGGCGCGCCACGCCCAGGCCACCCAGGTGGAACTCACGCTGCTGCGCCAGCCGGAGCAGGTGACGCTGCTGATTTGCGACGATGGTCGCGGCCTTCCCGTGCCTTCAGAGAGCAAAGCGGGCGACCTGCATACCAGGCTTGGCCTGGTCGGCATGCAGGAGCGCGCGCGCCTGCTCGGTGGCAAGCTGGAAATCACTTCTGCCCCTGAGAAGGGCACTGTCATTCTGGCAAGCATCCCATTGCCGGTGCTGGCGGAACAAAGGAGCCGGTGATGGATCAACCGTTGGATGCTCCGCTCAAGTCTGAAGCCGTGCCGCGCCAGAGCGCGCTGCCGATTCGGATTCTGCTGGCCGATGACCATGATATTTTGCGCGAAGGCTTGAAGGCGCTGCTTTCGATGCAGAGCGACATGGTGATTGTCGGGGAAACCTATACCGGGCGCGACGCCGTGGAGTTGGCCGAACGCTTGCAGCCTGATGTCGTCTTGCTGGACGTGTCGATGCCTGAATTAGACGGCCTGGAAGCCTGCCGCCGCATTCGCGCGCACGCTCCCGAGGTGCAGGTGCTCATCCTCACCATGCACGAGCGAGAGGACTATCTGCGCCAGGCGCTGGAGGCTGGCGCAGCCGGATATCTGGTGAAACGGACGGCGGCGACGGAACTGCGTCTGGCGGTGCGGGCCGTGGCGCATGGCGAGACGTTTCTGTCGCCATCGATGGCGCGCACGCTGGTGCGCACCTATTTGTCTCTGCGGGAAGAAGGCGCGGCGGCTGACGCTTCCGCTGCCGACCCCTATGAGAGCCTGAGCAGCCGCGAGCGCGAAGTGTTGAAACTGGTCGCCGAAGGCTGCACCAACCAGGATATTGCCGATCAACTGGTGTTGAGCGTGAAAACAGTGCAGGCGCATCGCGCCCGGCTGATGGAAAAGCTGGGTCTGCGCGATGTCACCCATCTGGTGCGCTACGCGGTGCGCCGTGGCCTGGTTGACCCGGAGCGCTGAAAAAAAGACGTGCTTGCACAGAGGCAAAGATGCGCCAGCGTGCCATTCTGGAAAAATAGGGATTGTTTTAGCGAAAAATAGGGATGATTCCCGCTCACCTTTCCGGCGCGGTTGCTTTATAGTTCTCCGCGAAGATGTAGATTTCGGTCCGGCATTTCTGTCAGGCCGATGAGTGCGCTGAAAGGGTTCGTGGTATGAGACACTTCTTGCATGGCTTGCGTCGGCTCTGGCTGGCGGGGACGCTGGGGCTGACCAGCGCGTTGGGGCTGACGCTGCTGCTGACCGGCATGGCTTCCGCGCATGCCAGCTATGTCAGTTCGAATCCGGCGGCGGGCGCAGTCGTGGCGACGGCTCCCACCCAGGTCACGGTCACGTTCGCGGAAAATGTCAACCCTGCCGGAAAGAATGGCATACCAAGCAGCTTGCAAGTCTTTCTGAAGCCGGAACTGAAGAACACGTTTTATTCCGACCAGGACGCCACGCTGGTCAGCACCGGCCAGACGCAGTTTCCCCTTTCCAATGCCAAATCGATGAGCATTGCCATGAAGGGGGCTGGCAATGGCATTTACGAGGTCTACTGGCATACCGTCTCTGCCGATGATGGCGACCCGGACAGCGGTGTGTTCTTCTTTGGCGTGGGCACGGGCAATGTCTTGGGCACGGGCAGCACGACTTCTCCCGCGCCGACGACAAGCGCGACCTCCAGCGGTGTGGCCGTCTGGGTGCCGATTCTGGTCGGCATCCTGGCGCTCCTCGTCGGCGGTGGCGCTGGCGCGTGGCTGACGCGGCGCAGCAGCCCTGCTGGCAGCGGCGGGCAGGCTCCGGCCTCGCGAGCGCCTGATAGAGACCCGGCTGGGAGACGATGAGCAAGCGCGTTCGATAATCTGGCTGCAAGACACGCTGTATCCAGGGCAGAATAAGCTGCCCTGGATACAGCGCCCGCGCATGCCTGCGCAAATGGAAGGAGGAACAAATCACATGCGTGTCCGGCGGCGTTTCTGGATATTGCTCGGCGGAACGATTCTTTTTGTCCTCAGCCTGCCGTTGTTTTCCCTTCCTGCTGCTCCTCAAGCGCCTGCTCCGCTGCATGTGGAGGTCTATCGCGAGCCTTCCACAGCGCAGGGCAACGCTGTCTCTTTGAGCAATCCCCCGGTTTTATTGGTGCAACTTACCGATGCAAATGGGCTGCTCGTCGATCATGCCAACCTTCAGACCGTTGCCAGCATGCCTGCAATGGCTCATCTGCCGCTGTATCTGTCGTCTAAGCAGGTGGGCCATGGCCTCTATGTGCTGGACCTGTCATTCAGCATGCCAGGATACTGGTCGGTGCGCCTGGATGCGCGCGCGCCAGACCATCAGCAGGCCAGCCAGACGCTGACCTTTGTGGTGCAGGGCGCGCAGCAAACAAGCAAACAGGGTATTATGATAGAGGCGTAACCATAGTGCCATCTGGCAAGGTGATACACTTGTACAGTGAATAGGATATAGCTGTTCCCAAAAGCGTCTAAAAGAGCAGGATGCCATGCTGCATGATAAAGGATGGTTAAAAAGCATCATGAAGAGCCTTCAAAGCGCCGCGCCTGGTTCTGTGAAACGTGGGCAACCAATGCGATTGCGGCCAATCCGTCGCGTGGTGATTGCCTGCGCGCTGGCGCTCTTCTTCGTCCTGCTCTTCGGTGGGGTGGCTTCGGCCCACGCGCTGCTGTCGCGCTCTGACCCTGCCTCTGGCGAAATTATCGATTACGGCAAAGCGCCGTCGCAACTGCGCATCTGGTTCACGGAAGAAATCAACCCGGCCCTCACCTCGGCGGTGGTGGTGAATCATGCCAATAAAGAAGTTGATCTGAAGAACTCGCACGTCAACGCATCCGATCCGCGCGAACTGGATACCGGCCTTCAGCAATTACCGCCAGACTTCTATGTGGTGATCTGGAAATCGGTTTCTGCCGAGGATGGGCACGCGACGGGCGGCAGCTTCCTCTTCCGCGTGCGCTATCAAAATGGCTCGGTTCCGGCGCTTCCCAGCGAACTGCCCACCGGTCCATCAGGGTTTGCCAACACCAGCGCGGGGCAATGCCTGACCGGCCCGACGCCGCTGCTCTGCGTGCCGCAAGTGGCTTCGGATTGGTTGGTTTATCTGGCGGCGACCATCTGGATAGGTGGCATGCTCTGGCAGTTCTTCATCGTCGAGCTTGCCGCGCGGCGCGACCCCTCGCTGGTTGCCACAGCGCTGGTGACGGCGCGGCGCTTCCGGCGCGTCTCCCTGATCGCGCTGGTGGTCTACGTCGTAACGAACATCACCTATGTGATCGGGCAGGCCATGCTGGCAGGTGGGAGCGTGGGCAGCGGCTTTTCACCGGCCATTTTGAGCGGAAATCTGCTGCATAGCTCTTTTGGCATCTTCTGGATTGTGCGCGAGTTGCTGGGGCTGCTGGCGCTGCTGTGGCTGGTCGCCAGACCTGACCCGATCATGACGGAGGAGAACTGGCAGCCGCGTGTGGGGCTGAATTGGGCCAGGATGGCGCTGGGCCTGCTGCTGTTGGTGGCGATGTCTCTTTCTGGTCATGCTGCCGCCGCGCAGGTGCAAGGAGGGATTGCCTCATTTGCCGTGCCTGTCGATTGGCTGCACCTGCTTTCGACCTCCCTGTGGGTGGGCGGCATCATCTTCATTGCCATGACGCTGATGCCAGCCATCTGGGACCAGGAATCGGCAGACCGCGCGCGTGGCCTGGTAAAGCTGCTGCCGCGTTTTTCGGTGATTGCGCTGGTCAGCGTGGCTATCGCGTCGCTCAGCGGCTCCTATAATGCTGATGTCCACCTGACCTCCTGGAGTCAGTTTATCGATACGACTTATGGCCGAACGCTCATCGTGAAAATCCTGCTGGTCTGCGTGATGATTCTCATCAGCGCGTATCATGCCTTCCGTCTGCGGCCCAGGCTGGCCCGCGCCCTGCGCGCCTGGGACCGGCTGGAGGGAGCGACGCAGACCGCGACGGCGAACGGGCAAGCCACCGGAACACGCGCAAGCCAGCCAGCACAGCCAACGGCGCAATCGATCAGCGCCACCAGCTTGCAGCAAGCGAATCAACAGGCAGCAGGGCAGAGCGGCAGCACCGGCGCGCTGCCGCGAAGCACCATCCCGTTGCGGCCATTCACCTTGCCCACCATTCCTGCCCTCAAGGCGCTGGGGACGGACGATGAAACCCTGGATGACGGCTTCCTGACCGATGAGGAGGAGGAAACGCCGCAGGAGCCGCAGACGAACGGAGATCGGCAGCGCGGGCAGAAGGCGGCGCGCATTGAGGCGCGGATGGTGCGCCTGAGCGAGCAAATACGCATCTGGATTCGCCGCGAGGCGCTGCTGGGCACAGGCGTGCTGCTCTGCGCGTCGTTGCTGGGTGGGCTGGCCGGGTCGCTTGCGCCCACGCCTTCGGGCACGCCGAATATCAACGCGCCGACCCTTGCGCCCACGACCAAGACTCCGGTTGACATGACCTCGACGGTGGGTACGCTGAAGGTGACGCTGCAAGTTGCGCCCGATAAGTTCGGCACCAACAGCGTCGGCGTGCTGATCGTGGATACCAAGACGGGCAAGCCGGTTGATGGCGCAAATGTCCACCTGATTGTCAATATGGTCGAGATGGACATGGGCACCGCAACCAGCGACCTGACCGGCAGCGGCAATGGCAGCGGCTTCTATACCGGGCAGATCGACCTGCTGATGGGCGGGCACTGGACGGTGCAGGTGCAGATACGCACGCCGCAAAACCCGAATACCATCCAACGGGTAAGCTTTACGTTCCCGGTCACTTTCTGATAAACTAAGAGGCACAGATACCTGAAGTTTCAGCAAGCGCTTTACATGAAACGGGGTGTGCCTATGGTAGCCACAGAGCAATCAGCGGGGATGGGAACGAGCATTCGCAATCCAGGGATGCCCCTTGACCTTGAACGAGTCGCCCAGGTGGATGTGAACCGCAGCGCCGTCGAGCGCCGCGCCGCAACCCTGGTGACGCGGCGCACCGTCAAGAAGGAGTGGCAGGCGGCCTGGCTGCTGCGCGCCATCACCTGCCTGGACCTGACCACCCTGGCCGGGGATGACACGCCCGGCAATGTGCGAAGGCTCTGCGCCAAGGCGCGCACGCCGCTGCGGGCGGATATGAGCGAAGCGCTGGGCGTGGAAAGCCTGAACATTCACGTCGGGGCGGTCTGCGTCTATCATAATCTGATTGCCCCGGCGGTTGAGGCGCTGCGCGGGACGGATATTCCGGTGGCGGCGGTCTCCACCGGCTTTCCTGCCGGGCAGAACCCCTTCGAGCAAAAACTGGGCGAGATTCGCGCATCCGTGCAGGCAGGCGCGAGAGAGATCGATATCGTCATTTCGCGGGCGCACGTGCTGACCGGCAACTGGCAGGCGCTCTATGACGAGGTGCGCGCCTTCCGCGAGGCGTGCGGCGATGCTCACCTGAAGACCATCCTGGCGACCCACGAACTGGCGACGCTGCGCAACGTGGGCATGGCAAGCTGGGTCTGCATGATGGCGGGCGCGGATTTCATCAAGACATCCACGGGCAAAGAGCCGGTGAACGCCACCTTGCCGGTGGGCCTGGTGATGACGCGGGCCATCCGCGAATATTACGAGGAGACGGGCCATAAGGTCGGCTTCAAGCCTGCCGGGGGCATTCGCACGGCCAAAGACGCGGTGAACTGGCTGATCTTGATGAAAGAGGAACTGTGCGACGAGTGGACACGGCCCGGCCTCTTCCGCATCGGGGCCAGCAGCCTGCTCTCCGACATCGAGCGCCAGCTTTCGCACTTCCTGACAGGGCACTACGCGGCGGCGCACCATTTCCCCATGCCCTGACGTATACAACAATGTAGGGCGTCTTTGCCGCCTACACCTGTCACTTGTTTGGGATATGCTGGCAATGATTCACGGATTGCCGAGAAAGCGAGAAACCGCATGCTTGCGTGGATTGGAAAGTTCCTGCTGGGGAAGGTGCTCTGGTCGATCTTACAAACGGTCTTTAAGAAGAAGTAAGGGTGACTTCCCCCCACACCCATAGATGGTGTAGTTTTTGTAGATGCTTGAGGATAATTCTTCACGAGAAGAGATGGTGTTATTTAGAGATGAGGTTTCAATATCTCTTCAGTAGTATTGCCAGTTTTTCTGAAGAATATCCAAAACTTCTACAGAGTTCAAAAAATCTACAAAAACTACACCATCTATGGGTGTGGGCACGTGGACCATTTGATGAGGGTGCAGCGTGGCGATCAGGTTTCACGACAGCGTCCAGACAACCTATGATTTTGGCACAACCTTTCTGATCGTCTGCCCGCGCTGTCATCGGCGCGCCGATGTGGCCCCCATGCCCGGAACCGAGCCAAAGCTGTTTGGGCCGCGCCGCCTGGCCTGCCTGCGATGCGGCTATAGCAAGGACTGGAGCGGCCATCTGGTGAGCATCGGCGGCCCGTTTGACTGGTATTTTCGCCAGCCGGTCTGGCTGCAAACGCCGTGCTGCGGGCAAACGCTCTGGGCCTATAATCAAGAGCATCTGGACTTTCTTGAGGCATATGTCAAAGCTGATGTACGCAAGCGCGTGCCCAATATCAACAAGAGCCTTGCCAGTCGGCTGCCCGGCTGGATGAAAGCGGCCAACAATCGCGCCGAGGTGCTGCGCGGCATCGAGCGGCTGCGCCAGAAGCTGAAGTAAGAGTACACCTGGCTTGAGGCATTGCCGCTTGTAGCGCCGCCGTCCCTGGCGGCAAGCGCTGGGCTGCCGCGACGTGACTCGACAAGGAACAGCGTTCGCGCTGGCGAACCGTTTGGCCGCCAGGGACGGCGGCGCTACAAGCAGAGCGCGGTCAGACAGTGTAGAAGCCATTACATCAGGAGGGGTTAGGATATGCGTGTTGCCGATATTTTCGAGACCTTGGAGTATGGACCTGCCCCGGAGTCTGCGACGCCCGCGCTGGAGTGGATTGAGCGGCACGGGCCAGCGTTCAAGCTGTTTATCAACGGGCAGTGGGTGGAGGCGCAGAGCGGCGAGACGTTCCAGAGCATCAACCCCTCCACCGGCAAACCGCTGGCGAAGCTGGCTTCAGCAGGGCAGGTGGACGTGGACGCGGCGGTGGCGGCGGCCCGTGAAGCCTTCGGCCATTGGAGGGCGACGCCGGGCCACGTGCGCGCCCGCTACCTCTATGCCATTGCGCGGCATGTGCAGAAGCATTCGCGGCGGCTGGCGGTGCTGGAGTCGATGGACAACGGCAAGCCCATCCGCGAAACACGCGACATCGACGTGCCCCTGGTGGCGCGGCACTTCTACTATCACGCCGGGTGGGCGCAGTTGATGGAAAGCGAGTTCCCCGGCTTCGAGCCGGTGGGCGTGGTCGGCCAGATTGTCCCCTGGAACTTTCCGCTGCTGATGCTCTGCTGGAAGATTGCGCCAGCTTTGGCGATGGGCAACACCGTGCTCTTGAAGCCCGCCAAGTTCACCGCCATCACGGCGCTGGCCTTTGCCGAAATCTGCCAGGAAGTTGGCCTGCCGCCGGGGGTGGTCAATATCGTCACGGGCGATAGCAAGATGGGCGAAATGATCGTGCGCCATCCGGGCATCGATAAGATCGCGTTTACCGGCTCAACCGATGTGGGCCGCTTCATTCGCCGCGAGACGGCGGGCAGCGGCAAGCGTATCTCGCTGGAGTTGGGCGGCAAATCGCCGTTCGTTGTCTTTGACGATGCTGACCTGGACAGCGCGGTAGAGGGCGTGGTCGATGCCATCTGGTTCAATCAAGGGCAGGTGTGCTGTGCCGGTTCGCGGCTGCTGGTGCAGGAAAACGTTGCCGACAAGATGATCGCCAAACTGCGCGAGCGTATGGAAAAGCTGCGCCTGGGCGACCCGCTGGATAAAGCCGTGGATATCGGCGCGATTGTCTCCTCCGCGCAGTTGGAAAAGATTCAGAGCCTGGTCAATCAGGGTGTGGCCGAGGGCGGCACGCTCTGGCAGCCGTCGTGGGCCTGCCCAACGGAGGGCTATTTCTTTCCGCCTTCGCTCTTTACCAACGTAGCCCCGGCAGCGACCATCGTGCAGGAGGAAATCTTTGGGCCGGTGCTGGTTTCGATGACGTTCCGCACGCCAGAAGAGGCGGTGGCGCTGGCGAACAATACGCGCTATGGCCTGGCGGCCAGCGTCTGGAGCGATAATATCAATCTGGCGCTGGATGTGGCCCGCCAGATCAAGGCTGGCAGCATCTGGGTCAACTGCACCAACCAGTTCGACGCGGCCTCTGGCTTTGGCGGCTACCGCGAAAGCGGCTTCGGGCGCGAAGGTGGCCGCGAGGGTCTGTTCGAGTATATGCGTCCGGCGTGGGAGGGTCGCCTGCTGCGCGGCGAGCAAGCCGAAGATGGCGCAGCAGAGATGAGCAATCATGCCGGGGCCAATGGCACCGGGCGGCCAAAGCGGGCGCGGGTTCGCTCATCCTCGTCGGGCGCGGTATCAGTCAACGGCAACGGTTATGGCGGGGCGGATGGCTACGCGCTGCCTGCTATTGATCGCACGCCCAAGCTGTTCATCAAGGGCAAACAGGCACGGCCAGATTCGGGCTACAGCCGCTTTGTGCTGGCGGCCAATGGGCAGATGATCGGCGAAGTCGGCGAGGGCAATCGCAAGGATATTCGCAACGCGGTCGAGGCGGCGCACGCGGCAGCGGCTGGCTGGACCGGCACAACCGGGCACAACCGCGCGCAGATTCTCTATTACCTGGCCGAAAATCTGTCGGTGCGGGAAGAAGAGTTTGCGCGGCGCATCGCCGCGATGACCGGCCAGGCGTTGGATGAGGCGCGCGACGAGGTGGCGGCGTCGATCAATCGCCTCTTCACGTATGCCGCCTGGGCCGATAAATACGATGGGCTGGTGCATCACACGCCCATCCGCGACGTGACGCTGGCAATGCCGGAGCCAATTGGCGTGATTGGCATCGCCTGCCCCGACGACTATCCGCTGCTGGGGTTTGTGTCGCTGTTCGCCCCGGCGATTGCGATGGGCAATACGATTGTCGTCGTCCCTTCAGAGAAATATCCGCTGAGCGCGACGGACTTCTACCAGGTGCTGGAAACGTCGGACGTGCCGGATGGCGTGGTGAATATCGTCACGGGCGAACGCGAAGCGCTGACCCAGGTGCTGGCCGACCACGATGATGTCGAGGCCATCTGGTATTTTGGCAGCGCGGAAGGCAGCAAAAAAGTTGAACATGCCTCTGCCGGGAACATGAAGCGCACCTGGGTCAATTATGGGCACGCCCGCGACTGGCACGACCCGGCCCAGGGCGAAGGCCAGGAGTTTTTGCGCGAAGCCACGCAGGTGAAAAATATCTGGGTGCCCTACGGGGAATAGCGTTTCTGATCGCTTACCCAAGGTAAACTGAGGAGAGGCTGTTGTCGTGAAGCGCATTCTCCTGACGGGAATGTCCGGAACTGGTAAATCGACGCTCATCGGCGCGCTCGCGGCACGCGGATATAAGGCCGTGGATGCCGACTGTGACGAGTTCTCCGAGTGGGAAGAGGTTATCGGTGACGCTGACCCTTTCGGATCGCCGGTGGAAGCGGGCCGGGACTGGGTATGGCGAGAGGACCGCATTCAAGACCTCTTGTCGACCGAAGACGCCGAGGTGTTGTTCCTTGGCGGATGCGCGGAGAATATGGGAAAGTTCCTTCCCCAGTTCGACCACATCGTCCTGCTGAGTGCTCCGGCTGAGACCATTGTTGAGCGATTGCGCACGAGGACCAACAATCCGTATGGGAAGCATCCCGACGAAACCGCTCGGGTGCTGGGGTTGATAGAACGGGTCGAGCCGTTGTTGCGGCGTGCCGCGGGGCATGAGATCGATACCAGCGCGCCGCTTGAGCAGGTCGTGGCGACCGTGCTCCGGCTGGCGCAATCACAGCCATGATGTGAGCTTTACGGTTATCTGGCCGCCGCCTTTTTTCTCATTAAAGACGCACGAGTGAAGCGATTTAGCTGCTTCGCTCGTGTTGTTTTATGTATGAGCTTGCTGCTGCGCATTGAGCCTGTAACCTGGCCGCGAAGTAAGTTACTAGAAGCTGCTCGGTACGTTAAAACAATTAGCTTACCAAAAATAGCCTTTCCCCTCACGGAAAGGTGAGTGTGTGAGCAAGTTCACAAAAAGGGGTAATACGCTGTCAGGGCAGGTGGCATGAGGGCTGAGGCCGCATACTCGCCTCAGCAGCAGAGGCTCGTCATAGTGTATAATTGATGAGAAGCGAGCAATTCGGGATACACATTTTCTCACTTTGTAGCAATCTGACTCTTCTATCCTGGCTTCTGTCCTGCTGGCAGTAAATAAAATATATATGTCTAATAGCTCGCGTGAGGGGATAGCCCTGAGGTATCGAAGGCGCTTTCCAAAGAAAAGAGTAGAACAATGACGCTCGAGAAACACAAGCACACACGGTGGCAGAGGCAGGGGTGGTTGGGGCTGCTGGGGGTTGGCCTGTTGCTCTTTCTTTCAGCCTGCGGAACCCCGACCCCCATGGGACAATCCGCTCAGCAAGAGCAGGCGCGGCTCAATACCGAGATTGCGCAAGCGGTGAAGTTGGGTGTGCCGGACAACATGCTGGTGCCGATTCGCCAGCAAGAGTCGCGCGTGGCGAATAGCCTGGCGCCTGTGAGTATCTTCGGCGATAAGAACTCCGATGGCTCCTATCAAAACGCGATCACCAGCTATAAAGTGCTGGAGAGCGAAGTTGCGTCGGTCGTCGCGCAGGCTGCTAACCAGGCGCGCTACCAGGCGAACCAGGACATTCAGGGGTTCGAGGCTATGTTGCAGCAGCGCCAGAATCAGGGGTTTGCGAATGAAATCCCTGCCTATGAGAGCCGGATGGCGCAAGTGCAGCAGCAGTTCAAAGCCGGGGTGACGCCCAACGATTTCTATCAGGTCAGCGCGTATGCGAAGCAGCAAACCGAGGCGCTGCAACTGCTCTGGCCCGCCTATCAGCAGTTGCAGTCGTTGCAAGATTCCATCAACCGGATGAAGCAGGCCAAGCTGAATACGGCGCTCGGCCAGCAAGAATATCAAAATGATCTGGCTACTTTCCGCGCTGCCAGCGTGCCGGATGATTATCAGAAGCTGATGTCAACGCTGTCGGCGCAGATCGATCAGTTGGCAGCAGATCAGGTGGCGGCGATTCCCTTTATCGGCGCGGCCATGCTGAATACCTTCCAGCAGCAGATCACGCAGGCGCAAACCTATGGCGTGAATGTCTCGACCTTCCAGCAGCAGCTTGCCCAGGATCAGCAGGCGCTTCAGAATGCCCATTCCCTGCAAGACTACCTTACGCTTTCTTCGCGCATCCAATCCCAGATGAATAACATGCAGGGCGTGGTCATCAAGGGCAAGACGAACTACGATTTGAATCAGTTGAAGGCGCTGATCGCTACGACCGCCATCACGAATGATTATGAGTATCGCGATGGCACCGACGCCTATGGCGATCAGGAGTCCTATTATCAGCAGGCCCAGACCAACGATGATTATCAAGCCGTTGATAACCAGGTGCTGATTCTGTTGCAGAACCTGCACGCGCTGCTGGCGAACCTGAAGGATACAACGGCCCACAATCAGCCGCACGCTACCGACCTGCAATTGCTCCAGGATGATCAAGCAATGAAGGGGAAAGCGGTGGTGGTATCGCTCACCGAGCAGACGATGCGGCTGTATGATAACGGCCAATTCGTCAAGTCGATCCCAGTTGCCACCGGGCGGATGGAAGCGCCTTCGCCTCCAGGCGATTGGAGCGTGTTCTATATGGGCACGAACCTGACGTTCAAGTCGGATGAGCCGCCGAACTCTCCGCTCTGGTATCCGCCGACACCCATCAACTATGGGATGGAGTACCACGCGGATGGCTTCTTCCTGCACGATGCCACGTGGCGCTGCTACTTTGGGCCGGGGTCGAATCTGCCCCATGGTGATGAATGCTCAGGAATTTATTCCAACGATGGCACGCACGGCTGTGTCAATATGACGCTTGACAATACGGCCTGGCTGTATGGCTGGGTTGAGATTGGCACGCCGGTCATTCTGTATTAGTCTGAGAGCGTTCAGGTCCAGCAAGCCACATGCTTGCTGGACCTTTTTTTGCTGGGCTGGGCCTGAGCAATCACTCCACTATTTCAGAAGCAAATTGGCGCATAATGGTGTGATGCTCATCGCGTGGCACTCCCTGCAATGCGGCGATCAACTCGCGCAGGCGTGGAGTCAGGATGATGAGATAGCGCGTTGGACCAGCAGCCTCATAATAGGTGTGCGCCACTCCGGCTGGGACGAAGACAGTTGTTCCAGCCGGGGCCTCGATAGTGCTATCAACAAAGCGGAACGTGAGGGTTCCCTCCAGGATATGCCATGCCTCGTCATCGGCATGGTGGACATGTAGCTCGTTTGGGCCGCTTCCGCTCCATTCGTGAATGGAAAAAGATTGCCCAATGGCTGCAATAGGGTGCTGGCCCGCTGCGCGAGATTGTCGACCTGGAACGATAATTGGCTGAGTCATGTGCTCGGTGTTCCTCCTTTCACGCTGTTCCGCACACGTTATAGTATACAGAAGGAAGCATACCATCGGGCGATGTCTGGGTTCTGTGAGCAGAGGCATGGAGACAGATTTTATGCTGGCCTGGGCAGGACCGCACCCAGCACGATCTGCATGATGCTGGCGAAGACAACGGGGATGAAGGCCAGCGCCGCGATGCCGCTCGCATCCCAGAGGCCGCCGCCAATCAGCGGGCCAAAGAAGGCGCTGGTGTAGCCCAGCGTGAGTAACAGGCCCGTGTAGCCAGCAACCTCTCGTTCAGGGGCCAGCAGCGGCGGCAGCGCCAGGCCGAGCAAGAAGACGCCGCTGGAGCCAGCGCCCAGCATGCCGACCCAGAGCAGGTCGGTGCTGGCGGGCGCAAAGAGCCAGCCGAAAATGCCAATGGTGCAGAGGATGCCGAAGCAGATGAAGGGCCAGCGTCGTCCGGCCAGGCTGCGGCCAAAGACGGTGATGAGGATGCTGGTGGGCAATTGCAAGCCGTTCAAGATGCTCAACGCGGCGGGAATGGCGGCTGCTCGCCCAAGGGCTTTGTCATATTCGGGAATCCAGGTGTTCATGGAAAAATAGACCAGGCTGCCTGTACCCAGCAGCAGCCCCATGCGCCAGCCGCGCCAGGTGTTCCAGCCCGCGCGCCAGTTTGTCTGGCCGGGCGCTGTGCTGCCCCAGCGGGCGCGCGGCGCGAAGATCAGCCAGAGCGCCAGCGTTGCCACGACGGGTATGCCCCAGAAGATGAAGGTGACGCGCCAATCGTTCGTGTTCAGCAGCATCAGCACCGACACAGTGAAGGACGCAGCCAGGATTTCTCCGATGATAAAGCCATTGGAAAAGATGCCGCTGGCAAGGCCAATCTGCCGAGGGAACCACTGGCGCACCAGCACCGGCAGGGCTGGCTGGGTGACGGCGATGCCCAGGCTGAGCAGGATGGTGAAGGCAAAGAGCGGTGCGGCGGCTGGGATGAGCGCGCGCAGCAGCGTGCCCGCCGCCAGCAGACCCAACCCGAAGGCTACTGCTGTGCGCGCGCTGGCGCGGGCCACCAGGAACGCGCCGGGCACGGCTGCCAGGCCCATCATGAGCGTGGGCAGCGAGGTGAGCAATCCGGTGGCTGTATAGGATAGGCCCAAAGCCTGGCGAATCTGCGGCAGGACAGGCGGCACCGCCAGCAGGACGGTGCGCAGATTGACCGCCGCGAGCCAGGCAAGCGCGAGAAAGGTGTAAGCGGCGCGGCGTGGGATTGCTGGGGCGGTAGTGGAAGATGGAGCAGCCAACCGGTGACCTCACTGTCTCTTGGTCTGATGAGACTATAGCAGGTATCTCGCGGCGAGGTCAAGAAACCGCCCTATGCAGCGGCGGGTATAATCTAAGAAAAATCACCCGTTTGTGGCGGTCCACTGAAGGAGCGAACATGACTCAAGCTGTGTCCAGACCACAGCCCACGCGCCAGAAGCACGATGTTGATTATGTGTTTTACGAGTTGACGCGCAGCATCTGCCCGGAATGCCGCCGCGTGCTGGATGCGAAGATTCTGCTGCGCGATAACAAGGTCTATTTGCGCAGGCGCTGCCCCGAACACGGCGAGTTCGAGGCGCTGGTGTATGGGGATGCGCAAGCCTATACCTCGGCGACGAAGTTCAATAAGCCTGGCACCATCCCTTTGGAGTTTTCTACCGCCATTCAGCATGGCTGCCCCCACGACTGTGGCCTGTGCCCCGATCACCAGCAGCATGCCTGCCTGGGCATCATCGAGGTGAACAGCGCTTGCAATATGGATTGCCCGCTCTGTTTTGCCAACGCCGGAGCAGGGTTTAATCTGACGCTGGAAGAGGTGGAGGGCATTCTCGATCATCTGGTGGAGACGGAAGGCAACCCGGAAGTGGTGCAGTTTTCCGGCGGCGAGCCAAGCATCCACCCGCAGATTATCGAGATGATGCGGGCCGCCAAGGCGCGCAATATCCGCCACGTGATGCTCAACACCAACGGCAAGCGCATTGCCAACGATGACGCTTTTCTGGCTGATTTGGCAGAGCTTGTGCCCACGGTCTACTTCCAGTTCGACGGCTTCGAGCGCGAGACGTATCGCGTGCTGCGCGGCGAGCCAGATATTCTGGAGGAGAAGCTGCGCGCGCTGGACCGGCTGGCGACGATTGGGGCAGCGGTGGTGCTGGTTCCGGCGATTGAGCGCGGCGTGAATCTGCACGAGGTTGGCGCGATTGTCAAGTTTGCCCTCAAGCACCCGGCAGTGCATGGCATCACGTTCCAGCCCGCCTTCCATTCAGGCCGACATAACGAACACGATCCCAAGGAGCGCGTGACCATCCCCGATATTCTGAAAGAGATCGAGGCGCAGACGGAGGGCATGTTCGTCGTCAAGGATTTTGTGCCGGTGCCGTGTTGCTTCCCGACGTGCAATTCGGTGACCTACGCGCTGCTGGATGGCGAGAGCGTTCTGCCGCTGCCGCGCGTGCTGAATGTCGATGATTACCTGGACTATATCACCAACCGCGCCGCGCCCGATCTGGGCGACGACATCAAGCGCGCGCTGGAGGGGTTGTGGTCGTCGTCGGCGGTGGTTGGCTCCGATAAGTTTGCGCAGCAGTTCGCGCTGTCCTGCGCGGCGTGCGGCCTGCCGGATGGGCAGGGGCTGGACCTGAAGGCATTTGCCAACCAGATATTTATGGTTATGTTACAGGACTTCATGGACCCCTGGACGTTCAACCAGAAGAATCTGATGAAGTGCTGCAAAGAAATCTTGCTGCCCGATGGCAAGCAAATCCCCTTCTGCGCGTATAACAGCGTGGGCTATCGCGAGCAGGCGCGGGCGCAGCTTGAGGCGCGCGAGCGCGAGCGCAATCGGGCGCGGAGGGCGGGAACTTCTTATAGTCCTGAGCCGCTGACGTTCTCATTCGATCAGCCTTATCCTCAGAAGGTGCGCGCCAACGGGCATCGGCCCGGGCAGAAGGAGGGTTGAGCGTGGCAGTGTTTGTGTCGCTGTTTCGCGGCATCAATGTGGGGGGCAACCATAAGGTGAGTATGGCCGAACTGAAGCAGGTACACGAGGCTTTGGGGCTGAAGAACGTCCTCCCCTATATCCAGAGCGGTAATGTGGTCTTTCACAGCGATAACGAAGACGCGGCCCAGCTTCAGCAGCAGATTGAGACGGCCTTTGCCACAAAGTTTGGCTTTCGCTCGGATGTCATGATTCGCACGCCAGCCGCACTCGCGGAGATTATCGCCAATACCCCTTTCCAGAACCAACCTGACAAGGAGCCGCGCTTTTTGCATGTGATCTTTCTAGCGGCTCGCCCGGAGGAGGCCGCGCAGGAGGCGCTGTTAAAGGCACACGCTGGCCCGGAGGAAATCTTTATCATCGGGCAGGAGATGTATGTCTATTATACGGAAGGCGCGGGGCGCACGAAATTGACGGGAAATTTGATTGAGCGCAAGCTGAAAACGGTGGGGACGGCCAGAAATTGGAATACGGTGCTTCAACTGCACAAGATGATGCAGCCCTGAGTTCGGATAGCCATATCGGCCCTCAGATGCCTGCTGGCCTGAGCGCGAACGAACTGAAGCTGTGCTGCGCGGCGGCCTATCAAAGCGAGTGGGCGCGGCGGCTGCTGGGCGAGTCGTTTCATCCGGGCGGTCTGGCGCTGACGGAGCGGCTGGGAGTGCTGCTCAGCCTTGGCCCAGGTCGGCGCGTGCTGGATGTGGCGGCGGGCCAGGGAGCCAGCGCGATCTTTCTGGCGCGGCGCTTTGGCTGCGCGGTGGTGGGCGTGGATTATGGCGGCGAGTCGGTGCGCAAGGCTGTCGAGGCGGCGGAGCGCGCAAACGTGGGGCATCTGGTGCAGTTCGCGCAGGGCGACGCCGAGCGCCTGGCCTTTGCTGATGAATCGTTCGACGCGGTGGTCTGCGAATGCGCCTTCTGCACGTTTCCTGATAAGCGCGCTGCCGCCAGCGAGTTCCGCCGCGTCTTGCGGCCTGGCGGGCAGGTGGGCTTGAGCGACCTGACGCGCTCTGGTGCGGTGCCCGAAGCCCTACAAGGACTGCTGGCCTGGATTGCCTGCATTGCCGATGCGCAGCCGCTCGATCAGTATGTGCAGTATTTGGAAGACGCCAGCCTGCGCGTCGATCTCACCGAGCGGCATGATGATGCGCTGGGCAATCTGGTGCAGGAGATTCGTACGCGGATGCTGGGGGCGGAACTGCTGGTGAAGCTGAAGAAGATCGATCTGCCCAGCGCGGACTTCGAGCAGGCCCGAGCGCTGGCCCGCGCCGCAGCGGAAGCGGTGAAGGCGGGCACATTTGGCTACGCGGTGGTGACGGCTGCCAGGCCGGGTTAAGATTGAGCATCAGCTTTCTGATCGCTCCCCTTGCTCATCGACCTGAACGCATAGGCAATTTCCTGGTCTTTTGGGTAGGCGCAGGGTAGAGGTGTTGTGGTACAATTATCAGTAATCCCCTCACTTAAAGTAAGATACTTTCCTGGGGAAAAGAAATAGCGTTCATCACATGTAGAGGATATCATGAGCACTCGAAGCAATTACAACGAAATGGTCATTGAGAAGTTTCGCGCCAACGGCGGCAAAGTCGATGGCCCGAATCAATTGATTCTGTTGACCACCACTGGCGCCAAGAGCGGGCAGCCGCGCATCGCGCCCGTTGCCTATTCCAAAGATGGCGACCACCTTATCATCCTGGCGTCCAAGGGCGGCCAGCCTACCAACCCGGACTGGTATCATAATCTGGTTGCCAATCCCACTGTGACGGTGGAGTTGGGGACCGAGCAGTTTCAGGCCCGCGCTTCCGTCGTTGAGGATGAGCAGGAATACGAGCGCCTCTATGCCCAGCACGCTACGCTGATGCCGGGCTTTGCCGAGTATCGACAGAAGACGACGCGGAGGATTCCGGTTATCGTTCTGGAGCGAGTAAGCTAGGGCAGGCAGAAAGACTGCTCGCCAGGATTTAAAATACGCCAGGACCAGTCAATCGGTCCTGGCGTATTTTATGCCTCAGAAGGCCGGTGCCTTGCTCGACGAAGCGATAGAAGCGACTAACTTATCACGCGCTTGTGAAAGAGCCTGATGCCTGCCCAGAGGGCAGCTATGGACGAGGCGCAGAGCGCCAGCACTACCCATCCGATGGCAAGGGTCTGCGGCGTTTGCCCATGCAAAGGCGGGATCATGGCGTAACGCAGCCCTTCGGCAGCGTAGGTGAGCGGATTGAACAGCGTCAGAACCTGGAACCACTTGATCGCGCTCAGCGATGCCCAGGGATAAAGCGCGCAGCCGGTGAAGATCAGCGGCGTAATCACCAGGGCGAAAATGATGGGAAGTAACTGGATTGGCGCGATAACCGCGATAAGCAAGCCAATCGCTGCGCCCACCAGCGCTACCAGGACCATCAGGCTGATCAAGACGCCGAGCGCGTCGGTGCGCACGTCATAGCCGCTGCCCAGAATCCAGAAGGCCAGCGGGAACACGAACGCGCCGCCAACGAGCGCGCGCAGCATTGCCAGCGCGACCTTTTCCAGTGCTACCAGCGTGATGGGCAGCGGCGCGAGCAGGCGGTCATCGATCTCGCGTGTGACGGCCAGATCACGCGCCAGATCGACTGCCGGGCCTTGCAGCGCCGTCAAGAACACGGTGAGGGCGACCACACCGGGCAGCAGCAGGGTTGAAAAGCCTGCATTGGCCGCGCCAATCGTGGAGAACACTTTGCCAATGACGAACATCAGAAAGAGCGGCTGCATCAGCGTTTGCAGCAGAAAGGCCACCGCTTCCCGCCGCATCACCAGCAGATCGCGGCTGATGATCGCCAGCAAGGCGGTCCAGGTGGCTCTAGCGTTGCTGCGCGGCTGAAACCCACGCGCCTGAGTGGAAGAGAGGCTGGCGCTCATGAACGTAATTTCCTTCCTGTTAGATAGATGAACACGTCTTCCAGGCTGGGCTGCGCAAAGCGCAGATCAAGCAATTCGCCGTGCGCCTGAATCACCGCCTGGGCGGCGCTGGCAAGCAATGTTCCGGCGTCCTCGTTCCCATAGACCCGGAAAGCGACGGTTTCTGGTTGGCCCGCGTCGCGCGGTTGCCCGGCCACCGGTTCCACTTTGGTGACGCCCGGCAGTCGTTCCAGCGTTTCGCGGAAATGGTCGCTCTGGCTGGTGGCTGTCTCATCTGGCGACACTGGTCCGGCGATGACCGCTTCAGGCACGCGAATGCGCACTTCCAGCATGGTGCCGCCTGGAATGAGGCGTTTCAAGCCTTCGGGGGTATCCAGCGCCAGAATGCGGCCCTGGTCCATGATGGCGATGCGCTCGCAGAGCCGGTCAGCTTCCTCCATATCGTGGGTGGTCAGCACAACCGTCACGCCGCGTTCGTGGAGCGCGCGAATGCGCTCCCAGAGAAAGAGGCGCGACTGTGGGTCCAGGTTGTTGGTTGGCTCGTCGAGGAACAGCACCTCTGGCTCGTGCATGAGCGCCCGCGCCAGCATGACGCGCTGCTCCATGCCGCCCGAAAACCAGCCGAGTTTTTGTTTCCTGCGCTCGCCCAGGCCAAACTCTTCCAGCAAGGTGTTGGCTCGCGTGGTGCGCTCGGCGCGCCCGACGCCATGATAGGCGGCGTGATAGGTGAGAATCTCACCCACGCGCAGGGTGCGGTCCAGGTTGTTGCGCTGGGGAACGACGGCGATACGCTGTTTGGCACCGATGGGGTTGGCGCATACGTCGATGCCTGCAATGGTGGCCTGCCCGCCGGTGGGCTGTGTCAGCGTCATGAGGATGCCGATGGTCGTTGTTTTGCCCGCGCCGTTTGGTCCCAGCAGCCCGAAGGTTTCGCTGCGCCGCACGCTGAACGAGATGTCGTCCACGGCGTTGCGCTGGGCGCGTGGGAAGCGCTTTGTCAGATGGTCGACTTCGATGGCCGCTGTGGTTTCATCGGTCATGTATCGTTTCCTTCCTCTGGCTCATCCCCAGACCGGTTATCCTTCTGTGGCCTGTTGGAAGACGGCTTGAAGATGCGCAAGATAATCTCGTTGTCAGGAAAATGCTTTTTGAACTGCTCGGGGTTATACACCGCTATCCTGGTGATGCCATCGAGGTAGGCCATAAAGGCAGTCACCAGTTGATCTGGGTCGCCTTCGGCGACTTCTCCGGTGGTTTGACCCTCGACGATCAGTTGGCGCAGCATGGTATTCATCGCCAGGCCGCGCTTGCTGACGAGTTCGCGGAGCGTATCGGGCGTCGTCTCGTCACTCAACACGTGATAGAACAGTTGGAAAATGATCGTGTTTTGGCGGCGGGATTCCATGACTCGCGAAAGCAGGAAGTTCAGGCGTTCGCCGGGCGTCCCTGGCATCTCTTCAATGTACGGGGTTGATGCGTTCCCCAATTGAACGGTTTGCTCGATCAGCGCGTGATAAATGGCCTCCTTGTTGGCGAAATAGCGATAAGCCAGCCCCTGGCTGACCCCAGCAGCGGCGGCAACGTCAGCCATCGTGGCCGCCACGCCTTTGCGCGCAAAGACCTGCAAGGCTGCTTCCAGGATTTTGGCCCGCTGGCTTTCTCGCATACGTTGATTTGTTTCTTCGTTGCGTGGCATTGCAATGCTGCTTTCTTTGTGAATGAATGAATCATTCATTCAATAATGAATATACCAGCGCGAT
Organism: Ktedonobacterales bacterium; assembly: GCA_035307385.1. Classification (GTDB taxonomy): domain Bacteria; phylum Chloroflexota; class Ktedonobacteria; order Ktedonobacterales; family DATBGS01; genus DATBHW01. The sequence goes on along the minus strand of DATGID010000004.1, from coordinate 13,341 downwards.
TCATCGATGTCAAGGGGGTGATGTGGAAAAGGCAAAATCCCTGCTGCTTCCCTCTTGCAACACAGCTTCATCAATGGTAGCATGCGAGTAAGATCACCTCAACGTCTTCTCCAAGCACCCCACCATGGAGGACCGCATGAGCAGTAGCAATGTCGCTATTCCACCTCTTCCCCAAACCCTGGCCGAACTTGGCCGCTATAACCGCGAGCGCTTTGGTGAGTATGTGTCGCTGATCTATGAATTTCCTGGGCAAGAACGCACCTATACCAACTTCGATGTGGACCGCGAGGCCAATAAGCTGGCGAATGCTTTGATGGGTCTGGGGGTGCAGAAGGGTGATCGGGTGCTGGTGATGATGCAGAATGCTCCGCAGGTGCTCATCGGCTATGCCGCCCTGGCGCGCATCGGCGCGATCACCATTCCAGTGTTGCCGCTGCTCAAGCCACCGGAGGTGGCCTATATCGCTGCCAACGCGCAGCCGGTGGCAATCCTCACCAGCACGTGGGTCTTACACATCGTGCAGGAGGGGCTGCAAGAGGCGGCGTCGATGCGCCACGTGATTGTGGTCGGGCAGGAAGGGAACGGGTTCGCTCCCGAAGGCGCGAGCTATCAGATGCATGGCTATGACGCGCTGATTGCCGATCAGCCGGATACCGCGCCAGGGGTGGAGATCACGCCGGAGGACCGCGCAGTCATTCTGTATACCTCCGGCACGACGGGCCGCCCCAAGGGGGTGGTGCTGAGCCATCGCAATCTGATCTCCAACGCGATTGCCGGAACGCGCGATGACCCGGAAGAGACAAAGGGCAAAGCCTCGCTGGCGGTGCTGCCACTGGCGCACGCTTTTGGCATTACCGTTTCGAATGTGGCCTATCTGAGTGGGACGAAAACGGTGATGGTGCCGCGCTTTGAACTGGAGCAGGTCTTTCAACTGATCGAGAAATATCACGTTGCCGGGTTTGCAGCGGTGCCCGCGATGGTGGTCGCTATGCTGAACTTCCCCGACGCGGAAAAGTATGATACCAGCAGCCTGGAATATGTGGTGAGCGGGTCAGCGCCACTGCCAGTGAGTGTGTTGCAAGGGTTCGAGCGACGTTTCAACTGCCCTATCCGCGAGGGCTATGGACTTTCGGAGGCGACCACGGCAGTTTCAGGGCATGCCCTTGATATGGTGCGCAAGCCTGGCTCGGTGGGCAAGCCGTTGGATGGGGTGGAGGTGCGCGTGGTGGATGATAACGATCATGATCTGCCGGTGGGGGAAGTCGGCGAGTTGCTTGTGTGTGGCCCCAATCTGATGCAAGAATATTACAATATGCCCGATGAGACGGAAAAGGCGCTGCGCGGCGGCTGGCTGCATACGGGAGATATGGCAAAGCTGGACGAGGAGGGCTACATCTATATCGTCGAGCGCAAGAAAGACCTGATTATTCGCGGCGGATTGAATGTCTATCCGCGCGATGTGGAGGAGGTCTTGATGCGCCATCCAGCGGTGCTGGAGTGCGCGGTGATTGGTGTGCCTTCCGAGCGCATGGGCGAAGAGGTGCTGGCCTATGTGGTCTTGCAGGATGGCAAACAGGCGACAGCAGAGGACTTGATGGCTTTCTCGAGGGAGTCGCTGGCGAACTATAAAACGCCGTCCTTCGTCGAGTTCATCCCGGCGCTGCCGCGTAACCCGATTGGCAAGATTGATCGTAAGATTTTGCGCGCAAAAAGGCAGTAAACGCCAGCAAACGTCGCGACCTGTCAGATTGTCTTGAAAAAGATGGTCATATCATGAAAGGTGGCCTGTCTCGCCGAAGCGTCTGCGTTCTGCGGGGTGGCGTGGGCACATGGAGTGTGGTCGCGAAGACGGTAGAGGCGGGCCGGTTCATGGCACAATACTCTTAACCGCTTTGTGGATTTTCCCGCCTCTCATGGGTTTGACGAGCCTGATCCACGGATGTAACGACCAGGACCAGGCAGCCTTTGATGGGCAGAAGAGCAAACAAGCGCCCGTTCGGTACATGAACATGAACACTACTTATATGGCGAGATGGGATAAGGATAGTAACGATGAGTGCGGATGATTTGTGGTATAAGGACGCGGTTTTTTACGAACTGCATGTGAAGGCATTTTACGACAGCAACGGCGATGGGATTGGTGACTTTCGTGGGTTGATGGAGAAGCTGGATTATCTTCAAGACCTGGGCGTGGATTGCCTTTGGATTTTGCCTTTTTATCCTTCCCCGCTGCGGGATGATGGCTATGACATTTCCGATTATGGCGGCGTTCACCCCTCCTATGGGACGCTGGCCGATTTCCGCGCATTTCTGCGGGCGGCGCATCATCGGCGCATTCGCGTCATCACCGATCTGGTGATGAACCACACGTCGGACCAGCATCCCTGGTTTCAGGAGGCGCGTCGCTCGCCAAAGTCCCGCTATCGCAACTATTATGTCTGGAGCCAGACGTACCAGAAGTATGCCGACGCGCGCATCATCTTTACCGATACGGAGCGGTCTAACTGGTCGTGGGATATGGAGGCCGGAGCGTATTACTGGCATCGCTTTTTCAGCCACCAGCCCGATCTGAACTACGATAATCCGCAGGTGCGGCGGGCGATGATTCGGGTGATTCGCTATTGGCTGGATATGGGGGTCGATGGGTTTCGTATGGATGCGGTGCCGTACCTCTATGAGCGCGAGGGTACTAACTGCGAAAACCTGGAGGAGACACACGGGTTTTTGCGCGAGGTGCGAGAGGCGGTTGACAAGAGCCATCCAGGGCGTATCTTGCTGTGCGAGGCGAATCAGTGGCCCCAGGATGTGCGGGCGTATTTTGGCGAGGGCGATGAATGCCACATGGCTTTTAATTTTCCGGTGATGCCGCGCCTCTTTATGAGTCTGCGTCGCGAGGACCGTCACCCCATCGTCGATATTATCGAGCAGACGCCTGGCATTCCAGCGCCATCCCAGTGGGGCCTGTTTCTGCGCAATCACGATGAGTTGACGCTGGAGATGGTGACGGACGAAGAGCGCGACTATATGTACCATGAGTTTGCCACGGACCCGCGCATGAAGCTGAATCTGGGCATTCGTCGCCGTCTGGCCCCGCTGATGGGCAATGGCCGCCGCCAGATTGAACTGCTGACCAGCCTGCTTTTTACGCTGCCCGGCAGCCCCATTATGTATTATGGTGATGAGTTAGGCATGGGGGATAATATCTATCTAGGTGATCGCAACGGTGTGCGCACGCCGATGCAGTGGAGCGGTGATCGCAACGCGGGCTTTTCGCGGGCCGATACGGCGGCGCTGTATAGCCCGCTGATTATGGACCCGGTGTACGGCTATCAGGCGGTCAACGTGGAGGCCCAGCAGCGCAGCCCATCATCGTTGCTGAACTGGAACAAGCGCATGATTCGCATCCGCAAGCGCTATCCCGTGTTTGGGCGCGGCTCCATCGAGTTTCTCTGCCCGGAGAATCGCAAGGTGCTGGCGTATCTGCGCAGCGACGGCGAACAAACCGTGCTGGTGGTGGCAAATCTTTCGCGCTTTTCCCAGCCGGTTGAGCTGGACCTTCAGCGCTTTCAAGGCATGAACATGGTGGAACTGATCGGCGAAACTCGTTTCCCCACGGTGCGCCAGGAGCCATATTTCCTGTCGCTTGGCCCGCATGGGTTCTATTGGTTCCGGCTGGAGAAGAGCGCGGCCTCTGAGGGCGCGTGATCAAAAGAGACATGTAAGTGTATGTTAGAATTCATAAAGATTGCACACTGATGCAAATTAATTGCCCTAGTACTGCTTCGTTAGTTTCTGTGCTAGACTGAAGGCATGACAACTAACTTCGTTCCCAAAGCCGCTCCGGCTGCTTTGCCCGAACTCGAGGCGTTTCTCGCTCCCTTTGCGCCGCTGTTCCGACGGCATACCAGCCGCGACAGTATGGAGCGCTATCTCACCGGGCTGCTCACCGACCTGCCCCACAAGACCGCCGCCACCATTGCTGCCGCCGTCGCGGACACCTCGACCGAGCGCTTACAGCATCTGCTCACCGATGCCGCCTGGGATGCGCCTGCCTTAGATGAGGCACGGGTGAAGACCCTGCTGGCGGCCCATCCGCCGACGGCAAGCGTGCTGGTGCTCGACGACACGGGCCTGCCCAAGAAAGGGTCGCAGTCGGTTGGGGGCGCCGCGCAGTATTCAGCACGCTGGGCAAGATCGGCAACTGCCAGGTGGTAGTCAGTGCGGAGTACCTGGCCGATGATCCGGCGAGCAGTTCACCGTTCCACTGGCCGGTGAGCGCTCACTTGTACTTGCCCGAGTCCTGGACCACCGATCCTGCGCGACGAAAGCTGGCCCATGTCCCCACCCAGATCAGCTAGCACACCAAACCCGACCTCGCCCTGGACTTGGTGGATCGCGCTCGCGCCTGGGGCGTGCCCGTCCAGGTGGTGGTGGTCGACTCGGGCTACGGCGACAATCCCAACTTCTTGCAAGGACTCGATACTCGTCAGGTGTCCTACGTCTGCGCCGTGGAAAGCACCTTTGGGGTGCGCTTGCCGGAGGAGGTGCAAGCAGCAGCTCACCAGGTCCCGCCCTATCAAGGACACGGCCAACCGAGCAAGCCGCGCCCGGCCCCGCGCTATAGCGTCAAGCAGCTGATCGCGGCGCTGCCGCCCTCTGCTTGGCAGACCATCAGTTGGCGGGAGGGGACCAAGGGCACGATGCAGGCCCAGGCGGTCACTCTCCGCGTCCACTGGGCGACGGGCGCTCCCCGGCACAGCACCAGCCATAGTCGGGTGCAGACCGGTCCCGAAGGCTGGCTGTTGGCCGAGCGCCCGGTGCCTTCAGCCGATGTGGTGGAGCAGACCGCGCCCACCGTCGCGCCAGAGAAGAAGAGGCGGAGGCGGAAGGAGCAGCCGAAAGACCCGACGAAATACTGGTTCAGCACCCTGCCCCAAGACGCCACCTTGGAGCAGTTGGTGACGCTGGCGCACGCGCGGTGGGTGATCGAGCAATTTTACGAAGATGCCAAGGGGGAATGTGGGCTAGATCAGTACCAGGGACGGCGCTGGGACGGCCTGCATCGGCATCTGGCGCTGGTCATGCTCGCCTATAGCTTCCTGATGGTGCAGCGTCTGCACCTGCCTCTGCCGACTGGCGAGGACGTTCCCCCCCTCGGTCACCCGGAGCTCCTTGCCCTCCGTGCATCGGCAGGTTCTGCTCTGGCTCTTCCAAGATGTCGTCCTCTGGTTGGTCCAGACCGACCAGATCAAGACCTTTCGTCCACGACGAAACTAACGAAGCAGTACTAGAACCCATTTCCTGCCTTTGGTAACTGGGCAGATGTTCCTCGTGGCAAAGAGGTAGCGCCCTACCGAATTTTGCCCGCCTCCTCACCGACTCATTTCAAAGCCATATGCTCAACTGTATCCCCTTGTATCCCCTTTGTAACGTTCAGTTACCATCCTTGTTACCCCAGCGGGCTATCTTTAAAGCGAAGGAGGGGAGGAAGGATAGCAAGAGCGCAAAGCACCAGCTTTTCTCCTTCGCCAGCAATAATGAGATTGATAGTTTCCACAAAGGAGCACACGATGAGCATTCTCAAGGGCGTAAAACCCCAGGCAGTTACCCAAATCCCAGAGCCTCCTATTGCCCGCTTCCTGTTTAGCGACACACGTATGGCCGCGGTCTGGTTGATCGTTCGCTTGTATGTTGCCTACGAATGGTTCACCGCGGGCTGGGAGAAGTTGACGGGGACGTCCATCAACATCACCACCTTTGGGCAGCACACCGGCACGTCCTGGGTCTTCAACAACCTGCCAGCGAACAAGCAGGTGATGTACTTCTTCGCCACCAGCGCGGCGCAACAAGCTGCCGGAGCGCATCCTGCTGTGCAGCAGTGGTACGCCAACTTCCTGACGACGTTTGTCGCGCCGTATCCGGTCTTCTGGTCCTATATGATCACCTTTGGTGAACTGGCCGTGGGGTTGGGGCTAGCTGTTGGCTGCCTGACAGGCATTGCCGCCTTCTTCGGACTGGTCATGAACTTCAATTATCTGCTCGCGGGGGCGGTGAGCACGAACCCGATCCTGGGCTTCCTGGCACTGTTCTTGATTCTGGCCTGGCGCATTGCAGGCTACTATGGTGTGGACCGCTACCTGCTCCCGCTGCTGGGCACCCCCTGGACCGGCTCGTTGAAGAAGCAACGGAAAGCCGCAGCGGCTGCTACTTCTGTCCCACAGTCAGTAATTGTCTGAACAGAACTGGAACCCGAGCAGGGGGGATGTTTTAGACGAAGAAATCCCAGAGGTGGACTCCCAGAACCCGTTCTCAGCAGACCAGAGGAGAGTTCTGGGAGTGCTTTTTGCCGCCCTCATTAGCAAGGTGCTTTTCCCATCTCTTTAGAAGGATTGGAGCGAGGCCGCCAGCAGGATCACCAGCACTCCTAGTACCAGATTGAGTTGGGCGATCAAAACAGTCCAGCGACGCAGACGTTGGAGCGCCAGCGTGGCGTGCGCCTGCTCCAAGGAAGGCTGCTTCGCCTGGAGGACCTGTCGGCCAAGGTCGCGCTGACGCCGCCCGAGAAAGAAGTCGTGGGCAATCGAGAGGCTAATCATGAGAGCCACCAGCCCGATTTTCACCAGCAGAATATGCCCAAAGGTTGTTCCCCAGAACGTATCCCAGGAACCTAAAAAGCGCACCGCATTGTAGATGCCGGTACAGATGAGCGTAAAAATGGCACTCCAGCCGAGAACGCTAAAGCGCTTGCCGACAGCGGCCATCAGCGGGGTGCGTTCCGCAGGTGAGACAGTCCGGCGCACATACGGACCAAGAATGAAGGCGACAAAGATCATGCCCCCAACCCAGGCGATCGCCGCCAAAATATGAATCCAGAGCACGATGGTATCCAGCCAGGGATTGATCATACCAACCTCCAGAAGAGATGAGAAAGCATTTCCGGTCAGATGATACCATCTGGCACGAACGGTGCTGCCCTGTATGTATTTACCATAAAGTAACCATTGTTTACTCACCCTGAGAGGCCAGTCAGGTATGTTAAAGGCGAGGATGTCTGGCACTCTGAGATGCTGTATGCCTGGTAATTCAGGCGATTGGCCCATCCCATGCGTATAATAGGTCGTGCTACGAGGAAAAAAGAGGTGTCTCTCTTGCGAAGCATCGTTGCCATGAGAGGGGGAGAACAGTTTATATGAGTCTGCGCGCTCGCTCGATTCTACTGGGCGTCGCCGCAGCGGCGCTGCTGACGGGCCTGATCATCATTGGATCGCGAGGTTTTCACTGGTTCGATGCCTCGCTCATTGGGTATGCCGTCGCCACCATTTTTGCGACTGCGGCGGTCACATACAAGTACACGTTCTGGCTGGCGCGTCCGCCGACCGGGCGCTACTGGCGACGAAGCTGGCAATTGTTTCTCTCCTATGCCAACTTCCGCCGCTATACCACACTCATCCCCAGGGCCATCGTCACCGATCTGTTCTCGCAGCAGTTCATTCGCAAACGCGGCTTCTATCGCTGGCTGACACATCAGTGCATTTTCTGGGGCGTCATTCTCTCCTGCTGCATCACTTTTCCGCTGACGTTTGGCTGGCTGCGCTTCACCCAGACGCCCGATGCCCGCTACGACCTCTGGTTTTTTGGCTTCTCGCTTTTTAACTTCCCGGTTGATTCGGTCTTTGGCTTTGTAGTCATCCACGCGCTGGACTTTACCGCGATCTTGCTGCTGATTGGGCTGGTGCTGGCGTTTCACCGCCGCTTCCATGATCTGGCTCTGATTGCCGTTCAGCGCTTTCGCTTCGATCTGGCGCCGCTGGTGCTGCTGCTGGCAATTGTCATCACCGGGCTGGCGCTCACCGCCGACAGTGCCTGGCTGGGCGGAGCGTACTACTGGTTTCTCTCGCTGACCCATGAAGCGGTGGTGGTGCTCTGGCTGATTTCGCTGCCCTTTGGCAAATTCTTTCACCTGATCGAGCGCCCGGCCACTGTGGGCATTGAACTGTACTGGCGTACTGGTGAGGGCACCGAAATGCACCACTGCGCGCGCTGCGGCGCGGAGTTTGCCCCGGCTCGCTTTATCGCCGATCTCAAGAAGACGCTCTATGATGTTGGGGAGAATTACACGATGCAGGCTGGGCCAATAGAAGCGGCGCCGCCTAGCCCTTCAGAAGACGCGAGAGCGGCAGCCACACATGGCCTCTGGTGGCAGGACCTGTGCCCTGAGTGCAAACGGGTGATGCGCGCCCAGGCGAATCTGGCTGCGCTTGGTCGGGGTGGCAACCAATTCTTGTAAAGGAACCGGTATGAGTGTCGATAAACATCTCTTTCGCCGTCGGCAGGTCGATACCTTTGATTTCTATCCGGGGGAGCGGCAGCCCACGCGCTGGGATTCTGTGGAGCAAATTGATCGCTATGTGCCTACCCACTGCTGCTACTGCGGCGTGCAATGTGGCATGTATCTGAAGGTTGCGAACGACAGAGTGGTGGGCGTCGAGCCGCGCGAAGACTTCCCACTGAATCATGGCATGCTTTGCCCGAAGGGAGCAACCGCTTATCAAACGGTGAATCACCCAGATCGTCTGCTCTATCCCCTGATGCGACGGGGCGGCAAAAACAGCCCGCTGGAGCGGGTTGGTTGGGATGAGGCGCTCGATACGATTGCTCAGCGCTTCACGGCCATTCAAGCCGAGCACGGCAAAGATGCCGTTGCTATCTACAGTGGTTCTTCGATGACGAATGAAAAGTGCTATGTGACCGGCAAGTTTGCGCGCGTCGCGCTGGGCACGCGCCACTGTGATTATAATGGGCGGCTGTGCATGTCTTCGGCCACCGGTGCCAACGAGCGCTCGCTGGGCATTGATCGCGCCGCCAACCCGATCAGCGATATGCTCCACGCCGAGTGCATCTTTGTCATCGGCGCCAATGTTGGCGAGTGCTTTCCCATCGTCACGAGCTATCTGTGGCAGGCACGGGATCGCGGCTGCAAGCTGATTGTGGCCGACCCTCGCCAGACGCCCATCGCGCGCACGGCAGATATCTTTCTGCCGCTGCGTTCGGGGACCGACTCTGCCCTGCTCAATGGCATGCTGCATGTTCTTCTCAAAGCCGGGTTGATCGATGAAGACTTTATTCGCGAGCGCACGGTGGGCTGGGAAGAGGCAAAAGCACTGGTGGAGCAATATCCTCCGGAGCGCGTGGCAAAGGTCTGCGGCCTGCGCCCTGAGGCCATCATTGAGGCAGCGCTGACCTATGGACGCGCCAACGCGGCCCTGATCTACACGGCGCGGGGGCTGGAGCATCAGAGCAAGGGCGTAGACAATGGCGTGGCCGCCGCGAACCTGGCGCTGGCGACCGGCAACTTTGGGCGGCCAGGCGCGGGCTATGGCACGCTCACCGGCCAGGGCAACGGCCAGGGCGGGCGCGAGATGGGCCAGAAAGCCTCGCAGTTGCCCGGCTGCCGCGAGATCGAGAACCCCGAAGACCGAGAATATATCTGCTCGGTCTGGGGCATTGATGAAAAAGACTTGCCGCACGCAGGCTACCCAGCCACGCTGATGATTCCAGCCATGCTGCGCGGTGAGATTCGCGCCTGCTACGTGCAGTGCTCCAATCTGATGGTCTCGCTCCCTGACCAGCATACTGTGGAGCGCGCCCTGCGCGGGCTGGATTTCCTGATTGTTAGCGATTTCTTTCTCTCCGAAACCGCCGAACTGGCTGATGTGGTGCTGCCAGGGACGACCTGGGCCGAAGATGAGGGTACGACAACCAGCCTGGAAGGGCGCGTGATCAAATACAATAAAGCGATTGAGCCGCTGGGGGAGGCGCGCCCAGATTGGCAGATTCTGTGTGACCTGGCGCGCCGCCTGGGCAAAGGCCAATATTTCCCGTTCCGGTCGCCGCGTGAGATTTTCGATGAACTGCGGCTCTGCACGCGCGGCGCGAAGTCGGATTATTGGGGCATCACCTATGAGAAGATCGACGAACAGAACGGCGTCTTCTGGCCCTGCCCCTCGGAGGAGCATCCTGGCACACCGCGCCTGTATGAAGAGCGCTTCGGCTTCCCGGATGGCAAGGCGCGTTTCCACCCGATCACCTATCTGCCGCCCGCCGAAGAGCCGGATGAGGAATATCCGCTGGTGCTGACCACCGGGCGGGTCGTTTATCACTATCTCTCTGGCAATCAGACACGGCGCGTGTCGTTCCTGCGCGAACAGGCGCCCCATGTCTGGGTGGAAATCCACGAGCAAACCGCTGAGAAGCTGGGTATCGCCGATGGCGACTGGGCGACGGTGCGCACCCGGCGTGGTGAAATGACGGTGCGGGCGCTGATTGTGCGCTCGATTCGACCCGATACGATCTTTCTGCCCTATCACTATGGGCATACCGAGGCGGCGAATATCCTGACCAACCCCATTCTGGAGCCAATGATGAAGATTCCGGAATACAAAGCTTGCGCGGCAGCCCTCACCCGCGCCACGCAGCCGCCAGATTGGGCCACTGCGGAGGACGAAGCCAGCGCGGCGACCCGGCGGGCGCGGCGCGAATTGCCGATGGCGGGGGCGAGGCCGAATCCTACCATTCTTTAGCTCTGATTGTCGAAGGAGTTGATTGATGGCTGTCAAGCGCATCTTTCTTGATCCATCCCGCTGCATCGGGTGCCGCTCCTGCGTGGCAGCCTGCCGGGAGTGTGACACGCACAAGGGCGAGAGCATGATTTATATAGACTTCATTGCGCGCGAGAACACGGTGGCAACTTCGCCCACGCTCTGCATGCACTGCGAAGACCCGCTGGCACCCTGCGCGCAGGTCTGCCCGGCGCAGGCTATTCTGGTCAGCCCCGATGGCGTGGTGCATCAGGCCGATGAGACGCGCTGTATCTACTGCCGCAACTGCGTCTTCGCCTGCCCCTTTGGCGTGCCCAAGTTCAATGTCGAGGCGCATTACATGCGCAAGTGCAACCTCTGCTATGACCGCACCAGCCAGGGCAAAGGGCCGATGTGCGCCACTGTCTGCCCGACGCAGGCGATCTTCTATGGCACCTATGAGGATTGGTTGGCGGCTGGCCGGGGGAGACAAGGCGCGAAGCCGGTCAACACCTTTTACTTCGGCGCGCAGCGGGTGCAGACGCGCAACTATGTGGTCATGCGCGAAGAGGATGAGACACTGGACCTGCTGGCGATGGCGGAGGCAGCCCAATTCGGAAAGCTGGCGGAGATGCCCGAAGCAACCGCCAGGGAGAACGCCGAGCAATGGCTTGACGCGGAAGCGGCAGGTGTTCCTCAACGCCAGGTGCCTCCACAGCCCTGGACGCCGCGATCACCCCCGGAGACCGCACCGAAACCAGAAGCCGAACCACGTCGCAAGAAGCCCCAGCCGGTAGGGGCGGTCGCTGATGGGGTGCGTACTGAAGAGGAGCAGCAGCGATGAATGATGATATGAGACCAGACGGTGCTGTATCTCCTGAGCCAGCACGCCGAAGAGAAGATGAGCAGTGGCGCGAAGAGTTTCCTTATCCCTGGCGCGAGGATGATCTGGTGACGCGCCGCGATACGCTGCGCTTCCTGGTGGGCGGCACGGGCGCGCTCTTTCTGGCGACGGGTGTCCTGGCTATCATCGGCAATCTGCCATCTGGCCCAGGGGTGCAATCGGTGCTGGTGGCGCGTGTGGACGAACTGGGCGAGAACGACTGGAAGGTATTTGACTTTCCCGACCAATACGCCCAGGGCATCGTCATCAATCTGCCAGGCAAGGGATTGGTGGCCTACAGCGATGTCTGTACGCATCTCTCATGCGCCGTTCTCTATGCGGGCGATGGCAAGCACTTACACTGTCCGTGCCACGAGGGGCTGTTCGATGCCGCGACGGGCGAGGTGCTGGCGGGGCCACCGACACGTCCCCTGCCCATCATCCAGCTTGCTATTCACAACGGCGTGATCTATGCCGTCAAAGAGGTGCCCAGATGAGTGAGATCGAAGACCACGACTATGCAGATATTCAAACTAGCTCCACGCAGAGTAGAGCCGGATACCAGGCTGGCCCTCCTGCGAGCATGCGTCTTGCCCATCGGGCGGCCCAACGGCCTGTGGCGAATCCAGACGACCCACCTGTGCAGCGACCACAGCGCGGACCACATGGCCTGCTGCCGGGGCCGCGTGAGCTTGGGGCACCAGGGCGCGTTGCCATTGTGCAGGGCCAGGTCTTTTTGGTTGGGGTAATTCTCGTCGCCCAGCTCTGGTTAATTACGGACGCGCTCTTTTCGCTGCTGTCGGGGCATCCCCAAGACCTGGGCTGGTTGGCACTCGCCAGCGGAGCGGGCTTCGTGATCGCGCTGGTCGTCTGGCTGTGGCCGCGCCGCCGCACCAGGGGCCTGTAATGGACGGGCAAGGAGAGCGATGTATGGACACCAACCAGAAGTCTGATGCCTCCTCAACGGAGCCGCCCAAAGAGTCGGCAACGGCCAGGAAGCGCTATCAGGTTGACCGCGAGCACCCCATCGGCGGAGAAATGTCTGATGTAGTGCGCGGCATCCTTCAGCGTGCGCAATTGTCCTGGCTCCTCAAACACTATGCCAGCACGCCGCTGCTGGCGCTCTTCAGCTTTGTCAACGGCTGCATCAGCATTGGCATTATGGCCGGGCTGGCGCTGATTACCGGCAGCCCCTTTATCTTTCCCTCGCTTGGCCCAACAGCGTTCCTCTTCTTCTATACACCGACGGCGCCGCCCGCCTCGCCGCGCAATACGCTGATCGGGCATGGCATTGGGGTGCTGGCAGGATATTTCAGCCTGGTCGTAACCGGACTGACGACTGCTGGGCCAGCGCTGGCAGTGGGAGTCACGGGGCCACGTGTGATCGCCGCCGGGCTTTCGCTGGGATTGACTGCCGGACTGATGGTCTTGCTGCGTGCGCCGCATCCTCCCGCCGGAGCCACAACGCTGATTATCTCGCTGGGCATTCTGACGAAGCCGTTGCAATTGGTAATCCTGATGGCAGCAGTGGTGTTGCTCATCGTGCAGGCGCTGATTATGAATCGCCTGGCCGGTATCCCCTATCCACTCTGGAAGCCGCGATCAGAAGCATGAAGGTCAGCGCTGAAGGCGCTCAGGCACCCTTGCTCAAAGAGTTACGAAGCTGACGAGACACCTCAAACGACCCTAACGCCTTTCTTTCACCGTTTTGTTACCATCTCCAACCAGCATAGTGACGGATGCGCGGTATCTTCTGGGGAGATCGAAGGAAACGACTCACGGAAGCGCCACCAGGACCGTTCTGGGATGGCGCGAACGGGAAGAGCAAAGGAGCAGAACGATGTTGAATACCATACTGGTGCCGTTGGATGGCTCGCCGCT
>DATGID010000003.1:0-11770 GCA_035307385.1 Ktedonobacterales bacterium | reverse complement strand
TGACCCCGAACAACAAGCGGCACTCCTCTCGTCTATTCCACTTGGTCGGATTGGTGAAGCTGAAGAGGTTGCCAGGTTGGTGGTTTGGCTTGCCTCTGACCAGTCGAGCTATGCCGCTGCAACGACGGTTTTTATCGATGGTGGGATGATGCAGGCAAACAGTGTTTCTGGCCCGGGCGCCCCACGATGATCAGAGATTGGATTGCCTTTTCAGTGCCACACACCGCAGGCATGACGCGGCAGAAGGAGGAATGAGATGAAAGCCATTGCGGTTTTCCCTCGCGCACGGACGGTCAAACTCATCGACCTTCCCGAACCGCAGATCACCCACCCAACCCAGGTCAAGCTGCGGATGCTTGAAGTCGGGATTTGTGGCACGGATCGGGAAATCTGCCGCTTCGCCTATGGAACTCCGCCAGCAGGCGCTGACTATCTGGTGCTTGGGCATGAAGGGCTGGGCAAGGTCGTAGAGGTTGGCTCAGCCGTCCGCACCCTCCAGGTGGGCGATCTGGTGGTGCCAACCGTCCGTCGTCCATGCCCCGATGCAGACTGCCCTGCTTGCCGTGCCGGGTGGCAAGATTTTTGTGTCACGGGGCATTTTACCGAACGCGGCATCAAAGAGCAGCACGGCTTTCTGGCCGAGGTCGTGGTGGAGGAGGAGCAGTATCTACATGCTGTTCCAACTGAGCTGCGCGGGGTCGCTGTGCTGGTGGAACCGCTGACGATTGCGGAGAAAGCGTGGTTTCAGGTCCGTCAGGTACAGCAGCGGTTGCCCTGGGTTAATCCGGCGACTTCCACACTCAGCGAACCGAATGGAAACACCGAGAAAGCCCTCGTCCTGGGCGCAGGGCCAGTCGGGCTGCTGGGTGCCATGGGACTGCTGGCGATGGGCATCGAGACCTTTGTGTATAACCGCGCGCCTGCCCCCAATCCCAAAGCCCATCTGGTCGAAGCGCTTGGGGCTACCTATGTCTCCACTGAGAGCCGCTCGGCTGAGTTTGCTGCGTTAGTGGGACAGATTGATTTCATTTATGAAGCGGTCGGCGATTCCCAACTCGCCTTTCAAGCAATGCAACTGCTTGGAGCCAACAGTGTGTTTGTTTTCACGGGGGTTCCTGATCTCAAAGCCCCCATTCCCATTGAGGCCGACCGCTTCATGCGCGACCTGGTATTGAAAAACCAGGTCATCCTGGGGACGGTCAACGCGGGGAAAGAGGCGTTTCATGCCGCTATCCACGATCTAGGCCGCTTCATGCAGCGCTGGCCGGAGTCGGTTCGCGCCCTCATTACAGGCCGGTATCCGCTGGAAGCGTATCAAGACGTGCTGCAAGGAACAGGGGGCGGGATCAAGAGTGTCCTTGCGCTCCAGTCTTGATCCCGCTTGTCAAATGAGGAGTACGCCTGAAGGCATGTCACCGGCTCATGATCGCGCTCAGCCAACAGCCTTTGTGTCGCTCGGCTAGCCTTGCTGTCTGATATGGAACACCAGCCACCTTACGTGCCTTGCTCCTTGAAGCGCAGCAGCCGGTACCCGCCCGCCTCGATCTGCACGGCGGCTTCCTCCAGCCGCTCACCAGGGCCGCGCTCGCCCGTGATCCACCGATGCCACGCACTGCTATAGATTTCGACCTGATAGGTTTTGTGACGTTCCAGCAGGTGCTCGAGCCGCAGGGAGAACAGCATCGTTTGCGCGGCAGCCGATCCCAGGCAGACCAGGACTTCCCCTGATTTCTTGAACGCCACCTCTTGCGCCAGCGGATTGGGAATAGACACGTGCGTCGTCACATCTTCGTCATAGAAGTGCTTCTGCACCGGCCGGTCCATCTCAAAATCGCTGGTCGCGTAGGCGTGATTGCCATCTGGCTGGCGAACCCCAAAGATGGCCGTTTCGCGCCCCCCAATGATGAGGCGCCGCACGCCGACCCATTTCCACTCCGCTGGGAGGTGCGGGTGGAAGGTCAGCGTGCCTGTCCGCATGGTGAGACCACAGATCCCGCGGATGGCTGCCCAGACGAAGCGCGGTGGCTCCCAGGGCGAGAGCCGCATGCCTCGGTTGACGAGCGACTCGCCTTCCATCCACTCGCTAAACTGGCCTGGCACCGTGTTATTCTTCTTGGGGTCCCGCGCGTAATGTTCAAAACTCGTCCGCATGGCCTGCACCATAAACTCCGGGTGGTACTTTCTCGCCGCATAGGCATACCACCAGGCGACTCCCGGCCAGACGCCCCCCATCAGTCCCCACTTGCGATAGTGATCATAGCCCGGACTCATGCGGCTCACCGTGCGGATACCGGCTGAGGTCCAGAAGTCCGGGGCATTGAGCCGCTCGATGATGCGTGCGGCGACTTCTTCCGGCGCACTCCCAAACATCACTGGATAGATTTCATCCGCCGTCACATCGGTGTGGATGTTGCCATCCAGGTCAATGTTCAGGTAATAGAGACCGGTTTTTGGGTTGATGAGATGGGTATTCATTGCCTCCGTCAGCGCTTCGCCCGCCGCGCGGAAAGCTCTGGCATCGGCCTGACTTTCCGGCGTCCCACGAGCCTCGGCCAGATGTGGCGCTGCCACGCGCAGCGCCAGCGCGCACTCGGCATTGATCTCGGTGACCGCTCCGTTGAGCGTGTAGTTGGGGATGATGTTGCGCCAGCCCGCAATGCCATATACCTCGACGCCGCGCACCGTACAGGTCACCAACCCATGCTTGCGCTCAGGAGGAATCTCAGAGAGTTCCGTATCGCGGGCGCGCAGAATGCACTGCCCCGCCTTCCACACCGCCGGGTAGATGCGCTTGAGAAACTCCTCATCCCTGGTGGTCTTGTAGTGATGCCAGACCGCCCAGATGAAGAGCGGCGTGTTGTCGTTGATGTTAAAGCCATTGTCGGCCCGCTCATCGGTCACCGCGTTGTAGTATTCCAGAATCAGCCCATCCTCGCGCTGCCGCGCCGCCAGCGCTTCCAGGATCACGCGCGAGAATTCGGGGAGCAAGAAGTCGCACCCGGCGGCGTACCAGCAGACATCACGGCCCACCACCGCCGAGGAGAGGCTGGGATCGTTGGTGAAGGAGGGACCGGTCGGATAGTTCGCCATGACGCGCAGCATATTCACTTTGGCCCAGGTCATCCCTAGATTGATCTGGGGGTCCGGGGTCAGCACCTGCGAGACCTCGGCCATGTGGTTGTAATAGCTCACCGTCTTTGCGAGCGCGTCGTTGTAATCCAGGGTCGCATGGAACATGTCTCGCGCTTTGGCCTCGCCCTCGCGGGAGAAGACGGTCATAAAGGCAAACTGCGTGCTCTCGCCAGGCTGCAGCTCCACCTCGACCTGCAAGGCGCCCAGGATGGCACCGTGGGCGGAGGTGTCGTTGCTTAACTGGGCCATATTGGTCGTCTCGTACACCTCGCGGTCGTCAAAGCCGGTTTCCCAGCTCGCTACCCGCACCTGCAACCCGGAGACCCCAAAAATGCGCACCCAGTCGGGATGGCTCTCATTACGTGCCACCAGCGCTCCCTGGCCGAGCGCCGGGTCGTAGGTGGCGGCCAGATCAGCAGGCGTCGCGCCCTGCAACTGGGCATAGTCATACACCCGCAGGCGGACCGTCTGCGTGGCACGATTCTGCAGCCGGATCACCTGATAGACCACCGGCGATTGCATCTCCAGATGCTCATGCGCCTGCATGGGGGTGGTGATGTTCGGCACAAAGACGGTTTCTTCGACCTGGAGGTTCCCTGGCAGCGCGTATTCATGGTGCTGATAGGCCGGATGCAGCTCAAAGGTGCCTGGCGCCTGCGAGACGAGCCGAATATGCCCATCCTGGTGGCTTTCGCCATCGGATGCTGGTGGCATGCCACCTTCTTGAAAGGGGTGTTGCAGTGGGCGCGCAGAACCGCTGTAGCGGACACAGAGCGCCCCGAGCACGTTTTGGCCCAGATACGTGCTGAAGACGTTTTCAATGTCGCCGGTGCCCTGGGTGGTGACCCAGCACCGGCTGTTCCCCAGGCTGGAGCCCATTGCCAGCTCCGTATCTGGAACGACATACGAGGGGAGTTCATCCACAGGGCGCGCTCGGGAGAACACCTGGTGCAGCCCGAATGTGGCTTCCGGGGCCTCCTGGGGAATGGCCGTCACGTCCATCATCTGCTCCTTGTCAGGTGGTTCATCGTGTTGAGGCGGTGATGCTATTGAGTCACCGGGTAAAAGCTCGTCCGAATAAAGTGCCGAAACTCACGCTCCCACAGCTCGCGTATCTGTTGCAGCTCCTGCTCGGGGAGCGGCCCCAGTCGCCAGGCCTGCATGTTCCCATCCACATCCGCTTGACTGCGTGCCCCTGGAATGACCGAAGACACAATGGGGTCACTCAAGCTGAAGCGAACGGCGGCCTCCGCCAGTGAACTGCTGGACCCTTGTGCCAGAAAGCGCAGTTGGTCTACGTAGCGGAGGGTACGTTCCAGCGTCTCACCCACAAAGACGTCGTGGCGCCAATCATCAGGCGGGAAGGTTGTTTGCGGGGTCCACTGACCTGCCAGTGCCCCCGAAGCCAGGGGTACACGCGCGACCACCCCGGTGTGATGCTGACGCGCCACAGGAAACAGCTCCATCGCTGCGCGCTGATCCAGAATGTTATAGATCACCTGGACTACATCCACCCGCCCGGCCTGAATGCTGCCATTCGCCTCCGCAGGTCGCGCGTCGCTGACCGAAATGCCGATGCCCTTGATCTTGCCCTGGTCGCGCAATTTCAGCATGGCTTCGTACCATTCGGTTTCCTCGTTCCAGCTTGGGGACCAGGTGTGCAAGAAATACACATCCAGGCACTCGACGCGCAAGTTGCGGAGGCTGCTCTCGCAGCGGTCAATGATGTACTGCGCCGGAAACTTGTCTTGGATTTTCGTGACCCCTGGGATGGTTTCCCAGTCCATATCGATGGGGGGTACCTTGGTCCCCACCGGGACAGATGTACCGCGCTCGTGAAACACGCGCCCAATCAATTGCTCGCTGCGCCCATTGCCATACTCCTGGGCGGTGTCAAGGAACTGACAGCCCAGGTCCAGCGCGTGGTGCAGCGTGCGCAGAGACTCCTGGTCCTCCTGTGGCCCCCACTGGGCGCCCATCGCCCAGGTGCCCAGGCCGACGGCTGACACCTGAATGCCGGTGGACCCCAAGGGGCGTATCTGCCCCAGAGCGCCTGGGGCTTGCATCGCAGTTCCGCTCATGACGAATTCCTCCTCTGTATGAAGGTTGCCCACTGGATTGAGAGAGGATAGAAGGGGCTTGCGCCTCTTCGCCTCGTAGAACACGTTCCCGATGCCTCTCCTGCAAGTTTTGTTCTCGCCCATGGTGCACAGCCTGCCCTGGCACAGCGTCTGTAGCCGAAACTGCCTTCTGAACAACCTGGCCGAACTCTCACCGGCTCAAGGTCGGTATGTCGAAGCGCTGCTGATCAGCCAACGGGCGCTGGTAATTCGTGAACAGGCAGGAGGTCCAAACCATCCAGAGATGGTCGATCACGCCAGCGGCCTGAAGAGGCCATGGTATCACTGAGCGCGTTATGGCCCGCTTCTTGCTATGTCCTGAGGAACGCATGGCAGGCGCTCGGTGACAGGGACAATCTCGTCGAGCGGAACACTAAAACCACCGCACACCGCATTCCATCGCACCCGGGGTATTCAGGAGGAGAAGATAGACGATGGCAACCACCGAGATAATTGACACCTTCTCATATGAGCCGTTTACTCAGCATGCGTTTTATCATGAGGTGAACCAGGGGCTGGTACGGCAGGCATTGGCACATCTGCCTGCCACGGCGCACGACCAGCCGCTCTGTATCGTTGATCTGGCCTGCGGCACCGGTGCAATTAGCGAACTCGTTCTGCAAGAACTATCGTGCCTGGGGCGTTCCGCTCGCCTGATCGGCATTGATAGCTCAGCCAAAGCATTGGAGCGCGCAGCGCTCCGGCTGGCAGGAGCGGCAGTGACCTTCGTTCTGAGCAATCTCTCAGACCTGACACCGGTCATCGATCACGCTGATCTGATCTTTTTCTGCAACGCTGTCCATCTGATCCCCCAGAAAGAAGCCCTGCTCACCCGGCTGGCTCAGGTGCTTCACCCAGGGGGACTGCTGGCCTGTAATACCACCTTCTTCGATGGAGCGTATGTCCAGGGCACAGAGAGCTATTATCGACTGAGCATCCGGCGGGCGCTGGAATATCTGCGCCGCGAGTATCCCGGCGTGCGTCCATCCCGCCAGGAGCGCGCCCAGGCGATGGACTGGCTCACCGCCGATACCTATCGGCACCTCTTGGTATCAGCGGGCTTTCAGCCACGCGCTTTTGGGATGCACCAGGCCAATCTGCCTGTACAGGCCTGGCGAGACATCGGCTCGTACTCCGAGTTCATTGAGGGTGCGCTGCCAGGCATCCCACTGCCGCTTGGTGCGCTGGCGCTGCGCGCGGCTGCCGACCAGGTGTTCAGTGAGATGAACCTCTCGTTCATCCCGCGCTACTGGCTTCAAATCGTTGCGGCAAGGTGAGCCAGAAAATACCTTCCTCTTAGCAAGCGAGCGTATCTGATCGCGGATCAGCGACGTACGCACGTTGCGCGTCGCCACTTGCAGAGAGAGGAAGAGGGTGCGTGCCATTTGAGCAAGAAGCGTTTTTCGAGCGCATCTGCTCAGCAGATCACCTATCAAGCAAAAATTATTGCAGCCAGCATGCTCAGATAGGCTCATACCTTTACTCTTTTGTCACCTGATCTGCAAAGTAGCCAAGACAACGCATACAACCCTGTGCTTGAGCACTGCGGAGAGAAGCGGCCTTGCTTCACTTGAACAAGCGTTCCACATATGATATCATCGCAGTAGTATCGAGACCTCGGAAGCGTGATTGGGCGTTTCAAGGGAAGTCGTTCCGCTGGAAGTCAAAAGCACTCACATGTTTGCGAGGCACGACTCCTCTCACTCTTGACTTGAACTGAACACCAACGTTCAGGTAACGAGCGGGCTGAGAAAGCTGCCACTGGGCGAACGAGAAAGCTGAGAAGCCTGTGGAGAGAAGGTCGAGACCGCTCCTCTCATGAAAATCAGAGAAGGCGCGACTCGACGAAGCAGGAAACCCACCTCGTGAGGGGTGAAATCCCCGGTCTTGAGACCTGGGGAGGACGTCAACAACATGCCGATGTTTTTTTCCAGGAGACGTGGGCCGTTCCTCTTGCCTCTCGCCTCTCGGTCTGGCGGAGTCTTCTGGACGCGCCTTGTGCTTCCCACTGGTTGCTAGGAGGATCATCATGCCAACGCGCGCAGAGATTCTGGATTCCCTTGCGGCATCGCAGACGCAGGTCCTGGCGTTTTTTCACGAGCTGAGCCCGGAAGACCTGGAGCGCCCCGCAACGGCGAGTGGCGTTCCCGGAGCAGCTCCGTGGCGCGCCAAGGATCATTTTGCCCACCTGGCGCAAAACGAGCGCAACCTCCAGCACGTGCTGCGCCGTATCTACGCAGGCGAGACGGAAATGCAGGACCATCTGGACGCGCTGACCCCACAGGAGGAGGAGCAACTGACGATAGCCGTTGCCAGCTTCAATCAAACCATCGTGAACGCGCACCACAACGACACGCTGGAGATGATCTCAGCGGATTTCCTGGCGGCGCGGCAGGAAACAGTGGACCTCCTGCAAGAGTTTACCGATGATCAGCTAGCCGCTCCGATGCCCCCCCAGCCCAGTGGTGACCGGTTCGCCGGAGATTTGCTTGCCTCGCACGCGAGGCATGCTGCTGAGCACATGACCTGGATTGAGGAAGGATGGCATCAGGGCGTATAGACCGGTTGCTTTCTTCGCAGGTCTGCACCGTCTTGATCACTTGTACTGATTAGGAGAGACATTATGAAATTTCTGCTTACCTCGTCTGGCATCAGCAACGACAGCATTCGTAACGCCCTGGTTGATCTGCTGGGCAAACCGATTGCCGAGTCCAGCGCCCTCGTCATTCCCACTGCGTGGTACGCCTTCCCCGGCGGTATTGCCGGAGTCTACCGGCTGATCCACGGAGTAGCCAAAAGTCCCTTCTGCGAAGTGGGATGGAAGTCGTTGGGAGTGCTGGAGCTTACCGCGCTACCCAGTATCAAGAAGGAGCTTTGGGTCCCTCTGGTCCAAGAGGTTGATGTCTTGCTGGTCGGAGGGGGCAGCTCCAAGTATCTGTGCTATTGGATGTGGCAATCGGGATTGGCGGACCTCTTGCCGACGCTGCGGCGCGAGGCCGTCTATGTGGGGTTGAGTGGTGGGAGTATGGTGATCACCCCCACCGTCGGAGCATACGACGACGGTGAACTGCCCATCAGCAGCGATAGAATGCTGGGACTGGTTGACTTTACGTTGTATCCGCACCTGGATCACCCCGATATGCCGGATACTGCCCTGGACAATGTAGCAAAATGGGCCGCCGGGCTTCCAGTGCCAGCATACGCGATTGACGATCAGACCGCCATACAAGTCGTAGACGGCAAGGTCTCCGTCATCTCCGAGGGGCACTGGAAGCTGTTTACCCAGGAGTAGGCTGGTGCGGCTCTGAGCCGTTCGTGCCGCGTACACCGCCGCATACACCGACCTCGCGCGACTTCCCTCAACGGGATCTGTATAGATTTCTGTCATAGGCGTCTCTTCCGCTGCCGGGCGCGCTCTCTCGCAGCAGCATCCCCTTTGAGAGCGTACGCGCTTGCAGGTATCTCCCCAAGATGTACTGGAGCCTTGCAAGCATGCTTTAGGGAATGTGCCCCGGCCACGTTGTCAGACCTGTTGTGGCTCACCCTTGTGCTGCGGCACTTCTGCTGGGGTGGTCCGTAGCTGCTTGACCGCCCGATAGAGCGTCAGCCTGGCATAGATGCCCCCTGCGGCAATGAGCAGCCCTGCCGCTGCCAGCAGCGTATCCAGCGGACCAAAGGTCAGCCCCACAAGCTGGGCGTGGAAGTGTGCCAGGAGCGTCGACGCCAGCGTGCTGGCTAGCCCTCCTCCCACCAGTGAGGCGATGGTGATCATCGGCCCCTCAAAGGCCATGACCCGTCCGATCAAGGCGCGTGGCGTGACCAGCACGGTGAGGGGACGCACTGTGACAAACACACTCGCCTGCGTCGCCCCCATCACCAGAACACAGAGCATGCCGGGAAGCATGCTGGTCATGCGCGAGAGCGTCAGCAACGCCAGGCCATGTACGATCAGGCAGCGCCAGAGCACATCAACTTCGCTGAACCGTTTGCTCAAGGCGACCATCAGCGGCAGCCCGACGACGACCCCGATGCCAAAACAGGCTACGTACAGACCCAGCCACGCTCCCGGCACATGCAGGTTCACCACGCCATACAGGTACTCAAACGAGTTGTATGCCATGCCCCCAAACATAAAGATCATTCCGCTGATCAGGAGGGTGACGAGGACCCGGCTGGTGACAAAGAACCGCCAACCGGCCCGTAATTCGCTCCAGAAGCCTAGAGGCTGGCTCTCGTCGTGACTCTGCGCGTGCACGCGCAGAAGCAGCAGACAGAGCACCGAGAGGAGAAAGGAGAGGACATCCAGCAGGATGGCCCCGGTTGGCCCCAGCGCAAAATAGAGCGGTGCGGCTAGTGCGGGACCCACGATCTGACCAAGATAGGCGGCCTGCTGGAGGGAACCATAGGCTGCTGCGTGCTGCTCCTGCGACACGAGGTCAGCCACCACGACAACCCGCGCGGGCAGAAAGAACTGCTGCCCGCTGGCGATGAGCACGAGGGTAGCAAAACAGCCCATCAGGAGCACCGTGCGGTCGGAGATGACAAGGGTCATCACCAGGAACAGGGTGACCAGGGCGGTGCGCAGGCCATCGGTTCCGAGCATCGTCCAGCGGCTGTTCCAGCGATCGACCCAGACCCCGGCGAGGGGGCCGACCACCAGGGAGGGCAGCACCACCGCCATGGCGACCGCGCCCGTCGCCAGGGGCAGCCAGGACGCCCCCCGCGCCAACCGATCGATGATCCAGAGGGCCATGGTTGCCGAAAAGAAGTAATCGCCGGTGATGGAAAGGGTTTGCCCGAGCCAGAGCAGGCTGAACTGGCGGTTTTTGAAGAGCGAAGAGTGTTGGTGAGATGTCGTCGAAAGAGCGGAAGTCATAAGCCCATCCTTGCGCGCTTGCTGCCTCAGAGAGGGAGCACAGCATCCCAGGCTGCCTGGGATGCTGTGTCTGGATCACGGCCCGACCTGGCTGCGGGTGCGGCCCAGGTCGGGGGTCACCCCAACGGACCTATTCCCAGGTATTTTCAAACTTCTGCATACTCAGTCCTCCTTTCCTCAAGTATGTGGAGATGTTCGTCGCTGCGCAAGCCGCGCACTGTTTCGAGCACTCCTGTTCAGCTCTCACGAGAGCCAGAGGGGATTTGTCCCCACCCGGTGGTATGTATCTCCCCTGTCGGATCGTGTTTGATTCGCATGGTGTGCTTCCCTTTCAGGCAGGGAAGAAAGACTCGCTGGCGAATAGCCGGTCCTGATGCAGGCCAGGAGAGACGTTGGCCCTTCTTTCCCATCCGTCACAGAGCCGCTGCTTGCTCTTTAGCCCCAGGTACTTTCGGCTCCCTGCTCCTTCTTCATATGCCGTCGCTCCTTTCTCTGTATGCGCAACACAATACTCGTTCAAAATAGCAGCTCCCGTGTGTCAGCGCTCTCACTGAGCACCTGCTTTATCGGATTTCTCTCGCCGGTCAGCGTGACCGTCAACGCAGTGGTAGGCTCCTCCAGACACCACGCCAGCAGAGGGAGCCTCTCGTCACGTGCGACCGCTCCCCTGCTCGTCGATGAGCAGGCCAGCGATCAGCGGCGAGTCAGCAGGGAGTGCCCCGAGAGGCCTGGTGGCAGGCTGCGCGACCAGCGCCACGGCAAGGCCGATCAAGACCGTGTTCAGTTCAACCATCGCCAGGGCCAACGCGCGCGAGAGGGGTAGGGCAGCCTCCTTTCCTGGTGCTGAAGAACGGGTCGTTCCCATCTTCTCACGCGGCACGAGGAAGTGGGGCGTGAGAAGATGGGAACGTTTCGCTCACCGTCATAGCAAGTATGAAGGAACCGATGTGGCAAAGACTGCTACATGGTGGAACAACTCCTGGTCAATTCAAGAGGCAGGACCAGGGTCCGCGCAGCCCAAAACACCTTCCTGCACCACATGGCACGGGTTCTGGCCGTCCCTCAGAGTGCGTCAGCAGCAAACGAGCAGGAGGCCAATATGTTGAAGAGGTGGCCTAAACTCGACCAGAACGGCACGCAGGAAAGCACTGCTCCCTGCAAGAGAGTAGCGTCTGCGTTCCCCTCTCGCGAGGAGCGTTTATCGGGCGGTTGAAGGTGTATGGTTGCCGTGCTGACCGAACCAAGACCACTCGCATCTGGCCCTGCATTTCTCTCGTAAACATGCGTGATGACGGAAGGTGCCGATAGGTGACGCTCTCCAACAGGCCACGTGGCCGCGCCTGCTTCCATTTTTCAGTTCCTCGGCACGATCACGCAGAACCCCACGATGGCGGAGGACTAAGCCGTGAGCAGGGACTGCCAACATCTGCTTCGGGCATTGCCGATACCCCCGCCCTTGAAGATGCTGTGCTGACACGAGAGCAGGTGGCAGATGCTGCATCTGGAGTGAACCCCTCGGACCGGACCACCAAGGCAAGTCAACTGAGCCATTCCTCTGTGCTAAAGTAGACACAGAGCAAAGGTGAGGTGACGAGTTATGCCAGGACGAACGTTTAGCCGAGAATTCAAGCTGGAAGTGGTC
>DATGID010000002.1:0-99323 GCA_035307385.1 Ktedonobacterales bacterium | reverse complement strand
CTGAAGCGGATTCCAGATGCCGAAACGGCCCCTGCCTGGGCGACAGCCAGGACAAAGCCCGCCGGAGCAGCGACGAGAACAGCCGGTTCTCGTCGCTGCCGAGCCGACAGGTGGCATCCCAGTCTGACCAGGAAGGGGCCGTGAGCGAGCTACCAACTAGGCACAATATCCAGTGATAGAATGCCCCAGCCCCATTCCTGGTACGTCCAGGTCTGGGGGGAATGGCGCGGCGGTGTGTTTACCACCGCCGCGTCATGCCGTTCCAGCACACCTCGCAGCGCACGATTGCGCCGCGAACAAGCAGAGTATAACAGGCTGGCTTGCCCCTGTCAAGCGGCGTAGGAAGAATGGCTGGGTGTATTCTACTCGCGCGCTTCCAGGGAGGGCAGCAACCCTGCGGCGGGCTGTTCCGGCGTGCGCAGCCAGAGCGAGACATAGGCGGGCTGCACCGTCTCCTGCACCACAGCCACCATCTGCGCGCGCAGATATTCCAGGTCCACTTCGTTGCGCAGCGTGGCGCTGAAGGCGGCAAGCGTTTTTTCCGCGTCATACTTCTGGCGATAAAAGCGCCGATCAATGAGGGATTGAAGACGCTGACGCAGCGGTTGGAAGAGCGCGACAATCGCCAGCGTCGAGATGACCAGCGCAAGGGGGTTGGTTGCGGTTGGCCCGGCGATGAATCCGGCCAGGCTGGTCAGCCCGATGATCAGGCCCGCGTAGAGCGCGGCCAACAGCGCCGTCAGCGAGCCATACACCAGCGCCTTGTTGATGATGGTATCAATGTCCCAAAGGCGGTATTGCAGAATCGCCACGCCCAGTGCCAGGATAATCGCCATCCACTCCAGGCCGACAAAGACGACGTTCAGCAATTGATAGGGCGAGTCTGGCGCGCTCAGGCCAGGCACCATGATCCCAAGAATGTAACTCAGGCCCACCACCAGGCTACCCAGCGCCACGCCGAATACCATCCACTTGGTCTGCTGGCGCTGTCGGGGCGTATAGGACCGGCGATAGCGGTAGAGTTGCACGGCAGCCGTGCTGCCCCAGACCACCAGATGATTTATCCCGACCAGCCAGGTCGGCCAGTCGGCGATGTTATAGGGCGAGGGCAAGACGAACTCCAGCAGTTGCACCAGCCACAAGAGCGCGATCACCCAGGTCCAGCGCGGGGTAAAGCGCCCGGTGGGGAAGGTCACGAGAAACACTCCCACGGCAGGCCACTGAAGGAGCGAAAGGAGTTGGAAGAGGACCAGGGGAAGGGGGGCTGACAAGAAACTCAAGGAACTGTCGAGGCCAGAGCAGCCAAAGCTCACCAGCAGCAGCGAGACAAAGAGGCCATACCACTCGGCGGACTTGCGCCAGAAGATGAGCGCCCCCACCAGTAGAAAGAGCAGCGAAATCGCGACATCCCAGCAGGTGACCGCCGCCGCATAGACCCCGACAGAAAGGCCAAACTGATGCAGCGCCTGCATGTTAGCAGGCAAAAGCTGCCAGTTCGTGCATTGATCCAGGGTGGTCAGACAGACTGTTTGCAGTTGAGCGTAATAGGTCACGATGCCGAAGAGGAAGTTGGCAAACAGACCTGCGGCCAGCACCAGCCAGACGACGCGCGCAGCGATCAGCCCGCGCCCGCGCAGGCGCGTATCGGGAGGCTCCACAGGTGTTGGGAGGGGTGCAGACAGGCGCATAAGCTGACTCCTTCGCATCGGAGTTAGGCATACTTCTTCGTTTGCCTCGATCATAGCATGCGCCCGTTACGAAAACGTTACGAAGCAGTGAACCAGGCAGGCACTATTATGTTCCCTCCGCTTCTGCCGCAGCGGGACGCGAGCGGGCGCGCCAGAGTAGATACACGCTGGCAGCAATCGCGGCCACATTCACCACAACGGCTGCCCAGAGGCCCCAGACAACGCCAATCCAATTGCCCCCACCAGGGCCACCAAAGAGGACGGGCTTCAGCCAGAACACCTGCATATAAAACCCGGCCTCGACGAGCAGCGCTAGCACCGAAAGCGCGATGAGGATGCCAAATATCAGGCGAGCAGAGAAATGGAACTGCACATACACCAGGGCAAGCGCCAGCAGCGTCAGCGCCGTCAGTGGGACCAGCCAGAGATGCACAAACAAAATCAGTTGATGCCCGCCCCCAATCGGCTGCCCAAGCGCAGTACTCCAGCCTGAATAGGTCGCCAATGGTGGCGTACTCTCTGGCTCAGGGACAGTATTAAGGTCAGGAAAATAGAACCAGGGGAAGCAGAAGAAACAGCCGAGCAGCGCCAGCCCTTCGGCCAGCGCCAGCATGCCCGGCAGCCCCAGCCGTTCGCGCCAGGTATTGCCGCGCGGTCCTACAGTGTGCGGCACCGGCGACCCATCAAGCTGGGTCACCGGCTCAACCTCAAACAAATCAACCTGCGGCTCAGAGCTTTCAGGCATTGGTGTCCCTCCCTGCTGCTGGCAACGGCTCAGACGCCGCCAGTATAGCGAGCTACCAATGCCTCTGTCAAGCATGCCGGTTCATCTGGGGGCAGGTGGTTCTGGCGCTTCTGGCTGGGCGGGCGGCGGCTGCGCGTCAGCGGCAGATGGCGCTCTGCGCACCAGCAGCACAGGCGTTTCCACGTCGCGCAGCACCTTTTGCGCGACGCTGCCCAGCATCAGCCGCCCCAGCCAGCCGCGCCCATGCGAGGCCATCACAATCAATCCGGCCTGGCGGCGGCGGGCAATCTCTTCGATGCCGCTTGCCGCTGGCCCGGCTCCTATCTCGAACTTCACTCGCAGCCCCGCGTTGGCAAGCTCCGCGCGTTTGCGCTCCAGATAGCTCTGGGTTTCTTTATCAGCCACTTCAGCGGCCTGAGCAATAAGCTCAGAATCGGTGCCAACGCCCGCCGGACCAAAGAGCGTCGGGCTGGCGTAGATCGGCAGCGGGTGTTCGGGCACGCTCACCAGCAGCAGCGTGTTGCCAAACGTGGCGGCCAGTTCTTCCGCCAGCGGCAGCGCGCTTTCCGCCTGGGGCGAGCCATCCAACGGCACCAGAATCGGCGCTTGCGAATCCGTCATGAAGCGCGGCAGGCACTTCACCGCCAGAGCCGGATCATCTTCACTGGCAATCTTACAGGCCATGATGGGCGCGTGGGCCTGGCGCAGCACTTCCCATGTCACGCTGGGGTGCAGCAGACCAGCCAACCCGGCACGCGCTCGCGTGATCATCACAATCAAGTCAACATGGCTAAACTCGGCTTCATCCAGAATGCCCAGGGCAGGTTCCATCGGCAGCAGCGAAATCTGAGCCATCACGCCTTCGCTGTGCAGATGCCCAGCCACCGCTTCCAGATAGCCTTGTGGGTCCGACACGCCCCCCTGCGGCTGATCTGGATAGAGCGTATGCACAAGCAAGAGGTCGGCATTGAAGCGCCGTGCCAGCACTGAAGCTGGCTCCAGCGCAGTTTCAGACAGGGGTGAGCCATCCAGCGGCACCAGGATTGTTTTCAACATCGCGTTGTCCCTCCTTCTGCAACCACCCTGCAACCCTCCATCGCCTGTGCCAGACCTTACCGGGCGCAGGTAACCTTACCCAGGTGCTTCGGGTCAGGTAAGAACATGAGAGCGCAATCCTTGTGCCACAGCCCTCTACGCGAGCGCCCTGGCCCATTTCTTGCCCGCGCTCCTTATTGCTGGATTTATTTTCGCCCAGCCACACCCCCGCCAAACGGGAAGGAGCGCTCCTATGAAGAAAAAAACGATCTTGTGGTTGGTCCTCACCGCCATTGTCCTGACGATCATCGGCGTGGCCGTTTTTGTCCCGGCCATCGCCACCGCCGCGAGCCACTGCACCCGGGAACAACTCAATACCAACACCTGCGCAGTGAACCTGCAAGATGGGCAGGCGGCAGCAGTTGTGATTGGCAGCATCCTCTGGGTGATTGCCGGATTACTCTGGCTGGTGGCCTGGATTGGCGCGCTCATCAGATCGGCCAGGATGGGAAGCTGGGGCTGGTTCGTCGTCGTGCTCATCTTGAGTGGGCTGGGCACGCTGATCTATGCCATCGCCGGACCCGCAGACCGACCCGCCATGACCAACTATCCGCCCACCGGCTACCCGCCCGGCGGCTATCCTCCTGCCTATCCTGCTGGCTATCAGCCTGGCGGCTACAATCAGAGTGGATATCCCCCCAGCTATCAGCCCGGCAGCTATGATCCTGGCGGCTACCCTCCCGGCTATCAGCCTGGCGCTTATCCACCGCCTCCGCCCGCCTATCCACCTTCCGGTTCGCCGCCCTATCCCCAGGCGTAGGCTACGCCTGGCTTTGCAGCGCCTTGCTGAGAGCAATCAGCAAGGCGTTTTGTTGCCCGCCGCATACCAGAGATCAGCCGGTGATGAGGATGAGCATATCTCTTGTGTTCTGACTCGCTTTTTGCTATCTTGTGCAAGGAAAAACCTTTGAAGCCACGCACGCCAAGCAAGCGAACACAAGGAAGAGGTGACGGTTTTGAGCAAAAGAGTTGTTCTCTGGCTAGACATCATTGGTATCATCCTGGCGCTTATTGGGGTTGCCGTTTTCGTGCCCGCCGTTTTCTCGGTGGCGCAAACCTGCACGCAAGCGCAGATCAATGCGGGAACCTGCACTCCCACCGTTTCCACCGGAGCAAGCGCGGGCATCTTGATCGGGGTGCTGCTGTTTATCGTCGCGGGGCTGCTGTCAACAATCGCCTGGATTGGCGCGCTGGTGCGCGCAGCCAGGATGCAGAGTTGGGGTTGGTTTGTGGTGGTGCTGGTGCTCCATGGGCTGGGCACGTTGATCTATGCTATCGCTGGCCCGGCAGATGCTGCACCGGTCGCGGCCTATCCACCTCCGGGCTATCCTCCCCAATATCCACAGCAATAAGCATGCATCGGGACATCCGCAAGACAGAGGAGCGGTTGGCAGCTTGCCAACCGCTCCCCGACCGTTTCCAGGTTGCCGGACCACGCGCTATGGCTCGGTAAGGTCTATGCTTTGCAGTGGCAAGAGCAGAGGCTTCTTTGAGCGTCTTTGTACCTCTGTGGAAGGAGCGTTCCCTGTGAGCCAAGGCACCATTTCCGAGCACGCCTTCCCTGGCGCTGGCGCGCTTCCTCCCGCGCCCATCAGCCTGGAGGAGTTTCATCAGATGGAGCAGGCGGCGTTCTTCACCCCTGATGACACCCGCTATCTGCATATGTCCTGGGATGTGCTGCGCGACCAGGTCGAGGCAGTGCTGGATATCTGGTACGACTTTATAGCCGCGTATCCCTTTCTGTTGGGGACATTCAGCCGCCCCAGTGATGGGCAGCCAGACCATCGCTATCTGAGTGCTGTACGCGAGCGCTTCGCCCGCTGGATTGAAACCACTGCCCAGGCGAACTACGATCAACAATGGCTGAACGAGCAGTACGAGATTGGCCGACGACACCACCGCACCGCGAAGAACCAGACCGACCACGTAGATGCGGCGGACATCGTGCCATTCCGCTACATCGTGCCGCTGGTGTCGCCGTTGTCGAGTACCCTCAAGCCATTTCTGGCACAAAAAGGGCACACGTCCGAACAAGTCGAAAAGATGCATCAAGCCTGGCTGAAGTCGATGCTGCTGCAAGTCACCCTCTGGAGCCAGCCCTACATCAAAGAAGGCGACTTCTAGTCAGACAGTAAGGCGGGCCATCCTGATGACGCTCAGGATGGCCCGCCTTACTGTCTGGCATGTTCCTCGCGGCTCAGGGGTTATAGAATGGGTGGTTCTTGCTCAATGGCCCTTCGCCGGGCGTGCCACGCCGGAAATGGCCGGATGGACGCGACACGCCGTCACGCTCGAAGCTCAGCAGTTCGATAAACCAGGCTTCGTGTTCCATCTCCTCCTGCAAAATGCGCGACGCCATATCATAGGTGCGCGGGTCTTTGCCGATGGTCATGTCACAAATCTCAGACCACGTGCGCATCGCGCAGCGTTCCGCTTCCAGCAGCACCTGCAAGATGTCTGTGGCCTTCACGTTGATCATCGTGCCAAGCTCGTTGGTCATCTGCTGGCCGGTCACTTTGGGCAGATAGGCATCCGGGCAGCCTGCCATGTCGGCAAAGGCGCGCAGATCATAGGGAATGCTGCCGCCCAGTTCAAAAATACGCGGGGTAATCAGTTCAAAGTGGGCGCGGTCCTCCAGCCGGGCATCCTCGCAAATCTCCTTGTAATCCTCATGCCCGGCCAGATACATGCGCAAGATCGTGTAATAGTAATAGGTCGCAAATTCGGCTCCAGCGGCTTCAACCAGCTTTTGTACAAGCTGCTTGACGTTGATGCCGTGTTGTTCCAGCAGTTCGTTGCTCACCCGCTGGCTTACATCTCCTGGTGGCACTTTGCCAGTCGCATGGGGCTTTGATGCCGTGGTCATAAATCATCCCTTCTTCGGCGTGAAAAGCTATCGGATGCTGCAAAGGACACGCCGCTGGACAGCACCAGCAGCGCAGACCAGTGTCCTCTTTCTGCACAAATCATGCTAGGGGATGGTCGAGAAGCGCCTATAGCGTTTGCGCGCCCGTCATGCACCACTGGCGCACGGGGCAGCGGGCACACAGGGGCACCGTCGGCAGGCAAATCGCCCGGCCATGCTGCACCATCAGGCGATTGATCGTCAGCCAGTAAGGGGCGGGCAAGATGCGCTCTAGCGCAATTTCGGTCTGGTCGGGGGTTTTGGTCTGGACCCAGCCTAGCCGATTGCTTATACGGTGGACGTGAACGTCGACACAAATCGTAGCTATCCCAAAAGCGTAGAGCAAGACACAATTGGCCGTTTTGCGTCCGACGCCTGGCAGCGCCAGCAAATCATCGATCTTCTGTGGCACTTGCCCGCCAAACTGATCGCGCAGGATGCGGGCAATCTCCTTGATGCGTGGGGCTTTGACTTCGGGATATTGGGAGCCATTCAACAGGCGTTGCAGTTCATCAACTGGCGCCTCGGCCAGCGAGGCGGCGTCGGGATAACGCGCAAACAGCCGATTGGAAATCAGCGTCGTCTGCTCTTCCCGTGTGCGCTGGGAGATGACGGTCGCAATCAGCACCTTGAACGGCTCGCCCAATTCCACCGCTCCTTTGCCGTGATACGTCTCGGCCAGGGTATCCATCACCTGCGGAATATGGGTTGTCCAGGGCAACCCTGTCGTTGGCGCTGTCATTGCAAAAATCCTCCTGATCGTTTCTTAGTCCTTGGGCCAGGGCCTCTTTCTCTAGTGTACCGCATCAGCAGGGGGCAGCGGCAGCGTGAACCAGAAGGTCGCGCCCGCGCCAGGGGCGCTTTGCACCCCAACATGGCCCTGGTGCGCTTCGATGATCGTCCGGCTGATATAGAGTCCCAGCCCCAGGCCAACGCCCGAGCCGCTGCGTACCTCGACGCCGGGCACGCGATGAAAACGTTCCCAGATGCGTTCCTGCTCCTCAAGCGACAAGCCAGGCCCGTGATCGCGCACCCAGAGGCGCGCGACATCTCCGGCGGTCTCCAGCCCAACCTCAACAGGCTGATCTTCGGCGGAATATTTAAGGGCATTCGTGAGATAGTTCGCCACCACCTGACTGATACGATCAGGGTCAACGGAAAGCAGCACGCGCTTTTCGCGCGGCAGAGCAAGCTGAATGCTGCGCTCTGGGGCGGCCTGGCGCTGTTCCTGAACAGCCTCGGTAATAACAGTGGTCAGGTCCATCATCTGGCGATGCATCACCAGCCTGCCCGTCTGAATACGCGAGACATCCAGCAAATCATTGACCAGACGATCTAACCGCCGCGCCTGCCGCTGGGTGAACACCACTTGTTCAAGCAAGGACATCAACTTCTGGAACAACGGCTCCGTCAAGTCGGCCTCCTCGCTCAGCAACCGTTCGTAGCGCCGTTGAAAGAGTTGCAGCCCCAGCAAGACCGAGGTCAGCGGGGTACGCAGTTCATGGCTTGCCATCCCCAGAAACTCGTCGATCTTTCGATACGCTTCGCGCAGCGCCAGCATGTTGGCCTGGGCCTCTTCGCGCTCCAAAAGCAGCCGCTCGCGCTCCAATACCAGCGCCGCCAGCAAGGCCGACCCTTCGGCCAGCGAAAGTTCCTCGGGTGTATAGGCATGGTCAGCCAACCCATAATCCAGAAACAGCGCTCCCACCAGATGCTCGTGCAGGCGCATCGGCACAATCAGCACCGAGCGCACCTCCCGATATATGATGAACTGCTCGCTCAAGGGTGGCTGCGTCATATCCCACAACTGCGTCTTGCCTTCGAGCAGGTTGGTATACAGTTCCGTATTTTTAGAAAATCCCTCAAAACGCCAGGGAGGCACTCCTTCCAAAGAGATGCCCACCGCTGCTACATGGTCCAGCACGTCGGCCTCCGGGTCAAACGAGAAAATGCCAAGATGCTCGCAGCCCAGAATCTGCGCCATCAATGTTGCCAGCCGTTGGGCAGTGGCGTTGACAGTAAGTCCCTGCTCCACCACAATGGTAGGTTCCTCGGGGGCCTGTACCAGTATTTGCGCAATTGACAGCAGGCCATTGAGCGCCTCGTGGGTGCGGCGCTCTAACTGGCGGCGTTCGGTCTCATCGCGGAAAGCGTTCACCGCGCCAACAATATGCCCTTCGGCGTCGCGTATAGGCGCAGCGCTGTTGTTAATCATGACCTCCCGCCCATCCAGCCTGCGCAAGATCAACTCGCTCGATTGATTGCCTGTCAGCACCTCGCCACGCAGCGCGCGCTGAACCGGCAGTTGATCTGCGGGGATGATCTGTCCCTGTTCGTCGCGCACCACCATCAACCTGCCCCAATCTGCCAGCGAGTGGCTAAAGTACTCTTGATCAGGGATGTCGCCTCCCAGGAAACGGCGAGCCGCCGCGTTAGCACGCAAAATATATCCCTGCGCATCAAAGGCCATCAATCCTTCATCCAATGCCTCGAAGATTGCTTCCAACTCGCTGGCGCGGGTGGATGTCTCTGCATGAGCGCGCCGTTCGGCGTCATCAAGGCGCGCGTGGTCGATCACCAGCGCAATGCGACTTGCCAGCATTTCAAGCAGGCGGGCATCATCTTGAGTAAAGTGATGTGGCAGTGCGGAAGTCATATGAATAACGCCAAGTACCCGCCCATCCACCAGCAGTGGCGCACCGATGCAGGAGCGATAACGCTCGCGGAAGTAGGGGTAAACGACATCGAAGGTCGAAAGATCGCCAACCAGCAGTGTCTCGCGCGTCAGGGCTACGCGGCCCGCCACGCCCCGGCCAAGCGGGATGCGCGTTTCCTGGGCAAGCTCAGGCTCCAGCCCACGCGCAGCACGTATCCTCAACGCCTGCCCGGTTTCATCCAGCAATAAAATAGCGCAATTTTCTATGGACAACGCCTCGCAGACGCGATCAAGCAGCGCCTGAAGCAGTTCATCCACGGTTTGATGGGTCAGCGCCATCTCGCTGATGAACTGCATGATATGCCAGCGCTCGGCTGCTTTCTCGGCTTCGGCACGCAAGGCTTCGGCCCGATGGCGCGCCCACTGCACCTGCATGGCAATCGCGCTGATGAATCCCCCAACCAGAACCAGGAGCAAATCATCAGTAATTAACGCGGCAATTTGCTTGACAATGGTGAAACGGGGCGCAATGTCGAAATAATCCAATAACACCACGCTGGTAAGCGTGGTCATCAGACAGGGAACAGCCCCCCAGGTGAAGGCCGCCAGTAAGATTGCCAGAATGGAGAGCACGCCCGCCATTTCAAAGGTGGGAAAGAAATGGAGCAGGAGCAAATCAACAGCAACCGCAGCCCCAGCCAGCAGCACGCCCGACACATAGCCCACAAGGGGATGGCGCCAGCGCTCTGGCAGCCAGAGTGGGGCGAAGGTATAGTTCCGCAACCAGCGGCGCAGCCCTAACCATGCCCTGCCAAGAGAACGGTGGAGCAGCGGTGGACCGCGTGGCTCCTGAGGATGCTCGTTTATGTCAACTCCCGCGTGTGGACGCGCGTTCGCAGAGGGTACTGGCGCGCGTTCTTTTGCAAGATGACAAAGATGTTTTCTTCTTGCACATGCGTAGCTAACTCCGTGGTGATAGTCCTCGCAGGCTCTATAGCCCCTCAACAGAAGCACCAGCAAAGCCAGGGCCAACAAACACCAGCGGCGAGCAGTCCTTTCGGATTGCTCGCCGCTGAAGCTGCGCGAAGACACGCCGGTTTACGATTTCCTGGACGCCTTGTTTCCAGCCACAAAACGCGAGGCAATCAGCCCCAGGACGGCCAACCCAAAAAAGAGGATCGCATGTGTTGGGCGCGTATCCGTGGCAACGCCATCGAATGTCAAGACATGATAGACCCCTGGAATCAGATAATACACCCCAATCAACGCGCACACCGCCGAAGCGACCAGTATCAGCACAACCAATTGTCGACTCGTCATCCCTCTTGTCCTTTCGGCATACTCCGTCAACGCATGCCTGGTATTTTGTGCCTACCATGGCAAAACTGCCAGATGAGCATATCACATGCCCGCAAACAGGAAAAGCGCCCATAGCCCTTTTGGGCTGCTTCTATCCCTGTGTGCCAGCAGGAAAAACTTGACGCATTTGCCTTGCTCCTCTAGAATGAGTATACCGGTTGTTTGGGCAAAACCAACTGAACGGCCTCCATCTCTTCTTCAGGAAGGTGACGCGCATGGCTGACCGCGTAGGGCAGCAGTTAGGCAATTATCGCCTTATCTCTCTGCTTGGGCAGGGCGGCTTTGCCGACGTCTATCTGGGCCAACACCTGCACCTGGACTCGCAGGCGGCCATCAAGATCATGCACACCCATCTGGCCCAGGAAGAATGGGAAGGCTTTCGCAAAGAGGCACGCATCGTCGCCGGGCTGATGCACCCGCATATCGTGCGCCTGCTGGATTTCGATGTAGAGGATGGCATCCCGTTTCTGGTAATGCAGTTTGCCCCCAATGGCACGCTGCGCCGACGTCATCCTGCCGGGCAACCCCTTGTGCCAGCGATCATCCTGCCCTATGTGCGCCAGGTCGCTGACGCGCTGCACTACATTCACGGGCGCAAGCTCATTCACCGCGACATCAAACCCGAAAACATGCTGCTGGGTCCAGAAAACGAGGTCTTGCTCAGCGATTTTGGCGTTGCCATCATCGCCCAGAGTTCGCGCCAGGAAAACACCCAGAATATCGGCGGCACTGTGGCCTATATGGCCCCCGAACAGATTCAAAGCAAACCCTGTCCCGCCAGCGATCAATACGCGCTGGGTGTGGTCGTCTATGAATGGCTCACCGGCGATCGCCCGTTTGGTGGCTCCTTCACCGAAATTGCCACCAAACATATTCTGGTCGCCCCGCCGCCGCTGCGCGCGCTGGCCCCCACGCTGTCGCTATCCATTGAAGAAGTCGTCCTGCGCGCGCTCGCCAAGGAGCCACAGCAGCGCTTTCCCAACGTACAGGCATTCGCCCAGGCGCTGGAAGAGGCTATCAGCGCCCTGGGCGCATCCGCCACAGTGATTGACCAACGCCCGACGCTGATTTCATCAGCCATTACCATCGCTAAAGACTCTTCCGCCGATAATTCCCTCACAACCAGGGCGCTGATCTCATCGCCGCATCTCTCAGCGCCGGATGTCACCGCGCCAACCGAGTCACCCCGGCGTGGCATCACGCGGCGCACGGTGCTGCTGGGGCTGGCCGGGCTGGCTGCCTCGGGCGGAGTGCTAGCCTGGATGGCGCTCAATCATCAATCACCAACTCAGTCGCAGATCGCGCAGGCCAGCACGAAACCAACGCCCACACCGCCCCCTCCAGCAGGAACAACCCTGCACAACTTCTGGTATGACCCTTACCCGGTGTATGCCGTGGCCTGGTCGCCCGACGGAAGCAAAATCGCTTCCGCAGGAAGAGACAAGAAGGTGCTAATCTGGGATGTCAAAAAAGGCGTTCCTACCTTCATCTTTACCGGGCATAAAGGCTATGTAAATGCGGTGTCCTGGTCGCCCGATGGAAGTAAAATTGCCTCAGGCAGCGATGATATGACCGTGCTGGTCTGGGATGCCGCAACCGGAGCGGTGCTGCGCACCTACACAGGACACCAGAGCGTTGTCGGCACACTGGCCTGGTCGCCCGATGGACTAAGCATCGCTTCTGGCAGCGGAGATATATACGAAGACCTGGACCATACCGTCCAGGTTTGGGATGTCCAGACGAGGCAGCTTCTCTTTCCACCTTACACGGGCCATGGCAGCCAGATCAAGCAGGTGGCATGGTCACCTGACAAGACCAGAATCGCCTCAGCCAGCACTGATAAGACTGTGCAGGTCTGGAGCGCCACCGATGGGTCTTACATCTATACCTACCAGGGCCATACCGATGAGGTCTGGGGCGTTGCCTGGTCGCCTGACAGCAAGCAGCTTGTTTCTGGAAGCCATGATGGAACCGTGCGCGTGTGGGAGCCAAAGCCAGGAGGCTCGGAAATTGTCTATAAAAGCCATACCGACGAAGTGAATGCCGTTGCCTGGTCGCCTGATGGAACCATGATTGCCTCTGGCAGCGGCTATACTCAGCACCAGCGCGCCAGCTATGATACCACGGTGCAGGTGTGGAATACGGCCTATGCGCCAACCGCCATCCCGCTGGTCTACAGTCACCATACCGATGTGGTAGAAGCGGTGGCCTGGTCCCCCGACAGCACACGCATTGCCTCAGCCAGCGACGATTTCACCGTGCAAGTCTGGGAGGCGGTCTAAAGTGGCTCCCCTCATAGGAAAGCTGGCTCGACAATGTTATAATGGGCGTACAACAGCAGATGCTTGCATGGCCGCATACGTGCCTATGTACACAGCAGATTGGTGACGGTCCATTTGCCCACTAACAGAGACGGGGGAAGCCTTGAATGCAATCAACATTTTGTGTCAATTGCAAGCAGCCTCTACCAGCAGGCGCGGCCTTTTGTAGCAACTGTGGCGCTCGGCAGGCTCCAGCAAACAGCGCCGAGCCGACGAAACTGACCGTGCCGCCTCCTCCCGCCGCGGATAGCAACGCGCCAACTCAATTGACTCCACCGCCCGCGCCACCGACAGGAGATAACGCGCCCACCACGCTTGCGCCGCCGCCGCCCCCGGAAGATACCATACGCGCTGGCACGCCGCCAAACCACGATCCTTACGCCTCGCAATACAATGTTTCGCTTCCGTCACCTTCCGGTCAGCCCGCCTATCCTCCCTATGCTGCGCCAGGTTCAGGCCCGGGCGCATCGGGACCATATGGCGCGCAGCAAGCGCCATTCCCTCCGGCTGGCTCCGGCCCCAACCCGGCGTCGTATCCCACGCAGCCCGCGCCATTTGTCGCGCCGCCACCGCCGGGCTATATTCCTGGCCCACCACCAGTCATGGCGCCCCAGGCGCAGCCCCCTAAAAAGCGAAGAGGGCGCTTTGGCTTTGGCTGTGTGGTAGCCATCGTGTTGATTGTGCTGGTGCTGGGCGGCATTGGTGTGTTTGCCTACAGTCGGCTGGCCTCCAACAAGAGCAACAATACCGGCAGTCATACCAGCCAGCAGACTGGCACCACGCCCGGCGCGACTCCTACACCAACGCCGACCAGCACCCCTGGCGTTGGGAACGGCGCGCAAACGCTGAGCAACCTGAACACTCAGGCCATCTACGCGGGCGTCGCCATCACCATCATGAGCGCCCAGGAGGCCAGCACCGTCCCTGGCTACCAACCAAACGACCCCAGCATGAACGCCCTGCGGATTCAGGCCAGGCTGGATAACAGCACAGACACGCACGATGTCTATCTCACTGCCTATACGACGGTGGTCGGCGCGAATGGCAACCCATATGATATCGCAACCACCGGCGTATCGGATAGCCTGCCGGATTCTATACCGGCGCAGGCCAACATCGTTGGATACTGGTACTTCAGCGTGCCACAGGGCACCAATATCAACGATTGGAAGGTGGTCATCGGCCAGTCAAACGAATCACTGGTCACCATTCCGCTCAACGCCACTGGCTATGACCCCTCCGTCTGGCAGTGGGTAACCAAGCCCCTCACCACCAAGAACACCGTGACGTACTACGGGGGCGCGCTGACCGGGAAAATCACGAAAGTCACCACCGGCCTCTGGACGCCGGGCTATCAAGCGCCGCAGGGGCAGCGCTTCATCCTGGTCGACCTGTTTGTCACCAACAACAGCGCGGCGGATGTCTCCGTTGGCGACCCGGAGTTCGCCTTGCTGCTACCTGACGGCACCCGCGAGAATCAAAATACGTCCTATGGCTACTTCATCAATGATGATCTGGGCGGCCACGAGAGCAAAGATGAAGGCTATATCTGCTTCCTGGCCCCGCCAGCCAAGGGTGACTTTCAAATGATCTTCTTCAACCAGAATAATGGGGTTGAAGGGATGATTGACCTCGGCATCCTCTAATAAGGACGGTTGCACCATGCGCACACTGACACTCACCTGGCAGGCGCAAGGGCAGTGGCAGCGCCACGCGGTCACCGCCGAGCGGCCCTGTATCATCGGGCGGCAAGTGGGCGTGTGCCAGATCGTCCTGGATGATCGCTCCGTGTCGCGGCAGCATGCTTCGATCTATGCTGAGAACAATGTGTTTCACCTGCGCAATCTCAGCCAGAGCAGCATCATCTCCTTCAACCATCGCTTTCGCCTGACCTATAACCAGGAGACACCGCTCAAACCCGGCGACATCTTTCGCCTGGGGACCACCCCGTTCACCGTGATGCCATCACAACAGCCCACCGCGAAGGTGTTGAAGATCAAATGCGCCCGCTGCGGCAAGCTGGCGGACTCGCACCTGGAGGAGTTTTGCCCCTGGTGTGGCCGCTCGCTCGCCAATGGCGAAATCGTCGAGGTCGAGTTGTGAGCACCCAACGCCGCGAAGAATTGTGTAAGGAAAACTCGTGATGCAGAGAGAGCAGAGAACGTTACAGGTGCGCCTGAGTTGGCAAGACCCTGTGACCAACGAGGAAAGCGCCATCCTCGCGCCGCTGCCTATCACCATAGGGCGGGCGCGCGATAACACGATTTCGCTTAACAGCGATGCCATTTCCCGCCAGCATGCGTTTCTGGAATATGCCAACGGCGAGGCCATCCTGCGCGACTGGCAG
This sequence comes from Ktedonobacterales bacterium, assembly GCA_035307385.1. Taxonomy (GTDB): domain Bacteria; phylum Chloroflexota; class Ktedonobacteria; order Ktedonobacterales; family DATBGS01; genus DATBHW01. The sequence continues at coordinate 84,207 of DATGID010000002.1, read as the reverse complement.
AGCAAGAATGGCGTGCTCGTCAACCAGCAGCGCGTCAAACGCGCCCCACTGAAAGATGGCGATACCTTTCAGATTGGCCCGTTCCGCTTCTTCATCGAAATCAATCCCGCCAGCGCGCCGCAGCCAGCGGCCCCAGCGTCCGCTGGCGCGGCATCGCAGGACTTTGGCACCATTGCTGCCCCGCAAGACTTCGGCACCATTGCCGCGCCTCAAGATTTTGGGACGATGGCCGCGCCGCAAGATTTCGGCACCATCGCAGCCCCGCAGGACTTTGGTACGATTGCTGCGCCTCAGGGCGCGGGCGCAGCGCTCAGACCTCCTGGGCTTCCCGCGCAGCAAGTCCAGCCGCAGCAGATCACGCTGCGCTGGACAGACCCAACCAACAATCAGCCGCGCGAAATCAAGGCAGCGCCGCCCATCACCATAGGCCGTCACCGCGACAACACTATTGCCCTGCCAGCCATCAACGCCTCGCGCCACCACGCCACCCTGACGCTGGAGGGCGGGCAGATCATCCTCACCGACCAGAACAGCGGCAACGGCACCTTCCTCAACGGTCAGCGCGTGCAGCGCGCATCCGTCGGGCCAACAGATACGTTTGATATCGGCGGGGTACGACTCACCGCAACCCTGGCAGCAGCGCCAGCAACCGGCGCAGCCCAGGCTGTGCGTCCCACGCCGCCCGCAGCGCGGCCAGCGCCCGCTCAGGCACGGGTTATCACCCCACCGGCAGAGGCCACGCTGGTCTTCAACGACGAGACCGGCATGCTTATGCCTTTCATGCCCACACCCCAGACAGAGCAAGCGTTCCCGCCGCCGTTCTTTCGGCAGCCCGTCGTGCCCTTCTGGCAGTTGCAGCAAAGCGGCATTCCCACCTTCGAGACCACCTATTTAGCCATTGGCGGTGGCCTGGGCAGCTTCACCTGGATTGATCACCTGATGGTCTCCGGCGTGCCAGAGCAGCAGATTGTCGCCCTTGGCCTGGAGCCGAAACCCCACGCGCGCTACGAACGCCTGTGCCTGAACTCGCAGATTCCCAACCACGAGCGCCTGCGCTCCAACAGCGACGCCTGCCCCGATAACATCTGGGGCTGGCCCTCCTATGGGCTGCGCGAAATCTGGCATTCGCTCACGCGCGGCCAGATTGGCAACGCAGTGCGCGTTGCGGCCCAGGTCTTTGGCGAACCCGTCCTGGCGGATACCTATACGCCGCGCGCCATCGATGTCTATAACTCGGTGGACCGCGAGGCGCGGCGCATCGGCTGGGGGCGCATCTCGCGCTATGGCCTGGCCCACGCCATCCGCAAAACCGACGATAACCGCTACGTTGTCGCCTACACACAGATCAACCAGCGCCAGGAAGTCGTCAAGGGGCTGATTATCGCCCGCTATGTGCATGTGGCTGTGGGCTATCCCGGCATCCAGTTTCTGGCCGACCTTCAGGATTACCGCGACCGCACCAAAGATTTTCAGCGTGTCGTCAACGCCTATGAAAACCATACCCATATTTACGACCATCTGGCACGTTCTGGCGGCGTAGTCATGGTGCGGGGTCGCGGCATCGTTGCCTCGCGCGTCATTCAACGGCTGGCCGAGGTGCGCGTGCAAAATCCCAATGTGCGCATCCTACATGTGTTGCGCTCGCCGCTGCTTGAGGGGCACCGCGACGGACGTGTCAGGCGCAAAGTGGAATACCACACCGAAATGCAGCCGTTCAACTGGCCGAAATCCTGCGCGGGTGGCACGTTGCGCAAAAAGCTGGAGCAAGCCGACGACCAGACGCGCGACCGCCTCCTCAACGACTGGGGCGGCACCACCACCGCCATTCGCAAGGATTGGCGCAGCATCATTCGCACCGGGCTGCGCGAGGGCTGGTATCAAATTCTCTTTTACAAGGTCAAGCGCGTGGAGCGCAACCAGTACGGGCAGATCGCCTCGCTGGTCTCCACCAACGACCCCCGGCAGCCGGAAACCTGGCTGCCCGCCGATTTCATCATCGACTGCACCGGCCTGGAGGCCGCGCTCGACAGCAACGCCTTGCTCAAAGATATGGTCGATATATATAAGCTGGGGCGCGGCCCGAAAGGACGCTTGCGCGTTGGCAACGATTTTGAAGTGCTCGGCATGGTCAACGGGACCGGCCATGTCTATACCAGCGGCGCGATGACGCTGGGCGGTCCTTATGCCATGGTCGACAGCTTCATTGGCCTGCAATTTGCTGCCATGCGCTCGGCGGAAGCGCTGCGGAAGCTGGGCGCGCCGGGGCTGCATGGCTTTGGCCCGCTGCGTTCATTCGGGCAGTGGATGCGCTGGGCGAGGGGGGTTCATCCATGACACCAACACTGCTGGGGCGCTGGGAAACGCGCTTCTTGCTGCTGGCGACGGTGGGCGTCATCATTACCGCCATCGTCGGGGTGGTCGTCAAAAACTTCGTAACGCCCTATCTGCTGCTGGGCTATGTCTTTCTCTTTGGCCTGGTCTGGGATGCGCTCTATCAATACCTCATCACGCTCCGCTGGGATCGGGACTGGCCCACCACCTTTCAAGTTCTCGCGGGCATCATCGAGGGTGGGTTGGTCTGGCTGTTGGTCACCTTCACCGGGCTGCCGGGGATTCCGGCCAGGTCGATGCCATTTGCCGTTTTTATCAGCATGTATGCAAGCATCTGGCTGCTGACGTTTGTCATCGCACAGGGACCACTACGCACCATCTTTGTCCAATGGCGCTATCGGGGCGGTGAATGGCTATAAGCAGAGCAGAAAAGGTAAGGAAGAATGACCGATCATGATCTGACGCCCGCCATCTGGCTTTACGTCAGCGACCTGAAACGCTCTGTCACATTTTATGGGGAGACGCTGGGGCTGCCGCAGATAGAGAGCAATCCCGAGATGCCCGTCTTTGCGCTCGGGCAGATGCGGCTCTGGCTGCGCCAGCGGCCAGGCAAAGCGTCCGCCAAACCACCAGCCTGGGGCGCGCTGCTGCTGCCCACGCCAGAAGGCATCGAGCAGCGCATCCGCGAACTGGCGGCGCGTGGCTTCAGCTTCAGCGCCTCCCTCACGGAAACGCCCCATGGGCGCGTCGCCCAATTCCACGACCCCGACGGCCACCCGCTCTGTTTCTGGGAAACCTCTGGCGAGCAGGCCACACCGCGCCAGAGCCAGCCAGCAGAAGCGAGCGATAGATTTTTTCCAGAAATTGCGCGCAACACTCAGGAAGTGAGCGCCGCGCTGGTCAAGGCGGAGGTCGCCAAAACCAGGAAGAATTACGCCGAGGCCGCGCGGCTCTATCGCGTGGCCCTGGACGCCCGGCCAGAGCAGGCTGACCCATGGTGCAGCCTGGGATTTGTCCTCAATGAACTGGGCAAATATGCAGAAAGCCTGGCAGCCACCGAGATGGCGCTCGCGCTGGGCATGCAGGGACCTGCTGTGTTCGACACGAAAGGTCGCGCGCTGGCCGGGCTGGGCCGCTATGAAGAAAGCCTGGAGTGCTATCGCGAGGCGCTGGCCCTGGCCCCCAAGAACCCCGACATCCTGGCCCACGAAGCCGCCGTCCGCCAGGCAATGGGGTAGTGATCATCCGCCTTAGCGGGCCGCCAGCGCAATCGCGTAGATAGCCAGCAGCGAGCCGAGAATCAACAGCGCCACTACCAATGTGATGAAAGCCCTGGGGACGCCATCGCTGCGGCCTTTGGAGGGCCGCACCTGAGAAAAGCCGCCACTGTAGCCCGTGGCCGTCATTCGTGGGAACGAGCCTGTGGTGTGGGGAATATCACCGGAAACACGTGGGCGTGGGCCGGTGGCTTGGAAAGCTGGCTCAGAAGGGGTCGGCTGCGGGCCGCGTCGATTCAAGCGCATCTCCTCACCCGCGCACCAGCGTATCACCTGGCAGTTGGGGCACTTGGGGAAGAGTTCATAGGGCGTGCAGAGATGAAAATCGCCATAATAGCGCTCGCCAATCTGTACACGGTCATAGCGGCGAATCTGCTGGCTTTCGAACACGGCGGTGCATTCCTGGCAGCGCAGCAGCAGATATTCGGCCCAGTCAGGGGCTGTGCATTTCGGGCAGCGATCACTGCTGGTGCGGCGTTGGTCTGGCGGTACGGTCCAGCTATGCCCGCAGCGGTGACAGGTGCAGCGGCGGCCCGCCGACGAACCATCGGTGTGTTGCAGGCGCTGGGGCATATCCGCGCCCAGCAGCCGCCCATCCTCGCGTAAGCGGGCGGCTTGCGGAGCCGTCAGGGTATAGACAAACCCGCCCAGGGCAATGACCGCTCCCGCGCCAGCCTCCAGGCGCGGAAAGGTCACAGGCACTTTGTTTTCAGTCACACGCGAAGGCGTGTCGGTTTCCACAGAAGCGGTGGGCGGCTTCGTATTGGATGCCGCTTTATCAGGGGTGGGGATACGCCCGCTGGAAGCGGTAAAGCCTCGGCCATTGGCGGCGCGAGAAAACGTCAGGGGTTCTTCGTCATCCCAAATGCTGCGGCGGGTGATGCCATGCGCCAGATCATACGTCTTGCGCTTGCTAGGATTGGTCAGCGTCTTATAAGCGGCGAGCAACAGCCGCATACGCTCTTCGGCATCAGAGCCAGAATACACATCTGGATGGTACTTTAGGGCCATGCGTTTAAATGCCGCTTTGATTTCTGTGGCATCCGCGCCCGATTCCACGCCCAAAAGCCCATAATAATCAGCAGTCTCATCCATCATGCGTGCGAGAAGCCCCCACCCGCTACACGCGATGTCTGGCGCCCTGGCACGTGTGCCATCGAGCCAAACCAGTCACCCTTGCAGCGCTCACTCGTTTTTTGCAGTATACACCACAACAATGAGTCGGACAAGACACAGGCTCAGCAGGCGCTTGCTGGCATAGCTTGTGCAGGGCTAGTCAGGACAGCGCCTCTGTTGCCTGCTTCACATGTTTCGTGCGAACGACAAGATAGGACTATTATACTCCGCCGTGCTACAGTAAAGATAGAGGAGGACGTTACCCACCTGGCAACCAGAGCAGGCGCTAAAGCAATCATTGGAGTCGTTACCCGTATACCAGTCAATCCGTTATAGAGACAAGGAGCGGCTGCCCTGATCTGGCAGCGTTCTCTAAAAGGGGTCCAGCGCTGGACACAGAATTGAAAGAACTATGTTAACAACCAATTTCAGTTCATCTTCAGTAGTGTCTACCATCCTTTTTGGCATGCTTTTTGCCTGGCTCTTGGTAACGGCGGTGATGACCTATATGACCGGGGTACGTCAACCCAGCGCGATCACACGGGCAGCGGAGAACAATCCGGGCGCGCCCCGACCCGAAGCGACTCAGCGAGCCGCTGAAGCGCCGCCCGAACAGGTTGCCACACCTGCAACAGCCAGTGCGCCAGTCGTCGATGAAGCGGTTGGGTTGCCGATGGAAGAATCCGCGCCTTTCCCTCTTACCAGGGGTCGGCGCGCCACGCAGCAGCACGTCGGCCCCGAAACGGCTTCCATCGCAGCGAGCGCTGACAGCAGATAATGGTTTTTAAGCGATGTCTCGTTGCGGGGCGCGAATGCGCCCCGCCTTCTCTTTTTGCGCGGACTCATTCTTAGAGATAGAGGTTGTGAAGGAGTTCTCTATGGCTCGTCCTGTTATTGGCATCCCCTGTTATGAGGGGAAACGCGCTGGCACTCTGCGCCCGTTCTATGGCAATAATCGCGCCTATTCCAAAGCCGTCGAGATGGCTGGCGGCACACCTGTCCTCATCCCTCATTTCGATGACCTTGCCGACCTGGAGCCGCTCTGTTCGCGGCTGGATGGCCTGCTGCTGCCTGGCGGCGTCGATGTGCACCCGCGCGCCTATGCCGAAGAACCCCACGCCCTGTTGGGCACGGTGGACCTGAACGAAGACCGGCTTGATCTGGCGCTCGCCAACTACTTTCTGGAGATGGACTTGCCCATCCTGGGCATCTGCCGGGGCATGCAGTTGCTCAACGTCGCGGCGCGCGGCACGCTGTATCAAGATATTCACGCCCAGCGCCCCAACAGCATCAAGCATGCCTATACCGGCAAGCCCCGCGCCTACCTCGCGCACAGCATCACCATCACCCCCGATACGCGCCTGGCGCAACTGCTGGGCACCGAGCCGATGATGGTCAACAGCTTTCATCACCAGGGCATCAAAACGCTGGCGCGCAACGCCATCATTTCGGCCTCGTCCGAAGATGGCTTGATCGAGGGCATGGAGTTCCCCAACCATCGCTTTGTCGTGGCGATACAGTGTCATCCAGAAGAATTAGCCACCGCAGGCAACGAACGCGCGCTGCGCCTCTTCCGGGGCTTCATCCAGGCGGCCACCCGCCCAACTGTCACTACCTATCGCGTCGCCAGCTAGCCGACAAGGAAACGCACGCGGCAGAAGAGGCGAGCATTTGCCTTTCAGTAGGGCAGGCGTTCGCCTCTTCTACAAAGAAGTCCCATTTCTAATCCAATTCTTATCTTGTTTTGCTATGCTCTGCTATGATAGAGGGAGGAAAAAGCGGCAGAAAGATATGCAGAAAGGTATAGCAAATCCTCTATGACGTTTGAGAGACAGAATCCGCGAAGCGCGCCGAAATACCAGGGCAAGAAAAAGCAGCGCTGGCCCACGCGCATCACGCTGGTGCTGGTCAGCGTGGCGGGCATGCTGGGTCTGTGGCAGTTTGTAGCCAACGAGCCGCCGGTATCCGCGCACCAGACGCCCAGCTTCCAGGATGCTGAGCAGCAGCTTCAACTGGGCACCTCCAGCAATGGCTCTGGCTCCAGTTCCTCTGGCACTTTCTCCAGCCAGCCCGCGCCCAACCCGCCCAATGTCATCAGCGGCATGTCCTGAAGCCACAGGAAAAGGATACGCTCTTGGGAAAACGTATGCGCCTCGTACTGCTGGCCGGGCTGCTCGCTGTTCTGGCGCTGGCTAGCATGGCGGTTTTGCAACCAGCCACGGCCAGCGCGGCTGGCACATCGCCCCAGTCGGCCAGGAATCTGCTGCAATACAAAGCACAATTGAGCGGGCAGGTGGATGATACCTATCTGGGCACCGACGACCAGGGATATGTCCTGCACTATCTGGTGATTACCGCCGCGCTGACCCCGCAAAACAGCAGCAATCCTCCGTTGCAACTGCATCTGTATGTCTCTGAAGCTTTCTTCCCTAACATCAGCACCCAGCAGCAGCAGGATGTCATCCCCGGCGGCGGCACGGTGGTGACGGCTGGCATTCTGCGCGGCAGCGCCACCGTCAGCAACAGCAGCGGCACCATCACGCTCTATCAGGCGAACGTCAGCGGGCTGGTGCTGGGCAACAGCAGCCTGCATTTCGACGTGGAGGGCGCGGGAACCGGCAAAGCCAGCGGCGGCAAGACCTCGCTCTATGTGACGATTGCCCCTACCACCGGGCAAGACCTGAGCGGCCAGGTCACCGGCACCATGAACATTCCCCAGGCGGCGCTCGACCTCATCACCTCCAACGACCCGCTGGCCGGACCAACCACCTGGTATTTTCTGCGCGCCTCCGGGCTGGCCGCGCTGCTGCTCTTGTCGACAACAGTATTGATTGGCCTGGCGCTGCGCGTGCGCCTCTGGAAAGAAACGCTGGAGCGCTGGCGCGTCTATGACATCCACCTGACGGTTTCGGTGCTCACCGCCATCTTTCTTGGTGTGCATTTGCTGCTGGTCTTTATAGACCGCATCGTGCCCTTCAGCCTGGCCGACATCCTCATTCCCCTGCACGCCAGCTATCAACCGATCTGGATTGCGGCAGGCATCATCGGCCTCTATCTGCTGCTCATCGTCTGGGGCAGTTCGCTGATTCGCTCCAGGCTGGGCTACAAGCTCTGGCGCTCGCTGCACCCGTTGGCGCTGGGCGCGCTGGCGCTGGCGATGCTGCACGCCCTCTTCGCCGGAACCGATGGCCCCACCTTCTGGCTGCGCGGCGCGCTCATCATTATTACGCTGGCCGTCATCTATCTCTTTGACCGCTGGATGCGTCTGAAGACGATTGAAGAAGCGCAGCGCCATCGCAAACGCGGCGCAACGGGCAGGCAGACAGACAAACGGCAGTTAGAACCTGATCCCTGGCAGGAACCCTGGTATACGCCCGCGCGGCGCTACGCGCCCCAACGCCCGTCTGCGCCACAGGCTGGTCCACGCCCAACGCCTGGGCCACGCGCCACGCCTGGCCCGCGTCCAACGCAGGGAATGCCACCAGCCAGGCCACGGCGCAGCAGCCAGGAATAGGGGAGATTATTTCCACAGCGTATTCATTGCCAGGCGCAGCATCTCCCGCGTCTGCTCCTCGCCCCAGCGGCGCGTGAACTCGCGGTAGTGCTGGCCCAGCCGCCAGAGCACGCCAGCCAGCGCCACGCGCCACTCGTCGGATGTGTGGCCGTCTGTCGTCTTTTTCTTGCCTGCCCACGCCAGCGTCAACAGGCGCAGCCCGCGCTCCAGGTCCATGCACAAGCCCTGGCAGAGCACCAGCCTTCCCGCGATGCGCAAGGTGGTGCCAGAGATGCGCCGCACGGCATCCTCACCCCACAGCGGCTCTGAATCGCGGCCATAATAATAGACGGGCTGCATCCAATCGTTTTTCCAGCTTTTGGCGCGCTGGGCCAGCAGATCGCTCAGGAAGGCTTGCGCCTCGGCTGAGAAGAGGTCTTCGGGCACACGCGGCTGCGGCGGGCGCGTGACCTTGCGGCGCTTGCGGGCGCGAACGGAGGAACGAGCAGCGGGGGCAGCGGAACGGGCGGCGCTGAGTGTGGAAGCCATGAGCAAGACCAACCTTTCTTTCAATGCAGAAAGGCAGAGCGGTCATCCACCCGGAAGGCGCGCAGAGCATCTGCACGCGCAGCCAACGCGCGGGCCGGAAGGGAGCAGGCCAGGGCAGATGATGTGCCGCAGCCTGCGCCCCCTCCAGTGATCCGCTCGTTTCAACCCATCCAGGAGATGGCCGCTGAAGTTCTCTTATCATGGGCCATGATAAAATGTCCCTCAGCCCCGCTCCTGGGTAGTCCAGGGATGGGGTGAATGGCACCATCGGTGAGTAAACACCGATGATGCCGTGCCGTTGCCAGACCGAAACCAAACCAACCAAAGCGTCAGGACACGCCTAGTATACCCTGGTTGCTGAGGCGTTGTCAAGCAGCAGAAAGCGCGGGCAGCAATGGATGTGAAGCAGCTAACAGAGGAGGTCGAGCGCGTCTCGCAAGGCTACGCCGAAACTTTCCAGATCGAGCGAGATGCCGCCTGGTTTGTCTTGAAATTGCAGGAAGAAATCGGCGAGCTTACCCAGAGCTATCTGATGCTGGCCGGGCAGGCGCGGACGAAAGGCAAATCTGCTGAGGAAATCCAATCGGCGTTTCGCAAAGAAGTGGCCGACGTGTTTTGCCAGACGCTCTTACTTGCCCGTTTTTTCGAGGTCGATCTGGAAAAAGAAGTGGCGGAAAAGTGGCTGGCCTGGAACACAGCATGAAGTTCAGGCCAGCATAGAAGCCGCCATCAAGGCACATCGGCGGGTCTGGCCCGCTTGCCAAAGAAGGCGGGCACATGGACGAGCAACAGCACCGGCAGGGCAATATCTGCGACCAGGCTATACGCCAGCACTGTCGAGTCGTGGCTGCCAAAGGTCAGCGAATAGGTGATGTTCGCCAGCATGGGCACCCAGCACGCCCACCAGGCCCAGCGCGCCCGCCGCCGAAACGGAATCGCCACGATGATCAGAAAGAGCAGGGCAAACACCAGTTCATGCACGGCGTAGGCCGTCTCCAGCAGCGTGACGTATTGGCTCATTCCCGATGAGGATGCCTGCGCGCTGCTCCAGGTGACGCCCGCAACGTTGTGGAACGCGGCGGTGTGGTCGGAGGGAATGCCCGTTCTGAAATCGGAGGCCAGATCGGACAGCGAGGCAAAGAGGAACAACGCCCCAAGCAGCAAGAGAAGAATCCAGGCGATCAGCAGATACCGGGGCTGCCGGAGGTAAGGGCTTTTCTGTGCCATATAGAACAATCTCCTGGTGTGGGAAGGCATCTGATGAAAATGCTCAGCACGAGGGTGCTATGATAAAGAACGCATCCGTAACGCCGTTCGTAACGCTTGCGTCACGGGGCTATGCTATCCTCTGGGTATTGGAGCGTCCAAGCCGCAGTCATCACTGGTAACGCCACGAATCAGCAGCCGGTGGTATTGGTCGTCGCCACGCTGGCAATTGCCGCGCTCTTTCAGCCCATACGGCGGCGCATGCAGAACGTGATTGACCAGCGCTTCTATCGCAAAAAATATGACGCGGAAAAAACCCTCGCCGCCTTCAGCGCCACGCTGCGTAATGAAGTGGACTTGAGCGACCTGCGCGCCCATCTGCTGGCGGTGGTGCAGGAAACGATGCAGCCCGCGCACGTCTCGCTCTGGCTGCGCCCGCCGGATCGCCAGAGCGAGGGCACGCCCCTTCATCTGGAACCGCACAGTCAGAACTCTGGCGAGCGCGCTTTGTCCGCCGAGTAACCACCAACACGAGGCCGCTGGCAGATGCCAGCGGCCTCGTGTGCCAGAAAACGCGCCAGAGCACCGTTATCCCTGGCGCTCTTGATAGGTTTCCAGCATTTTTCCCAGGAACTTGCCCTCTTCCTTGCCAAAAAACGGCGGATATGGCGTTTCCCCGCGCATGTTGGCAGCCGTCATCTTCTTCAGGCCCGCCGTCACCTCCGCATCGCCGCGTGTGAACTGCCCAACCAGACCCATCCATTGCGCGGCCAGCGCCTGCGCTTCTGGCCCGGTGGGGTCTGCGCCACTGGCGACCAACCGTTTCAGTTCGCCAATCAGCGCGCCCCACTGCTGGTTGGCGCGTTCCTGGTCGGCTTCCGTCCAGTTCTGGCCCCACTCGGCAATCTTCGCCCGCGCCTCTTCGCTGTATGATTGCTTGCTCAAATCCTCCATCTGTTTCAGTTGCTCATCGGTAAAGTATTTCTTGCGCCAATCGTTTGTTTGTTCCATTTGCATTACCTGAATCACGCGAACAATCGCCTCCCAATCGTGGCCGTTGCCGCTCAGCAGCGCTTCCGTCTCTGAAATCGCCTGGATGATGGCATTCAGTTGGGCGCGCTTTTCGCACAGCATCGCCTTTTGCAAGGCCAGCGCCTCTTTGAGCGAGGTTGGCCCCACCTGCATGCAATAGCGAATCTCCTCCAGCGAAAAGCCCAGAAACTTCAGGGCCAGAATCTGCTGAAGGCGAAAGAAATCCGCCTCCGTATACAGGCGATAGCCGGCCTCGGTACGTGCCGATGGCTGAAGCAGGCCCACCCGATCATAAAAGCGCACCGTGCGCACCGACACCGCGGCCTTCTTCGCAAAGCGGCTGGTCTGGTAAAAATGCTGACTCAGGGTTCTCACTCCTTTCTGCACAGGAGTATAAACGGTGACGTAACGTCAGGGTCAAGGCTTTTTTCTCTCAGCGAGAGAAGTGAGCGTTGAGCAGCGTAGAACAAATGATATACTATACTGATGAGGTCACCAGAGCGCCTGATGTCCAGACAGGGAGGAAGCGACCATGGCTACAGAAGAGTCTGCACCCACCAGCACAGATGGAGAGACACCTGCCACCAGCGAGGGCAGCGAAACGGCGGAAAGCGGTGAGATCATCGTCCCCACCGCCGATACGCTTCCGGCCAGCGAGGCCGACGCGCCAAAAGAAACCGCAGTCCCAAGCGAATCCACGGCTGAAACGCCAGAGAGCCAACCATCAGACGACATCGCAGTGCTTGTGCCCAATCAGCCAACCGGCCAATCCACAACAGGGGACGCACTGCCAGCGCCCAGCGCGCGCTACAAAGCCTTGCCACGCAGCCGCATCATCAAAATTGCGCTCATCGCAGCCGCCGTGCTGCTGGTCCTCGGCGCTACCGGCGCGGGCATCCTGTACGCGCTGACCCGACCGCAGCCGGTCATCAGCGTCACCAGCGACTATCACGTTGGCAGCGTTCCGGCTGGCTCAACCAGCACCATCCTGCATATCGAAGGCAGCCAGTTTTCCAGCTATTCAGCCATCATCTTCCTGCTGGATGGACGGCCCGCCCCTGACAGCCTGGTGTATCCCAGCGACCAAAATGGCAACATCGAGGCTGATCTGGTGATTACCGCCAGATGGACGCCAGGCGCGCATCACCTCACCGCCAGAGACGCCAGCGGCGCTACGACACACGCCAGCAGCACAATCATGATCGTGCAGCAGGGCCAGGCCAATACTCCTGGCCCAAACGGCGCGCCCGCCGACGACACCCCGCGCTTCACCCTCTGGATGACTGGCGGCGGCTCTCAGTTTGTTGTCGCCTTTGCCTCAAACACGGGAGGAGCGCCAGGGACATTGACGGTGCAGGGGCAACCAGACCCGGCAGGGGGCAGCGTATGTAATCTCACCACCGACACCGGCAAACCCACTACCATCACCTACCCCACGCCGTCAAACCTGGGGATAGATACCGGGTCAGGCGGCATTATCTTCGTTGGCCCCATCAACAGCCTGCAAAAGGTAACTACCGCCTACACGTGCAGCGGCACCTATCAGAGCGGCAAGATCAGCTACACCGAAACGAACACCATCGATACAGTTGTTTTCTCGGACGGCCTCACCTGTAAGCTGGCCGCACCGCGCGTGACTTACCAGATGCAGGGGGCCTTCACCAGCGCCACTTCGGCCAGCGGCACCTACAGCGTTCCGGCCTCTGAGTTGAAATGCAGCGACGGCAGCATCGAGAAAACGTCAGCGTCAACAGGCATCTGGACGGCTCTTATGACGATGTGATGAAGGCAGATCACAGCACACATGGCTGGCGCTAGAGAAACAGGAGGACAATAGCCGCGACGGCTGCGCCAGCCATCGCCATCGTCGTCAGGATGCCGACTGTATTGGACAATTTTCCATTGGCGTGCTCGCCCATGATGCGGCGGTTGTTGGCAACGAGCAGAATCAGCACCAGCAGCGGCACGGCCACCACGCCGTTGATAATCGCCGTATAGACCAGCGCCGCGATGGGGTTAATCCCCAGCAGGTTGATGGCAAAGCCAACTGCCGTCGCCAGGGCAATCACGCCATAGAAGCCGCGCGCCTGTGTCAGCTTCTTCGCCAGACCTTCGTGCCAACCAAACGCCTCGGCCACAGCATACGCCGCTGAGCCTGCCAGCACCGGCACGGCCAGCAGGCCGGTGCCAACGATGCCCAGCGCAAACAGAATGCGCGCCAGTTCACCGGCAAAGGGGGAGCTTTTGACCAGCGGCGTCAAAGCGCTGGCTGCCTGGGCGGCAGACGTAATATTAGTAATTCCGTGGGGGTGCAGCGTGCTGCCCACGGTGAAAATAATGAACCAGGCCGTCACTTCCGAAGCGATCATGCCAGAAATGGTGTCCAGGCGCAGGCTCCGCACGGCTCTCCGAAGCTTCTGACCCTGTGGCTTCCGGGCGGCACCTTTTTGCTGGTCTTGCTCCTCCACTTCTTCGGACGCCTGCCAGAAAAAAAGGTAGGGGCTGATGGTTGTGCCCAGCACCCCCACCACCAGTGCCAGAAACGCCGAACTGCCTTGAATCTGGGGCACCAGCGTGGCGCGCAGCACCGCGCCCCAATCGGCCTTCACCAGCAAACCGGTGACCACATAGGCCAGCAGCGAAAGCGTAAGCACTTTGAGAATGACCGAATAGCGCTGGTAGGGCACAAAGACCTCGAGAGCCAGGATGCCAAACGTAAAGAGGACGAGCACCAGCAAAAATGGCGCGCCGGGCACAAGAAGCTGCGTGGCTGCCGCCATCGCGCCCAAATCAGCGCCAACATTGATCGTATTGGCAATCAGCACCAGAGCCACCGCGCCAAAGAGAAGACTTCGGCTATAATGTTGACGAACCAGTGCGGCAATCCCTTTGCCCGTGACCAGCCCAATTCGTCCGCACATTTCCTGAACGGTAATCATCAGCGGCAGCATATACAGCGCCAGCCAGAGTTGTCCGGTGCCAAAGGCCGCGCCTGCCTGGGAATAGGTGCCAATGCCCGATGGGTCGTCATCAGCAGCGCCGGTAATGGTCCCTGGCCCGATGATGCGCAGCCAGCGGCCAATTTGTCGTAATGGCTCTGAACGCTCCTGCTCACTCTTGGGGGCTTTCTCCGGTGGGCGCGCTGACTTCCCCGCTGACGCTGGCTCGGATTTCGTTTCTGAGTGCATTGGCTTTATATACCTCCTGGCAAAGTAACAAGCTTCTCTACCAGGCAAAAGCACGTTCAAGGCCAGAAAGCGAGAAAACGGTATGCAACACACATTTCCTGTGCAGATACGCGACGCCACGTCAGACGATTATGGTGGCATCCGCAACGTGCAGCGACGCACCTGGCTGGCAACCTATCCCAACGCGGCGCTGGGCATTACCACAGCAGATGTAGAGGCCGTCTTTGACGACACCACCGCAGAGGCCCAGCAGCGGCGCGAGGAACGGCGGCGTGCCATCAACGCCACGCCGCTGGCGCACCTGTGGGTAGCCGAAAACGACGCGGGGATTGTTGGCATGTGTCTGGCACGCAAACACGACCAGCACCACCATGTCCAGGCGCTCTACGTGCTGCCAGCATACCAGGGGCAGGGCATCGGCAAGCGTTTGTTGCAAGCCGCGCTGGACTGGCTGGGCGCGCAGCCGATCACGCTGCATGTCGCTGCCTACAACGACAACGCCATCGCCTTCTACCAAAAGATGGGCTTTGTCCTTGGGCCAGCGCCAGCCGAGTCAGAGCTAGCCCGGCTGCCATCGGGCGCGGTGATTCCCGAGCGTGAGATGGTCAGAAACAGCCCTGTGCCCGAGGGCTGATTGCCACCAGGCGCGGCAGTTGCTACAATAGACGCATAGAAAGCATCAGCCCGCCAGGGCTTCTGGCGTGGCGACGGCATGAAACCAGCACAGGAAAGAGGTATCGCTTTATGGGCGCTGCTGTCAGCACCGTCGAAGACCTGAAAGCATTGATCGGCCAGGAAGTCAACGTCGGACCCTGGTACGAGGTCACGCAGGAGCGCGTCAACGCCTTTGCCGACGCCACCGGCGATCACCAGTTCATCCACGTCGACCCCGAGCGCGCCGCGCAAACGCCTTTTGGCGGCACCATCGCGCATGGCTTCTTCACGCTTTCGCTGATCGTCTCGCTCGCGCAGGGCGGCGAAGGCGTGCAGATGCAACTGCCGCTGCGCATGGGCGTCAATTATGGTCTGAACCGCGTGCGCTTTCCGGCTCCGGTGCGTGTGGGCAAGCGTATCCGGCTGCATTCCAGACTGCAAAGTGTCGAAGAGGTCGGGCCACAAATCTTGCAATTGATCTACGAGCAAACGGTGGAGATCGAGGGCGAATCCAAGCCCGGCTGTGTCGCGGAATCCATTGTGCGACTCTATCTTGCATAAGGGCGGTTCAGTCGCAGCACGCCAGCAGAAGTGAGCGGGCCATGCGTCGCGTCAACTGGTCAGCCATTCAGCAAACCATCCCGGTTCGCATCGTCATGAAAGGGTTGAATGACTGGTTATTCAACCTATCTGGTCTGCTGGCCTATAACCTGCTGCTGGCGATGTTTCCCCTCTTCCTGCTGGTGATCGGCGGGCTGGGGCTGGCGCTCCAGAGCCTCAAGCCCGACAGCCAGCAGCAGCTTATCAATGAGCTTGCGCGCACGCTGCCGTCGGAAGTCTCCAGCGGCTTGATAGCCGCCGTCACCAGCGAACTGGAACGGGCCACCGGGGCGCTGCTCGTCCTGGGACTGGTCGCCGCGTTCTTCTTTGGTTCCCGGCTGTTCCTCACTATTGAGGACTGCTTCACCATCATCTATCGCGGCAAGCCGCGTTCGCCGCTGCGGCGCAACATCATGGCGCTGGGCATGACGCTGCTGTTTCTCGTGCTGGTCCCCATCATGTTCCTTGGCTCCGCCGTGCCTGCCTTGCTCACTAATCAGATTGTGCAGCGCATCTGGCACACGCAACCCCCCGGCTTTATCGGGCAGGCCGCTGGATTTGTCGGCGCGTATCTCGCGGCGTTTCTCTGGCTGCTGCTGATTTATATGCTCATCCCCGACAGGCGTGTATCCATCCGGCATAGCTGGCCGGGCGCGGCGCTGGCGGCGGCCCTTTTCATCATCTATGACCTGCTCTTTCCCTGGTTCGCCAGCGCCCTGCTTCAGCCGGGCAAATACGGGGCCACAGCGGGTTTCCTCATCCTCTTGCTCTCGTTTTTCTATTATTTCGGCCTGCTCCTGCTGATTGGCGCGGAGCTTAATTCCTGGCTGGAGGGCCACCGCGAAGCGCTGGAAGACGTGCCCACCATGCTGCACCACGCCATCATCCACGGCCAGCTTCCGCAGGTGCCCTCTGACGCCACCGCGCCCATGCGCCGCATCGCAGATGAAAAGAACGGCGAAGAACCACCGCCTGATAACACATCAATCGACCAGAACACACCAGATATGCCCACACCAGGGGCAGCCTGATAAAACTCGGCGAAGCATCCCTGGCGGCGCTACAAGCAGGGATGCTTCGCCGAGTTTTATCAGGGATTCTTAGACGCACCCTCCGGGTGCAAGAGGACCATCGGAATTTCGCGCTGGGCGCGCTTCTCATACCCGGCATAGAACGGCGCAATCTCCAGCAGCCGCGGCCAGAGTTCCGCTCTTTTTTCAGGTCCGGCCACCTCGGCGACCGCGCTCAGTTGGGTGTCCTGAACCTGCATGCTGACGCGCGGGTTGCTGCGCACATTGAAGAACCAGCCAGGATGGCGCTGGCTCCCGCCGTTCGAGGCTGTCACCACATAATCCGAGCCATCGCGGATATAGATCAGATGCACGCGGCGCTCTTTCCCCGATTTGCGCCCGGTGGTGGTGAGTTGCAGAAAGCCTGCGGGGCTGTCGGCGCTGCCCCGGTAGGCGCGGTATCCCGTCAGCATATACATGATCACGGAAAAATAACTCAGCTTTTGTGGCTTCTGTGGCATGACTGTTCTTCCTTCCTTGGCTGCTCTTGCGCTTTGTTAGGGATTCTAAATCTCGCTGACCACACTGGCCTGACGGCGCAGCCCCCAGACCGAGATCAGGAAGAGGAGCAGCGTACTGCCCACGACAATGACCACATCCAGCAGGACGCTTTCCAGTGTCGCCCGGTTCTCCAACGCCTTGATCACACCATCTCCCAGCCAGTAGGCTGGCAAGACCTTGATGACCTGCGCGAACGGATTGTTCCCCCCTAATCCGAGCAGATCAGAGAAAAACAAGGGAGTGATAAAGATGAACACCCCCAGGCCGCTGAACGCGCCCGACGCGGCCTGTGTCTTGAAGATGCTGCCCGCCAGCGCGCCAAGGGAGACGCTAAAAAGCGAGCCAAGCAGCGCAAAGAGCAGCACCAGTGGTATCTGCCCAGTAAACCCTTTGACAATTCCCAGCACCACCAGTGCAAGCACCAGTTGATAGACCAGCGCTACCAACAGCTTGGCCGTAATCACATCTGCCCAGGATGCCGGAGAAACCATGAGCATACGCAGCGTCTTCTTCTCTTTCTCCTCAATAATCAGCCCTGGCGCGACAGCCATGCCGATAAAGAAGGACGAGAGCAGCGCCGTCAGCGCGTAAAATCCGGCCAGCGCGTCGCCAACGCTCTTCGAAGCAGGCGGATTAATCGTACTGGTGCTGAGTGCGATAGGCGCCGGGCTGATCACGGCGCGACTATAATCGGCGAGCGCGCTCTGCAAAAGCTGGTTCTGCTGATTGTTCACATCATCCCCATTGATATAGAGTTGCAGCGTGGGCCGCTCCCCAGCCTTCAGGCTGGCCTCAAACCCGGCGGGAACCACCAGGCCAACCGCATAGGACGATTTCTTCTGAGTGCCGTTCGCTCCAAAGGCATCGGCCACCTCTTGCGCTGAACTGGCCTGCGTAATATGGGCGTTGGAAAAGGCCCCCTTCAACACCTGCTCCACCCCAACCGGTTGGCTGGGCTGATAGCCAGGGTCATAGACCAGCATCTCGGTGGTGCTGCCGCTGAGGATGTTCCCAAGGAACAGAAACAGCAAGGCCATGATGATGGGCGTCAGCAGCATGAACAGCGTTTGCTTATTCAAGAGCAGGTCCAGCGCGTCTTTGCGCGCGATGGCGCGAATGATTCGCGGGTGCATGATCATTCCTCCTTCAGATAGTGCAACTTACGCCGGGCGCACGCCCGCAACGTCGATAAAGACTTCTTCTAGCGTGGCCTCGCGCGAATGCACCGCGCGCACCTGGCCCGCTGCCATCCACTCCGCCAGCCTCGCCTGATCGGCAGGATTGTCCATGCTCAGCGTCACCTCGTTCAATGGAGCGCTGCCGTCCTGGCCGGGCTGCCCATTCAGCGTGACTGCCAGCGAGCGCTGCCCATGCGCCAGCTTCAAGCTGCGCGGCGTGTCGTTGGCGACCAGCCGCCCATTGACGATGAAGGCCACCTGTTGGCACAGTTGATCGGCCTCCTCCATCAGATGTGTTGTCAGCAGAATCGTGGTGCCCGCTTTTCGAAGCTGCTCCACCGTTTCGCGCACCTCACGCGCGGAGATGGGGTCCAGGCCACGGCTCGGCTCATCCAGAAACAGCACCTGAGGCCGGTGCAGCAGCGCGCGGGCAATCATCAGACGCTGCTTCATGCCGTTGGAAAAGGCGCGCACGGGGTCTTTGGCGCGGTCAAGCAGCCGCACCAGATTCAACACCTCATCAACCCGGCTTGTTTCCACGCCATACAGCCAGCAGGAGAACTCCAGATTGAGCCGCGCCGACAACCGCTCATAGATGTTTTGCTCTTCAAAGACCACACCGATGCGCTCTTTCAAGTGTGCGCGCTCCTTGACCACATCGCAGCCCGCCACCCGCGCGCTGCCGCCGCTGGGGTCGATCTGCCCGGTGAGCATGCGAATGGTGGTCGTCTTGCCCGCGCCGTTGGGACCAAGCAAGCCAAAGATTTCGCCGCGCCGCGCGCTGAAGCTGATGCCAGCCACCGCTTCTTTTGCGCCAAAGCTGCGGCGCAGGTCGTTGACCTCGATCATCGCCTCAGATTCGTTCGTCATAATGTCACTTCCTCTTCCTAATGAAGCTTCTTCGCCTTATGCCTGGGTCTGTTTCTGCCGTTCTTGATAGACGGCCAGGATGGGCACCACCAGCGGCAGCAGCACCAAAAATGATTGCCCGGTATACTTGCGCCCATAGCGTTCTCGCTGTGTCAGTTCAAACGCCACTTCTTCCTGAGCGCTCCCACGCCGCGCAATGTTGATCGCATAGATCAACAGCGGCACATAATTGAGCGCGATGCACAGCATATAGCTGCTCGCCAGGATTGGGTCCAGGCTCATGTGCCCGATAAAGAAGCCAGGGGCAGCAATGACCAGGGCGAGCGCCACGCTGCCGAACACCCCCAGCGTGAACTCGGCGAGAATAAACTTCGGGCCATGAAAGACCATATCCAGGGCGACCAGCTTACGTATATTGATGATCGCGGGATCGTGATTGGCGGCAGCATCTGGTTGATTCGACATCTTATCCTTCTTTCTCTGCATGCGCAGCAGCTATTCAGCACTCTCGTTCCCGCCGAGAAGACTGTAACATGGGCAAACGCGGCTTTCTACAAAAATCGGCTGAGTGGAGTCTGGAACGGGACAAGAGGCGCAAATCGGGGCATCACAGGACGGCCAACTCGCCCAGTGGAGCAAAAACGGGGATGAATGGAGCACTTTTCCAGCGCTTGCATCGAGCAAATTCTCTGACTATAATCAGATAAATAGGCGATCATGCCGTGAGCAAAACGGGAGGGCTTCATGGAACAGCCACTGGTGGAGCAGGTCCGCAGCTTCAATCGGACGATGACCGAGCGCGTTGGCGCGCTGCACGACCACTTTTTGGGCCGCGCTCATCCTCTGGGCGAGGCGCGGCTGCTGTGGGAGATTGGCGCGGAGGGCGCTTCCGTCCGAGAACTACGGCGGCGGCTGGGGCTTGATTCAGGATACGCCAGCCGCCTGCTGCGTTCGCTGGAGGGGCAAGGCTTGCTGGTCGTGGAGCCGAGCAAAGACGATGGCAGGGTGCGCCAGGTCCGGCTCACGCGGGCGGGTCAGCGCGAGCGAACCGAACTGGACCAGCGCGCCGATGCCTTTGCGCATACGCTGCTGGAGCCTTTGAGCGAGGGCCAGCGCGTGAAGCTGGCGGCAGCTATGGCCGAGGTTGAGCGGCTGTTGATCGCCTCTATGGTGCAGATCGCCGTCGCTGACCCAACGAGCCAGGAGGCCCGCTGGTGCATCGAGCAATATTTCGTCGAACTCAACCGGCGCTTCGACGCCGGTTTCGACCCAACGCGCGGCATTCAGGCGCATCCACACGAACTCCAGCTTCCTCATGGACTGCTGCTTGTGGCGCGCTTGCGCGAGGAGCCGGTGGGCTGCGGCGCGCTGAAGCTGCACGAGCACGCGCCAGGGGAAATCAAACGTATGTGGGTCGCGCCACAGGCGCGCGGGCTGGGGCTTGGGCGGCGTCTCCTTCAGGAACTGGAGCGCCACGCCAGGGAAGCGGGGGTCACCGTGCTGCACCTGGAAACGAACCACACCCTTGCTGAAGCGATTGCGCTCTATCGCCACAGTGGGTATCAGGAGGTGGAAGCCTTCAATGACGAGCCGTATGCGCATCACTGGTTCGAGAAACGCCTCTGAACCTGAACGAAGCGGCGGTGTGATAAGATAGAGAGGTTCCCAAACTCATCTATCCAACCACCTTCAACGAATCAGGAGCCTCACGTGCGTCTTCGCGGCATTGCCTATGCGTTCGCTGCTTCGTTCATGTTCGGCCTGGGGGCCGTGCTTGCCAAGTTCCTTTCGGGCGTCTTCGATACCGCCATCATTGCCATCATCGCCCTCACGGTGAGCGGCCTCGTGCTGGCCGGGATAGCCGCGCTGACCAGAGCGCCGCTTTTTGTCGCGCTGCGCGGTTTGCGGTGGCGCGCGTGGCTAGACTTGCTGCTGCTGGCTTGCCCCGGCACTGCCATCCCGCTGCTGGTCATCGTTGCGGGATTCTCCCAGACCAGCGCGCTGGAAGGCGGCCTGCTGCTGCAACTCAACGGGGTGGCTGCCGTGCTCTTTGCAGTGGTGCTGCTGGGCGAACGCATCCGTTGGAAACAAGGGCTGGGGGTGCTGCTTCTGCTGCTGGGCGGCGTGCTGGTCGTCGTGGCCGGGGCCAATGGAGGCAGCAGCGGCAGCAATGTGGGCAACCTGCTCATCTTGATTGGGACGGTGGGCGTGGGCTTTGGCTACATTCCGGCCAAGCGGTTGGCCGCGCGCAT
Organism: Ktedonobacterales bacterium; assembly: GCA_035307385.1. Lineage (GTDB taxonomy): Bacteria > Chloroflexota > Ktedonobacteria > Ktedonobacterales > DATBGS01 > DATBHW01. The sequence goes on along the minus strand of DATGID010000002.1, from coordinate 62,890 downwards.
CGACCCATTGTCGCTGAGCACGTGGCGGCTGCTGGTAGGCGCGGCGACGATTGCCCCGTTCACCGCCTTTCAACTGCTGACGGCGGCACACGGCGTGCTCTGGCAGCCGACGCTCGCCAATCTGGCGGTCCTTGGTCTCTACACCATCACGAACTTTTCGCTGGCTTACGCAGCCCAGCAAGGCGGGCTGCGCCTGCTGGAAGCCTGGCAAGTCGCGGCCATCAGCCAGACGGTTCCCCTCTTTTCGACCTTCTTTGCCATCCTCTTGCTGCACGAAAGCCTGACCCTCCTGCAAAGTGCGGGGGGCTTGCTGGCGATTGCTGGCGGCATCGTCGTCTCGCTGAACAACGAAACGCGAACGCCGCTGCCGGTGGCCGCCGTGGCAGCGCCCGAAGGGGCGGAGGCGCAGCAAGCGCCTTGCGGTGATTAGGCGCTGTGCTACAATATTCCCGGCAGGGCAGGCGCGTCCCTGGCATGGTGAAAGGCAGCAGCATTGATTGCGCGAGGTTCCTGGCGATGTTGCAAGTACGCAGACTGGAAAAAATCATCGAGCAGCGCACGGTGCTTTCCATCGAGCAGCTTGATGTCGCCCCCGGCGAGGTCCTGGGCGTCATTGGCCCCATCGGCAGCGGCAAAACGTTGCTTATCCGCCTGCTCGCCGGAATGGTCACGCCCAGCGGCGGCAGCGTCGTCTTTGACGGGCAAGACATGCATCACACTCCGGCGCTGCGGGCGCGTATGGGCTTGCTCTTTGAAGAAGATTTGCTGTACGAGCGCCATTCCGCGCAAAGCAATCTGGAGACCTACTGCCAGGTGCATGGCTTGCCGGGCAGCCGCGCCAAAGAGATGCTGACCCTGGTGGGGCTGAGTGACCAGGCAAAGACCAGCGCCAACAAACTGTCCATCCCAGCGCAGCGCCGCCTGGCCCTGGCGCGCGCCCTGCTGGCAGAGCCAGCCCTGCTGCTGCTCGATCAGCCGACGCTGCGCCTGGACCTGGATTCGCAGGCGTTGTTCGCCCGGTTGATTACCCAGGCAGCCAGCGCGGGCACGGTGGTGGTGCTGACCGACGAAGATATTTCCTGGGCCGGGAAGTGCTGCGCCCGCATCATCGAACTGGAGGATGGGCGCGTTGCCAGCAACTATCAGATTGAGGCGGCGCAGGGACCAGCCGCGCCTGAACGCCTCATCCCCTACAAAGTGCCTGCCCGCAAGGATGACCGCATCGTCCTGTATGACCCCGGCGATCTGCTCTATGCCACCAGCCGCGATGGCAAGACCATTCTGCGCACCGCCAGCGAAGAGGCCACCACAAATCTGACCCTGCAAGAACTGGAAGGCCGCCTGGTAGGGCGCGGCTTCTTCAAAGCGCACCGCGCCTATCTGGTCAACCTGCAACACATCAAAGCCGTCATCCAATACACACGCAACAGCTACACCCTCCAACTGGACGACAAGCAGGAAACGCTGGTGCCGCTGAGCAAACAATCCGAGAAGGAATTACAGGAACTGCTGGGATATTAGTCTGATAGATTCATGTTCCCTCTTGACAAAAACAAAATAGGCGTATATACTCTTAATCGTGGAGAAGCCAACAGACCAGCCGGAACGCGAGCGTATCGCCCAACTTGGCGCAAGCTGCGTGTGTAGCAATCTACGGCGCGCAGCGCGGGCGACCACCAATTATTATGATAGTCTGCTTGCGCAGATCAGCGACCTGCGCATCAGTCAGATCATTGTGCTGGTCATTCTCTATCTGACTGGCCCGCAGACCATCAACGAACTGGCCGAAAAGCTCGACCTGGACCGCACGACCCTGGGGCGCAATCTCAAGCCGCTGGCGCAGCAGGGTTTGCTGACCGTCGCGCCCGGCAGCGATCAGCGCACACGCATCGTGACGCTGGCAGCCGAAGGCGAACAAATGCTCTTGCGCGTGCTGCCATTTTGGGAGCAGGCACAGGCGCAGATGGTCGCCATCATTGGGCAAGAGCAGGTTCCGGCATTGCTGGCACAGTTAAGCAATGTAGCCGCGCGCATCCGGGATGCGTAATTTTTTTGCCCAGATAGGCGTATATACGCCTATCTGGCGGCGAGAAAGGCTCAGAAAAGGAGAACACTATATGGAATCCAAACCCGTCGCGCTCGTCACTGGGGCATCTTCAGGCATCGGCAAGGCAACAGCAGAACTGCTGGCGGCGCGCGGCTTCACTGTCTTTGGTGGCAGCCGCACCCCCGTACAGGGCAAACAATCCTATACGTGGTTGTCTCTGGATGTGCGTTCGGAAGAGTCCGTACAAGCAGCGGTCCAGTCGCTGCTTCAGCGGGCCGGGCGCATTGATGTGCTGGTCAACAACGCGGGCTATCCTCAGTTCGGGGCCATTGAAGAGACCAGCGTCGCTGACGCCCAGGCTCAGCTTGATACGAATCTGTTCGGCGTCATCCGCATGGTTCAGGCCGTGCTGCCCACCATGCGCCAGCAGGGCAGCGGGCGCATCATCAACATCAGTTCAATCGTCGGCCATGTCGCGCCGCCGTATGTCGGCATGTATGCCACCAGCAAATTCGCGCTGGAAGGGCTGAGCGAGTCCCTGCGCGAAGAGGTTCGCCAGTTCGGTATCACGGTCTCGCTCATCGAGCCAACGTTTGTCAAGACCTCAATTGAGGGTCAGAGGCCCACCAACCTGATCGCCGCCTATGCCGCCGGGCGGCAGGTGGCACAGCAAGGGCTGAACGAGGGCGTCAAGAACGGCATGGAACCGGACGTGGTTGCCAGGGCCGTGCTGCGCGCCGCCACAATGCAGCCACGCCTGCGCTATGCCGTAGGGCAGGATGGGAAAACGCTGATGCTGCTCAAGCGGCTGCTTCCAGAGGCCGCCTTTGACAGGGTAAGACGCCGAGTCTTCCGCAGTGGGAACGCCGTGCCCCAGCCGCAGAAGCAGCCACAGCACACCGCTGCCTCGAACTGAACCACAACAGCCGTTGCGGCCCATAGCGCTAGCTTGCCGCTGCAATAAACTGGCAAGCCAGCGCCAGCGCTCCGCGCTCTCAAGGGCGCGTCGCGTGCAGGATGATACCAGGCTGCACACCGCCCATGATATGCCGCAGCGTGACGATCTGAAAGCCCGCCTGCGTGACCGCGCGGGCCGTATCGCGGTTCCAATGGCAGCCGCCCGCCAGGCGCTTTGTCATGGGCGTGATCATATGCTGAACGCCCCGGTTGAAAGCGCCCTCGGCGCGCACATGCTCCACCAGCAGCAGCGTGCCGCCTGGCTTGAGCACGCGCCTGACCTCGCCCAGACTGCGTAAGGGATCGCTCACCGAGCAAAAGACCAGTGTTGCCATAGCGCTGTCAAAGGTTTCGTCGGCAAACGGCAGCGCTTCGGCGGTGGCCGCCGTCAGTGTGATCGGCACGGGCGCAGCCGCGCGGCGCGGTTCCGCGTAGCGCCGCATCGTCGCGTCAGGCTCAATCGCCTCCACGCGCTCCACCTGTCCCGGCAGATAAAACGCAAAGTTCAGCCCGGACCCCGCGCCCAGTTCCAGCACCACGCCCCGCGCCTGCTCAGCGACCTCGCGCCGGAACGGTTCCATAAAGCGTTTCGACGAACCCCGGCTGGAGGTCCAGTTAAAGAACTTACTGAAGAGCGGATGATTCACCGTCGGGACGGTCTTCGTCTCGCCGGAGGTGACTTGAGGCACTGCCTACCTTCGCTTTCTCCCAGGTTCTTGAGCGTGCGCCGGGCAATCGGCTCATCCTCCCAAAAGTCCTGCTTGCTGCCAAAAGCGACAAAAAGTCTTGACAATTGGTATCAAGCAAGGTATGCTTGCAACATCCTCAGCAATAGGAGTCTTGCCCGCGCAAACAGTTCAACATCTTTTCGTTGACAATTGAAGTATGGCTGATACGGACGGTGGCATAAACGCCGCCCGTACCAATAACCCCACTCCTGGATATAGGCCAGGAGTGAGGCTAGAGGGTATTGTACCATCGCACCCTCCAGCGGCTCTCCTGAGACCACTCGCCAGCATCTGGCGCAGGTTCGGGGGAGCCGCTTCGTTTGGGTCGCCGCAGCGTGCGACGGCCCAGCATTGGAGGTGTTTCGGATGCCTTTACCTTTCCGTCGTTCCTCTCGCCCTTCTCTCACCCGGCGCGCCTGGGAAGTGGAGGCCATGCTCGCGCCGCTGTCGCCCGTCGTGCGCGAGGTGCTGCGTCCCTGGCTGCTCAAACCGACCGATCTGCGCCGCTGGCCCCCACCGGAGACCTTCGAGGCGCGGCGCTGGCCCATCAGCCCTGAGGAGGCCGACGACCAGACCCGCCCGATCGCCAGCAAACTGCTGCGCGAGGAACTGCGCGCCATGCGCCAGACGTTGGACCTGCCGCCCGACGCGCTCAGCGGGCTGACGCGCAACGGTTTGCTGGCAGCGCATGGGCTGCGGCTGCGTCAGTTGGAACGCTGGCTCTGGCCCTTCTATGCCGCCCGCGAGATCACGCGCATGATTGCGTAACATGCAGCGATTCCAATCGCCGGGCGCTTGATTTGTCTATATGAGCGGTTGGCCGCAGCGGGGGCAGACTCGCGTGTGAGTCAGCACTAACTGACCGCAGCGCGGACACGTCTGAAAGGGGAGGCGATGTGCCCGATTCCCTCTTGTGCCGGAATCATCGCCGTCGAAAAGATCACTGTCACCGCTGCCACTGCCACTGCTATGGGAGTGGTCGCTCTTGGAATGGCTGCTCCCACTGCCACCTAGTGTTCCGATACGGCGAGGTTATAGTTCCTCCCTCCATTGTTATCCCAGACCCCGCTCTGGTTAAAGAAGGCCATATTGAGCGTGGAAATCGAAACGGGCAAGGTAACCTTTGCTCGCCAGGAGCCATCGCTCTCCCTGGTCATTGGTGTATCGGTGACACTGCCCCAGTTGTCGCCGCTCCAATGGACGGTCAGGGTATCTGCGCCTCTTAACAGCAATCCCTTTTTATAGGTAATGATGACTTCCTTCTGTTCCACCTGCATAGACGTACATTCTCCTCAACTGCCAGGCTGTGTGTGCAAAGCGATGAAAGCATCCTAAAGGCGTTTTGGACGTGTACTCTCCACTCCCCTATTGTGTGCTTTCTGTTTGAAGATACCATTAACCGTCAATATGCAGGGCTTCTGGTGATTTCGACAATGCTGTTCGCAATCACTAAAACTGAAGGCATACGTTTGCCAAAACGGCAAACGTATGCCTTCAGTCGCAACGCGGCTCATATGTCTAGCGGATAGTATGCATCGGCATGATTACATAGGTGTAATCGTCCGCGCCATCCGGTCGCACGACGCCCGGCTTCTGGGGCGATTCCAGTTCCAGCACGACCCTGGGCGTATCGATCACCGCCAACACATCCGTCAGATAGCGCACGTTGAACATGATGCGCAGGCCCTTGCCCTCAACCGCCGCGTTGACCACGCTGGTATTATCGCCCAGTTCCTCTGCCGTCGCCTGGAGCATGGCGGTGCCCGGCTCCACGCCTTCGGCCCGGCCTGGCTCAATTGTCAGGGTGACGATGTTGTTGCTGTCCTTGGCAAAGAGCGCCACCGATTTGGCGGCCTGGCGGAAATCGCCGGTATCCAGCACGGCGCGCATTTCGTGGCTCTGAGGCATGATGCGCTGATAGGCCGGGAACGCGCCGTCGATCAGCCGCGAAATCAGGTCCATGCCCTCGGAATGAAAGAGCACCTGGCTGCGATTAGGCGTAATCACCATCTGCACCACACCCTCAGCCGGAAGGATGCGCGCCAGTTCGGTCAATGTGCGCGCCGGAATGAGGATGTCGCCGACGGGGTGGCCGTTGGCGGCCAGATCGGCTGAGCGCACCGCCAGCCGATAGCTGTCTGCCGCGGCAAAGGTGATCTTGTCTTCGGCCACCTGCGCCAGCACGGCGGTAAAGACGGGGCGCGCCTCATCCGTCGCGGCGGCAAAGGCCACCTGCCCGATCATATCTTTGAGCGCGGCGGCATCCAGCAGCACTGGCGGCTCATCGCTGTCGGCGGTGGGGATGGTCGGGAACTCGCCCGCGTCCATGCCCTTGATGTTGGCCGCGCTGCGATTGCTCTTGACGCTGAGGGTATAGCTGCCCGATGGCAGATTCATCTCCACCGCGCCCTGTGGCAAACCGCCGACAAAATCAGTCAGCAGCCGCGCCGGAACCGTCACGGAGCCTTCTTCGGCCACCTGCGCGGGCACCCAGCAGGTGATGCCGATCTCCAGATTGGTCGCCGAAAGCCGCAGGCGATTGTCGTCCGTCGCGATCAGAATATTGGCGAGGGCGGGTAATGTGCTGCGCGTGGCGACGGCGTGGCTCACCACCGACAGCCCGCGACTAATATCAGATTGTTTACATGTCACTTTCATATGAATTGCCCCTCCCAGACCGTACTTTGTCTGTTCTCGTCTCCTCTAGCGAGTATACACCGCTGCTGCTTGATGAGCAAGAATGATGCCTCAGCCGCTAGCTATTCTTTTCGAGGGCAGCAAAAGCGGTTAGATTGGTCGAAGCAGAAAATCCCTACGGCTCCTCCAGACTACCATCCCCTTCATGCCAGGCGTGCAAACCCTCGCGTACGCCATAATAGACGATGACCAACGAGGCCAGCGGATCGGCCCACCACCAGCCAAACAGCGCGTTCAGGAGCAGGCCAACCAGGACCGCGCCAGCCAGGTAGGCATCAACCAGCGTTACCTTGCCCTCAGTCAGCAGCGTGGCATTCTTCAGGCCCGTTCCGGTGATACGCTTGCCCCAGGCCAGCGCCAGCATGGCAGCGAACGTGGCCGCCAGCCAGAGAATGCCTCCAACCGAAGTGGCCGGGCGCGTGCCGGTCAGCAAGACGACGAGCAACTGCGCCAAAATATAAAGCGCCAGGGCAAGGAAGGCCACGCCAATCAGCCGCAGCGCGCGCCGTTCGCGTTTCAGACTCACGCCGGATAATTGCCAGATGACTACCACCGAGGCGAAGATTTCAATCAGTGAATCCAGGCCAAAGCCCGCCAGCGCCACGGAACGCGCCGCCAGGGCCGCCAGGAGCACAATCACCACGCCCACTACATTCCAGCCCAGGGTCAGATATTCCAGCAGAAAGCCGCGCTTGAGGAGCGCAGCTTCAGGCGAGTGGAGCATCGGCAATCCTCGCTTCGATCAATCGCAGCAGCGGTTCAGGTCGCAGTAGAGGGCGTTGGAGGTGCAGGCGCAGTGGCCCTTGTGGCCGCTGTGCGCTCCGCTCTCGAACTGGATGGTGGTGTGGTCGATCTGATACTTTTGCAGCAGCATCTTGGAGATGCGGTCCAGAATCGGCGCGCTGCCGCTGGGCGGCAAATCATCGATCACCGCGTGGCACGACAGGGCGCGCACGCCCTTGGCGATGCTCCAGACGTGCAGGTCATGCACGCCGCGCACACCCTTCACGCCGCGCATATCGTTGACCAGCGTCGGTATGGAAACGCCGCGCGGCGTCGATTCCATCAAAATGCCCAGCGTCTCGCGTACCAACCGGTAGGCGCTCACCGAAATCAAGGCGGCAATGCCCACCGAAAGAATGGGGTCGGCCAGCGTCCATCTGGTCAGCAGGATAATCACGCCTGCCACCACGACGCCCACCGACGCGCCCACATCGCCCAGCACGTGCAAGAACGCGCCGCGCACGTTCAGATTATCTTTATCCGCGCCACGCAGCCCGAAGGCGATCAACAGATTGACACCGATGCCCACGGCAGCCGCCAGGAACATCACCACCGGCTGCACCGGCTCGGGATGCGTCAAGCGCTGCACCGCCTCCAGCAGAATGACGACAGCAATCGCAATCAAGGTGACGGCATTAGTCAGCGCGGCCAGAATGCCGACGCGCTGATAGCCAAAGGTATGGCGAGCGTTGGCAGGCCGGGCCATCTGGGCGCTGGCAAACCACGCCAGCCCCAGCGCAAAGAGGTCAGTAACGACATGCCCGGCGTCGCTGAGCACCGCCAGGCTGTTGCCGATCAAGCCACCGGCCACTTCTGCCGCCAGAATCAAAAAGGTCAGGAAAAAGGCCAGACGCAGCCGCCCGCGTGTCATCGAAGCAGCGTGGTCGTGCTGATGCCCTTCCTGGTGACTATGCGAATGAGTGTGCAGGGATAGGCGCGGGCGCTGCCCGTAGTCAGCATGGATTCTCTTGACAACCATGAGCTATACCTCCCTAACAGCGGAAGCTTCAGCCAGCGGCAAAGGAATGGGGGCGCGAGCGACAGGGGCCTGGTGCGCGGCATGCGCCAGCGCCTGTTGAAAGAGCGTCAGCACATGGCTATCTGCCAGGCGATAGGTGGCAACGCGCCCACGCTTTTCATAGGTGACCAGATGACGATCGCGCAGCACGCGCAGCACATGCGAGATGGTGCTGGCATCGCGGCCCAGCACCCGCGCCAGATCGGACACGTTCAACTGCCCGGCCATTGCCAGCGCGTTCAATACCGAAACGCGAGTGGGGTCGCCCAGCAGGGCAAACATGCTGGCAACCTCCCTCACCTGCTGTTCATCCGACGCCTGCGGCGTCTGGGCTTTTCCTATATGAGCTATCATAGTTCTATCACAGTCTTCTTGAGAGAAAATATCTGCATGACGATGCAGTAATGCTTCAAGCATAGTATACCATAGAAAACAAGAGGCGTCCATGCCGTCGCAGTGCTGCTGGCCCCTATTGTGCGAGCATTTTCACGCCGGAGTGTCTTTTGTGAGAAAGGAAACACATTCATCATGCAGCAGACCTCACCAATTGCCGCCAGCGGCACCCTCACCCTTGGCGGCGACCTGACCATCTATCGCCTGGGGTTTGGCGCGATGCGCCTTCCGGGAAGAGGTGTGTGGGGACCATCCGAAAACAAACAGGAGGCGCTGGCGGTGCTGCGGCGGGCCGTCGAGTTGGGTATCAATTTCATTGATACGGCTGACTCCTATGGCCCTGAAGTGAGCGAGCAGCTTATTGCCGAAGCGCTGCACCCCTATCCCAAGGGACTGGTGATTGCCACCAAGGGGGGCTTTCAGCGCCCAGGCCCAGACCAGTGGACGCCTGATGGCCGCCCTGAACATCTGCGCGAGGCGTTGGAAGGCAGTCTGAAGCGCCTGCGCCTGGAGCGCATCGATATCTACCAACTCCACACGCCCGACCCCAGGGTGCCGTTCGAGCGGTCCGTCGAGACGCTGGCCCAACTGCGAGAGGCCGGAAAAATCCGCCATATCGGGTTGTCGAACGTCGATGCCGATCAGCTTGCCCGCGCCCGGCGCATCGTGCCGATTGTCTCTGTCCAGAATCGCTACAACCTGGTTGATCGCTCCTCGGAAGACATGGTGAACCTCTGCGAGCGCGAGGGCCTGGCCTTCATTCCCTGGTTCCCGCTGGCCGCCGGAGCGTTGGCGCGGCCCGGTGGCACGCTGGACAAGATTGCCAGCGCGCACAAGGCCACGTCCCCCCAGATCGCGCTGGCCTGGCTCTTACAGCGGTCGCGCACCATGCTGCCCATTCCGGGCACGTCCAAAGTGAAGCACCTGGAAGAGAGCATAGCCGCCGCCGAGATTCATCTCAGCGAGCAAGAGTTTCAAGAGCTAGCCACGCTGCGTCCCGGCTGAAGGTTCTATGCAGCGCCGCGCCTCAAAGCGCTCGCCTACCGCGTCGGGGCCAAAAGGCTGAGGCCGTTGTATCGCCGTTTCGTGGGGCGTTAGGCAACGCGCAGAGAGCGCCGCTTGCAGCGATTGACTCGCTGCAAGCGGCGCTGCCTCTGCGTTCGGCGTGGACGTGCTGGCAAGCCCTTCCTCTTTTTGCACTGCCACTTGACGGGAACTTGCTTTCAGGGTACACTTTCTGCTGGCATTCAGGGACCACCAGGCCACCATAGCGGAAGGGGGACTTGGTATGACCTATCTCGTCGGCCAGCAAATGGGCAATTACCGGCTGACTCGTCTCTTAGGGCGTGGTGGCTTCGCTGAGGTCTACCTGGGCCAACACCTCTATGTCCCCGGCACGCGGGCTGCCATCAAAGTGCTGAACGAGCGCTTTACGGATACAGAGCTTCAACAATTCTGCAACGAAGTCAGCACGATCTTTCGTCTGGTCCATCCGTTGATTGTGCGGGTGCTGGATTTTGGCATCGAAGGGCGCATGCCCTTTCTGGTGATGGACTACGCGCCCAGCGGGACGCTGCGTCACCTGCATCCAGAAGGCACGCGCGTGCCATTGGAGACGACCCTACGCTATGTCAAGCAGATCGCCGAGGCATTACAATACGCCCACGCGGAAAAGGTGATTCATCGGGACATCAAGCCGGAGAACCTGTTGATCGGCAGCCAGCGTCAAATCTTGCTCAGCGACTTTGGCATCGCCGTCAGAGCGCACGGGCCGATCTCGCAAACACCCCAGAACATCAGCGGCACCGCGTATTATATGGCCCCCGAACAATGCACCGGCAACGCTTGCCAGAAAAGCGACCAATATTCTCTTGCCGTGGTCGTCTACGAATGGCTCGGGGGTGAGCTGCCATTCCCCGGCAATAATCCGTTCAACGTTGCGCTTCAGCATATCCAGTCCCCGCCGCCGCCCTTGCGCGCGAAGATGCCCAGCCTTTCTCCAGCCGTAGAGCAGGTGGTCATGAAAGCGCTGGCGAAGGACCCACAAAGCCGTTTTTCCAGCGTACAAGCCTTCGCTGCCGCATTGGAAGCGGCAAGCCAGGAGACACAACAAGAAATCGTCCTCATGTTGCCCTCTTCCCCATCTGCATCAACAGAGCCACCAACGACGGCAGAGGGCCTGCTGCCGGAGGTCCCGGCATCGAAACCCGCGCCTCTGCCCGCGTCCTCGCTGGCGCAGCAAACAGTTCCAATGCGTCTCCGGCGAGGGCATTCAGTCATAGACAAAGATGTCTTTCGCTATTACCTTGGAGGGCTGGTCTTCGTGGTCATTGGCATCGTTGCGCTGTTTCAAGGGACTGGTCATGCCTTCGGGACGCTCTGGTTTGTCGGCATCTTCGCCATCATCGTTGGCTGCGCGATTTGCATCGCGTCTTTCCTGTTTTCTTAGAAACGGCAAGAATAGCACACTAGTTCTATATGCAAGAGCGAAACAGGAAAGAATCCACAAGGAGGAAGCCCCATGAGAACAGTCACATCCAAAGACGGCACTTCCATCGCGTTCGATCAGTCGGGCCAGGGGCCAGCGCTCATCATTGTGACCGGAGGGACCGCCACGCGCGGGGCAGCGGTGTCACTGGCCGCAGTCCTGGCATCTCATTTCACCGTGTTTGTCCATGATCGGCGAGGCCGGGGCGACAGCGGCGACACCGCGCCTTATGCTGTCGAGCGCGAGGTCGAAGACATCGAGGCGCTGATCGACGAGGCGGGTGGCACAGCGTTTGTATTCGGGCATTCCTCCGGCGCGGTGCTGGCCCTGGAGGCCGCGCGTCTGCTCCCCAACAAAATCACAAAGCTGGCACTGTACGAGCCGCCCTTCATTCTTGACGACAGCCGCCCGCCAGTACCCCAGGATTATGTCCCACATCTCAGCAAACTTATAGCGGAGAATCGCCGGAGCGAAGCCGTCGAATCCTTCTTCAGCGATGCGATACTCATGCCTCCTGAGGTACTGGCCCAGATGCGCAGTTCGCCTATGTGGCCGCAGCTTGAGGCAGTGGCTCCGACAATCGCCTACGACTGCACGATCATGGGCGATACGATGAGCGGCAATCCGGCGACCATCAAGAAATGGGCCGGTGTGTCCACGCGCACGCTCGTCATGGTCGGCGGTGCAAGCCCCACGTTTTTCCATACCGGAACACGAGCGCTGGCCGACATGCTTCCGCATGCCGAGTATCGCACCCTGGAAGGGCAAAGCCACGGCCCGGCTAATGACCTGCTGGTCCCGACGTTGCAAGCGTTCTTCCTGTAATCTACTCGGCGCGCAGCGCCTCCACCACCGAATGCCGCGCGGCGCTGCGCGCGGGCAGCGCCGCGCCCAGCAGCGCCGCGACGGTGCCGCCCAGCGCCAGCAGCGGCAGGATGGTCACGTTGGCGAACGCACCGGTATAGAACGAGGGTGGCAGCGGGTCGCCAATGGCATTGGTCGTCAGGTCCAGCAAGGTATGATGCAGCCAGATGCCCAGCGGAATGCCCAGTACGCCGCCCAGCAGGCCCAGCACGCAGGCAGAAGAGACGACCATGCCCACGACCTGGCCGGGCGTCATGCCCAGCGCCTTCAACGTGGCAATATCTTGCGTGCGCTCGCGGGTGTTCAGCAGCACCGTGTTGAAGACGCCAGCAATGGCAATCGCGCCCAGCACCACTGCCAGCACCGCGATCACTGCATCGGCAATGGCGATGAGCGCAGGCGTGCCCGCAGCCCGCGCCTGCACGCTCAGGAAGTCGGGCGCGCTGGCGCTGACGCGGCGCGCGTAGGCTTGCAGGTCGGCCCCTGGATGCAGCGTCACGGTGTAGGTGTCCGGCTGCGCGTCAGGGATGGCCTCCAGATAGCTCGACCAATCGAAGCGCACCTTGCGCCCAAAGTTATCGGTGTCATAATAGATGCCGACCAGACGCAGGCGCAGCGGGTGATTCGCCAGGGTCGCTGTGAAGGTATCGCCCACCTTCAGATGCGCTTCCTGCACAAATGCCTGGCCGCCAACCGCTTCCCCTGGCCCGGAAAACCAGCGCCCAGCAGACAGAAGATAGCCTTCTGCCGCCGAATCGCCGCGCATTGCCTGCGCGTTGACCGGGCTATCCAGGCCCGGCACGGCAACCGACGTGAAGGCCGAGGCGACGATGCGCGCTGTCTCCGGCTGCGCCTGCAACGTTTGCATCACCTGGCTGTCGGGATAGGCCCCAAAGCGGGTGACGGTGATGTCGGCCTGGTTGAAGAAGCCCGGCGTGGTGACGACCTGTTGAAATGACGCTTGCAGACCAAAGGCAAAGGTCAGCGTTGCCACCGCGACCAGCACTGTCAGCGCCGTCAGCAGCCCACGCAGCGGGCGCGCAAAGGCATCGCCCGCGCCCAGACTGAGCGCGCGCGGCAGACGCAAGCGCTGCAACAGCGCGGCCAGCCAACTGCGCCGCTGCGGGCCGGGCGCGGTCCCTTTGGTGATGGCGGCAACAGGCTTGAGCAATCCGGCGCGCAAGGCGGGCAGCGCGGCAAACATGCTCACCACCAGCAAGATGCCGATGCCGGTCAGCAGCGCGGGAAGCGGCGAAAGCAGTGTCGTGGCCGAGAGGTCGAGCGCCTGATAGCTTGAGGAAAGGACGGGAATGCTGCCCAGCGCGCCCAACGGCACGCCAACGATCACGCCCGCCAGTGCGGGCACAAGCATCTGCCCCACGAAGGTCAGCACCACCTGGCCGGGTGTAAAGCCCAGCGCCTTGATGACGCCGATTTCGCGATAACTTGCCAGCACCGCGCCAGTCACGACGTTGGCGATAATCAAGGCCACCGCGCCCAGCGCGAAGGCGGCAAAGGCCAGCAGCGAGCCTAGAATAATGGTGCTGTTCAGCGTAAAGATTTGCTTGACCACCAGATAAGACAGGGTGTTGGCGATGGCGTGCGGCGGCGCGGCTGCCGTAATCTCCTGCACGCCGCGCTGTATGTCGGCATCGGTGGCGGCCTGGCGGAAGCGATAGAGCATGATATAATCGGGCTTGTCGCCCGGCGCGAGCAGCCCCGCCACCTGATCGGGCGTCACCCAGGCATATTGGGGCGACTGAAGCGAGGCATCGGCCTCATCGATGTCAACGACCTCGCCCACCAGCGTCAGCGTCGGCTTATCCAGTCGGCTGATCGAGATGAGCCGATCACCAACGGCCAGCCCCGATTCCTCTGCAAACGAGCGCGTCAGCACGATCTCGCCTGGCTGTGTGGCCCAGCGCCCGGCCACCAGATGCAAGCGGTCAACCGGGCCGCCGGGGTCAGGGCGACCCACCACGCGCAAATAGGCTTTGGCGGTGCCAAAGGCGAAAGGCAGAATGCTGGAGGGCCACGGGCCAGCGCTGGCGGTCACATCGGGGGCGCGCGTCGTCGGGACCAGTTCGTCTACATTCGCCAGCGTGTTGTGAAAGAGCACCTGCACATGCGCGCCCGCGTTCTGCTCGAAGGCGTTGTCGAAGGGCGACGATGCCCCACTGAGAATCTCGATGCCCAGTGTGCCGACGCCCGCCGTCAGAGTGACGATGATGAAGATCACGATAGCTTGCAGACGTCGGCGGCGCAGGTCGCCCAGGATTTTGGTTAGCAGCGCGTTCATTGCCCGGCCTCCTTTACATCAAGCCGCATCAGATCGGCGGCGCTGCGCCCGCTGGAGGGCTGCAACCTGGCGTCATCGACGACGCACCCATCGCGCAGGGCTATCACTCGCGCGGCATAGGCGGCGGCCAGTTTGGCATCGTGCGTCACCAGCACGACGGTCTGGCCGCCGCGATTCAGTTCGGCCAGCACCTCCATCACCTGCTCGCCAGAGCGGCTATCCAGCGCGCCGGTGGGTTCGTCGGCCAGCAGCACTGCCGGGCGGTTCACCAGCGCGCGGGCAATTGCCACGCGCTGGCGCTGCCCACCGGAAAGCCGCGCAGGGTAGTCGTTGGCCTTTTCGGCGATGCCCAACTGACCGAGCAGTTCACGCGCCCGCGAACGCGCCGCTGAGGTCTTCATTCCGGCAAGCTGCGCGGGCAGCAGGATGTTATCCAGCACGGAAAGCTGATTCAACAGATAAAAGAACTGGAAGATGAACCCCAACCGCTGCCGCCGATAGCGCGCCAGCGCCGCTTCGCTCAGGCTGCCCACATTGACCCCATCCACCGTAATCACGCCTTTTGAGGGGCGGTCCAGCCCGGCAATCAGATTGAGCAGCGTCGATTTGCCGCTGCCGGATGGCCCCATAATCGCGGCGAACTGGCCGGAGGGGATGCTCAACGACACCTCGGCCAGACCAATCTGCATGCCGCCGCCATCATAGGTTTTGGTGACCTCGCTCAGTTCAATCAATGTGCTCATTCAGCGTTCCCTTCTGCTTCTGGCCTCACGTTGGCAAGTTCCTCCACGCAGGCATCCAGCCATTTCATATCCGCCTCGGTATGGAGTATGGCCCCTTTGGTCAACAGCACCAGATCGACGCGACCATCCTGGCGCGCCTGCCGTTCCAGCGCCGCCAGATCGCGCAAGCGCTGAAGGTAGACGCGCTGCTGGCGGGCGATAAAGACCGCGACATTGCCCTTTGCCAGCCGCCGCAAGAGCAGCAGCTTGAGAAAGAGAGCGTCGCGCAGATAGGCTGGCTCGGTTTCTGGCTCGGTCAGCCACGCCTCAAGCTGCGTTCGCCCGGGGGCGGTCAGCGTGTAGGCCAGCTTGCCGCGATCACCGCGCTCGCCCACCGCCTCGATCAAGCCGTCGCGCTCCAGGCGCTGAAGCGTGCTATATACCTGGCCGATGTTGACCTCCCAGGCGCGTCCCAGCAGCGCCTCGAAGCGGCTCTTGATCTGGTAGCCGTGCAGCGGCTCCTCTGCGAGCAAACCCAGGATTCCATACCGCAAGGACATGCCTGTTGTGCCTCTTTCGTTCTGTATACTCTGTTAGTATACATACTACGTATGTATTCGAAGAAAGTTACAAATCCCTACCAGTGGAGTATTGACCGCTTATTGCGCTCCGTTCCTGCTCTTGCACTCTTTTTTTACTAGTGAGAGAAGCTGCTCCCAAAATTGCCCTATTGTAATTTCAGCGCAAGTATGTTAAGACTTCTCTCAGTGGTTGGTTCTGGCGACATAGTGAAAGTTTTTTTACACAAAGGAGTCTTGTCGGATGGCACTGAAGACCCTCTTGACCTGGCGCAGGCGCGCCCTCCTGGCTGTTCTGGCAACGCCAGGCATCCTCATCGCCCTGGTGTTCTCCCTCGCCTTCTCCGCGCTTCCCGCCCTGGCAGCCACAACGACCATCAGCACCGATCCCTTCACGCAAGCCACCTGCGCCGCCTCGACCACCACCAACCACCATACCGAAGTCGAACCAGATAGTTATTCGAGTGGCTCGACCATTGTCGCCGCCTACCAGGTAGGCCGCGTCTTCGATGGCGGCGCCTGTGCCATCGGCTTTGCCACCTCGACCAACAATGGCTCGACCTGGACGACCGGCCTCTTGCCCAACATCACCCGCTGGACCTCCTCCCAGGGCGTCGCCAACGGCCCCTATGATCGCGCGACGGACGCCGCCGTTGCCTTTGATGCCAAGCACAACGCCTGGATGATCTCCTCGCTGGCCCTCACCCAAACGGGGGGTGTGAAAGGCGTGGCGGTGCTGACCAGCATCTCCTCCGATGGCGGCTTCACCTGGAGCGCGCCCGCCATCGTCGCCAGCGTCACCGGCAACCAGAGCTTTGACAAGAACTGGATTGTCTGCGACGACACCGCCAGCAGCCCCTTCTACGGCCACTGCTACACCGAGTGGGACGACAATGGCAATGGCAACCTGCTCAAGATGAGCACCTCCAGCAATGGCGGCACGGCCTGGAGCACAGCGGCCACCAACGGCGATGGCGTCATCGGCGGCCAGCCCGTCGTGCGGCCCGATGGCACGGTGATTGTGCCCATCGACAACGCCAATGAGAGCGCGCTGGGCGCCTTCAACTCCACCAATGGCGGAGCCAGTTGGAGCGGCATCACCACCATCACCACCCTGCGCCATCATACGGTGGCCGGCAGCCTGCGCGAAGGGCCGCTGCCTTCCGCTGAGATCGACGGCGCCGGCACGGTCTACATCGCCTGGGCCGACAGCCGCTTCCGCAGCCGGGGCGCGGTCAACGATATCGTCCTGGTGCATTCAACCAATGCCACCGGCACCACCTGGTCCGCGATCACCCGCGTGCCCATTGACGCCACCAACAGCGGCATCGATCACTTCATCCCTGGCCTAGCCGTCAACAAGGCGACCTCTGGCAGCAGCGCCCAACTGGGCCTGACCTACTACTTCTACCCGGCGGGCAGCACCCAGTTGAGTGTCGGCTTCACCTCCTCCACGAACGCGGGCAGCACCTGGAGCACGCCGCAGACCCTCGCCAGCGGCATGCCTACGACCTGGGCCGCCACCACCAGCCAGGGCCGCATGGTCGGCGACTACATCTCTACCTCCTACGGCTCGGATAACCTGGCCCACGGCGTCTTTGGCACGGCCAGCGCGCCCACCACCGGCAGCAGCACCAGTTGCTCGACCACCGCCCTGGATAACTGCGTGGCCCCCATCAGCACCTTTGTCACCGGGCTGGCTGCCAGTGGGGCGCGCTCCTCGGCAGGAGATCACGTCCTGACGGCTGCACCGGCGTTCAGCACCCGGCACAATCATCTCTGGGACCCCCATCAGGAGGACCCCGACTTCTAAGCGCGCAGCAGCGCCTCGCGATGACATGGGACGCTAATCTCTGCGAACATTGAGTCTTGTTGTTTGTTGTGTGAGTTGTACAGAAGTGCTGAACGCTGGACCAACCACCCGTGTTTGAGCGCAGTGTCTTTAGGAGGGAGCGGAGCCGAAAGGTCTTTCGGCTCCGCTCCCTCGCTGTTCTGGCCTCAGCAATGCCCACGCCAGAGACGCGGAAGCTTCCGGCGTGGCTGAACCGTGCTGGTCCGAATGTTGCGCAGAAGGCGCGCTGTCCGTTTATATGGCAGGGGAGTCTTTCACAGGAGGGAAGAGCGCATGCGCGAGACAAAAGAGCCAGGCAAGGCAGACGAGTTGACGCCTGCAACTGAGCCGAATGAGCGTCCCAGGCCGGGCAGCCGCGCGGCTTCGGGCGCGCTGCGCCATCCCAAACGAGTGAGCGCGCGCCGCGAACGCACGGTGATCTGGACGGCCAGCGTGATTGGCGCGGTGGCGGGGGTTGTGCTGCTCGCTTCGCTGCTGGGTCGTTTCTTCCTGACGCAGAACGGCACGCTCGCACCAACGCCTGCCGTCCAGCTAGGCATCACGCCCGTGCTCACCTATCCTGTGCGCCACAGCGAGCCGATTGAACTGCGCAATATGGACCGGGCAGTCGACGCCTATATCAGACAGATGTCGCTGGATGACGAACTGGGCCAGATGATTCAGGTGCAATTTACAGGGCCAGGTCTGGCCCCAGGTTCAGCGCCGACCATCCCGTCGTACTGGCTGCCCGAACTGGAGAAGGTGCATGTCGGCTCGATTATTCTCTATTGGTACAACATCCAGAGCATTCCCCAGGTGCAGGCATTGACCAAAAGCCTGCAATCCCAGGCTATCGCGCATGATATTCCCTTGTTGATTGGCACCGATGAGGAAGGCGGCCAGGTCGATTACCTGGCTGGTCTCTATGGCTCCGGTCCCAGCGAGTGGTCGCTGGGCGGCTATGGCAACGCGGCAAAAGCCAATCCCCAGGCGGCTTACAATTGGGGAAAGCTGGACGGTCAGCATCTGAAAGCGCTGGGCATTAACGCCGATTTTGCTCCAGTCGTCGATGTGCGCACGACGCCCAATCCCAGCATCGAAGATCGCATGTATGCCACCGACCCAACCACAGTGACGACGCTATCCGGGTCCTTCATCGATGGCCTGCACTCGCAGGGCATCCCCGATACATTGAAGCACTGGCCGGGCATTGGCTGGTCGTCGGTGGATGCGCACGAAGCGCTGCCGGTCTCCAATCGCAGCCTTGCCACGCTGGAAAGTGTCGATTGGGCGCCCTACAAGGCGCTGCTCGCCAGCGGGCGCGTCGATATGATTATGCCGACGCATGTGCTGCTGACCCAGGTGGACCCGAACATGCCCTCTTCGCTTTCGCCGATTCTCCTCGATGGCATCTTGCGCCAGCAGCTTGGCTATCAAGGCGTTTTGATTACCGACGCACTCTACATGGGCGCGCTGACCTCGCGCTACAGCATGGCGCAGTCGGCAGTGCTGGCGGTGGAAGCGGGCGAAGACATCCTGTCCAGCTTCTATGACCCCGGACAGGTGGACCAGGTGATGGCAGCGCTGCACCAGGCCATTGACAGCGGCAAAATCACCAAGGCCCGCATCGATCTGTCGGTCAAGCGCATTCTGGAACTGAAGATGAAATACGGTATCTGGACGCCGCCAAACTATAACGGCTAGCTCACATCGGGAATGCACGCATAAAAGCGTAACTGAAGCTGCATCGTTTCGGGATGGTGTTTGCCCTCGGCAACGCACACCGTCTGGTTCAGCCAGTGATAACGTGGGTCTTCCGCTTCAAAGAATGCGGCCAGCACAGAAATCCCCTGCCCAAGTCCTGCACCTGGCCGCGTGCGGCCTTGCCAGGCACAAATAATTTCGCTCCCTTCTTCGGTGGTAATCACTACGTGCGCGTCCAGCGCGAGCGTTCCATCGCTGCGCCGCCGGGGATGGTGCGACCAGCGCGCGGTTCCCGATACCTCATTGCCCGACACGACACCGGTTCCAAAGGCCAACCCGCCGCCCTCCAGGCTTTCATAGGGCTGCACCAGCGTGAAAACGCCTTGATAGGCCAGTTCCATATCACACACATGCTCCAGACGCATGGCGTGGTCTCCTTCTCTGGCAGAATGGCGCATCCGGCGCTTGCCGGGGATGAAGCGCTTCCTGCGTGCGCGCTCATCCTACGCTGCTGGCAGACTCAGCAACAGATACAAGCGATACAGCAGGTGATACTGGGAAACAATACCTTTCGGGTTGATCGATACTGCGCATCAGGTGTATGATGGGCAAATAGGCAGGTTTGGTGGTTGGCAAGGGAGAGAGACCTTATGGATGCCGCATCATCCGAATCTTTTGGCCGATTGCTCAAGCAGTATCGACGCAGCGCCGAACTGACCCAGGAGGCCCTGGCAGAGCGAGCGGGCTACAGCGCAGTGTATCTGCGCAAGCTGGAGCGCGGCGAACGTCTGCCGCTGGCCTTCACCGTGGAAGCCCTGGCCGACGCGCTGCAACTCGCGCCCCCTGAGCGCGACAGGCTGCTGGCTGCGGCGCGCCTTGCTCCCACAACCCGCCCGACGCGCCAGCCTGCCGC
Organism: Ktedonobacterales bacterium; assembly: GCA_035307385.1. Classification (GTDB taxonomy): domain Bacteria; phylum Chloroflexota; class Ktedonobacteria; order Ktedonobacterales; family DATBGS01; genus DATBHW01. Next base: position 42,868 of record DATGID010000002.1, on the reverse strand, counting down.
AGCGCTCGCTGGCGACACATTGTCGCCGCTGGTGGGGCGCATCCCTGAACTGCGTGTGCTGCAACAGCACCTGGATGGAGACGGGCCGCCGCTGCTGCTGCTGGCGGGTGAGCCAGGGATTGGCAAAACGCGCCTCTTGCAAGAGGCTGCGCGTTGGGGCCGAGAGCAGGGACGCAGCGTCTTGCAGGGCGGCTGCCACCGCCGCAGCGGCCAGGAACCATACGCCCCCTTTGTCGATACGCTGGCGCGCGCCGTCGCCCAGCGCCCGGCCAACGAGCAGGCGGAGGCGCTTGAGGGCTGCGCCTGGCTGGTGCGGCTCTTGCCAGAGCTTGCGGAAGAAACGCTCCCGGCCTTGCCCACCTGGACACTGGCGCCCACGCAGGAGCGCCGTTTGATGTTTGGCGCGGTCGGGCGGTTCCTGGCAAACGTGGCTGGCCCTGCCGGAACCTTGCTGCTGCTGGATGATTTGCAGTGGGCAGGCGTCGATGCCCTGGACTTGCTGGCAAGCCTGGTGCGTGCGGCCTCCGATCACTCCCTGCGCGTCGTTGGCGCGTATCGTTTGACCGAGACGAGTTCCACAGACCCGCTGGGAACGCTGCTGGTTGATCTGGCGCGCGAAGGACTGGCAGCGCGTGTCGAGCTTGGCCCGCTCAACGCGCCAGAGGCCACTACGCTGCTGGAACGCCTGCTGGCAGGCACCGAGCCAGAGCAGCAGATGAGGCTTACCGAGCAGGTGCTGCACCGCGCGGGCGGCGTCCCCTACTTCCTGGTAAGCTGCGCGCAAGAACTGCGCACGGGCGCAGGCGTATCGCAGGCGCAGCCAACCGGCGCGCCGGAACGCCTCATCCCCTGGAATGTGGCCGAAAGCATTCGCCAGCGCGTGGCGCTATTGCCGGAAGCCGCCCAGTATCTGCTGGGGGCAGCGGCAGTGGTGGGCCGCGAGATAAATCGGGCAGTGCTGCTGACGCTGGCCGCGCCGTTGGAATGGAGCCAGCGCGAAATCCTGGCCGCGCTGGACGTGGTTTGCCAGGCACGCCTGTTGACGGAAACGGGAGAGCGCTACACCTTTGCCCATGACTTGATTCGCGAGGTCATCGGCAGAGATTTGAGCGCGGCGCGGCAGGCAACATTACACCAGCAAGTCGCCGAGGCGCTGGAACAGCAGCCCGGCGAGCCACCCGTCGAGGTGCTGGCGCATCACTATCGCCAGGCCGGTCGGCTGGAAAAGGCCATCAGTTATCTGGAGCGTTCAGCCGCCCGTGCGCAGGCGATGTACGCTCACTCCGAAGCCGAGCATTTCTATCGGGAACTGCTGGAGTGCCTGAAGCAGCTTGGGCGGCGCGCTGAAGCGCTCGCCGTTCAAGAGAAATTGGCGCTGATGCTGGAAGCGCAGGCGCGCTATGGCGAGGCGATTGATCTGCTGGAGGAGCCGCTGGCCCACTATCGCGCAACCCAGGATATGGAGGGGCAGGCGCGCATCATGGGGCAGATCGGACGCTTGCAAGCGGCGCGCGGCACCTCGGAGGCAGGCATCGCGCTGATCGAACCCTGGCTGGCATCCTCTGATTTGCAGATGCTCTCGCCCGAGAGCCAGGGCGGCCTCTATACGACGCTGAATTACCTCTTTCAGAACTGCGGGCGCTTTTCCGATGCGTTGAAGATGGCAGAGCAGGCGGTTGCCCTGGCACAACAGACAAAAGATCAACGGCTCCTGGGCATGGCTTCCTGGCACCTGGGCCGCAGCTTGATGCTGCTGAACCGTCATACCGACGCGCTGCCCCATCTGGAAACTGCGCTGCCGCTGGTCGAGCGGGCTGAAGACTTACGCAGCCTCTATTACGTCCTGCTGAACCTCAACCTGACCTGTGAGATACTAGGCGACCTGTACGCTGCCAGAGGCTACAATGAGCGAGCCAGGCTGCTGGCCGAGCAGATGGGCGATCCAGTGATGCTGGCGCATGTGCTCAATACGCAGGGCCATAATGCCTTTCTGCTGGGCGAGTGGCGGCAGGCACGCGAGGCGTTTGAGCATTCTGTGCTGCTCTTTCGCCAGGCAGGCGCGCCCTGGGGGAGTGCGTATCCGCTGGCAAACCTGGGATTGCTGTCGATGACTGAGGGCCGGTGGGAGGCAGCGGCTCCATATGTCGAGGAGGCGACCGCGCTGGCCGAACGCAGCCAATCGCTGCAAGTGCTGCGCTACATTCAAGATTTCCTGGCGGAGCGAGAACTGGTCCTTGGGCAACCGCGTGCAGCCCTCAAGCGCCTGATGCCTCTGCTGAAGAGTCACGACGACCCGGAGACCGGCCTGATCGGGGTGCAGACCATGCTGGCCTGGGCGCATCTGGAACTGGGCCAGCGCGACGAGGCCCAGCGCTTTCTGAAGCGTGTGCTTGCCAGAACTACTGACCAGGGACTGCGACTGATACAGGTGGATGTGCTGCCGGTGCAGGCCAGGCTGGCTGCGCACAGCGGCAGATGGCAGGAAGCCGAGCGCACGCTGGAAGAAGCGCTGGCCCTGGCGCGCGGCGCGTCCTATCCCTATGCCGAAGCTAAAGCGCTGTATGCCGCCGGGCTGATCGCGCGCCAGCAAGGGCAAAGCGCCCAGGCGCGCGACCGACTGACCGAGGCTCTGACTATCCTCAACCGCCTGGGCGAACGGCTCTATGCCGCGCAGGTGGAATGCGCGCTGGCCCAATTGGACCCATCAGCTACACCGCAGTAGGCCACTTTCCGGTTGTAACCGTCTGCGATAGAATAGTCAGGCAGAGGCTCATCTGTATGTACAAAATCAACCACCCTTGTAGTATCTGAGAAGAAAGAGCGTATTATGAAGCTTCCGCTCCCCAATGGCTGGCAACCGCTGCTGGCCTATGAACTGGAAAAACCGTACTTCAAGAAGCTGCAAGCGTTCGTCGATGAGGAACGCCGCACCCAGAAGGTTTTTCCGCCAGAGGAAGATGTCTTTTCTGCGCTGGAACTGACGCCCTACGACCATGTGAACGTCTTCCTGGTCGGCCAGGACCCCTACCACGATGATAACCAGGCGCATGGGTTGTGCTTTTCGGTGCGGCCAGGCATCAAGCCGCCGCCATCGCTGGCGAATATGTTTATCGAACTGCGCAACGATGTCGGCTGTCGCATCCCCAACAACGGTTATCTGGTTCCCTGGGCCAAACAGGGCATCTTGATGCTCAACACCGTGCTGACCGTGCGCGCGCATCAGCCAAACTCGCACAAGGGGCAGGGCTGGGAAATCTTCACTGATGAGATCATTCGCAAAGTCAACGCGAAAACCGAGCCGGTGGTCTTTGTCCTGTGGGGCGCGCCCGCGCAGAAGAAAATGGCGCTGATCGACACCACACGCCACACCATCGTCAAGTCGGCCCATCCTTCGCCGCTTTCGGCGCGCAATGGCTTCTTTGGCAGCAAGCCTTTCTCGCAAATCAACGCGGCCCTGCGCGCCGCTGGCAAGCCCGAAATCGAGTGGCAGCTTCCTGATTTATAAGAGTCAGCCTGCTAGCAGCGCACCAGCTTTCGTAGCGCCGCCTTCCAGGCGGCCAACGTTTAGCCAGGCCTGCCGTGCCCCCTTGTGGAGGAAGGCGGCGCTACGAAAGGCAGCGCTCCAAGCGAGAGCGGCTATAAGACTGCGGCAACCTTTTGCCTGCTGGCGGCGCGCCCCAAGACCTGGGCCACAATGGAGGGTTGGAAAAGCACGCTGGGCGGCTTGAGCAGGTGCGCCACCTCGATGAACGTCTGATAGACCTGGCGGTTATCCTGCGCCAGCGCCCGCACGGCATCGCCATAACGCCAGGAGAGCCGCGCTTTGCGATCAGCCTGACCACCTTCAGTTTCTTCGTAGCGGAAATCCGCGCCAACCGCCAACTGCCAGGGCGTGGCGGTCAGCCTGCCGAGCGCTTTCTGGAAACGCCGCGATACGCCGGTCAGATCGTCGCCAGAGCGCTCGCGCAGCGTTTGCGCCAGCATCTCAGCGCCAAGAGCGGCCACACTCATGCCCTGCCCATAAAGTGGAATTGCGGGTAAAATCTTGTGTCCAGTTTTCAAGATGCCTCCTCTGTAGAGGGCTGACCATCTATTTATCTCAAAAAATGTTCAGCTTGAACGTGTCCAGTTATTTTTGCGTAGAAAGGGGATTTTTAGTGAACGTTCACGATATTTCTTCAACAACGAAGTGGGTACAAGTTGGGTTTCGCGCTTGATACCAGCCATCCTGATTCCGCTGTGAAAGCACGTGTTCGTTGTGATTTCTTCCGTAACTGTAGAATAGAAAAAATGGAGCTGCCGCCTTTCTCTATCGGACACGAGGCCTCAATTGAGCAGTTCCGAAGGATGGCACCTAACCCCGGAAAATTCCAACGTAACTCCAGAAAAAGTCCTGATTTCCAGCATAACTCTGGAAAACGTCCCATGGGTCATGTGAGTAAAGGTTCGAAGCATTTCGGTGGCAAAGAGCGCGATGCTTTTTTAGCAGATTCGTCTTGCCTGCGCGATGCGTCCCAAAGATTGACAGGCCGGAGCGCAACGTCAAGTCCAGCGCTTCATCATTGCGAAAGTTGGTTAAACGCAAGCGTTGCAGTTCCATACTGCCCTATCTAACGCCTTTTGTGAGTAGATGCCCAGAGCGGCCAGCAGAGGCAGGCTACTCTAAGAAATAACCTGGAAGGTGATGCTGGCCACAGCGTTCCCCTGCTCATCATCTACTTCCCATTTGTAGATGCCGGTCTGAGTGATTGTCGTGCTGTCTGTCACCTGGACACCTGTTACTGTTCCGTTTGGTGTGTTAAAAATTCCGATAGAAAAGCTGCCAGAAGAACCGCCTAGGTCCAGGGTTTCTCCAGTTGAGACGGTATCAGCTTGTTTGAGTGCTGTACCCAAGAAAAGCTTTACTGGAACACTGGGCAAGCTCGTATCACCGAGAATGAACGTCACATAGACCATATCGCCAACATGGAACGTATCACTCCCAGAAGTGGCTGGGGAAAAGTCGGCACTAGTTCCCACCTGAATATATGGAACAGCCTGGCTGGTCACAACAGCCTGGTGAAAGGAAAGCGACCAGGCAACCAGTGCTACTATCAGAATCAAGCCTATGACTCCTCCTGCGATTCCCAACCCAATTCGATCTCCCTTGGATAAACCTCGCTGGGTCAGAGCAGGCGTCATCATCACGCCGGGAGGCGCCGCCGCAGACTGGGCGGCTACTCCGTTCGTTGGGACATGAGATGTGCTGGAACCGGCCAACATTCGGTGGGCGGATGGGGTCAGTGAAGCAGGCACAACCTTCGACTGGGCCGCAAGCGTATCACTGATACGTTGAAGCTCTTGACCAATGGCATGAATATCATGGGGTCGCTTTCTTGTGTCCTGCTCCAGCATCTGCCTGATGAGCTTGTCCAGCCCCACTGGTTCGGCAAGGTGCAGCGGCTCAAAAAGAAATGGATTGTCTGCCGGGTCAGCACCGCTGAGCAACTGATGCAGCGTCGCGCCCAGGCTGTAGATATCAGACTGCGTGGTCGTCTGCGCCTTGCCGTATTGCTCCGGGGCGGCATAGCCCGCCGAGCCAAAGGCAACGGTATCTCTGGTCTGCCCCGGCTTGAAGTGGCGCGCAATGCCAAAGTCAATCAGATAAATGTCTCCGCTTGGCGTCACCATGATATTGGCAGGCTTGAGGTCACGAAAGATAATCGGCGGCTGGCGTGTGTGCAGATACTCCAGCACGGTACACAGTTGCAGACCAATCCTCACCACCTCCTGCACCGGCAGGAGTCCGCCCGGCACGCGGTCTATACGCGCTTCCAGCGTTTCCCCCTCGATAAAGTCCATTACCAGATACCAGCGCCCGTTTTCGCTGAACTGCTCGTAAATGCGCGGCAGGTTCGGATGGGTCAGCCCGGCCAAGAGCAGCGCCTCGTTGCGGAACGCCTGCGCGGCCTCTTGCAGTTCTTCCGGCGTCAGACCTCGCTGGCTCATCTCCTTGACGGCCACCTTACGGTTGCCCAGTTCCGTATCCTCTGCCTGATAGACTGCGCCAAAGCCGCCCGTGCCAATCTGCCAGAGCCGCCGATAGCGCTGCTTTAGCAACGATTGCGGGGCGAGCAATCCGGTGGAACTGGTGCTCGGCGCGTGAGCAGCGACCAGGGAAGGATTGCCACAGGCAAAACAGAGCGCTGCGTCCGGCGGATTGGCCGCCCCGCAGGTGGCGCAAAAGATAGGAGAAGTGTTCATATCACACCCAGAAAGAAGATGAAACCATGCTCGTTTTGCCCAGGATACCGCAGAGAGCAGACGGCGTCAAGAGGGAAGACGAGCAACAATGCGCGCAAGATTCGCTTGAGGGAAGGAAAGCGACGTTTTCCGGAGTTACGCAGGATTTTTCCGGAGTTACGAAAGAAATTTTGGACGAGGACACGGGATTTTTTCTGGAGTTACGCAAGAATCCTCTCTTTTTCCGGAGTTAGGCTGGAAATCACAGTTCGTCAAGCAAATCAGGAAATTCGCCAAGAATCAGTCGAGGTATTTTACTGATTTTCTGCCTGAAAACCAATAAAAAATCAGTAAACATCAGCGAGCCCCAGGATTCGCTGCTCAGTCTCATATGCCGCATTCGCTATGGCTGGGCTGGGATCATCAATAAAAGCACGGATATCAGTGAGTGCACTTTGATCACCAAATCTCCCTAGTAGCTCAAAGAGTTGGATCTGCACTGGCTCCTTCGCAGAATGTAGCCGATGTTGCAATGCTGCAATTACTGGCACGCGGTCCATTTTTGCTAATCTGTCTTCAGGGATACCAATATGGCTTACCGGGAGTTGATCGAGTACGGCATCAACGGTTGTACTTGACCCTAAGCGAATGAGCAGATCAGTAGCCTCTTCGCGAAAGGTCTGCCCAGTATTGGGAGTTGCCCCTGGGAGTGATGTGTCATAGAGAGGATCGCTGGCAATGCGCTCGAGCATTTGGCGTGCTCTTGGTGTGGCAACATCAGCAAAAGCCCAAAGGGCATCTCGCTGGTCAGCGGGTTCCAAACGATCAAAGCAATCCTCAACCAGGTTAACAAGCCGATCATCCACTGGTCCTATGGGGAAACGTGTGCCTCCAATAACGGACAATCCCCTGCCCCGGCGAATCGCACGAACAAGGAGCGCAATTCCATCGGCATCCACTGGTTGAAGCATCTCCCAAATCGCGGTAGAAGCAGCGGTACTGTTCACCCACAGGAGAGCGCCCAAGATGAGGCGTTTCCTCTCGCTATCGGCCAGCGGCCACAGTTCAAGCAAATGGGGAAGTGCCCGGACAGCGTCCGATGCAACAAGGGCATCGATCATTGAGTAGCTTACTTGAGGCCATTGCTGACGAAGATATATCTCGAGCGGGACGAAAGCTGCTGGATGGTGCAAACGACCGAGCTCCTGAATTACCCAAAACTTATCAATATCATCGGTAGTATCAGTTTTGTTTTTGCGCTTGTGCTCCGGAGAATTTAATAAAATCCTCGCAAGTACTTGGCATGCTTCAGGTAATTTAGAATCTCCGAGACCCCGGACGCACTCATGCAGAAAACGTTTCTGATTGATGAGCTCTTGAAGGGGTGCAAGGGCGCGCGGATCACGCGACAAGCCTATGGCCTGTATTGCATAAGACATAACAGTATCTGAGGAAGTAGAATCTCTGATTAGAGAGAGAAATGGCTCAATCTGTATTTGGGTCCCAAATGCTCTTAAGGCATTATCAATCCACAACCCGCTCCAACCGCTGTCTGCTGCCTTCACAATATCCAGTGCCGTTTCAGCAGCACCTAGTATCCCCAGGCTATGAATAGCCATACCCCTCACCTCAGCATTAGGGTTGACAAGCAGCCGCGTTAACAGTGGTACGACCTGTTTTGGTGGGCTGTGCTGAAAACCATATAAGCGCAGGTGATGAAGCGCATCAGCAGTGTGATCCCTCTTTGGCTCTGTTGACTGCTGGTCCTTCAGAACTTCTTCTTGCTTTGAAACCTGATTAGCCAAAGAGATCTGTATCCCGCACTCGTTTATCGCTACCTCAAGCGCATCAAATGCTTCTGGAGTACCAATATGAAAAATGGCCGATAATGCTACCCAATCGGTCCATTCCGTTGCTCTAAAAAAGCTAAGCAATGGATCAACTGCCGCTGAAGAGCGAAGGTATCCCAGGGCTTGAGCAGCAATATCTGCCTGTTCTTGATCTCCAAGCAGCTTCAACGCCTGAGTAAGAACGCTTTGGCGAAAGTCCGAAGGAAGTGCATCGACGAGCTCTTGGTCATGAGGAAGGTAGAATTCAAAGAATCGCCCAAGATAGCGCGTAAATGGCTCGACGACCTCTTCAATTCCAAGCCGAGCTAAGGCACGTAATGTTGCTTCCAGATGTTCCGTTGACCAGCACTCCAACAACGCGTTTTTGCTCTCGCTGGCGCCAAGAAGGCTCAGAAGCGTTGAAGCGCGCTGACGGTCAAGCTTATAGGGGCTTTTCAGCTTTTGAACGAGATCCTCAATAATCTGATCACCAGAGTAAGCTATTCCAATGTGTTTTATTCGCCTGAATGCCTCGGCCGCGAGCCAGAGATTGCAAGAGTGTAGCCGGTTAAGGATAGTAGCCGGTTCGGAAACCAATTCGGCGAGATACAATGGTACTTGGCGCCAGCGGGGTGAATTGGACAGAGCCTCTAGGTAATCGAGGACAGTCTCACGTTTGTGAGATTGCTTAAATTGCTGGGCAAGTGCACTAGCCAACATAAAATCAAGAAACACATCGTAGACGAACTGTAAAGTGCCAGCGGGGTTTTCCAATAGGACAGCAGCATTTTTAAGCTGCACGAAAAGCCCATCAGCCGAGTTGTCGTTTGGATTCAGAGAAGGGATGCCATCAAATTCACTTATAGAGAGGACAGGGCTATCTCGCTCGAAAAACCGCAAGGCAAGTTGGCCAATAACCGCTTCAATCGCCTCAGGGCGCAGCCTCCGATGCATTCCTTCATAGATTTCTTGGATTTTAAGCGTTTTATACTGGTTCCAAAGATTGCTTGCAGCTATTTCAGCAATAAAACCCAGCTTGCGGTTTTGAGAGACTTCAGCAAAGACACGTAGAAGCAGAGGCGAGCGAAGCACTTGAACTGCTTTTGGGCCCGGGCTTCCCTCCACATTCCAGTGGTTGAAATATCTTTCCCTTGCCACATCGTATTCCTCGTCATCATACAGCCCAAGAGGAACAGCTCCATCTTCGCTTTTGATGGAGTGGTTGTTTAATAGAAGGTCTCGGTCAATAAATTCCTGCCACAGCGGGTCCTGAATGTGGGGCCAAATGGCATCACGACAGGTCATTAACACCAGGAGCGGATACTCCCGGTAAGCTAAGAGCAGAGTACCCAAGGCCCTTCGTATCAGCTCAGGCGATCGATTTTTATCAACCTCATCCAAGATGACGAGCAAAGGGTGTCCCTGGCCCTGGGCAATCTGACATACTTCAGCCAGTTTTGCATGATAAGTGCGGCCGTCGATTGGATACCCGACGACTTCAACAAGCTCCTGCTCAAGCGTGTGATCGTTCTCAATAGTTATGTTGCCTGGGATGATTAATACAGGCCCTACTTTTCCATAGAGTTCTGCCACATGCAAAACAAAGCTGGATTTCCCTGCTCCGGCTTGATCGACAAGGGCAAGCAGTTGCGCCTTGCCATTGCTCTGGGAAATAGCCGCCGTCGCTTGGTGATACCACGTCTCCACAACCTGTTCTGCGCGGCGAGAGACGTACAGGGCTGAATCATATTTGCCTTGATGACGGAGCATGCTGGTCTGGCGTTGCTTTTCACAAGCGGCGAGAAGGCTAGTCCAATTATGGTGCTGAATAGGGATCCCGAGATGGCGCTCCCGAATGTCCTGCCATGTGGTATCTAGAGGAACAGCCAACTCTCCTTGACCGATCAGACGAAGCTCCCAGTTATGCTCTTCCTGAACCTTCTTCAGCCACTCTCGTTCAAGGTCGGGATCGATATATTGAGTTGTACAAAATACAAATATTTTGAATGGAAAATTTGGATCAGCTATCTTGGTGACTGCTTCCAGATCTTCCCGTAACTTATCCGTCCATTTTTTTCCAGAGCCTGCACCATACGCCAGCGCGCAGAGGTCACCAGATGCATCGTGTGCCCAAGAATCTGGTTGCCCCGGAACGGTGCCATGGGCACTTATTCCCCTTGGATGAATTTTATATCCCCAATAGGCTGATAACAGTTCATCACAGAGTCTCTGAAAGGCTGCATAGTCAGTCATCGCCTCTAGGGTAAGGGCAGTTTGTTGAGCAACTGGAGGAATGGAAGCCTGTGAAGATTTTGGCTTCTTTCTTGATCTGCTCATAGTACCTCGCTGATACGCTGTTAAGAAACCAGATTAGCGATCACTGGAATTGGCCAATTCCAGTGATCCTTATATAAGAATCACCACTTGCTGCTTCTCATCTTCTGCTGCTGCTATCGGACCATCTTTCTCTCACCAGCCTGATGCCTCCTACCACTGGGAATACCCCTTGTCGTTGTGCGCGCTGCACGGTTCCATCAATGTAGAGATCAATTAGCCACCCTACCAATTGATGCGAGTCTGGCTCTGGCTGCTGCCTTGCCAGGTGTGGCCGCCATGCAACGCGTTGCGAGGTAGAGGAAGCCACTGTTTTAGCCGACGCGGCAGTGGCAGCTATCAAGAGAAAGAGCTGTGGAGCATGAGTGTAAAGCCTCATCGTGTGCTGTTCGTCTGCCTGACCTGCTGTTTGCAGCTGGTGAATATCCAGGACCTTTACAAGCGCATGGGCAACCGCTCGAGCTCGTAGATGGTTATCATCCAGGGCAATTGCACGCCGATACGTAAGGTCAAATTCAACATCTGAAGCAGCCGAAGATGTGACGTTAGCAAGCCTCAGGACTCTGGAAGGAGTAGGGATGTTAACATGGGACGGGTGAACCAGCTGATTTCGCAAAGAAAGGGGAGCGTTTTGAAACGCCGCTGCAAAAAACTTCGCTGACGGTGCGATGATACGAAGAGATTGACTCAGGACACGCTCGTCCTGCTGATCCAGGGCCTGAACAGCCTTAGATAATTGCTCCTGACAGCGATTTATCAGATTAGCAAAACTGCTTTGCCTCTCAGTAAGGCTTTGCTTTTTGCCGGGACTATTGGATGAGCCACTCAAGGCAAGGAAGGTGTTCATAACCTGGACTAACAGCTGTGGAACGGGATCGCTTCTTGCTCGGACTCGCGAAAGAATATAATTAGCCGTAATGCCTTGGATATGTGTCTTGAGCGCCTGCACTATCTCCTTTTGCCGCTCGGTTGTCAGTAGCGCGACATCAGCGGCAAAAGCATCCTGGATGAGGGAAGGTGTACAAGAAGCAAGCACAGGTTCTGACATCCCTTCTAACACCCATCCATGCTGAGCAACAGTCCAGTAGCCTGCCTGCTCGGTGCTGCTATGACCGGCTGCAACTGTTGGTGAGATTTCCCCACTTCTGGGTAGACGAAAGAAACCACCTCCTGGTTTGTCCTGGTTGAGCCAATCGCACAAGACTTCCCCGGCAATAGGCACGAGGCCGGCAACTGGAGTCAAGCCAGCACCTGAGGGAAAGAGTGTCTTTCCTGCCCAACTGGTGGGCAGGAATGGCTCGAACTCAAAGGGGCTATGATCCAGAAACACGTGATACTCGGCGTTAGACAGCAGAGACCCATCCACATTCGGGGAACGATCGATTTGGGAGAGCCGGGCGATATGCAGGTCTAATAACGCATGGCTTGCGAAGGTGCGTCTCTCCACCTTGTCCCGCGTCTCTGGGCCTTGCTCCACCTTCGTCTCCTCTACACTTTGCTCTAGGATGCTTTGCAACTGCTCCCAGACCAGAGGATCAGCCTCTAGAGCTTCCTCCTTGCATGCGGTAGCGAGTTCAAGTGCTGAAAGCGCGGGAGGTGATCCTTGCAAGCACGCCTGGACAATGCGTGTAGCGTCAGCCCTGGCGCAATAGAGGCGAATGGTTTCATGCCACCAGCTATTTACGACTTGAGCCAGGAGCTGATCCTCCAGGTGCTGTTCTTTCATGTGGATTGCTGCGAGATATTCTTGGAATGTCTGATGGGCAAAGCCATAGCGGCCTTGCTCAAGTTCCAGCAGCAACCCGCTGCTCTCTTCAATATGCTGGAGGAAGGTCTTCTCATCCAAACCACTATGTACTCGCCGCAGCGGGAGGGCAATGATTGTGATAGCCTCGGATTCAGGTAATTCACGCCGATTAGTCTGCATCAGATGGTAGGCCAAGGGCTGGAGGACACGTTGTTTTTGCTGTGGCGTCAAATCAATCTGTATCCCCTTGGCTTGCTGTCGCTTGCCTAGGAAGACTTCACAGATTTCTTCGTAGAGTTCAACACGCCGCCCTGGGAGTGAATTGCGATAGCGGTGTACAGTAGCAATCATAGTTAGGAGCAGTGGATTGACAGCCAATGCCGAGAGAGCATCATTCTGCCGAAGTCGGCGCAACAAGTCTTGAGCTCCCTCTCGCGCATGCAAGGCTACACTAAGGTCACGTGGTGCCCGACTGCGGCGCTCATTTGCTAGATACCATTTGTGGATGAACCGTTCAATCTGGGGTGGCTTGAACTCGCGTACCTCCAGGACACTCACATCTCGAAGTGGATTGCTTCGATAGCCAAACGGACGAGATGTTACTAGGAAGCGATTCGAGGCATATGCCACCATCTGACGTTCCACCCAGGAGACAACTTGCTGCCGTGCCTGAGGATCAGCAACTTCATCGAGTCCATCCAACAAGACGAGACACTTGCCTTTGGCAAGCTGCCGATCAAACCAAAGCACTGAAACGGCTTGGTGATGTTTGGTCAGGTGAGCAACCACCGCTTCTGGAAGAGTGTAATCAGGATTAGCCAGGATGCGCTCGGCATGTTCCCGGAGGAAGAGTAGTATTGGAAGTTTGCGCGGGAGACGCCAGCGTTGGTTCCGTCGCTTGCCGACAGCTAGACTCAGGGTTACATGTTTAAGAAGCGTGGTTTTACCTGTGCCAGGGGAGCCCAGGATCACGAGATGAGGATTGACCTGGGCATCTGGCGTGAGATATCGCCAAAGGGAGGCATTTTCGTCTTCTTGGTCATCAGAAGACTTGGAATGCAAGCCGACGAAAGCCAACAAAGCCAACAGTAAGACCAGCAAAATGGCCAAGCCAACCATTTGCTTTTGCTCTGCAATAGCGGGGGATGGTTCTGGTGCATCTTGGGTCAGTTTGATTGGATTGGGAGAAGCCCGATGAGGTATCTGAAAATCCAGACGAAGGTTGACATAGACTTGCTCCAAATCCAAAGTATGGATGCCTTGTGTGCTGAGCCCCTTGACATCAAAATCATGATGAAGTTGGAGGAGAAACTGGCAATAGCGATAGCGATAATGCGCAAAGAGCCAACTAATGCGTAGGTCAAACCATTCGACAAGACGATCTACCCAGCGGCTCTGTAAGCCCTGCCACACCTTGCTAGCAATGCTTATTATCGCACAACCAATGAGCCAGAGTAGTCCTAGAACAATTGCTTGCCAGAGATGGTGTTTAGTCCATGGGATGAAGCTGGGCACGAATGTGGCTAGAGCAGTGGGAACACCAGCCACCAGCAGAACAAAGATGATAACTTGGGACCAGGGAATGGAGGGTCGAGAGTTACTCATAAGTAGATCTCATCCTCTTACAATAAGCTGCTTTGGACAAATACATTGGAAACACTAAAAGGAATCCTGGCTACCTCACCTTGTCACGCATATAGAGGGCAATGAAGCGGACAGTATCCCGGCCTATCTCTGTAGCAAGCGGAGTTTTTCCCGAACTTGATCTCGACTCACCTGCGTATAACGTGCTGTCGTCTGAATAGCTGGCGCTCCCTTTTTCGTCACATGGCCCAGATAATAAGCGACCTCTTCGAGACTCCAACCCGCTGCGCGTGCCCGATGCGCGAAATCATGACGCAGGTCATGGAACGTCACATTGTGGATGAGCTCCCATTCCGCTTTCTTGGCCTGGGCCTTTAAGGTGCGGAACCAATGATGGATGCCTGCTTCGGTCAACCGCTCATAGCGCTGAGAAATAAAGGCGAATTGCTGTTCAGGCTCCTGGGCCACGTGTGGAAGATAGGCGTAGAGCGCTTTGCGCGCTTCATTGGTCAGGTCAAGATCGCGCGCCTTGCCGCCTTTATACCCCACATGGATCCACCCCACCTTTGGCCCGATATGCGCATCGGCCCGCCGGAGCCAGGAGACATCGCTCACCCGGCAGCCCGCCCAATAGCCCAGGGCAAAGAGCGCTGCACTGCGTGGCTTGCCATCCCGTTCGATGAGGCTCTGCAACACATAGCGTTGATCACCATCTAACTGCCGGGGTGCCATCAAGGCTTGCGCAGGCAATTCGACTCCGCGAGTGGGATTGCGTCGCAGCAGTTCCTTCTCCTCAATCATCCAGCTTGCAAAACTGCTAATCGCCGATTTCACGCGCGTGCGGTGGCTAATACTGTCACCTTTGGTCTCCAGATGCGCCAGGTACGCCTCAACTGCCGTCTTGGTCAGCAGTTCCGGATGGAAATCGCCAGCATTGCCAGGGCGAGCAGAAACCCATTCCAGGAGTTGTCGCACTGCTCGCAGATAGGCATCGACAGTTCCTGGCGCTTTGGCTGCCAGGGAGTCTTGATATTCCTCTAGCAGCCGCTCTGAGAGAGAACGGGAGATCATCTGCATAGCGAATTCCTGCTTAAAAATATTCTGTGACGAGTTTTCGGCAGTCATTTGCGGGGGTAAGGGACCGCCGTCCCAGACAAGTATACCATAACTGGTACCAGAAGGAAGGTTCCGTTACAAGTTTTCTGTGACGAGTTACGGCACGCTGCATCTCAGAAAGAGGAACTCTGTATATTTTGATTTTACCTATGAGCAGCCATAAGAGGCAGGCGGTTAGGAAATTGAAGCAGCTTCCCTATCCTAGCGGCTCCACTTCCTATCTATATTGCTGTCTTGGTGCTTCCCCCATGTTGCGTCACTCTTGGGCGGCATCTAATTTTCATGGCACCTTTAGAGAAACCCTCATCAGTAGCCTTAGTTGACCAGATATATGCTTCTCCAGGCCCAAGTTGTGCCATTTTTTCAGGCGTCAACCCATTTAGGGCAGCGTTCGCTTTTTGAATATGCCTGAGCCAGGCTGGAGAGGTAAACTTGTGTAATATTATCTGTGATGACAGCTCAATGAGCGAGGCAGGTACAGATGGGGGATCTTGCGAAGCTACCATGATGCTAGTCCCCTTGTGCCGCATCTCCCTCACCACCTCGATTAGCCCAGCAATTAGGTCCTGGCTCTCCATATACTTATGGGCCTCATCAAAGACCACAAGCTTGTTGAAAGAGTGCCCCTGGTAGGTGGCCTCTGCAAAGATTTGCAAAAGCACGACAAACAATCCCAACGCTTCATCTTTCTCAATAAATTCGTCGCGGAGATCTACAATAATCAGCCGCCCTGGACGAATGATCTCACCCAATCTCTGACTATCATCAATATACTCACCAGCGAATTGGAGCCTCGTTCTGGCAAGTTCTTTGAGGTGTTCGCCAAGAGTTGAATGATTGACACCCTGAAGAAGACTCTCAAGCGTCAGCTTCCCCTGCAAGTTGCGCATAATCAAGTTGATTTGACGCAAGTACATACTCTGACTCCCAACAGCACCCATCAGGAATTTCCAGTGCATGGCCTGTAGTTCGGCTGCCGCAAAGGTAATTGGGATGACCTCTAGTTCTGGGTATTCGGCCTTGCGTGCCGCGACTTTTCTGGGGGGTACCAAGAGCACAGTGTCCTTGAGCGCAGATGGCTCGGCACCATAGCGCTCGCGCAGCAGGGCAAGCTGATCATTTTCTTCGTTTGGAGAGATCATTGAGGTGAACTCAGGTTTGTAATCTTGGGTAGGGCTGTAATGGAAAATAACAGTTGCCAATGGGGCAGGCAGGCAATTGATGTTGGGGATGGGCAGGCAAGCCATCTCAATGATGGTGCCTAAGGTATAGCTCTTTCCGCCGCCTTGCACCCCAAAGAGGCTAATCGTGTGTGTCTGATTTAGATCCAATGCTACCTTCCGCCCAGCCATCTCCCCCAGAATGCCATATTGAGGTGTTCGATTATCGACGCCAAGTATGACATCGTAAGCCGGACCTATGCTCACGTTATTTGCAGTGTTTATGACTGGCAGGGAAGATACAGGAAGGCCAGGCATGGAGCGAGGCTCATCATCACCTAGTGCCATATTTCCAGCATTATCCTGGACAGACTCTTCTAACTCCTGCTGGTTCTGGAGAGACTCGCCATGCAAGGGGTCCAATACTTGATTCCGGTGGTCCTGTTCTGTACGTCTCCAGGAGGCCGTGCTCTCTCGCCTGGGTGCGATGAAGGCCGCTGAGGTTAGCAGTGGTACAGAACTAATTCCCACAGGCTCCTCCTGCTCTAAAAGCTGAGTAGTAGAGGAGGGTCTTGCTTCAGCAATCAATGCTTGAATAAGGTCAACGCCAATGCGATGGTATTCGATATCCTCTTCGTTATCGGGTGGCTCTGTGCCTGGCTTCTCAAAGTCAAAAATCAAGGCGCTACGACTGAATGTCAAGCTATAACCATCTTCTAATGTGGCCAATAGTGCCTGGGCTTCGGCTGCGGCATCTTGCGTAATAAGTTCATAGCGAACGGCACGACCCAGGTAGAACTCCAGCAGGGTAGCTAGCTCACGTGTCTTCAACAGACGATCTGGCCGATCAGGAATTTTCCAAGAAGGGTCGAAGTGTCGACGTAAGACTTCCTGACTGTGGTTGATCTGCTGTGCAATTTTTTCCTTTAGTTGCTGATAGGCTCCAACACCACCAACCTGGGTATAGCACTTAACTTCTACCAAGTTGCAATGAATGATCCGGTTGCTCGCGTCAAGGTCAAAGAGCGCCAGGTCTGTCCTTTGCAAACTGACAGCATGGCCTAACTCCTCTTCTTGCTTCTTTATGGTTTGGAACAAGTCCAAGTGAGTATCAAGCGGGAGAATAATTTGATTTGATAAGGCACCCTGGTGTTTGAGGAAGAGGCGTGCCAGCGCCAATCCCAGCACCTCAGCTTGTTGGGTTGGCGACGAGATCAGTTTGAGTGCTAGACGCCCCGAGAGCGAGCGCAACTGCTCAAGGATAATCGTCGCATGTCTGCCATCGGCTTTCAAGCCATATTGGGCTAGCACCGGACTCAACAGTGATTCAAGCTCTGATAGTGAGCGGGAGGTAATGACCAACCGATGTCCGAAGGTTGCGGCAGAGCTTGGTAGATAATCAATTAAATAATCGGGACGATCACGACGCCCCCCATGATCAAAGAACTCTACCCCGATATTTCGATCAATGGTGTAAACCCAATCGCTGACATCATGGACGTGATGAATCAGTTCACGCTGCTCACGACCCAGACCAAGCGTTACAATAGGGCGGTGTTCAAATGCAGATACGCCCATTGCGACAGTCGCCGTAGCTCCTGAGATCACTTGAGGAAGACGAGCCAGGAGATCCACCAGGCTCTCAGCCCCAGGGAGCGAGGTTGGCTCACCATGAAGGGGCTGGCGCCGCCAGTATGTTCCCGATTCGTTATCCTGAAAATCAATCACAAAGTCCTGAATCAACCCATGGAGTGGAGCTATCTCTGCTGATCGCAGTGGTAACCCCGCCCCAACTTCTTGGGCCGGGAAGAGGTCAATCAAAATGCTCAGGTGTGCACGGAATTGTGTGGGATTCGCATAGAAATCTTGCGTAGAGTGAATAGCAAGGCTGAGCTTTGGGAATAGATGACTGCCAGTTGGATGGGAGAACGCATCAACAGCCTCCGCGCTGGTACTGCCGGCCGGCGAAAGTAGTTGTTCGATAGCTTCTCCAATGCCTGGCGTGTCTGGGTCAGGAACAAACAGGCGAATATCGTAGCGCAGGTGCGAGAAAGCCTCTTGCCGCTGAAGCATGACCAAGGCGTCTGCCAGAACAGCAGCTCGCCCCTGGTTAAATGCGTTGATGATCAGTGTGCGGATATAGGGATGTTGCACGAGATACCGCTCTATTCGAGCTGCCAGTACTTCTCCATTGATGGCTGTTCCTCCAATCGCAGGTTCCGGTAAGTTCAGAGAGGTACAGATCTCACCAAGCAGCCCACGAGTATCTTCTTCGGTTGCCGGAGCATAGAGCGACCAGAAGGGATGCAGGTTGTCAATGGTAGTAAAGACCCGGCCATCTGCGAGGGGTACTGTAGCTGGAATGTTTAAGGGAACTAATCCACTCAAGAGCGCATCTCGTACTGGACCGACGTACTCTTCTGGGCCATCCTTTGTGGTCATGACCCATTGTTGCCCAATCCAGCTCCATGTCGCCAGCCAGAGCGCGCGGAGTGGGTGGGTTGGGCCAATTAACGCAGCCTCCCGTATCTTCGCCCTAAAGCTTGTGATATTGATGTGAATGGTATCAACTGCCAGAGCTGTCCTGAGGGCGATAATGGCTTTTTGTTGATCTGCGCCAGTGCTCTGCTCAACCTTACGGCGTAGATCCAGTAATAGATCTTGATACGCCTCGGCATACTGGATACAGGCTTCTTTTAATTCAAGAAAATTTGCAGCCTGTGAAATAAGATTTTCGTTGCCTGCCCGAAGTTGAGAGAAATATTGTGCTCTGGCCGCCAAAAAGCTTTCAACTGCCGCTGATCTAGGCCAATCGGTGAGATCCTCTTGAAGCTGATGATTGTAATATCTAGAGGTGTCTTCTACGCTGGTGCCAAGCCAGCTAGCCGTCTCTACAGAATCTATTTCGCTCTGTCCGACATGAATCTGTAGACGCCAGCTTACTGGACGTTCGGGTGATTCCAGTATACGCTGCTCAAGCCGTTTTAGGAGCCCGGTCACCGGAAGCTGAAACGCTCCATCACGGCCAAAACGGACCTCTATGGTTTCTTGCGCTATTTGCCGTGTTTTGCTATTCTTGTTGACCCATGTCACACTCTCTGGGTTGATGCTTGCAGGATCACGTTTGGCCTGGATGGCAGTAAATTGCAAGCGCATCCTTGCATGTTCTAGACTATATTCCTGCGGAATAGCGCGTTGGGGTGGGATTTCGTCGAGTACTTCACCAGGTAGTACATAGAAATCCTCACTCTCGTTTGGCCGTGTTCGACCGCCAGACAGGGCAGGGCCAGGATCCGTTATAGGCACCGGGTCTCCAGCTTCGGTCCAGGGCAAGACCCGAATAAAATGCCACCCCTCTTCAAACTCTACCTTATCAAGTTTATCCAGGGTCAGGGTCCAGGTGGTTTTCTTACTCTGCCAAACCTTAACGTTCTTGGCTACACCCACAGGGCTGCCTTCTCTAGTCAATATTTGCACTGAGAAATGGTGTAGTCCCTGAATTTGGGATGGATGAGGATCCACGTTAAAGACAACTGCAAGCTTGCGCCTCTCCTGGGGTGCAAGAATCTGGGAACCAATCAGTCCCAGCAATCGCTCGTTAGTTTCATCTTCATGAATGACAGGCAGATCTGTCTGCTCGACGCGAATCGAAATTTTGTCAGGATTGAGGTTCTCTTCAAACGCCCACTTGTCGAAGGAAAGGTCCCAATTATTACGATCAATGACGATACGACGCGTCCAGCCATGTGGATCTTCAATACCTGACTCGGCGAGAAACTCTATCAGTCGTCGCTGCACGGACTTATCACTCAGCCTTAATTCAAGCACTCTTCCACGTACAGAATGATCTGAGTGGGTCAGTGTGTGCATCGATTGCACATTTTTGCGAATCCTCGCCTGGGCAGCAGCAGGTTCATCAAAGAGGCGGAAATCAGGTACCAGCCCTAGCTCATACAGTGCGGCTCCCAGAGTTTCCCCATCCACTTCATTTTTTAACGCAGTTAGCAAGTAGCAGGCTTGTGCAACCGAGTTAGCCCAGGGCCAGTTTTCGCTAGGCAGCAATTGCTCAAGAATTGTGTGAATATGCCCTTGCAATGGCAAAGGAATGGATTGAAGTAACGATCTTACTAGAGCCTGGTAGATATTCGTTACCGTAATTTCTTCAAATGTGGCCACCCCAAATGAATCTTCAGCACTGGCACGCAGATCCGAAGGCAGAAAGACGAGTAGCGGGGGACGTAACGTTCCGTCCTGCATTGGGTTACGTAGTTCGACTAGTTTGGTAGAAGAAATAAAGAGATCGCGTTTTTCAAGACCTTGCTGCTCGCCGAGGATGAACACCTGTGCATTGGATACTTCTCCTCTCAGTGCCCGTGCAAGTGTAACCATCAAATCCAGATCAAGATCGGCCATACGCATACAATGACCCGGAGCACGAGTGGTTAGGAGTTTTTTGAGCTGCGGCCAGAGCAATGACTCCAGGGCTTGCGTCAGATCATGATCATTCAGTTCTTGGAATCCTTTGCTCATGGGATCCCTCCTAAGCTCCATTAATGATGGTGAGTCGTGATAGTGTAGCGAGGAGTCGCGGTCTGGGTAACATAAGCATCAGAGAGGTCCTGGAAGAAGCCAATCTCGCGGAGACGCATCTTAAAGCTCTCCCTGTTCTTACGAAGAGCTTGCAGGTCGGTAATACTTGGCTTACCAAAACCCTCATTGAGCGGCAGGCAATCAATATAGAGGCCATAGCGTTCGCGCAGGAAGAGCAAGAGTTCATCAATTCTAATCTCACGAGTAACAAATGAGGACCCTTGGGGCATGAGGACGGCAATTTGCAACAGCACTTCCAAGAGTCGGCTGCCCAACGCAAATCGCCTGGGGCTCCCCTTGGTGCGCGATTGGCGTAGCAAGCCTGATTCAGTGTTTTTTAAGAGGAGCGAATCTAGGCAATCTACCAGATATCTGCGATGAAAGCTTCCGCGGAGCGCAACAAGAATCTCGATATAGGTTTCAAAGTCTCCTAAGCCCATCTCGGTAACGCGCCTGACCTCCGGATCTAAAGCGTGTTCCTCTCCGTTGTCGGCTTCCTCAAGGAAGCCGGCAAGACGCGCTTTAAAGTAAGCCTCGCGCTCGGAAGCAAAGGCTGGTTCGAGAAGGCGCAGCAGGTCACCTACGGCGAAGTATCCAGTTGTAGGACGTTGCAGTTTATTGGCCTTGTGGAGATATTCAGCCATCTCATCCAGCTTCTTTATGATGAACTGCGCCTGAATATAGCCTGGAATTCTGCGGTAGTACGTATCTGCGCTCCGGCGGGCTAGCTCGGCCATATGAACGTTGCTCGTATCGCCCATATCAACCACCAGCCTAAGCTGATAGGGGCAATCGACATAGGGAAAAATGGGGTTGGAAGCGATGGGACAGGTACTCAAAGCACAAGGAGGATCGCCCCGTTTCCGTCGCACCAGTTCTGGAAGAAGCTTTAGGAGTCGGAGATGGTAGAGCGCGAGATGGAAGGAGAGGAGCGTCTTGAGATAATCTACCAAAACCGAACGCGGCATATAATCTTGGTAAGCCATCAAACGCAGCACATCATCAGCCAGCAAATCTGCGTGGGCAATACAGAGAGGCGGATAACGCTCAGGGTCTTTGGTTGTATCTGGAGTATCGCGTTTGACCTCCACTGCACTTTCAAAATGCAGGATTGCTTGAGTCTCTATATCTATTTTCGCCGAGGCTTGGATCTTATCCGTCAGAAGATCAAGACCGGTAAAAATGAATTCTTTTAATGTATCCCTGGCCGCCTGCCCGAGCCCGTTCCGTGCATGGTAGAGCATCCAATAGACCTGCTCAGATGTTCCGTAATCTCTTGCGTGTCTTGTGTTTCTGAACTTGTAAGTGTTGCCATGTAAGGGGCGTGGAGAGACGACTGCTTGTGTTGGCCGACCACGATTGACCAAATCAAGCAGGTCTGTCTCTAGCCATTTGTATACAATTTCCTTATGATCAGCAAACCCGCGAAAATTGTGCTTGTTTTTCTCATCAGTAAATTCATCAGCAAATTTCTCTACCGTCAATGCTTGCCCAGCAAGTCTGACCCTGCCCGGGTAACCGTCAAACTTTAAGCGGGGAAAGAGGTTGAGGAGTGTACGCTCGATCTCAATATGTTTGAAATCAACGTAACTCACTTTGGTAAGCCGAAACTCTCTATCTCGCCCTTTCATTATCGATGTATCCTTTCAAGCACTCGTTCGAGCGAGAGCGTACCATCACTCTCCCGGCTAATGCGATAAAACTCATCCCCTGTCTCAGTCAGGAGTACTTCCTGATAGGGAGCAGAAGCCAGGACATTTTTGAAGACGACTAGGCTGAGGTAAAATCCCTGCAATTCCTCAACGCTCGGTCGATAGCCGCTATTGAGACGCATCAGCATTTCGTAGACATCCAAATTAATGCTCAACTCAGCCCGGTGTCCAATGGGAGAGTTGTAGCGCAGTAGTAAGGCCTGTGGAAGGTGTTCAACAAAGCGCGAGTTGATGAGTGAGTCTCGACGGTCCAATGAGAAGGCGGCACCATCAAATAGCCGATAACTACGGATGGTTCCTCGCTCTACTTGCCGTACACGTAGGGCAAGCGTATTGCCTAGCCGCGAAGGGTCGCTCAGCCCTTCACCTCGATTGATTGCCAACAGCAATGTCTGTGTTTCTGGGGTGAGATCCTCTGTTCCCGAAACCAGCGCGAGAAAATGATCGGCGCTGCGATAAGGAAGCATCTGGCGCCAGCCGTCGTCGCGCCGTTCAAAGTAGTGACGGCGGCGCAACATCGCCACGTAATTTCTGTGTTTTTCCATTCGGCTGATACCATTGTTGCCTGTGTATTCGCGTGGAAGTTGCTCGAAAATTTTATTGAGCAAATCATCATCGTAGCGGCTACGTCCGTCGTAGGTAAATCTGCTCATCTCGCGAGCGTCGGGCTCAAAGTCGAGACTGCGATCCAAATCAGGGTTGCTCGCTTCGCCAATGTCAATTTCTCTCAGAAGTGAGATCAAGCGGTCCCCTGAACCGTGCTTGCCACCCATCCAAGAGTTGAAATAAAACCCGCCCACTATCTGCTCAAGAGCCTCTGAGGTGCTGGAACGATAGAGATCATGCACTCCATCGCAGTCTTGCGTACCTACGAGCATAAAGGCTAGAGCCGACCTTAGATCGCGAAGAGTGATATGCAAGCGTCCCCGCAAGTGGGTGATTGTGTACAACATCTTGAGCCGCTCTATTGTTTTTCGCCCAGCAATGGGATCCATAAAAGTGCTGGCATTGTGGTAGATATAACACTGGTGCTTAAGATTGCAACTGCCGCAGGGTTCCCAGAAGCGTTCATCAGTCATCCTGAGGATCAACCGATCAAAGATGGACTGATTTGGACCCAAAGCATCGGCCACCACAGAACGCAGGTTCAGGTTGATAACAGCTATCCCTGCAACTGGTGCGGCCCCACCCAAGCCTTGTCTGACAATTTCTGCCAAGCGTGGAAAGTTCTGCTCGTGTTCGCTGAGAAAATCTACAAGGCGTCCTTCATTTATGGCGATCAAGCGAGTCTGATCAGTTGACCACTGTTGCTCACCCGTCCCCTGGAAAGGGCTGAAGAACTCCTGAAGCACGTCATTATTCAGTTTGTCTCCTTCATCTTGGCTCCCGTCATAATTACTCAGAAAGGTTCGTCCTTGTAGCATGAAACGCGAACCATTAGGAAGGCGTTGTATCTGTGCCTGCTCCTCAGCATCCTTCTCCAGTTGTTGAATGAAAGCAGTCTTGCCGTCACCGGCATTGCCAGAGATAATGACCAACCCAAATTCGCCGCTCAAGATAGCTCGGCGGAGTTCCTGATCGAGCAACGTAGGAATATAGGTGAGCGCACCGACAGCATCAAGCCCGCGTGTTCCTGCGTTAGTTTGCTGGCTTTGGCTGTAGAGAGTCAATAAATGGCTGACAAAGGGGTTGAAATTGGGCCTACTAACAGCCAGACTGTTGGGCAAAGGGGGCATCGCCTCTGAACTGGCCGGCGGTCGTTCTTTGGGTTTTCTCAGCGTACGCAGCTCTCCCAGAGCCTGAAGGAGCGCTTCAGCCGAGGCAAAGCGCCCTTGCCGTGCTGGTGCGAGGCTCTTCATAAGTAGCTGCACTAGCTCGTTGCTAAGGTCACCGCTACCCGAAATGGTACGAGGATCTCTCGGCACTTTCTTGTGAGGGGGCGTTGGTTCCTCGAAGGGATATTGCCCAGTTAAGCACTCGTAGAGTGTAATCCCTAAAGCATAGAGGTCACGATCAATCTTTTCACCAGGCGATAATTCCCTTGTTGGATCAAGGTCGGGCGGCAAGTAACGTCGCGTTCCTCCAGCGGTTGATAGCGTGTCTTTGTCAGTGACGGCCACATTGAAATCAATGATTCGCACCCCGCGATCGGTCCACAGGAGATTGGCGGGTTTAATATCTTGGTGGTAGACGCCGTGCTGGTGCAAATGCGCTAGGCCAGATGCCGCCTGGCGGGCAATGGTGACAGCATCTTCAACCGAAAGTATGCGATGCTGCAAAAGCTCTTCGATATCCAGGCCATCTACAAACTCAAACACAATGTAAGGCGTCTCATCGGGTAAGCGGTCTGCCCAAACTACTTTGACAACGTGAGGATGGTCAGGAACCTTTGAAAGTGCCTTATATTCCTGGCGCAGCCGTTCAAAGACTGACCGGCGATCACGGGTGACAAGTTTCAGTACCCTTACGACATCCGCATAAGTATCAAAAACTTTGTAAGTCACGGCGAAGCCACCCGGATGGCCGAGCCGTTGTTGGACGACGAATCTCCCACCCAGTACGGTATCGCGGGGCAGGTCATTGAGATCCTGCGCTGGTTTGGGTGGGTTGGCTTGCCCAGAGCCAGGTTGTTGGTCCTCTTGTGGCATTTTGGGTACAGGGGTGATGAGTGCTGCGAGAGCCTGCATAGCAGTAGAAGCGTTGGCAAAACGATCCTGTGGCTCAAATGAGCAGAGTTTCTGCAACCACTCGTCTAAGCCTGCTGGCAGATCAGGTCTGAGTTCGGAAACGGCAATTGGAAATTGCGCCTCGCGATCAAAGAGTTGCTCAATGTTTTGAAATGGCGCCTCTCCACTCAATAGTTCGTAAAATACAAGACCTGCGGAGAAGAGATCAGAGGTTATGCTGGCCTGAGATGGGTCACGGTAGCATTCTGGTGCCTGATAAGCCGGGTCTACATCGTCAATAATATCCTGGGCGATAGTACTGGTGCGGTTCTGTCCAACTCTCGCATAGTCGAATGCGGCCAGACGAGCTCGCCCGTCTGCGCTCACCAGGATAGCATCAGGAGTAAGGTTCCGATGGATTACCTCATGCCGATGAGCGTGGTCAAGGGCGGTGAGAACATCACGAATGATGCGCAACTTCTGATCAAAAGTCAACGCTAAGCTGGGTTTCTTGATATGTTGGCGTAAAGCCTGCCCTGGAACGTCCTCAGTTACTAACACCAGGCAATCTTCATCTTCCGTGGGGAAAAAATCGCGGACGGTCAGGATATTCGGATGAGATGACATATGCGCGACAGCGCGAAACGCATTGCTGATCCGCTGCCATTCCGCTTTACGACTGGCTTCATCCAGATAAGGGTCAACACGATAGACCCGGAGCCTGGCTGTACCACCATGCTTCCCCATATATGTATGTTTGGCCCGGTATTCAGTATAGTGATCATCTCCTCCAAGCCGTTCCTCGACTTGCCATTCCCGGAAGCATAGTGGCGCCAACTTCGGCTGTGCTTTGCCCCGAATAGCTTTTTCAACTAAGTGGAGCAAAGTGCGAATGTCGGTCAGCCGCTGAGTTGGGATATGGCGCTTGTCCTGAAAGTAAGGCAGACACTTGTTGAGATAAATAATATCAGCGCCATCTCTGCCATCGTGATCGTTCACCTTGGCATCAGGAGCAGCCATAAGAACAGCGGCATGCACATGAATCCTTCGCAGCTCTGGCCGCTCAGTATAGGCATCTCCGATCAGGGCTTTCAACACTTTGGCATGTTGTCGTAGCTTGGCAAGAGGAGAAAGATAGGGCTGGCGTCCCTCCGGATGCCATCTGGCGCCATAAATATCGATAAGTCCATGTGTTCCTTTGACATCCACCAGGAAAACACAATGTGGAGCGAGCACCGCCAGATCAATTTCAAAAACTTCTGTCCCTTGCTTGATCTCAAAATTGTGCAGTACAGTGTAATCCTCTGGGAGGTGATCACGGAGATAAGCAATGGCATTTCGCTCCAAATCATTGGCAGGCTGCCCTATAGGGATGATCTTAGCCATCACTAACCCTCCTCTATTGCAGCTTCCACAAGTGCCACTGCTGCACGTTCTAATGCCGATGCTTCGTGGCGTGATTGGAACGCTGTGCGTACCAGGTGCTCTATTTCCTGTCGAACCTCACTGCTTGGGAGGGGAATAGGGAGACGGGCGAGGAATGCTCGGTGGAGATCTTGCTGCTTGCTGCCAACACTTATTGAGCGTAGGCAGCGAAAAGCTATCTCTGAGCGGAGGAAGGCAAATAAAAAGGCTCCGGAAACCTCAGGAGTTCCCGAACGTACACGCAAGAAATGTTGGCTATAGGCTTGCTGCAACCAGGGGCCAGTGATCAACTCAGCTCGGCAGAAAACCTCGTTCTCGCCTAACGTTCCCTGAGCAGCGATCAGGATAGTTTCATCCTCTACAAAGATGTCATCTGGGGCATGACGTGTTGATATCCAGCGGCCCTCCGGTTCCATCCAGAATAACTCCCTTTGGCCAACCAACTTTGCCCCCATGCTAGGCTCGCAATCAATCCGCTTGAAACGCAACCCACTGCGTAATTGCCCCCCCGCACAAATATTTCCCAGTGGCTCATGTTCTTTAGAAGCAAGATCAGTCAGCAGCCCCTGAAACCTTGGATTAAAGTTAAGCGCACGCAAAGACTCTGAAGAGGTGAGTACCTGAGCGAAGCCAACATCTGACCCCATTGCATGCCATGCGCTAGAAGTAATGTCTTTGAGGCCCACTGCCTCAAATAGGCGGTCAGTCGCTGTCTTGATTTGCATCTGGTATTCACTGCGTAGCTGGGTGGCTCCTACGATCTTCTGGTGCGCTTGCTCTTCAATATCTCTTCCTAGTCGGGGCACAGGGAGGTTTGCAATATGCTGAGGCTCAATATGCTGAATAATAGCTCCATAGGTCCCCGAGACAATCAATGGGACTCCAAAGCGACTACTCAGGTAGGCATAAAGATAGCCAGGCAGAATTTTATCAGGATCAGGCACAACTTTGAGGATATCCTGGGAGGACCACATACCTTCCATGTCAGGGCGTGTAAAGACCATGCGCCCAATGGTTCCAGAGCAAGAAATAAGCGTCATGCCCGTTTGGAGACGCAAGTAGCTCAATTTCGATGATTCTGCATCCTTCCTCCGCAACAACGGAACCGATGACAGATCAGCTTGTAGCATTGAGCCGCCAGTAAGGAATGGAACACCGTGAGTTGGTTCATCTATATAATTGCGAACGAACTGCGGGCCATTGTAAATGCCCCCATTGTATCCAGCGGTTACTTGGTGTAGCGGTTCTTTCTGCACAGGCAGTTTTGCGAGTAGTACCTTTGCCTCGATGGCACCCGACATATAGGGGCCACAATCCAAGCGGCGTCCTTCACGGTCTAACCAGGTGCTAGGAATCGATTTTACTTGCATCCTTCCAATCCTCACATCTACTGGCATCTTTTGGAGCGATATTAAGCCCGCTCATTGTGTATTCTGTTTGATCCCTCGCAAAAATATGCTTATCGTTGCTGTCCCTGAAGGAACGCTCGATAGCGCTGGGCAATCAAAGGAAGATCATCATCCAAGATCTTCTCTCTTCTGTGTAGCGGCCTTTCTATGACCTTATCGCCTACCCTGAAGCGCTCCACCTCTTCACGCAGTTCAATAATTTCCTCTCCATCAGGAGAACGCTTGTAGAGCTTGTTCCCACGCCGGTCGAAACCGACTTTTTCGGCCACTGCCATAAAAACAGGATATTCTTGCCTACCGCCAAGGTCTTCTGCCCGGATCTCTTCTGGGGACTTCTTCCTGAGAAATAGGAGGCTAGTCAAGATATTGACATTGGCCTCAACGATAAAAACCTCAACAGGGAGGTCCACGCTTGCCAGCACCTGTGCGTGCCGCAGAATCCACCAACGGATATATTCAGCTGCTGGATTGCCCAGTATGCCGTTAGGTAAGACGATACCCATCCTTCCACCTGGCTTAAGCCATTGCACGCAACGCTCAAGGAAGAGTATCTCTGGAGAGACGCTGCCTTGCATCTTGCCAGTATTGCGGAAGTTTCCATCATCTAACCGTTCCCATATGCGGGCAAGCTCAAATTGTTGGAGAATGGCAGGTTCAGTGATGGGGATATCCGAGCCAAAGGGGGGGATTGGTCATAACGACATCCATACTCCCCAAGGGAATCTCGGCTCGTGCGCGAGTGAGATCTTCCAGATGTCCCCCAGGAAATTCCAGAGAGTTGATATGGTAAAGGTGTCCATGCCCGTCACCGGCCATCACCATATTCATCTGGGAGGCTTTGATCAGGAAAGGATCAAAATCAGCTCCAAAAACCTGACTCCCGGCATATTCCCGCAACCTCTCGTGGATGAGCTGAAAATCTTCTGAATCTTCGGTCTGAGGCGTGATATTTTGTTCAGCGCGGAACGTATCGAGCATATGCGCCAGGTTTGCAACCAAGAACCCGCCGGTACCACAGGCCGGATCCAAGACACGTTCATGCTCTTTGGGGTCAAGCATCGCCACTGCCAACTTGACCACCCCTTTGGGGGTAAAGTATTGCCCTCGATCCCCACGCAGATTTGTGCCGACGATTTCTTGGTACGCTGCCCCTTTGGCATCCACATCGGTCCGGGTAAACTCATAGCGTGCCAATTCGGAAACCATAAACGCCAGGGCACGGTCAGAAAGGGTGATCTCCTCGTTCCCGCTGAAGATGGTGTTGTATTGCTGCTTGACTTCTTTGAATAGTGGCTGTATGCGTGCGCGAATTGCCTTGCGCCCCGGATCTTCAAATTGTTCCTTCGGTCCGGCCCAGAAGCTGCGCTTATTACGGGGCGCGCGCTCGTCATGAATTTTGCAGAAAATGAGGTAAAGGAACTGCCAGAAGGCCGCATCCTTGGGCATCCCCTCATTGCCATGAATAAAGTTATGGCAGCGACGGAAAGCGATGCGCAGCATATCAGGATCGGCTCGCCGTGTCAGCGCCAGAGAAACCACATCTCGTGACCCAACTGATTCCTCTGACATGGGCCAATCGCCAATTGGCTCAAACCGAACATCAAAGCGTGTTAGCTTCTTCTCAAGGTAGAAAAACTCAAGACCATTCGTCCAGAGACCGTATTTGCAGGAATCAATCTGCTCCATAATGGTTTTGAGTTCTTCTAGGTCCTTTTCTGCTTGATCGTAATCCCGAATTCTGAGAGTATTTCTGCCGATTTGAGGCTCTGGCCGGCAAACCACTACCCTGCTCACCTCTATAGGGAAGTGTTCTTGTCCGTGATGGAAAATAGCGATATCGAGGTTTCGTTTGCGACCGTCGATACGAACCGGAAAATCGGCCTCCATGTCCTCAACGGAGATACCATACTCATGAAAGAGTGCACGGGCGATACGTTGACGCACCAACTCTTTGGGTGTCTCTTTAAGGTTTCTCTCCCCTGTAATAAAGTCCAAAATAAAACCATCACCAACTGTGGAGCCGTTAGAATCTGTTTCTGTAGTAGCCACAGCCGCTTCACTATCTAATGACCCAGCAACCTCTTCAGCCATTGTCTCTTCTCGTCTTCCTCTCTTGCTTCTGTTTCTCAATCCAGAGGTCGAGATCCTGACGGCGGAATCGCCACTGCCCAAGCTCCTTGAGAGCGGAAAAATGGGTACATTAAGCCCTTATCTAAATAATTTTCTTTGCCACCTTGGGTAAAGCGGCAACTTGGGGCGCTCTTCTCTGGATGTGAGCAACCTCTTGAGGCTGAGGTTCGACACAGCCAAGTGTATATGAGAAACTGTTCTATTGCAAGAGCAAACTTTAAATCTTCTCAATAGTCATCCAGTATGAGATGGGTACTTGATTTGGACGATTGAAATTGACCTAAGCGAAGGTTCGGAACACTAGCATACGATCTACTAAGCGCTTTCTTGACCCGCTAGCTTACCTGATCTAAAATAGTTTTCTAACATGCCATCTGCTTGCGATTACGCGAGCTAGGATTGGGAGCTTGTATGGCTGACCGTGTAGGACAACGACTCGGCAATTATCATCTGACTCACTTGCTGGGAAGGGGTGGTTTCGGAGAAGTCTATGAGGCGGAACATGTGCTGCTCCAACGGAAGCAGGCGATTAAGATTCTGCTGGAGCAGCACCTGAGCGACCATAAGATTCGGGAGCGCTTTCTACGTGAAGCGCGAACGCTGGCAGGGTTGGATCACCCCCACATTGTCCATGTGGATGAATTAGGAGCAGAAGGCGATCTGATCTATTTGGTAATGTCTTATGTCAGCGGAGGAACCCTCCATGAGATGCTGAGGCAACAGGCCGGATTATTGGATTTAGGAAGGGTTCGGCACTACCTGGAGCAGATTTGTGCAGCACTCACCTATGCGCATGCCCGCAAAGTAGTCCATCTGGATCTTAAGCCGCTGAATCTCTTGGTCCATGAAGATGGCCACTTGTTACTCTCCGATTTTGGACTGGCCCACTTGTTGAACCAGGGGGCATTACAGGGAGGAACGAGCCTCCTGTTTGGCTCACCTCATTATATGGCGCCAGAACACTTGCGCGGCCAGCCAGATTGGCGCAGCGACCTCTATGCGCTTGGAGTTATCCTCTATCAGATGCTCACAGGGTGCCTCCCATTTGACGGCAATAACCCACAGGAGGTCATGCTGAAGCAGGTGATGGAGCCGCCGCCGTTGCTGGAGAATGCTCGACCTGGATTACCAGCGGAGTTAGAAGATGTTCTAACGAAAGCACTCGCAAAGAATCCCGAGGAACGCTACCAAACAGCAGGAGAATTATTGGCCGCTTTCAAAGCAGCACTGACCACAGTATCCTTGGGAACAGCCACCCTGACCTATACAGGTCATTCTGGGGCGGTATTCACTATGGCTTGGTCACCTAATGGCACCCGCATTGCTTCTGGGGGCAATGATGGCTCAATACAGATATGGGATACCTCCATTGGAAGCCGCCTTTTCATCTATGAGGGACATTATGCCCGCTCTATAAGTGCTTTAGCCTGGTCACCCAATAGTAGACACATTGCATCTGGATCCTGGGATAGAAAAGTACGAATCTGGGATGCCCTGACCGGAGAGGAGGTTGCGCTGTATCCTGGTCACTTTCGGCCAGTAAGAAGTGTTGCGTGGTCACCCGACGGTCAACTCATTGCTTCAGCCAGCGATGCAACTATGGCAAGAGTGCATATCCTGAGAGCTACTACTGGAGGACGTATCTCTCTTTATGATGGCCATACTCAATCAGTAGAGGCAGTGGATTGGTCGCCAGATGGGAAGTATGTGGTTTCTGGAGGCCTGGATGCTACAGTTCAGGTATGGAACGCACTCACTGAAATGCATGTCTTGACCTATGGAGGGCATTCAGGCTCTATCCAGGCAGTGGCCTGGTCGCCAGATGGACAGCTAATCGCTTCTGGGAGTGCTGATGGGACGGTCCAGGTCTGGGATGCCTATACAGGGGACCTTATATTTACTTATCGTGGCCATACCGGTGGGGTCCGTGCTGTAGCCTGGTCGCCAGATGGCAAACGTATCGCATCAGGAAGTACAGATCATTCATTGCACACATGGGAAACGCCAGTACGCGGTAATGTTGTCACCTATCAAGGTCATACTAACCAGGTGTCAGCCGTGGCCTGGTCCCCGGACGGCAAGCATATCGCTTCTGCCAGTATTGATACAACAGTGCGGATCTGGCAAGCAGGATAACCAGCAGAGAAATCTTGTAGGAAAAGCAGGTCTTGCCGCGATTCACTCCCTCCTGATATATACACTCATCCGTCGCTTTCTATGAACAAGATCAAAACCACCAGGATCATCAGCCTTTTGGAGGGCCTCCTCGCTGCTTCTTCCTGCTTACTCTGCGCCTACTTGATGATGCTTTCGCTTTTGCCCCTGAGGTGGGGACTGTATTAATCGAGTCCGTACGGTCCCCAGTGCCTTCGCCAGCTTGTCAATGGTATCATACCGGGCATTAGCCCCCCGCTCCAGACGGCTTATCGTATACCGGCCCACACCAGCCTGGTCAGCCAGCTCGCGCTGTGAAAGCCCGGCCCGCCTCCGCAGCAGCGCGAGCGATGGCACCGGCACTCCATTGGTATGGCCTCCCACGCTGTTGTCTCTGCCCCCTTCCTCACGTTTGTTCTACCATAGCACACCCTGACTTGAGCGGCGTGGCATTGGCTCCACTCGTGCCGCACTCATGCTCCACTCATGCTCCACTCATGCCTCATAGACTTGCTAGTTTTGTCTTTCGATAGAAGCATCCTAGAGCCAGTATCAGGCGGCAGGAAAGAGAGCGGGTGGAAATAATACTCGCCTCTGCCAGCATCGGAACCGCCTTCACATCGGGTCCAGAAGGCGGTAGGCTATGGCATAAGCTACCAATAGGACAGATGGTTGGTTGGAGGTCGCTGCTCAGGTGTCTTCCTTGAAGCACGGTGTGAGCGGCTACAGCAGGGATAGGCAGCATATCCGTCAAGGTCAGCATCTCCTGTTGTGGCCGCGTCCAACGCGTCACGGCACAGCTGGTCCTCAGGGCGCCCCAGCCTATGAACACATAACAGCGGTAGGGGCTGAATTGCCCTTCGCCCGCTTCATATGTTCCTGCCTATCCATCACCATCCGATAGAAGGAGAAATTGATGGCTACAGCGGTCACCATTGGGACCGTCCCCTTGGAGGAGCTACACGATGTGGGCTGGCCGACGGATCGCCACCTGGTGGCCTCCTTTCGCAAGACATTGCAACATGGTGGGCACTTTGCACCTATCCAACTCAATCGCATCTGGTCACCCGATACCACCTGGCGCTATGAGGTGATCGATGGCTTTCATCGCTATGAGGCGGCCAAAGCCGAAGGGATCACGACGCTGCTGTGCCAAGTCGTTGAACTGGATACCCGGGAGGCACGCTACGCCCGCATTCAAGCCTGTGTGGGTAAGCCCGCTGAGATCACGCAGGCGCGTGCACTGCAAGAACTCCGACTGGCATTTATCAGCGATATGGAAGCGGTGATCGGTAGTCCAGAGGTACTTTACGAGCCCATCTTGGGCGAAGACGGCCAAGTCCATGCCCGTCCGCGCACAACTCCACTCCCCAAGGAGCCACTCACCGCCCTGGAGGCCTTGACCAATCATCTCCTAGCCACCAACGCCAAGGCAGCGCCCTACCCCGTCCAGCGTGGACAGCGGGTCGTGGACCGCACGCCCTTTGGGATGCGGACTGGTTGGGAGCAACAGCTCAATGACTGGCTGGCGGAACTAGGAGAGCGCTTTGGGTATGATGCCTCCTGGTTACTTCAGGAGTTGCACCTACAGGCGCTTCAGGATCAGGGGTTGGGCCAAGAATGGACTGCCCGCCAGCGCGATGCCTTCCAACGTCAGGGTGGCTATGCGTTCCACGCCCTCTGGCTCTGGCACGTGCCAGATGTTGACCTGCGTGCCTGGTTGCAGCGCCAGATCCAGGCCCATCCTGAGCAGGGGGAGTGGCTCTGGAAGGCGTTGCAGTTGCTCGGAGCGTCGGCTCCGCCCCAGGCTGGCAAGCCTCTCTTAACCTATCCCAAAAGCGCTCTCCTCACGCTCTTGAATCGCTATCCGGCCCCCAGAGAACTCTATCTGGCCTTGCGTGATCGGCAGGGTGGGCTTCCCCCCGCACCAGAGGGGGCACCGCCCCCAGCTCGTACTACCCGGCCCCTCCCGCCAACAGTACCAGCAAAAGAGCCACCCTCGGGGGCGTCGGTTCAGCGCAGCCAAGCTTCGGCCGTCTTTGCGGTTGGCTCTCCGACCTTTGTTGGCCGTGCTCCCGAGCGACCCGAACAGGAGGCGCTTGCCCCATCTCCCCCACCAGCGCGGCCTGATCCAGATGCCGCGTATCAGCCGGTTCATGTCGCCTGTGTTGCCCTGCTTGCAGCGTTGGAGCGACTCACAGCACAGTATGGGCAGGAGTGGCGGCAGTGGGAACAGGCACAGGCAGATCTAACACAACTTCGCGAAGTGTTAGCGCTTGACTAGGGGCCTCCAGAAACCGAAGGCTGATTCGGGGCCGCCTCGGTTTGCACTCGGCGCGGAGGCTGGATGAGGCGGGACGGGGTCACATGGAGAGTCTCGGCCAGCAGCGCAATAGTCGTGTAGCGAGCAATGGCCCCCTGTTCCAAGCGACTGATGGTATGTCTGCTCACCCTGGCTCGCTCGGCCAAAGCGCGCTGGGAGAGACCAGCGCGTTTACGCAGAGTGGCTAGCTGGGGGACAGGGACTCCATTGGCCCTGCCTGTTTCAGGCGTTTGGGGACGCATGCATTCTCCTTGGGAGCATGAGCCATTGACGATCAAACACACAGCAGTTCGAGCCTAGAAGCGCACGCAAGCATGCAGGGAATGGAGCACGTTCGGATCTGGAAAGCCCGCTCGTTAGAAAGACCGTTAGCATCCTTTTTCGGAGAGCACATTGCTCAAGTCGCACGATAGTGACGATCTTGGGACGGCTCCTTTTCTTGGGGCCCCACTATAAGCGGCTTTAGGCTTAGATGGAAGTATTATAAGCAAAGCATAGACGAACGATAAAGTAACATAGATAGAACGATAATACAACAAAAAGATAAGTGACCGTAGGGAAAATATGCTATGCTCTCCGCACGAAAGCAGAGAGTGAGGAGAGCATAGGGCATGGCACGCGGGAGCAAAGGGGTGCCAGTTCCGCAACTGGAGGGGTTGCGCAAACGCGCGGGCCTCTCACAGGAGGAATTAGCAGCGCGGGCAGGGTTAACGCGCACGACGATTACGCGGTTGGAACAGGGCGGGATTGCCCGTTACCAGACCATCGATAAACTGGCGAAGGCGCTGAAAACGACGCGTGAGCGACTGATTCGGGAAACATAGGTGAAAAATCCTGCCGCGCCCTCACCTGCTGCCTCTGATAGGGAGTGAGGCACTAAAACTCGCATCTGATCTGAAACATTGCAAGATGCACTTATGGAACACTGCTGATTATTGTCGCATGTTAACTTCAGCATTGATTATTGTGGCTCAACAACCAGCACGTGTGCTGTTTTCGATGAAACTTCATCAATACCTGAACAGATTAAACCATTCACCGAATATGGACAGAATAGAGAGGAAGCAGATTATGCAACAAGAACTCTCTAATCGGCTCATTGTAGCCTTCCCTCACTTGTACCGTAGCTGGCAGGGGCGAGATATGGATCATGTTTGGAGGACCAGACAGGATTTTGAATGCGGCAATGGCTGGTTTGCCTTGCTCTGGCAACTCAGCGGCCAGTTGGAAAATTTGATCGGTGCCTTTCCAGATCATGAACAGGAAGCTTATGCCCCCACCATTATCAAGGAGAAATTTGGTGCGTTGCGGTTTTCTATGACACGGCGTACCCCAGCAATGAACCGTGCAATTTGCTGGGCTGAGGGCCAAAGTACCCACATCTGTGAGGTGTGTGGGAAAGCTGGTACGCTGCAGAAACATGAGCAACTTATTCTGGCACGGTGCCTGGACCATACGCCTGCTCAGAGTGAGCCGTGGCAACCTTGGCCGCTTGAATTTTCTCCAACCCAAGATGGGCACAGCACTACCTAAAGCACCAGAGGTATGCTGATACTTGAGAATCAAGAACAAGACCATGATGGGAGGGAAGTGCCGACCAGGAGCTTGCAAGACCGATCAGCATGAGCCCTTCATGTAAAGCTGCTTATTTGTGCGTTGACGATGGTGTCTCAACACTCTAACTCATGTGGGTGAATCTTCTTTAGCGGAGAGGTAGTTCGCTACCGCCAGTGACCTGGTGTGACAAACTTGCGGAAGAAAGTGTCGAATTGCGGAGGAATTGTCACCTATGCACCCTTGTCACGCATACCGCCGCAGTGAGGAAGTATTGGCCTTGGCACACCAGGTAGGCGTGCTTCGTTCACGGGATTTGGCTGCCGCTGGCATTGCACGCGAGCATCTGCGCCGACTGGTCCAGGAGGGGCGACTGAAGCGTGTGGAGCGCGGACTCTATGTGCTGCCAGATGCCCCTCTGACAGAGCATCACCTGCTGGCCGAGGTTGCCAGACGTATTCCTGGAGGGGTGGTGTGTCTGCTCTCGGCATTAGCGTTTCATCATCTGACCCCTCAGGCTCCTACCCAGGTATGGCTCGCCATTGATCATGACGCGCACCGGCCCCAGGTTACTCAATTGCCCTTGCATATCGTCCACTTCTCCGGCCTGGCACGCTCCTTTGGGGTAGAAGAGCATCTGGTGGGTGGGGTGTCAGTTCGCGTCTATAGCCCGGCCAAGACCGTCGCCGATTGTTTCAAATACCGCTCCAAACTTGGGTTGGAGGGTGCTCTTGAGGCTCTACGCGAAACCTGGAGGGCGCGGCGAGCGACGGTGAGCGAGTTGTGGGAAGCAGCACAAGTCTGCCGCGTCACCGGCGTAATGCATCCCTATCTGGAGATGTTGATGGCGTGAAAATTCCTACGGTATTGCCGCGGAAAAAGATCTCTTCGGAAGCACTTCCTCCTTGAATAGAACTCATTGGTCGTTTTTAGCAAGCTGGCTAAGTCGAAACGCTAACCCGGTATAGCGTCCCCATCGGTGGTTCAATTGGAGGAGGGAAGATAGCGTACGATCAGCGAGATTCTTCCTCATATCTATCTTCTGTTCCTGATGCGTAGGCCCATTTCTGACGGCGATGGCGAGAGCTTTTCTGCTTCCGACCAGAACGACGAGTTGACGAGCGCGGGTGATGGCGGTGTACACCAGTTGCCGCACCAACAAGACATACTGTTCCATCGCCAGCGGAATGACGCACACCGGATACTCGCTCCCCTGAGCCTTGTGGACGCTGATGGCATAGGCCGGGGTGAGTTCATCTAACTCGCCAAACTCGTAGGTGACAATCCGCTCATCATCCAGGTGCACAGTAAGTGTCTGATCTTCGAGGGAGATGGCAGTGATTCTCCCACTATCCCCGTTGAAGACTTCCTTCGCATAGTTGTTGCGCAGTTGCAGCACCTTGTCCCCGGCTCGAAAGCAGATGCCGCCATAGTACCGCTCCGCCTTGGAGGCAGCAGGTGGGTTCAGGACTCCTTGCAACCGTAGATTCAACTCCCCTACACCACATCTGCCACGGTGCATTGGCGAGAGTACCTGAATGTCTTCCGGTCGGAAGCCAAATTTGGCGGGGATACGCCTGGACACCAGATCGACGACAAGGTCGCTGGCGGTGTCTAAATCGTCCTGGGCGAAGAAGAAGAATTCCGTGTTCTCTGGACCGATGAGCGGCATCTGGCCTTGATTGATCCGCTGGGCATTCACGGCAATCTGACTTCCGGCGCTCTGGCGGAAGATGTGTTCCAGCCGCACGACAGGAACCACCCCGCTGGCAATGAGATCGGCCAGCACATTGCCAGCCCCCACACTGGGCAGTTGATCGGCATCGCCAACGAGCAGCAGGTGCGTGCCGGTGCCAACCGCCTTGAGCAGCGTGTTCATCAGCAGGGTATCGAGCATACTGACTTCGTCGACCACGACCACATCGGCGGGCAATGGATTTGCGCGATCAAAGGAAGACTGAGTCCCTGGTCGGAGCTGCAGAAGACGATGCAAGGTTTGGGCGGCGATGCCGGTGGCTTCTGAGAGGCGTTTAGCCGCGCGTCCGGTTGGCGCGGTGAGGAGGACCGTCTTCTTCTTAAGAGTCAACACGTGAATGAGCGCGCGCAACGAAGTGGTCTTCCCAGTCCCTGGGCCACCTGTCAGGATGCTGACGGGATGTGTCAGTGCCATCACAATACCCTCTTGTTGTCGCTCTGCCAGGCGAAGGTCTGCTTTGTTTGCTAGATACTCAAACATGAACGAAAAATTGGTCTGTTGCAAGTCGGCCAAGCACCCACGATCAGGAGGGCACTGGGTGAGCCGCACGAGATGCTTCGCGATCCCTTGCTCGGCAGCGTAGAACGGAGGTAAGGAGATAATCTGCGCCGCAGGCAATGCCAAGTAGCTACCTGGGACGAATCTCTCGTTGCTGGTCATATGAGGAGCATCCATTTGCTGTGGGATATAGGTAAAGAGGGTTTGGTCATTGGTCCTGTTCCCCAAGTCACTGAAGAGATCTGGTGGAGCATGAGAAATACTGAACGGATCAAGGGCCACCTGGCCGCTTGGCTGAACAACAAGCGTTTCCGCTTGAACTCCACTTTCCACAATCAAGCCCGTAATCGCTTGCTCAGCTTGGTCAAGCGGAACACTCAATAGCTCAGCAGCTTGCTCGGCAAGGTGGGTGCGAGGGAGATAGGTATGGCCCCCATTCTCACTGGCTTCTGAGAGGGCAAAGAGGACCCCTGCCTTGATACGTTCCGGATGATCTGGGGTGTAGCCGATGGCCAGCGCAATTTTATCTGCGGTTTTGAAGCCAATGCCCCAGACGTCACGTGCCAGGCGGTAAGGTTCATTTTTGACCATGGGGATGGCATTATTGCCGTATGCTTTGTAGATGCGTACTGCCAGACTCGTGCTGACGCCTAACTCGGACAGGCAGAGCATGACCTCTTGGATAGCTTTCTGTTCTGTCCAAGCGATAGCGATGCGTTCTGCGCGCCGTCGTCCCAGCCCTGGCACTTCGAGCAGGCGCTCTTGATGCTGTTCGAGCACCTCCAGGGTGTCCAGCTCAAAGCAGGCAACAATTTTCTCAGCGATGCGCGGGCCAATGCCTTTGATTAAGCCGCTCCCCAGATATTTGCGCAGCCCCTGCGTGGTGGCTGGAAGAACGGAGCGGTAGGTGTGAACGATCAATTGCCACCCATAGTCTGGATGGCGTTGCCAATGACCGGAGAGTTCCAGGGCTTCTCCAGCAGCGATCCCTGGCAAGGTTCCAATGATAGTGACCAACTGATCCTTGCCCACATGCACCTTTTCAGCCGCCTGCTGGATTCCATTGGTAGGGGCAAGAGGAGGCTGGAACGCGTCAGGGAGGAGGCGCGCCACAGTATAGCCGGTCTCGTCGTTGACAAAGGTGATCCGCTCTACGACGCCTGAAAGGGTCGGCAGAGTGGCTGTAGCTGGGGGAGCGTGTGCAGCAGGCAAGGTTATGGGTTCACTGGTGTTTCCTGTTACGCTGCTCCCAGCTAGGCTCCTCGCGGCGTTGTTTTGCCTCGTTTGAAATGGGGGGCGTTGCGCAGGGGCTTGGGCAAGGGACGATAGAGTTCCTCTGGATCCCAGCCAAGGCGAGCCGCGTTGGCTTCCATCAGCACGATCCTGGTCACTAATCCCTTGTTTCGTTCCCGCTCCTGCTCCAGTTCCATCTGGAGGCGATGAATGGTTTCTTCGTCGGGGGTCCGTTGCCGTTTTTTTTTCTGGCCTTTCGCCCGCTGCATCTGTCGTTCCCGCGCCGCCCCGATTAGCACATCCAACTCATATTTGTAGATTGTCGTCGGACTGATCTTAAGGGCTGCTGCCACATTTCTGACATGCAGGGGGCACTCTTCAAGACTCAGCATCTCTCCTCGAACCAGATATGCTTGGACCTGTTCTGTCACTACTTCTCGTTGGCTTGGCCTTGGCATAGGGTTCCCTCACGGTCTAAAAGGGGTGAAACTTGCTTTGTTGCCCATCAAAGGGATGTATCAGCGCTCCTGCTAGAGCCTCTGGATTCTGCTCGTCAATCGCAAGTGCTGCCTTGCAACCTGCCAAGGTTTCTTCATGATGGCGAATCCAGGCCTCGGCGTGCACACCCTTCCCCGCACTTGCTGCTTCCTGAGCCATCTGGAGGCCATGCTCAGTCCGTTTGTAGATCTGGATGAGGTAAGTGCGCTCTTGTTGATTGCCCTTGGTGCGCAGGTACTCTCGGCATCCGCGAAGACAATTCAAGTGGTATGGACAGGGATCCAGGCTATAATCATGGAGGCAAAGACCAAACGCTGTGACATGGACGGCCTGCACTTGCCCTTCGAGGAAGATGTCACGATCCTCTTCAGGTAAAGCAAAGTAGACGTCGGACAAGAAGCCTCCAATGGTCCCTTCACGGATACCTTGCTTGACCCATTGCACTCGCTCTTCTATAGTAGCGTGGTGGTAGGCATAGGTGTCTTGCTTATTTTCACGCCCGAACCATCGTGTTTGCAGGTCGAGTGGCAGCCCGCCTTTATCTGCCAAGTCATTGAGCCAGTGCCGAAACTGATGGGTCGCCATCCTACATATCGTACCGTCAGTTTCGCGAATATCAAAACGTTTAAAGACGGAGGAGGTGGGGCTTGTCAAGAATTTAGCAATTAGTTTAGAGGTCACTGGCTCAATGATTGAGGTGTTTACCCCATTATACGGTCTGAAAAACCAGCGCGGAGCAATGAACAGGGTTTCCGAGAGCCATTGATAGGTTCCATCACGACGATCAAGCGTCCACAAGCTTGGTTGGAGTGTTCGGAGATAGGCTTCCACCTCTGAAGCCAGGTAATAGTAGTGCAGTGCCGTGCCATAACGAGGGAGCAGCTGCTTTGGAATCCTGTTAATCGAGTCATAACGCTTCATGCCGAGCATCTGCCATACCTGCTTGGAGGTCAATTTTTCCTCTCCACGATTGTCAGGAAAGACCGTCCTCGAAGGATTCTGCTCAAGACGACAGGCCTGCTCCCTAAATGGGGCCGTGATGGATCGTATCTCTGCTATCGCCTTCCGGGCCAACTGTTCTCCAATAGGAGTCAGCCAACGAACAGCAAGTTTTAAAGCTCCTTTTCTTGATTTTGCAGGGTAGTAGCGTAATCCATAATGCTGCTTGCCACGATGCACCTCTACCTCTTCACAGTCAAGTGGCAGAGTGAGCAGTTCGGAGATACGGAAACCTGTCACCACGAGCACGGCCAGCGCTGCCATACGAAGGCGATCTGCAGGTTCCTGTGCACGCTCATGAAAAACAGCAGCTAAGCCTTCAAGAGCTTGTTGTGATGGAAGCTTGCGAATTTTCCCCGCCCGCTCAAGTGAAATAGTGTTCTTGGCGGACTCAGGACGTTTGCATTGCATGGTAAAGTGCAGTGGTCGGCAAACCTGTCTGTCTTCTAGAAACTTTACCAGTTTTTTGAGATAGATCGTTGCGTGATAGGCGACACTTTCCGATACGCTGGCAATGATAGCGAGCTCCGCCTGGCAGATGTCATCTAAAGTCAGGGTCTCCCACTGAAATTGTTCTGGCTTGCCCTCTCTACGCGAGAGCAGTTCCTCCCATAAATAGCGAGCAGCCCGTAGTTTAGAATAGCGTTCCCCACTCCCAAACTCTTCGAGGACAATCCAGCTCTTTATGAGAGAAGCATAGAGCTCTGGAAGTGGTTCATCAGGCCGCTTGAGGCGTGTAAAACGGAGGAATTTTACATCTTGAACTCCAGGGCGATAATTGAGAGATTCTAAGCTCCATACCACAGCATCAAAATCTTCTGAAGGGAATTGGCTCTTGAAGAGATACCGAGCAGTATGAATAGTCTCAGCTATTCTTGCAGCGGATGATCTTGTCCTGCGAAGGCTTTTAGGACGCATGGGGATCCTCTCCCTGGTTGCTATCTGGACTCTTGATCAAGGCGAGTACCTCACGGATAGCGCTAAGCACCTCCTCTAATTGCAAGACAATACGACGGTCCAATCGATCCCGATGTGCTTCCAAATAGGCTTCCAGTCCCTGATACAACTGTTGATGTGGCCCGACGCGCAGGGCTGCAAAGAAGGAACAGGTATAGCAACTGAGAGGTGGAAACAGCTTGCAGAGCCCATCCTTGAGCAGGTTACGGCCACACAGCCCAATTCCTCCAATATCTAAAGGAATCTGGGTTATGTGTGGTGGCGCTCCAGGTATGATTTGATTGGGTAGCCCAGCAAATATCTGAGTCTGGTCAGATTCGACAATAATTCCGAGAAAAAGATGGACGAGCGGCATCAAGCGGGGGTTTGTTGCGCGCTCCATCGGTTCGGAGATAAAAGTGGTCGTTTTCGAGTAGGTTAGCACATATTCCAGGCTGCTATGATCAAGCGCCTCAGCAATATGAACATCCGAAGCGCCTTCTTCCGCAAGATGGGTCGCCAGCGTGTAGCGAAAGCGACGAGGATTGAGCTTTAAGGGGCCACTGGTACGAGACGAGACCAGATGACTCATCCTGGCAAAACGTCTCATAGCTCCAGCAATTGCCGCTTCTGGTTCCATCTTGGGTAACCAGAAGAGCAAAGGAGTATCAACGTCTGCCTGCTGAATCTCAATGAGCATATTTCCCAGCGTTGGGCTGATTGGTCGCCGCTTGGTCTCTCGTACTAGCAAGCGCTTCTTAATACGAGGAACATCGAGTTGAAAGTACCGACTGCCCTGCGCTTCATAGCTGAGCAGATCCTTATTTTTCAGGAGGATAGCAGCAAGAGGGTTGTCCAGTACCTGATAGAATAGATAGGGAGATAAGGGAAGCAAAGACGCAGAAAGGTGCTGGACATGATGGACGCCAAACGCAAACAGTATTCCGCCGAGTACAAGCTGAAAGTCGTGCTGGAGAGCCTGCAACGGGACAC
>DATGID010000001.1:0-23915 GCA_035307385.1 Ktedonobacterales bacterium | reverse complement strand
GTGCAGATCGACGCGATGCGTCGTTGCCAGGAGCGGATGCCCCTGCTCGTCATGTAAGAGCAGCAGCGTACGACAGCCCAGGATTTTGCCGGTGCGCCCGATCATACCTCGTGGAAGCAGGAAATCGCTGAAGACGGGCTTCCGATGTCCGTCCAGGAAGAAGACTGGCCCTGGTGGCTCCTCGTGTTCTGTAACTGGTTTCCACAACTGGGCCGTCCAGGCGGCCAGGGCATCGGTCAGCGCTTCTGCCCCTCCCGCCTGAGCGACCTCGCTCAAAAACCGTTCTGCGTGCCGATAACTGAAGGCGTGCTGCCGCCCGCTCAGGAGTGCCAACCCTGCCCCAGTGTAGGCGCGGAGGTCCCAGGTGCGCTTCAGCCCGACGGCCCCCAGCAAGAGCAGCGTAAGCAACAGCCGACAACGGCTCGTTC
Source organism: Ktedonobacterales bacterium (assembly GCA_035307385.1). Lineage (GTDB taxonomy): Bacteria > Chloroflexota > Ktedonobacteria > Ktedonobacterales > DATBGS01 > DATBHW01. Next base: position 23,487 of record DATGID010000001.1, on the reverse strand, counting down.
CAGTGCTGTGAGCCAGGCGGGAGGACGGCCTCGCTTGGCCCACCGGCACCGCACGCTCTAGCGTCTCAAGCAGCCCCGTTTCGTTGGTGGCGGCCAGCAGGAGCAAGCCCCCCGCCCCCTCTTGCCAGACTGGCTCAGGCGGTGGCAAGGACGCTGGCTTTTTTCCCCCCATCCAGGCGAGCAAACCCCAACGCCGCACGGACCCGACTGAGCTGGCTTTGGCTTACCTGCACCCCAAAGCATGCTCGCAGCGCCTCCTGCGCTTCCCGGCAGGTGGCCTCTTTCCGATCACGCCAGAACTCCTCTAGCCAGTGGCGCAACGGAGCGCGCAGTTTGGTGGGATGCCCATGCCGTCCATCGGCTAAGGCCGCCTCCCCTTCGATGCGCACGCGCTGGAGCAGCCGGTAGGCCGTAGAACGGCTGACACGGAGACCGGCAGCGGCAGCGGCGACGTGCCAGGGCTGTCCTTGGAGCATGTACCTCACCAACTGGGCTTTCGCCGCTCGCCGATCCTCTGTCTCCATCGGGGCCTCCCACTGCTGTTCAGAGTGCTGTGCTTGGCTGAGAGTGTAGCACGTCTGGCTGTCTCAGTCTAGGTGCAAACACGAGGCAATGGGCGGACACCCTGAGACCTCCTGCAAGAGATCGTCCGTCTGCGCTTCATCACGCACCTGGGCACGGATGAACTGGCGCAGCGGCACATGAAAGTCTTCCCACAACTGCTCGGTTGTCATTACCATGAGGGTTACCGGTCCTTTCCACTTGAATCAACAGGCATCCTAGAGACGGCACATCCGCAAAAAGGACGCAACCGCCAGAGGACAGCTACGCCGCCAAGAGGTCACTGGTGTGGGGTAAACAGGATCGTTCCACGCTCAAGCGCCGCTGTCCACCCGTCCAGCGCCTGAGCCTCCGGCAGGGAAAGCGGGGCCGTCGGCTCGAAAAGATGGGGCTGGAGGGTACCCTGCCACCAGCCCACATCGTGCCAGGCGCCCAGCTTATAGCCCACCCGCTGGTAGACACCCAGCGGGCGCAGGCCCATGGTCTCATGCAAAGCCACGCTGGCTGGATTGGGTAAGGTAATACCAGCATAGACGCTGTAAAAGCCTTGCAGGCGCAAGAGCGCAAACAACGAGGTATACAGGGCTCGCCCAATGCCCTGGCCGCGCCACTGTTCGTGGAGGTACACCGAAACCTCCACGGACCACTGGTAAGCCGCGCGGGCACGATATACACTGGCATAGGCAGAGCCAACCACTTTACCTTGGGCTTCATACACCACCCAGGGATGCGTGAGCAGCTTCTGTTCAATGCGCTGACGCATCTCCTCGACCGTGGGCGGAGTCAACTCAAAAGAGGTCGGGGTCGAGATAACGATGGGCGCATAGATGGCCTGGATGGCTGGGGCATCCTCCAGGTGCGCCAGACGAATGATGGGAGCCATTACTGACCTCCGCAAAAAGAGCTAAAGATGTGAGCAAGGATTCAAGGCCTTTCTGCCCACTCTTGCCCTTCCAGACCCGCAAAAAAGCTTCTTCTCTCTTCCTCTTCTTGCCACGCATGCCTCGTTGGCATATACTTGTGTACACAAGCAGGAGCAAAGGAGCGACCTGATGCAACAACCTCGCGTGACGTTCCGGCATATCATCCTCGCCACGCGGCATCACAGGGTTCCGACCACCCCAGGCCAGGAACATACCCTGGCAGCAATCCTTATCTTCTTCTTCCCGCTTCTGATTTTTGGGTTTTTCGGAGGGCTGGTCGCTACAGGGGTCTTTGGCACGTTCCTCTCGTTCTTCATCGTAATCGGGAGCGTTTTCATTGGGCTGGTGGCAGCGGTTCTGCTTTGGCTGGTCTGGCGGTTCCGAGGAATCGCCAGAGTGTTGAGGGCAGAACAGGCAGCGGGCGCGCCGTTGCCGGTGCCGACCAGAAGCGACGCGGCATATTTTGGGAGAGCCGGGGAGCTTCTCCTGCTCTTCGTGCCGCTGGTTGTGCTCCTCGTCTTTGTGCTCAAGCAAGACAGCATGTGGATTCAAATCGTCTGGATTCTCCTGGTAGATACAGTTCTGTCCTTTGTGAGATTATGGAAGCGGGACCGCTCGCGCCGCCTCCGCTAAGGGAGAAGCGTAGCATGCCTGTAACCATCTCAGGTACACGGTCATACACAGCCGTTGAACAGGCACCCTCATTGACTTGGCTTTAGCTGGCAACCACATTGACGCACGCAACTTCGAATGATCTCTGGCTTGTGACGCAGCCGATCTTTGGCCTTGCGCACCATGGTCGCCAGCTCCGTCAGGTCGCGACAACAGACATTCTTGAGTTCGACCCGCTTGAGGAGGTTCCAGACGCCCTCGTCCGGGTTCAGCTCCGGTGAATAGCCCGGCAACTGCTCCAGATGCAGGCGCTTGGCCGCTCCACGCGCCAGGAAGGCTTTAATCTCCTGCCCCCGATGAATCGGCGCTCCATCCCAAATGACCAAGAGCTTGCCGCTGATCTTGCGGAGCAAGAGTTGGAGAAAGCGGACGACATCTTCGCTGCGGTAGGCATGATCCTGCATCTGCATGAACAGACGGCCATCAGGGGTGATGCCACTGATCGTGGCCAGGTAATCACGCGTGAGCTTCACCCGCAGGATCGGCGTCTGCCCTCGTGGTGCCCAGGTGCGGACGGCCATCGGCAACAAGTAGAACCCGGACTGATCAATCCAGACAATGGTGCGCTTTTCCTCAACCGCCTTTTTTTGAGCGCGGGCCACAGCTCCTCCCGCCACACCTGAATGGCGGCCTCATTGCGCTGTGTGGCACGCTGGATGGGTTGCTGCACACTCCAGCCCACGGCCCGCAAGAGCCGACTGACATGGGCCGGATGATACTGGACCCCGAACTGCAGCCCGATCAGATGGGAGATTCGCCTGGTCGTCCAGACCTGACCGCGAAATCCGTAGGCTTCCGCCCCAAGAGCCAAGAGCTTAAGCAAGTGCCTGACTTGCTGGGGCGTCAGCTTGGGAGGGCGTCCTGAAACACGCTGGCGCCGCAACGCCTCGACCCCTTCCACACGAGCGCGAGTACACCACTGGCTCACCGCACCTGGGGTGACGCCCAGTGCCTTGGCGATATCTTTCTGCTTCCAACCTTGCTGCTTCAAGGCCCAGGCGCGCCGTCGTCGCCACTCACGCCAATCGGGCCGTGTTTCATGATGTTGCATGCCCCAATCTATCACGTTTAGCGACTTTTGCGGAGGTCAGTAGTTTCACTCCTCGCCCAGCATGAGAGACATTATAGTGGCCGATGTAGGGCACGCCTCTTGAAACTCTACCGACGCCTGGGCTGCCAGGGGCACTTCGGTTCGGTTGATGACGTGAAACCCAAACCGAGGGAAGAAGTCTGATGCGGTCGTTGTCAGCAACACGACCTGACGTACACCCTGTGAGGCGACCTCTGCAAGCGCCCGTTGCACTAACGTCTGACCGAGCCTTTGCCCACGCTCCGAAGGTGCCACCGCGACTGAGCGCAAGAGGGCAATGTCGCCGTAGCGCTCCAGTCCGGCAGAACCTATCAAAGCGTTCCCTCGAAAGGCCAGGAAAAATTCGGAGAGATGCTCCTCGGCTCCATCCAGGGGCAAATCAGCCGTCGTCAGCAAGGGAGCAATCTGTGGCCAGTCGTGTGGGGTGGCCTGGCGGATCATCCAGTCACTCATGCTGATACCTCCTCACCAGTGGGAAGACCCGCCCCCTCTGTCGCTTCAGCCTGGAGGGCCTGATACAGCTGCGCCAGGGCATGGGCCACTTGTTCCCGATCTGCCACTGGGATACGGCTCATGACGCGCTCCGCGTGGGCGTTGAGGGTTTCGTTCAGTTGCTGATAGCGCGTCTCGCCCGCAGACGATAAGGCAATCAGGATGGTGCGCCGGTCGGTGTGGCTCTCCTCCTTGGTGAGCAAGCCCTCCTGGACGAGCGTCTCCACGGCACGACTGAGCCAGCCCTTATCTAAGCTGAGGCGGCGGCCCAGATCGGCCAGGGTTAAGGGGCCATGACGACCGACTTCAGTGATGATGTGACATTGGGTCGAGGTGGTGCCGTTGCAGCACGCCACCAGCTCGCGCTGTAAGTGGGCGTGTAGCCGCGCCACCTCGCGCAGGAGCGAGCCAGTAATCGGGGGTTCCATTGACGTTCTCCACTTTTCGTTGTGAGACACAACGTTGTTATTAGCAATAATATCCTCATCCATATTCGTTGTCAAGAGCAACAACATTGCGATCCTGCTGCGCGTGAAGGACCCTCTTGTTTTTGCAGACAATCTCTGGTAAAATTACATCAAATATATTTGATGTACCTAATTTGTTTGATGCAATTTACCTGGGAGGCAAGCATGAACGGTGTCCTCTCGGCTCCGCCGGCGATCCTCCGCCTGGCCGGGCATCCCATCCGTTGGAGTTTGCTCATGCGGCTGGCCCGATCTGACTACCGGGTCCAGGAGCTAGGGGCCTGGTTGCAATTGCCCCAAAACCTGGTGTCCTATCACCTGGGACTCCTGCGTGGAGGCAAGCTGGTGACGGAGCGCAAAAGCAGTGCCGATGAGCGCTCGGTCTACTACAGCCTGGACCTGGAGCGCTTCCGCGCACTCTATCTCCAGGCGGGCGAACAGCTCCATCCAGCCGTGGCAGGGACGAGCGTTGGTCCAGGATCGGAGACACAATCAGGCGCGCCACCAGAGGTGCCCCTGCGGGTCCTGTTTCTCTGCACCCATAACAGCGCCCGTTCGCAAATGGCCGAAGCGTTGCTCCGGCAGTTGAGCCATGGTCACATCGAAGCCGAGAGCGCCGGAAGTGATCCAGCAGAACGGGTTCATCCCCTGGCCGAGCGTGCGATGCAATACCTCGGCATCGAGATGGGGCGGGCGCATCCCAAGCACTTCAACGAGTTTCGTGACCAGCATTTTGACGCCATTGTCACGGTGTGTGATCGCGTGCGCGAGGTCTGCCCGGTCTTCCCCGTCGACCCGGAGCGCATCCATTGGAGTTTCCCTGATCCCGCCGAGGCAGAGGGGTCAGAAGACGAGCAGTATCGTGCCTTTGAGCACACCTCTCTGCAACTGGTCACGCGCATTCGGTTACTCATCACACTGCTGGAACGCGAACACCGGCGGCCTCGTTAAAGGAGACGCATGACTCATTCACCTCTTTCGGCTGCAATAGAGCGATCTGATGCCGCTCCCCAGGCCTCTGAGGAGTCCCAGAGGCCCGCTCCTCTGTGGGTGACGCTGCTGGCCGAGGGCATCGGCACCTTTGGGCTCGTCTTTGCGGGCTGTGGAGCGATTATGATTGATACCCTGTCCAACGGGCAGATCACCCATGTGGGGGTCGGCTTGGTCTTTGGCCTGGTGGTCGCGGCCATGATTTACGCCACCGGGCACTTGAGCGGCGCCCATCTCAACCCGGCGGTCACGCTGGGCTTTGTCCTGGTGCGTCATTTCCCGCTGCGTCGGCTCGTGGGTTACTGGCTGGCCCAACTGCTGGGAGCCCTCGCGGCAAGTAGCTGCCTCCGGTTGCTGCTGGGCGATACAGCCCATCTGGGGGCCACGCTCCCTGCTGGGGCAGGTGGCACCTGGCAGGCCTTTGGCTTGGAAGTGCTGCTCACCTTTTTCTTAATGTTTGTCATTATGGCGGTTGCCACCGATACGCGAGCGGTCGGTCAGGCTGCCGCGCTAGCGATTGGCGCTACCGTTGGCCTGGAAGCCCTCTTTGCTGGCCCCATCAGCGGCGCTTCGATGAATCCTGCCCGTTCCCTCGCTCCTGCGCTCGTCAGCGGCACCTGGACCGACCAGTGGGTCTACGTCCTGGCACCTCTGCTAGGCGCTGCGGCAGGTGCCCTGGTCTATCGGTGGCTGCGCGTCGGGAGCCAGTCACCCACACCATCCACACCGTCTCATGCAGGAACGGAAGCCTCGATTACCCAGGAGGAAACCCATGCCTGATAACATGCCACCTGCAACACAGCCAATGCGCGTGCTCTTTCTGTGTACCCATAACTCCTCCCGCTCCCAGATGGCGGAGGGTCTGCTGCGTGCCCGTGGCGGAACGGCCTTTGAAGTCTTCAGCGCGGGCACCCATCCGCGGAGTATCCATCCTCTGGCTATCCGTGCGCTGGCTGAACTGGGCATTGACATCAGCGAAGCAGCAGGGTATCGCGCCAAAGGGATCGAGGAATTTGCACACCAGTCGCCGATGGATGTAGTCGTGACCGTGTGCGATGAAGCGGCTGAGGAATGCCCCTTCTTCCCAGGCGCTCGCCGTCAGGAACATTGGGGCTTTCCTGATCCGAGCGCGGCCACCGGCACGGAGGAAGAACGCCTGGCCGTCTTCCGGCAGGTGCGTGATGCGATTACTGCCCGCATCGACACCTGGCTTCAAGAGCAAGCAGCATAGCAAAAAGGATCACGCGGTGTTTATAGCGGTGACCCCTAACATTGAGCAATTTAGAAAATTTTCTCGGTAGCGAGGCCGCTCCGGAGCGATAGTCCGAGTGCGACTAGAGACTCAATCCTTTTGCTCCCCGCTATAAGTTCTGTCCAGAAAGCACCGTTCTGTTTGATTCCCCTTCAGGAGCGGCACGCGGTCCCATCTAGCAGCCAGCACAGGGTCTCACGCTGTTGTGGATCAGGACTGCCGCGTGCGGTCTCCTGACTCCTCCTGCCAGCGCCAGGGTCTGAACACCACCAACCCACCCAGCCCAGCCAGGAACGCAGCGAACAGCGCAAAGAGCAGGGGACCAGGAATGTGCGGGTCGAGCGTGGGTGCCCAGGCGACCCAGGCGGCGGTATACGGCAAGAACAAGGCTGCCGCACCTCCTCCAGCGAGCAAGGCGAAGATCGTGATGCCATAGCGCCAGCCACGTCCTGGAATAACGCGGGTGGCACGATTCCGCCAATCGGCGATGATCAGGCGTGGCACCCGCCAGATGTGGACGCCGACGTGGAGCGCCAGCAGCGGCAACCAGCAGATGACACTGAGCGCGTGCAAGCGCAGCACCCAGACGGACCAGGCATTCGTTGGGCCGAGCAGGGCGAGGGTGATGCCACTCATGACCAGGCTCACACTCGCCACGAGCAGCAGCGGGGCCAGGAGACGCAGCTCCAAGCGCGGCGGCCCCTTGCGTACATACGCCCGAATGCCCGCATAGTAGCTCAAAAACCGATAGCCCACGCTGCCCAGTTTGACCAGAAGTGGAACGGTAAGCAGCATCCCCACCACGATATGGGCTGACAGGAGCACGTGCAGTTGCGCCGCAACGACGATTTCCGCGAGCATCAACACCAGCAGCACGCTCCCCACGAGCGCACTCAACCGTTCATTTCCGAGTACACCGGGGTGTGACTTCCTGTTCTTTCTCGTCTGTTCTGGTGGGCGCATCGGCTCCCGGTCAGCGAGCACATTCATACCTATCTCTCCTCCAACTGCGTTCTCCTCCACGTCCCTTCTTCGCCTTCTCCCCATTTTCCCATTCCCCTTGCAGAACGTGTAGAAGGAGCGGAGGGTTTCATATCCTCCTCGCAGTGCCCTCTTTAGGCTATGAGCTGAGAAGCGGCTTTGGAGCTGATTCAGGATGCGCTTTGAGAGAGATGCGAGGCTCGGTCGCCTGCGGGGCCCGCTCGCTGAAGATGCACGTTTGGGCATCTTTCTCCCCAATTGATGCATCTTTGGACGCAAATTGACGGGATTTGACGGGATTTGACGGGGTATTGCGGGCTTGACAAAATAGTACATATGTTCTATCTTTGCTTTCAGCGGCCTGGACGCTGCCATCCAGGCAAGGATTGCCTGTTCGAAGCACACAAACCCCGAAAGTGCTCCTGGTGATTGTTGAGGCCGTGTATGCGTTCTGGTAGCGTCCCTGTGCCTTTTGAGACCACTTCGTCTCTGCAACTGCCACTGTTCTCTTCGTATGTGCGCGCGGGCTTCCCCAACCCTGCCGACGACCATCATGAGCCAGATATTGACCTCAACACGCTGCTCGTGCGCAATCCCGTTGCCACGTTCCTGCTGCGCGTCGATGGGGAGAGTATGATTGACGCCGGGATCTACCCTGAGGACCTTGTGGTGGTGGATCGCTCGCTGACCGTGCAGCAGCGCGATGTGGTCGTAGCCGAAGTGGAGGGCGAGTTCCTCATCAAGCGCTTCCTCCGCCAGAATGGCGCCATTCTCCTGGCCTCCGAAAACCCCGTCTTTCGACCCCTCATCTTTACGCCAGAGATGGACCTCAGCATTTTTGGCGTGGTCACCTTCACCCTCCATCGGCATCGCACGAGGCGGTGGCGACGATGAAGCCAACCATGTATGCCCATGCCGATGCGAACTCCTTTTATGCCTCCTGTGAGCAAATCTTTGCCCCAGCACTGAAGGGCAAGCCCGTCATCGTACTCTCGAACAATGACGGCTGCGTCATTGCCAGAAGCGCCGAAGCCAAACCGCTTGTACGATGAGAATAAACTGTGTCACTCAGAATAAAGTGTGTCACTAGAGAATAAAGATCGTCATGTGTCTCCCATGATCTCCAAGTGCTCCTTCGATGCAATCAGGGAAGTTCACGTTCCCCTTCAGGCGCTGGCACTCCCTCAAGCGCCAGCGCTGCGAGCGCCTGCTCGACCCGCTCTGCATACAGCCGCTCCCCCAAGTGGTGCAGCAGCCTCCCTGCCGCCATGAGCCAACTCTGTGCTTGCTCTCCCGCTCCTTGCTGGAGCCTTACCAGGCCAGAGACATACCGCGCTTGCGCTTCCACATACGGAGCAGGCAGGGCCTGTGCCAGCCTCACCGCTTCTTCCAGGGCGCGCTCGGCTTCCTGCCAGTGCTGCTGCCGCATGGCAAGCCGCGCACTGACCACCAGGAGTATCCCTATCGTCAGGTGTTCGTTCCTGGCCCGGGCGCACGCCAGCCCCCTGGTCAGGAGCTCCTGCGCCGTCGGAACTTCCCCCAGTTCTCCCTGTGCCCAGGCCAGCATGGGCAGCAGCATCTGCATCCCCCAGTCCTCCAGCGCTCCTCCTGCCAGCACCGGGAGCAGACGTTCGCGCGCTTCCTGGGGGTGCCCACTCAGCAGGTCGTATTCCGCTCGCAGCCCCAGCGCATACCGCAGCGCGAACAACTCCTGGTGTTTCTGGGTCAACACGATACTCTCATCAAGCAGACTGCATGCCTCAGCAACCGCTCCCTGTGCGAGCCGCACCCGCGCCAGTTCGATCAGCGCATACAAGACCGACCGGGAGAATCCCACCTGCCTGCCAATCGCGACCGCGCGCTGCGCATGCGCGTCGGCCTCCTGCCAGTGCCCACTGAAAAAGGCGACCTGGCTGTACGCGCTCTCGATCGAGGCCAGCCAGTGGGGATCGTCCAGGCGCTGGGCGGCCTCGAGCCCCTGCTGTCCGTACTGGCGGCTGAGCGTCAGGTTGCCTGAGAAGCTATGCACTATCATGGCGATATGCAGGGCCTGACAGAGTGGCATCAGGCGAAGGTTCGCCTGGGCCAGGTGGATCACTCGCTCCGCGACGGCAAGCGCTTCTGTGGTGTCTCCGATGCCCAGCAACGCATACGCAGAGCCCGCCTGAATGTCGGCCAGCACCCCCTCGTCCCCCAGCGCGTGGGCGATGGCGGTGGCACGGGGCGCCAGCGCCAGCAGCTCGGCATAGCGGCCCGTCACAAAGTAATGGTAGCCCAGCGCGATACAGACCTTGAGGAGACTCGGGGAGGGTGCGTGCGTTTCCAGGTACGCCAGCACGGAGGGCAGGCGTACCCCGGTTTGTTCGGGTGTGCCTCCCAGGGCCAGGATGCGCACGGTCTCCGCCATAGCGCTGCCCCAGCGCTCCCGATCACCCTGGGATGCTGCGAGCGCCATCGCCTCCTCGAGGGCAGGGATCGCCTGGTCATACCGTGCCATCGCTGCCAACACCTTCCCCAGCTTCTCAGAGGCGCGGGCGGCCTCGGCCACCTGGCCGAGACGCTTCCGGCTGACCACCACGTCCTGGTAGGCGCGCTCGGCTTCGGCATAGGCGTACATCGCCGCTGCCCGATCACCTGCTCGCTCCAGATAGACCACCGCTCTCTCTAGCAGTCCCGCCCGGCGATAGTGATCAGCTAGCCGCTCGATAGGTGGTTCCCCTGGCCCGCGCTCCAGAGCCTCAGCTATCTGCTGGTGCAGCATCGCCTGCCGCGCCGCACTCAGGTCTGCCAGGAGCACCTCGCGGATGAGGTCATGAGCAAAGGCATACTGCTCCTCATCCTGCTCCACCAGGAGCCGGGCACGACCGGTCGCTTCCAGCGCCTCCAGCACGTCTCGCTGACTCCGCTCCAGTGGGGCTGCCAGCGCCGAGAGCAGGGTGCGCGGAATCTCCCGCCCAGCCACTGCCGCTGCTCCCAGCAGATACTGGGCCGTCTCTGGGAGCAGGGCCAGCCGTTGGCGGATGCTATCCGTGACATGCTGCGGGAGCGCTGCTTCTGCCGGTGGAGGAGCTTGCTCCCCCAACGCGCTTGCCTGAAGGCCCTGGGCACAACTCACCAGGAAGAATGGCACGCCACCAGCTCGCGCGAGAATCCGCTGCACCGCGGCGGCGCGCTGGCCCGCCTCCAGCTCCGCAAGCTCGCCCTCAAGCAGCGTGGTCGCTTCTTCGGTGGTCAGGGGGCCGAGGACGAGACGCCGAGCCAACCCCTCGCGCGCGAGGTCGGTCACCATCAGGCTGAGCGGATCCTCTGGACGCACCTCGGTCTGGCGGTACGCTCCGACGACGCGCAGTGAACCTGGCGCTGCGCGCACGAGGCTCCCTAAGAGGTCCAGGGCATCCGCACCGGCCCACTGCAAGTCATCCAGGACCAGGAGCGTCCCGGCTGACCCGGCAACGTTCGCCAGGAACCGACCGACCGCTGCAAACAGCAGGCGGCGCTCTTGGGCTGGCGGTAAGGTCCTGGTGGGCGCCGCAAGCAGGGTCGCCTCTGCCAATTCGGGCAGGAGCCGGACGAGCCACTCACAGCCCGCCAGCGCCTGCTGCTGCTCGCCCGGTGACTGCTGGGCGAGTGCCTGCAGCAGCGTCTCCTCGAACGGCGCATAGGGTTCGTGACCGCTCTGCCGATGACAGCCTCCGGCAAGGACCTGGAGCCCGTGCAGGTTCCCCTGCCTGGCAGTATCCTGCAAGAGGCGCGTCTTCCCTATGCCAGGCTCGCCCTCCAGCAGGAGGAAGGGCGAGCCTTCCCCTGCCAGAGAGCGCTCCAGGCGTCGCTGCTCCTCCAGGCGTCCTACCAAGGGCGCGAGGCGCTCCGGGTCGAGTTGCAAGCCGCCCCAGCGGGGGAGACGAGCGCGCGTGGAGGGGAGGGGCACACGGCGGGCTGCGCGCTCCAGGCTCGCCCGCTCGGCTGGGGCCAACTGGAGGGCCTCTGCGAGCGCTTCGAGGGTGAGTGCCAGCGGCACGCGTACACCCCGCTCCAGTTTGCTGACATAATCGGTGCTGTAACCAGCCCGTTCTGCCAGCGCAGCCTGAGTAAGACCCGCCGCACGGCGGTAGCGCTTGAGCAGTGTCGCAAAGGAGCGAGACGTAGCAGGAGTTTCCATGGGCTCTCCCCCTTTCTGAAGAGGTCATCTGCTCCAGACGAACAAGGCGTGTTTGATACAGGCAAAGCCTCAAGACCCCTCTCCAGCCAGGACGCAATGCGCCTCCTTGCCTTGCCGACAAAGAACAGAAAAGTTCTGCCACTCCTAGAAACGGCTCGGTTGGACCACATGTGCGGATGAACCGAGGAGAGTATAGCACAGGCGGGCCACACGTTCTCCCCTGTTTGACGGCTTCTGGCTGTTCGCTCCTGTGCCTGGAGGAGTACCAGTTGTCTTAGTGCCAGTCCGAGTTGTCCCTGTTCCATCTTCGCATTCTTGGATAGCCTATGAACCAGGAGCACCGCATGGTGCAGTGCAACCGAGAAGCATCGGCCTCGCAAGCACATCAATCGCAGCGAAAGCGGCATAGCTCTCACCAGAAACGCAGGTCATGATGATGAGAAAGGCAGGACAGTTCATGGGCTATGACCCAACACCCCAGGGGTATCCCCCGCAACAAAACGCTCCACAGCAACAGGGCTTTCCACCGCAAGGCACTCAGCCGCCACTGGCTACGCAAAGCCCGATGGCACAGCAACTCGGTCCCAGTTCGATTGGTCTTGACCCCAACATTGCTGCCGCGCTGAGCTATTTCTGGATCATCGGCTTGATCTTCTTTTTGATCGAGAAACAGAACCGGTTTGTACGCTTCCATGCGCTGCAAGGGCTGTTTTATGGCGTTGGGTTTGCCATCGTGGCAACCATTCTCAACATCCTGAGTGCTCACGTCTTCTTCCTGCTCGGCTGCTTTGGCGGCTTGCTCTGGCTCGCCTGGGTCGTGGGCGCCATCTATGCTGCCGTGCAAGCGTACAACGGGAAGTGGTTTAAGCTGCCGATTGTGGGCGATATGGCCTACAACCATGCGCTGGCCTGGAACCCAGTCGGAGGCATCCCCCCACAGGGTCAGGGCCAACAGCCGCCGCGCTCTCCTGGGCAATAGATGTCTGTCGCCCACGCGATGAACGCCTCAGTATTTCCTAGAGAAAGGTTGCCTGCGCGATGCGTCTGGAGCATGTGTGTGATATGGAACTCACCTACGAGGGCGCCTTCACGCTTGTCCAGCCCTATGAAAGCCAGGAGGGGTCCGGCTTTGGGATGGGCACTGGGACGGTCTCGGGTGCCAGGCTCGCGGGGCAGGTTCGCTGGGTGAACCATCTCCGGCGGCGGAGTGACCGTGCCATGCTGGCCCAGGCGCATGGGCGCATTACGACCGAGGAGGGAGTGGACATCCTCTTCTCCTGGAAGGGCCGTGCAGCGCCAGGGGCTAGCAGACAGGGGCGACAGCGCCAAGTGCTGGCGGCGCTCTTTGAGGCAGAGGATGCGCACTACCAGTGGTTGAATCACCTGGTGTGCATCGCTGAGGGTCGCCTCCATCCTGAAACGCTGCGGTTGGAACTGCGCATCTATGCCTGCATCCCTGACATACAGTGAGGGGCCAGAGATGATACCTGGTGCAGGCAACCGGAGCAAGAAAAAACAAGGTATATCCTGCGCCCAGCTGTTTTGATTATCACGTGAGTGGAAGCATCCAGAGACGGAGGATTGATTCAATGGCATCAACGATGTGTAGTAACTGCAGCGAACCCTTGCCAGCGGGGGCTACGTTTTGTGGCAAGTGTGGCGCGCGTCAGGCACCCGCAATGCACAACGCACCCACGCAACTGCGCCCGCCCCCAGTACCGCCAGCCACAGACCACGCCAGCGCGCCGCCGAGTCAAGACGCCTACGGTCTGTCAGAGGCGCCGCCGCCCCCACCAGGCGGCTACAGCCAGTACGGCGGACCAGGCGCAGGCCCAAGTGCGGTCGGTTCCGGCCCATCCGCTCCCCAGGCCCGCGCTCAAGAACCCTACCCGGGGTCATCACCCCCACTGCCAGGTCACGTATCCGGCCCACCACCGTCTGCGCCTGGCATGCCAGGCGCGCCGGGATTTTCCCAGTCTGGGTCGCCGACCTGGCCCGGTCCTACGCCTGCTCCAGGAGTCGCGAATACAGCGGGACCAGCAAAGCGCTCTGGACCACTGGGGACGACTCGCGCCAAGATCATTGCAATACTCATCGTGGTAATCGTACTCATCGCCGGGAGCGGCGTGGCGCTGGCGGTGCTGTCGCACCACACGACTCCTGCGACAGCGGCACACGCAACGGCAACCACCGGGCGCTCGACACCAACGACCACACGGCCCACTTCAACGCCGACGACGGGAGCAGTCACCCTGACCTATCAGGGACATACTGGCGCGGTCAATGCTCTGGCCTGGTCCCCCGATGGGACCAAGATTGCCTCCGCCAGCGATGACAAGACGGTCCAGGTCTGGCTGGCGGCCACAGGCAAGCACATGCTCACCTACACGGGACATACCACGCAGGTGGAGGCGGTGGCCTGGTCGCCGGATGGGACCAAGATCGCTTCTGCCGGCGATACCAGCGTGCAGGTATGGAGCGCTCTGACCGGAGCGTTGCTGGTCAACCATCCAGGCTACAATGGCAATAGTCAGCACGCGCTGGCCTGGTCGCCCGATGGCAAACGCATCGCTTCCTCAGGCCCGAATAATACCGTCGAGGTGTGGGCTGTTGCGACGGGAACGGTCTTGTTCACGTATTCCGGCCATTCTGGGGGCATAAACCAGGTGGCCTGGTCGCCCAATGGGAAATATATCGCCTCGGCCGCCGATGATGGCACCGTCCAGGTGTGGGACGCCACCACTGGAGCTCCCATCTACACCTTTAAAAGCCAGATCTTCTGGGCCATAAAAGCGGTGGCGTGGTCACCTGATAGTACGCGGGTCGCCTCGGGCACGGACCTCGGGGGCAGCGGGGATATGATCCAGGTCTGGGATGCCACGACGGGCGGCAACGGGTTGACCTACAACCCGAATGGGCCGGTGCAAGCCCTGTCCTGGTCTCCCGATGGGCAGTGGATTGTCTTCGCGGGCAGCAGCACAGTGAAGATCTGGGCCGCCGCGACAGGGGCGGATCGGTTCACCTATCAAGGCGCTCAGGGAGCGGTCAATGATATTGCCTGGTCGCCCAATGGGCAGTTCATCGCTTCGGGCAGCGCTAACGCTGTGCAGGTCTGGAGTTCGGGCATCGGGAGTGCCGGGAGCGCTCTGACCTATCGCGGCCATAGCGCCACGGTAGAAGCGGTCGCCTGGTCGCCCGATGGGAGCAAGATTGCCTCGGCCAGCGATGACAAAACCGTTCAGGTCTGGCAGGCCGCTACCGGCAAGCTGCTGCTGACCTATACCGGCCATACCGTCGCTGTTCAGGCCGTCGCCTGGTCGCCCGACGGAACCAAGATCGCTTCTGCCTCGGCGAAAGGGGGGACGAACATCGTCCGGGTCTGGGATGCCACCACCGGCGCCAAGCTGGTGAGTCACACGGGCTATGGTGGAGGATACCCCGACACCCTCGCCTGGTCGCCCGACGGGAAGAAGATCGCCTCGGTCTGGGATGACGGAGGCCGGGTGGAGATCTGGGATGCAACGACGGGGAACATCCTGTTCACCTATCCCAACAGCCACGGGTCTGCCGTCATTGCCTGGTCACCCGATGGCAGCAAGATCGTCTTAGGCGCGCAGGATGGTCCGCTCGTGGTATGGGATGCCGCGACGGGTGCCGCCGTCCTGACGTTAAATAGTAATGCCAAAAATGTGCAGGCGCTCGCCTGGTCACCCGATGGCACGCGCATCGCTTCGTCTGACTTCTACGGAGCAACCCACGTCTGGGATGCCACCACCGGGAAACAGCTCCTGAGCTATCCTGGCACTGGCTACGATGTGCAAGCTCTGGCCTGGTCGCCTGATAGCAAGTTGTTGGCGACTGGGACAGGGGATCATGTGGTGCAGGTCTGGAACGCCACCACCGGGGTGAAGCTGTATACCTATACTGGGCATACGAGCGGTGTCACGGATGTGGCCTGGTCGCCTGATGGCAAGTTTATCGCCTCCAGCAGCAACGATATGACGGTGCAGGTCTGGCAGCCACAAGGATGAGCAAGCGCCCTGGCGGGTCTTGCAGACGTGCAGAAAATCAGAGCGTCTGCAAGACCCCGACGACGGGAGGGTGAGCGGCGATGCGCACTCTCCAGAGGAGCCAGCAGATTCCTCCATCAAAAGAGAGGACGCTTGATACCTGGATGCGTGATGTGCCTCGGGTTCTGCTTGCACGTGGAGGACACCACGCGGCGCACACACAAAAGAGGTGTCTATGCCGCGCACCCAACTTACTCCCGATAGCGCCACTATTGCCCGCTGGCGCGCCGCCGGACGCGGGCATGGTGAAGGCATCACCTACCACCCCTGGCTCACCGTCCAGGATGTGCCCTCCACCAGCTTCTCACATCGCATTGACGGCTTGAAGACCCAGCGGGTCCATCATTTGCTCAGCACCTTGGAGTTGGCCTTCTTCTATCTGGCTGAGTGGTCGCCTCTCGTCGTCGATATTCGTGAGCAGTACCCGCTGTTTGAGGTGGAAGAGACGTGCCTGATTGCCGAACGCTGCGGGCTGTGGCATCCGCTCCATCCAACCGACCGCACACCCCTGGTCCTGACCACCGACTTTCTCCTGACGGTCCAGCGCGATGGAGAACGAGTCCTCCTCGCGCGGACGATCAAACCAACCAAAGACTTGAGCCAACGCATGCTGGAAAAGTTTGAGATCGAGCGGCGGTACTGGGCGGCCCGCGGTATCTCGTGGAAGATCGTGACCGAACGCGAGCTGCCCACCACCTTCACCCAGAATATGCACCTGCTGCATGCACACTACTTCCCTGATCCGAGCTGGGACCCAGACCTCCTACGCGCGACCGTTCAGATGCTCACGGATTTGGTGCTGGCTCCCCATCGCTCCCTGGCAGCGCTGGCGCTCATCTGCGATCAGCGCCTGGGCTGTGCGCCGGGAACGAGTTTGCAGATCGCCTACTATCTGATTGCCACCTGGCAATGGCAGGTGGATCTGTTTGTCCCGCTCCAGCCTGCCCAGCCCTTGACGGTGACCGGAACGGCAATCCACATTCCAGCCCTGAACCAATGAGGTGTTTGCGATGGACCTGAGTATGAACCTCCTCTTCCAACGCGCCGAGACTCCCCATGCCTGGCCTGACCTGCCACGCTCACTCGAACGCATCCTGTGGGTCAATGACGATGCCACAGCCTGTGTCACCATTCGCATCGACCTTGCAGAGCAGATGGCCTGGCCGCTGCTGCTGTCTCGTGAGGCGCTGGAGCAGGACCTGGCGCAGGGACTCCTGCGCATCGAAACGCACGACCCCTACCACTGGATCACTCAGCCCGACACGGCCTTTACGCCCCGCCAGTTGGCATACCGAGATGCTGCCTGGCAGTGCATTCGCCCCATCGTCGAGAGACGCGGGGGCGAACTGTTTACGCGATCAGCCACCGTACACGCCGGAGATGCGGGACGAGCCGACCCATCTGCGCTACCATTTGATCCTCTGCGCCGCTCAGTTTTTCCGTCCGCTGCCCATTCATCTGGAGCTGGACAGCGCTTTTCACGCATGCTGCGCGCGGGCTATGTCAACCGTAATCCCCTCACGCCGGGCTACTGGCCGCAGCTCACCCGAACGATTGATGCACTCCAACGCCGTCGTCAGCTCGGCCAGATTCCGCATCTCACCACCACCCAGGGATTCAGCATCGTCGGGATGAGCGGCGTGGGCAAGTCTACCTCGGTGCGCCAGATTCTGTCGCTCTACGACCAGGTCATCCTCCACGCCCGCTACGGGCGCAAACTCTTTACCCATGTTCAGGTGGTCTGGCTGCTCTTGTAGTGCCCGCGCAATGGGGCACTCTCGGACCTGGTCCGCCAATTCTTCCAGGTCCTGGATCAGGTGCTGGGCACCGACTATTATCGCCAGTTCGTCGTGCGGTCCAAGCGCCGCATCGAAGAATTCATTCCTGACATGGCGAATCTCGTGGCCAGACACAGCCTGGGCGTGCTGGTCATCGACGAGGTGCAGAATCTGCTCCAGGCACGAGGCACCAGCGCAGAGGAACTGCTCAACTTCCTGGTGGAGCTGGATAACACCATTGGCATCCCGATTGTGCTCATCGGCACGACGAAAGCCTTGCCCATTCTGATGAAAGAATTTCGCCGCGCGCGCCGGGCGGCAGGCCAGGGCGACCTGGTGTGGGATCGCATGGAGGACGATGCGATCTGGGAGCAATTTCTGCGCACGCTGTGGGGCTATCAGTTCATGCGCCAGGCCACCCCGCTGACGCCAGAACTCAGTCATGCCCTCTACGAGGCGTCACAGGGCATCACCGATCTGGCGGTCAAGCTCTACCTCCTGGCTCAGATGCACGCCCTAGCCAGCGGCGAGGAAGTGATCACGCCCGATCTCTTTGGGCGGGCAGCGGCAGCGAACCTGCGCATGGTGCAGCCCTTCCTCGCGGCGCTGCGCTTCAAGGATGTGGAACGCTTGTGGCACTTCGATGATTTCCAGCCGCTGGAATTGACGATGGCACTCGTTGGCTCGATCCGGGAGGCGTATCCAACTGCGGAGGGACAGCAGCCTCCCAAGCCACCCGAGCGCACCGCCCAGACGACAAATACCCTGATGGTGCCAGACGACCTTAATGGAGGGCGTGCTCAGCCCACCAGGACAGCGGAGCCAGGGCGCGTGAGGCGACGCGGCCAGGGCGCCTCGCCCCCGGCAGAGGAACCGATGTTGGTGACGTGGTATCGAACGGCCAAGCGCCAACGCCACAGCATCTATGACTGCTTACGCGCCCAAGGCTACATTGGGGAGCCGCGCGAAGAGCTGGGGCTGGTGCCCGCAGCGCAAGCGGATAGGTCACCTGAAGAAGGCACGTCACACGGGTTGGCACAGCCAGATGTGAACGCCACGTAATTTCCTTTCATGCTGCTATTGTAAGCGGGAGGTAAAAAACCTTACACGGCTGAGAGACAAATCACTTTAGCACTGGCGGGTACGCTTATCACTCCTGCGAGCGGTGAGAAGAGGAGCGCGCCACCTACGATGCAAGGGGCACGCTCGCGTTTTGCTAGCTTTTGTGCATAGCGCTGAAACGCCCTCAGGCAGCCTTTTGCCAGATATTGTTCATAGCAAAGTGACAGAGAATTACCTCCTGCAAACAGCCAGAGGAGGAGCAGGAGTGATGCGCATCAGCTATTTCGTTGATGGGTATCCTGATGAACTGTTGTACAGCATGGCAGCCCGCTACGCCATGCACCTGCGCTTGCCTTCTCATATGACCGTGTATGAACAGTGGTTTGGCACCCAGGCGACGAATGCCGTCATCGACTTTCCGGCGCGCCTAGACCATCTGGTACAGATGCTCCCATCGGGGCATGCCTACACCGCTGATCGGCTGATTGATCACCACACGCTTTATCCGCTCTACGCCGCCTTTCTGCCGGACGAGCGGGCGCAGGCGCTGCGCGTGGGCATGCGTGGTGCGGGGCAATCCCTGCATTGGATCGCGGGCGTCGCTCGTTGCACGATCAAACGACCGCAGTGGTTACACTACTGCCCTGCCTGTGTCGAGGCAGATCGCCAGCAGTATGGGGAGACGTACTGGCATCGGTGCCATCAGGTGCCTGGCGTGTCGGTCTGTCCCCACCATGCAGGCTTTCTCGCAGAAAGCCGGGTGAACATTCACAGTAGAGCAGGACGCAAACAGTTGATGCTCCACGAGCGCTTTGTGGCTGCCGAGCAGGAGCTGCCCGTCTCGCTCCCCACCACTGACCCCACACCCGCTCCCAGAGTGTTGGTGCAGATCGCCCAAGACGCCTTCTGGCTCTTGCGGTGTCGGCTAGAGCGTGATTGTGCCTGGATCCACCAGCAGGAGCGCGCGCTGCTCCGGCAGCAGGGCCTGCTCACCGCAGGAGGGCTGCTGCGCCAACACGCCCTGATCCAGGCCCTCTACGCGCGCGTGCCCCTGGAAATCTTGGCCCTGCTGCACTGCGAGCTGCGGGAGACCGGAGATGGTTGGTTGGTTCGGCTCGTACAACCCGCTGAACCGCACCCGCACCACCCGATCTATCATCTCCTGTTGCTCCGCCTGTTAGGGCATACGATCCACACCTTTCGGACGTCGATTGGACGGCCTGATCGTCCCTTTGGCGAAGGGCCCTGGCCATGTCTGAATCCGCTTTGTCCCTCCTATCGGCAGCGCTGCATCGCAACCTACACCGTGCGCAGCGGTGGCAACCGCCAGCCCGTGGGCACCTTCATCTGCGCCTGCGGGTATGCCTACAGCCGCGCCGGACCGAATCGCACGCCGCAGGATCATTTTCGCCATGGGCAGATCGCCGACTACGGCCACCTGTGGAAGCAGCATCTCATCGAGCGTTGGCCTGATCCGCAGGTGTCGCTGGCACAGCTCGCCACCGAGATGCACACGACCCCCAAAACCATTCGTCGCTTGGCCGCCCTCCTCCAGCTGCCCTTTGCCCCGGAAGCGCCACAGCGTGGAAAGCGACCTGCGTGTTATCAAGATCAGGTAGAAGCACGGCGAGCAGACCAGCGCGCCACCTGGCTACAGGTGCAAGCGGAGCATCCCCAGGCCTGGCTCACGCAATTGGTCCGCCTGGAACCGGCCACCTATCGCTGGCTCCAACAGCACGATGCCGCATGGTTGCATCAGCATCTGCCCGTGGAAGCCGTGCGGGAACACCACAAAGCCACCGCGCAGCGGGAGCGGAAGCAGAGCGCCCACGCGCAGCAGATCGCTCAGCGGGACCATGACCTGGCAACCGCCATTCGGCAGGCTGCCCAGCGTTTACGCGAAAAGCCGGGCTTTCCTGTACGTATCGGGTGTGCGACGATGAGTCAGGAGATCGGGTGTGTTCCCTTGTGGAGCCACGCCCGGCTACCGCCACATCTCACCTTGGCGCGACAGGCCCTGGAGGAAGCGCGCGAATCGCTCGAGGACCATATCGCTAGAAGGCTAGCGTGGACGGTGCAGTGCTATCAGGAAGAACAGCAGCATCCGAGCCAGACAAAATTTTTCCGGCGGGCCAAGTTGTACTGGAAGGTACTCCAGCGACCCACCATTCGCTCTCTGGCCGAAGCAACCTATGAGCGCTCGTTTGGCAGGGGCTTGCCAGAGGCATGAAATCATGGACTACCAGCCATCCCGATCAGTGACAGAGTTTATTCTCTCTGCCCACGATGAGAGGTGCCCATGCAGGTACAGGAGTGACAAACTTTTTTAGCATACAGCTACCGATTTTCCTGCGCTCACAGCACACAGAGTGACAGCGTTTATTCTCATCATACACCGCTGATTCCGATGGGCGCGCCGATCCACCAGTGGCAACAGGTCGTTGAACAGCAGCACATCCAGGTCTTTTCGGCCAATTTCGCGCTCTGTGTCGTGTATTTTCTTTAAGTGTTCACTTTGGAAGGGTATTGTCTATCAAGTCAATATACAGTGTCCTTCATAGCAAGAAGGTGGTGATAAAATCTGCTTGGCTATTCTGCTTGCTTTGTTTATTAGCATGTGGTGATAGAAAAGTGTTCACAAATCCCTCTTCCACTTGCTTTGCCTGTTCCTTAGGTGAACACGGTTGATAGTAGGGTATTCCAAAAGAGGCCCTGTATTCTCGTTCATATTGGAGTGAACCCCTCGGACCGGACCACCAAGGCAAGTCAACTGAGCCATTCCTCTGTGCTAAAGTAGACACAGAGCAAAGGTGAGGTGACGAGTTATGCCAGGACGAACGTTTAGCCGAGAATTCAAGCTGGAAGTGGTCCGCCAGCTTGCGGAGGGACACAAGCGTCCCGCACAAGTCTGCCGGGAATATCAGTTGGCTGATAGCGTCCTGTCGCGCTGGCGCAAAGAGTACGACGAACGCGGCGAGGCCGCCTTTACCCCCAAGGAAGGTGGGCAGCAAAGTCAGCTGGAAGCCCGCATCGCGGAGTTGGAGCGGTTCTGCGGGCAGTTAGCCTTGGAGAATGCCGCGCTAAAAAAGCCTTGCAGAGTTATCAAGTCGTACAAGCCACAGCGTCGAGAAACGGCACACGGTGATTGAGATGGTACAACACAGCTATCCCCAGACCTCGATTCGCCAGCTCTGTGCCTGGTTGGGTGTCAGCCGCAGTTGGTACTATGCTCGCCCGCCAGCCGATGAGCAAGCCGAGCCGGATGTGGCCTTGTGTGACGCCATTGAGCAGCTCGTGCTGGAGTTTCCGGGCTATGGCTACCGCCGAGTCACGCACGCCTTGCGCCGCGCAGGCTGGCAGGTGAATCACAAACGGGTCTTACGAGTGATGCGGGAGGAATCGCTCCTGTGCCACTTGCAGCGCCACTTCGTCGTAACCACCGACTCGGCGCATGGGTATCGCACCTATCCCAATGTGCTGGCTCAAACAGTCCTGACAGGAGTAGATCAAGCCTGGGTCGCGGACATCACGTATATCCGCTTGCCGACGACCTTCGTGTATCTGGCCTGTATCTTGGACGCCTTCTCCCGGCGCTGCGTGGGCTGGAAACTGGCGCGCCAGATCGATACCCGTCTTACTTTGGCGGCACTGGAGATGGCGTTGGAGACGCGCCATCCTGCGCCAGGCTTGATTCACCATTCGGATCGGGGCGTGCAGTACGCCAGCACTGAGTATATTGCTCGGCTGGAGCAGGCACAAGCTCAGGTGAGTATGTCGGCCACAGGCAATCCCTATGAGAATGCCAAAGCCGAGAGCTTCTTCAAGACGCTCAAACACGAGGAGGTGTATCTGAAAGAGTATCAGACGTTTGCGGATGCCCAAGCTCATCTTGGACAATTCATTGAGGCGGTCTATAACCAGAAGCGGCTGCACTCCAGCTTGGGCTACCTGCCTCCAGCCGAGTTTGAGGCCGCTCAGGTACAACGTGTTGCTGAGTTGACTTGAGCCACTGGTCCGGTGAATGGGGTGCAGTCCAGTAAGCACTCTTGCACACTTGGCTCGCTTTATCATTGTCGACCTCACTGATCCCAGCAGCGCACCCCATGAAGTAGCCACGGTCATTCCTCAGACTGTGGTTCCTGTACAGCCGCTGCTCTTACAAGATTTGCTCACGGTCAATGGGAAAGTGATGCAAAGACGCGAATATGCTATGTTCGAGGATCTGAGGCGCAGATATCACTGGGTTCTGCCAACGCTCCATTATCAGGATACTACTGAACTCCTTACTTCACTTCAAGCACAGATCATTGCTTCAGCAGAGCAGAAGGCCAGGGAATTGAGGCAACCCAGGTAAACCCGCGTCATACGAACTTCCACTTTGCAGGGTGAGGCTTCTCCCAGTGAGTCTTCATTTTTATCACTTTGTTTCTATTGAAGTTTCTGACATCACACCTTCCTCTTCTGGTCCTTTACTTCCAATCCGACAAGCAAGGACCGCTAGTGCGCTGGAGGAGTATGCGTTGGACAGCGTGTCATCAAGTATCCCAGGTCGAGCAGCAGATGCCCTGATGCCCCACACACCTCACAGATCTGTTTGCTCTCTTCCAGCGCTGCCTCCGTTGCCTGGAACATCTCGTCGGTAGAGTTGGAGAGATAGAAGCGGAGTTCGCCACATTTCTGTTTGACCTGGCACGCATAATACTCCGCCTGCTCTGGTGGTGGCACGTGAACAATCATGTCCTGCAACTGCTCACTCAGGCGCCATAGGAGAGTGAACCAGCCATCCCCACATTCGAAATAAAACCCCGGCTCCGTATGATAGAGGGAGGGAAAAGCGGCTCGCAATTGTTCCTCTAGAGTCTGTTCTGAACTTTTTCTGATAGACTGGGGGCATGGCAAGAAAACCGTACCCCAGTGATGTGAGCGATGAGGAGTGGGCCTTTGTCGCTCCGTACCTGACCCTGATGAGCGAAGAAGCCCCCCAACGCGA